>NZ_JAVDUL010000002.1:0-1103827 GCF_031456345.1 Pseudomonas sp. 2957
CCATAGCTACAACAACTACCGGTCACCGGTCGCCATGGAGAAAATGGCGGCCTGAAAAACCCTAACGGGTGTCCAATATTACTTGACCAGTTCAGGCTCGCTCCCACAAGGTTCTTCAGCGTTCAGCAGATTACCAACGCATCCGCACTCCAAGGCTGCCGATAATGCCGTTCAGATCATTGTCATCCACATCGCTGCTGTAATCGGCGCTCATGTACAGGCTTACTGCCGGTGTGACCCGCGCCACCAGTCCCAAGCCCAATTCCACTGTTGAAGACTTGCGGCTGCTGCTGATCTTGTCGACCTGATCGAGGGTCACCGTGCTGCCGGTGTACACCGTGTGCCAAAGGTTGGTGCGCACGTAGGGTTCAACAGGCAACCCGTTCAAGTCATAACTGCCTTTCAATCGCGCACCGACACGGCCACTCCACGCGGTCAGGTCGGTCGACGAGGCGTTGCCCGAGCCTGCATAAGGCGCGTCGAGGCTGATGCGCTGGTTGATCAGTTGCGCCTGTGGTTCGACCACCCAGTTGTCACTCAAGCCGATCGGATAACCGCCTTCAACGGAAAAGGTCATCGCGTTGCCTTCGGTGGCTTGCCGATTGCCTTGTGGGCTCCGACTGAAACCGCTGACCCGACCGCCACTGGCCGACAGGTCGACGTGCCAGCCCTGCGCACCGACCAGGCTGTAATAGGCGCCAAGGCTCTGGCCTTGCAGGTTGAGGCTGTCAGTGTTGCGGTCGGCGAGGGCGCGTCGGGTCAGCGCACCACCGGCATTCATCTGAATCTGATTATCGCCGCCGATCAGACCAAGGGTCTGGGTGGCACCACTGCTGCTTTTCAACGTGACCACCGCCGGGCCTTTGAACTCGCCGCCAGGCATCGCGTAACCGGAGGACAATGCATCCGTCTGCGCGCGCCGGGCGCTTTTGCCGTACAGCTCGTCCCATGCGGAGGGCGCAAGATCTTCGGTGATCAGGCGCGAACTCTGCTGACTCAATGGCAGCGGTCCGGGCGTTATCACGGTCAATGGCAAGGTCATCACAGGGACATCGGCGCGATACCACGCGGGTTCATCCGCCGAAAATTCCGCATGCGCCTCCATGGACGAGCACAGCAACAGCGAACCTGACACTGTGCAAAAAGTGATTTTCAATTCATGTGGGGTCAGTGAAGTTTTCATGGAGGTCTACCTTGCAAGCGCATGCGTCATCTCGAGTTTGGCGTCTCTCCTACCCCGAACGAGGGGCGACCGAATAGAGCGGGGCGAACCGCGGCTGCTCGATTTCGCGAGTGCCGGAAGGTCAGCCCCAGTAGTGATTCCGGGGGTAGTAAGGTAGAGATAAGAAGAGCGATGCTCGCGCGTCAAGAAAATGCACGATGAATGGCGCGCTTAAATCAGCAATCGCAAGCGTTTGTTTTTCTGCACATAACTAAGTGCTTGTTTGCATGGAAAAACGCTTGCGAAGGGTGCATCTGACGGTTTTTTGCCGCCGACGAAAGGTCCTTCCGAGCGGTAATTGCCGGAACGACCTGTCATTAGATGGCTGTCAAAAATGCAGCTAGAGGTGCACTTCAACCGCCAAGGGAAGATGATCCGACAAATGCGTCCACGGCTTGTTGCCGAGAATCCTTGGATCGTGGCTGCTGGCATTGCGCAGGTAAATCCGGTCCAGGCGCAACAGCGGAAAACGCGCCGGATAGGTTTTCGCCGGGCGCCCATGATGACGTTCAAAAGCTTCGTGCAAATAGTCGCGACGGGCGAGGGCGGCGTTGCCCTGCAACTGCCAGTCATTGAAATCACCGGCAATGATCACCGGCGCATCGTCGGGCAGTGATTCAAGCAACTGGCAAAGCAGCTGCAACTGCAATTGCCGATGGCTCTCCAGCAGACTCAAATGCACACAGATCGCGTGCACCTCGGCATGCCCGGGCACATCAAGAATGCAGTGCAACAGGCCGCGCCGTTCAGGCCCGGTGATCGACACGTCGAGGTTGCGGTATTCGCGGATCGGGTATTTCGACAGCAGCGCGTTGCCGTGGTGGCCGTCGGGGTAAACGGCGTTGCGGCCGTAGGCAAAATCGCTCCACATACTGTCGGCGAGGAATTCGTATTGCGAGGTCTGCGGCCAGTCGTTGTAGCGACTCGAATGGCGTTCGTGTTCACCCACCACTTCCTGCAGAAACACCAGATCGGCCGAGGTACTGCGCATCGCTTCGCGCAGCTCCGGGAGAACGAACCGCCGATTCAGCGCGGTGAAGCCCTTGTGGGTGTTGACCGTGAGTACCCGCAGGCGATGAATGACTGGCGCGTCGACCACTTGACGCTTGGGATCGCTGGACACGTTCACTCCTCTGAATTGGGCCATGCCTGTTCATGCGACTGGTTTGAGGGGGTGGCAGTTCCTTCCGATGATTCACTGCTGGGCCAATGTGGGAGCGAGCCTGCTCGCGAAGACTTCATCACATTCAATACATCTGACACATGACACACCGCTTTCGCGAGCAGGCTCGCTCCCACAGGTATTGTGAGCTTCCGCCGTTCAGAAGAAGACGATTTCATACGGCAAGCGCATCCGCTCCAGCAGCACCGGGGGCAGCAGCGGGGCGATGCCGATGGCCGGTTCGCCCTTGAGCTGGCTGGCGTAAGCGTGGGTGGCGTGGCTCTTGCGCGCGACTGTCCAGGTGTCGAGACGCAGCTTGCGCGCGCGTTCCCAGGGAATCATGCGCTGCTCGCGCTCCGGCCAGTGCCAGGCCCACACCGGCACATCGTGATAGGTCGCCCCGGCCTTTTGCGCCGCGTCGAAACTGGCGCGGCCGACCACTTCATGATCCGGCGGGCCATCCTTGCGCCAGGTACTGAACACTACGTCGCCCGGTCGCAGGTAGCGGCCGATGAACTCGGTGAGCTGGCTTTGCTGATCACTCAGTGCGTTGTCGGTAAAGCCGCCGCGCACCCACTTCAGGCTGTGCATGGGCAGGCCGAGGCGGCGCAGGGCTTCGACGCTTTCCTGCGGGCGGAATACACTCAGGCGTTGTTCCGACCATTGCCGCGAGCCGGGGTGGCTGGCGCTGCCGTCGGTAATGGAGAGCAATTGCAGGGGATGGCCAAGGCTGGAGAGCAATTGCAGCAAACCGCCGCAAGTGACCACTTCATCGCCCGGATGCGGGGCGATGACCACGGCGCGGGCGCCGGCGGGAACCAGGCTGTGGGTGTTGATGACGGGAATATTGTCGAGTTGCGGCGCGCTGTTCCAGATCTGTGCTGGCAGGCCGTGTTCGTTGATCAATGACGATTTCATGAGTGCGACGTCCTTGTGGTAGCTCGCCCTCAGTCGTGAGCAGCCAACGCTGATCGCGGCCCGTGAAGGCAAATGAATAGCAACGGTGCAGTGCTCCAACCCTTGGATTACTGCGAGGCAGAGTATTGCTCAAGACAGCCGATTCGTCGCGTCACAGATCAATCTGATCCGTATTTTTTTATTCCAGCTGTGCCAGATTGCGCAGAAAGTCACCGAATCCGCCCTTGGCCCGACTGTCGAGACGGGCGCTGGTGTGCACTTGCGGGCGATGACTCCAGGCGATATTCGCACCGCTGCGCTCCAGCGCACGCACCAGTTGCACGTCCTCGTCACAGGTCAGCGGTTTGAAACCGCCGGCCAGGCGATAAGCCTCGGCGCTGACACCGAGGTTGGCGCCGTGAATGTGTCGATGGCCATCGCGGGCCTGATAATGGCGGTGATAGCGAATCTGCGCCGCTTCATCGATCGATTCGTGCCAGTGCTCGACGGTCACCGTGCCGCACACTGCGTCCGCCTCCAGTCCCAGTTGCGCCGCCAGCCAGTCATCGGCGACGCGGCTGTCGGCGTCGGTACAGGCTATCCAGCGGGCACCGCGCTCAAGCAGCAGTCGCGCACCGGCGGCTCGGGCTTCGCCGACGTTGCGTGCGTCGATCTGCAGGCTCAGCACCGGATAAGCGCTGACAATCTGCGCCGAGGCGTCGCTGCAACTGTCGAGCACCACCAGGATTTCCACCGGCTCGCCGGCCAGTTGCCCATGCTGGCTGGCCCGCAGGGCGGCGCGCAGGCATTCATCGAGCAGCGCTTCTTCGTTGTGTGCAGGAATCACGATACCGATCAACGCAAGCCCTCCAGTGCCGCCACCGAGCGTGGCTCGCGGCTCCACAGTTCGAGAATGAAATCCGCTTCCTGATGCAGCACCAGACGCGGCAAAGCCAATTGATCGTGAATCTGATCGTGGACCTGACGTGCATTCAACGGGCAGCCCTCGATCGGCGGGCGCCAATGGCAAGCCAGCAATTGGCCGTCGGCGGTCAGTGACTCACTGATCCGGCGGATCATTTCTGTCAGATCTTTTTCGTCGAGGTAGTAGCCGATTTCGCTGAATACGATCAGGTCGAATTTTTCCTCCGGCCAGTCAGCCGGGAGGCGGCCCTGACGGACTTCGGCATGCTCGAACACGCTCAAGCGCGTACGCGCCAGCTTCACTGCCGCGCTCGCCGTGTCGCAGCACAACAGGCGGTCGCAGCGCGGAGCCAGTTCTGCACTCAGTTCGCCGTTGGCGCAACCCGGTTCGAACACCGACCTGTAGCGCGGACGCGGCAGGGCGGCGAGGGTGATCGCGCGTTTGCGCTGCTCGTACCAGCGCTGGCGGAACGCCCATGGGTCGTCATTGCCCGCGAACAGGCCGTCGAAATAGCGGTCATCGACGCTCACAGGAACACCACTTCAAAAGGTTGCAGCAAACGATCAAGCACATAGGGCGCAAGCACCGGCCCGAGCCCGACGTCGCGGTCGCCTTCCAACTGGCTGGCGAACGCGTGGGCCGCGTGGCGTTTGCGCGCGATGTGCGTGGGTGACAGAAGAATCTTGCGCGCGCGTTCCCATGGCACCGAGACGTCTTCCGGGGTTGCCCAGTGCCAGGTCCAGACCGGAAGTTCAAGGCAGGTCGCACCGACGCGTCGCGCCGCCTCGACACTGGCGCGGCCGACGGCCTCGTGATCGCTGTGACCGTCCTGGCGCCAGGTAGTGAAAACCACATCACTGGCGTGCAGATAACCGGCGATGAATTCGCTCAACCCGGTTTCCTGCGCCGCCACTTGGGTGTCGGTAAATCCGCCGCGCAGCCATTTCAGGCTATGCATCGGCAGACCGAGACGACGCAAGGCTTCGGCAGACTCCTGCGGACGCACCACGCTCAAACGCTCGACTGTCCAGCGCTGCGAGCCGGGGTGACTGGCGCTGCCATCGGTAACCGAGATCAATTGCAACGGCCGTCCGGCTGCCGCCAGCAACTGCATGATGCCGCCGCAACCGAGCACTTCATCATCCGGATGCGGCGCGATGATCACCGCCCGCGAACCCAGCGGTACCAGGTCAAGAACGTCGATGGCGGGCAGTTCGGCCAGACGCCGCGAACCCTGCCATTGCTGCAGTGAAGTGCCCTGGCCGACGATCGGGTTGTCCTTCATAACGCCCAGACCTCGCAGGATTGACCGGCAATCCGCTGGCCCAGCGCAGCAAGGTCGCGCTCGGCGTGACTCTGGCGCAGAAACACCGGCAAGTCGGCACTCAGTCGCGCAAAATGCCGATCCTGACAAAACGGCCCGGCACCCAGCGCCCGCCCGACTTCACGCATGACCTGTTCGGCAGACTGTTCGACCACCGCGCGGGCGCGACGGGCCAGCAGTTCAGCGTCAGCCTCAGGCTGCGCATCGATTTGCAACGCGCTGAAGCGCAACACGTCGGCCGCTGCTTGCAGTGCCGTGTCAGTCGCACCGAGATGGGCGAGGGCGTGCGGTTCATCGCGTTGCGCGCAATGCTGACGCAGCCCTTCGGCAATCCGCCGTGAAGCGCCGTACCAGCAAGCCGCGATACCGATCCCGCCCTGCCAGAACCCCGGCCGTTGCAGGTAATCACCGGGGTTGCCAATGGCCTGCGCTTCGGCGTTTTCAAACAGCACTTCGACGCTGCCGGTGGCCGCCATGCCCACCGCTTGCCAGCCTTGATCGGTGATGGTCACGCCAGGTTGATCGAGTGCGACTGCAACCAATTGCTGCTGATCATCAGCGTCCCACGCAGTGAGCAAGGCGTGGCTGAGCACCGCAGCGCCAGAGCACCAGGCCTTGCGCCCGTTCAGCATCACCATATGCCCGGACGGCGTGACTTTCACCCGTGCCTGCGGCGGTTCGGCGGCCCACATGCCCCACGTGCTGCCCGGGGTTGGCGTACCGCCCAATTGCTCGATGATCGCCAGAGCGTCGGTGTGGCCTTCATAGAGTTTGCACAGCCCAAGATCGTGTCCGCCCACCTCCGATAGACGCTGGAAGCGCTCCAGCGTGTGACCGCTGCCGGGCAACGGCAAGCGGTCGAGGCCGGCCTCGACCATTGCTCGCAGGCAACGGCCGAGGGCATTGGTGTCGGCGTAATCTGGCGGACGGCGAGCCAGATAATGTTGAAAGTCCATATCAATCTTCTTCGTCGCGTTGCAGTTCGAACAACAGCAACGAACGCCCGGTCACCGAATACTCGTGACCGAATTCGAAGCGTTCCTGGCCGCGAATCGACGGCTGATTGGTATCGATCATGCACGTCCAGAAGCCACCATCCGGTACTTCCGGCAGGGTGAAGTTGACGATGTCATGGTGTGCGTTGACCACCAGCAGCAGCGTCGCGTCGGCGCCTTTGCGACGGATGCCGGTTTCCTGCGCGCGACCGTCGAGCAGCATGCCGAGGCAGCGATTGTGCGCATCGTGCCAGTGCTCGGTGGTCATTTCGGTGGCGTCCGGTGCCAGCCAGGTCACGTCCTTGACGCCGATATCTTCGTTGTACTCGCCGACCAGAAAACGTCCGCGACGCAGGATCGGATAAGTCAGGCGCAGTTTGATCAGGCGTTTCACGAACTTGAGCAGGGCCTTGCCGTCCTCGCTCAGGTCCCAGTTGACCCAGCCAATCTCACTGTCCTGGCAATAGGCATTGTTGTTGCCGTCCTGCGTGCGCGCGAACTCGTCACCGGCGACGATCATCGGCGTACCTTGGGCCAACAGCAGAGTGGCGAAGAAATTGCGCATCTGCCGGTGGCGCAGAGCGTTGATTTCCGGATCGTCGGTCGGGCCTTCGACGCCGTGGTTCCACGACAGGTTGTTGTTGCTGCCGTCCTGATTGTTCTCGTCGTTGGCTTCGTTGTGCTTGTCGTTGTACGAGACCAGATCGTTGAGGGTGAAACCGTCGTGGGCGGTGATGAAGTTCACCGACGAATACGGCCGGCGCCCGCGCTGGTTGAACATTTCGCCGGAAGCGGTCATGCGGCTGGCGAAATCGGCAAGCTGAGCGTCGTCGCCTTTCCAGAACGCACGCACGGTGTCGCGGAACTTGTCGTTCCACTCAACCCAGCCCGGCGGAAAGTTGCCGACCTGATAACCGCCGGGACCGCAGTCCCAGGGTTCGGCGATCATCTTCACCTGACGCAGCACCGGGTCCTGACGGCAGGCGACGAGGAAGCTGTGGCGCTCGTCGAAACCATCGTGGTAACGGCCAAGAATGGTTGCCAGGTCGAAACGGAAACCGTCGACGTGCATCTCACTGGCCCAGTAGCGCAGGGAGTCAGTGACCATTTGCAGCACGCACGGGTGACTCAGGTCCAGGGTGTTACCGGTGCCGGAGTCGTTGATGTAGTAGCGCTTGTCGTCGGGCATCAAGCGGTAGTAGGAGGCGTTGTCGATACCGCGCATCGACAGGGTCGGGCCTTGCTCGTTGCCTTCGGCGGTGTGGTTGTAGACCACGTCGAGAATGACTTCGAGATTGGCATCGTGCAGGTGCGCGACCATTTCCTTGAATTCGGCAATCTTGCCGCTGGCCAGATAACGCGGGTCCGGGGCGAAGAACGCGATGCTGTTATAGCCCCAATAGTTGGTCATGCCCTTCTGCAGCAGATGCTGATCGTTGACGAAGGCGTGAATCGGCAGCAGTTCGACAGACGAAACACCGAGCTTGCGAATGTGCTCAAGCACGTCGTCGACCATCAAGCCGCCAAAGGTGCCGCGCAGGTTTTCCGGCACCGAAGGGTGACGCATGCTGATGCCGCGCACGTGGGTTTCGTAAATGATGGTCTTGTCCCACGGCACGCTGACGCGATGGTCATTGCCCCAGGTGTGGGCCGGGTCGATGACCTTGCACTTGGGCACGAATGGCGCGCTGTCACGCTCGTCGAAACTGAGGTCGGCGTCGGGGTGGCCGATGGTGTAGCCGAACAGCGCCTCCGACCATTTCAGCTCGCCGACCAATTGTTTGGCGTAAGGGTCGATCAGCAGTTTGTTGTGGTTGAAACGGTGACCATTGGCCGGGTCATAAGGACCATAAACGCGGTAGCCGTAGATCAAGCCAGGATGCGCATCCGGCAGGTAGCCGTGGTAGATCTCATCGGTGTATTCCGGCAGCTCGATGCGTTCGAGTTCGACTTCGCCGGCATCGTCGAAAATGCACAGCTCAACCTTGGTGGCGTTGGCGGAAAACAGAGCAAAGTTCACCCCCAGACCATCCCAGGTCGCACCCAGCGGGAAGGGCAGGCCTTCACGGATTCTCGATGGCTCGGCGTGCGCAGCGGGTTCGGCTTTCTTTGGACGGGTCATGATTGCTCCTGCAAAAAAACGGGACAGTTCAGGCAATGAGATTTCCTTGTGGGAGCGAGCCTGCTCGCGAAAGCGTCGGTACATTCGACGTTTTCACCAACTGACCTAGCGCTTTCGCGAGCAGGCTCGCTCCCACAGGGTGGTGTGTTTTGCCCCAAGAAGGGCTTTCTTCGGGGCGCAAGAACCCCTTGTGGCGAGCACGCTCGCCACACAGTCATTCAGTTCAAAAATGGATCGGGTCAGTTCGCCGGAGGCTTCTTCGCGGCTCGCGGCTTTTTCTCGGCAGCCTTTTCGCCCGGCGGGACTACTTTGGCCGTGGCCGCAGGCTTGGCTTTCGCCGCTGGTTTGGCTTTGGCGGCTGCCGGTGTCTTGCCGTCGGTGCTTTTCGCTGCTGCGCTTGTAGTTTTGCCAGCCACTTTGCTGCCAGCCGCCTTGGGTGGCTTCTTGGGTGCCAGCGCTTCGGCCTCGGCCAACTTGCGCGCCATTTCCCAATGACGTTCTTCGTGGCCTTCAGGTTTCCCTTCCGACTCCCAGATCTGATAGGCGAATTCGCGAATGCGTTTATCGTCGGTGCTCATCGCAATGCTCCTGAACTGAACTCATGCTTGTGTTAAGTGTTGGATAAAGAGATTGACCGGGACATCCCCCAGCGCTTCGCTGACATTCAGCTCCCTGTTTTGTGTGACTACGCTGCTGGCAAAAAGTCCCTTCAGGTTTGCATCCGAAGCGGCAGACGGTAAAACCACCCGCGTATCGCCCCAGCGCAGCGCATCGACCCGCGGGATGGCACTGTTTTCCAGCAACGTTGCGCAACGCACCGGCACTACGACAATGGCCCGCACGCCTTCGTGTTCACGCGCGAATGCCAAGACGTTGTGCGCCTGACTGCCCAGTACTTCCAATGGCTGGTAATCGCCACGGCGGAACAGCTCGCCGTGTTCCTTGCGCAGGTTCAACACCTCACTGATCAGCGCCTGTTTGATGCGCCCGTCATGCCAGTCCTTGAGCAGTTCGGTACCCGGCACGGATGCCTGCAACGCTTGCTCGCGGGCGGCGTAATCCACCGGCCGGCGGTTGTCCGGGTCTACCAGACTGAAATCCCAGTACTCGTTGCCCTGATAGAGATCCGGCACACCCGGCACGGTCATGCGCAGCAAGGTTTGCGCCAGCCCGTTGAGCGCGCCGGCAGCGGCGATGCTGTTGACGGTCTTGCTCAGCGCCGCACGCAGCAACTCGCCTTCTTCACCGGTCAGCAGCTTCTCCGTGAAAGCCTGGGCCGCGTTTTCATAGGCTTCATTCGGCGCGCTCCAGCTGCTTTGCAGCTTGGCTTCGCGCAGGGCTTTCTGTTGCCACTGCCAGATGCGCTTGGCGTAATCGGCGAAACCGGCCTGGTCATCGTCCTGCAGGTCCAGCGGCCAACTGCCGAGCAATGCCTGATAGAGGATCAGTTCGTCGCCAGCGGAAGGCGCGTCATCTTCGATGCGCACCGGGCGGGCGAGGGCGCGCCACAGTTCAACCTGATCGGCGTACCAATGGCTGCGTTCGCTCAGCACGGCCAGCCGGGCGCGAGTGTCTTCGCCACGCTTGTGGTCATGGGTAGCAGTCGCGAGCAGGTTGTCAGGAAACTCGGCCATGCGCTGTTGATTGACTTCATGGAATTCGCTGACCGGCGCACTGAATTGCTCGGTGTTGTAACCGACATCGTTGCGCGACAGCAGCACCGCCGAGCGATACAGCGCAGTATCTTCCACAGCCTTGGCCGCTGCCGGCGAAGTCAGTTGCTGGAACCGCACGCAGGCATGCTTGAGGATCTTGCGCGAGCGCCCGCGCGGCTTGCGTCGCCATGGCGTGCCGCCGAGCCAGCTGGCAACCGAGTCGAGCACGGGCCAGTCAGCTTCGCTGAGGGTTTGCCGCGCACCGTCCATGGCGTGCTGGAAAATCGCCTCGTCCTGTTCCGAGCGGCCCAAGGCGCTGATGTAGGTGCGGTAAACCGGGAAGTGCACGATCAACGCATGCAGCACGCGGCGAATCGCGCCCAGGGTCAGGTCGCGGGTCATCAAGTCATCCCGCGCGACTTGATGCAGCGCCTGCGCGACACTTTCGAAGTCGCTGGCCAGCGAACCGTTGAGAATCTGCTGACGGGCCAGTTGCGCTTCTTCCATGAACGCTGCCGGGCGCTCGGTGCGGCGCTGCCAGAGTTCGCCGAGGACATGTTCGCCGTCCGGGTCGTGTTGCAGCAGCGACAGCTGATTCATGAACTCGTAACCGGTGGTGCCGTCGACGCTCCAGTCGCGGCGCAGGGTTTCGCCCTCGCCGAGGATCTTTTCGACATAGATCGGCAGATGACGTCCCGGTGCCAAGTGATCCAGACGCCGACGCAACTTGCGACAATAGCCACGCGGGTCGGCGAGGCCGTCGATGTGGTCGATGCGCAGGCCGTCGACCAGACCTTCTTCAACCAATTGGAAGATCTTGCCGTGGGTTGCTTCGAACACTGCCGGGCGCTCCACTCGCAGACCGCCAAGCTCGTTGATGTCGAAGAAGCGCCGCCAGTTGATGTCGTCCGCCGCCGTGCGCCAACTGGCCAGGCGATAGCTTTGCCGCTCGAGCAACTCGTGGAGCTTGTGGAAGCCCTCGTCAGTGGTGGAATCGTATTGGGCGACATTGCTTTCGATGGTGGCCAGAACACGCGGATCGCTTGCCAGCTCGCGCAACTCCTGCTTCAGCGGGATCGCCAGCGAGTGAGCATCGGTCTGGTAACTGAGCGTACTGAAGCGATCTGCCAGCGATTTCAGCGTGTCGTCGGACTTGAGCAGCTCGCCATAGTTGTTCGGGCAGATCGGGAAGTGGTGGTCGTAATGCTCGACGTAAAAAGTGCCGGTCTGCGCGTTGAATTTCAGCTTCAGCGTACCTTCCTGCAACGCCACGCCGTAATCACTGCCAAGGAACGGCAGCAGCAACTGGCCTTCCATCAACGGGTCCGGCGAGTGCCACTGAATGTCGAAGAATTCGCCATACGGACTCAGGCGTCCCCATTCGAGCAGGTCAAGCCACCACGGGTTGTCATTGCCGCCCACGGCCATGTGGTTGGACACGATGTCGAGAATCAGCCCCATGTTGTGTTCACGCAGGGTGCTGACCAGTTTGCGCAATGCCGGCTCGCCGCCCAGTTCCGGATTGACTTGGGTCGGGTCGACCACGTCGTAGCCATGCATGGAACCAGCGCGCGCCGCCAGCAGTGGCGAGGCGTAGATATGGCTGATGCCGAGTCGGGCAAAGTACGGCACCAGTGGCACCGCTTGTTCGAGGGTAAAACCTTTATGAAATTGCAGGCGCAACGTGGCGCGCAGTGGCTGGATTTGCTGTTGATTCATTGGTCACGCTCAGAGGCTTGAAGGCGCGCGCAGGCCAGCAGTTCCAGGCGGCGGGCGGCATCGGGGCCGTCCAGCAACGCTTCGCTGGGACCGGGCAAACGTCGCGACCAGTTCGGATGTGAATCGGTGGTGCCAGGCAGATTCGGCTGTTCATCGATACCCAGGGCATCTTCCAGCGGCAGCAGCACCAGCGGCGCGCGGGTGTGCCCGAGGAAACGCACACTGGCATCGACCACTTGATCGGCTTCGTGAGACTCTTCGCGGAAGTTCTGTGGATCCTGACGCAGCGCATCGCGCAGGCCTTCGCGTTCACGCTCGCGATGCCGGCGCCAGTCGATTTCGCCGTTGGCATCGACCAGACCGAGGCGCGCGTTCCAGTCGATATCGCGGCCATGCCACCAGCCATTGAGTGTCGGCAGGTCATGGGTGCTGGTGGTGGCCAAGGCATCATCCGGCCAGTCGAGAATCGGTTTGAAGCGGGTATTGTCCTGTTCGAACAACAGCACGCGCATGCCCAAAATCGAGCGCGCGGCGAGTTTTTCCCGCAGGCCTTCCGGCACGGTGCCGAGGTCTTCACCGAGCACGATGGCTTGATGCCGATGCGACTCGAGGGCCAGCAGGCGCAGCATGTCGTCGAACGGATAATACAGATAGGCGCCATCGGCCGGGGCGGCGCCGTTGGGAATCACCCACAGGCGTTGCAGGCCCATGACATGGTCGATGCGCAGGCCTCCGGCGTGGGCGAAGTTGGCGCGCAGCATCTCGATGAAGGCACGGAAACCATTGCGGATCAGCCCTTCCGGCGAGAACGCGGAAATGCCCCAACCCTGACCGCTGCGATTGAGAATGTCCGGTGGCGCGCCGACGGTCAGCGAGGCGAGCAATTCATCCTGGAAACTCCAGGCCTGACTGCCGGCACCGTCAGCACCGACGGCGAGGTCGGCGATCAGGCCAATGCCCATGCCGGCACTGCGCGCGGCAGATTGCACGCGCTCGAGGCAGCGATGGATCAGCCATTGGCAGAAGGCGAAATAACCGATGCGCTCGGCATATTCTTCGGCAAAAGCGCCCAGCGCCGCGCCGCGCGGGTCGTGCCAGTGCTCCGGCCATTCGCGCCAGTCGAGGCTTTCGCCACGGGCGGCGCGCATTTCCTGAATCGCTTCGAAGCGACAATGGTTCTCCAGCGCTTCGCCACCGGCATGACGGAAACTGGCGAAGTCGGCGTGCAGCGGATGCTCGCCGGCGACGAAACCGTCATATAAGGCTTGCAGCAGTTTCTGCTTGGCTTGGGCGGCGGCAGGCCAGTCGATCAGCTTGAGATTTTCCAACTGGTCGAACTGCGCGGCCAGGCCACTGGCATCGATTGCGTCACGCAATGCGCGCTCGCCGAGAATGCTGCCCGGCGCTGCGTACAGTGAATTGAGAAACAAGCGGCTGGACGGCGAATAAGGGCTGTAGCGGCCATTGTCTGAGCTGAACATCGCGTGCATCGGACTGATCGCCAGCGCATCGGCGCCGCGTTCACCCGCTACACGAACCAATTCCTCCAGCGCCTGGGTGTCGCCAAAACCACCGTCACCCGGACGGCGCAGCGAATACAGCTGGGCGCTCAGACCCCAAGCGCGCGGGATCGGACTATCGACCGCATCGCCAACGCTGAAACAACGCTCAGGCGCCACAGCGAGAGTGAAATACTGATCGCCGATGTGCACTTGCTGGTAACCGACCGGAATCAAGCCGGGCAACATGGCTTCGTTGTCCAGCTTGAGGTTCATCTGCGAGCCGTCTTCAAGATGAATCTCGCAGGGCGTCTCCGGTGTGAAGTAGCGACTCAGGTCGAGGGCAACGCCAACGTCGCAGGTCAGCAGGGGCGGCAGATGGCGGTCTTGCTGGACTTCTTGCAGTTGCAACAGGCTGGCATCGATTTCTTGCGCGGTGCTGGCGGGGTGGCCGAGTCCGATCAGGACATTGCGCAACACAGCGGGAGCGACTTTTTGCTGACGCCCGTTGGCGTCGATCCAGTCGACGGCAAGGCCGGCTCGACTGGCGAGTATTTCCAGTTGCGCATCGCTCATAGGCGCTCTCCATCCAGGGGGTGCAAAAGGGGTGCGGCCGTGAGGCTGACGAGCGCGGTGTACGCCGGCAGTTGGTTCGGGTCCGACAGTTCGATCGCGACTGGCTGTTGAAACAGCCACTCGGTATCGGTCTGTGCAGGGTTGACCACTGGCGTGTCACTGAGGTTCAGGTCAATTCGCAGCTCACTGCCGTTGCCCAGCCGCCAGCGCGCGCTGACCGCTCCATAGCCGAGCATTTGCGCGCCCAGAGCCTGGGTCCCGGAGAGATGGGGAATGATGTACTGATGGCGCAACTTCAGCAGTTGCCGGTAGAGCTCATGGGTCTGCTGTTGCAATGGCGTACCGCTGCCGGACAGTCGCGGCTGCGAAGCGTGGAAAGTGCTTTCGGCATTTGGATCAGGGATCTGTTCGCGCTTGTGCGGATCGGTAAAGGCACTGAATGCGGCGAACTCGTTGCGCCGACCTTCACGCACCAGTTCCGCCAGTTCACCGTGGTGGCTGGTGAAAAACAGGAACGGTTGCTCGGCGGCAAACTCGTCGCCCATGAACATCAGCGGAATCATCGGCGACAGCAGCAACAACACCGTCGCCGCCTGCACCGCACGCGGGTCGGCAAGCTGATGCAGACGTTCGCCAAACGCGCGGTTGCCGATCTGGTCATGGTTCTGCAGGAACAACACGAAAGCGGTGGAGGGCAGATGTTCGCTCGGCTCGCCGCGAGGTTCGCCATGGCGAGTGATGTGGCCCTGGAATACGAAGCCCTGACTCAGGCAGCGCACCAGTTGCTCGGTGGGCTGCGCGGCATAGTCGGCGTAATAGGCGTCGGTTTCGCCGGTCAGCAGCACATGCAACGCGTTATGACCGTCGTCGTTCCACTGCGCGTCGTAATCGTTTTCCAGCAGGCTCGACTGGTTCAGCTCGTTTTCGACGGTCAGCCAGACGTGCCGGGTCGGGTCGATCTGCTGGCGAATGCGCCGGGCCAGATCGCTGAGGAAATCCGGGTCTTCAATCGCGTGCACCGCATCCAGACGCAGGCCGTCGAAACGGTATTCGAGCAGCCACATCAGTGCATTCTCAATGAAGAACTCGCGCACTTCCGGGCGGCGGAAATCGATCGCTGCGCCCCATGGCGTGTGCTTGTCCTCGCGGAAAAAGCCTTTGGCGTAACGATGCAGATAGTTGCCGTCGGGGCCGAAGTGGTTGTAGACCACGTCGAGAATCACCGCCAGGCCATGGCCGTGGGCGGTGTCGATCAGGTGTTTGAGTTGTTCGGGGGTGCCGTAGGAGGCTTGAGGTGCATAGGGCAACACCCCGTCGTAACCCCAGTTGCGATCACCGGGAAATTGCGCCAGCGGCATCAGTTCGATCGCGGTGATGCCCAGCGCCACCAGCCGCGCCATATGCTGTTCGACTTCGGCAAATCCACCGAGCGCACCGACGTGCATCTCGTAAATCACCGCTTCGCTCCACGGCCGACCATTCCAGGTCGTGTGCCGCCATTGATAGGCATGGGGGTCGACCACTACGCTGTGGCGGTCGAGGTCACCATCCTGCGCCCTGGAGGCCGGGTCCGGCACCTCCAGTTCGCCATCGATGCAGTAACGGTAGCGACTGCCCGCCGGGCAATTGGCCTTGATTACAAACCAACCGTCACCCTGAGGCAGCATGGGCAACGATTTTCCATCTTCCAGTTCCACACTGACGTAGAACGCGTCAGGCGCCCACAACGCAAATTGCGTGTGCTCGGCATCCAGCATGATCGCGCCGTGGGGCCAGGTTTCTTGGGTCCTTGACGGCATCTTCTGCAACTCCCTGGTTATTTGTGGCTGGCTTTACCCAACGCCTTGGCGACCAGTTGTTCGTAAAGTTCGGCGTACGGTTCAACCGCTTTGCTCCAGTTGAACGGTGCAGCCATGGCCCGGCAACGCATGGCATTGAGCAATTCCGGAAAGGCGAACACCTTGAACGCGCGGCTCAGGGCTTCCTTGTAGCTATCAACGGTGGACTCATCGAAGAGGAAACCGGTGACGCCGTTTTCAATGGTGTCGGCCAGGCCGCCGGTGTTGCGCGCGACCGGCAGCGAGCCGAAACGCTGGGCGTACATCTGGCTCAGGCCGCAAGGCTCGTAGCGCGACGGCATCAAGAGGAAATCGCTGCCGGCGAACATACGTCGGGCATCGGTTTCGTTGAAGCCGATGCGCACGCCGATCTGGCCAGGAAAGCGCAGGGCCAGTTCACGCATGGCCTGCTCTTCTTCCGGCTCGCCGCGACCGATGATCGCGATCTGGCCACCGTTCTGCACGATGAACTCGGACACCGCTTCGGTGAGGTCCAGACCTTTCTGATAGACCAGGCGCGATACCACTGCGAACAGCGGGCCGGTGGAGTCATTCAGGCCGAACAGCTCACGGACATGGGCGGCATTGACCGCTTTGCCTTCCCAGTCGCCGATGGCGAACGGGGCAAACAGGTGCGGGTCGGTCGCCGAATCCCAGCTCTCGTCGATGCCGTTCGGGATACCGCTGAGCAGGCCTTGCTGGGTCTTGGCGGCAAGGAAACCGTCGAGGCCGCAGCCGAAGTCCGGGGTGGTGATTTCTTGCGCATACGTCGCGCTGACGGTGGTGATGTGGCTCGAATAGGCCATGCCGGCCTTGAGGAACGACATCTTGCCGTAGAACTCCATGCCTTCCTGTTGCAGGGCATGGGTGGGAATCCCCAGCTCCGGGCAGGAACCGAGGCTCGTCACGCCCTGGTAGGCAAGGTTGTGAATGGTGAACAGCGTTGGCGTGCGCTGCCCGCGCCAGTGCATGTAAGCGGGCGCGAGGCCAGCCGGCCAGTCATGGGCGTGCACCAGATCCGGGCGCCAGTGGATTTGCGCAAGATTGGCGGCGATGTCGGCAGCGGCCAGGCCGAGACGGGCGAAGCGGATATGGTTGTCCGGCCAGTCGCGACCGTTGTTGGCGCCGTAAGGGCCACCCTCACGCTCGTAGAGTTCAGGGCAGATCAACACGTAGATCACCAGACCATCGGGCATGTCCATACGACCGATCTTGCAAGGTGGCAGCGCGGCGTGGCCACCCAGCTCGCCGATGATGTGAATCGGGTTTTCGCTGTGCACCACTTGCGGATACCCGGGAATCAACACCCGCACGTCATGCAGGTGGGCCATCGCCCGGGGCAAGGCGGCGGAGACGTCACCGAGGCCGCCGGTCTTGACCAGATCGGCGATCTCAGAGGTCACGAACAACACTTTTTTCTTGTTGGGATTCTGGCTTGCTACCGGAGCAAGCGTCTTGGTGCCGGGTACGTTGATCTGTCGGCTGCCGGGAACACTGATGGTGCTCGATTCTCCAAGCGACTGGTGAGCACGCTCTCCCTGAATATCCAATGCCGCACTGATCATATGTATCTCCCGTGTGTGATCTGATTCTTGTCTCGAACAAGCTGTTTCGTGGCCAAGTCCTGTGGCCGGGCGCAAAGGCGCCACGCATCGGTGAGCAAATGCTGACCCAACACGCGCAAGCAGAATGGGTGGTGAGGCCGTTGCAAGGATTACACCAGTCGCTTTCGCCCAGTTGTTCTGATGACCTGTGGCGTGAAGCAAAAGTTTCGACTTTTTTTCGTCGGTATGACCGAGTGGTTTGGCCACTGAAAAATCAGTCTAGGCCAGATCCTAGAGCGGGTTAGGGCAAATGGGTAAATTGTTCGACAATCGGTTGTGTCGGGATGTTAGCGAGGGTTCAGGAGGGAAAACGCTCCGACGAAGGGCATGTTTTTTGGACGGAGTGGGCCAAAACAGTGACTGGGTAGTCACGGTTTTGTGCTAGGGGAAGGGCGAGTTGCACCGTTGTGGTGCGAGCGTATTGCAGAGTGGTATCTGAGATGACCTCTTCGCGAGCAGGCTCGCTCCCACATTGGAACGCGTACAACCTGTGGGAGCGAGCCTGCTCGCGAAGAGGGCGGTTGAAGCAACTCAACTTTAAAGTGATGGGCTCAGTTCAACAGACGCACCGGCTCCCCAGCTGCCCAACCCTGAATATCCTCGATCATCTGCCGGAAGAACTGTTCGTAATTCTGCCGGCTGACATAGCCCACATGCGGCGTGGCGAGGACATTGTCCAGCGTGCGAAACGGGTGCAGGGCCGGCAACGGCTCTTGCTCGAATACGTCCAGCGCTGCCCCGGCAATGCGCCGTTTCTGTAGCGCCTTGATCAACGCCGCTTCATCGACGATCGGCCCGCGAGCGGTGTTGACCAAAAGCGCGCTCGGTTTCATCCAGTCCAGCGCCTGGGCATCAACCAGACCGCGACTGCGTTCACTGAGCACCAGATGCACCGACAGTACGTCGGCCTGCTCGAACAGTTGTTGCTTGCTGACGTACGTCACGCCGGCCTGTTCAGCGCGTTCGGCGGTGAGGTTTTCGCTCCAGGCGATCACCCGCATGCCGAACACCTGACCGAATTGCGCGACCCGCTGGCCGATGCTGCCCAAACCCAGGATTCCCAGGGTCTTGCCATGCAGATCGCCGCCGAGGCCCTGCTGCCACTGGCCGGCCCGCAGCGCATTGGCTTCCTTCACCAGATCACGGGTGGCCGCCATGATCAGCGCCCAGGTGAGTTCCGGCGCGGCGTGTTTGTAGCTATCGGTGCCGCAGACCTTGATGCCCAGTGCTGCTGCGGCCGGCATGTCCAGTGCGGCATTGCGCATGCCGCCGGTGACCAGCAACTTCAGATTGGGCAAGCGCCCGAGCAAATCGGCGTCGAAGCGCGTGCGTTCGCGCATGACGCAGATCACCTCGTACTTGCCAAGGCGCTCGGCCAGTGTGGCGTTGTCGGCCGGGTAATCATGCACAAAGGTTACTTCACCGATGCCCTCGAGCGCGGACCAGTCGACCACGTCGCGGGCCACGTCCTGCCAGTCATCGATCACTGCAATCTGCACCGTCATCGGCTTGCCTCATCAAGGAGCGGAAGGAGTCTTGCCCAGCCAGCCAAGCAGCGCCTGATGGAATTTCTCCGGTTCTTCCATTTGCGGCGCATGACCCATGCCCGGGAATTCAATCAGCGTCGACTGCGGAATCAGCTTGGCGACCTGTTTGCCAAGCACCTCGTAATGACCGATTTTGGCTTTCACTTCCGGCGGCGCGAGGTCCTTGCCGATGGCGGTGGTGTCGGAGGTGCCGATCAGCAACAGGGTCGGCATCTTCAGGTCTTTGAACTCGTAGTACACCGGCTGGGTGAAGATCATGTCGTAGATCAGCGCCGAGTTCCACGCAACCTGGGTCTTGCCCGGACCGTTGCTCAGGCCGGCGAGCATGTCGACCCAACGATCGAATTCCGGCTTCCAGCGGCCGTCGTAATAGGTGGTGCGCTCATAGTCGCGAATGCCCTTGGCCGTGACCTTCAATTCGCGCTGATACCATTGATCGACGGTGCGATACGGAACGCCGAGGGCTTTCCAGTCTTCCAGACCGATCGGGTTGACCATCGCCAGTTGATCAACCTGCTCAGGGAACAGCAGCGCATAACGGGTGGCGAGCATGCCGCCGGTGGAGTGGCCGAGCACAGTGGCTTTCTGAATGCCCAAAGCCTTGAGCAATTGCTGGGTGTTGGTGGCCAGTTGCTGGAAGCTGTACTGATAATGCTCAGGTTTGCTGGATGTACAGAAACCGATCTGATCCGGCGCAATCACGCGGTAGCCGGCGTCGCTCAGGGCTTTGATCGAACTGTCCCAGGTCGCTGCGCAGAAATTCTTGCCGTGCATCAGCACCACGGTGCGGCCGTTGGCCTTGCCATTGGCGGCGACGTCCATGTAGCCCATTTGCAGCTTCTGGCCTTGGGATTCGAAGGCGAAATGTTTAAGCGTGTAGGGGTATTGGAAACCTTGCAGCTCCGGGCCATAGGCAGGCCCTTCGGCGGGGGCGGTTTCAGTGGCTGCGTGCGACATTAACGGCAAGGCAGCGCTGAGGACCAGGCCGGGCAGCCAGCGGGAAAGCGTGACGGACATAAGCACAAACTCCTTGAAAATTGGCCGACTCTGGAAGGTCGGGATTACGCCGACGTTAAACAAAGGCAATCACACTGAGGGTTGGTTCAACCTAGCCAGCCAAGTGTCAGCAAGGCCAGCACGCCATAGCGCGCGCCTTTGGCCAGCGTCACGATCAACAGAAAGCGCCCGAGCGGTTCGCGCATGACGCCGGCAATCAAGGTCAGCGGATCGCCGATCACCGGCAGCCAACTGAGCAGCAGCGACCAATATCCATAACGCTCGTAGTGCTTGCGCGCCTTGGCCATGTGTCGAGGAGTGACCGGGAACCAGCGTCGATCCTGAAACCGCTCGATGCCACGGCCCAGCCACCAGTTGACCAGCGAGCCGAGTACGTTGCCCAGCGTCGCTACCGCGAGCAAACCCCACAGCCAGTAACGCTCGCTGACGATCAGGCCGACCAGCAGCGCCTCGGACTGCAACGGCAACAATGTCGCCGCGCCAAACGCAGCAAAGAACAGGCCGAAGTAGGCTGCCCCCATCAACGGGCCGGGTAGTCCGCCACCACCACGTCGGCGCCGTCCTTCTTCAGGCCGATCACTTGGTACGCATCGCTCATGCCGTCCATTTCCATGCCCGGCGAGCCCATCGGCATGCCTGGCGCTGCCACACCCAGCAGATCGTCGCGCTTGCTCAACGCAAGCACCTGATCGGCCGGCACATGACCTTCAACGAATTTGCCATTGATGATCGCCGTGTGGCAGGACGCCAGACGCGGTGGTACGCCGTGCTGCTGTTTGAAGCTGCTCATGTCGCTTTCGACGTGATCTTCGACTTTGAAGCCATTGGCTTCGAGATGGCTGATCCACTTTTTGCAGCAGCCGCAGTTGGCATCGCGGTGCACTTCGATCGGGATCAGTTCGGCGGCTTGCGCCAGGGAGGAGATGAACAGGGCGCTCAGGGCGAGCAGACGCAGTTGGCTTCGCATGGGAATGGGCTCTCGACTCGGTGAAGGTCAGCAAGAACGCATTTTGACCGGTTTTTCCATCCCGGCATCAACTGAGTGTTTCCAGTTGCTACAAAACACCCGAACCAGTTTAGGAGTGAGCCTGCTCGCGATTGCGGTTGACCAGCCGCAGATACAGTGACTGAAAAATCGCTTTCGCGAGCAGGCTCGCTCCCACAGGGGATTGGCGTAAAGGCCGAAATCCCCGTGGTCGCGGTTGGCTTAACTGACCTTGAACCGCCCCATGATCGCGCTCACGCGGCTATTGGCTTCGAGCAACTGGCGGGTATTCAGCTCGCTGGCCTGGCCGCTCTGCACCAGTTCATCGACCATGTGGCGAATCTGCACCATGCTGCGGTTGATCTCTTCGGTCACTGCGCTTTGCTGTTCGGCGGCGGTGGCGATCTGCGTGCTGAGGCTGTTGATATGGCTGACCGAACCGGCCATTTCGTCCAGCCCCGAGTTGACTCGGGCGGTGGCGTCAGCAGCGGACTGGCAACTGGCCTGGGTGTTTTCCATGGCGCTGACCGACGAACTCACGCCTTGGGTCAGACGGGTCAACATTTCGTTGATTTCCGAGGTGCTGGCCTGAGTGCGGGCGGCGAGGGCGCGGACTTCATCCGCCACCACCGCAAAGCCGCGACCCTGTTCACCGGCCCGGGCCGCTTCAATCGCGGCGTTGAGGGCGAGCAGGTTGGTCTGCCCGGCAATCGCGCCGATGACGCCGAGGATTTCGGTGATGCGCTGGGCGTCCTGCTGCATGTTTTCAACTTTGTGTGTAGCGCTGGCCACTTCGTCGATCAGCGCGACCACGCTATTGGTCGCTTCACCCACCACGACGCGCGAGCGGTCTGCGTTCTCATTGGCACGCTGGGTGAATGCAGCGGTTTCAGCGGCGTTTTGCGCGACGCTTTCAGCAGTCGAGCTCATTTCGTTGATGGCGGTGACGGTCTGATCGGTTTCCGAAGCGTGACGCAGCAGAATCTGGCCGGTATGTGCCGAGGTGCGCTGCAGGTTGTCGAGGCTGGAAGCCATGGCGCCGGTGGCCTGGGTGACTTCGCCGATCATGTTCTGCAGATAGGCGATGAAGGTGTTGACCGAGTGACCGATGGCGCCCAGTTCGTCTTCGGCGCGAATGGTGATGCGGCGGGTCAGGTCGGCGTCACCGCTGGACAGCGAATCAATGTTGGCCTTCAGCGCTTTCATGCGCAGCACCAGTTTACGAATCGCGTAAACCTGCAACAGCACCAGCAGGATCACCAGCGGAATCTGGATCAGGCTGAGGCTATGGAGCACGTCGTCGCGCTGGGCAGTGAGCATCTTGGTCGGCAGGGCAGTGGCGAGGAACCACGGTGTGCCCTCGATAGGGCGCATGAAGAATGTAGCGTCTTCACCGTTGTTATCGAACTCGACGCGTTGCGCTGTATCGCGATTCTGCAGGCCGGTCTTGATCTGATTGACGAAGGTCGAGCTGGCCGCCAGTTCGCTGATGTTCTTCAGCACGATCGGGCCGCTGATGCGCGAGCTGTTGCTGATGATCTTGCCGTCAGCCTCGACGATGAGCATTTCGGCGTTGAGGTCTTTTTCCTTGCGCGCCACCAGGTCGTTGAAGAAACCCAGGGTCACGTCGATGGTCGAAACACCCCAGGCGCTGCCGTTCTTGTAGATCGCCATGGCGCAGTTGGTGCGCGGCTCGGCACTGGCGTCGTCCTTATAGGCAGCGGCCCACGCGCACTGGCCGCGCGGAGTGGCCATGCCGCCCTTGTGCCAGCTCTGGTCGTAATAGTTGGGCGCCGCATCGCTGTTCCAGAACGTATTGACCTTGAGTTGGCCCGAGGCGTCACGGTGCCAGAAAGTGCTGAATTTGTTGCGCCCGGCTTCACGCTGGCCCGGCAACGGCCAGATGCCGCCGCCGAAGACTTTCAGTTCGCCGTACTGATCCACCAGCCCTGGCAGCACCACGTCGATGGCGGCGCTGTCGAGCAGCGGGATAGTCTGGGTGATGCTGCGTTGCTGCGCCTGTACCTTGTTCAGTTCGCCCTGAATCTGCACGGCGACTTCGGCGATGCGGTTGAGCACGACCTTCTCTTCGGTATCGCGCAGGGTCGGTGCCACCAGTTGGCTGATGCCGACCACGGTGAGCACGGACAACAGCAGAATGAACAGAATCAGAAACAGCGTGTAGCGAGCCTGAATAGTGCGCAGTGCGGGCATGGAACTGATCCTTGAGCGGCTTTTTTGTTGGAGGGCAGGAATAAAACAGGGCGGGTATCACAGCGTATCGTCGTTGCGGGCCGAAGCTTTAGGTGCTCGCGCGCCGAAACAACGCTGGGCGATGACCGGTTGGTATCGGGATTGGTACATCTCCAGCAATCGCCACAGTTGTTACATCCTGATGACGGCTCTGAAGCAATGTTTGCGGGCCTTAAGCTCGGTGTCATGAATGTACGAGATTTGTAAAAAAGCGCACAAAAGACTTGGTGCGATCAGGCGCATCGGCCGATACTCGCGCCCATTCAATTGGTTGGAACAAGGACATTTCATGCTCATCGCACAAGGAATCCTCGCATGACGATCGGCTATACCGGCGCCTGGGAAAGCAAGGCAGGCGTAATGGTCCGTGATACCGGCGCGAAAAAGCAGGTTTCGCAGAGCGTCAAAGTGCAGCAGATGCTGACGCTGGTCGGCAACGATCCGAATGCGCTGAATGTGGCGGAGATGGATAAGCAGGGTTTGCGCAAGCAGATCAAGGGCTTCGACCCGGCCAACGTTTCCGTCAAGCAGTTGGGCAACCTCAGCGAGTTCCTGCGCGGGCGCGGCCTGATTTCCGAGATCACCTCGATCACTTTGCTCAATGCCGGCGACAAATTCGACCGCTTCGGCGTGCAGAAAGACCCGGAGGCCAAGTTCAACGCGCTGGAATATTTCGCCACTCAGCTCGATGCCATCCAGACCAACAGCCTCAATGGCAATTATTACGGCAAAAGCCTGATTCCCGAATTCAAGAAAGCCATTTACGTCCTGCAGAATCTCAAGACCTATGGCGAAGGCAATGCGCCAGTTCCGTCTGACAAAGGCCTGAAGGCAAAGGCGTAACGTCTGCTGATGACGCCCGCTCATCCGTGTGCGGGCTCATGCTGTTTACGCCGCCGGCACGGCTTGCCGAGTGATGTGACGTTGTGCCTGGTCATGCAACTGCTGCATATGCGGGCAATGCAGCGCAAGCCGGCGCGTGCGGTAGCCCCGATGAAACAACGCCAGCCATCCCCCTCGATTGTCCTGTGCAGGCGCCAGGCCGGTGAAAGCAAAACCGATGGCCTTCAGACTGTGCAGATCCACGGCAAACTGTCGCGAAAGCTGTAGACGAATCGAAACCAGCCAATGCCCGGGCAGTGATCGCAACTGGTCGAGCAGTTCCGGATTGAGTTTTTCCAGCCACATTTCATGGCGGCTGCCGTGCTGCTGGACCTGAACCGAAGCTCCGCGCCAGCGTCCTGCATCAGCCCCGACGCCGAACACAGCGCTCAGACGCTCCATCAAGGGGCGGCAACTGGCTGGCCATGCCTGTTCTGGCAATGGCCGTTGATAGCCATCGATAGCACGTACCCCCAACACGATCGACTCGGGTTTTTTACAACCAAAGGGTGAGCGGACATAGTCCGGCAACAATCCAGTGTTGTGAAAACCGAGGTTGATAGCCATGCGTTGGGTGTAAGGGTGATGGGTGACCTGTTTGATCGAGACGCTGCGACAGCCCAACGCCTGCGCATGAGTCAGCAGTTGTCCGCCCAGCCGTGTGGCAATGTTCTTTCCACGGGTATCGGGATGTACGACGCTCAAGGCCAGTTCGGCATCGTGCGAGCTTTCGCTCTGCCGATACAAAGTGGCATGGCCAAGAACCCGCTCACCCTCCACTGCAACCAGTGAATGCCAGCGTTTGTCGGCGTGGTTCTGATTGATCAGGCAGGGCATGTAAACGTCGGTTTGCACGTAATGATCACCGTAGACCTCGCGAAACAGCTGGCTGACGGCCTTGGCGTCGGTGTCACGGTAATTGCGCAGAATCAACGACTCCATCACGCACCTCCCTCTCGTCCGGGCCATAGCAGCGCAAGTCGACGATCCGCAGGCTTTTCCCTGCGCGAGGATGGCGCGCCAAATCCTCGAACCGGCAACTCTGGATGCGCAGCTCCAATAACCGCTCAGCCCGCAGTTGCGCGATCGGCGGGTACATTTCGATCAAGCGGGCCTCAAGTTTCTCGTCGATGAGCGCCGATCGTTCGATGACTGCGTATTTCAACGTCAACACATCTGCGCTGTTGGCTTGTTCGATCAGCAATTGCCAATCGTCGCTGCCAGTAATGCTCTGTACGATTTCGCTGATTTCATCGGTCATCAGCGACAGAATGCCGACCCGCACCCGCTGGCTATTGCCGCTGCGTCCTCTCAGGGCGAATTTGCGTCGTGCAGTGCCCGGCGGTTCGCGCCAGCACGCTAGATCTCCGACGGGATAGCGGATCAGCGGCATCAAGCGGCGATGCAGATTGGTCAATACGAGCAGACCGGTTTGATCGCAGGCCTCGATCGTTGCGCCGCTGTGCTGATCGATAATCTCCAACAGGACGTGGCCGTCGGGTGTGCGATGTTCTCCTTCGACGCAGTCAGGATGACTGGCGCCAATAAATCCGCCGTCGACGCTGGCGTAGCCGATCGAGGCAATGCGCGCGTTGGGCAGCACTTGCTCAAGGAGCTGGCGCTGTGAGGCAAACAGGCTCTCCCCGCCGTAAAGCACGCTATCAACCAGGGGCAACGTAAGGCCGCGTTGTTTGAGCCAACTGGCGAAAGTCAGTAATTGCGCGGGCACGCCAGCCAGTACATTGATTCGATGCTGTTCGATGGCATCGGCCAACTTCGGCGGATCGACCTCACCGGTAAACGGAAACTCGGTAACAGCTGTTCCAGCATGGGCGAGTGAGTCATGAATAAACAGAAAACTGGCGTAGAGGTCGCCAGCGAAAAACAGGTTGGCGACACGGTCGCCGGAGCTGAATTGTTCACTCAGGCTGCGGCCGAAATCTTCCACCGTGCGCTGCCATTCCGTGCGGGCATACACGGACAGCCTGCCACCGCCGGTTGAGCCACCGGTCTTGAACACCAAGGCGTGGGCAATGGGGGCCGTCAGAACCGGCCATTGCATCAGATCCGCGCTGTCTTTCCAGAAGTCTGCCGGATCAAGCAGTGGCAATTCGCACAGTGAACTTATCGCCTCGGGGATGTTGGCGAGACTGTTCTTGTAGTAGGGCGAATGCTCACGGGCGAAACCCGTTAATTCGCTAATCGAGTCGGTTGTTTTCACGGTGTGTTCTTCTTGATTCGAATGAGCCAGCTCACGGCAAGCGTCAGCGGCGGGAGTCAATGACCAGCGGCGTCTTGCCGCTGTGTTTGTTTCGAGCGAAGTGTTCGGGCGAGCATTGCTCGATCTGCAGCACCAGCAATCCGCTGTCGATGATGGTCGTCAGGGTCAGGTAATCGGCGAGACGTGTTTCAACGGTGGCGGCTGTAAGTTCGCAATGCAGTTGCATGCGCTCGACGCCCTCGGCGCTGTGGTCCAGATGCAACTGAAACGGCACTTGCAGCCGTGACGCCAATTCGCTCAGGGAAATGAAGTCGGTGCCGATACGCAACAACTTGCCGTGGCGTTGCAACAGTTCAAAGCGGGGCGACTTCAGCCCGCAGGTGCAGAGGCCCGGCAGCCAGCGTCCGCTGTCGCCAATCTCATAACGCTGCACGCGCTGACCACCCTCGCGGGCGAGCGAGGTGACCAGCAGCCGTCCCACTTGATCGTCGATCACCGGCACATCCTCATCGAACGTTACAATCTCCAACTGCTGGATCTCGCTCATCAGATGGAAAACCCCATCCGCCGAATCCTCGCAGGCATGCCCAAGCGGACCGGCGTCGACGCTGCCGTAAATCGCCGAGCGAATGGTCGAGACGCCACAACTGCGCAGCAATTCACGGTTTTGCTCGCTCAGGTGCTCGCCACCGAGAAAGACCTTTTCGACTCCGGCATAAGCACGCAGACGCTCCTGTTCATTGAGAAACAGACGATGCAGGGTGCCGGGCATACCGACCAGCACGTTGATCCGTTGGTCGATGATCAATTGGGCAATCTCCCGATAATCGTCATCAGCAGGGGCGGCCATGGGCAGGTGCGTCACCTCAAGCAGTTCCAGCGCTTTGCTGAAGCTGAGAAAGCCGCCGTACAGCCCGCCACAGAAGAACAGGTTCATGACTCGGTCTTGTGCTGGATCCAGACCGGCAGCGAACAGGCCATCAGCGGTCGCGCGCATCTGCCGATCAAAGTCGCGATAGCTGTAGCCGGCCAGAGCAGGGGTGCCGCTGCTGCCTCCGGAGCGGAAATACAACTGCGCCTGATCGTTGATGGGCTGGGCGACGAAGGCTTCTTTGTCCATGATCGCAGCGCACGGCGTCGCCGCTGATGGTGCTGGATCGAGACTGGCCTGATTCGGCAGTTGCGTGGCTGCAAGACTCACCGATACCCGTCGACTCAAACGTTGCAGCGCATAGACGCCATCATGGGGTTCGCCCTCGTACCCGTCGTGAATGTTGCCGATCGGTGCGATCCGCGTGACTCCGGCAGCGATCAACGCATGGGTAAGCTCGACAATTTGCGATTGTGCGCATACCAGCGCACAGCTTTGCAGGACGTTGCGCCACGGCAGCAGAGTGGCGGGCAGCAGCGCCTGCGGCACCGGGTGCAGCAATACGCTGCGAAACAGCGGCGAAGGTGCGAGTTGCCGATCATGGCTCCAGATCACCCGCCAGCCTGGGCCGTGCCAGACTTGCCCGGTGTGACCGGCGAAACTCTGACCGAGGCGGGCCATTTGCGTGTGCGTGGTAATTTGCGCAGCTTCCTGGCGTGTCGGCACCAGTGCCGGCCACTGTGCGGCGCGTCGTTGCAGGGCCTGCGCCAGGCGTTCACCGATATCGCGCAAGACTTGCGTGTCGTCGCTGTCCACCAACAGCCATTGCGGGCTGGAGCAGGCCTGCTGATCCAGTCGGCAAACTTCGTCGGCGATGGCATCAAGCGCCTCTGGCGTAGCTGATGCAGGAGTGAGATAGACGAAGCTGATGCGATGCCCCCAGTCGATCCAGCGACAACCCGGCGCGAGCTGTTGCCGAATGGCTTGCAAGGCCGCTTCGCCACCCCACGCCGCAACGCCATTGGCAGATTTGCATAATTGGCCGATCTGCTCGGTGTTCGCTGGAACCACCGCCACGTGGCCGGCCAGTTGTCCGCTCGCATCGCAGTTCACCAACGCCCTCAACAGTCGCGCCGTCAGGCCTTGATCGCTGCGGCTGGGGCGCAACCAGTTGACGTTGCCGGCGAGCAGACTTTCCACCACCGCGCAAAAAGCCAGCAGCGGCGCGTTGGCCGGGGTGATGTGCACCACCAGCCCGAGCGGGCGCCAGGCTTCGAAGCGCGGCAGGCGATAATCGATACGGCGCAGGGAGTCGGCAGCGACGCCGAGTTCGCGCTGGCGTTTGATCGTCAAGGCTTCAGGTTGGCAGAAATCGATCAAGGCCTGCCGTTGTTCGCTCTCGAGGGGCAGGTTCGTGCGCGAGTCACGCAGCAGCTGGGCAAAAACAGTTATCGCCGTGATGACCGTGCTGCTGTCTAGCGACGTCGCCAAACGCTGGGGCAACTTGTGTTGCAGGTCTTGCAGCGCTTGGTCGAGGCTGTAAATGTCGTGCAGTTGTCCATCGATCAAAAACATTTCAGTGACTTCCCATTAATTCGGCGGCGGCCATTGCGCAGCTTCTGCCCGCTGTGGTGCCGGCGCGGCCGTGCAGTTCGAACCAGTCGCTGGTCAATCCACAGCCGCAACTTGCGCCCGGGTGCAGCGTGGCAAGGTCGCTCATCACCACGGCATGCGCCGGGCTGGATGAGATGTAAGGCGAGACGAAGCCGAGCAGGCCTTGTTGGCCATAGGGCAGCAGAGAAAAATCCGCCGCATCGCGAATCAGCACCCGCGAATACACCGGCACATGAAAGCGGTGACGGGCGCATTCGATGTAAGGCACCGCATGCTCGACAGCGCCGTAACCGTCGCGGCAGCGGGCGGGTTCGATGCCCAATTGCCGATGGATATGGGCATAAAACTGTTGTTTAGGAATTTCCTGCGCAGCCTGGGTTTTCCAGCCGCCGCCAAAAAAGGCCAGCGAACCGGCGGGCAATTGCACATCCTGTACAGCGGTAGCCTGCATGCGTTGCAGTGTCTGCCAGAGAAACGCCGGGAAGCCGAAAATCCTCACCGGCAAACCTTCTTCAGCGAATGACTGCAATGCGGCGATGACACCGAATACGTCGAACTGATGGCCGCTACCGGTGTTGCGCAAGGCGTAAACCACGCGATTGACCGGGGCAAACCGACAGAGAAACTGGTCGGTAAACGAAGTGCCGAGCGTAATGTGACCCTCGGGTTCGTAGCTCAGCAGCAGGTAATTGCACGGCGTATCCGGAGTGTCCCAACCGTAATGGCGAAAGATCTGCGCAACCATGAACTGCGCCCGCGCCAGGCTGCGTTCGTCGTAACGCATCCGGCTTTTCTGTCCGCTGGTGCCCGACGAGGTCAGTTCCAGGGCGTCCGCCCCCGTACTGCTGAGCAGCAAGTGTTGCTTGAAGAAACTGGCAAAGATCGGCGGCAGACGCGACCAGTCATCAAGACTGTCGAGGTCTTGCGGCGCCAGTCCATGGGCGTTGAGCCAATGGGCGTAACCCGGGGTGTGGCCGCAGTGAAAGCGGCTGATTTCAGTCATCGCCCGATCAAACAGACCGGGCGCGGCTGAATCCGCGCAATAGGGTTGCTTCAACGCGCACAGCGCGTCGGCATAGTGTAGGTGAGTCATCAGTGTTCCTTACTGAGGCGAGGCCACATCAGCTGTGGTGGTTTGCAGGAGCCGGTAAACCATGGGCAGGCACATCAGCCCGCCGAATGCGGCCCAGAGAGCGAAGTATTCAAGACGGCCGCCGCCACCGATGGCCGCAATCAGCGAACCGCCAAGGCCCATGACGGCGATCGAAATCATGCCGGTCAGCGCCGACACCAGACCTTTGCTGTCGTCGCTGGCAAACAGCGCCAGGCGATACACCGCCGCGTTGCTCATGCCCAGCCCGACGGCGTACAGCGACAGACTCGCCACCACCGGACCAAGCCCCGCGCCGAGCAATGCGCACGCGGCCAGAAACAGAAGGCCCAGACAGAACGGCCAGAGCGCCAGTTGAATCAATTGCGTCAGCGAATGAGTCTGCAGCAAGCGGTCGAGAATCAGATTGCCGGCAATCACCGCTGAGAAAACCGGAATCTGCCACAGGCCATATTCCAGCGGCGGCAGTTCCAGCACCCGCACCAGCAGCAACGGTGCCAGGCCTATCCATGTGATCAGGGGCAGACTCATCAGGCCCAGCGCCAGACTGGCGCAGAGAAAACGCGGGTTGCCTAACAACGCGCCATAGCGCCGTGAAGTGCAACGCCAGGAGAAGGGCACACGGGGTGTTCGATGACCATCGCGGCGCTCGACGCCTACGGTTTCCGGCATCCACAGCAACAGACCGAGCCAGACCAGCGCTGCCGTGAATCCCAGCAGCAGAAAGATTTCCCGCCAGCTCAGCCATTCCAGCAACAGGATCCCCAGTAGCGGCCCGAGCAGTGGCGATAACAACGCAACATTGCCGAGCAACGCCATCAGCCTGACGGCGTCCGCTTCACAGAACACCTCCTGTAGCGCCGGATAGCTGACTGCGACGACAAACCCCAGACCCATGCCTTGCAACAGCCGCAACAGGTTGAACCCCCCAATACTGTCGGTGAAAAAAGCCGCCGCGCACGACAATCCGAACAGCGCGCTGCCCGATAACAACAGTGGTCGTCGGCCGTATTGATCGGACAACGGGCCGAGTAACCATTGCAGGCACACGCCACCCAACAGATACAGGTTGAAGGCATGGGGAACATGCCGTACGTCCGCGTCGAGGTCGGTGGTGACGTCCAGCATCGCTGGCATGATCACATCGCTGGCCATGTAAGTGAGCAGTTCGAAAGCGGTCAGCGCCAGACAGAAACCCGCAACCTGTCTGGGGCCGATATTGATAAGTGTTCTCTGCATGAACATCCCTGTTTTATGAGTGGTAGGAAGTTCGCAGAGCCTAGGCGCAGGCGCACAGCCGACCTAGCCGTTTGCTGCGTCAGCAGATTTCAAAAACTTACGGCATGTTTAAAGGATTGGCGCGGCGTGAAACCTGTTTACCTGGCTGCCATTGCGGCGCAAACAACGATGCCCTCGTCAGTGCGGGCATTGATTGCGCCAGAGCAGGGAGGGCCATGCCTTAAGGTCGGGTTACCTTGCAGCCAAAAGTCTTCAGGGGCGGTAACATGAGCACCCGTTTGCCCCGGCGCATACCCGTAATCCGGGGAACGCTCGGCGTGCAACCGGCTACATTTCAATGTTTCAGGAAACCGCAATGACCCAGAAGCAACGCTTGATTTATTCGATTCTGATCGCTCTGTCGGTACTGGCGATCATGCTGGGCCTGTCCTGGCTGCAGAATGCCGGCATGATCACCGAGAAGACTTTCCAGTACGTGGCAATCGGCGTGGCGGTCGTGGTGGTCATCATCAACGGCGTGATGCGCCGCAAGGTCAAGCCCTGAAGGCGAGCCTCATTCGTGGTTGAGGACCGCTGCAGCCTGCGGGTGCAGGCTGTAACTCTTGTCGGCGTTGAAGGTGATCACGCCTTCGGCGCACAAGCGTTTAAGCACTTCTCGCACGCTGAGAAACGACAGCGGCACGTCCAGATCGAGCAACTGGCTATGTACGCCACGTACGCCCAGGCGACGATTGCTCTGTGCCGCCACGAGCAGCGCGTCGATGACTTTCAGGCGAATCAGGCTGGTGCGCAGGCCGAAACTCTTCAGTAGCACGCGAATACGCTCATTGCCCGGACGCTCGCCGCGCTGGGTGAAATTGCCAGAGTGCGAACTCATCGAAACGCCCTGTGGCGTCTGGCTACCGTCCGATGGTAGTTGCGAGTTGTACATGCGATTACTCCTTTTCAGAGCCAGATCGGGAAAGGTTTTGTTGCGCTCTCTAAACAAGACGTTTCAGCACGACAAATCATGAAAGAAAAGATGTAGAAATTTCGTCGCTAATTCGTCTCAGCCTTGTGATGACAGCATTGCCCCAATGGACTACCCGCTAAATTTTTTCCCTCAGCTTCGTTTCTTCGACAGGCTCATTGCGCGTGGACGCAGGGGCAATCGACCTTTCGATCAGGAGCAAGCGTGATTATTTCCAGGCAACTCACCGGGCTGGCCCTCGCCAGCACCTTGTTCGGACTGAGCCTGTCGGCCCATGCACTGAGCCCGGCTGCACAAACCAGCGCCGATATTCGCCGCACCAGTTTCGGCGTGCCGCACATTCGCGCTGAAAACGAGCGCGGTCTGGGTTTCGGCATCGGTTACGCCTACGCCCAGGACAATCTGTGTTTGCTGGCCAACGAGATTGTCACGGTCAACGGCGAGCGCTCACGCTACTTCGGCCCGGAGCAGTTCACTGTCGAACAACGGGAAAACCGCGTCAGTGATGTGTTCTTCACCTGGCTCAATACTCCTGAAGCGGTCGGAGCCTTTTGGCAGGCACAACCGGCGCAGGTGCATGATCTGGTTGAAGGCTATGCCGCCGGTTACAACCGCTATCTGGCTGAACGCCGTCAGCAAGGGTTGCCGCAGCAATGCCAAGGCGAGTGGGTACGTGATATCAGCGCCGAGGATCTGGTCAAACTGACGCGGCGCCTGTTGGTTGAAGGCGGGGTGGGGCAGTTCGCCGAAGCCCTTGCTGGCGCGACGCCGCCGCAAGCGACCGCGCAGGTGAAGCACGACACCGAGGCGTTCCAGTTGGCCGACGCGCGTCAGCAACGTTTTGCTCTGGATCGCGGTAGCAACGCTGTGGCGGTCGGCAGCGAGCGCTCGTTCAATGGCCGTGGCATGTTGCTGGCCAACCCGCATTTCCCATGGGTCGGGGGGATGCGCTTTTATCAGATGCACCTGACCATCCCCGGCAAGCTTGATGTGATGGGCGCCGCTTTGCCGGGATTGCCGATGATCAATATCGGTTTCAACCAGCATCTGGCCTGGACCCACACCGTCGATTCGTCGAAACACTTCACCTTGTATCGCCTGCAACTTGATCCAAAGGATCCGACTCGATATTTGCTCGATGGCAAGTCGCTGCCACTGAACAAACAGACGGTTACCGTGCAGGTCAAGCAGGCTGACGGACAGGTCGTAGCGGTTGCGCGCGACATCTACAGCTCGCAGTTCGGCCCGATCGTGCAATGGCCGGGCAAGCTCGACTGGGACAGGCAATATGCCTACAGCTTGCGCGATGCCAACCTCGACAACGACCGCGTGCTCGAACAGTGGTATGCGATGAACCAGGCCAGCAATCTCAAGGATCTGCAAGACGCGGTGCACAAGATCCAGGGCATTCCGTGGGTCAACACCCTGGCAGTGGATGACAAGGGCCAGACGCTGTACATGAACCTGTCGGTGGTACCGAACGTCAGCGCGGAAAAACTTGCCAAGTGCAGCGACCCACGCCTCGGTCTGCGCATGATCGTGCTGGACGGTTCCAACAGCGGCTGTGCCTGGGATGTCGATCCGCACGCGGCGCAGAAGGGCATCTTCGCTTCCAGCCAGTTGCCGCAATTGCTGCGCAGGGATTTCGTTCAGCACTCCAATGATTCGGCATGGCTGGCCAACCCGGCTCAACCGCTCACCGGCTATTCACCGCTGATCAGTCAGGAAGGACAACCGCTGGGCCTGCGCTCACGATTCGCGCTTGATCGTTTGGGTGAACTGAGCAAGAAAGGCCCGCTGGCAGTCAAGGATCTGCAGCACATGGTCATGGACGATCAGGCCTATCTGGCCGCGCAGGTCATGCCCGATCTGCGGAAGTTCTGCGGCGCCGATCTGGGCAGCGATGCCGCGACACTCAAGTCTGCGTGCGCCAGCCTCAAAGCCTGGGACGGCCGCGCAAATCTGGATTCCGGGCTCGGTCTGGTGCATTTTCAGAACATCATGCAGGCGCTGCTTGAATCAGCGGATATCTGGCGTGTTGCATTCAATCCGGCAGATGCGCAACACACTCCTCGCGGCCTGGCAGTCGAACAACCTGCCGTCGCCAAAGCACTGCGTGAAGCGATGCTCGCGTCGGTTGAGCGGGTCGCAAAAATGGGCCTGAAACCCGACACGCGCTGGGGTGATGTCCAGGTGGTCAGCAGCGGCGGGCAGCAAACGCCGATTCATGGCGGGCCGGGGACGCTGGGCATCTACAACGCGATGCAAAGCGTGCCCCGCGAAGACGGCAAACTTGAAGTGGTCAGCGGCACCAGCTATCTGCAAGTTGTGAGCTTCGATGAAAAAGGCCCGCACGCCCAAGGGCTGTTGGCGTTCTCGTTATCCAGTGATCCGATGTCGAAATACTCGCGGGATCAGACTGCTGCATTTTCGAAGAAGCAGTGGAGTGTTCTGCCGTTCACCGAACAGCAGATCCAGGCGGATCCGCAATATCAGGTGCAGACGATCAAGCAGGATCAGACAGGGAAGGTGGCAGCGCAGTAAAACAGTCACAGCTCGAAACAAACGAAGGCCGCCTCCCGCAAGGGACGCGGCCTTCAGCTTTTCGGCGGGCGTTGCGGCATCGAATTGATTACCGGGTTGCCTTCCTTGTTGCGCGTCAAATAGACCGGCAGCACTTTCGGCAGGCTGTTGGCGAGGTGGTTCATCTCTTTGATGTTGTAGACGCCGCCCACGCGGATCGCGCCGGTATTGGTGTCGGCCAGCATCAACGGCTTGTCGAGGTAACGGTTGATCAGCGGCAAGGCGTCGTGCAGCGCAAGGTTGTCGAGCACCAATCGGCCGCTGCGCCACGCCAGCGAAGTATCGCCAGGGTAGGTCTGACTGATTTGCGGCGCGTAATCGCCATGCCGGTAGCGCGCCTGCATCGAGGGACTGAGGCGCAGACCGTCGCCAGGCAAGTCGCGATTGCTGCTGACCAGCACCGAACCTTCGATCAGATTGACCCGCACCTGATCTTCGTACATCCACACATTGAACCGCGTACCGGTCACGCGGATCTTGCCGTCGCCGGCGCGAACCACGAACGGATGAGACGCGTCATGGCTGACATTAAAAAACGCCTCGCCCTTGTTCAGGGTGACGCGACGTTCATGTTTGTAATTGCTGAAGCTCAGGTCGGTGTGCAGGTTGAGTTCGAGCTGGCTACCGTCACTCAGGGTGATCTGACGCACACTGTCGGTGGCGGCGTAATGCTGATAACTGTTGGGCACCCAGCCCAGACTCCAGCCGCTGTAGGCCGCGAGTGGCAAGGCGAGGGCGCAGGCGCCAGCAATGACCGCGAACTTGCGCCACGAACGCGAAGGCTTGCGCTGCGCGGCGAGTGCCTCGGGCTCGGTTCGAGGCAGATCTCCGGCGACTTCCCAGATTTCTTGCATGGCTTCGTATTCGAAGGCATGCAAAGGATGTGCAGCGTGCCAGGTCTCAAATGCGCGACGCTCCTCGTCCGTGCAGTCAGCGGCGTGCAGACGCATGCACCAGTGCGCGGCGGCATCGGTGATCGCATCGTATTCGGCTTCCGAGAGAGTGTCTTGGGTCATTGACTCGTCCTGATTTCGCTCATTCTAACCTCGCCGGCAGGCTGCCGAGAACATCCGTCATGGCATTTACCCATCAACGCGGAACTTATTTTTCCCTGTGGCGCCCAAAAAAACAGGAAGCAACTGCCTACTATCCATAAATGGAGTGAAAAAATGATCAAAAAGACATTCGCAGCCCTGATTGCCACTGCCGGTCTGCTCAGCGCCGGTGCCGCTCTGGCGGACAAGCCGGGCGCAGGCTGGATCACCATCGAAAAAGCCATCGAGGTCGCCAAGACCAAGGCCGGCTATGTCGAAGTCTATGAGATCGGCGCCGACAATGACGGCTACTGGGAAGGCGAAGGGCGCAAGGCTGACGGCATTGTCTACGAGTTCCGCATCGACGGCGCCTCGGGCAATGTACTGCGCGATCAGAAGGATTAACGCACCTTCTCACTTGTTGATTCTTGGCATGAGCAATGCGCTGGCGTTACGCCGGCGCATTTTTTTGTCTTCACGCCAGCGCTTGCGAGGATCCCGCCTGATCTGCAACCGGCGCCGATAGCGGTATGGGCGCGGGAAGCGGGTCGAGCTGGCGCCCCAGTTCGCTGATGAGCAGGGCGATCGAGTCGGCGTTGGCGAGCATCACGTCGACCCGCGCATCTGCTGAAACAGGACTGCGAAACGCTCGGCGCGCGTCTGCAAGGTTTGTGGTTTTGGTAAGGCTGAGGATTTTCAGGTAATCCGCGGCATGCGTCGGCATTTTGTCCAGATCGGTCCAGACGTGGTTATCGGATTTCACCGCAAAAAGGTGCGAGAGATTGCCGTAGCGCGACAATAACCTGCGATAACGTTCAAGCGAGTCCTTGGCCGCTTGCCCCTCTGCCGTCGTCGTGTCGATAAGGTCGAGATAAGGCCCCATGGCCTGGACCGTTACCAGATCTTCGCTGTCGCAAACCAGATGCGAGAGTTCATGGATAATCGTTACGGCGCGTGCGTGTGAATCAACATTGAATCGAGGAGGCAGATGGGCGGTGTATTTGTCCATTCTGGGATTGAAAAAAACCTCGGTGAGATGAATTATTTTCTGTTTGTCCTGTTTGAAAACGAAGGCAACGGTATTGGCGCTGCCAGGCCCATTCAGACCAGTAAAGAAGCGCTCGGTGTAGAGCAAATCATCTTTTGGATTCGTCAGTTCCTGGCAGACAGGAATGATCACTTTCTCGAGTTTTGTGAGCAGCAAGGGCGTTACCTCATGAACCTCGAAGAACTCCTTCAAAACCCTCTCCAGCCGTGTGCCCGCAGGGTGGCTACGCTGTGTAACGTAGTTATGCAGGCAGTTGACTGCGTATTCTCTTGCACGGTTTACGGCTTGCTGTATCACGAACGCCCTGGCCGGATAGCGACGGTGGATCTGGGCCATGCCTCTGGCCTGGATATACATTTCTATTGAGCGGTTTTCCTCGACTTCATGTTGAGCAGGGTCACGACGTTTTGATCGGCAGCGATGAACCGGCTGGCTGGCGCTTGCAACAACCAGACGGGCATTTTTCTCTTCGAGTGCCGGCCCCTGACTGCCGTCTTTTTTGCGCAAATACCAGTTTTTTTCGAGCTGGACTGCCGGATACACCTTGCCGGCAATGGCGGCGTATTTCTGCGTCGTTGACGAATCCCCATAGACCAGCTTATTGGCATCAAGCTTGAGGGATTCCAGCGCCGTACTGCTTTCAAAGGGCTGCAAATCAATCCGAGCGGGCGTGACGGGCGACACCTTTGCCCAGCCAGAGGCGACTTGCACCGTTGTGGCTGTACCCGCAGGTGCTTGCGCCTCTGCGGCGAATTCGGAGCCGGCCGTTTCTGCCTCGCTTTGCCATGACAGACGTCCCAGGCTGAAGAGGGTAATCGCCCCTGCGATGAAGCTTTTCAGGGCATTTGCCCAGTGGTGATCCTGAAGGCCTTCGGCGGACGCCTTGAAGTCCTGGTAGCTTCGCCACAGAAAAAAACCGGACGCGAGTTTGCCCGGTAGCAAATGTGGCACCAGGCGCACGCCGTGACTGAAGAGAAACTTCACCGCTTCCCAATCCGCTTGGCCATTGACCTGTGGCTGGCTGCGCAACAGTTGCGGCAGAAGACGCAGAGTGTCCTGGTGAAACCGCTCGAGCACGTTGCCATTGATGGGCGCGCCATGAAGAGTGATTTCACTGTCTTTGCCGATCGTTGTTTTCAACAGGCTCTTGAATATCGCCTGCTGAGCCTCAGGCAGGCGCCGGATAACCAAATCCTGGAAGTGCCCGGGGGTATTCAGTGCTTCGATCAGCTGCGCTTCGTTTTCGAATTCGCGAAACACATACCTGGAGTAAGGCGCATAGAGGACCCGGGGGCCTGTTTGCCCTGCGCCCGGACCGAAGACATACAAACCGAGTGTGTCGACGCAATCAGCGCCTGGGGTCTTGATCAACGATAGCGGACAGGCGATGGCATGAGCGCCCTCGACCGCAGCGCGCGCTATCGCGTCGGGCATGTCGAGGACCTGGCAAATGTAGTCATAGCCGGTATCCGAGAGCTGTTGCTGCAATTTCATCGAGTGGGCGTGTTGCATCAATTGCCAGGGCAACTGGCGCAAGAACCGTTCTTTGCTGGTGCGAGCAGACGGGCTGTCGGCTGACAGCGCTTCGGTGACTTTCGCGGTGTAGGTGGTAGCAACATCAAGAGATTGCAGTAATTGCCGTACCGCGGCCTGGGCAAACTCTTTTGGTAAGGCTGTGGCCGTTGTCGAGGCGACTTTGAAACCGCTGCCCTGCACGACGTTGTAGTGATGCAAGGCAAATTCCAGCAAGTTGCAGGCAGGGCCGGCCAATATCAGATTGGGGGTGATCCGGATGTCCTGTGGCTTGAGCCCGTTGCCTGGAAAGCGGGCATCGAGCAGGGTTTTGAGGGTCTGCTCGATATGAGTGGCCAGCGCCGGGACCTCATCGAGGAAATCCTTGCCATCGATGAACGCATGCCGCAGTTCATCCAGCAGCGCGAGTTGCGTGCGTTGCTCCGTCGCCGAGGCCATACGCAACCAGTCGGGGTAATCCAGATGACGCGAAAGGGTTCGTGCAAGATCGATCGCGCGTCGCAGGTTGGTATCGATGACAGCATTCTTCATTTCATCAAGGAAGCTCGCCAATGTCTTTGGCTCCTTGATGCAAACTCGCAGCAGTTCACATTCTGCCAGGAACTGTTCAATGGCAGATTGCATGCGGTCTCGGGAGACACTGCCATTAATCAATTGAAACTCGCCCAGTGTGTATTGCTGGTCCAGTCTGTGTTGCGCCTTTGGCAGATTTTCCAGCAGCGTGTGACTCTGGTTATTGTCGTCCAGCCGTTGCTGCAATTGCTTTTGCGCATTGGCGATGTCGTCAAACAGCTCCAGGCCCAGGGCCGGTGTCCAGAGGATGGCGCGCCCGGAATGTTTCACGTCCATGCCGCCGCGCTCGGTCAGCAGCACACAGTGAGCGAGCGGCAGCGCAGCGTTGGGCTCGGCCCCGATGAGGGTCAGTGACCAGGCATCGGGGCGAAAACCATTGAGTGACTGGCGGTCCCTGCGTGTCGGGTGCCTGGAATCGAACACGGTGTCGACGATCTTTCGTTCCGCCTCCAGCCATGACCCGCTGAGGCTGCGCAGGTACGCCTCACCACGCAGGCCGTCTTCGAATGCCTGGGCCAGTTTCCACAGAATGCCTTCGAGAAAGACGCGCTGTTCTGCGGCGTGCGCGGTCGGCTGGTCTTTGAAGTGGCTGGTCAGATTATCCAGCGTCCGCCCCAGAAGTGCCGCCTGCTGCGCAGCCTTGTCTGCCTGCAAGAGTGACGATGGCGGTGTACTGGTAAACAACGGTCGGGTACTCCAGCGCTGATTGACGTCGAGCTTGAGCAGCCGTTCATGAATCATTGAGCGGATATCCAACGCCTTGTCGAAGAGCGCATGGATGTCAGTGGTGCGCTCGCTCTGACGAAAACGCTGCAGAACGAATTCAACGTTCTGACGTTGCTTGGTGATGATGGCCTCGAACAGCGTCGTCATGATCTCACCGCCAATGTTTTCCCCGGATACCTGCGCGTTAGCGAAGCCAAGGTAACGATTGCGCTCTTGCAGATTCATCAGCCCGTAGAGTTCGTCTTCGTGTCCGGCAGCCCGCATTTTCGCGGTCAGTGTCTGTTTGAGATCCGCATAGTCGGCGAGTACCTGCAGGCCCTGGCTGGGCGTATAGAGATAAGCCTTGTCGTGATTGATCATCAGCGAACCGGCCAGCTCGACACAGGCTGTTTCTTCGCTCAGGCACACGGTTTCGAACGTTGGCCGCCGTACCGCAACGGTTGGCTCACGTACCAGGCTGTGCAGGGCGTCGAACTCGCTGGCGGTGAGTATCTGCGTTTCGCGCTTGATCATCAGATCCGCGCGCGCCTGATCCTGCACCGTCTGGCTGAAGAAAGTACGTCTGGGCGAGCCTTCGAATGAAGCGCCGTTCCAAAACACCTCAAGCTGTCGAAACAACAGCATGGTCAGTTTTCCAGACGCCGACTTGATCGCATTGGTCCAGGCCGACTGATCGTCTTCGCGTACCGAACGGGCGGGATGGGTGAATTCTACGGCCTGACCGTGGGGCCAGCCCTGACGGTGAAAGTGCACCAACAGCGCTTCAGTCAGCGACAGCGAGTCGACCCACTGTTTTCCATCCGAAGTAGTCACCGAATAGAAACCGACCCGGGTAAGCGATTGTTGCACCGCGCCAAAATGCGCTTCGAGCAGTTCGTCGAGAATCTTTTCCAGCAGCGTTGCAAGGGATGGCAGTCGTTTAAGCTCGTCCAGCAGGTCACGGGCGCACCTCTCCAGAGAGTCGCCGATTGCCAATTGCTGGTCCTCGAACACATCACCTTCGATGGTTTCGCAAGTCAGAGTGATACCCCGTTTTTCCACCAGTTCCTTGCGCAATGAAACCGAGAGGAAAGCCAGCAGATCATCGTTTTCCCTGGCGTTGTCGAGGCGTTTCTGCAGGGCATCAGTCAGGGCTTGCCGGTCAGCGAATTTTTTCAGGCCATCGTAGGGCGTATAGAGAAACACGCCGTTGTCATCCGGCCCTGCGCTGAGTATGAAGCTGCCTGCCAGCGGCACGGCCAGTTGCTTGTCGGCGTTGAGCAGGATGCGTTCGGCCAGCATTGGCGGTGTTTGCTTGTTGCGCAGCGATTGCGTAGCGAGTTGCGCATGTGCAAGCCAGTCGAAGTCTTTGCTGTTGAGACCGTGTGCCGGACCGAGGTCAGCGTGCAGGCCGGGTGAATCAAATATCACTGGAAACAACAGCGGGGCAGTCGGGATGGACATCATTGCAACTCTGAACAGGGCGCCATTGGGCTGGAACTCAACAGTAAATGCGCAGAGTGGAGCACTTGCGGTAGACAGTTACCGCACGTACCGAGATCAAAATGTGCATCAGGGCGCGCCAACCGATGGCAATGAATCGAAGGGTTGACAGCTGGCAGCTCGGACAGGGTTAATCGGTGGGCAAAATCGACCGTACGCTGTTGTTCCCTCCAATAATCATTCTGGAGCTTCAGATGTCTGCGCCACACGATCATGGCTCGTCCACAGTGTCCCTCGAAGCACTGACGCAACTGCTTGAAACGATTTTTCTGCGCCACGGCACCTCCAGCGAAGTCGCACGGGTACTCGCCGTCAACTGCGCCAACGCCGAACGCGACGGCGCTCATAGTCATGGCGTGTTTCGCATCCCCGGTTATGTCTCGACGCTGAAAAGCGGCTGGGTCAATGGCCATGCCGTGCCACAGGTTGAAGATGTCGCGCCGGGGTTTGTCCGGGTTGACGCTGGCAACGGTTTTGCCCAGCCAGCGTTGGCAGCGGCCCGACCACTGCTGATCGAGAAGGCGCGTCATGCCGGCATCGCAGTCCTGGCAATTCGCAACTCGCATCATTTCGCCGCTTTGTGGCCGGATGTCGAGCCCTTCGCCGACGAAGGTCTGGTGGCGCTGAGCGTGGTCAACAGCATGACCTGCGTGGTGCCCCATGGCGCTGATCGGCCATTGTTCGGTACCAATCCGATTGCCTTCGCCGCGCCAAGGGCCAACGCCGCGCCGATTGTGTTCGATCTTGCCACCAGCGCCATCGCTCATGGCGATGTGCAAATCGCAGCGCGCAAGGGTGAAAAACTCCCGGCCGGCATGGGCGTCGACAGCCTCGGCCAGCCGACCCAGGACCCCAAAGCGATTCTCGAAGGCGGCGCCTTGTTGCCGTTTGGCGGCCATAAAGGCTCGGCGCTGTCGATGATGGTCGAGTTGCTGGCGGCGGCATTGACCGGCGGCAATTTCTCATTCGAGTTTGACTGGTCCAACCATCCCGGCGCGAAAACCCCGTGGACAGGTCAGCTGTTGATTGTGATCGACCCGAGCAAAGCGGCGGGGCAGAGCTTTGCCCAGCGCAGCGAGGAATTGGTACGGCAGATGCACGGGGTCGGGCTCAAGCGGCTGCCGGGGGATCGCCGGCATTTGCAGCGCAGTCGTTCAATGGCGCAAGGGATCGTACTGGATGAGCAGACGCTGGGGCAGTTGCGGGAGTTGGCGGGGGAGTGAGTCTTTTGTTGTTCTGACGATTGCAGTGACAAGGTCAAAAGCCCCTCACCCTAGCCCTCTCCCGGGGGGAGAGGGGACTGACCGCGTGGTTTGAGCGAGGTACGCCGCTTGGGATACCGAGTTGAATTCAGTAATCGAAAAGCAAAGCGGTTGGCATAAAAAAAGCGAACCGGAAGGCTCGCTTTTTTTATAGCGCTGGAACTCAGCGACGGCCGAGCAGCAGGCCCACCACCAGGCCGAAACCGGCGGAGATCGCCACGGTTTGCCAAGGGTGACCACCGATGTAGTTTTCGGTGGCTTCGACGGCGGGTTTGGTGCGATCGCGCACGCTGGATACCGAATCCAGTGCCAGCTGCAGTTTCTGGGCGATTTGTGCACGCAGTGTTTCTGCTTCTTCGCCGACCAGTGAAGCGCTGCTCTTGAGCAGTTTGTCCGATTCTTCGATCAGAGCCTGAAGCTCGCTGAAAGCTTGATCCTTGATTTGCTCTTCGGCAGCTTGCGAGGCGGTTTTACGGGCCATTGGGTGACTCCTTGCAGGTGAATGGACAGTGACCAATGGAGTGTAGCGGCAGGCCAAAAGTTGCATGTCATTCGTGGAGAAGGGAAAAACCTGCACCGGAGATTTCCATCGAGCGTGTAAGATGTCGCCATTTTACGCAGCAGGATAAATCCCCATGAGTTTCAATCTGGCCGACAAATCCCTCGCAGAGCGCGCAGCGCTGGAAGATGAGAAATCCCGTCTGTTCGAACTCTGGCAGAACAATCTGGGCAAAGCCAAAGGCGAAGCCGCGCGCTTGTTTGGGGAGCGCTCCAAGCGCAAGGGCAAATGGGCGGAGTGGGTCCGCGCCGAACTGGACGGCATGTCGCCGCCGGAGTTCGCCAACATGGTGCGCAGTGAAGTCAATCGCCTGATGGCGGCGAACAAATAATCCGCTTCACGCCTGGCTGAACGTGGCGGCAATCGCCTCGCGAACCTTGAACAGCACCGGATCGATCTGCGTGCTGGTGCGCCAGCCCAGTTCCACCGGATAGCGCGGTAAAGCCAAAGGGCAGGGCAGCAACGCCAGCCCGCTCAGCGCCGCGATGCTTGCGGCGGCATGGGCCGGGATGGTCGCCACCGCCTGACTGCCCTTGAGCAGGAAGGGCAGCGCGGCGAAATGCGTGGTCGACGCGCAGACTCGCCGGCTCAAGCCCACTGCCGCCAATCCCTCATCGGTGATACCGATAAAGCCGCCCGACGACACCAGAATGTGCTCGCGTTCAACGAACTCTTGCAACGCGATCTGCTGTTGGCCTGGCGCGAGACTGGCAGGGTCGACCAGACACGCATATCCGCCTTCCCCCAACACCTGACGACTGAGCAGGCGCTCGGAAAAGCCGCCGGCAGTGATCGCCAGGTCGATGCTGCGTTCCATCAGCGCGCGGGCAACGATCTGGCTGTGGGTCTGGCGAAATATCAACCGCAGCTTCGGCGCACGGCGGGCGATTTCCTCGATCAAGTGGCGCCCGTAGGCAATTTCAAAATCATCTGACAGACCGATCGCCACCGAGCGTCCTTCGTATTGATTGGCCGCCGGATCGAGCATGGCCAGACTTTGCCGGCATTTGTTGAGCGCATCGCTGATCACCGGTTTCAGCTGATTGGCTTGCAGGGTCGGCGCCAGTCCGCGCCCGGTGCGCACGAACAACTGATCGCCATACACCTCACGCAAGCGGCGCAATGCCGCGCTGACTGCCGATTGCGTTACGCCCAGGCGCAGGGCGGCGCGACTGGCACTGGATTCGTCGTGCAGCGCTTCGAAGACTTTCAGCAGGTTGAGGTCAATGTCGGCGATATTCATTTGGCTCATATCATTCAGCAGTCGGCAGGGCTTTATTCATGATCGCGTGACGCCGGAGAATCGGCAACACCTGAACCTGATGGAGTAAATACGATGGCCAAATCCATAGTGGCGGCGTTGCAGATCGGTGCATTGCCCGGCGGCAAAGGCGAAACCCTTGAACAGATCCTTGCTTGGGAAGACGCAATCCGCGAATCCGGCGCTGCGTTGGTGGTGATGCCGGAAGCCTTGCTCGGTGGTTACCCGAAAGGCGAGGGCTTCGGCACCCAATTGGGCTATCGACTGCCCGAGGGGCGTGAGGCGTTCGCGCGTTATTTTGCCAACGCCATCGATGTACCGGGCGCCGAAACCGAAGCGCTGGCCGGATTGTCAGCGCGCACCGGAGCCAATCTGGTGATCGGCGTGATCGAGCGCGCTGGCAGCACGTTGTATTGCACGGTGCTGTATTTCGATCCGCAGGCCGGGCTGATCGGCAAACACCGCAAGCTCATGCCCACCGGCACCGAGCGACTGATCTGGGGCAAGGGTGATGGCTCGACGCTGCCGGTGTTCGACACCCAGGTCGGCAAGCTTGGCGCCGTGGTCTGCTGGGAAAACATGATGCCGCTGCTGCGCACGGCGATGTATGCCAAGGGCGTTGAGGTCTGGTGCGCGCCGACCGTGGACGAGCGCGAGATGTGGCAGGTCAGCATGCGCCACATCGCCCACGAAGGCCGCTGTTTCGTGGTCAGCGCCTGTCAGGTGCAGGCCTCGCCGGATGATTTGGGGGTGGAGATTGCCAATTGGCCGGGTGATCGACCGTTGATTGCCGGTGGCAGCGTGATCGTCGGTCCGATGGGCGATGTGCTGGCGGGGCCGTTGCGCGGGGAAGCGGGCTTGCTCACGGCGGAAATCGACACTGATGAACTGATCCGCGCGCGGTATGACTACGATGTGGTCGGCCACTACGCGCGGCCGGATGTCTTCGAGTTGACCGTTGATGAGCGTGCGAAGCCGGGGGTGCGGTTCAACTCCTGACCTTGATACTTGTTTTGAACCTGTGGGAGCTGGCTTGCCAGCGATGGGGCCATGTCAGTCGACATCTTTTTGGCAGATGCACCGCTATCGCTGGCAAGCCAGCTCCCACAGGGATCGGTGCCCGATCAGAAAACTTTTTACCAAGTCGCCGCACTCACCTTGGGCAGGCTCAACTTGCCGCTGTCGGTAAAGCGCATCGTGCCAAACAACCCGCCCGCCAGTTTGCCGCGCAGCACGTAGGGCAGATTATCGAGGCTTTGCGTCTGGCTCAGCCCCAATGTCTGGCGCAGCACCGAGAACGCCGAGACGCTGACCGGCACTGTGACAATGGCTTCAGAGAAGCGCGGGATCGAACCGCTCTGATCGCTCACACCCGAAGCCAGCGAATGACCATTGACCTCCAGATCCAGGGCGATGCCGTTGTAATCGATCGCCGTTTCATTGGGGTTCTGCACGCGCAACTTGATCGCGAAGCGCACTTCCAGTTCCTGGCTGGGCAACGGTTCGAGGCCGACCACGTTGATGTTCACCGGGTCGCGATTGGGAAACAATGCGCAGGCGCTGAGCGACAACAGCAGAAGCGACAGGATGACGGCGTGGAGGCGGCGCATAAAAATCTCTCGACAAAAAAGGGCTGAACCGTTGCCGGTGCAGCCCTTTTTGCCAAGGCTCGACGTCAGCGGTTCAACTGTGCGACAGCCGCCGCTTGGCCGGGTTCACCTTTGGCGGTGACGTCGGGGTTTTCCATGACCTGCAGGATCGAAGCTTCCGGGTCGAAATCGTCTTCTTCCAGCTCGATGAATTCCTCGGGCAGGAAGATGTTCAGCACGATAGCGCACAACGCACCGACAGTGATTGGCGATTCGAAGATGTTGCGCAGCGCTTGCGGCAGTTCGCGCAGGACTTCCGGCACCGCCGCAATACCCAGGCCCATGCCCAGCGAGATCGCCACGATCAGCATGTTGCGTCGATGCAGGCCGGCCTCGGCGAGGATCTTGATTCCGGCCACGGCGACGGTGCCGAACATCACCAGTTCAGCGCCACCCAGCACCGGTTTCGGCATAAGTTGCAGCACCGCGCCGATCATCGGGAACAAACCGAGCAACACCAGCAGCCCGGCGATGAAAAACGCCACGTAGCGGCTGGCCACGCCGGTCAATTGGATCACGCCGTTGTTCTGCGCAAAGGTCACCATCGGCATGCTGTTGAACACTGCCGCCATGGCCGAGTTGAGACCATCGGCGAGCAGGCCGGATTTGATCCGGCGGATGTACAGCGGGCCTTTCACCGGTTGCCGCGAGATCATCGAGTTGGCGGTCAGGTCACCGGCCGCTTCCAGCGGCGACACGAGGAAAATCACCGCCACCGGCACGAACGCCACCCAATCGAAGTTGAAACCGTACTTGAACGGCACCGGCACGCTGACCAGCGGCACTTCGGGCATCGAAGCGAAATCCACCGTGCCCATCAGCCATGCCACCACGTAGCCGAGCGTCAGGCCGATGACGATCGCGCCCAGCCGCAGAAACGGCACGTCGACTCGGTTCAGCACAACGATGGTGCCGATCACCAGCGCCGCCAGAAACACATGGCTGGCCGCGCCGAGATCAGGCGCCCCGAAGCCGCCGGCGATGTCGGTCATCGCCACTTTGATCAGCGACAGGCCCATCAGCGTGATGATCGTGCCGGTCACCACCGGCGTGATCAGCATGCGCAGTTTGCCGATGAACTGGCTGAGCACCACTTCAATGAACGCAGCGAAGAAGCACACGCCGAAGATCGTCGAGAGGATTTCGTCAGTGCCACCGCCGCGCGCCTTGACCATGAATCCGGCGCTGAGAATCACGCTGATAAAGGAAAAACTGGTGCCTTGCAGACACAGCAGACCCGACCCCACCGGGCCGAAGCGCTTGGCCTGGACAAAGGTGCCAAGGCCGGAGACGAACAGCGCCATGCTGATCAGGTAGGGGATTTCACTGTGCAGACCGAGGGCGCCGCCCATGATCAGGGTCGGGGTAATGATGCCGACGAAACTCGCCAGCACATGCTGCAACGCGGCGAACACCGTGGCGGTCAGGTGCGGACGGTCGTTGAGACCGTAGATCAGGTCGTTGTTGCGCGGGGTTTTGTCAGAGGCGGTCATGGTGATGTGCGCGCCGCAAGGCGGGGCCGGGTCAGAAAATGGGTGCGCAGAATGCCGGAAGAGGGCGGCGAGGGCAACGAGCAATAACTGCCTGAAAGGTCAGGTTTTACTGCCTATGTGGGAGCGAGCCTGCTCGCGAAAGCGGTGGCTCAGTCTGCATCTCGGTGACTGACGAGCCGCCTTCGCGAGCAGGCTCGCTCCCACAATGATCGTCCACGCCCGTTAATCAGCAATGGCCAATCGCCCGTGGCATACTCCCGCGCATGACTTTCGACTCTCCCCTCAGTGCCTGGCAATACGCGGTCGACCACAAGGGTTTCATCCAGGATGAAGCTCAGGAACACGCGGTCTGGGCCTTACAGAAATGCCATGAAGCCTTGCACGCCGGTGCCCCTTCGATCAGCGGCGTGTACCTGTGGGGGCCGGTCGGGCGCGGCAAGACCTGGCTGATGGATCAGTTCTATCAGAGCCTGCGGGTGCCGGCGCGGCGTCAGCACTTTCATCACTTCATGGGCTGGGTACATCAGCGTTCATTTCAACTCAGTGGCATCGCCGATCCGTTGCGCGCCTTGGCCAAAGAGCTGGCCGGCGAAGTGCGCGTGCTGTGCTTCGATGAACTGTTCGTCAATGACATCGGCGACGCGATCATTCTCGGCCGGCTGTTTCAGGTGATGTTCGAGGAAGGCGTAGTGGTGGTCTGCACGTCCAACCTGCCGCCTGATGATCTGTACGCGGACGGCTTCAATCGCGACCGTTTCACGCCGGCGATTGCGGCGATCAAGGCACACATGACAGTGGTGGCGGTGAATGGTGCCGAGGATCATCGCTTGCATCCCGGAGCGATCGAGCAGCGCTATTTTGTCAATGAAGCCGATTCACCGAGCGCACTGGGTGCCATGTTCAAGTCGCTGGCTGTAGATGAGACTGTCAGCGATGAGCCAGTCGCCGTGGGCCATCGCACGCTCAGCGTCGTGCAAGCCAGCGAATCGGTGCTGTGGTGCCGCTACAGCGATCTGTGCGAACAACCTTTCGCCGCCATGGACTTCATTGCCCTGTGTGATCGCTACCGGGCTATTCTGTTGAGCGAAGTGCCGAACCTCAGCGCACAAAAACGCGAAGGGCGCATTGCGCGGGGCACCGAAGATGGCGCTGAACGCGTGGTCGCCGGTGACCGGGAATTGCCGCAGTTATCGGTGCATGACGACGGCGTTCGCCGCTTTATCGCGCTGGTCGACGAATGCTACGACCGCAAGGTGCCGCTGTACGTCGAGGCAAGCGTACCGATGGACGCGCTATACACCGAGGGCTACCTGGAATTCCCGTTCCGCCGCACCCTCAGCCGTTTGCAGGAGATGCAATTGCAGCGCTTCGCTGAAGCCTGAAAGAAGAGGGCGCCGACATGAGTCAACCGCTGTCCCATCATTTGCTGACCATGGCCTATCAGAATGCCTGGGCCAATCACCGCCTGGCAAAGGCCTGGAGCCAGCTCGACACCACTGAACTGGCGGCGCCACAGGTGAGCTTCTTCCCCAGCATCCGCCTCACGCTCAATCACATCCTCACCTGCGACTGGTTCTACGTTGATGCGCTGGAGCGGGAATTGCGCGGGGACGAGCCACACCCTGATTGCTACGTGTTCTTCAATGCAGACGAGCCGTTTACCGAGGCTGCGGCGCTGCGTGCAGAACAGGCCCGCGTTGATCGCCGCCTGATCGCCTATTGCGAGCAACTGCGCGATGCCGACCTGTCGAGAATCGTCACCATCGCCCGTGACATGCCGCAACATGACAGCCGCCTGCGCATGCTCTCGCACCTGTTCGAGCACCAGCTCCATCATCGTGGCCAGGTGCACGCCATGCTCAGCGGCACGGCGGTCAAGCCACCGCAACTGGATGAATTTTTCTGTGTCGGCGAAAGCGCATTGCGCGCCGAAGACTTCGCCGAACTGGGCTGGACCGAAGAGCTCATCTGGGGCCACTGACCACGAAAGATCGCAGCCTCGTTGCACTCGTCAACTCCTACACGTATCGGATCGTAGGAGCTGACGAGTGCAACGAGGCTGCGATCTTTTGATCTTCAGCTTTTCAAGTTGCCCTCTCCGGCGCACCCAAGCTAAGGTCCCCCCCAGGCCTTTCAGCTAGCACCTTGCGCGCCGGGGCTTTTTGCTTATCGGGGATGGAAATGGATTTCGCAGAAATACTCGTACTTCAGGCCAGCTACAGCAACCCGGTGCACGCCGAAGCCATCGGCATCGTGCTCAACCACTACGCCGAAGATCCCATGGGCGGCGGTCATCCGATCGCGCCCGAACTGCTGCAACGCCTGCCCGAAGAGCTCGCCCGCCGCCCGCATGCCTTCAGCGTGCTGGCCTTCGTCGGCGGTGAACCGGCCGGGCTGGTCAACTGCTTTGAAGGCTTCTCGACTTTCGCCTGTAAACCGCTGGTCAACGTTCACGACGTCGCCGTGGTCGGCAAATTTCGCGGCCTGGGGCTCAGTCAGAAAATGCTGCAGAAGGTAGAAGAGATCGCCCGTCAGCGCGGCTGCTGCAAAATCACCCTGGAAGTGCTGGAAGGCAATGCGGTGGCGCAGGGTTCATATCGCAAATTCGGCTTTGCACCGGGGATGTTCAATCCGGATCACGGGCGGATGCTGTTCTGGATAAAGGATTTGCAGGCCTGAAGGCTCCTCACCGCCAATCACCAACATAAAAAAAGGCGCCCCGATCAGGGCGCCTGAACTGTCATCTCCCGGGCCAGAGCGGAGCCACGGAAGGTCCATCGGTTGCTCGGTAATGCTCAGTCGCGATAGGACTCGGTCACCTGCGCCGTCTGGTCAGCAGGGACGCGAATTTCTCTCGCACTGGCGTCGGCCTTTTGCTCGCTTTGCGCGTGCTGGACCGGGAAATTGTCGTAGTAATAACGCATGCGTTCGGCACCGCCTTCAGCGAAGGCGCTGGTGGAGCCGAGGGCGAGCAGGGTGGTGAGAATGAAGGTAATGGTTTTCATGGTGCCTCCTACTGAACAAGTGGGAGTCGGTTCGTCCGTGAAGCAGACCGCGAAAGAAGTCTGCGTCGCGGCCATTAACAATGGGTTAACGCTGGTTCAGCGCAAATATTGCGGCGTATTACAGAAACACTGCGGCCGATGGGCACAAAAAAGGGCCTTCTCGGCCCTTTGTCGTTTTACTTCTGCGCGACTTCCGCCGGAGCAGGGTGTTTGGGCTTCATCAAACTGAAGTCAATCAACGCGCGCCTCGGCGCCTGGTACGGGTCGCCAATCAACAGCTTGCGCGGTACAAAGCTGTCGCTGACCAGGCTTTTGCTGCGATCCAGTTCATCGGAACTCAACCCGGCCAGATCCGCCCAGGTGTGAATGAGTTGCGAGCTGCTGTACGGGCGGCTGAGGTCGCCGGCGAAGTTCCAGTCGTGGTTTTCCTTCCACTTCGGCGAGGCCCAGGCCATGAACGGGATGGTGTACATCGGCGCGGTCGGTTTGTTTTCGTTGCGCCCCAGCGTGCCGTGACCGGCGGAGTCGAAGACATCTTCACCGTGGTCGGAGAGGTACAGCAGGAAGCCATTCGGGTCGGTCTTGGCGTAGTCCTTGATCAGGCTCGAGACCACGAAGTCGTTGTACAGCACGGCATTGTCATAGCTGTTGTAGGTCGGTACCTGATCGTCACGCACGCCAGCCGGAACGCCCTGGCGATCCTTGAACTTGTCGAACGTCGGCGGATATCGGTACTGGTAGCTCATGTGCGTGCCGAGCAGGTGCACGACGATCAGCTTGCGCGGCGCCGCATCGGCCAGCGCCTTGTTGAACGGCTCGATGACGTCGCCATCGTACTGCGCCGAGTTCTGGTTGCGGTTGTTGTTCAGGTACACCTGCTCGTCGGCCTGTTCGGAGAAGGTCGTGAGCATGGTGTTGCGCTTGGTCATGGTCTGCTGGTTGGTGATCCAGAACGTCTTGTAACCGGCCTGTTTCATCACGCTGACCAGCGATGGCGTCGACAGGTACAGGTCGGGGTTCTGCTCGTCGGCGAAGGTCAGCACTTGCTGCAGCGCTTCGATGGTGTACGGGCGCGGGGTGATGACGTTGTCGAAGATCGCCAGTTGATCCTTGAGTTTGTCCAGTTCCGGCGTGGTGCTGCGCGGATAACCGTAGAGGCTCATGCGCTGGCGGTTGGTCGATTCACCGATGACCAGCACCAGCGTCGCCGGTTGCCCGGCCGAGGCGTCCTTGAGGTTTTTCAGCGGCGGGATCTTGCTCGCGCTGTCGAGCATGCCTTGCATGTCCCCCAGCGTTTCCAGATAGCGGTGATAGGCCACGGCCATCTGCCACGGCACGGCGGGCTCGATGCGGGTTTCGAATTTCTCGAAGCCTTCGGCGAAATTGCCCATGCGCATGGTTTGTTTGATCAGCGGGTAGCCGGCGACGGCGATCACGATTGCGGTGGCTGCAACCAGTGCGCGACCACGGGGCATGTACACCGGGCGCAGGCGCGTCCACAGAAAGTAGGCGAACGCGGTATGGGCGAGGAACGCCGGGATCATCCACCAGGCGAAATACTGCGTCATGTACTCGCCCGCTTCCGACACGTTCGACTCGAACATGATGAAGATGACGCTCTGCGAGAATTCCTGCTGATAAATGAAGAAGTAACCCAGGCTGGCCATCGAGCAAGCCCACAGCACCACACCGATGATTGCCGCAAGCAGACGCGTCTGTTTGGGGAACAGCAGCATCGGCGCCAGCCACAGCGCGCTCATCACGAATGCCTGACGGAATCCCGTGAAACCAGACGTGCCGGTCAGCTGGATCAGCAGTTGAGTGATGCCCGAGAAGTACCAGAAGAAGACGAACAACCAGATGAATCCGGCCCAGTCGAAACCGGTCGCAGTCGTTTTGCTGCGTTTGAACAATGCCATTCAGCGCTCCAGCTCAATCATCAGACCCACGCCGGAAACGCTTCCATGACACCGACGAACAGAGGCCGTACACGCAGGCACGGCCAGAATGGGGCGGAGTATCCCCAAGGGCTTGTGAAAGATTTGTTAAGCGCCGCTGTTGGTGTGTATCAAGCGGTCAGAGGTGCAACGTGTCGGGAACGACGAGGGCCGTTCCCGAAGCAGGCGGGGATCAGGCGTGGGGTGCGCGCTGCACAACCGGACGAGGTTGCGGCTGCGAGCCCTGGGTCAGTGCGCGCAATTGCGCCAATTCGTGCTTCAACTGGTCGCGCTCGTCTTTCAACTGGCGCAATTCATCGCGACGGATCGTAACGTAGAGGGTTTGTGGCGGCATTGCTGTATGTACTGTGCCCATTGCTCACCTCGCAAATGGCGTGCATCAACTGTAAGTCACTCCTCGTTTTGAGGCGCTTGACTTACTATCGGCGCCAATTTTGATTTCTTTTGCCCTGGAAGGGAACTTTTTTATTTTTCATGGTCGGTGTGTCTTCGGCAGGATTCGGGGCGTTATCACTCTGGATCGGGCACAATGCCCGGAAACTTCATCGCAACGCTCTGGACTAACCTCCATCAGTCGCGTTGGGCTATAACCAATGACACACATTTATTTGTAGTAAGGAGCATCAGCACATGCAACTCGGGATTATTGGACTGGGCCGCATGGGCGGCAATATTGCGCGACGTCTGATGCTCAACGGGCACACCACCGTTGTTTACGACCGCAATACCGCTTTCATCGATAACCTGGTCGCCGAGGGCTCCACTGGCGTCGCCGACTTGCCAGCACTGGTTGCCGGCCTCGACAAGCCGCGCGCGGTCTGGGTCATGCTGCCGGCGGGCGCACCGACCGAAGATACCATCAACACCCTGAGCGAACTGCTTGAGCCCGGCGATACGATCATCGACGGCGGCAACACCAACTACAAGGACGACATTCGTCGCGCCAAGACGCTGAACGAGAAGGGCCTGCACTACATCGACGTCGGCACCTCCGGCGGCGTCTGGGGCCTGGAACGCGGTTATTGCATGATGATTGGCGGCGACGCCGAGACGGTCAAACGTCTCGATCCGCTGTTCGCCGCACTGGCGCCGGGCATGGGCGACATTCCGCGCACCAAGGATCGCAAGTCCGATGACCACCGCGCCGAGCATGGCTATATCCACGCCGGTCCCGCCGGCGCCGGGCACTTCGTGAAGATGATTCACAACGGCATCGAGTACGGCATGATGGCCGCGTTCGCCGAGGGCTTCGATATTCTCAAGACCAAATCCAGCGAACGCTTGCCGGAAGATCAGCGATTTGATCTGAACGTGGCCGATATCGCTGAAGTCTGGCGTCGTGGCAGCGTGGTGTCGTCGTGGTTGCTTGACCTGACTGCCGACGCACTGGCCAGCGATCCGAAGCTCGACGGTTTCTCCGGCTCGGTAGCTGACAGCGGCGAAGGCCAATGGACCATCGAAGCGGCCATGGAGCAAGCGGTGCCGGTACCGGTGCTGTCCAACTCGCTGTTCTCCCGTTACCGCTCGCGCGGGCAGGGCACCTTCGGTGACAAGATCCTGTCGGCACAACGCTTCGGCTTCGGCGGCCACGTGGAGACCGCGAAAAAATGACCCGTACGATCCGCAGAAAATCCAAGGCAGAACCCGCACCACCGACCACGCTGTTCTTGTTCGGTGCCCACGGCGACCTGGTCAAGCGCCTGCTCATGCCGGCGCTGTACAACCTCAGTCGCGACGGTCTGCTCGACGAAAACCTGCGGATCGTCGGCGTTGATCACAACGCCATTACCGATGAAGCCTTTGCGCAGAAGCTCGAAGACTTCATCCGTACCGAAGTGGCGGCGAAGGTCGGCAAGGGCGATCAGATGCTTGATCCGGTCTTGTGGGCCAAGCTCGCCAAAGGCATCAGCTACGTCCAGGGCGACTTCCTCGACGACAGCACCTATTCAGCCCTGGCGGCGAAAATCGCCGACAGCGGCACCGGCAATGCGGTGTTCTACCTGGCCACCGCGCCACGATTTTTCAGTGAAGTGGTGCGCCGCCTCGGCAGCGCCGGTTTGCTTGAAGAAACTCCCGAAGCGTTCAGAAGAGTGGTGATCGAGAAGCCGTTCGGCTCCGATCTGCACACCGCCGAAGCCTTGAACGCGTGCCTGCTCAAGGTCATGAGCGAGAAGCAGATCTACCGGATCGACCATTACCTGGGCAAGGAAACCGTGCAGAACATTCTGGTCAGCCGGTTCTCCAACAGCCTGTTCGAAGCGTTCTGGAACAATCATTACATCGACCACGTGCAGATCACCGCGGCGGAAACCGTCGGTGTGGAAACCCGTGGCAGCTTTTACGAACACACCGGCGCACTGCGCGACATGGTGCCCAATCACCTGTTCCAGCTGTTGGCCATGGTGGCCATGGAACCGCCGGCTGCTTTCGGCGCTGACGCGGTGCGTGGCGAGAAGGCCAAAGTGGTCGGGGCGATTCGTCCCTGGTCGACAGAGGAGGCCCGGGCCAACTCGGTGCGCGGCCAGTACAGCGCCGGCGAGCGCGATGGCCAGCCATTGAAGGGTTATCGCGAAGAAGCCAACGTGTCGCCCGACAGCACCACGGAAACCTACGTGGCGCTCAAGGTGATGATCGACAACTGGCGCTGGGTCGGCGTGCCGTTCTATCTGCGCACCGGCAAGCGCATGAGCGTGCGCGACACCGAAATCGTCATCTGCTTCAAACCAGCGCCTTATGCGCAGTTCCGCGACACCGAAGTCGACGAGTTGCAGCCAACTTACCTGCGTATCCAGATCCAGCCAAACGAAGGCATGTGGTTCGACTTGCTGGCCAAGCGGCCCGGGCCGGCGCTGAACATGGCCAACATCGAGTTGGGCTTTGCCTACAAGGACTTTTTCGAGATGCAGCCTTCCACCGGCTACGAAACCTTGATCTACGACTGCCTGACCGGTGATCAGACGCTGTTCCAGCGTGCCGACAACATCGAGAACGGTTGGCGAGCCGTGCAGCCTTTCCTTGATGCCTGGCAGCAGGATGCGAGCGTCGAGACGTATGCTGCCGGCGAAGATGGCCCGCAAGCAGCGGAAGATCTCCTGACTCGCGATGGTCGCGTCTGGCACGGCCTGGGATGAGTGATTTGCCGAAACAACCCATACGTTTTCTGCTCAGCGACATGGACGGCACGCTGTTGCTGCCGGATCACACGCTGAACCAACGCACCATCGAAGCCGTGCGCTCGTTGCGCGAGGCCGGCGTGCTGTTCAGCCTCGCCAGCGGCCGCCCGCCGAAAGCCATGTTGCAGCAGATCGAGGCGCTAGGCGTTGATCTGCCGACAGCGGCGTTCAATGGCGGCACCATCGTCAAACCGGACGGCACGCTGTTGGCCGCGCATTATTTGCCGGCGACCACAGCGCTGATCGCACTGGCACTGTTTGCCGATCAACCGGAGGTGGAAATCTGGGTGTTCAGCGGCGGCGACTGGCTGCTCAAGGACCCGCACGGGCCGATGGTCCCACGTGAACAGAGTGGCCTCGGCTATCCGCCGGTGGTGGTCGAGAGTTTTGAACCGTATCTGGAGCGCATCGACAAGATCGTCGCTACCAGCAACAACACTGAGTTGCTGATTGAGCTGGAGGCGCAGTTGTTGCCCAAGGTCAACGGCATGGCGCAAGTGTCGCGCTCGCAGCCGGTGTATCTCGACGTTACGGCGCTTGAGGCCAACAAAGGCACGGCATTGACGACCATCGCCGAATACCTCGGCGTGCCGCTGGAGCAAACCGCTGTCATCGGCGACGGCGGCAACGACCCGGCGATGTTCAAATGCGCTGGCTTTTCGATTGCCATGGGCCAGGCGGAAGAGGCGGTGAAGCACCAGGCTGATGTCGTTACAGCGCCAAACACTGAAGACGGCGTGGTCCTGGCGATCGAGAAATACATCCTCACGCACTGACCCAACACCAAAACCAATGTGGGAGCGAGCCTGCTCGCGAAGGCGGTGTGTCATTCAACAGATTCGTTGCCTGACACGACCTCTTCGCGAGCAGGCTCGCTCCCACAGGTTTTCGCGGCGCGTGCAAACCCCGGTAACCCACAGGTTTATTCAGTGTTGCTTAGAGCCAATAGCTCACCGCATACCAGCCCAGCAGTCCCATCACCACGGTATACGGCACCGCCATCCACACCATGCGCCCGTATGACAACCGCACCAGCGGTGCAATCGCCGAGGTCAGCAGGAACAGAAACGCTGCCTGACCATTCGGTGTCGCCACGCTCGGCAGGTTGGTGCCGGTATTGATCGCAATCGCCAATGTCTCGAAGTGCTCGCGAGTCATGTGCCCTGCGAGAAAAGCCTGTTTCACTTCGGTAATGTAAATGGTCGCAACGAATACGTTGTCGCTGATCGCCGAGAGCAAGCCGTTGGCGATGAACAACATGCCCGGCTGTTGATCCATCGGCAGCGCCAAGACCCACTCGATCAGTGGGACGAACAGATGCTGATCGTGAATGACCGCCACCACGGCAAAAAACACCACCAGCAGTGCAGTAAACGGCATGGCGTCCTTGAACGCGCTGCCCAGACGATGCTCGTCGGTGATCCCGGTAAACGCGGTGATCAACACGATTACCATCAACCCGATCAGGCCAACTTCAGCCAAGTGAAACGCCAGGCATCCAATCAGGATAAGCGCCGCCGCCCCTTGCACCAGCAGCGCCGCCGTCTGACGAGGCGTGCGTTTGGCGTTGTCCTCGGCGGCGTAGTTGGCCAACACGGCGCGGACGTTGTCTGGCAGCAGCGTGCCGTATCCGAACCAGCGCAGCTTCTCCAGCAGCACGCAAGTGACCAGACCCGCCGCCAGTACCGGCAGCGAAACCGGGGCAACTTTCTGGAAGAACTCGCCGAAATGCCAGCCCATCTCATGGCCGATCAACAGGTTCTGCGGCTCACCGACCAAGGTGCAGACGCCACCGAGCGCTGTGCCGACCGCTCCGTGCATCAACAGGCTGCGCAGGAAAGCGCGGAATTGATTCAAGTCCTCATGGTGTCGCGACGGTAAATGCTGATCGTCAGCGAATTCGCTGTCCTTGCGTGGATCATTGCCCGACGCGACGCGGTGATACACCGAGTAAAAGCCGACAGCCGCACTGATGATCACCGCCGTCACGGTCAGCGCATCCAGAAACGCAGAGAGGAACGCTGACAAGAAGCAGAACATCAGCGCCAGAATCGCTTTCGAGCGCACGCCCAACAGGAGCCGCGAGAAGAGAAACAGCAGCAGATCTTTCATGAAGTAGATGCCGGCAACCATGAACATCAGCAGCAGGATCACCGGAAAGTTGTGCAGCAACTCATCGTAAAGCGCTTGCGGCGTGGTCATCTTCAACAGCAACGCTTCAATCAACAGCAGGCCGCCAGGCATCAACGGATAACACTTGAGGGCCATGGCCAGGGTGAAGATGAATTCGATCACCAGCAACCAGCCTGCGGCGACCGGCCCGACGGTGAACAGCACCACGGCGTTGAGAATGAGAAAACCGACGATGGTCGCCTTGTACCAGCGTGGCGATTGCCCGAGGAAGTTGTGCGCGAACGCCTGGGCGATTGAACCGGACATCGGCTGCTCCTTTTATTTAGAAGCGCGAAAGTTGCCGGATGTTTCAAGGAAGATCAAGTCGCCGATAACCTCGATTCTGTTGAATGCTCTATGGATTCAGATAACGCGCAACCATTGCCCGGTAGTTGCCATCCAGCGAATAGCCACCTACCACAATCGCCCCGTCAGTATGTACGGTCAGTGAATTGGCGGTATCGAGACTTCGCCCCAGTCGCGTGCGCAACCAGCCATGGCCCTCACCGAACGCTGGATCAAGGCTGCCATCGAGTTGATAGCGCGCCACCATGAAGTCAGCTTCGACTCCGCCGATGGTCGCGCCCACGGCGACGATGCGGCCGTCGCTCATTTGCTGGGCGGCGTTCCATTGGCATCCGCTGGGGCCGATGTCCAACACCTGTGGCTGGCCATGATGACAGTGCAGGTCCGGTCGACCGTTGGCGTGCAGGACAAACGTCAAACAGCGGATTGGATCGCGGCTGCTGCCGAAGCAATAAAGCCTGTCGTCGGACTCAATAATCTGGCTGACCTGAGCGCTGTTGCCGTGAGCCTTGAAGGCCATGAAGCCATCGACGGCGAAGCGCTCGTCCAGGCTGCCATCGGGCCGATACACCGCCAGCAGGCCTTGCTGAGGAAAGTCGATGGAACCTGCGACGACGATGCGCCCATCCTCCTTCAACAACAGCGTGCTCAGCCAGGTATTGAGCAGCAGGTGGCGGACCACTACAAATCCGCGTCCGTTGAATGATTCGTCGAGAAATCCATCGGGTTGCAGGCGGATCAATATGCCGGCGTGGTCGGCAAGGCTGAAATGATGGTTGGCGATCAGCAGAATACGGCCGTCTTCCTCCACCACAAAGTCACAGGCTTCGACGCCAGGCACGCCCGGCGGCAACCAGTTGTCGCGGGTGCCCATGGACAGCTCGCCGGGCAGTCGCACCACCTGGAAACCGTCATCGCCGAAGAATCGGTCTGGCTGGCCGTTGGCATCGAACAGGGCGAGGGCGGGCAGGGTGCGTTGGGTGTCTTCATAATGCAGGCCGGCCAGCAGAATCTTGCCGTCGGCTAACACCTGAACCTTGCCGGCCTTGGCTTCGAAACCCTCGACGAAACTGCCGATCACGCTGCCCTGAAAGCCGAACGACAAATCCGCCGAACCATCGGCCAGCAGCCGCGCGAGGCCAAAACGACTCCCCTTGGATGTACCGACCTTGGCGGCGACCAGAATCCGACCCTGTGCATCGAGCGTGACATGTTGGGTCTGGCTGGACAAACTGCCGGCAAAGTACACCTGCGCAACACCGCCAATGGCGAATGTCGGGTCGAGCGAACCGGGGGCGGTCCATGCAGTAGGCAGCGCGTAAGGGCTCAGGGTGGACATGCACGCGTCTCCTTGTGCCTGAGCCGATACCCAGTGGTTGGGAGGCTGACTGCACGAGCGAAACATTCAATCCCTGAACCGCGAGAAGTACAACTGGGGGAACTAACAGAAGGACGGTCGCACTGTGCCAGAACAGTGTCTTGTTGAACCACTCGCAAGCGAGCCAAGTACTTTCGATGAAACGGCACTGCAACTACGTTGATTGTTCGACTACGCATACAACAAGGGCGGATGACTTTAACGTCATCCGCCCTTGTTCGGTAATCAGTGTGGCATCGACCACGATTGCAGTGTGTGGCCGTCTTCGCTGAGCTCAGCGCGGGCCTGCTGCAGCAGTTGTTCGAGTTGCGCCGGGTCAGAGTAGGCGCTGCTCGGGATCTGTTTGCGACCGATGTGGGAGTTGGTGCGGTCGACGACGGTCAGGCTCAGTTCGCCATTGCCGTCTTGTGGCGCCCAGGCAACGCATTGAAAAGGCTTGAACGCGTGGTTGGCAATCAAAAGAGCTTCGTTGATACGCAGCGGGGCAGTCATGGGGTCTTCTCTCTATTGGCGCCCAATCAAATGATGTGCCGTCGGTTGGGCTTACCGTGCGGCTGGTTACTTGTACTGATGCACGCAACCGGGGGGCGGGTCACAAGTGAAACAAAGAAATTTCAGATTCTTTACATAACGTAAGTTCGTTTCGTTAAACCTGCACATGTCCGAACACCGCGCTGAATTCACCCCTCACCCCAGCCCTCTCCCCGAGGAGAGGGAGCCGAGTTGTGGGCTTTTCAAACTGGAGTTCGGCTCGGTCTTTCAGATCGGCTGACCTCGCGTATACCTCACCCTAGCCCTCTCCCTCGGGAGAGGGCTAGGGTGAGGGGCAGCTCTTTGATTCACCGCAAATAGTCGATAGCTAACTAACAACCAACTTTCTTATAACTCTTTTAATACCCAGCCTATAAGCAATCGGTACAAGCCCCCGTCAAAATCTTGCTAGTGTTACAACCGGGTCTGCCAAATGACTGTTTTTACGATCATTTATCAAATTTGGCGCCAAGGAACAGTCATGAGCGAAGCTCCTGCATCGAGACGTTTACTGGTGGTCGATCCCTGCGACGACTGTTATCGCCTGTTGCCCGGATTGCGCGCCGTAGGCTGGGATGTCGACAGTTGTAATCTGGAAAACGCCGCATCCCGGGCCTGCGATGTCGGCCTGCTGCGTTTGCAGCCCTACCACCTGGAACGACCCGAAGCCGTCAAAGAGCTGATCAGCCGCAGCGGCACCGAGTGGATCGCCGTGCTCAATCAGGAAGTCCTGCGCTTGCAGAACGTCGGTGACTTCGTCTGTGAATGGTTTTTCGATTTCCACACCTTGCCCTTCGACGTTTCCCGCGTACAGGTCACCCTCGGCCGCGCCTTCGGCATGGCACGCCTGCGCGGGCAGGGTACGATTCATGTCGATCAGCCGGAGCACGAACTGCTCGGCGACAGCAAGCCGATCCGCGAACTGCGCAAACTGCTGAGCAAACTGGCCCCGACCGAATCGCCCGTGCTGATTCGCGGCGAAAGCGGCACCGGCAAGGAACTCGTCGCGCGCACCTTGCACCGCCAATCCCAGCGCCACAACAAACCGTTTGTAGCTATCAACTGCGGGGCGATACCAGAGCATTTGATTCAGTCCGAATTGTTTGGCCACGAAAAAGGCGCGTTCACCGGCGCGCACCAGCGCAAGGTCGGACGCATCGAAGCGGCCAATGGCGGCACGTTGTTCCTCGACGAAATCGGCGACCTGCCGCTGGAATTGCAGGCCAATCTCCTGCGCTTTCTGCAGGAAAAGCATATTGAACGGGTAGGGGGCAGTCAGCCGATACCGGTGGATGTACGCGTGTTGGCCGCAACCCACGTTGACCTGGAAGCGGCGATTGAGAAGAAGCGCTTTCGTGAAGACCTTTATTACCGGCTGAACGTCCTGCAAGTGGTGACCGCGCCATTGCGCGAGCGCCACGGCGATCTATCGATGCTGGCCAACCACTTTTCGCACTTCTACAGCCATGAAACCGGGCGTCGACCAAGAAGCTTCAGCGAAGACGCGCTGATTGCCATGGGCAAGCACGACTGGCCGGGCAATGTGCGCGAGCTGGCTAACCGGGTCAGGCGTGGGTTGGTGTTGGCGGAGGGGAGGCAAATCGAGGCGCGGGATTTGGGATTGATCAGTCAGCATTCCATCGCCACGCCGATGGGCACGCTGGAAGACTACAAGACCCGGGCGGAACGGCAGGCGTTGTGTGATGTGTTGAACCGGCACAGTGATAATTTAAGTGTGGCCGCGAAAGTTTTAGGGGTTTCGCGGCCTACTTTTTATCGGTTGTTGCATAAGCATCAGATTAGGTGAGTGCAAGAATCAGAATATAAATGCAATTGTTTTTGTTAGGGTGTCACACAAAACATCCAATATAGTGCGTTTGATCTTGCTTCATAATAGGATTGGATTTTAAAATTTCCGCAACCTTATATTTTTGATACGTGTTTGCGCCACAACTCCCCCCACATAAAGGTATAACATTAATGTTTTTGGCGTCTCGTATTTTGCGGCATTAAAACGAAAGTTTTGAGACTGCCAAAGCATAGAGCTGGGTACGTTGAGCTGCGTTTTTTCATTATTCTGCTTGAATATTACAACGCACAGTTCTGTGTTTTTATAATCAAAACTCAACTCATATTGGTCGCCCTCTTCAACTTCTTGGAAACTCTTGACGATCTGAATGGCACTGCGCACCTGTGGGCCAGGTACTGATTCAAGAAAATACTCATTTTCAATAAAGGAAATTCTTGGATGGGAGCCCTCTCCATATTGGACTGCCCAATGGTTCCAATGATAGTTATCAAACGTAGTCAAATCATCCAACCCAGCCTTGACCCCATAACTCCTCACCCGACACGCCACGGCCTCACCCTCAACCGCCCCCGCATGCAATCCCACCTTAAATACAACAGCCAACTTCGAATCAGCCTTACACCCGCGCAACCACTCCACCTCAGCCAAATAATCAAGCCCCCCTCCCTGATCATGCGCCGCCCCGACAAACTGCTCCTTGACGCGCTCTCCACCACTCGTGAACGTCTCCACATACCTTAACCAGATCGGTAATCCCGCCTGCTGAAATGGCCAAGCCTCACACAAAACCTTCGTGTCATCGTTGAGCATTCCAACATCCAGCACCTCACCATCAAAACCCGCAAGTTTCGGCATCGGCATGCTCGATTGCAGCAACTCGCCAATCACCAACGTCACGCTCTGCACAGGCGTCGGCTGGCCATTGACGATCAAGTTGTATTTCAATTCCACACTGCGCTGCAGATTTGCCCCGGTGATAGAAGAATCGATATCGAATTGCACTTTCGATTGTCCCGCCACCGGCTTGTGCTGGGGAGGCACTGAGCCGGCGCCGGGTCTGCCGGCGATTTCCAGTTGCACTTCGTGATTGGCGCCAAACGTCGAAGTGTCAAACACCACGGTAAATCCGCTTTGATGCAGATTCGGGTTCAGCCTGTAATCGGGCGCCTGCACAACCGTTGGCGGTTTCAACTGACTGACTTCGCCGGTGACCGCAATCACAATGTCATTGGAGGGGCGCGCAGGTGCGCCGGCGCGCAGCAGCTGAAAGCCGACCTTGGCCGAACCGTTGACGATCGCTGTGATCTTGTCGTTCGGGATCGGGAAGTCGTGATGGCCGGGCACGCTGTCGACAGTTTTTTCCAGCGGGCCGACGGTCACGGGCTGTCCTCCAGACGTCGTACCGGCCCAGGTCAGGACGACCTTGTCACCAGCCTGGTAGTCGCCGCCTGTGAAGTAAACCCGGGCAGCGGCATCGCTCGTGCCCAGTACCTTCAGGTCGATGGTGGTGACGTTCTGGCCGTTGACCCAGATCGTCGGCGCCGGCAAGCGATTGTTCAGATCCACCGAGACGTAAGTGATTTTCGCCCACCGCGCCTTCGGATCCGGCAGATTACCCACCCGGTCGACGACCTGATAGCTCACTTCGATATTGTTGCCGTTGCCTTGCGCCCTGATGACGTCCTCGGTGAAGGTAGCGAAGATCGGATGGTTGACCGGATCGTCGATCTGCTCTCTGGTGACCGGGTAGTACGTCACCACCTGATCACCCCAACGGCACCGAATGGTGTCGAAGATGGCGATGTTCTCATAGGGTACGATGTTCATGCGGATTCCCCGCCGGGCCAAATCCTCATTCACGCCATTGGACGGATCCGGGCTAAGCGTATAGATCAGGCCGGAGTTGCCTTCTTCGCTGTCGCTATCGGTGCCACCTGGTTGTGTGAGTTGGACCCACATACGCCGTACCGGCTCGGAGCTGACCGGGTCCTGACCCAAGCGCTGTACGGTGTAAACGATCAGTGCTTCGCCATTGGTGACTTGACCCTTGGGGACTTTGAATTCGAGCCGCTTATTCAAGTTGCTTTCATCGACCGGAACTGTCCCAACTTCGACGCCATCAAAATACATTTTACAGTTGTCATACATCGCCATCCCTACCCACGGATCTACGATGATCAGCAAATCATTTTCGACGGTCTCGAGCGAAATGCCACCGTCGTAGCCCCCATCCTTCAAAACGGCCTGTTTCAAAACAAAGGGTGGATTCAGAGCGAGAATGCGGTTTTCATCCGGCGTCTGGTTCATGTCGATGCTCCGTTACGGCCTGTTGCAAGGTGCGAGGCGCTGGAGTCATGTAAGCGGATTCAGCGGTAGGGCGCACCTGTCAGATCTGACAGGTGCGGACGTATTTCCGATAAGTGGTCGCGAGTTGCACCAGCAGCGAAAAGCCGACAGATCAAAGGATCGCAGCCTTCGGCAGCGCCTACACGAACTGTAGGCGCTGCCGAAGGCTGCGATCTTTTGCTTTTAGAAGTAATACGGGAATTTCAGGCTGAACGAAAAGTCCGGGGCATCATCGGTCATGCCGATCGACAAGTTCGGCACGATCGTCAGGTTGTCGGTGGCTGCGATGGTCATGCCGACGTTGAAGTAACCGGCGTTGGCATCACTGGACACTACCGATTCCCAATCGCCGCCGTCCTGTTTCAGCTTGCTTTTGCGTTGCACCAGGTCGGAGACCGAGAACGACATACTCATCTTCTCGTTGAGCGCGAAGGCGATACCGGCGCCGATCTGGAAGCTGTCGCCAATCTTAACCTTGCCCGGGTTTTTCTGATTGACCGTAGAGCTGATGTCGTCGAACGACTCCTCGAGGTTGTGGGTGTAGGAAAGGCTGCCGAACAGCACCGCCGGGTCAAATGTCTTGACCAGCGAGATACCCGGCGTAATGGACCAGACGCCGTTGCCGGTGGGCAGGGTGTCGGGGACGAACAGGTTGGAGTTGGCGTCGGTCTGGCGCAGTTTGATGCCGAACGGGTCTTTGCCGGTCGGCGCCTTGACGCGCAAGGTGACCACGGCGTCCGGGGTGTTGACCGATTCGTCGAGGAACTTGTACGCGATACCGAAGTTGACGTCGCCGATGGTTGGATCCTTGGTGACGGTTTCTTCTGTTGTTACGCCAGCCGCGCCCTCGTTGCCGCCGCCGGATTGATACGTCGACTCGCGATAGATCACCGGCACGTTCAGGTCGAACTGCCAGCGGTTATCGAAGTTGTAGCGGCCGGTGAGGTCCAGGGTCCAGGTGTCGGCCTTGATCCGGTCGAGGTTGATGTTGCCCAAAAAGATCGAATCCAGCGCAAGGAACCCGTTCAGGATCAACTGGCGGGTGTCATAGCGCGAATAGGTCAGGCCGGTTTCCACGCTGAACTTGCCGCCGCCAAAGAAACCGCTGGCTTCGTCATACAGGTTGGAAACGCTTTGCGCCGGTTGTGAATCATCGGCCAGCGATTGACCGTAGGAAGCGCCGCTGCCCCCGGCGGCGCCTCCCGATGCAGCGGCCGCACCGGTGCCTGTGGCGGCTCCGGCGGCGACGCGATTGCCTTTCATGTCGGACGGCGATTTCGCCAGTCGTTTTGGCGGTGGGGCCGCGGGTGTTTCTTCTACCTGGCGGACCCGTTGTTCAAGTACCGCCAGCGCTTGTTGTTGTTGTTCGTATCGTTGTCTCAGTTCCAGAAGTTCCCGTTTCAGGGCTTCTACATCGGCGTCGGGTGCTGCTTGCAGCATTGCCGCCGGGAGAAGGGTACTCAAACACACTGCGGCACGCAGTGATACTGATCGATACATGAATAAGCCGTCCCTTTAAGCCCAATGATCGAGACTCAGCGTAGTTCAATATCCGATATTGCGTAGGGCCCCGAGTTGGGTCAGGTTGCAATCCAGTGCACCGGCGCTTCTGCCGTTATTGTTCAGTACGACGTTGAGTTGCGTAAGGTTGTTGACCACGTTGGCGCTGCCCAGCAATCGGGTGTTCTGCAGCAGCCCGCCCTGGGCGACTTGTTGCAGTGCCGTGCCTTGATTGCCGCTGGCCTGAATGGCCATTTGCACGCCACCACCATTGGCCGAAACCGCGACACTGCCGGCGCCGTTGCTGCCAGTAATGGTTTGTCCGGCGATAAGGGCCTGGCCTTGCGATGGCACCAGTGCCGGCGCCTGACTGGCTTCGCTGACGTTGATCGCGACGTTGTTGTTGGCGGTGTTGCCATCGCCGGCGGCGCGTACGCTTTGCGTCACACCCTGGCTGCTGTTGAGGCCGGCGCCACCGATTACGCTGCCGGTGCCTGCGGTGAGGGCGCTGCCGTTGCCCGACTCCTTGATGGTCGAGACGTAGAATTCCGGTTTGACGGTTGCGGCCTGGATCTGCATCGAGGTCGCGGCCCCGATCAAGTCGCCGCTGGCGTTGCGCCAGGTGCTGCTCATGACAATGCCGAAGCTGATGATCCGCCCCGGCATGACGTAACGACCGCGCAGCTCGGCGAGCTCCTGGTCCTTGATTTCGATGGGTTTGAATCCGGCATGGGCTAAACCTGACGCACTCGCTGCCAGGCAGGCGGCGGCCAGCCAGTATGAGCTTTTCATCTGCTGCTCCCGGGACATCCAGTCCCATTCTCTAACTCGGCGATTAAAAGAAGTCGCTCTGAATGAACCCGAAATCCATCAATTCCGCATCTTTGACCGGGTTGAAACTGTCCAGCGAGTTCTTCGCCGTCAGCGGCACCGGAGGGCTGCGCAAGGCGTTGGCCTTGTCGTAACCGGGGCCGACGATGGCAAAGACAATGCCGTTCCAACCTTTGACAAAGTCGTCGTGCTTGTAGCGCTTGTGGCCGAGAACCGGGTCACCGATGTAGACCCAATCCTTGTCCGAACGCTGCAGGACGACGAAATGCTTGTAACCACGAATGTCCATCAGAACCACCACCGGAATGGTCACCGCTTCGAGTTTCTCGGGCGGGATCCGGTAACCACGGGCACGCATGCCGATGCTTTCTACGTAGCGCTTCATGTCGAGCATGGAGAAACCCTGGGTTCGCACCAGGTCCTGGTCAGCGTTGACCAGCATGCCTTTGATGATGTGCTCCTCATCGACGTCGAGCCAATAGGCCTGGCGCAGGACCGTCGCCAGTGCAGCAGCGCCGCAGCTGAAGTCGGTTTTCTGTTCGACGATGTCGGCAAACTTGCGCTCACGAATGCTTTGCACATCCTTGTAGACCAGCACGCCACCCGGCAGGGCAGCGACGGGCATCTGGGCCGCCTGAGTCAGGCCGCACAGACAAAGCAGAGCGAGGAGGGCAGGAGTCCGCATGATCGAATACGCCTTGTGGAACCGAGGAAAAGCCCCGTTGCCGGGGCTTTCGTTTCGATCGCGATTACATGCAGGCTTTGCAACCTGCGGCGATGGACAGCGAGTTGCTTTGTTGGTTGCCCACACCCGCCGAGACGTTGGCTCCGCCGTTGCCGGAGAAGTTGTTCATCGAGTTGGTCATGTTGGCGTTGTTGACGACAGGGGTTTTCCAGCCATCTTTGGTCAACACTTGTTGGGTGGTGACGCCAGCGAGGCCAAAAGTACCCACGGCTTCGAACTTGGCTTTCTGATCATCGTTGCCACCATGGCCGCCGCCACGGTTACCCCAACCACCATGGTCGTTGTCGTCTTCGATGGTCGCAGTGCCTTTGGCTTTGAACACGCCAGCGGCTGCATAAGTACCGGTAAGGGTGTCGGTTTTGTAAGCCTGCACGCCTTTGTTTTCCACGACCAGGCCAGTCGAGGACTGGTTGGCAGAGGCGGCAGCCTGCGCTACACGACCACCGGAAACGGCGATGGCGAGGTTGTTTTTCTGTTGGTTGAAGTTGCCGGCGGTCACGTTGATGCCGATGTTGCCGGAACCGTTGTTGCCAGTATTGGTGAGGTTGGCGTTGTTGAAGGTGGAAGAGTTTTTCACATAGTTGTTGGTGTTCACCTGAGTCGCGCTCGAGGCGGCAACAGCATTGCCGAAGATGAAGCTTTCGTCAGCGGTGGCCAGTGCAGCAGCGTTGTCCTGCTGGTTGCCGTCGCCGCCCGCCACGTTGGCACCCATGTTGCCGTTGGAGCCGTTGAGCGAGTCGCTGGCATTGGCGTTGTTCAGGGTGCCCTGGTTTTTCACCACGTTGCCGTCGCTGTTTTGTGCGTCAAGTACAGCGGCGCCGGCGCCTGCGGTGATCTGCAGCAGTTGTTCAAGATTCGGACCTTGTGGCTGGCCGTGACCATTGCCGTGCCCGTTACCATGACCGTTGTTGTCACCACGGCCGCCAGCCTGTGCTGCCATTGCCATCACTGCTGCGAGTGCGAAAACCAGTGGTTTGAGAGCCATTGTAGGTTTCATGGTTGTTTCTCCGTCGTGCTTATTAGTTGGTTAAGTGTTGGGACTTTTCTAATTGCACTGCTTTTTGTTTGGGTCAGTCTGCGACCCGGATGCTCAGGGTGTTAGCCATGCGGTTCCCCACCCCGGCACTCTGGTTCACCTGGATTACCCCGCGGCTGCCGGTGAAGGCCTGATCACTTGTCGTGACCTGGCGACTGCCGATTGAGGTACCAGTTGCTCCTGAGCTCGGTAAAAACGCCACGTTCTGTTGTGAAAGGGCGCTGTCGTCAACGCTCTGCGGGCCGGCACTGATGCTGACGCGCGTAACGTTGGCCATTTGGTTGTTGGCACCGGCGCCCTGGTTAACACCGAGGATGCCGTTGCCATTGCTGAAAGAGTTGCCGCCGATGTTGGCGCTCGCGTCGATGGCGCGGCTGGCGGGCGTGTCGATGGTTTGCCTGACGCTGGTGGTGGCATGGGCTTCGGTGCCGATGGCAATCGCCTTGGTGTTGGCTTGTTGCATCTGGTCACCGGCAGCCTGGTTGACATTGAAGTTGCCGCGATACTGAGCGCCGGAATCCTGAATGTTTGCCTTGTTGACTGAAGCCGAATCGGCCATGGCGCTGGTGCAGCCGAGCAGGGCAAGAAGCAGCAGGGTGCGATTCATGTCATTGGCCTCCGGCCATGCGAGTCAGAGGCGCCAGCCCGGTACTCATCGCCCGGTTGACCGTGTTGGAGATCGAGGCGCCAGAACCACCGCCGCTGCCAGTACGCATGCCGGGCAGGCCGTTCTGATTGGTCAGGGTGTTCATGCCGGGCAGGTTGGAACTGGGCGTGGTCATGTTGCCGCGAATCGATGAGCCGCTGGCGACACTGGCGAAATCACCGTCAGTGAGTTCGGTACTGCTGAGGGTCTGGTTGATCCGCGCCGAAGGGTTGGCGTTGACCGTGGTCGGATAGGGGTCTTTGCCGCCATTGCGCCCGATCGCGACGGGTTGAACGTCGCGGTTGAGGACGATCACGCCGTTGCCTTCAGCCTGGGCGCTGACGCTGATCAAAGCGCTGGCGGCTGATCCGATCAGCAGGAGGCAGGTCAGGCCTTTATTGAAATTCCCCACGGCTGCAATTCCTTCTTCAGTGGGCTGGGTTATTCAGCGTTGTGAAGGAGAGAGCGAAAGCTGTGCCGGTTTTGAATTATCTTTTTATTTCAACGGCTTACATGCTTTGGGAAATTCCCTGTTGCGGGCACTGTTTCAGCGCTGAGACACAGGGCGGATCGCTTGCGGGGCAATGGGCGCCGGAAAGCTCTGGAACAAGGGTTTGCGCCGAGGTGTTTCATCGGCGTAACAGATCACGTGACGCAATGATGAATGACGCTTGGGCGGGGCCTTTGCGCGGTCGGGAGTGTTTCAAAAACGGACAGTTTTGCGTTAAAAGCCGCCGGGCGGCTTATCTGGACAGCAAACGCTCGACCGCCGCAAAGGCTTGCGTCTGGCGCTCGGCCCAATTGCCTTCGATCATTTGCAGCGGCTGTTGGTGCTGGATCAACCAAACGCGGGTGGCTTCGTAGAACGCCATGCGATCCGCAAGATCCGGTTGGCAGCGCTGGCCGTCTTCGGTCCAGTCGATCTGTTGTGGGGACAACAGCAGGTGCAGGTCGTAATGGCGCGCCAGTAACTCGGTTTCCAGCCAGTCCGGGCAGGCGCCAAACAAAGTCTGGCTCCAGAGGATGTTGCTGAGCAGGTGGGTGTCGAGAATCAGCAGTGGGGGCTGTTTCGCGCGCGCCTGATCTTCCCATTGCAACTGGCCCTGGGCGATATCAGGGATATCCGCAAGGCAAGTGTCGCGTGGGTTGTCTTCTATGAACCGACGAACATATTCATCAACGCGCACGCCGCCGAAACGCTGCTCCAACCCTGCCGCCAGCCAACTTTTGCCGGTGGATTCCGGGCCGGTCAGAACGACGACTTTCATGCGCGCAACGCCGGATCGGCGCGCCATTCCCGCCAGCCTTGCACGGCGAGCAGGGTAAACAGCGCGTACAGGGCGGCGGTCAGGTACAGGCCTTTGTAGATGAACAAGCCGACAAAGATCACATCGAGGACGAACCACAGCGCCCAGCATTGCAGACGTTTTTGCGCCATCCACAGTTGCGCGACCAGACTGAAACCGGTGAGCGCGGCATCGAGCCACGGCTGTGCGGCGTCGGTCCAGTGCGCCATCGCCGCGCCCAGCAACACACTGCCGATCGCCCCAACGCCGAGGCCGAGCACCATCGAGCGTGCATCGAGGCGGGTAACCTGGCGACCGTCATGCATCGTCCCGGCGCGGGTCCATTGCCACCAGCCGTAGATCTGCAGCGCGGCGTAGATCACTTGCAGCAACATGTCCGAATACAGCTTCACCTCAAAGAAGATCCAGCTGTAGAGCAACACCATGACCAGCCCGATCGGCCAGCACCACGGATTCTGCTTGACCGTCAGCCACACGGCGATGACACCGAGGGCAGCGGCAAACAGTTCAAGCCCGGACATGAGTGATCCTTGGGGGAGTTGAGAAGGGGGCGGATTGTACTGCATTCGCCCAGACACAGAAGTACCCTGTGGGAGCGAGCCTGCTCGCGAAAGGGCCTGTCCAGTCGACATCTTCTTCCACTGACTGGCCCGACGCCTTCGCGAGCAGGCTCGCTCCCACAGGTTATGGGTCAGACCCGGAACTGGCGCAGCAACCCGTTGAGCTGTTCGCTCAATTGACCAAGTCGCAGACTGGCCGCGCTCGACTGCTCAGCCGCCAACGCGGTGCTATGGGAAAGCCCGGCCGCCTGGGTGACGTTCTGGTTGATGTCCTCAACCACCTGCGCCTGTTGCAGCGTAGCGCTGGCAATCGACGCATTGAGGCCGTTGAGATTACGCAACGCCTGGCCAATCGCATTAAGGCTCGCCCCGGCCAGTCCCGCCTGTTCGATGGTCAATTGCGAGGCCTTGCTGCTGTCGCCGATCACCTTCACCGCAGCCTCCGAATGATTCTGAAGACGCTCGATCATCGACTGAATCTCCGCCGTCGATTTCTGCGTACGCTGGGCCAGCAAGCGCACTTCATCGGCGACCACGGCAAACCCGCGACCCTGTTCACCCGCACGCGCCGCTTCAATCGCCGCGTTCAAGGCCAGCAGATTGGTCTGCTCGGCAATCGAACGAATCACTTCCAGTACGCTGCCAATCTGCGTGCTCTCCGCTGCCAAGGTGCGGATCACTTCCACCGCCTGATCGATCGTGCCCGAGAGCTTGTCGATCTGTTGCAGGCTGCCGTCAATATTGATCTGCCCCTGTTGCGCCTGCGCTTCGGCATCGCGCATTTCTGCGGCGGCGTGTTCGGCGTTTTTCGCCACATCCTGCACGCCGTAGGTGACTTCGTTGATCGCCGTGGCCACCAATTCCATCTGCTGCGACTGCTGCTGACTGCGCTGCTGCGCCTGCGAGGCATCGTTACCCAGCTCGCTGGAAGACTGGCCCAAAGCGCTGGCCGAGACCTGCAGATCACCAATCACTCGGCGCAGTTTGGCGGTGAAGGCATTGAAGTGATGGGCCAGTTCAGTGACCTCATCCTTGCCGTGGGTATCAAGGCTGCGGGTCAGGTCGCTTTCGCCGCTGGCGATGTTCGCCATGGCATTCACGGTCTCATGCAACGGACGGACTATGCTGCGTGCGATCAGGATCACCAGCAGCGCCATGATCAGCGCAATCGCCAGGCCGATCGCCGACGCCTTGATCATTTGTTCCTGAAATTCCGCCTGAACATCGTCGACGTAAACACCGGAACCGATTACCCAGCCCCACGGCTCGAACAATTTCACGTACGAAGTCTTGGCAACGGGATCAGTCGCCCCCGGTTTCGGCCAGCGATAATTGACCATGCCCGCGCCTTTGGCCTTGGCGATGGCGACCATTTCGTTGAACACCGCAAAGCCGTCCGGGTCGCGGATCGCCGAGAGGTTCTGGCCTTCGAGCTTGGGGTTGGTCGGGTGCATGACCATCACGGGCGTGAGGTCGTTGATCCAGAAGTAGTCGCTCTGGTCGTAGCGCAGGCCACGGATCGCGGTCAGCGCCTGCTTTTGCGCCGCGTCCCTGGTCAGGGTGCCAGCGGTTTCCAGCCCTTGGTAATAAGTCAGCAGGCCACTGGCGGTCTGCACCACGTGCTGGGTTTTCTGCGCCTTGGCGTGGTAGAGGTCGTCATGGATCTGCTTGAGCATCAGCACGCCCAAGGTCAGCAACATGACCACCGCCACGATCAAGATGAGCCACAAGCGTCGGCTGATCGACACACTGCGCAAGCTGTTCATAACGCTGTCACTCCGGATTCTTGTTCTTGTAGTAAACGATCGCCAGCATCCAGCCACAGCTGAGTGCCCGGGACTACCATCCAACGCGCAGAGCGCTTTTGAGGCTTGTCTGTTAGGATTTCGGCCCCGCGCGCAAAAACCTGAATCCGGTTTTGATATTTCACGGAATTTTTACCGTTTCGTGTGGATCCTGTGCGCGCGCAATCGCTACAGCTTTTACCGGCTACGCTGGACGCAGTGAACGAAAAAATACTATCGGGGCATGCCCGCGTGCATCGCTCTTTGGGGGATTGATGGATCTTTGGACCGCCTTGCAGGCACTGATTCTAGGAGTTGTAGAAGGGCTGACGGAGTTTTTGCCCATTTCGAGTACCGGACACCAGATCATCGTCGCCGACTTGCTGAACTTCGGCGGCGAACGGGCCATGGCGTTCAACATCATCATTCAGCTCGGCGCGATCCTCGCGGTGGTCTGGGAATTTCGGCGCAAGATCCTCGACGTGGTGATCGGCCTGCCGACCCAGCCGAGCGCACGGCGTTTCACCGCCAACCTGCTGATCGCCTTCCTGCCGGCCGTAGTGCTCGGCGTAATTTTTGCCGATCTGATCCACGAATATCTGTTCAACCCGATCACCGTGGCGGCGGCGCTGGTCATCGGCGGAATCATCATGTTGTGGGCCGAACAGCGCCAGCATGAAGTGCATGCCGAAACCGTCGACGAGATTCGCTGGACCGACGCGCTGAAAATCGGCTTCGCGCAATGCCTGGCGATGATTCCCGGCACCTCGCGTTCCGGCTCGACGATCATTGGTGGCTTGCTGTTCGGCCTGTCGCGCAAGACGGCCACCGAGTTCTCGTTCTTCCTCGCCATGCCAACCATGGTCGGTGCGGCGGTGTATTCGGGCTACAAATACCGCGACCTGTTCGTGCCGGCGGATTTCCCGGTGTTCGCCATTGGTTTCGTCACGGCGTTCATCTTCGCCATGATCGCTGTACGCGGCCTGCTCAAGTTCATTGGCAGCCACAGCTACGCAGCGTTTGCCTGGTACCGGATTGCGTTCGGCCTGTTCATTCTGGCGACCTGGCAGTTCGGCTGGGTGGATTGGTCGGCAGCGAAGGCATGAATGACCCGCGCACGCGCCGCCCTGAGGGACGACCTACAGGCGGCCGCGTTCAGCATCTGAAATTGAAGCTTGTGGTGTTGCTGATCGTCTGCGCGCTGCCGCTGTTCGGCTCGCTGTCGATGTGGCTCAGCGGCATCTCGCGGGTGCCGCTGGCGGCGTACGGGATTGTCAGTGTGCTGGCGTTCTTTCTGTACTGGGCCGACAAACGCAAGGCCCGCGCCGATGCCTGGCGCACGCCGGAAAACATCCTGCATGCGGTGGAACTGGCGGGTGGCTGGCCGGGTGCTTTGATCGCGCAGCAGGTGTTCCGGCACAAAACGCGCAAGGTGTCGTTTCAGATTCTGTTCTGGGTGATCGTGTTGTTGCATCAGGTGTTCTGGATTGACCAGATTTTCCTCGGTTCAAACCTGCTGTCGCTGATCTAACGTCCACCGAAAATCCCCTGTGGGAGCGAGCCTGCTCGCGAAAGCAATCTCATCCTCGCTGATGAGTCGCCTGACAAACCGCCTTCGCGAGCAGGCTCGCTCCCACAGGATTTGCGTGCTTACAAAAGCAGGCCGATTTGGGTTTTCTTAGGCAACTTGCCCACCACCAGTTGATGCGATCGCTGCAACAAACCCTGTAATTCCTCGGCACCCAGCGGGTAGGGCGGGTGCATGATGATCCACTGCGCCCGCGCCAGATACGGCGCCGGATGAATCCCCGGGCGGTCGCAATGGCCGAGAAACAGATCCTTGTCGACCTTGAACGCCAGCGAATCCCCACGTAATCCCTGCAAGGCAAACATCTTGTTGCCGGCAATCGAGAACACCCGCACGCCGCCCCATTTGTAATCTTCCCGCGCGCCGGGCAGGGCAAGACAAAACTCGGCAACTTCGGCTTCGCTCATTCTTCCCTGTTTCATAGAAATCTGTCCCCGCAGGCATTGAACGATTCGACCAGGTGATCAATCCATGCACGCACCGCTGGCATTACCCCGCGCCGGTGCGGATAGACCGCTTGCAGCCAGCCGCCAGGCAATGACCATTGCGGCAGCACTTGCACCAGTGTGCCGTTACGCAATTCGGTTTCGCAGAACATCATCGGCAGCACGGTAAAGCCCTGACCGGCGAGCACGCAGGCCTTGCGCACCACGAAGTCATCAATGCCCAGCCGCGCTTCCATGCTCAGATCGACGCTCTTGCCTTGCTGATCGAGCAGACGGACGTGAACCATGCGGTCGGCCTCCAGCGCGCCGAGTACCGGCAGGTTTTTCAGGTCCTGCGGATGAGTGATGGTCTTGCCTTGCATGAACGCCGGGCTGGCGATCACCACTGCTTGCGCCTGCCGCAAGCGGCGGGTGACCAGCAACGGGTCTTCATCGCCGTGATCGCGCACACGCAACGCCACATCGATGCCTTCGGTGACCAGATCGACCCGGCGGTTGAGCAGGACGACCTCCAGCTGCACCTGAGGAAACTTGCCGAGGAAATCGCTGATCACCGTCGGCAGCATTTCATGGGCAAGACCGGTCGGGCACGATACCCGCAAGCGCCCGCGAGGCTCGCTGGACATGCTCGCCACCGCCTCGTCAGCCATTTCCGCTTCCAGCAGCATCGCCTGACAGTGGCGCAAATAGCGTTCGCCCACGGCAGTGAGGCTCAGTTGGCGAGTGGTGCGTTGCAGCAGACGTGCACCGAGGCGCTCTTCCAGCTCGGCAATTCTTCTCGAAAGCCGTGACTTGGGAATACCGAGCAAGCGCCCGGCGGCGGCAAAACCGCCGGCTTCGACCACTTTGGCGAAATAGTAGAGATCGTTGAGGTCCTGCATGCGCGTTTCCAGTCGTTCTATCAATGGGACGAACTATCGCATTGTCGGCGACTAATCAGCTATTGGTTTGTTGCGTAGGATTGTCTCCATTCCGTCGCCGCCGGCGATTCTTTCAGGAGAACCCACATGAAACTGTTGCACATCGATTCGAGCATTCTCGGCGACAACTCGGCTTCCCGTCAGTTGAGCCGTCAAGTCGTCGACGCCTGGCAAGCCGCCGAGCCGAGCGCCGTGGTTACCTACCGCGACCTGGCCGCCGATGCGATCAGCCACTTCTCGTCGACCACGCTGATTGCCGCCGGCACCACCGCCGAACTGCGCGACGCTGCGCAACAGCACGAAGCCGAGCTGAGCGCTTCGACCCTGGCCGAATTCATCGCTGCCGACGCCGTGGTGATTGCCGCGCCGATGTACAACTTCACCGTTCCAACCCAGCTCAAAGCGTGGATCGACCGCGTCGCCGTCGCCGGCCAGACGTTCCGCTACACCGAAGCCGGCCCTGAAGGCCTGTGCGGCGGCAAGAAAGTGGTGATTGTGTCGACCTCTGGTGGCATCCATGCCGGTCAGGCCAGCGGCATCGCTCACGAAGAGTATCTGAAGCTGGTACTGGGCTTCCTCGGCATCACCGATATCGAAATCGTCCGCGCTGAAGGTCTGGCCTATGGCGAAGAAGTGCGCAACAACGCCATGAGCGCTGCGCAAGCGAAGATCAGCGAGCAACTGTTCGCCGCCGCGTAAGGCTTGCGTAAAGAACAGCGTCTGTTCAGGCAATCCCCAAAAAACTCTGTATTCTGATTCCGCAAGGGCTGATTACGGAGTTTTTTGTTTCTGGCTGTTACATAATCTGGCCCGGGTTATGCAGTTTCAGCACATCCGACGATGTGGTCCGACAGGGTGGGGCATTCATGAGGCATCTTTGTGCACTGTTGCTGATTTGCCTGGTGGGCAGCCTGAATTCAGTGCAGGCCGCGCCGGGGCGGCACCCTGTCTGGAGCGTCGGTTATCACGAGATGACCTTTCTCGACCCGCTCGATCTGCAACCGATGCGCGCCATCGCTTTTTACCCGTCCAGTGACCGTGAGCATATGAGTTTGCTTGAGGGCTACTCGGTCGAGGCCGGTGAAGACACCAAGGTCGCGATCGGCCGCTTTCCGATGTTGATGCTCTCCCATGGCAATACCGGGACGCCGCTGGCCTTGCATGATCTGGCGACCTCGCTGGCGCGCAAGGGGTTTGTCGTGGTGGCGGTGATTCATCCCGGCGACAACTGGCGCGACCACAGCCGACTTGGCACGTTGAGCAATCTCTACGGCCGGCCAATCCAGATTTCCCAAGCGATCACCGCGACGCTCGGCGACATCATGCTGGCGCCGTTCGTCAATGCTGATCAGGTTGGTGTGATCGGTTATTCGGCTGGAGGCGAGACCGCGTTGATTCTTTCCGGGGCGCAACCGGATCTGGATCGTCTGCGCCGCTATTGCCAGGAACGTCCGGACGATCACGACGCCTGTAACACCCAGGGCGAGCTGATTGTCGATCGCGATGACCTGCAGCCAGTGGCCGATCCACGGGTTCACGCGTTATTGCTGATGGCGCCGCTGAGCCTGAAGTTCGGCCGCCACACCCTTGCCGATGTGCACGTACCGGTGCTGCTCTACAGCGGCGACGGCGACAAACTGGTGGCCTTCGATAAAAACGCTGCGGCCCTGGCGCGCAAACTGCCCACCGCGCCGGACTTCAAACTGCTGGCCGGAGCAGGGCACTTCGTGTTCATGGCGCCGTGCACCGAAGAGCAGATCCGCGCCATGCCGGCGTTGTGTACCGATGCCGACGGGGTGGATCGCGAGGATATTCACCGCAACCTGATCTCCGAGGCCGGACGGTTTTTTGCCCAGGCACTGGGTAAATCGAGCAGGGCGGGGATGCAGACGGCGGATCAATAACTTCATCACCGCCACCAATTCCTGTAGGAGCTGACGAGTGCAAGGGGATCGGTGGTTTCAGGAGGTAGCGCGACGCTTGAGCAACAAGGTCAGGCCCAGCCCGGTCACCGACAACAACGCCGCGCTGAAGAAAATCCACGAATAGCCCAGATTCAACGCCACCGCGCCCATCAACGGTCCCGCGATCGCCAGTGCCAGATCGAAGAACACTGCATAAGCCCCCAACCCTGAACCACGGCTGGAACTCGGCACCTGTTTGATCGCTTCAACCCCCAGCGCTGGGTACACCAGGGACAGCCCAAACCCCGCCAGCCCTGCGCCAATCAACGCATACGCAGTGGAGGGCGCCAGCCACAACAGCACCAGCCCGACAGTTTCAACCGACATGCAAACGATGGCCGAGGCAAACCCGCCAAACCGGGCAATCGCCGAGATGAACAACAGCCGCGACAGAATGAAACACACGCCAAACACGGTCAGGCAGTACGCCGCGCCGGTCCAGCCTCGGTTGAGGTAATAAAGGGTGATGAAGGTGGTCAGCGTGCCGTAGCCGATCGAGGCCAACGTCAGGCTGGTGCCGTACGGTGCAATCTTGCCGAACACCGCCCAGAACGAAAGGCGCTCGCCACGAATCACCGGCACCGAAGGTTTGTTGCGGATCAACCACAGCGCACCTGCCGCCAACGCCGACAGCGCGATGCCAAGGCTGACAAAGCCATATTCAGCGACCATCACCACGCCCAACGGCGCGCCAATGGCAATCGCGCCGTAAGAAGCGATGCCGTTCCAGCCGATGGATTTTGCCGTGTGCTCGACACCGACCTGGCCCATGCACCAACTGATGGTGCCGACACCGATCAAGCCTTGGGCAATGCCAAGCAGCAGGCGCCCGGCGATCAGGATCAACAGGCTGGTCAGCGGAAAACTTTGCAGCAAGGTCGACAGCAACGTCAGCGCGCCGCTGAGGACAATCCCCCACAAGCCATAAATGATCGCCCGCTTGGTGCCAAGGGTATCCGACATGCGCCCGGCCATTGGCCGGCTGAGCAGGGTGGCGAGGTACTGCGAACCGATCACCAGCCCGGCAATGATCGCGCTGAAACCCAGTTGCTCATGGACGTAACCGGGCAGTACCGCAATCGGCAACCCGATGCAGAGAAAGGCAATGAAGGTATAGAAAACGATGGAGACGATCTGCAGGGTGATCGCCAGGGAGCTTTGCGGTGGCAGTGGCTGCGCAGACATGAGCACTCGTTCGCGGGCGGCGGTGGGAGAGTTGCCGACATCATGGCGCGGGGCCGGGATAAAAGAAAGCAGGCTAACTACTTTCCCTTGGGATTGATGGGGCTGCTGACGGCCCCTTCGCGAGCAGGCTCGCTCCCACATTTGAAATGCATTCCCCTGTGGGAGCGAGCCTGCTCGCGAATATCTGCGCACCCACAACTCCCAAACGCCGAATGCAAAAAGCCCCGTCACAGGGACAGGGCTTTTAACTTGGAGCTTGCAGCTTGAAACTAAAAGCTGCTCTTAAAAAACGACGCCCTGGCTACGCAGGTAGTCGTCATAAGTGCCGCTGAAGTCGGTCACGCCGTTCGGGCTCAGCTCGATGATGCGCGTGGCCAGGGACGATACAAACTCACGGTCGTGACTGACGAAGATCAACGTGCCCGGGTAGTTTTCCAGCGCCAGGTTCAGCGCCTCGATCGATTCCATGTCCAAGTGGTTGGTCGGTTCGTCCATGATCAGCACGTTCGGCTTTTGCAGGATCAGCTTGCCGAACAGCATGCGACCTTGCTCACCACCGGAGATGACCTTGACCGACTTGAGGATCTCGTCGTTGGAGAACAGCATCCGGCCCAAAGTACCGCGAATCATCTGCTCGCCCTGGGTCCACTGACCCATCCAGTCGAACAGGGTGACGTCGTCTTCGAAGTCGTGAGCGTGGTCCTGAGCGTAGTAGCCCAGTTCAGCGGCGTCAGTCCATTTCACGCTACCGGCATCCGGGGTCAGTTCGTTGACCAGGGTGCGCAGCAGGGTGGTCTTGCCGATACCGTTCGGGCCGATGATCGCAACGCGCTCGCCGGCTTCAACCTGGAAGCTGAAGTCCTTGAACAATGGCTTGCCATCGAAACCCTTGGCCATTTTCTCGACCATGACCGCCTGACGGTGCAGCTTCTTGTTCTGCTCGAAACGAATGAACGGGCTGACGCGGCTGGAAGGCTTGACCTCGGCCAGCTGGATCTTGTCGATCGCCTTGGCGCGGGAGGTGGCCTGCTTGGCTTTCGAGGCGTTGGCCGAGAAGCGGCTGACGAACGATTGCAGCTCGGAGATCTGCGCTTTCTTCTTGGCGTTGTCCGACAGCAGTTGCTCGCGGGACTGGGTCGCCACGGTCATGTATTCGTCGTAGTTGCCCGGGAACAGGCGCAGCTCGCCGTAATCCAGGTCAGCCATGTGCGTGCACACGCTGTTCAGGAAGTGACGGTCGTGGGAGATGATGATCATCAGGCTGTTGCGCTGGGTGAGGATGTTTTCCAGCCAGCGAATGGTGTTGATGTCCAGATGGTTGGTCGGTTCGTCGAGCAACAGCACTTCCGGATCGGAGAACAGTGCCTGCGCCAGCAACACGCGCAGTTTCCAGCCTGGCGAGACTTCGCTCATCGGGCCGAAATGCTGTTCCAGCGGAATGCCCAGACCCAGCAACAATTCGCCGGCACGGGATTCGGCGGTGTAGCCGTCCATCTCGGCGAACTCGGTTTCCAGCTCGGCAACGGCCATGCCGTCTTCTTCGGACATTTCAGCCAGCGAGTAGATGCGATCGCGCTCGGCCTTGACCTTCCACAGCTCTTCGTGACCCATGATCACGGTGTCGATCACGGTGAATTCTTCGTAGGCGAACTGATCCTGGCGCAGCTTACCCAGACGCACGTTCGGCTCGAGCATGACCTGGCCACCGGACGGATCGAGATCGCCGCCGAGGATTTTCATGAAGGTCGACTTGCCGCAACCGTTGGCACCGATCAGACCGTAGCGATTGCCTGCGCCGAATTTGACCGAAACGTTTTCGAACAGCGGCTTGGCGCCAAACTGCATCGTGATGTTAGCTGTGGAGATCAATTACCTTACCTATCAATGGGTTAGAGCTGGTCTGTGGTGCCTGGTACAAACCTGAGTACCAATCTGGAGCTTTTCCAGCTCCCCCCAGTCTGTGCTTGAGTTGAGCCAACGCGCATAAGCCGTCCGCAACTGGGGCCGTTGAAGGCAAGCTGCTGAGCGACGAGTACGGGGTTCTTGTTGGACATTGGCGCGCATTGTCGCATAACTCAGACGGCAGTTATATGGCAGGCAAACGGGCGTACGCATCGGCTCGTCCGAGAAGTCCCCGATATCCGCTGATCAAAATCTCGAAAACCCGAATGAACTCACTCGGCCATTTTCACTTCGGAAAGTGGAGCAGCAGCCATTTTCGTTCAAACGAGTGAGGACCAAGCCATGCGAGCAATGACCTATCACGGCGCCCATGACGTGCGCGTCGAAACCGTACCGGACCCGAAACTTGAAGCCGCCGACGACATCATCCTGCGCGTCACCGCTACCGCCATCTGCGGGTCGGACCTGCACCTGTACCGAGGCAAGATACCCACCGTCGAGCACGGCGATATCTTCGGTCATGAGTTCATGGGGATCGTCGAAGAAAGCGGGCCAGCCGTCACGGCCGTGCAGCGCGGCGACCGCGTGGTGATTCCGTTCGTGATCGCCTGTGGCGATTGCTTCTTCTGCCAGCAAGAGCTTTACGCCGCTTGCGAGACCACCAACGAAGGCCCCGGCGCGGCGCTGAACAAGAAAATGATTCCGCCGCCAGCAGCGCTGTTCGGCTACAGCCGTATGTATGGCGGAATTCCCGGTGGCCAGGCGGAACTGGTGCGCGTGCCGAAAGCCAATACCGGCCCGTTCAAGGTACCGGGCACGCTGTCGGACGAGAAAGTGCTGTTTCTCTCTGACATCCTGCCGACTGCCTGGCAAGCGGTGATCAACGCCGGCGTTAAACAGGGTTCGAGTCTGGCGATCTACGGCGCCGGGCCGGTCGGTTTGCTCACCGCAGCCTGCGCGAGAATGCTCGGTGCTGAGCTGATTTTCATGGTCGACCATCACCAGTACCGCCTCGATTATGCCCAGCGCACCTACGGCGTGATTCCGATCAACTTCGATGAAGACGATGACCCGGCCGACACTATTACCAGCCAGACTCCCGGCCATCGCGGCGTCGATGCCGTGATCGATGCCGTCGGCCTTGAAGCCAAGGGCAGCACCACCGAAACGGTCATGGCTACACTCAAGCTTGAAGGCAGCAGCGGCAAGGCTTTGCGCCAGTGCATCGCCGCCGTCCGCCGTGGCGGTGTGGTCAGCGTTCCGGGGGTGTATGCCGGGTTTATCCATGGCTTCATGTTCGGCGATGCTTTTGACAAGGGCCTGACCTTCAAAATGGGCCAGACTCACGTACAGCGTTTTCTCCCGGAGCTGCTTGGCTATATCGAAACCGGCAAGTTGCAGCCTGAAGCGATCATCACTCACAGGCTGTCGCTGGAGCAGGCGGCCGAGGGTTACAAGATCTTCAATAAAAAGCAGGAAGAATGCCGCAAGGTGATTCTGACCCCGGGTGGCAGCGATGTTCCGCTGGCGCAGCTGGATGAAACCACGCCGTTCGTACCGGCCACCTGAAACCGAGGACTTTTCATGGCGCTACCGTCATCTTCGTTCGCCGCCCCCGTGCGCGCATGGTTCGTCAGCCTGACGCGTACGGGCTGGGGAGGGCGGATTTTCTGGCTGACCCTGGTCGGTGTAACCGTGTTGCTGTTGATCAGTGGCTACACCGGTTTGGTCAGTACGGGCCGCGACACCTTGCGCCTCGCCACACTTGGCGGACTGTCGGGTTTTGCCGCTACGGCAGTCGGTGCGTTATTGGCCCTGGCGCTGCGGGCGATTACTTCGCGAACTCAAGACACCATGCTCGGGTTTGCGGCAGGGATGATGTTGGCTGCCAGTTCCTTTTCACTGATCCTGCCGGGGATTGCGGCGGCGAAGGAAGCGGTGAGCAGTCCCATGCTCGCCGCTGCCGTCGTAGTTGCCGGCATGGCTTTGGGCGTAGCGTTGATGGTCGGCCTCGACCGCTTCGTCCCCCACGAACACGAAAAGAGCGGCCGGCGCGGCCCCGAAGCCAAGCGCTTCAATCGAGTCTGGCTGTTCGTGCTGGCGATCACCCTGCACAACCTGCCGGAAGGCATGGCGATCGGCGTCAGCTTCGCCACCGGCGACATGAAAATCGGCTTGCCGCTAACCACCGCCATTGCCATTCAGGACATCCCCGAAGGTCTGGCTGTGGCGTTGGCGCTGCGGGTGACCGGCATTTCCGCAGGACGTGCAGCGTTGATTGCCGCCGCTTCAGGATTGATGGAACCGTTGGGCGCGATTATCGGATTGGGCATCACCAATAGTTTTGCGTTGGGTTTTCCGGTGGCGATGGGCCTGGCGGCGGGCGCGATGATCTTTGTGGTGTCGCATGAAGTGATTCCGGAAACTCACCGCAACGGCCACGAGACGCCTGCCACGCTCGGGCTGATGCTTGGGTTCGGCGTGATGATGTTTCTCGATACCGCTTTGGGTTAAAAAACCGACGTGCACCACTGAGCGTATCGTCTCGCACAAAAAGGGAATTTTTTTCAGCGCCAATCACTCTTTCGTTTATAGGCAATGCCAATAATGCAGGGGAATGAGTCATGTCGCTGATCGAAATCCCGACCAGGAAGTCTTCGGGTAAAACATCCACGCCGGCGGATACCGAGCGCCGGCTCTATGACCGATTGCTGGCGGAAGACTCCACGGTTGATCGTGCGGCACTGGACTTCCTGCGCCGGCAGCTGAGCAAGGCGGCTGCGCTGTCTGACGATTTGCCGGCCAGCGCCGAAGAGCTGCTGCAATGGTCGGAAACCCGCTGCGCCAGCGTGGCGGCCGAGTACGCCGATTACCTCGAACAACGTCAGCAGGGCGCGCCGCGCCGCTATTTCCGCAACAAATCCCACGCGTTGTATTTCATCTTGCATGTGGCACCGACCAAAGAGGTCGATGGCGCTTGGCTGGCTGGGCTGTTGCCGCAGTGGCAGGACCCGCGTTTCGACGATTTGCTCGATACCTATCTTGAAGAACTGGGCGAGGGCGTGCCACGGCAGAATCATGTGGTGATCTATCGCAAGCTGCTCGCCGAGCATGAATGCTCTGATCTGAGCGGTCTTGCCGACGAGTATTTTCTGCAAGGCGCGGTGCAGCTGGCACTGGGACGTTTCGGCGGGCAGTTTCTGCCAGAAGTCATCGGCTTCAACCTCGGCTACGAGCAACTGCCGCTGCACTTGTTGATCAGTGCTTATGAGCTAGCGGAGCTGGGCATCGATCCGCACTATTTCCGCCTGCACGTGACCATCGACAACGCCAGCACCGGCCATGCGCGCAAGGCAGTGCAATCAATGCTCGAGCTGTTGCCACTTGGCGATGAACGCGATGAGTTCTACCGGCGCATGGCTGTCGGTTATCGCCTCAATGATGTCGGCAAAGGCACAACCGCGGTGATCACAGAGTTCGATCTGGACCACGAAGTCATCGCCATGCTTGAGCGCAAGGCGGTGTTTGGCCGGCACATGCATTCCGACTACTGCCGCATCGAAAACCGCACCATCAATCAGTGGCTGGCCACGCCGGGACAGATGGGCGAGTTTCTGTCGGCGCTGGAGCGCAAAAGCTGGATCAAACGCGGTGAGGCGGTGGAAGAAAGTCGTTTCTGGCGTTTGATCGACGGCAGCGATGCGGCGATGTTCGGGGTGTTCAATGGCTATGAGAAACAGCTGTTGCGCGACTGGATCACTCAGGATTGCCCGGCCTCCCGGCCTCGGCCTTACGTACGCCGCGAAGCTGCCGTCGAAGAAACCTTTGACGATGACGCCGATCTGCTCAACTTGGAAGCGGCACTGGCCGACAAGCCTGCCGCCGAACAGATGTCATTGTTGATGCCATGGCTGCAACCCCAGCGGCACTGGCGTCCGGCCGGACTTTTCGCGACGCGTCGCTTCATGCAACTGCGCGCCCGCTTGCGTTGAAACAAGGAGGCTTCATGTCGGCACAAGAAACATCGGACAGAGCGCTGTTCGAGTTGGGCAAGCGCCTGCTCGACAGCGGTTATCACTTCATTACTCCAACGCCGTTGACCCACGAGCGCTTCTTGCAGCGCTTCACCACACCTTTGGCGAAAGATCTGCGTGATGTGTTTGGCTGGTCGATGCCGTTTCCTTCAGAGCTGTTTCGCGCAGAAGAACTGGCCACGCTGGAGCAGGCCGGCGTAGTCGAACGCGATGGCGCGGTGTGGCGCAGTCAAGTGCGCTGGTCGACGCTCAATGAGCGGTTGTTCGCTCATTCCGCCTTCCCGACAACCGCGAGCGATGCGGTGTTCTTCGGTCCGGATACCTACCGTTTCGCTCAGGCCATCGAAACGCAATTGCAGCAACGCTTTTCGCCGATCAGGCGCGCGGTGGACATCGGCTGCGGCAGCGGCGCCGGGGCGGTGCTCATCGCCAAGGCACGGCCGGATGCCCAAGTGCTGGCGGTGGATATCAATCCGCAGGCGTTGCGCATGAGTGCCGTCAACGCTGAGCTGGCCGGAGCCAACAACGTGTCGGTGTACCACAGTGATCTGCTCGCCAGTGTCGAAGGTCAGTTCGACTTGATCATCGCCAACCCGCCGTACATGAACGACCAGCAACAGCGCGCTTATCGCCACGGCGGTGGGGCGCTGGGCGAAGGCTTGTCGGTGCGTATCGTGCGTGAAGCGTTGCCACGTCTGGAAGTCGGCGGCACGTTGCTGGTGTACACCGGCGTAGCGATTGTTGCCGGGCAGGACCCGTTCCGCGAGGCCGTGGCGCCTCTGCTCAAGGGCGAACGTTTTGGCTGGACTTATCGTGAGCTTGATCCGGACGTGTTCAGCGAGGAACTGCTCAAGCCTGAATATGAGCGCGCCGAGCGCATCGCCGTGGTCGCACTGACGGTAACCCGCGAGCAGTGACCGATAGTTGGGCCACTGCTCGCGCGGTGGCCTTCAGCGATTTCTGATGCGCGAGATCGTCAGCAGGCAAACCCCTACCAGCATCGCAGCCCCGGCCACCAGAAGCGGTGAAGGGCGAATTGGCTGCCGCGAGATACGCTCGATGCGCCCGGCGAGGGAAGCGCGCACTGGCGCAGCAGGTTCCGCCAGATAAGGCGCTTCTTCGATCTCCAGGCGTAAGCCGTCCGGCATCACCAGCGTCAGCCCTTCAATCGTACCGGCAATTCTGCCCGGATAAACCGGCTCACCGGTCGGGTCGAGCTGGTCGTAGACAAACATTTGCCCTTCAAGCCAGCCGACGGCGGTCTGCAACTCAGGTCCCAGGTAATACTTTCCATCGAGAAAAAAGCCAGAGAATTGCGGCGCGCGCTCGACGCTTTCAATGCGATAGCGCTGACCTGGTTTCATACCGGTTTGTGGGGCGATCATGGGGGTTCCTCCGTTATTGGTAAGCGATAGAGGAGCGCGTGCCAAGCGTGGTTCCATCCAAATGAGCAACGGGCGTTTGTATGGATTCAAGTGTGCTGGAGCTTTACACGCAAACGCGCAAGACAGTTTTTCACAGTTGAGGGTTCACTATCGGTTACGAACTGTGGCTAAAATGCCACCCTTTCACCGAGCGCCCGGAAACGGCGCGGGCCATGGACGCGCCCTGTGCATCAAGACCGCTGCATAAGACGCTGGGCCTCAGGTCGCCACGCGCGCAGTTTGTTCACTTTTGACGTGTGACCCTTTTCCGTGAAACTCATCATTGCCGCTGTTTATGTCATCTCGATTGCTTACGTTCACTTGCGTGGACGCGTGCGCCACAAGCTGGGGCGGCAACTGAGTGACCACTCGACGTTCCTCGCGCCGATCAACTGCTTCCTTTATCTGTTTTCGAAGATTCCCAACAAGCCGTACCTGAATCCGGCGGATTTCCCGGATCTGAGCCCGTTGCAGGCGCACTGGCAAGAGATTCGCGAGGAAGGCCAGAATCTGCTGCGTGCCGGCGAGATCAAGCGCTCGAATCAGTATGACGATGTCGGCTTCAACTCTTTCTTCAAGACTGGCTGGAAGCGCTTCTACCTCAAGTGGTACGGCGACAGCCATCCATCGGCGATGAAGCTGTGCCCGCGCACCACTGAATTGGTGCAGAGCATCGGCTCAATCAAGGCGGCGATGTTTGCCGAGCTGCCACCGGGCTCGAAGCTGGTGCGCCACCGCGATCCGTACGCCGGTTCCTATCGTTATCACCTGGGTCTGGATACGCCGAATGATCCCGGCTGCTACATCAACGTCGACGGTGAGAACTATCACTGGCGCGATGGCGAAGCGGTGATGTTCGACGAGACGTTTATTCATTACGCTGAAAACACCACGGATCAGAACCGGATCATTCTGTTCTGTGACATTGAGCGGCCGTTGAAGTACCGCTGGGCGGCGGCGTTCAACCGCTGGTTCAGCCGCACCGTGATGTCAGCGGCAGGCGCGCCGAATGATGCGGGGGACAAGACTGGCGGCATCAACCGCTTGTTTACCAAAATCTACAAGATCCGTTTGCGCGGCAAAGAGCTCAAGAAGCGCAACCGTACGCGTTACTACTTGGAAAAATGGGCGATTTTTGCGGCGTTGTTGGCGATCTTTATTCTGATCTGAGACTTGCGGTGTCAGTACCGGCCTCTTCGCGAGCAGGCTCGCTCCCACATTTTGAAATGCGTTTCCCTGTGGGAGCGAGCCTGCTCGCGAAGGCGGCCTCACTTCAAACATACCTCTAGCTGGCCCAACGCTTACTCCCCGGACGCCTTCTTGGTCTTCTTCGCCGGCGCCGCCTTACTGGTTGATTTGGCCTTGGACTTGGCCGGTGCCTTGCCGCCGAGGCTGCGTTTGAGCAGCTCGGTCAAGTCGATAACATCGGCAGTCTTGCGTTCTTCCTCGCCAGTGGTGGTCTCGACGTCCTCGATCTTGCCTTCGTGGGCTTTTTTCTCGACCAGCGCCATGATCTTGTCTTCGAACTCGTCCTTGTAGTCCTCAGGCGACCACTCCGAGGTCATGTCTTCAACCAGACGTTTGGCCATGTCCAGCTCACCCTTGGCCAATTGCGGTTTGGTCACTTCACTGCCCAGCGCCAGTTCATCAAGACTGCGCACTTCCTGCGGCCAGCGCAGTTTCACCAGAACCAGCGCCGACTCCAGCGGCATCAACGCGGCCAGGTATTGACGGGTATGCAGGACAACGCGGGCGAGGGCGACCTTGTTGGTTTTGCTCAGGGTTTCGCGCAGCAACGCGTAGACCTTGCCGCCGCGCTTGTCTGGCGCCAGGTAATAGGGCGTGTCGATGTTCTGCAGCGGAATCTGCTCGGCGTCGACGAAAGAGAAAATGTCGATGGTCTGTGTCGAGACGGGGTGCGCCGAGCGGATTTCTTCCTCGCTGAGCACCACGTAGCGACCCTTTTCGTAGGCCACGCCTTTAACGATGTTCTCTTTGGTGACTTCCTTGCCGGTGACCTTGTTGATGCGTTTGTAGCCCACCGGGTCCATGCTGCGGCTGTCGAGCCAATCGAAGTCCACGCCTTGGGACGACGTCGCTGAAACCAGCGCCACGGGGATGTGTACCAGTCCAAAACTGATTGCGCCTTTCCAGATTGCCCGAGCCATGACTTGTCCTCCGAGTGATGATCAGGTGACCCGTGGCGCGGCGAGAAAGTTTCCAGTGATTGCGCGGCTTCCAGCGGTACGGTCAAGCCGTGTTACATGTTGTTTAAGGCACGAGGGTTAACAAATCCGAACCCACGGCGTAGCTTGGGCTCCAAGGCTCTAGTCCACGCACATCGAGAGGTATTCCCATGAACCGGTTTCTGATTGGCATCGCCGTCCTCGTCTTAAGTGGTGGCCTGGTTCATGCCGATGTCGTGCTCGCACAAAGCCCCACCGGGAACAGCAACAATCCCTACAACAGCCCGATCCGCCGGGCCAATCCCAACAGCATGCAGGGCACCCAGCCCAGCGCTCCGCCGCTTCGCGGGCCGAACACCGTTCCCGTGCCACGTCAGCCGACCGTTGAAAATCGCGGCATCGGCAATGGTCAACCGATTCGATCGGTGCCGAGCAATCCGCCAACCTTCATTCCCAACCCGCCCTCACGGGGCACCGGCAGCAACCGTTGAACGGCAGGACTGATGTTCTGTCAGCCTTTCCCACGAACAAAAGGAATCGTGCATGTTGCGTAAAACCCTACTAGCCACCTGCTGCGCCGCCGCGCTGATCAGTGCCCCGGCGTTCGCCGCCGCGCCCAAAGAGCTGAAAAGCGAACAGGGCATTCTTGAAGTCACCACCATTGCCCAAGGCCTGGAACATCCCTGGGCACTGGCGTTTCTGCCTGATCAGAAGGGCATGCTGGTGACCGAACGTCCGGGTCATCTGCGCGTTGTGAGCAAGGACGGCAAACTGTCGGAGCCGATCAGTGGCGTGCCGCAAGTCTGGGCTAAAGGGCAGGGCGGTTTGCTTGATGTGGCGCTGTCGCCAGACTTCAAGCAGGACCGCATGGTCTATCTGTCGTATGCCGAAGGCGGTGGTGAGGGCGGCAAGGCTGGTACGGCGGTAGGGCGCGGACGGCTTTCCGATGACCTGAAGACGCTGAAGGACTTCAATGTGATCTTCCGTCAGGAACCGAAGCTGTCGGTGAGCAACCACTTCGGTTCACGGCTGGTGTTCGATCGCGACGGGTATCTGTTCATCACCCTCGGTGAAAACAACGATCGGCCGACTGCGCAGGACCTCGACAAGTTGCAAGGCAAAGTCGTACGCATCTTCCCGGATGGCAAGGTGCCGGACGATAACCCTTTTGTTGGCCAATCCGGTGTCCGGCCTGAAATCTGGTCCTACGGCCTGCGTAACCCGCAAGGCGCGGCGCTCAATCCGTGGACCGGCACGCTGTGGGAGAACGAGCACGGGCCACGTGGCGGCGACGAAGTGAACATCATCGAACGTGGCAAGAACTACGGCTGGCCGTTGGCGACCCATGGCATCAACTACTCGATGCAACCGATTCCTGAGGCGAAGGGCAAAACTGCTGAAGGCACCGTGGCGCCGCATCATGTCTGGGAAAAATCCCCCGGGGTTACCGGCATGGCCTTCTATGACGCGGATCGCTTCACGCCGTGGCAGCACAACGCGTTTATCGGCGCACTGGTGACCCAGGAGCTGATTCGCCTGCAATTCGATGGTGACAAGGTAGTCCATGAGGAGCGTTTGCTGGGTGAGTTGAATCAGCGTATCCGTGACGTGCGCCAAGGGCCGGATGGCTATCTGTATGTGCTGACGGATGAAGAGAATGGCTCGCTTTACAGGCTGGGGCTGAAATAATTGCGTGCGGTGAATGATCCGACGCCTTCGCGAGCAGGCTCGCTCCCACATTGAAATGCAGTCTCCCTGTGGGAGCGAGCCTGCTCGCGAAGAGGCCCGCGCATCTTGCGCAGACTTCGGGCAGTCCCGCATTTGGCCGAACCGCCGCCCCCTTGCCTTGTTATAGTTCGAGGCTTATTTCCCAGCCCGGTAAAGGATCACTGCCATGACTCAATACTCCGCCTTCAGCGTCGAACTGGCCGACAACATCGCCCATGTGCAGATCAATCGCCCGGAAAAGATCAACGCAATGAACGCGGCGTTCTGGAGCGAAATCGTCGAAATCTTTCACTGGGTTGACGATACCGACGAAGTCCGCGTGGTGGTGCTCAGCGGTAACGGCAAGCATTTTTCATCGGGCATCGACCTGATGATGCTCGCCGGTGTCGCCAATGAACTGGGCAAGGACGTGGGCCGTAATGCGCGCCTGTTGCGGCGCAAGATTCTCAATCTGCAAGCCTCGTTCAACGCCGTCGACAATTGCCGCAAACCGGTGCTTGCTGCAATTCAGGGCTATTGCCTGGGCGGGGCAATCGATCTGATCGCCGCCTGTGACATGCGTTATGCCGCCGAGGACGCGCAATTTTCCATCAAGGAAATTGACATCGGCATGGCCGCTGATGTCGGCACGTTGCAACGGTTGCCGCGAATCATCGGAGACGGCATGCTGCGTGAACTGGCTTACACCGGTCGCACCTTTGGCGCCGAGGAAGCACGCAGCATGGGCCTGGTCAATCGCGTCTACGGCGATAAGGACACGCTGCTCGAAGGCGTGTTCGGCATTGCCCGTGACATCGCTGCGAAGTCGCCGATCGCCGTGACCGGTACCAAGGAAATGATCAGCTACATGCGCGACCATCGCATCGACGATGGTCTTGAATACGTTGCCACCTGGAACGCCGCCATGTTGCAATCCACCGATCTGCGCGTGGCCATGGCCGCCCACATGAGCAAACAGAAACCCGAATTTCTGGATTGAGTTAATCATGATCTCTCGCTGGACCACTGCAGTACTCGACACCGATCAACCCGGCGGCTGGGCCGTAGCGCGCAGCCCCGAAGGCTTCCTGTTCGATGACAACGGCGCACTGTTCCCGCGCGAGTGGCTCAAGCGCCAGGACCTTTCAGTCCTCGCTGAGCACGGGATTGGTCATCTCGACGGCGAACCGGTCTATCTGCTTGAGTTGCACAGCGTCAGCGATGTGCCCGGTTGCGGCTGGAAGGGGCTGCGAGCGTTCATGCTCGAAGGCGATCACACGCTGTACAAAGTGCTCGGTTATGCCGCTCAGATCGGCACTTGGGCACGAGAGCATCGCTTCTGCGGCAACTGCGGCCAGCCAATGACGCAAGTCCCGCGCGAACGAGCGATGTATTGCCAGCCGTGCGATCTGCGCAGTTATCCGCGCATTTCACCAAGCATGATCGTGCTGATCACCCGTGGCGACGAAATCCTTCTGGCGCGCTCGCCGCGTTTCGTCACCGGGGTTTACAGCACGCTGGCCGGCTTCGCCGAGCCGGGGGAATCGGCCGAGGATTGCCTGATTCGCGAAGTGCGTGAAGAAGTGCAGATCGAAGTGAAGAACATCCAGTACATCGGCAGCCAGTGCTGGCCGTTCCCGCATTCGATGATGCTCGGCTTCCATGCCGAATATGCCGGTGGCGAAATTGTCTGTCAGGAAGACGAGATCGAGGACGCCCAGTGGTTCAACGTGCATGACTTGCCGCCGTTGCCGGCGTCGCGTTCGATTGCCCGTTACCTGATCGACGTCTACGTCGCGCGGCGCTTAGGCCACGCTGAACCAGTGTTGCCAGGCTAGACGCACGGTCAAGCCGAGCACGACGGTGATGAACACTGGACGAATGAATTTGGCCCCGCCGCTGATTGCGGTGCGCGCGCCGAAGAAGGCCCCGACCATCACCGACAGGCCCATGCACAGGCCAATGATCCAGTCGACCTGACCGGAGAAGATGAACACCGACAGCGCTGCGATGTTGCTGACAAAGTTCATGCTGCGCGCTACGCCGCTGGCCTTGACCAGGTCGATCGGGTACAGCAGCAGACTGCTCACGGTCCAGAATGCGCCCGTGCCGGGGCCGGCCACGCCATCGTAGAAGCCGAGGCTGAAGCCTTGGGTCGATTGCCATTTTTTTTTGATCGGCGCGTCGCTGTCCAGCGGCGCTTTCGGCGTGCCGCCAAACAGCAAATACAGGCCACAGGCGAAAACGATCACCGGCAGCATCTTGTTCAGCCACTCGGCCGGCAGGTAATGCGCAACCACCGCGCCAGTGAGCGCGCCGACCAGGGTGCCGACAATCGCGTGGGTCCACTGGCGTGGATGAAACAGTTTGCGTTTGTAGAAGGTGAAGCTGGCGGTCGCCGAACCGAAGGTCGAGCTCAGCTTGTTGGTGCCCAGCACCAGATGCGGCGGCAGGCCCGCCGTCAGCAGCGCCGGCGTGGTCAACAGACCGCCACCGCCAGCGATGGCATCGATGAAACCGGCAAGGAAAGCAACAGCAGCCAGAATGGCCAGGGTGGTGAGGTCAACGCTGAGTTCGAAAGGCATGGAGTCGGCTTATTCGGCAAGGCGCAGAACGTGGGCTGCGGGGAGGGCGGTTATGTTACCTGTATCGAACTGTTGCGGCGAGCCAGAGCATGCCGTCGTCAATTACAGTCTGGAATACATTCCTGTGTAGGAGCTGCCGAAGGCTGCGATCTTCTCGGGCGCGGAGCGCCCCGGCTGCTGCGCGTGGGAACGATCAAATCAAGATCAAAAGATCGCAGCCTTCGGCAGCTCCTACACAGGGGTGGGTTGGCTTTAGAGACCGAGTTCACTCAGCCCCGGATGATCATCCGGCCGGCGGCCCAGCGGCCAGTGGAATTTGCGCTCGCTTTCCTTGATCGGCATGTCGTTGATGCAGGCATAGCGCTGGAACATCAGGCCGTTGTCATCGAACTCCCAGTTCTCGTTGCCGTACGAGCGGAACCAGTTGCCCGAATCGTCGTGCCATTCATAGGCATAACGCACCGCGATACGCGTATCGGAGTAGGCCCAGAGTTCTTTGATCAAGCGATAATCCAGTTCCTTCGCCCATTTGCGCGTCAGAAACGCCTTGGCCTCTTCGCGGTTGTTGGCAAACTCGGCGCGATTGCGCCATTTGGTGTCGAGGGTATAGGCGAGCGAAACCTTTTCCGGATCGCGGCTGTTCCAGCCATCCTCGGCCAGACGCACCTTCTCGATGGCTGACGCATGGTTGAACGGGGGCAATGGCGGACGTACCTGGGCTGCAGTCGACATGTTCAATCTCCTGATTCATTTAATGTTTGAACAACAAGTCCGGCTTGCTAAGAGTTACAGGCCCAATAACTTTCGCGCCATGCATTGCGCATTATCGGCGGCACTGTGATCACCCATCACAAGCGCTATGGTAATGGCGCCTTCAATCAGGATCAGCAACTGTCTGGCCAATAGTTGCGGATCCTCGGCACCATATTCGGTACATAGCTCGCACACGTAGTCGAGCAGCTTCTGTTTGTGTTCTTTGGCCACCAGCCGCACTGGATCCTGTGGATCACCGGTTTCGCCGCTGGTGTTGATGAAGGCGCAGCCGCGAAAGCCTTCCGAGTCGAACCAGCCCTTGAGCACGGTAAACAGGTTGAGCAGACGATCGGCCGGAGTCTTGGCCTGGTCGACAGCACTTGTGAACCAGTGCATCCAGCGAACATCGCGTCGCTGAAGGGCCGCGACAACGAGTGCGTCCTTGTCGGCAAAGTAACGGTAGATGCTTTTTCTGGAGACGCCGGCGGTCTTCACCAGAAGATCCATGCTGGTGGCAGCGATGCCACTTTTGTAGATCAACTTTTCGGTGACATCCAGAATGATGTCGCGTGTGTCATTGCTGATTGATTCGTTCATGTGGCGAACAGTAGAACGACTGTTCTCCTTGGTCAAGCGAATTTCTTCAGCGTGTGTGAAAACGCTTTCGCGAGCAGGCTCGCTCCCACAGGGGAATGCATTTCAACGGTGGGAGCGAGCCTGCTCGCGAAGGGGCCATTACGGACACTGACAAGACCCGGCGCAGACGATGGTGTAAGCTCTCAAACTCTTCGGAATCGAACCTTGCGAGCCTTATGCCGTTGCTTTTCAAACGTTCTCTGCTGCCCAAACTGCGCAGCTTCGCGCTGACCGCCGAGGCGGTGAGCATTCTGTCCAGTGCTGCCGAATTCCGACGCTGCCTGCTCGAGCAAATCGCCGCAGCGACGCAGCGCATCTACATCGTCGCGCTGTATCTGCAGCAGGACGAAGCCGGTCAGGAAATCCTCGATGCCCTGCACGCAGCCAAGCTCAAGCGTCCCGAGCTGGAAATCGCCGTGGTGGTCGACTGGTTGCGTGCCCAGCGCGGTCTGATCGGCGCGGGCAAGCAGCCGGGCAACGCCGCCTGGTATCAGGACATGACCCGCACGCACCAGAGCGAAGTGCCGATCTACGGCGTGCCGGTGCAGACCCGCGAGTTGTTCGGCGTGCTGCACCTCAAAGGCTTCGTGATCGACGACAAGGTGGTCTACAGCGGCGCGAGTCTGAACAACGTCTACCTGCACAAACTCGACAAGTACCGCTTCGACCGCTACCACGTGCTGCACAGTCGCGAGCTCGCGGATTCGATGCATCATCTGGTCAAGCACGGACTGATCGAATCGAAAGCCGTGCATCGCCTCGACCTGCCGAACCTGCCGAGCACGCGCAGCCTGCGCAACGACATCGGCGACCTGCGCAGTCGCCTCAAGTATGCGACCTACGACACCGGCGCCGGCAGCACCAGCAGAGATGGGCTGTCGGTCACGCCACTGCTCGGCGTCGGCAAGAACAACCCGCTGAACCGGGCGATTCTCGAACTGATCGCCAGCGCACAAAAGCAGCTGACCATCTGCACGCCATACTTCAACCTGCCACTGGGCGTGATCCGTGAGATCAACCGCGCGCTGGCCCGTGGCGTGAAGATCGACATCGTGGTTGGCGACAAGACCGCCAACGATTTCTACATTTCGCCGAGCGAGCCGTTCAAGGTGATCGCCGCGCTGCCGTATCTATACGAAATCAGCCTGCGCCGCTTCGCCAAACGCCATCAGCACAGCATCGACAGCGGCCAGTTGAACCTGCACTTGTGGCGCGACGGTGACAACACCTATCACCTCAAGGGCATGTGGATCGATCAGCGCTACACCTTGCTGACTGGCAACAACCTCAATCCGCGCGCGTTTCGCCTCGACCTGGAAAACGCGCTGCTGATCGAAGACCCGAAAGGTGAATGGCTGGAGCCACGGGCGAAAGAGCTGGAAAACATCTTCCGCCATACCACGCGGATCGACAGCTTCCAGACCCTGGAGACACTGCCAGATTACCCGGCAGGGGTGGCGAAGTTTCTCAAGCGGGTGAGTCGGGTGAGGATTGAGCGGTTGCTCTACAGGATTCTCTAGCGCGTCCGGAATTGCTTTCGCGAGCAGGCTCGCTCCCACAGGGAAATGCATTCCAATTGTGGGAGCGGGCTTGCCCGCGATGAGGCGCTGAAGATTTAATTCAGACCCAACTTCCCGCGCATCATCGAAAGATCCTCCGCCAGCGTATTCACCGGCCCGATCAGCGCTTTGCGGTCGTTGTCCTTCACTTTGTCATAGGTCTCAAACCCGCCATCCGCCGTTTTGTACTTGGCGAGGATCTTGTCGACCGTAGCGAAGTTCTTGTCGACCTTGGCAACAAACGCCTTGTCCTGCTGTTCGATCTGCGGGCGGAACAGATCAACGATCTTCTTCGCCCCGTCGATATTGCCTTGGAAGTCGTACAGGTCGGTGTGGCTGTAGCGATCTTCCTCGCCGGAAATCTTCGTCGCCGCGACTTCTTCCAACAGCGCAGCAGCGCCGCCGACGACCTTCTCTGGCGGGAAGGTCAGACCGGCCACACGGGTTTGCAGGACCTGCACGTCTTTGTTCAAACCGTCGGCCAATGCATCCAGGCCCTTAGTGGACTTCTCCGCGAACAACGAATATTCGATCCGGTGAAAGCCAGTGAAGTCCTCGGCCTTAACGCCTTTTTCGTGATCGTCAACGCGCGAGTCGATGGACGCATCGAGATCGCTGAACAGCTCGGCAATCGGCTCGATCGACTCGTAATAAACCCGCGTCGGCGCGTAGAGCTTCTGCGCGGTGGCCAGATCGCCTTTCTTCACCGCGTCGGTGAACTGCTGGGTGTGGCTGGCCAGTTCATCGAGCTTTTCGGTCACGTAGATCTTGTAGTCCGACACCGGCCCCACCAGATCCAGCGGCGCAGTCGCGGCGAACGCCGCTAGCGGGGTGTTGAGCAAACCAAGGGTCAGCAATAACGCGAGTGGCGTCTTTTTCATGGGGCGGCTCCAGTGTCGGTTGGGTGTCATGCGGTTTTGTTTTGGGAGGTGGCAGCGAGTAACGAGCGACCGATGAAATCGTCATCGCCGGTAGCGCCGGGCAGGGTGAAGAAGTAACCGCCGCCGACCGGTTTGAGGTATTCCTCAAGCGGTTCGCCGTTGAGGCGGGTCTGCACGGTGATAAAGCCTTTTTCCAGATCGGCCTGATAGCAGATGAACAGCAGACCCATGTCGAGCTGGCCGTTCTTGTTGACGCCGTTGGAGTAGTTGAACGGCCGGCGCAGGATCAGATTGGCCTGGGTCGCGGCGGTGCGCGGGTTGGCCAGACGAATGTGCGCATCGAGCCTGGTCAGCTTGCCGGCCGGATCCTTGCTGTAATCCGGCACTTCGCTTTCAGTGTGGCCACCGATGGGCGCGCCGCTGCTCTTGACCCGGCCGAGAATGCTTTCCTGCTCCTGCAACGGCGTGCGATCCCAGCGCTCGACGAAGTTGCGGATGATGCGCACCGCTTGATAACTGCCGTGGGCAGCCCAGGCCGGTTCGTCACTGTCCGGCTGTACCCAGACAATCCGCTCCATGGCCTTGGCGTCGTTGGAATCGGGGTTGGCCGAACCGTCGCGAAAACCGAGAAAGTTGCGCGCCGACTGCGCCGGCACACCGGGTTTGGCCGGTGCTTGCGGCGGTACGCTGCCTTCCTGTTTCCAGCGCACCAGCAGCAGGTCGGGCAGGTTCTTGACGATGTCGCGCAGGGCGTGAATGTTGGTGTCGGCAGTGTTGGCGCAGAACTGCAGACTGAGGTCGCCATGGCAGCAATCGGCGTCCAGCGCATCGTTGGGAAAACCGACCATGCGTTGCAGACGCTTGGGCTTTGCCGCCGCCAGACCGAAGCGCTCGTCGAACAGCGAATCGCCGACAGAAACGGTGATGGTCAGGTTGTCCGGGGTGACCACCGGGCCGAGGATGCCGGAGTCCAGCGGTGGCAGTTTCGGGTCGATCTGCGCGACCGGGCCGCCCTTCATCAAAAACGCGATGCGTTCGTTGAGGGTGCGGAACAGCCGCTCGAGGTCTTCGCGATCGCTGGCCAGCACATCGAACGCCACCAGCATCCCGGAGGCCGGGCGTGGGGTGACGATGCCGGTCTGGTGCAGACCGTGGAAATCGTGGCGGTCTTCGGTCTTGTCGCTGCTCGGCGCTTCGGTGACTTGCGCAGGCTGCGCGGCCATGGCCGGGCAGCTCAGCGCCGAGCCGGCAAGGGCGACACCGGCGGCGCCCATGCCCATCAGCACGCGACGTCGTTGCAGGTTGAGAGGTTCTGAATCGTTCATCTGTCGTGGTCTTCTGCTTACAGGCCGGAAAGGCCGAGGGCGGGGTCGATGCCATCCATTGCCGCGGCCAAAGCCTTGGCTTTGGCGGCGATCTGCTGGCGTTGCGCGGCGGTCACGGCGTCGTAACTGACGTAGCCATCGGCGGATTTGAACGCGTTGAGCTGGTTGTCGAAGTCACTCATGGCCTGGTCGACATTCGCCAACACGTCAGCGGCGGATTTGCTCAGCATCGGGCGCAACAGGTCGACGACCTTGCGCGCGGTCTGCGCGTTGGCGGCGAAACCGTTGAGATCGCTGTGGCTGTAGCGTTCTTCCTCGCCGCTGCCGGCGCGCACCTCGGCGAGGCTGTTGAGGTTGCGCACGACGATGCCCACCAGTTGCTCCGGCGGCAGTGACTGCGCGAGCAACTGTTGCTTGAGGGTGGTGACATCTGCGAGCAAGCGCTGGGCAATCGGCGTGACATCATCGAGATTGCGCTGCTGGAACAGCGCGTATTCGAGGCGATGGAAACCGACAAAGGCGGGATCCTGTTCGCGCTTTTCGAAATAATCGGCGCGGGCATTGATCTGATTGTCCAGCTCGGCCAGGCGCTGCGCCGCCGGCGCCAGACGCTGATAGGCAGCACGCGCCGGCAGGTACAACGCTTGCGCCTGCGCCAGATCACCACTGGTGATCGCCTGATTCAGCGCCGTCGTCGCTTTGATCAACGCGCTGCCCTGAACGGCCAGATATACGCGAAATTCCGACAGCGGCCCGACGAAAGCCACCATCGATGGTTTGGCCTTGGCGGCGGCATCGGAAGCGGCCGTCGGTGTGACGTGCAAAGTGCCGCGCGCGTTGCTGAGCAAGCCGCAAGTGATCGCATAGTCGCCCGGTTGCAGGTTGGCGTTGATCACCTGGCTCAGGCCCGGCGCGATGTTTTCCCGCTCTTCGACCACCAGCACGCCGTCGAGAATTTCCCACTCGACCGCACGCTCGGAGCGGTTGACGATGCGAAAACTGGCGCGGCCGGCGGGCACCGTCAGGGCATCTGGCTCGCAACTGTGCGGATGGATGTTTACGACGATTTCATCGTGGTTGTGCTGACGCTTGGCGGCGGCCATGTTCGAGGCGTACCAGAACAGCCCGCCGGCGGCGACCATCAGCAGCACCGAGCCGGCCAGCGCCCAACGCAGGGCCGGAGGGGTTTGGGTAGTAGACATGAAGGGCCTTATTGGCTGGAAACGGAAGTGGTTGACGGCGCCTGGCGCGGCGCGGGCATGAAGAACATCACCAGCGCCAGCAGCAGATAAATCAGGTACGCGCCAAGAGTGCTGACGGTCGGCGCATCCTGGTAACCGAACATGCCGGCCAGCACCGAGCCCAGCGGGCCGTCCATCGGCAGCGTCGCGCTGAAGTCGAACAGCACCATTTGCAGATGATTCCACAGCCCGGCTTCATGCAGCGCCTGCACCGAGTTGGCGAGGATCCCGGCAGCGACCACGAGGATGAACAATCCGGTCCACTTGAAGAACGCCGAAAGATTGAGACGCATGCTGCCGCTGTAGATCAGGAAACCGACAATTACCGCCAGGATCAGGCCGAGCAGGGCGCCGATCGGCGCGCCTGGGCCTTCGCTTTGCTGGAACACGGCGAGCAGGAAGAACACCGTCTCCAGGCCTTCGCGAGCGACGGCGAAGAAAACCATGGCGATCAATGCAATCACCTGATGCCTGGATTGCGTCAGCGCTTGATCCAGCGAGGCTTGCAGCGAGTGCTTGATCGACCGCGCGACCTTGCGCATCCAGAACACCATCGAACTGAGAATGCCCACGGCGACCAGACCGACGACGCCTTCGAACAGCTCCTGCTGCTTCTGTGGGAATTCAGCACTGATCAGTTCCAGACCACCGCCGACCAGCAGGGCAAGGGCGGCGGCGAGGAAGACGCCGATCCATACCGCTGGCATCCATTGGCCACGGCCGGTCTGCTGCAAATAACTGGCAATGATGCCGACGATAAGCGCGGCCTCGATGCCTTCGCGCAACATGATCAAAAAGGGAACGAGCATTGGCGAGCCACAGCGATTTAGATAGGAGGCTAAGTTGTAACATAATGACACTCATTCCCAAATGGCATTCATTGACATTTAGCTGAACGTTAGCTGAACAACTGTGATTCCTGTGTGAGCGAGCCTGCTCGCGAATGCGGTATGCCTGTGACATTTGTTTATCTGACACACCGCGTTCGCGAGCAGGCTCGCTCCCACATTGGCCCTGCGGTGAAATCAGCAGCTGGGTTAAGATGCCCACCACCCAAAAAACAATAAGGCTCATCTCGCTCCATGGCGGAAAAAGACACCATTGCCATTCAACTGGTGCGCGAAGCGCTGCTGCAAAGTTGCGCCCCGGGCGCGGCGACGGATGAGGCGTTGACCAAAGTCGGCATCGATCCGGCTTTGTTAGCGGCCGATGAGGGCAGGGTGCCGGCCTCGCAATACGCCAGGCTCTGGCGCCTGCTGGCGCGACGCGGTGATGACGAGTTCTTCGGCATGGACCCGCGCCCGCTCAAATCCGGCAGCCTGGCGTTTTTGTGTCGCAGCGCCATGGCGCAACCGACGCTGGCGGCGGCGCTGGATACCGGTCTGACGTTCCTTTCGCTGATGCTGGAAAAACTGCCGGCGCAACTGGCGCATCAGCAGAGCCTTGCGGAAATCGTCCTGCTCGAAGACGACGCCGAACCGCGACGCGCCTTCACCTATTTCACTTACTGGATGATCGTGCACGGCGTCGCGTGCTGGCTGGCCGGGCGGCGGATTCCGATTCTGGCGATTGAACTGCGCTGCGCCGAACCGGATTTCACTGACGACTATCGCGTGATGTTCTCGGAGAACCTGCGGTTTGAACGCCCACGTACGCGGATGATCTTTTCCGCCGATTGCCTCGATCTGCCGATCAAACGCAGTGCTGAAGAACTCAAGCGCTTTCTCGCCCAGGCGCCGGCCAACATTCTGGTCAAGTACCGCGACCCCGACAGCCTCGCCAGCCGGATCAAGCAGGATCTGCGGCAGCTCCCCGCCGAGCAATGGCCGGAAACCGAGGCGCTGGCCCAGCAATTTTGTATGTCCGCGTCGACATTACGCCGGCGTCTGGCCGAGGAAGGGCAGACTTATCAGGGGCTGAAAGACAGCGTGCGCAAAGAGCTGGCGATTACCTGGCTGGCGGAGCCTTCGATCAGTTTTGTCGAGATCGCAACACGGCTGGGCTTTGCTGATGCCAGTTCGTTCTACAAAGCGTTTCGCAAGTGGTCGGGGTCGAACCCGGGGCATTACCGGACGCTGATCCTCAATGAGGTGGTCTGACCCGACGCCTTCGCGAGCAGGCTCGCTCCCACATTTTTGAAATGCGGTCCCCTGTAGGAGCTGCCGAAGGCTGCGATCTTTTGATCTTGTACTTGATGGTAAAAATCAAGATCAAAAGATCGCAGCCTCGTTGCACTCGTCAGCTCCTACAGGGCATGCGGCCGCAACCTCTTGGCCAAACCAGTCAACCACGTTGATAGCTTTGACCATTGCCCCAAGCCCCGCGCGGCGCGACTATCCCTGTGTTGTTTACGGTTCCCAGCCTAATAAAAACACCGAGGGATTCTGGCAATGCGTGATTACTTGTCTGCCACCGAACAGTTCGATTATCAGCACACCGTCGATGCATCGCTCAGCGGCACGCTCGCCGCGCTCAACGCCTGCGTCGAATGTTGCGACCGCCATGCCTTGCCCGGGCGTATTGCGTTGTTCTGGGAAGGTCGCGACGGCTCTAGTGCGACTTACACCTTCACTGATCTGCAAGACAAAGCCGCGCGTTTCGCCAATTTCCTCCTCGCCCAGGGCGTGCAGAAGGGCGATAAAGTCGCTGGCCTGCTGCCACGCAACGTCGAATTGCTCATCACCGTGCTCGCCACCTGGCGCATCGGCGCGGTGTATCAGCCGCTATTCACCGCATTCGGGCCGAAAGCGCTAGAGCACCGCCTGAACAGCTCGGGGGCTAAAATCGTGGTCACCGACGCGGTCAACCGGCCCAAGCTCAATGAAGTCAGCGCATGCCCGACCATCGTCACCGTGGCCGGCGCCAAAGGTCAGGGCATTGTTCGCGGTGATTTCAGTTTCTGGGCTGAGCTGGCCAACTATTCCAATGTCTGCGAGCCGGTATTGCTGACCGGCGAAGACCCGTTCCTGCTGATGTTCACCTCGGGCACCACTGGCCCTGCGAAAGCCTTGGCGGTGCCGCTCAAAGCCATCGTCGCTTTCCAGAGCTACACCCGCGATGCGGTGGACCTGCGCCCCGAAGACGCGTTCTGGAACGTCGCCGATCCGGGCTGGGCCTATGGCATCTATTTCGGCGTCACCGGGCCGTTGGCGCTGGGGCACCCGATTACCTTCTACGATGGCCCGTTCACCCTCGAAAGCACCTGTCGGGTGATCAACAAATACGGCATTACCAATCTCACCGGCTCGCCCACTGCCTATCGTTTGCTGATTGCCGGTGGCGAGGAGTTCGCCAGATCGATCAAGGGCAAACTGCGCATCGTCAGCAGCGCCGGCGAGCCGCTGAACCCGGAAGTGATCCGCTGGTTCGCCGACAACCTCGACGTGGTCATCCACGACCATTACGGCCAGACCGAACTGGGCATGGTGCTGTGCAACCACCACGGCCTCGAGCACCCGGTGCATGTCGGCGCCGCTGGTTTCGCTTCGCCGGGCCATCGCATTGTCGTGCTCGATGAGCAGTGCAACGAACTCGGCGTCGGTCAGCCGGGCATTCTTGCCATCGACCGCCCGCAGTCGCCGATGTGCTGGTTCGGCGGCTACGAAGGCGCGCCGACCAAGGCCTTCGTCGGCAACTACTATCTAAGCGGCGACACCGTGGAGTGGAACCCGGACGGCAGCATCAGCTTCGTCGGCCGCAGTGATGATGTGATCACCACTTCGGGCTACCGCGTCGGCCCGTTCGACGTGGAAAGTGCCCTGATCGAACACCCAGCCGTGGTCGAGGCGGCGGTCGTCGGCAAACCCGACCCGGAACGCACCGAACTGGTCAAAGCCTTTGTCGTGCTGAGCGCGCAGTACCGCGCCGCGCCGGAGTTGGCGGAAGAACTGCGCCAACACGTACGCAAGCGTCTGGCCGCGCATTCGTACCCGCGTGAAATCGAATTTGTCAGCGAGTTGCCCAAAACCCCGAGTGGCAAATTGCAGCGCTTTATCTTGCGCAACCAGGAAATCGCCAAGGCTCAAGAGGCCGCGGCGCACAGAGTTTCAGCTTGAATCCAAGGGAACACCGTCATGCAGATCGAGAACAAGGTTTTTATCGTCACCGGCGGCGCGTCAGGCCTCGGTGCCGCCAGCGCTGAATTGCTGGTCAGTGCCGGCGCCAAAGTCATGCTGGTCGACATGAACGCTGAAGCCGTCGCCGCTCAGGCTCAGCGCCTGGGTGCGCAAAGCGTGGTTGCCGACATCAGCAATGAAGCCGCCGCCGAAGCCGCTGTGCAGGCGACCGTTGCCGCATTTGGCAGCCTCAACGGCCTGATCAACTGCGCCGGCATCGTTCGCGGCGAGAAAATTCTCGGCAAGAACGGCCCGCACGCCCTGAGCAGTTTTGCTCAAGTGATCAACGTCAACCTGATCGGCAGTTTCAACATGCTGCGCCTGGCTGCGGCGGCGATCGCCGAGAGCGAAGCCAATGCTGACGGCGAGCGTGGAGTGATCATCAACACCGCCTCGGTCGCAGCGTTCGACGGCCAGATTGGCCAGGCTGCGTACTCGGCTTCGAAAGGCGCGATCGCCAGCCTGACCCTGCCGGCCGCCCGCGAGCTGGCGCGCTTCGGCATCCGCGTGATGACCATCGCACCGGGCATTTTCGAAACGCCGATGATGGCCGGCATGACCCCGGAAGTGCGCGACTCGCTGGCCGCCGGCGTGCCATTCCCGCCGCGTCTGGGCAAGCCTGCCGAATACGCCGCGCTCGTGCGCCACATCATCGAAAACAGCATGCTCAACGGCGAGGTGATCCGTCTCGACGGCGCCTTGCGCATGGCCGCCAAGTAAGGAGGATTAGTCATGACTATGTCCAATGATCCGATTGTTATCGTCAGCGCTGTCCGCACACCGATGGGCGGTTTTCAGGGCGAGTTGAAAAGCCTCACCGCACCGCAACTCGGCGCGGCGGCGATCAAGGCTGCGGTCGAACGCGCCGGTGTCGCCAGCGACGCGGTTGATGAACTGCTGTTTGGGTGCGTACTGCCCGCCGGCCTCGGTCAGGCGCCGGCACGTCAGGCTGCGCTGGGCGCCGGGCTGGATAAATCGACGCGCTGCACCACGGTGAACAAGATGTGCGGCTCGGGCATGCAGACCACCATCATGGCTCACGACATGCTGCTTGCCGGCAGTGCCGACGTGGTGATCGCCGGCGGTATGGAAAGCATGTCCAACTCGCCGTACCTGCTCGATCGTGCCCGCGCCGGCTATCGCATGGGCCATGGCCGCGTGCTCGATTCGATGTTCCTCGACGGCCTCGAAGACGCCTACGACAAGGGCCGCCTGATGGGCACCTTCGCTGAGGATTGCGCCGAGGCCAACGGCTTCAGCCGCGAGGCGCAGGACGCTTTCGCCATTACCTCGACCACCCGCGCACAACAGGCGATCCAGGACGGCAGCTTCAAGGACGAAATCGTCCCGCTGACTGTGACTGTCGGCAAAGAGCAGGTGGTGATCAGCAATGATGAACAGCCGCCAAAAGCCAAACTCGACAAAGTCGCCTCGCTGAAATCGGCGTTCCGCGAGGGCGGCACGGTCACCGCAGCCAACTCCAGCTCGATTTCCGACGGCGCGGCAGCGCTGGTGCTGATGCGCCAGTCCCACGCGCAGCAACTGGGCCTCAAGCCGCTGGCGGTGATCCATGGGCATGCTGCGTTCGCTGATACACCGGGCCTGTTTCCCACCGCGCCGATTGGCGCGATCAAGAAACTGGTGAACAAGACCGGTTGGGCGCTGGATCAGGTGGATCTGTTTGAAGTGAACGAGGCGTTTGCCGTGGTCGGCATGGCGGCGATGACGCACCTGGAGATTCCCCACGACAAGCTCAATGTGCATGGCGGCGCCTGCGCGCTGGGCCATCCGATCGGCGCCTCGGGAGCGAGGATTCTGGTGACGTTGCTCGCGGCACTGCGGCAGAAACAACTCAAGCGCGGCATTGCAGCGATCTGCATTGGCGGCGGCGAAGCCACGGCCATGGCTGTGGAATGCGTTTACTGAAGGCATCGCCGATCAACTGTGGGAGCGAGCCTGCTCGCGAAGACGTCGTTTCAGCCGGCACATGCGTGACTGATACACCGCTTTCGCGAGCAGGCTCGCTCCCACAGGGTTCAATGTCGTACTCAGATTTCAAGGACTCACCATGATCCCCAACGAAGACCAGACCCAGATCCGCGACATGGCCCGGCAGTTTGCCGAGGAGCGGCTCAAGCCGTTCGCCGCCGAGTGGGATCGCGAGCACCGTTTCCCCAGGGAAGCCATCGCCGAGATGGCTGAGCTGGGCTTCTTCGGCATGCTCGTGCCGGAGCAGTGGGGCGGCTGTGACACCGGCTACCTCGCGTACGCCATGGCTTTGGAAGAAATCGCCGCCGGCGACGGTGCCTGCTCGACGATCATGAGCGTGCACAACTCGGTCGGCTGCGTGCCGATTCTCAAGTTCGGCAATGACGATCAGCGCGAGCGCTTCCTCAAACCGCTGGCCAGCGGCGCCATGCTCGGCGCCTTCGCGCTGACCGAACCGCAGGCCGGTTCCGATGCCAGCAGCCTGAAAACCCGCGCGCGGCTGGAAGGCGATCACTACGTGCTCAACGGCTGCAAACAGTTCATCACCTCCGGGCAGAACGCCGGCATCGTGATCGTGTTTGCCGTGACCGACCCGAGCGCCGGCAAACGCGGGATCAGCGCGTTTATCGTGCCGACCGACTCGCCAGGCTACAAAGTCGCGCGGGTCGAAGACAAACTCGGCCAGCACGCGTCCGACACCTGCCAGATTCTTTTTGAAGATGTGAAAGTGCCGGTGGCCAATCGGCTGGGCGAGGAGGGCGAGGGCTACAAGATTGCCTTGGCCAACCTTGAAGGCGGCCGCGTCGGTATCGCCTCGCAAGCCGTCGGCATGGCCCGCGCCGCGTTCGAAGCCGCTCGTGATTACGCCCGCGAGCGTGACACCTTCGGCAAGCCGATCATCGAGCATCAGGCCGTGGCGTTCCGCCTGGCGGACATGGCCACGCAAATTGCCGTCGCCCGGCAAATGGTGCATTACGCCGCAGCCTTGCGTGACAGCGGCCAACCGGCGCTGGTCGAGGCGTCGATGGCCAAGCTGTTCGCCTCGGAAATGGCTGAGAAGGTCTGCTCCATGGCCTTGCAAACCCTTGGCGGTTACGGTTACCTCAACGACTTTCCGCTGGAACGCATCTACCGCGACGTGCGCGTCTGCCAGATCTACGAAGGCACCAGCGACATTCAGCGCATGGTCATTTCGCGCAATCTCTGACAAGGAATTTTATTCATGACTTACGAAACGATTCTGCTGGAAACCCGCGACCGCGTCGGCCTGATCACCCTCAACCGGCCACAGGCATTGAACGCGCTGAACGCGCAACTGGTCAGCGAAGTGAACCACGCCCTCGATACGCTGGAAGCCGATGCGCACATTGGCTGCATCGTCCTCACCGGTTCGAAAAAAGCTTTCGCCGCTGGCGCCGACATCAAGGAAATGGCTGAGCTGACCTATCCGCAGATCTACATGGACGATCTGTTCAGCGACAGCGATCGCGTGGCCAACCGGCGCAAGCCGATCATCGCCGCGGTCAATGGTTTCGCCCTCGGCGGCGGCTGTGAACTGGCACTGATGTGCGACTTCATTCTGGCTGGCGACAACGCCAGATTCGGCCAGCCGGAAATCAACCTCGGCGTGCTGCCGGGCATGGGCGGCACCCAGCGCCTGACCCGCGCGGTGGGCAAAGCCAAGGCCATGGAAATGTGCCTGAGCGGGCGCATGATCGACGCGGTGGAAGCCGAGCGCTGCGGCATCGTCGCGCGGATCGTGCCAAGCGATGAGCTGCTTGATGAAGCGCTGAAAGTCGCGGCGGTGATCGCCGGCAAATCACTGCCGATTGCGATGATGATCAAGGAGAGCGTCAACCGCGCGTTCGAGGTCAACCTGAGCGAGGGCGTGCGTTTCGAGCGCCGGGTGTTTCATGCAGCGTTTGCGACGCAGGATCAGAAGGAAGGGATGGCGGCGTTTATTGCCAAGCGTCAGGCTGAATTCCAAGGCAAATAGTGTGTGAGCTTCAAAAGCCCCTCACCCTAGCCCTCTCCCCAGGGAGAGGGGACTGACCGCGTGATATGGGCGAATTACGCCGATCTGAAATGTTGCCGCTGAATCCGTAACCGACCCGGTCGGCTCCCTCTCCCTGGGGAGAGGGGACTGACCGCGTGATATGGGCGAATTACGCCGACCTGAAAGGTTGCCGCTGAATCCGTAACCGACTCGGTCGGCTCCCTCTCCCTGGGGAGAGGGGACTGACCGCGGGATATGGGCGAATTACGCCGACCTGAAAAGTTGCCGCTGAATCCGTAACCGACTCGGTCGGCTCCCTCTCCCTGGGGAGAGGGGACTGACCGCGGGATATGGGCGAATTACGCCGACCTGAAAGGCTGCCGCTGAATCCGTTACCGACTCGGTCGGCTCCCTCTCCCTGGGGAGAGGGCTGGGGTGAGGGGAAGGGCCAACGCCATTACAACTGATAGTTCTTCAAATCCCGCGCAATCACCATCCGCTGTATCTCGCTCGACCCTTCATAGATCTGGGTAATCCGCGCATCGCGGTAGTACTTCTCGACCGGGTAATCCTCCAGATAGCCATAGCCGCCATGAATCTGGATCGCCGACGAACACACTTTCTCAGCCATTTCCGAAGCGAACAGCTTGGCCTGCGAAGCCTCGGACAAGCATGGTTTGCCCGCCGTCCTCAGCCGCGCTGCATGGAGGATCAGCAACCGTGCGGCGTTGATCTGCATGTGCATGTCAGCCAGCAGATTGGCGATGCTCTGGTGCTCGATGATCGGCTTGTCGAATTGCACCCGGTCTTTCGAGTAGGCCAGCGCCGCTTCAAACGCTGCCCGGGCAATGCCCAATGCCTGCGCGGCGATGCCGATGCGTCCGCCTTCAAGGTTGGACAGGGCAATCGCCAGGCCCTTGCCACGCTCGCCGAGCAGATTGGCCTCGGGGATGCTGCAGTTGTTCAGCGTCACCGCGCAAGTGTCGGAAGCACGGATGCCCATCTTGTGTTCGGTGCGATCGACGATGAAACCCGGCGTGTCGGTCGGCACCAGAAACGCTGACAGGCCTTTCTTGCCCAAGTCCGGATCGGTTACCGCGAAGACGATCGCCAGTTTCGCCCGCTTGCCATTGCTGACAAATTGCTTGGCACCGTTGATCACCCATTGGCCGTCGCGCAGTTCGGCGCGGGTGCGCAGGTTGTGTGCTTCGGAGCCGGCCTGGGGTTCGGTCAGACAGAAGCAACCGATGGTCTGCCCACTGGCCAGATCGGCCAGCCAGGTCTGTTTCTGTTCGTCGCTGCCGTAGTTGAGCACCGGGCCGCAGCCCACCGAGTTGTGAATGCTCATGAACGCGCCGGTCGCGCCATCGCCGGCAGAGATTTCCTCAACCGCCAGCGCATAGGCAACGTAATCGACGTAGGTGCCGCCCCATTCCTCCGGCACAACCATGCCGAGCAAGCCCAGCTCACCCATCTTCGTCACCAGGGCGTCGTCGATCCAGCCAGCCTTTTCCCAGGCCTGGGCGTGGGGTGCGATTTCGCCACGGGCAAAATCCCGGGCCATGTCGCGGATCATCACTTGTTCTTCAGTCAGTTCGAGATCGTGCATGACTCAGCTCCCGCTCTCATCAAAACCATGGAAGAAGCTCGCAACCTGCGCAGCGTCCAGCTCAGCGACGGTTGGCGGGTTCCAGCGCGGTGACTTGTCCTTGTCGATCAGCAGGGCGCGCACGCCTTCGATCAGGTCGCCTCGGGCAAACCACTGGCGGTCCAGATGCAGCTCCAGCGCAAAGCAATTCTCCAGACTCAAATGTCTGCCGCGACGGAGCATTTCCAGGGTCACGGCCATGGCCAGCGGCGAGCGGGTTTCCAGCAGATCCGCCGTGCTGACTGCCCATTCATGGCTGTCGGCGACAGTGACGGCGCGCAATTGCTCGATCATGCTCGGCACGTTGGGCAGGGCAAAGAAATGGTCGATGGCCGGGCGCAACACTTGGAGGGGTGCATTGGGCAGAGTTTGCACGGCGTGCTTGGCCAGCAGGTTCTGCAGCGCCTTCAGCGGCGTGTCCTGCCACTCCATCTGGTCGAGCTTGTCGTCGAGCAGCGCCAGTTTGCTGCTGTCCAGGTACCAGTCGGCGAGGCCGCAGTACAGCGCATCGGCGGCGCGAATCTGCACGCCGCTGACGCCCAGATAAATCCCCAGCTCACCGGGGATGCGCGGCAGGAAGTAACTGCCGCCGACATCAGGGAAATAACCGATGGCCACTTCCGGCATCGCCAGACGGCTCTTTTCGGTGACCACACGCAGATCGGCGCCTTGCACCAGGCCCATGCCACCGCCGAGGACGAAACCGTCCATCAAGGCCAGCACCGGTTTGCGGTAGTGATGAATGGTCAGGTCGAGGGCGTATTCCTCGACGAAGAAATCTTCGTGCAGCGTGTCGCCGCTCTTGTAGCTGTCGTACAGCGAACGAATATCGCCACCGGCGCAGAAGGCCTTTTCACCAGCGCCGCGCAATACCACGGCGTGCACATCGGCGTCAGACGCCCAGGCATCGAGCTGCTGTTGCAGCAGACGCACCATGTCGAGGGTGATTGCATTGAGGCCCGCAGGGCGGTTGAGGGTCAGGTGGCCGATATGATTGCGCACCTCGGCCAGCACGTCGTTTTGCATGGCATCCATGGACGGGGTCCGCCGGGATGAAGCCTGAGCTGTCATCAGTAACTCCCTGCTTTTATTGTCTTTATTCGAAAAGCCCGCGCGCGGGCGTTAGCGGATCGTAACAGTGCAAATTTGTCGTGTACAACGGGGATATGTGCAGGGGGAATCTGCGTTTTTCTCTTAGCGCCGCTGTCTGTAGGAGCTGACGAGTGCAACGAGGCTGCGATCTTTTGATCTTGTTTTTTGAAATCAACAGATCGCAGCCTCGTTGCACTCGTCAGCTCCTACAAAGGGATCATCTGAACGTTTCGGTAATGCTGCGCCGCTTGGCGTGCAGTTCGCTGGCGTGAATCAGGCGTTCGAGGTCTTCGGGGGTGACGTCGATGAAGGCTTCCATGTCGGCCAGCGCCAGTTTCAGGTCTTCGGCGGTGATCGCCTGGCTATCGATCGGGACCACTGGCGGAGCCGGGTCAGCAGCGCGTTTCGGATAGCGGATGCGGGTCAGGTTGTTATACGCCAGCGCACTAATGAGCATGCACAGCGCGCCGAGCATCACCGGCTCCATGGCTTTCCAGTCCATGGCGATGGTTGCCGGGTCGGCCAGCACCAGCGTCAACGCCAAGGCGCCGGCCGGTGGGTGCAGGCAACGCAGCCAGCACATCAGAATCACCGCCATGCCGGCAGCAAGGCAGGCGCTGCCCAGCGTACGGCCAAGCACATGGGCGACCAGCAAGGCGACCACGCCAGCACACAGGTAGCCGCCGAGAATCGACCATGGCTGGGCGAGGGCGCCCGAGGACACCGCGAACAGCAGCACCGCCGAAGCGCCGAGCGGGCCGACCAGGTGAAACGCAACGTCATGGCCGAACACCTGCGCGCACATCCACACACTGAACAGCGTGCCCAGGCCCATGCCGATCGCGGCACGGCTCCATTCAGTGGGGCGGGTGTTGATGGCAGCGGGCAACCAGCGAGCAAGCATGTAGAACTGATCCTTTACAAAATCCGGGGCAAAAAAAAGGACTTGTCCGGCAAATCCGGAAAGCCCTAGAAGCGTTCCAACATTGGGGGAGGAACGCGCGTAGTTTGCCGATCAAAATCGATGCTGACAAATTCATATAAATGCAGTTTTAGTGCACTATTTTTGCATTGAAGCGGTGCGCCGAGCGCTGACGAAGCATAGGTATCCACCCAGCGCCGCCAAACCGCTCAGGGCGTAGAACATGCTCGGCGCAGGCGTGTGCATCAATAGAAACCCGCACATTACCGGGCTGGCAGCCCCGCCAAGCGCTGACAGGTTCTGCGCGCCGTAGTAACTGCCGCGCAGTGCCTCCGGGGCGAGGGTGTCAACGAACAGGAAGTCGGCGGGGTAGATGATCATCTCGCCCAGGGTGAAGATGAACATCGCCACGCACCAGCCGAGCAGGCTGTCCGCCAGACTGAAACCGATCAACCCGACGATGAACAGCGCGGTGCCGCCGGCAATCCAGTGACGCAGGTGTTCGCGACTGAGCCAGCGACCCACCTGGTACTGCAGCAGGATCACCGTGATTGCGTTGCAGGCGAGCAGGGCGGCCATGGTGTCGAGCGTTTGTTGCTGGGTGTGGGTGACCAGCAGGTATTGCGACAGGTACAGCGTAAAGCGCCCGTGCACCAATGTGCTGAGCAGGCAACCGAGGGTGAACAGCACCATGGTACGGTCGTTTTTCAGGATCATCAGCGTGTCGAGGAAACTTTGCGGCGCACTGCCGGAACTTATCGGACTGGCATCCCTGGTCGCGCCGAGCAGCAGAAAAATACTGCCAATGGCGATCGCACCGGCAACGATGAACGGCGCGGACGGCTGCACCCCGGCAATCACCGCGCCAATCATCGGGCCGACGGCGTAGCCGATATTGGTCAGCGTGTAATTGAGGGAAAACGCCTTGACCCGCTGGCCCACCGGCAGCTGTTCACTGAGGGTCGCCTTGCTGCCGATCAAGAACAGCGCCGACGCGGTTTCGCTGATGATCAGCACCAGGGTGACCACATACAGATTCTGCGCGAAGGTCAGCAGGATCAGGCCGATACCGCTGGAGAGCATGGCCAGGATCAGCAACTGGCGCTTGTCCAGCTTGTCGATGATGTAACCGCCGTACAGCGACAGCAATGTTGCGCTGAACACGGCGATACCCAGCAGCAAGCCGACATCCTGCGAATTGAGGCCAAGCTTGTTGCTGAGGAACAGCGTCAGCAGCGGGCTGATCAGGGCGCGGCTGATGACCACGGTCAGCGAGCTGAGCATCAGCCGGCGGATGAAAGGCGAATAGATGGCCAAGGGAGGGGAATGTCCTTATTCGGATTGCCTAGGGCGAACGCCATCCTCTCTGGGCAGCCGCCACCGGTCAAGCTGATACACCAGCGTCTCTCGGAGCACATGATTTCCCTGTGGGAGCGAGCCTGCTCGCGAAGGCGGCGGATCAGTCACCTGCTATGTCGCTGACATACCGTATTCGCGAGCAGGCTCGCTCCCACAGGGTCTGTGTAGCTCACAATTTGCAATGACTCCCACAGGGCCAGTTCAAGCCACATCCGAAGCCGCGGGCCACTGCCGCAAGGTGATCGGCAACTTGCAAGACTCACCGCGCCCCATCGGGAAATACTGAAAGCCATTGCGCGCCAGGCGCTCGGCGTCGTACAGGTTGCGGCCGTCAAAGATCACCGGGCTGTTGAGGCGCTGTTTGATCAGCTCGAAATCCGGGGCCTTGAACTGTTGCCATTCGGTGCAGATGATCAACGCATCGGCGCCGGCCAGTACCGATTCCGGCGTGCCCATCAGCATCAGTTTTGATTCGTTTGGATAGAGATTCTGGGTTTCCACCATGGCTTCTGGATCAAACGCGCGCACGCTGGCCCCGGCAGCCCATAAATCTTCTAGCAGAACCCGGCTCGGCGCGTCGCGCATGTCGTCGGTGTTGGGTTTGAACGCCAGGCCCCACAGGGCAAAGGTCTTGCCGCGCAAATCGCCCCGGTAGAACGCGTTGATGCGCTCGAACAGCTTGTGCTTCTGGCGCTGGTTGATCGCCTCCACCGCTTGCAGCAAGTCGCTGGAACAGTGCGCTTGTTCGGCACTGTGAATCAACGCGCGCATGTCTTTGGGAAAACACGAACCGCCGTAGCCGCAACCCGGGTAGATAAAGTGATAGCCAATCCGCGTATCGGCACCGATGCCCTGGCGCACTGATTCGATGTCCGCGCCGAGGTGCTCGGCGAGTTCGGCGATCTGGTTGATGAAACTGATCTTGGTCGCCAGCATGCAGTTGGCGGCGTATTTGGTCAGCTCGGCGCTGCGCAGGTCCATGAACAGGATGCGGTCATGGTTGCGGTTGAACGGCGCGTACAGATCGCGCATCACATCGCGCACTTCAGTACCTTCGCAACCAATGACAATGCGATCCGGTCGCCCGCAATCAGCAACCGCTGAACCTTCCTTGAGAAATTCCGGGTTGGAGACAATATCGAACTGCAGCAGGCGGCCAATCTTGATCAGGGCCTTTTCGATGTGGCTGCGCAAAGCGTCGCCCGTGCCCACCGGCACCGTGGACTTTTCCACCACGATCAATGGCTGCTCGCGATGTCGGGCAATCGCGTCGCCAACCGAGAGGACGTAGCGCAGGTCCGCCGAACCATCCTCGCGTGACGGCGTGCCCACCGCGATGAACGCCACCCGCCCATGCAACACCGCAAACCGCTCATCGGTGGTGAATTGCAGGCGTTTCGAATCCAGGCCTTCACGCACCAGACTGGCCAGCCCCGGCTCGTAAATACTGACGTGCCCCTGGCCCAATTGCTCGATCTTCTGCGCGTCGACATCCATGCACACGACGTCGTGACCGACCTCGGCCAGCACCGCCGCTTGCACCAGACCGACATAACCACTGCCAAACACCGTGATCTTCATGCCGCACTCCTGCTCGCAGTTCCCTGCACTGAACATAAGAGCGCGATGTTTCAGTTCGCCTACTGCTGAAGAATCAGCAAACAGACCGTTCGGGGAATGCCCGATTGACTTTTACCGCCTCGAACGGCAGGTTGTGGGCCTTTCGCGGTAACCCTTGTCATCGAGTCATGCCGTTTTTTGCGTTTCATTTCATGCATTTATTGTTTTTGTTGAATCGTTTTTTATTTCAAGGCCGTTTCGTTTGAGTGATTTGTCGAGTACCCAACCTGCACCGTCCAACAACAATCCGCTGACCGTTTACCTGGCGCGACTGGCACCTTCCAGCCAGTTGACCATGCGTTATGTGCTGCAAGACGCCGCTGACCGCCTCGGTTTCGAGGACGTCGATATCGAAGAAATCCCCTGGCACGGCCTGCAACCGGAAGACGTGGTGGCGCTGGTCGCCGCTTTGCGTGCCGATGGTTATGCACCGAACACCTCGTCGCTGTACGTGAACGCCGTACGCGGGGTGATGAACGAAGCATGGCGCATGAGCCTGATCAGCCAGGATCACCTGCTGAAGATGCGGTCGGTCAAAGGCATAGCCGGCACGCGGCTGTCCCAGGGGCGCAACCTCAAGCGCACGCTGATTCATGAACTGATGGAAGTCTGCGCTGCCGACCCGCGCCCGCAGGGCCTGCGTGATGCGGCGGTGATTGCGCTGCTGTACGGCACCGGCATGCGCAAGTCGGAATCGGTGGATCTGGATCTGAGCCAGGTCGACTTTCACGAACGCAGCCTGACGGTGACCGGCAAGGGCAACAAGCAGTTGATCAAATACGCGCCGGCCTGGGCCTTTGCCAAGCTCGATGCCTGGCTGGAACTGCGTCGTTCACAGCTCAAGGAAGGTGAGAGCGACGATGCGTTTCTGTTCAACCGTATTCGCCGGGGCAGCCACATCACCCGCGAGCGCATCACCAAACACGCGATTTACTACATTGCCCGCCAGCGCGGTACGCAGGTCGGGGTGAAAATCATGCCCCATGACTTCCGTCGTTCATTCATCACCCGGGTGATCGAAGAGCACGACCTGTCGATCGCGCAGAAACTGGCGCATCACAGCAATATCCAGACGACTGCCAACTACGATGTGCGCGATGACAACGAGCGGCGGCGGGCGGTGGATCGCTTCGATTTGTAAACGGTGTCAGGTCTGCGGCGGGCAGCGCGAGCCGCTGGCACCCTGCGCGATGTGCGCAGCGAGGCGTTTGATGTTGTTCTGTTGCGCGGTTACCAGTTCGTCGATGCTCGGCCCTGAAGGCGTCTGCAACACCGAGCGACAGCTCAGCAGGGCCGCGTCCGCCGCACCTAATGGGCGCACTCGCCATTTCACGTCGATCAAGGCGTACTGACCGGGAATCGAATCGAAGCGCTGCACGTCGATTCGCACGGAAGCGCGCTGCTGGCCGACGCCGCCGCTCAATTGATCGACCAGCGCACCGCGCAACTCATCGGCAAGGGTGGCGCTCCACCAATCGGTATCCAGGATGGCCACGCCGCTGTTGCCTTGGCGAATCACGATCTGCGCGCGATCGACCTGCGGCGGCACACTGATGCTTTCGATGGCGATGTCGGCGCCGTTGCGGCTGGCACCCGGTTGCGCCGGGGTCAGCGTATGGAAGCTGATCGGGTCGCTACGGCACGCGGCCAGCAGCACGAGCGCAGCGAGCAGGGAGATCTTCAACGGTAAAACCATGGATGCAGCTCCTGTGCTCAATTGCGTGGCGGTCCTTTGAGGTCCAGCGGCGCGGCGTTGTCGGGGCGTCCGCGAATCAGCGACTCAGGGTGGCGACCGAGGTAATCCGACAGCTCTCGCAACGAGCGCGACATGCGCCCGAGTTCGTCGAGGGTTTCGGTCAACTGCTCACGTTGCGGTGAATCCTCGGCCAGGGTCGAATTGGCGGACTGCAAGGTCTTGCTGACGTCGGCGAGGGTGCTCTGTACACCCGGCAGAGTCCTGGCGTTGAACTGCTTCAGGCCCTTGCGCAGCTCGACCAGATTGCCGTCGAGGTTGCTGGCGATGCGTTCAACCGGCAATGCGTTGATCTTGTTGACCATCGCCTCGAGTTTTTCCTGCAATTGCTCGAGGCTGCCGGGGACGGTCGGAATGGTGACCGGCCGTGCCGTAGGGTCAAAAGCGACTTTCGGCGCTTTGGGGTAGAAATCCAGGGAGATATACAACTGACCGGTGAGCAGGTTGCCGTTGCGGGCCTGGGCGCGAAGGCCATTTTCGATGAACGTGCCGATCAGGCGCGCCCCGGTGGCCTCGTCGTTTTCGTCGCCATGGTAAGCCTTGAGCATCTTCGCGTGGGCGCGACCCAGGCGCTGCGGATAGATGACGATGCCGACATTCACCGGGAAGGTGCGCTTGACCTCGTCGAAGTCGAGATTGACTGCCACCACCCGGCCGATTTCAACTCCGAGGAACTCCACCGGCGCGTCAACCTTGAGCCCGCGCAAGGCTTGATCGAAGCGCAGCGCCAGATATTGAGCCTTGCCGTTGGGCGGGGCGAGGGCGGTGGCTTGGTCGGCGAACAGTTCGAAACCCTTGTCTTCACTGGCTGGCGAATCGTTGGGACTGTAATCCGGAGCGCGGAAAGCGATGCCGCCCACCAGCAGGGTCGACAGCGACTCGGTTTTCACCGCAAAGCCGTTGGCACCGACATTGATGTCGATGCCGCTGGCGTTCCAGAAACGGGTGTTTTCGGTGACGTAGGCGTCATTCGGAGAATGCACGAAGACTTCGATGTTGACCCCTTTGCCGTCCTGGTCCAAGGCATAGGACACCACTTGGCCAACCGGGATCTTGCGGTAATAGACGGGGGAGCCGATGTCCAGCGAGCCGAGGTCGGCGGTGTGCAGGGTGAAGCGCTTGCCCGGTTCGCCATAGGTGATCGGCGGCGGGTTCTCCAGACCCTTGAAGTTTTTTGAGCGGGTATTGGCCTGGCCAATGTCGGCACCGATGTAGTCGCCCGACAGCAATGTGTCGATGCCCGATACCCCGCCGGCGCCGATGCGCGGACGTACCACCCAGAATTGCGAGTCCTCGCGGGTGAAGGCTTCGGCCTGCTTGGCGAGTTTGATCGTGGCGTTGACGTGTTTATGGTCGTTGGCCAGTTCAACATCGGAGACATGGCCGATGACTACGTTGCGGTACCTGACTTCGGTCTTGTTGGCGGTCAGGCCATCGCCGGTCTTGAAGGTGACGGTGATCGTCGGGCCTTCCTGGAGGATGTTGTGAATCACCAGCGAAATGCCCACCAGCACCGCCACGATCGGCACGATCCATACCAGCGAGATACCGAATCGGCGGGTTTTGATCGGCGCCTGACCGGGTGCTCGCGGCTCGTCGCTGGCTGACGACTTCATCCATGTCCTCCTCAATTAATCGGGCACTGAGCGTCAGGAACGCAAAAGCACTTCATCAATATAGAAGTGCTTGGCGATAGAGCAAATGTGTATAGCTGGCGTGGGACGCGATTGCAGTCCAGGAGCTGCCGAAGGTTGCGACCTGATCGTTCCCATGCTCTGCGTGGGAATGCAGCCCGGGACGCTCTGCGTCCCAAGATCGCAGCCTTCGGCAGCTCCTACAGGGGCCAGAGTCGTGGCGGGCTCAGCCGAGCATTTCGCGCAGGCGATACCAGAACATGCCCAGCGCCAACAACGGCGAACGCAACGCCGGGCCGCCGGGGAAGGTCATGTGCGGCACGCTGCTGAACACGTCCATGCCCTGGCTATGCCCGGCGTGAATGGCTTCGCCCAGCAATTTCGCGCACCAATGGGTGACGTTGAGGCCATGGCCGGAATAGCCCTGCGCGTAAAACACGTTCGGGTGCTGTTTGAGCCGGCCAACCTGGGGGAAACGATTGGCGGTAATACCGATCTTCCCGCCCCATTGGTAGTCGATGCGCACGTCGGCCAGTTGCGGGAACACCTTGAGCATTTTCGGTCGCATGTAGGCGGCGATATCCGCCGGATCGCGCCCGGAGTAATGACAAGCACCGCCGAACAGCAGACGTCGATCCGCCGAGAGACGGTAATAATCGAGCCCGACTTTCTGATCGCACAGCGCCAGGTTCTGTGGAATCAACTGCGCGGCACGGCTTTCGTCCAGCGGCTCGGTGGCGATGATGTAACTGCCGGCGGGCAGCACTTTGCCGCTGAGTTTCGGCTCGAGGTCATCCAGATGCGCGTTGCAGCCAAGCACCAGGCTGCCGGCGCGTACTGAACCGGTGGCGCAGCGCACCTCGACGGTCGGGCCATGGAGGATTTCCAGGACCGGACTCTGCTCGAAGATCCGCACGCCCAGCGACGCGGCGAGACGCGCTTCGCCCTGAACCAGATCAAGCGGATGCAAATGGCCCGAACCCATGTCGATCAATCCGCCGGCGTACACACCGGCGTCGACCACTTGCGCACGGATCTGCTCCGGCCCGACCAGCCTCGTTGCGTGGGCATAGTCGAGTTCGGCAAGGCTGTCCTGCTCTTGCTGGAGCGCGGCAAATTGCGCGGCGGTGTTGGCCAGTTCGCAAAAGCCCCAGCGCAGATCACAGTCGATGGCGTTTTCAGTGATGCGCTGGCGCACCAGCTCCACCGAATCGATGCCGGCGCGCTGCAGATAGCGCACGCCGTCCTGGCCGACGTAACGGGCGAAACCCTCGACTTCATGGCCGATGCCGCGAATCAGCTGCCCGCCATTGCGCCCGCTGGCGCCCCAGCCGATCTGTCGCGCTTCGAGCAGCACCACCGACAGACCACGCTGCGCCAGTTCAATCGCGGTACTGACGCCCGTGAAGCCGCCGCCGATCACGCAGACATCGGCAATCAAATCCCCGTTTAGCGCAGGGTAGGGCGTGGTCGCCCGCGCAGAAGCGGCGTACCAGGAGCGGGCGTGCTGTGAATTGTGCTGATTCATTTGTTCGACTTCACTTTGCTCCACGACCGGGTCATCAGCCGCATGATCGCCTGGGGCGGGGTCGAGGAAATGTAGAGTTTGTCGAGCACCGACTGCGGCGGATAAACCTCAGGATTGTTGACCAGTTCCTGATCCATGAACGGTTTGGCCGCCGGATTCGGGTTGGCGTAGCCGACGGTGGCGCTGACCTTGGCGATCACCTGCGGATCAAGCAGGTAATTGATGAAGGCATGGGCCTCTTTGGCGTTGCTCGCGTCGGCTGGGATCGCCAGCAGATCAAACCACAGGTTGGCGCCTTCCTTGGGAATGGCGTAAGCGATATTGACGCCGTTCTTCGCTTCCTTGGCGCGGTTGGCCGCCTGGAACACATCGCCGGAGTAACCGAACGCGACGCAGATGTCGCCATTGGCCAGGTCCGACACATACTTGGAAGAATGGAAATAGGTGATGTACGGACGGATGCTCAGCAGCTTGGCTTCGGCCTTTTTGTAGTCTTCAGGGTTTTCACTGCGCGGATCCATGCCCATGTAGTTGAGGATGGCCGGGAAGACTTCGTCGGCGGAGTCCATCATCGACACACCGCACTGGCTGAGCTTCTTCAGATTCTCCGGTTCAAACAACACGGCCCAGGAATCGATGTGGTCGATGCCGAGCACTTGCTTGACCTTGTCGACGTTGTAGCCGATGCCGTTGGTGCCCCACAGATAGGGCACCGAGTGCTCATTGCCTGGATCGTTTTTCTCAAGCAATTCAAGCAGTTTCGGGTCAAGGTTCTTCCAGTTTGGTAACTGTGAACGATCGAGCTTCATGAACGCGCCGGCCTTTACCTGACGGGCGAGGAAGTGGTTGGACGGCACTACCACGTCGTAACCGGTCCGGCCGGCGAGGAGTTTGCCTTCAAGGGTTTCGTTGGAGTCGAAGACGTCGTAGATCACCTTGATCCCGGTCTTGCTCTGGAAGTCGGCGAGGGTGGTTTCGCCGATGTAGTCGGTCCAGTTGTAGACGCTGACCTGGGGCTCGGCGTGGGCTGCTGCACTGAACAGCACGCTCAGCGCGACGGGAAGTATGGATTTCAATGGACGCATATCGACACCTCTTCTTGTAATGATCGTTCCCACGCTCTGCGTGGGAATGCCGCAACGGACGCTCCGCGTTCGGCTTTGGATGGGACGCAGAGCGTCCCGGGATGCATTCCCACGCGGGAGCGTGGGAACGATCAACTGTGCGGCCGTCTTCGCGAGCAGGCTCGCTCCCACAGGGACGGCTGCGCCGTCAGACGCTCAGCAGCAGGAACTCTCGCTCCCACGAGCTGATCACGCGCTTGAAGTTTTCATGCTCGGCGCGTTTGACCGCGACGTAACCGCGGACGAATTTGCTGCCCAGGTATTCGGCGACTTTCGGGCAGTCTTCCATCTGCGTCAGGGCTTCTTCGATGGTGATGGGCAGGCGCAGATTGCGCCGTTCATAGGCCCGGCCTTCGACCGCCGCGCTCGGCTCGATCTTCTCGACCATGCCGATGTAGCCGCACAGCAGGCTCGCGGCAATCGCCAGATACGGATTGGCGTCGGCGCCGGGCAAGCGGTTTTCCACGCGCATCGATTCAGGCCCTGAAGTCGGCACTCGCAGGCCGACCGTGCGATTCTCTTCGCCCCATTCGACGTTGACCGGCGCCGAGGTGTCCGGCAGGAAGCGGCGGAACGAATTGACGTTCGGCGCGAACATCGGCAGCACTTTCGGGATGTATTTCTGCAAGCCACCGATGTGATGACGGAACAGCTCGCTCATGTTGCCCTCGGCATCGGCAAAGATCGGCTGACCCGTCGCGATCTCGACCACACTCTGGTGCAAGTGCATGGCGCTGCCGGGCTCGTCGCCGATCGGTTTGGCCATGAACGTCGCGGTGACGTTGTGCTTGAGCGCTGCTTCGCGCAGGGTGCGTTTGAACACGGTGATCTGGTCAGCCAGATCCAGCGCATCGCCGTGGCGGAAGTTGATTTCCATCTGCGCCGGGCCGTCTTCGTGGATCAGCGTGTCGAGGTCCAGACCTTGCAGTTCGCACCAGTCGTAGACGTCTTCGAACAGCGGATCGAATTCGTTGGCGGCATCGATCGAGAATGACTGGCGACCGCTTTCCGCACGACCCGAACGACCCAGTGGTGCCTTGAGCGGCAGGTCCGGGTCTTCACAGCGTTGGGTCAGATAGAACTCCATTTCCGGCGCGACAATCGGCTTCCAGCCCTTGTCGGTGTAGAGCTGCAGAACTTTCTTCAGAACGTTGCGCGGCGACAGTTCGATCGGATTGCCAAACTTGTCGAAGGTGTCGTGGATGACGATGGCAGTCGGCTCGATTGCCCAAGGAATGACGTACACGGCGTCGGAAACCGGCTTGCAGACCATGTCGATGTCAGCCGGGTCGAGCAGGTCGTAGTAGATGTCGTCGTCGACAAAATCCCCGGTTACCGTTTGCAGCAGCACGCTCTCCGGCAGGCGCATGCCGCGCTCATGCAGGAACTTGTTGGTCGGTGCAATCTTGCCGCGGGCGATGCCGGTCAGGTCGCTGACCACGCATTCGACTTCGGTAATCTTGTGATCTTTCAGCCAGGTGAACAGCTGATCGAAAGGGGCGTTCATAAAGACCTCGTTATTGGTTTTGTAGACGCCGGGGAGGGCGGGTTTCATCTTCCGCCCCTTCCCCTGTGGCGCGTTGGCGACTATCTTGGGCGCGGCTTGCGATTCCATCTATCCACTTTCAGCAGCACCAAAGCGCACCAAAAGAGTGCGCAGGGTCACCCCATGACAACGTGCAATCAGCTTCAGGTTCAAGCGTTCAATACCGCCGATGTGGCCGAGCAAATCCGCGCTACACCGGGCTGGGTCCAGCATTACCAGCAGATGTCGCCGGGGCATTTCGCCGGGCAGATTCGCTATCTGGATCTGCAGGGCGTCGAGGTTTACGAAGAACAGATGAACACCCGGGTCGAACAGAATTTCAGCGCGCCATCCGGGGCTCTGGCGTTCTGTTTTGATCGCAGTGACAACGCGCTGTATCTGCTCAACGAAGAGAGCCGCAACATCTGGATCACCCCGGAGAACTACCGGGAAATCGCTGTGGTGTTCGGCCCGGATTTTGTCCGCGAGCACGGTTTGCAAGTGGCCAAGCTCGAAGGTCTGTTCATGGCGCCGCTGAACTGCGGACAGAACGCTTTGTTCAGCGGCTGGTTAAGCTCGATTCTCACGAAGTTGTCGCAAGCCTCTGATCCACTTGATAAAGATCGCCTGACTCGGCAACTGCTCGAGGACTGCCTGTTCATCCTCGACAACGCTCAAACCCGTCTTGATCGCGGAGGATTGCAGCAGCGCAACAACGAACGCCAAATCATGAAGCGAGTAGGGGAGTGGGCGGCTGATTCGCCGGAAGACACGGTCAATCTGCTCGAACTTTCTCACGTTGCCGGCGTACCGCTGCGCCAGTTGCAACAGGCTTTCAAGGCTTACACCGGGATGACCCCGAGCCACTGGTTGCGCCTGAGGCGGCTAAACAGTGCGCACCGTGAATTGCTCAAGCGTCGGCCGACGGAAACCACTGTTGCGGAAGTGGCGATGCGCTGGTCGTTCTGGCATCTGGGGCGGTTTTCCAGCAGTTACCGCGCGCTGTTCAAGGAGCTGCCGAGCGAAACGCTCAAGCGCTGAGCAGAAAAAGGCTTTGTGTCCTCGCAGAAGTTAAATAGAATCAGTCTCATTTGAATCTACCTTCGCGCAGGGTCTCTTGAGATGATTGAAGCCACGTCACCGTCGGAGCAGAGCCTGCAGCAGTTGTATCGCGAGCACCGCGGCTGGCTGGAAACCTGGCTGCGCCGGCGCATGGGCAATGCGTGGGATGCGGCGGACCTCAGTCAAGACACCTTTGTCCGCGTCCTGTGCAACGCGCCGCCACTGGCTGAATTGCGCGAGCCGCGCGCGTATCTGCTCACCGTCGGCAAACGGCTACTGAGCAATTTCTACACGCGGCGCCATCTGGAAAAAGCCTACCTCGATGCCTTGGCGCAATTGCCGGAAGCGTGCGCACCGTCGCCGGAGCAGCGCTGGTTGCTGCTGGAAACCTTGCAAGCGCTGGATGAATTGCTCGATGGTTTGCCGCGCCCCGTGCGCCGGGCATTTCTTTGGAGTCAACTCGAGGGCCTCGGCTACCGCGAGATTGCCGAGCGCTTGCAGATTTCCGAGCGCACGGTGAAACGTTACATGGCCCAGGCGTACGAGCATTGTTTGCTGGTGGATCTCTGATGCGCGTTGCACCCAATGATGAAATGCGGGAAGTGGCGCGGGCAGCGGCGCACTGGCTGGCACTGCTCGAGTCCGGTTGTGCCAGCGAGGAAGATCACGCGCGATTACAGCATTGGCGCGCCAGCGACAGTCGCCACGAGAACGCGTGGCAGAAAATTCAACAACTGCGTCAACGCTTTGCAGGCTTGCCCCCGGCGCTTGCCCTGGCCACGCTGGATCGGCCGGATCCGGCGCGGCGCGCTGCTCTCAAGCGTGCCTTGGGCGTGGCGGCGCTGGTGCCGGCGGTGTGGTTGATCGGACGCGAGCTGCCGCTGGAGGTCTGGCGCGCCGACCTGCACACCAGCACCGGCGAGCGGCGCAAAGTGCAGTTGGCCCAGGATTCTTCATTGCAACTCAACACCGACAGCGCGGTTAATGTCGATCTGCCTGCACGTCAGCTGACACTGATTCGTGGCGAGATGGCGCTCAACGTCGCGGGCGATTCAGCCTTTATCGTCAACGCGCCTTATGGGCGGATGATCGTCAATCACAGCGACATCTCGGTGCGCCTCAATGCCCGCGATTGCCAGGTCTGCGTGCTCCGTGGTTCGGTGCAATTGCAGCCGCTGCACGGCCCGGCGCTGGTATTGCAGCAGGGCCAGCAAGTCAGCCTGCAAGCTTCGGGCGCGGGAGCGGTGACGGCATTCGAAGCGTTGATGCCCGGTTGGCGCGACGGTGTGGTGATGGCGCAAAACCAGCCGCTGGGTGATTTCCTCCGCGAGCTGAGTCGCTACCGCTCGGGCGTGCTGCGCTGGGATCCGGCGCTGGAATCGCTGCGCGTCACTGGCAGCTTTCGCGTCGACGATACCGATCAAGTGCTGGCACTGCTGGCAGCCAGTTTGCCCGTCGATGTGCATACGCGAACGCGATTTTGGGTGTCACTGGTACCGCGTGCAGAAAAAACTGGCTGAAGCCTGTCCCTTTTTTTCGCCTCACTGGTCATTCCAGGCAAGTGAACAAAATCGAGAGCTTCTTCCAATGCCCGCAGTATTTCCAGGTCGTTTGCGTCCGTTGTTGCAGTTGAGCCTTTTGCTGAGCCTGAGTGCCAGCCCCATGTTGATCCAATCGAGCTGGGCCGACGATGGCAGTCGCCGCAGTTATCAGGTGCCGGCCGGTAGTCTGAGTACAGCGCTGACGCGCTTCGCCGGTCTCGCCGGCGTCAATCTCTCGGTAGATCCGGCGCTGGTCAGCGGCCGTAACAGCAATGGTTTGTCCGGTGAATATGGCGTGGAGGAGGGGTTCAGCCGGTTGTTGCTGGGTTCGGGTTTGCAGCTGCAACCGGTCGGCGATCAGGCTTATACGCTAGTGCCCGCAGCAGAAGGCAGCACCTTGCAGCTTGCGCCGACATCCATTCTGGGCGCGAGCGGTTCAGCGGATGCCGACGTGTTTGCTGGCGGTCAGGTCGCGCGGCGTGGCTCGCAAGGGTTGTTGGGTTCCAGAGATTTCATGGAAACCCCGTTCAGCATGACCACCTACACCAGCGAAACGGTGAAAAACCAACAGGCGCGCACGCTCGGCGATCTGATCAGTACCGACCCTTCGGTACGCGCCACCAACCCTGCCGGTGGCCGCTATGAGCAATTCACCATTCGTGGTTTCAGCCTGTTCAACAGTGATGTTGCCTACAACGGCCTCTACGGAATCTTGCCGACTTACACCATTGATATGGAAATGGCCGATCGCGTCGACATCCTCAAAGGGCCGAGCCAATTGATCAACGGGATTTCGCCACGGGGCAGTGTAGGAGGGGGGATCAACGTCGTGCCGAAACGCGCGACCGACAAGCCGATCACCTCGCTGACAGCCAATTACGCCTCCAACAACCAGGTCGGCGGCGCAGTGGATGTCGGACGGCGTTTTGGCGAAGACAATCAGTTCGGCCTTCGCTTCAACGGGGTTAAACAGTCCGGTGATACAGAATGGGATCATCAGAGTGTCGATCGCGACATGGCAGTACTCGGTCTGGATTTCCGTGGTGAACGCTTGCGACTTTCCACCGATATCGGCCACACCGAACGCGACACCGACGCACCGCAGGAACGCGTGCAAGTGGCGGCCAGTGCCAAGGTGCCGAACGCCCCTGATGTGCGCGATAACTATGCGCAACCCTGGAGCCGGGCGCGAACCAAAGACACTTTCGGCACGGTCAACGGCGAGTTCGATGTCAGCGATTCAGTCATGCTGTATGGCGGCGTCGGCGCCCGGAAAAGCAATCACGACTTCTTGCGCCACGCGGTGTCGGTGACCAATGACGCCGGCGACTTCAGCGTCCAGCCGCGCGACTTCACTCGCGACGAAAACGTTCGCACGGCTACCGCTGGGGTGCGCAACTGGTTCCAGACCGGACCGGTCAGCCATGAAGTGAACCTGGCGGCCAACTACTTTTATATGGACTTCGAAAACGGCGGCGCCCGTTACGCAGCCGGGCGCAGCAATCTCTACGACCCGGTGGAAATAGCCAGACCCGGCACGCCGACCCGCAATGACGCCAAGGTCTACACCGAAAATCGCTTCAGCGGCGTGGCCTTGTCCGACACGCTCGGGTTCTTCGATGATCGACTGCTGCTGACTCTGGGTGCGCGCTGGCAGCGGGTCAAAGTCGATGACTGGAGCGACGGCATCAAGGGCGACACGGCCTACGATGAGGAAAAAGTCTCGCCGTCGGGCGGCATTCTGTTCAAGGCGACAGACAAACTTTCGCTGTACGCCAACTACATGGAAGGTCTGAGCCAAGGCAAGATCGCGCCATCGACGTCGATCAACGAAGACGAAATCTTCCCGCCATTCATCAGCCGCCAGGTCGAAGTCGGCGCCAAGTACGACGCCGGCTCATACGCCCTGACGGCAGCGGTGTTCCGCATCAAACAACCTGCCTACGAAACCAATGCGACCACACGAGTCTTCGGCCCGAACGGCAAACGCGAAAACAACGGCGTAGAACTGAGCGTGTTTGGCGAACCGCTGAAGGGCTTCCGATTGCTGGGCGGTGTGATGTACATCGATAGCGAACTGACCCACACCACCAACGGCACATTCGACGGCAACCGCGCACCGGCGACACCGAAATACAACGTCAACCTCGGCGCGGAGTGGGATGTGCCGACTGTGCAGGGTTTGACATTGACCAGTCGTGCGATCTATTCGAGTTCGCAGTATCTGGATCAGGCGAACGACAAGGAAATCGACTCTTGGGAACGATTCGATGTAGGCACGCGCTATGCTTTCAAGCTGGACGAGAAAACGATCACCTTGCGCGCCAATGTCGAAAACGTGCTGGATAAACGCTATTGGAGCTCGGCGGGTGCATCGGATGATAGTGAGCCGGGGTTGACGCTTTCTACGCCGAGGACGTATCTGCTGTCGGCGGCGGTAGACTTCTAACGGAGCAGGGTAAGTGCGTCGATCGTCGTCGAAAATACGTTAACTACACTAAATGACCGTTTAGTTGAGCTAACAAAAAACCGTACCTGCAACGGAGAAGGCCATGATTCAGCGCAAGCCGAATGCTACAGATGTGATTGCTGCGCTGAATCTACAGCCCCATGTCGAGGGCGGTTATTACCGCAGAACCTATCAAGCCGATCACCGTGCCTGCCTCGAAACGCAGCAAGGCACGCGATATCTGCTGACCTCGATCTACTATCTGCTCACTGAGCAATCGCCGGCGGGCCAGTTTCATTTCAACCAATCCGACATCCTGCATTATTTTCAGTTGGGCGACGCCATCGAATACAACCTGATCCACGCCGACGGCTCACTGCAAACGCTGGTGATAGGCAGCGATGTTTTGGCTGGTCAGCAACTGCAATTGCACGTACCGGGTGGAATCTGGAAAGCCTCTCGATTGCTGGAAGGCTCGAATGGCTTTGGCTTGATCAGCGAAGCGGTTTCGCCTGGGTTTGATTTCGCGGACATGGAAGTCGGTAATCGCGCAAAACTCACGGCACAGCATCCGCAGCATGGAGCGCTGATTGAAATGCTTACGCGCGGTGAAGATTGAGAGTTGTAGATTGGGACAAATGCAGTTTGCAGGGAAAGCTGGTTTTGAAGCGACCGCGCAGATTCAAATCTCTCGGGCAACCACGCTAACCCTGTAACATCTTGTTACGTGTAATGTATATTATGTTAAATCATGTATGCGAATGGCCTCAGGCTTTAGATATCAGATCCACCACTCCCAACCTCTCAGTCTAAGCAACGCCATTCGTTTGCTGCTTCAACAACCAATGTCTCTCGGTAGTCCATCCGATAAAAACCTGAGCACCTTCGCTTGCTTGGCGAGCCTCGGTCAACGGTGCGCCAGAAGCCGCTACTCGCAATCCTCTAATCGCCGGCAGGAACCTTTCACGAAATGCACTAGGCTGAATCGCGAAATGAGCTTCGATACGTTCAATCGCGAAACGCATTTCTGCCTCATCGAGCATCGCTAGATAAAAGACCATTTGCCGCCAGGCATAAGCCGTATTTTTGATCACCACCAGGCTGGAGTGATAAAACCGCAACTTCATCTGCTGGCGTACGCATATCCATCTGAAGCATTCCTCGGCCATCGAAGCCAGGCGATGCTGCAACAGCGCCTTCAACCCGAGCTCACCAAACAACAGCGCAAGGTTTTGCGTCGTCAGGATCTGTTGTTGCTCGATGATTTTCCCGTTAGTCGCCGGTCGCCATGTCCCCAGGCCCGCATCAGCCCGCTGGGAGCACAATCTGGCCAATGCGTCCCTGGAACTAGCGTCAGGTCTGGAGAACCTTTTCCGCCTGGATTTCGGTTGATCAGGAAGCATCGCCAATTGGCTTGCATCAATGTCGTAGTAATTGGCGTATAGCGTGCCACCTGTCAAAGATGCCGCCTGCCTGGCAGCTCTTATGTACTTGTTCGAGAAAGCGCCCATGAAAATGTCCGAGGCGACTTCTTCAACAAAAGGCAGATCCAGCTTGGCCATCGCACCAAGCGCAGCAAATTCCTGAATGAGTTTGTTGGGCAGGATCGCTTGAGGAAAAGCGCAAAGAGTCATCGCTGCGCATTCGATCAGGGCCTGTCTGGCTGCGTCAGCGACCACCGCGTCCGTTTCTCGCTGGTCCTCAACAGCCGCCACCCACGGCAATTCATTCATCCTGACCTGACTTTCCAGATCCAACAGCAACAATGATCGGCGTTGTCGAAAGGCGCGATAGGTTGCTACAGAGAGCATCCGCAGCGACATATCGCGAAATCCTGCACTGCAGATCTCAGCCGTTATCGCTGGCAGCAGCCGCGCCACGGTATCCCCGGATGTAATCAATCCCTTATCGATCAACTCGGCAATTGTGCCCTTTCGACACCGCTCGACGCGTCGACGAATATCAGTAGGAATGCCGATACCTGTTAACAGCGAATATGCGGTCGCTTCTTCGCAGGTAACGGGTTGCAGCAGAGATGAAAAGTCGGAAACTCCGTCCGAACCGGGATACCTGCTCAGACGTGCGGCAACCGCTTTAGCAAATAGATGGTGCCCGGGTGAGGACACGTGACTGCGTTGAGACTCTCTGTGCTTTTGATGAGATTCGGATTCGGGATGACCATGCTTGCGTACGAAATCGTCGACGATCCTGCGAATTCGTCCGACTTGCCGTCCGGTAAGCAACGCCGCATCGCTGGCGCAAACCCCCAGCAGTGCAAACAACTCCCCTACCCGATCCCGCCGGTTTTCAGCTTCACACGGAGCGCTGGGGCAAGAAGCATCGAACTGCCGCTTCAGAATATTCGCCTGCTCAAACCAGCCCTCGGGGTACCGGCGACAAGGCCAATCATCCTGATACGTCAAAAGGAAAAGCGACACCGCCGCATCGTAGAGCGGCAAGCGAGTCTCGATGACATGTTTTTGCGCTGCCAGACGCGTCTGTGCTGGGCGGTTTGAAAGCACGGTTCTGACATCACCGACAGTAAAAACCTGCACTTGCCCTGCTGAAAGCGGCGAACCGTCAGAAGCCATCGGAAAGAATCGCAGCTGTTCAAAGAAAGGCGCTATCGCTTCAACCAGGTCCCATGCGTTCTCTGTACGTTGTTGGCCCAGCAACCAGGCCACCGTCAGCAGTGCAGCTTCTTCTGGCACCTCGATTCGATAATCCCCGCTCGCCAGCTTCGTTTGCAGTACCTCAATCCCCTCCTCCGTAAGGTGCCAAGTGTTGAGATCGAGTCGCTCGAAGCCAGGACGGATACCAGGAATCGAAGCAGCCAAATGTCGCTCGTACTCGGTCAGTGCGCCACCGGCCATGTACTGCCCAGTGGCAAAACCACCCGTGGCGACTTCCAGCGTGACCCACTCAGGCACATCCGCGAATGGAGTTCGTGAGCCATACGACGCAGATCCCTGCAATATGTGCTCGATTACATTGCGCCAGCGCTCGATGCGCTTGCTCGTCTGTCCGTTATCGTCGAGGCCCGATGCAGCGAGTGCCCGAGACAGTTGAAAGGCTGCATAGCCGGCACCTATGCCGGCATTCGCATTCGATTCCCTATCGTCCCTGAGCATGAGTCCTTCCGAGCCTGCGATGTTGTGGGTCCGGGGGCTGGATTCGAACCAGCGCCCACCCGGTTAAGAGCCGAGTGTTCTACCGCTGAACTACCCCGGAACAGAGCGCGGATTGTCCACCAGCGCTGAACGATTGTGAAGATCGAAAATATTGCCGCTTGTGAACCTGAACGTAATCAGGTGATCTCGGGAAGAGTCGTCAAGACCAGCGCAGTTCGATCGAGTCCTTTGCACCGGCGTCGCGAACCAATACGCCTGGAGCCCGACGACTTTATTTCGGGTTGCGGGATTGTCAGCGAGTTTAGCGCTACTGTGCGTAATCGATTACTTCGCCGTTCCAATAGCAATTGTACGGGCTGGAGCGGCCGCGATTGGTATTGCACTCAGAATTCGTTTGAGTTCGATCCCCAGTGCCTCCCTTCTGATTCTGCACTGATTTGCCAGGCTCCGACCCCATAGTCCGCATGATAGGTCGGGCTGATAAGCGCCGTTACTTTGTCTGCCCTAGGTTTCAGCAGCAATGAAACGTCAGGCTTGATGCCCTTCCACTGGAGACTGTCGTGATAAATGTGCGCTGACTCCATTGCATCCAGGAGGCTGGCGCGGGCGCTGCGATACTTCGCATCGAAAACCAAGAAGCGCTTCGTCGAAGGCGAGTCCAACGTCACGACGATGTCCGGATATCGCTCTCGCGATAAGCTTTGAAAACCGCGATGCGCAGGTTGATCAATCGCTGGGCATCGGACTTGGTAACATGCCTCAACGGTCACATCAGCCGCTATTCCCCGCCACACGATTTCTTTTAAACCCATCGATCGATATTCACGACTCCAGACGAGTTCAGGAAACTGACGTTGCAGCTGTGAGACTACAGTTACAAAGCACCACCGCTCATAAACCTCCCATGTTGGGCTGACCCACAGCGTCTCATCAGGATCCTTTCCCAACCAACCTGAACGCAACGCGTACCAACCAAACCGATAAGCTCGCGCGTATGCAGACGGATGCGGAGTCCAACCGCTTGACCGTGTGCGCACTCACCGACGTGCGATCACTCTTCAAGGTTGTTAACGGCCGCTGAGATATCTGTTTGAGCGCGCGGTGAAACCGATCCCCATAGCGCCTCAGCCTCGCAAACCAAGTCGTTGGCTGGCGCTCAGGCCATAATCGCTCGAACCAGAAAATCACCTTGGCCGGACACCTACCTGAGCTCTCAGTCGGCAAAGTTCATATCACTGCACATGAGTTCGTCTTTAGCATGGACGAGAGCAATCGTTGGCGCGCTGCCATGTGCCTCTCACCACACTCGATTCGCTCTTGGGGGCTTCACCCGCCTTAAACCCGGAGAGGCTGCGGACTTCTGAAGCTTTCGATGCCTCTCCGAGTAAAGGACGAAGAAAGATATGGAAATGCATGGCATCAAAAGCTACGGCGAGAGACTTCAGTTCGCATATACCCTTCGTGGGTTTCCAAAACTCTACGCGCTGTCACACCGAATCGGTGTGACGGACAGCGCCCTCAGTCGGTGGTTTCGTTCAGAGCCAATCAGCATGGAGAACTTCGCCAAGCTGTGCGTCGAGCTGAACGTCAATGCCGATTGGCTTCTGCTCGGCCGTGGACGGCACTCGCTCGGCGCCATGCATGACGCGCCGCATCGCAAAGCGCTCGCGGACGTGATTGAAAGAATGGCCGACAACGACGTTCGTAACCTCGCCAAGTTTCTTGATGAAGTAACCACTCCAGCAACTTGAGCGCCACGCAATATTTTCAGGGCAATTCGTGAGCAATGCTCAACCGACTGAGCTTCACGAAGGGTCCGATATTGATAACTTCTAGATGCCCGAGCAATGACGCCTGGGTATGAGCTGGAGATCATCATGTGCACTAAGGAATCTGCAAAAGCTGATGTAGAAGTGAAGTTCGAGTCCCAGAAAACGTTCAGCCTTTTCGGTCGGAACATCTCAACTTGCCAAGCGGCCCTGGGGGCTGGTGCTCACGTGCAAGTCACCAACACAGAAGGCCTGAACTACCATCTGAATGTTTTCGCGAAATGCGAGTGCGACGGACTTCTGAAGAGGCTCAACGTGGCAATCGACAAGTCCATAGGTAACCCTCCCGAAGGCTTGCGTGACGTCCCTTTCACTATCGACCGCACTTCCCATCCCGACTGGCGCTCTCGTCAAGCCTATCTTCGCGATGGTGTGGGATTTACGAGCAGGATCATCACCTGCGCATGGCCTGCCCTTGCGCCGCCTAAGCTGGGCAGCGTGGTAACCGGTGGAACTACGACGACAATCGACGCCACAGCCATCGACTCGCAGTTGGTTTATGCCATGACCGATGCTACCCCGGAGCAGGTCAGCGCATACTCCCACCTGAACCTCTACGCACAGGGGGCTGCGCGTGCGGTCCTGAAAAGCAAGGGCGTGGACATCACCAATACGGACTATCTGCAGACGAAGCAATGGTTCGATGCTGTGGTTTACCAACTGACCGATCTGGGCTTTACCGTAAAGGCAGCGAGTGGCGGCCAGGTCAGGCAGGATGTCTCTTCAGGTAACGTGGACATCGGTAGTTTGCTGACCACCATCGTTGGCACGTATCTGGGAGCGACGGAACTCGAGAGTTTCAAGCAGCTCGCGACGCTCTTGGCCAAGGATCCCAACGATTCGGGCACCCACGACTTCATGACCTTCTGGTGGAACAAGGCCAGCACTAAGGACGGCCGCACGACTGTCGCCTTTGGCCCCATCAAGAACGACCAGGGCATGGCTTCGGTGACGGTGGTTTACCTCGTGTTGGATGTGGAATTCACAGACTGGCACTCATTGTTTGTCAGCTACCACCATGAAGGTGTAATGATCCGCAGCGCAGCCATTACCCTGGATCTCGACATGGAGGTCTACAGCAACAATGAAAAAGCAATCTTCGACGCCATCTCCGGCGCAGTCGCCAATCACATCAAGACTCAGGAGCTGAGTTTCGACTGATAGTCGATCGATGCGGGGCTCCAGCACATATTCGCAACGCTGGAGCCCCGTTTTTTTGTGCAATGGCACTTTCCGCGCTGCCTTTCTTAGTCGACCGTGATCTGCCCTGAGGGACTGGCGCTAAGGAACGCGTAGACGGCTCACCACCCGATTAATCTCCCCTACCACCCGCCCCGTCGCCTCCTCGATCGTTCCCTCATTCCGACACAAAAACCAACCCTGATCGGCAGCGGCCACCTCAAACGCCTCAGTACAAGCGACATGCTCCTCCAGACCGCGAAGCACAGTACTGCTCAAGCCACGCCGTCGCGCCCCCGCCCTCGCCCACGAAATCTCCGCCGCCGTGACCACGCCAACATGCAGGTCGGGCACCTGAACGTTGCGATCACGGTTTAATTGCAGGATTTCAGCAAACGGGACTATCCGGCGAAACGCCGCATCGGACGGGTACCAGCGATCGATCAGGATGATGCTGTCGGCAGGCTGTTTGGTCAGCACGTGCTGGGAAATCCAGCTGCGGCTATCAGCCAGGCGTTGGCAAACTTCCAGTTCCAGATCCCGGTCAGGATGTCGGACGAGTCGGTTCACCAGATGCATTGTCTCGCCCCTGAACGGGTCGCTTTTTTTCTCGCACAACCGGATGACTTTCTGGTTGTCTGCCCTCAAGACTTCAGTGATCGCCTCCAACAGCGAGGTTTTGCCGACGCCTTTGGGGCCATCAAGAGAAATAAACAGCGGACGAGTCATTGTTCACAGGCTTTAACGGGAAGTGGTGAACACTCTAACGGATTTTCAGGTTGAACCTCTTCTGCTCAGGCGGACTCCCAAACCTGAATTCAGGAGAAACCTATGACCCAGACAGCTCTAGTCGTGGGCGCCAGCGGCATTGTCGGCAGCGCCATCACCCAGTTACTTATCGACAACCAGTGGCAGGTCGCCGCGCTGTCGAGGCATCCATCTCAACTTCAAGGCGTGATCCCTGTCGCGGCGGACCTTCAGGATCCAGCCTCTTTGGAACAGGCGCTGAGGGATGTGAAACCCACGCATGTGTTCATTACCACATGGTCGCGGCAAGCCACGGAGGCCGAGAACATTCGCGTCAATGCCGCCATGGTGCGCAACGTCCTCGCCGCCATTCGCCCAGCCAAAAGCGTCAAACACGTAGCACTGGTTACCGGCCTGAAACACTATCTCGGCCCTTTCGAAGCCTATGGTAAGGGCAGCCTGCCACAGACGCCGTTTCGCGAAGAACAGGGTCGTCTGGATGTCGAGAATTTCTATTACGCTCAGGAAGACGAACTCTTCGCCGCGGCTGAAAAGGATGGCTTCACGTGGAGCGTTCATCGCCCGCACACCGTCACTGGGGTGGCCGTGGGCAACGCGATGAACATGGCAACCACCCTCGCCGTCTATGCCTCGATTTGCAAACACACCAATCGCCCTTTCGTATTTCCAGGATCAAAAGTGCAGTGGGACAGCCTCACCGACATGACCGATGCGCGGCAATTGGCGAAACAACAACTGTGGGCGGCCACCACGCCGGCTGCGGCAAATCAGGCATTCAATATCACCAATGGCGATGTATTCCGGTGGAAATGGATGTGGAGCCGAATTGCCGAATACTTCGACCTGCCTGCTGCTGACTATCCTGCATCACCCTCTCCTCTAGAGAAGCAGATGGCGGACGATCAAGCCGTATGGACGCAAATAGTCGCGGAGCAGGGTTTGAAAGAATCCGATATCGATCGCCTGATCTCCCCATGGCATACCGATGCGGATCTCGGCCGGCCCATCGAAGTGGTCACGGATATGTCGAAAAGCCGCCTGATGGGCTTCACTGCCTACCAGGCGAGCGATCAGGCATTTTTTGACGTGTTCGACAAACTGCGCGAGATGCGCTTGATCCCCTAGGCGGTTCCAGACAGATAAGGTGGGCACCTGGCGTGCCCCCTCATTCAACAGTCATTGCCACGCCCTCGCCCCCACATCTGCGACTTTCATTCGCCCTGTGAAATCCTCCCGCCAGTCACCGGCAGAACGCAGCCAATCGTATATCCCAACTCCAAAATAGCGCCTTCGACAGGCACTGCTCTGTATCCAAGTGTGTACGGACGCAAACACGTTACACAACATTGATCTTCCCGCCCCCTCAGACACAAGCGAGATACACCAGCACGATGAACTGCGCCCACGGCCAGCGCAGTGCTCCTGTGCCTGACACCTGTCACTGGGAGCACCTGAACGGCTTCCACTTTCTTGACGACAAGTCGGAGGATTAAACCCATGCAAACAAACGCGTTATCGGTCTTGAATCGGCTGCAACTTAACCTCGATCGCGCTGGAGACTGGATCGCCCCTGTGAGCCTGCGCGTGTTTCTGGCCTGGGAGTTTTTTGAAGCGGGATGGGAAAAGTGGAACGGTGAGAACTGGTTCCCCAGCATTCAAGGGGCCTTTCCTTTTCCCTTCAATCAGCTGCCGGCTACGTTCAATTGGCAGTTATCCATGTGGGCAGAACTGCTCTGTTCCATTGCTTTGCTTGTAGGCCTGGGAACACGCCTCTCGGCACTGATCCTCATAGTGGTCACCGTCGTGGCAACTGCCGCAGTTCACTGGCCAGCAGAGTGGTCGACGTTGAGCGAACTGGCTATGGGCTACTCCATCAGCAACAAAGGCTACGGCAATTTCAAACTTCCTTTGATCTACCTCGTAGCCCTTCTGCCACTCGTGTTCACAGGCGCCGGCAAGCTGAGCCTGGATACATTCTTCGGTCGGTATCTCAAGCGTTTGAATGCACGCTGAGTGTTATCGCGTCATCAAGGGTATCGCTCTCAACCCCCACTAGTTAATCAGGAGTTTCACCATGACCCATATTGATAAAGTGCTGTACACCGGCAAAGTCCATACCTCTTCGGGTGGACGCAATGGCACCGCCCTCAGTGACGATGGCCGACTGGATATAAAGCTGTCGTCGCCTGGCACCTCTGGCGCCGGTACCAACCCAGAGCAGTTGTTCGCCGCTGGTTGGTCGGCCTGTTTTATCGGCGCGATGGGGCTTGCGGCGAACAAGCTGAAAGTCACCCTCCCGGGTGACCTTGCCGTCGACGCCGAAGTGGATCTAGGCACAACCGATGGTGCTTATTTCCTCCAGGCTCGCCTCAACGTCTTCCTTCCCGGGCTGGATCGCAACGTCGCTCAAGACCTGATCGATACCGCACACCAGACATGCCCGTACTCCAAAGCGACGCGGAACAACATCAACGTGGTGATCAACCTCGTTTGAGCAGAACCGTGGCGGGTTTCAATCGCCCGATTCACACCCTCGGCTGCCAACGGTGACCGTGGAGGTGCTGTGGATCGGGGGTTTCAGACGTCGAATCGGAGTATTTAGCTCATGCAAACGAACACTTCATCATCAACGCATTTAGATCCACAGCTTCCCCCTGCGGCGACCGTCGGGCTCGGGTTGCGCCGTGCGCTGCTCAACACGCTTCGTGACGCTCCAGTCGGGGATTTCGATTTTCTAGAGGTTGCTCCAGAGAACTGGATCGGCATCGGCGGCGCGCATGGAGCGGCCCTGCAGATGCTAGCTGAACGTTATCCGCTGTCATGCCATGGTCTGTCACTTTCGCTGGGTGGCAGTGCGCCGCTGGACGAGTCTTTTCTTGAGCAGGTCCGCGGGTTTCTCGATCGCTTCAACGTGCCGTTCTATAGCGAACACCTGAGTTACTGCAGTGACGATGGCCATCTCTACGACCTGCTGCCGTTGCCATTCACTGAGGAGGCAGTTCATCACGTTGCTGCGCGCATCCGCCGTGCACAGGACATTCTCGGTCGTCGTCTTGCTGTAGAAAACGTCTCCTACTACGCCGCTGCTCATCAGGACATGGACGAACTTGCTTTTACCAATGCAGTGCTTCGCGAGGCCGATTGCGACCTGTTGCTCGACGTTAACAATGTGTACGTCAACTCAGTCAACCACCGCTTTGATCCAGCGGTTTTCCTCGCCGGCCTGGAACCCGAACGCGTAGTCGCCATGCACGTGGCTGGGCATTACGACGAAGCCGAGGACCTGATCATCGACACCCATGGTGCGTCGGTCAAACCGGTAGTCTGGTCATTGCTGGGGCAGGCTTATGGCCTTTTCGGCGTGAAGCCAACCCTGCTGGAGCGCGATTTCAACTTTCCGTCCTACGACGAACTGGTGGCTGAACTGAATACCATCAGGCGCTTGCAACGCGACGCCAATGCTTTGGTGCGGGTGACCGTCGATGGCTGACTCCCCTTCAAGTTTGCACAGTCAGCAGCTCGCGCTGACCCGGTACCTGCGTGACCCGGACAGTTATGCGCCGCCAGCGCAGATGAATCCTGCAAGAGCGCAGGTCTACCTCAACCTGGTGTTGAACAATCTGTTGGGGTTGCTGGGTGGAACGTTTCCAGTGCTGATTGCCGTGCTGGGTGATGCCGGTTGGCGTGCGCTGGTACGACGTTTTTTGCGTGACTACCGCGCGCAAACACCACGCTTCGGAGAAATTGCTCGTGAGTTTGTAGACTTCGTAGCGAGCCTGGAAGACTCGCCCGGTCACGAACACCCTTGGTACCCGTTCTTGCCTGAATTGGCTCATTACGAGTGGGTGGAGATGGCGCTGCAACAGTTGGACGCTGCGCCTTTAAAGCCCAGTGATGCGGCGCATTTACTCGATCATCCCCTCAGGCTTTCCCCGCTCGTCTGGCCGCTGGCTTACACATGGGCCGTACATCGTCTCGGCCCAGGCCACTTGCCTTCTGAACCGCCAGAACAACCGACGTTGCTGCTGATCAGCCGTGTGCCGAGTGGCCAGGTGCAATTCTCCCAGGTCAGCCCTCTCGCGTTCCGTTTGTTGCAGCGGATCGAGCACTTCCCTGACATGGATGGACGAGCGCAGTTGCACGCTTTGGCTGCGGAGGCTGGGGCATCAGACGTGACCAGCTTCGTCGCTGACGCACTGGTGCTGCTGCGCCAGCTGCATGCGCAAGCTGTCGTCGGGGTAGCAGCGACACCCGTTTTAAAGCTGTTGTCCTGACTGACGCGCAAAGGCTGAGGTCGGTTTTTGTATCTCTATGTACCCAAACGCTAAGTCTTGGGATTGGCTTACAAATGCTCCGCTCGCCGATACATCGCCGATACATGACTCCCGCTAAATAGGCCTGCCCGAATAAGGTCGCTCTGTCGAAGTGGACGACGCGTGCGCCCTTCGCCTCGAGCTTCCTTGAGGGTCTATCCGCCCTGTGGCATGAACCGCGGCCTCGCCGCGCAAAGCATCTGGAGAAGCACTATGTACCGTAAACCAATGTCGAACAAAACCAGTCTCGGCCTGGCCGCAATTGCTTTAGCCGGTGGCATGAGCCTGGCATCGTCTGCCGCTTTTGCTGTTGAGCCATTGCCCCAAGGCTACCAACTGGCATCGGCCGATAAAACCGGCGAAGGCAAGTGTGGCGAAGGAAAATGCGGCGCCAGCGAAGCCAGCGACAAGTCCGCTACTGCCGAAGGCAAGTGCGGTGAAGGCAAATGTGGGGACGACTCTTTCGCTCGCACAGATACCGACCATGATGGCCTCGTCTCTCTTAAAGAGCTGCTGGCTGTGGCACCTCAGGGCGGTGAAGAATTCAAAGCGATGGACACCAACCACGATGGTTTTCTTTCGGAAGGTGAGGTCTACAAGTTCAGAACCAACCAGTACATTTCCAATGGCAAGAAAGTACCCACCGAGCTATTTACCCGCATGAGCAAAGCGCAGAACTGATTCCTCCCGCCGTAGCATTCGCCCTCCCCGCGCCTGCAGCCAGGGAGGGCGATCTACTTTCTGCAAAGCGCTCAATGTTAAATGCGGATTGATTACACAGCGTTATAAGTGATGTTCTCCGCCCCTGATTTATCCCCTGAACGCAACACTCTAAAGTCGATCCCACTGCTCCCCTCTTCATATCGATGGGGCGCCTACAGGAGACTTATCCCATGCCTTTCATCAGCGTTCGTATCACTCGCGACGGCGTTACCAAAGAACAGAAATCCCAAGTCATCGCCGAGATCACCAAAACCATGCAAACAGTCCTCAACAAGGACCCGCACCTCACCCATATCGTCATTGAAGAGGTCGACACCGATAACTGGGGCTATGCCGGAATTACCACCACTGAGTACCGCCAACAACTGACGGAGTCGAAGAAATGACTTTCCCCGTCAGTATCGACTTTGTGTCGGATGTCGTGTGCCCCTGGTGCGCACTCGGCGCCACAGCGCTGGAACAAGCCATCGCCAATGTTGCCGGCGAGGTTGCCGTAGAACTGACCTTCAAGCCGTTCGAATTGAACCCGGACATGCCGGCCGAGGGCGAGCACGCCATCAAGCACATGATGCGCAAATACGGGCGCAGCGCCGAAGAAGTCGCCACGCGCAATGAAATGATCGTCGCGCGTGGCAATGCCATCGGTTTTCAGTTCGACCTGGAAAAGCGCAGCCATTTCTACAACACCTTCGATGCCCATCGCCTTCTGCTCTGGGCCGTGCAGGAAGGCCGCCAGGTCGCGCTGAAGAAAATCCTGATCGAGGCTTATTTCACCAATGGCGAGAACCCCAGCGACCACGAAACACTGGTGCGCCTGGCCGGTGAAGCGGGACTTTCAACCACCCGCGCCCGCGAGATTTTGACTAGCGAGGCGTTCGCTCTCGAGGTCCGTGAACTTGAGAGCTTTTACCTTGAGCGCGGGATTAACTCGGTCCCGGCCATGGTGCTGAACGGCCGTCAGTTGGTGTCCGGATCGCTATCCGTCAAGGAATACGAACAAATCCTCAGGCAAGTCGCACGAGAGTCCGCCACTGCCTGACAAAGCGACTTAACTGCAATCTCAGTTATCAAGCATTTCGCCGGGGCTTGTTGAAGTGACCGCCCCACTTCCTTCCATCAACGTCAAGTGAACCGTCATGCCTCACGACTTGAATCAACTGGAAACTGCGCTGGCTGCTTACCCCCGAGTGGCGCTGCTGGAAGGCCCGACACCGATTCAGAAACTGTCCCGTCTGAGCCGGGCCGCCGAGCTGCATGGCTGCGATCTCTACGTCAAACGCGATGACCTGATGGGCCTCGGCGGCGGTGGCAACAAACTGCGCAAACTCGAATTTTTGCTTGGCGAAGCATTGGCCGAAGGCGCGGACACACTGGTTACCTGGGGCGGCTTTCAATCCAATCACGCCAGGCTGACCGCCGCCGTCGCGGCCCGCCACGGCTTGGCCTGCGAGCTTATTCTGACTCCGTCTGCGGTGCGCAGCGATGATGATTTTTGTCATAACGGCAACGTATTGCTCGATGGCCTGTTTGGCGCAAAGGTTCATCGACTGCCGCGCGGTTTGACGCCCGATAGCTACGCTGGCGAACTGCTCAGCGCGCTCAAAAGCCAAGGCAAAAAACCCTTCCTCATACCATTGGGCGGCTCCAGCCCCAGGGGCAGTCTGGGCTACGCCGCTTGTGCGGGAGAGATCCTCCGCCAGGCAGACGCGCTCGGTGTGCAATTCGAGCGGATCATCATCCCCAACGGCAGCGCAGGGACCCATTCAGGACTGCAGGCGGGTCTGGCACTGGCTCGATCATCAACCGAAGTGATCGGCTACTCGGTGTTGGCAACTGAGGAGCAGGCCACGGCCGCGACCCTGGGAAAAACTCGGGAAACCTTGCAGCTCCTGGACCCGTCCGCAACCCTTCTGCAAAGCGCAATCACTGTGGATGGCAGTCAACGTGGCGACGCCTACGGCGCACCCACCGAATCGATGCTCGAAGCGGTTCGACTGCTGGCCTCCGTTGAGGGCTTGCTGACGGATCCGGTCTACGGTGGCAAGGCCTTCGCCGGGTTGCTCGCTGCCGTGCGCCGGGGCGACTACCCGCCAGGAAGCAATCTGCTGTTTGTGATGACCGGCGGCTTGCCTGGCCTTTTTGCCTACCGCAGCGCCTTCAACTGACTTGAGCTTTTTCGTCGTCATAAAAAACTGATGCCCGGGCGAGCCCACGGCATCGGTCACTCAACTTGCGTGGAGTACATTGTCATGTCGAACGCCCCTTATCCGCTGAACCGCACCGCTTATCTGCTGGTCGATCCGTACAACGATTTTCTCTCGGAAAACGGCAAGGTCTTCCCCTTGATCAAGCCGATTGCCGAGCAGGTCGGGCTGCTCGACAACCTGCGAGCCCTCGATCGCGCCGTACGGGCGCAGAACATTCCGGTGGTCATCGTGCCGCACCACCGCTGGGAACATGGCGACTATGAAGGCTGGGACCATCCAACACCGACCCAGTGCAAAATCATGCACATGCACCACTTCGCACGCGGTGAATGGGGCGGCGAATGGCATCCCGATTTCGCGCCGAAGGACGGCGACATTGTCGTGCAGGAACATTGGGGCTCCAGCGGCTTTGCCAATACCGACCTTGATTTTCGCCTGAAGCAGAAAGGCATCACCCACGTCATCATCGTCGGCCTGCTCGCCAACACCTGCATCGAAGCGACCGCCCGCTACGCCTCGGAACTGGGCTACCACGTCACGCTGGTGCGGGATGCGACCGCCGCTTTCCGTGCGGAAATGATGCACGCCGCCCATGAGTTGAACGGGCCGACCTTCGCTCATTCAATCGTGACCACCCAAGCACTGATTGAGGCGCTGGCAGCGCAGGAGTAACGGCAGATGGACCTCACCGATTTCGCCAGTTTGCCGAGGTGGTGCGTCAAGGCCGCTTTCTGCAATGGGCGATCGGCCCCCGTCAAAAATGCACCTTGAGCAAGAGACTCAACGCGTTCTGGTCGGTAGGGAATCCGCTCGTGTCTTCAATCCCGTATTTATTCGACCAGTAATCCCACTCAAGTCCCGCATAAAAACGTTTTTGCTGTTGCCCCAGCGCCTTGCCCACGTCGTATTTGACTTGTGGGTTGAAGTGAAAGCTCCTGGCCACATAGTTGGAGGTGCCTTTGCTGCCGACGTCGTTGACGTACCACTCCAGATAGCCGTCGAAAAGAATGTCGGAGCGACCCACCGGGAGGGTCATGGACCAGGTCGGGTTGATCTGCCATTGACCTGAGGCCTTACCGGTGATGCCGTCGGGTTTGCGGTAGTAGGTATTCAGGGAAAAGCGATCGAAGCCTGGAAGCATGAGGTCGACAGCAGGACCCAGCAGGTATTTGCGATTGCGGTTTTCACCGCGCTCGTAGGTGGCGGCGATGAGGACGTCCTTGACGATGCCATAGCTCAGGGAGCGGTCACTGATTTTGCCCAGCGACAGCCGTGGGGAGAATTCACCGTAGTAGGAATGGCCGTCGGCACCCGAGAGTCCGCTGGACCATTTGTTGTCGACGAACATGAAGATATCGCCCCACGTCCAGCCGCTGGCGTGTTCGAAGCTCAGCGTTTGCTGAGTATCGTCGCCTGTGCCGTCGACTTTGAAATGCTGGCCGTAGAGGTAGCTCAAGCTGTTGTCGTTCCACAACAGAGGGCCAGCCTCGGCGCCGGCGCTGGCCAGCGCAAACAGCGGAGGCAGGCTGCGACGCAGCAGCGAAGGTGCAAGTAATGGAATACGCGATGCTTTCATGGGCTGCCCTTTTCAGGTGATTGGCGGATATCACCGGCAAGGCATGGCCGAGCTGCGGATCAAGCAGCTGCTCTGGCCCTCAAATTAACGAGGGGCGACCCTTGCCGGGTACGCGGCGTAATGCCGCCAGAGCAATGCCCTGCACCTCGGGTCCTGTTGAGAGCCCACTGTGCTGACCGCTTCTACTCGATTCCGGACTAAGCAGAGGTTGTGCCAACTGAGCGAATACAATCTTCAACCCTCATTCAGCACAATCGATGCGTAAAACTGAATACTTTGCAGCCATCGGTTGTGCACCAGATTGAGGCGCGCCCACTTGAATTCGCACCGTTGCGATTCGCCTACCCACCTCCTGCTGATTGCCTCGCCCGCCGGATCCCGTGAGGGCGGGCCTGCGACGGCTTGGCACACTTTTGGCTATTACCACTTTCGAGTAGAAGCGGTCAGTGCCAGCAATGGCACCGGGCATTGCTCTTGCGCCCTTCCCTGTGGGCGTACGTCCGATTGGATGCTTGAACGCGGCGCCAGCGCCCCGGGCAAGAGAGAAGTGTCAGCCGTGTAACTACGCATACGCGCCCTCTCTCCTCCCCTTGTTCTCTCCAATCGGTCCCGCGCTGGCGTGCCGATTGGCGCGCGGCGGTTTTCGAATCGTTGTGGAGAACACATCATGAAAATTCGCTTTGCCTTGGGTCAACCGCTTCGCTCGCTACTGGCCACGGCGCTTGTGCCCGCCGCCCTGATCGCGTCTCCACTGGCTTCGGCCAATGACAAGGTGGTGCTGCTCACTTCCTGGTATGCCCAAGCCGAACAGGGTGGTTTCTACCAGGCCCTGGCGGATGGACTGTATGAAAAAGAAGGCCTGGACGTGACCATCCGCATGGGTGGCCCGCAGGTCAATGGCATGCAGCTGCTGCTCAACAAGCAGGCCGATTTCATCGTCAACTACGACTTGCAGATTCTCAAAAGTGTGGAGCAAGGCATGCCGGTGGTGGCCGTGGCCGCGCCCTTTCAAGGTGACCCTCAGGGTCTGCTGACCCATGCCGATGTGAGCGGCCTGGATGCGTTGCAGAACAAGCAGGTGCTGGTTTCCACCTCCGGCCAGCAAACCTGGTGGCCGTGGCTCAAGGGCAAATATCAGCTCAAGGACAGCCAGGCCCGTCCCTACACCTTCAACCTGCAACCCTTCCTCGCGGACGCCAACACCACGCAGCAGGCCTATGCCAGCTCCGAGTTGTTCCAGGCGTTGAAGATTGGGGAGAAAGCCAACTTCTTCCTGTTTGCCGACGCCGGTTACCCGCCCTACGGCTCGACCCTGGCCACTCGCCAGGATGTGATCGATCAACATCCGGATCGAGTCCAGCGCTTCGTTCGCGCGTCCATGGAGGGCTGGAAGCGCTACCTCGACAACCCGAGCGCCAACCACCTGATCAAGGCCGACAACCCGAACATGAGCGATGAATTGCTCGCCTGGGGCTTGTCGACGCTCAAGCAATATCGCCTGGTCACCGGCGGTGATGCCGCCACCCAAGGCATCGGCGTGATGAGCGATGCGCGCTGGCAGGCCACGCGCAATTTCATGGTCGAAGCCGGCCTGCTCGGTGCCGATGCGCCTTGGCAGAAGGCCTACACCACGCGCTTCGTCGAGGACTTGAAGGTACTGCCTGGCGCCGAACAGTCCGCCAGCCGCTGAGCCTGATTGCAAGACTGTTGAACCCAGAGCCCGAGCCCAAGAGCCGGCTGAACGAATACCGTGAGGACACTTGTTATGTTGGTCACCAAACAACCTGTATTGCGCCGTTTCTGGTATGCCCTGCTGCCCATGACCGCGCTGGATGCCGGCCCGCAGCCCTTCACTTTACTCGGTGAGGCGCTGGTGCTGTGGAAGCGCCCCGACGGCACCCCGGTGGCCATGCGCGACCGTTGCTGCCACCGCACCGCCAGGCTCTCGAAAGGTTTTGTGAGCGAGGACGGTAACATCGCCTGCGGCTATCACGGCTGGGAATATGATTGCACCGGTACCTGCGTGAAGATCCCGCAAAACCCCGCTGGCATGATTCCGCCGGGCGCCTCGGTCCAGGCCTTTCACTGCCAGGAAAAATACGGCTACGCCTGGGTTGCCCTCGACGATCCTCTGCAACCAATCCCTGAGTTTCCCGAAGATGGCGCCCCGGGCTACCGGCGCATCTTCCAGTTTTATGAAGAGTGGAAAACCAGCCCGCTGCGGGTCATGGAAAACTCCTTTGACAACTCGCATTTTTCCTTCGTCCACAAAGCCAATTTCGGCCTTTTCGACCAGCCCGCGCCGGCCGGCTACGAGTTTCGCGAAACCGACTATGGCTTCGAGGCGGAGACCCGTGTGCCGATCCGCAATCCTGAGGAGAGCTATCGCATCACCGGCACCCGCGAGCCGATCACCCAGCGCCACCTGATCAACCGCTACTACCTGCCCTTCTCCCGGCGCTTTGGCTGCATGTACCCGGACAGCGGCATCCACCACATCATCTACAACTGCGCGACGCCCATGGAAGACGGGCGCCTGATGCTGGTCCAGTGGTTGTATCGCAATGACAGTGAAGAGCAATGCTCGACCCAGGAACTGATCGACTGGGACGCAGCGATCACCGCCGAAGACCGCGACATCCTCGAAGCCACCGATTACGACGCCTGTGTCGATACTCGCCGGCGAGTGGAACTGCACATGCCGTCGGACAAGCCTGGCCTGGTGATTCGCCGGCAATTGCTGGGCCTGCTCGAAGCTCACGGTGAAAGTGAAGTGTTCCTCAGCCATTGAAGTCAGCGCCCCGGTGTGCCGGGGCTTTACCGGACGCTCATGACCCAAGGGGAGAGCGCTATGTTGATGCAAACCATAACTGGGGCCAACGCCCTGCCACAGGCGTTGCCACGGGGCGACAGCGTCGGCGTGCAAACACCGCTGTTCGCCAATCAGGTGGAAAAAACCTACAGCAACGGTACCCAGGCCTTGAGCCGGGTGAAGCTGGCCATTCAGCGCGGCGAGTTCGTTTCATTGCTCGGCCCTTCGGGCTGCGGCAAGAGCACCCTGCTGAAAATGTTCGCCGGCCTCGAAGAGCCTTCCGCCGGCCACGTGCGCTGGTGGGGCAAAGACAGCCCGGCCAGCCCGACCCAAGGGCAAAGCCTGGCGATGGTGTTCCAGGAGGCGACCCTGATGCCTTGGGCGAAGGTCAGCGACAACGTGCGCCTGCCGCTGGATCTGGCCAATGTGCCCAAAGCCCAGAGCCAACCAAAGGTCGACGCAGCCCTTGCTCTTGTCGGCTTGGACCGCTTCAGCCAGGTGTACCCGCGGGAACTGTCCGGCGGCATGCAAATGCGCGCGTCCATCGCCCGGGCCTTGGCCACCGAGCCCAATCTGCTGTTGATGGACGAGCCCTTCGGCGCCCTGGATGAGTTCACCCGCAACAAGCTCGACAGCGACCTGCGTCAGCTGTGGGCTAGCCGCGACCTGACCGTGGTGTTCGTCACTCACAGCATTTTCGAGGCCGTCTACCTGTCATCGCGGGTGGTGGTGATGGGTGCGCGCCCGGGCCGAGTAATCGCCGACATCGAAATCGACGGCCCCTTGGAACGAGACGAGGCCTACCGCACCTCCCCGGCCTTTATCGCGCAGTGCGCACGCCTGTCCCGGCTGCTGGCCGAGGCCAATGGCGATCCTTGCTGACTTTATTGAGAGCCCGCTCATGAACCCGTCCTTTACTCCCTGGTTACGTCACCCCACGGTGTTGCGCATCGTCTCGCCGCTGCTGCTCGGCGCGGTATTGCTGGGTCTGTGGCAATTGGCATGTGTGGCCTGGAAGGTGCCGGTGTATCTGGTGCCCTCCCCGGTCGATATCGGCCGCACCCTGATCAGCGATGGCCCGATGCTGTTCGGTGCATTGTGGATGACCTTGAAGATCACTTTTTTCTCCTTTGCGCTGGCGGTGCTTATCGGCACCCTGGCGGCCTTTGTGTTTGTGCAGAGCCGCGTGCTGGAAGCCAGCCTGTTTCCCTACGCCATCCTGTTGCAGGTGACGCCGGTGGTGGCCGTCGCGCCGCTGATCATCATCTGGTGCAGCAATACCACGCTGGCGTTGATTATTTGCGCGACTTTGGTGGCGATTTTCCCGATCATCGCCAACACCGTACTCGGCTTGCGCAGCGTCAACCCCGGCCTGCTCAATCTGTTCCGCCTGAACCGCGCCAGCCGCTGGCAGGTGCTGTTGCGCCTGCGCATTCCCAGCGCCCTGCCGTGTTTTTTTGCCGGGCTGCGCATTGCCAGCGGGCTGGCGTTGATCGGCGCGGTGGTGGCGGAGTTCGTCGCCGGCACCGGGGGCACCGGTGCAGGGCTGGCGTATCAGATCCTCCAGGCCGGCTTTCAACTGAATATTCCAAGGCTGTTCGCTGCCCTGCTGCTGATCGCCTTGACCGGTGTCGCGTTATTCAGCCTGATGGCCGTGCTGGCCCGGTTGAGCCTGCGCAACTGGCATGAAAGCGAACTCGGCTGAACCTTTTAATCCGCCGCAGGCGTGGCGCATGGAGCCTCACATGAAGCTTGAAAATAGCTGGCTGGTACGTAACGCCAGCGCCATCCTCACCGGCTTGTCCGGTGCGGCGGCGCGCCACGCCGGGCCTGATATCCGTATCGTCGACGGCCGCATCAGCGCCATCGGCGCCCTGCAACCCCAGCCCGGCGAGCGAGTGCTGGATGCCACCGATTGCGTGGTCTACCCGGCGTGGGTCAATACCCACCATCACCTGTTTCAGTCGCTGCTCAAAGGCATTCCCGCAGGTATCGACCAGAGTCTGGGAGACTGGCTGGGTGCCGTGCCCTATCGCTATCGCGGCGCGTTTGACGAGCAAAGCTTTCGCCTCGCCGCTCGCATTGGCCTGGTCGAATTGGCACGATCCGGCTGCGCCACCGTCGCAGACCATCATTACCTGTACTTGCCGGGCATGGACTTTGACAGTGCCGAGGTGCTGTTCGAGGAAGCCGAACGGCTGGGGCTGCGGTTTGTTCTCTGCCGTGGCGGAGCCACGCAAGCACGGCAAGCCGAAGGCAAGTCCGTGGCCGGGCCGGAGACCCTGGAGCAATATCTGGACGACGTCGAGCGTCTCGTGCGGCGCTACCACGACCCGGCCGCCGATGCCTGGCGGCGGGTGGTGATGGCGCCCACCAGCCCGCCCTACTCCATGCCTGGTGAACACCTGCGCGAAACCGCCCGGGTCGCCCGGCGACTGGGCATTCGCCTGCACAGCCATCTGAGCGAAACCGTCGAATATCAAAATGAGGTGCAGCAACGCCACGGCATGTCGCCAGTGGCGTTCTGTGCCGAGCACGAGTGGCTCGGGCCGGACGTGTGGTTCGCCCATCTGGTGAAACTCGACGCCGAGGAAATCCGCATGCTCGGGACCAGCGGTACGGGCATTGCGCATTGCCCGCAAAGCAATGGCCGCCTGGGCAGTGGCATTGCCGATGTGGTGGCCATGGAGGCTGCGGGAATGCCGGTGTCGATTGGCGTGGATGGCGCCGCCTCCAACGAGGCCTGCGACATGATCAGCGAAACCCACGCCGCCTGGCTGATGCAACGGGCCAGACTTGGCGAACGGGCCCGCCCGCGTTATGCCGGCGGTGACGAGGAAGGCGGTGCCAGCGCGGCCACGGTGGAAGACGTGGTGCGCTGGGGTACGTCTGGCGGGGCTCGGGTGCTGGGGCTGGACGCCGTGGGCAGCGTGCAAGTGGGCATGGCGGCCGACCTGGCGATCTACCGCCTGGACCAGCCGCGATACTTCGGCCTGCATGACCCGGCGATCGGGCCGGTGGTGGGCGGAGGACGCCCGACGTTGCGCGCCTTGCTGGTCGCTGGGCGGTTGACCGTACACGACGACCAGTTGCCTGACTTCGACCTGGCCGAACTCGGCGCCCAGGCCCGGGACGCGGTGCGGCGGTTGCAGCAGGCCGCAGGCGTACGCTCATGAGCTGGTCTCCCCGGCACGTGCTGCCGTGCCAATACTCGCCCGCACCAAATGTCTGGTAAATGGAAAAATACGGCAGAGGTCGACTTGGGACTGTCCTCAGATAGTTTTATGGTCCCGGAGAAGAAAGCAGCGGACGGCGTATCACAAGGCGCTTCTACAACAATTGCTCGCGTAGAAAATCGATGAACGCCATCGTCCGCGCTGAACGTCGCCGCTCGCGGTTGAGTACGGCGCGGACAGGCAGCGCGCTGGTTTGATAGTTGTCGAGTACGGTACTCACCCTGCCCTGCTCGACGTCAGCTGTGAACAGCCATTGCGGTGAGAGGGAAATACCCAGGCCGGAGAGCACCATTTCGCGGATGGCCTCGCTGCTGTTGCTGGTGACGTTGCCCTGGATACCTACATCGAACGCCTGGCCGAGGTGCGTAAAGTGCCAACGGTCGTAATGCTCCAGCAACGTGAAGCCGATGCAGTTGTGTCCTGACAGTTCGCTGGGCTCACGTGGCACGCCGTGTAGATCCAGATAACCGGGCGCCGCATAGACACGCCGTGGGCTATTGCCCAGTGGCAGTGCCACCAATCCCTCGCTCTTCACTACGCCAATGCGGATCGCCAGATCGATGTTTTCCTTGAGCAGGTCTTCATTGTGGTCACTCAGCCGCAGGTCAATCCGCACATCAGGATGGCGTTGCAGGAAAGTCCCTATGAGCGGCGCAATGCATAACCTTCCATAACTGACCGGCGCGGCGACTCGTAAAGGGCCGGCAATCTGCTCTTGGCCACTGGTAAAGCTCCGTGTAGCAGTTTCGACGTGGCCGAGGATTTCCTGGCAGTGGTCGTAGAAGCGTTGACCTTGGTCGGTCAGGGCCAAGTGCCGAGTGCTGCGTGCGAACAATGGCCCACCCAGGTACTGCTCCAGCGCGCGCACTTGTTTACTCACCGCCGGCTGCCCCATGTTCAGTTCACGGGCGACCGCCGAGAAAGACCCGCGCTCCACGACGCGAACAAAGACATGCATGCTGTCGAACAGATCCATCGACGATTGGTTCTCTTTGGGGAATAAGTCATATGCAAATTGGGTTTCTTATCGGAATGATTAAAGCGCGGCAATCTGTAAGCGTCCATCCCAACACAGGTTCCCGTCATGAAACATTCCATGCTTGCCGCCATCGCCGAATCCGCTCAATCCCCGCTGGCCATCCGTCACATCGATCGCCCTGTTGCCGGTAAGGGGCAAGTATTGGTCAAGGTTCACGCCGCAGGGGTCAATCCGCTCGATACCAAAATTGCCGCCGGCGCAGGGGCCCACGCCCGCCAAACGCTGCCGGCCGTGCTCGGCCTTGATCTTGCCGGTACGGTGGTCGAAGTGGGCGAAGCGGTCGACGGGTTCACCCCGGGCCAGGAAGTCTTCGGCATGCCCGGCGGGATCGGCGGTGCCCAAGGCACCATGGCCGAGTACATTGCCGTGGATGCCCGCCTGATCGCGGTCAAGCCACAGACCCTCAGCATGCGTGAGGCGGCTGCATTGCCTTTGGTATTCATCACCGCGTGGGAAGGTCTGGTCGATCGCGCCAATATCCGCTCCGGTCAGCGTGTCCTGATTCATGGCGGCGCGGGTGGGGTCGGCCAAGTGGCTGTGCAACTGGCCAAGGCTCGTGGTGCCGATGTCTACGCCACCGGTTCGGCGGGCAGTCTCGACTTCATACGCTCGCTGGGGGCCACGGCGATCGACTATCAGGCACAGAGCGTTGAGAATTATGTCGAGCACTACACCGCCGGCGAGGGGTTCGACATTGTCTACGACACCGTCGGCGGCAGCACGCTGGATGCATCATTCAAAGCCGTGAAAGCCTATACCGGGCACGTGCTGAGCTGCCTGGGCTGGGGCCAGCACAGCCTGGCACCGTTATCGTTCAAAAGTGCCACCTACTCGGGGGTTTTCACTCTGGCTCCGCTGCTCACCGGCAAAGGACGCGAACACCACGGCGCTATCCTGCGCGAGGCCGCTGCGCTGGCCAATGCGGGTCAACTGACAATCCGCGTGGATCAACAGCACTTTGCGCCGCAAGACGTCAACGAGGCATTTCGCCAAGTCGCCGAAGGCCGCGGCAAGGGCAAGACGGTGATCGAGTTTGTGGCTGCATAGTTCCTTGTAATCTCTTCATAGCGCTAACGGCCAAAAGCGTCCGCCTTTGGCCGTTAGTTGCCACACAAGGGCAACCGCTTTCGGCCAAGAGCTGCCGCCCCCATGGTCTTCTCCAGCCCAAAACGCTGTCGCCAGTTGCTGCCGAACGTATGGCACACCTACTGGCATGGGCCGCACACCATATGGATGGCAACTCGACTCCTGTAGGCGGCTCTTTCTATGAGAGCTGGCCTCTCACCCATTTGTATTTACCTGGCCTGAACAAACCGCTGCTCAAGGTTTTCTTTTGCATTGCTCTTCGGGCGCACCATATCCCCAAGTGATGATGGCTTCGGCCTTATGTTCCCAAAGCGATTCATTACGCCCGACGTACTTGATGCCCATGCCACTGAGTTGCTGGTACATCAGCGATACGCTGTCGCCACGCTCGGCTATTAATGTTGGCGGATCAGTTTCGAAGAACCTGACAGTTACCTCGTTTGCAGGGTTGCCGTCGCATTCGTAAAAGACAGGCCCAGTGCCAGAGATCAGTCGGTACCGTGCTTGCAACTCAGCGATGCGGTTCTGGTATTCCATGCGCAGGCATGCACCGACGTCATCACTCTTCCAGCAATCGTCCCGCCCCTTGATCCACCCCCGCTGCTCTGCTTTGAGCATTGGAGGATGCTCGTTGCCGGCCTTAATACTCGCACTGGCATACACTGCCGAGAGTTTGCGATCGAGGGCAGATAATTCCTTGTCTTTAAATATCAATGCTTCGATACCGCCAGGCTCCGCCTTTGAGCAATCGTAAGATGGACCAGGTGGCGAATTGATAGCCGACGATGTTCCCGTGCGCGCCCCGGTCGACTGTATCGCACTGATTTGCTGATCAATGTAATTGCACCACTGCTCGGAGCTTCGCTCAGGGACATCTGACCCATCTTGAACCCCCAGCTTTATCTCGATCACTGACTTCCATTCATCAGAACCTAGATCCGGTCCGTGCCCTTGCATATCAGCCGTATGCAGAACCTTATCGACCGATTGATACCACGTGTTTGAGCATTGAGATTGCGCCTTGGCAACGCATGTGACGCCAATCAATAGCAAGACCAAATATTTGCGCATGTGCGGTTTGCCTGGATTTACGCAGTCGCCAACCACTCATCTTAGCCGGTCTCATCCGCTAGCGATCGGTGAGTCAATAGTGATTGCAGCATAAGAAGTCCTCGCTGCGCAGGCACGCCTGATGCGTCCAGGCCTCCAGCACAGTTCGGGTTTGCTCAGCAATTTCCAGATGTCGATATTTGGCGATTGTGTATGTACATGGTGGTGCCCTCCACGTGGGTGAAGGACCGGGGTGGATCAGTCGCGCGGCACCGTTGTCGGATTCGGCCAGAAGCAGACACTTAAAAGCTCAACGATCAGGTTCTCATGTCATGAAATCATCCGGCTGCCGTACCATCGGCACATCGACAAAACGGAGGTTGATATGGGAAATGGTCAGGGCAAAAGGGTCGTTGTCATTGGTGCAGGCATCGTTGGCGCGTCATTGGCGTATCACTTGGCAGGTAAAGGCGCGAATGTCACTTTGGTAGAAGCTGAAGATATATCTTCGGGAGTGACTGGCAGCTCATTCGCTTGGCTCAATACCTCACACCCCGAACCCGACCCGATCGCGCAACTGCGCGGTTCTGCCATCAAGGAGTACCACCGACTCGAAACGCAGCTACCTGGTCTGGAGATAAGATGGACAGGCGCCTTGTCTTACAGTGCGCTGGCGATTGAGGCACTGCCAGTCTCAGGTCACCAGGCTTCAGCAAACCTGGTGTCTCGATCGCAGATTCTCGACTTGGAACCAAATCTCAAGAACCCTCCCCAGTCTGCTCTGTATGCAGCTGAAGAAGGAGCGCTGGACGCAGTGGCAGCTACGCATGCGTTGATCGCAGGTGCGCAGGCATATGGGGCGAAGATTCTCACTCAGACGCGAGTGCTCGGTTTTGTAACCCAGGGTGCAACGGTGACTGGAGTCGAAACAACGATAGGCAGCCTCGATGCCGATATTGTCGTACTGGCAGCCGGGACAGGCATCACGAAACTGACAGACATGCTTGGAGTGTTCCTGCCAATAGAGGCCTCGCCTGCCATTTTCATCCGTTACAAATCACAACCCGACCTCGTACACACCCTCATATCCAGCCCTGAAATGGAAGTGCGGCAAAGTTCGGATGGTGCGTTGCTCGCGGCGGAAGATTATCTGAACGATGCCGTGGAAAATCAGCCGGCAGCGATAGCGCTTCGCACTGCCAAGACAATCCAGAACGAACTCCATGGTGTCGTCTCCATAGAACCGGAACGGGCTTGTGTCGGCCTCAGGCCCATGCCTGCCGATGGCATCCCCATCATCGGTTATCTCCCCAATATAGGTGGCGTCTACGTTTGTGCAATGCACCCTGGAATTACTCTGGCGGCGATAGTGGGACGTCTGGCCAGCGAGGAGATCATCGATGACAAGGTGTCCAGTGCCCTTTGCCCATGCCGGCCTGATCGATTTTTGCAAGCGGAGGGAAGCCTCTTGTGAGGCAGAAATCGGCCAAGAGCAGACGTTCGAACCCAAGGTGATGCGATGAAGGGACAAACCAAGAATGACTGCACCTCTGACCAGTAACGCAGCAACCCAGCCTGGGCCTATTACCGGGATCGGCGCGTCAGCCTGAACTGTGGCCAATTGTCCAAGAAACCCGGGGCGTCATTTCGCCCGAAACAGACACTACGCGCGACGTATTTGCCTGATGGCCCAACGCCTGAGTAGAATGCGATTCATTATCAATCATGTATGTCCCGGGATGCCGATGCGTAGCGACGAAACACTAGGTACTGCAGATCCAGGGCTGCTCTATCGCACCCACTTCTCGTGGTTACAGGGCTGGCTGATTCGGCGCATCGGCTGTCGCGACAACGCCGCAGATCTGGCGCAGGACACTTTCGTCCGTGTGCTCAAACACCGTCATCAGTCCGGCGCCCTGCGCGAACCACGTGCTTATTTGAGCAGCATTGCCCGAGGGTTGATGATTGATCAGTATCGTCGTCGCGAACTCGAACGCGCCTACCTGGAAAGCATCACGTTGCTGCCTCAACACGAGGTTCCCTCGGAAGAAAACCGGCTGATGATTCTTGATGCGCTCGAGCGCATAGACCGTCTGCTCGACTCGCTTAAACCAAGAGTACGCCAGGCGTTTTTATTTGCCCGACTCGACGGTCTGACCTGCGCGCAAATCGCCGCAAAGCTCGGTGTTTCCCGCGCGACGGTGGAGCGCGACCTGGCCACGGCCCTGCAACACTGCTACCGCTTGCGTTATGTCGAGGCCTGAGCCTGAGGCGCTGGATCCGGCCATTGTCGAGCAGGCGATCCAATGGCTGGTGCGCCTACGCTTCAATCAAGCCGATGAACAGACACAGCGCACGTTCGAGCACTGGCTGCAGCAGCGCCCGGAGCATGCGTTGGCGTGGCAGCGTGTGGAAACGCTTGGCGATGAATTCGAAGGCGTGCCAGCTCAACTGGCTCGACAAACCCTTAAGGGCGCCCAGCAGGGAATGCGCCGGCGGGAAAGCCTGAAGCTACTGGGCGTATTGGCGACGGTCGGCACGGCAGCCTGGCTCGGCCGCGACTACACCCCCCTGCCCTCCATGCTTGCACAGCAGCGCAGCAGCACCGGCGAGCAACGACGTTTCGAACTCGATGATGGCAGCCTTATCCAGCTCAATAGCGATAGCGCCGTCGACAGCGATTTCGACGCCCAGCGGCGCCTGATCATCCTGCGCCGAGGTGAAATCATCGTGAATGTCGGTGCGGATCAATACTCCCCGCAAGCACGACCGTTGTGGGTGCAATCACGCGACGGAATGATGCGAGCCCACAGCTCGCGCTTTCTGGTCCGCGAGCGTGACGACGGCACTCTGGTCGCGGCCCAGGAAGGATCAGTCACGGTGTTCCCCGGCTCCAGTCAAACGCCTGCGAGCCGCAACGTCCTGGCAGGAAACCAACTGCTGTTCACCCCAACCGGCACCCGAACGTTCAGGGACAACGGCCTTGATCCATGGGGTTGGGGTGACGGAGTGATCAGTACGAACCATATGCGCCTTGGTGACTTCATCGCAGAGTTGTCGCGTTATCGCCCAGGAGTCCTGCGCTGCGCGGAAGAGGTCGCTGATCGACGCGTTTCCGGCACCTTCCAGCTCGCCGACAACGATCGGGTCCTGGCATTGATCGCGCAGTCACTGCGCCTGCACATTGATTACCGAACCCGTTACTGGGTCACCGTAACCGCTGCCACCTGACTCCACCCGAATATTTTTTCGCTACCTGAAAAATAATGAGGTGGTTTCTCATTCTCGTTCGACCTCTAAGGAAGGCCGGAATACAGGCCAGTCTGCCGATATCCTTTCTTGGAGCGAGAAAATGAGTTCGTCCCCGGTTTCACAGCGCCATCCATTAAGTCGTGCCATGCACGGTGCGATCCTGGGTTTGATCGTGAGCAGCTACGCATTGCCATCGCTGGCGCAAACCTCGGGCGCTGATCACAGCAATCAAGTCAAACAGTGGAATATCGCCCCCGGGCCACTGGCGCCAGCGCTTGACCGCTTTGCGCGCGAGGCTGGCATCAGTCTTTCCTTCGACGCCTCGAGTGTTGCGAACCGCACCACGGCTGGCGTGAATGGCACGCTCGATACATCGGCAGCGCTGTCATCCTTGCTCCAGGGCAGCGAGTTGCAGATCGAACAGCAAGGCGCGAATGCTTACCTGCTGACCCCTCAAGCAAAAACCGCCGGCCCGTTAGAGCTCGACGCAACGGCCGCCGAGGACTACCGCCTCGCCCCGCTCATCATCAATGCCAAGGTCCGGGTCAGTGCCGACGACGACGCCAACTCGGTGGTTGCCAAGGAACTCTGGGTGGGCGGCAAGGTGGCAACCAGCATTCTCAATACACCGGCATCGGTGTCGGTGGTGACCAACAAGGAAATGCAGCAACGCAGCGTCAGCACCACGGAAGAAGCGCTGCAATACACGCCGGGCGTGGTCAGTGACTTCTATGGTACGGATGATCGCAACGACTATTTCCAGATCCGCGGCTTCCAGGCCACCACCTACCGTGACGGCTTGACCCTCAGCTCGATGCGCGGCGTACGCGAAGACCCATTCGCCTATGAGCGCATCGAGATTCTGCGTGGCGCCAACTCCACCCTGTTTGGCCCTGCGGACCCGGGCGGTTCGGTAAATTTCGTGACCAAACAGCCGCGCTTCGAGAAGTTTGGCCAAGGCTATGTGACCTACGGTTCGTTTGATCATGTCGAGACCGGCATCGATGTCGGCGATGCGCTGAACGACGAGAAAACCCTGGCCGGCCGTTTTACTGCCAAAGGCCAGAACAGCGATCGCGAGTACGATCATTCGCAGGACGACAACCAGTTGTTCATGGGTGGCCTGACCTGGGCACCGACGGATTACACATCGGCCACGATGATTCTGGACTACCTGAAAACCGAAAGTTCGCCCAACAGCGGCGGCTATCCACTGGATCGGGAATACGACCGCAGCAAGTTTTATGGCGAGCCCAGCTACAACTTCCACGATGTCGAGCGCACCAGCCTCAGCGGTAACGTCACCCATGATTTCGACAACGGCTTCGTGCTGCGCAGCAATCTGCGTTACAGCAAGTTGACCGATGATTTCGGCTACGTGTACCTCAGCGACAGCGCCGCACGTGTCGGTACCACCGTCGATCGCTACCTGTTCGGAACCGACACTGAAGCCGACCAGTTCAACGGCAATCTGATGCTGCAATACGATGCCCGCTTCGAGAACATCGACAGCAGCAGTCTGGTGGGCGTGGAGTACCTCGATTCGACCACCAAGGAAAGCTCGGTCTACGCCCTGACAACCCCGATCGACATTGCCAACCCGGTGTTTACTGGCGTTCCACGCTCAATCGCGCCGTATGCCGTCAACAAGCGAGACGCGACCACCAAGGCTGTGTTTCTTCAGCAGAACCTGTCGTTCTACGAGCGTTTCATCGTCACCGGAGGTGTGCGCAACGACTCGATGGACCTGACCAGCAAAGGCTTGCAATCCACCGAGAAAGACAACTTCTCCGAAACCTCCTACCGAGGTGCGTTGACCTATATCGTCAACGATGAAGTCTCCACCTATGTGAGCATGGTCGAATCCGTCTCGCCGCCGCAGGTCGGCGTGACACCGCAGACAGGCAGGCAGTACGAAGTCGGCGTGAAGTATGCGCCGATGGGGATGGATGCACTGTTCTCCGCCGCCGTGTACGACCTGACCCAGGAAAATGTCACCATCGCTGTGGTGCTGCCGAGCGGCATCATCGAGCAGCAGACGGTGGGCGAATCGAGGGCGCGTGGCCTCGACCTGGAGGCCAAAGCGCAGGTGACGCAGAACCTCAGCCTGATCGGTGGCTATTCCTACATGGAGTCCGAGGTACTGCGCGGTTCGTTGTATGACGGCAGTTCCCTGAAGGGCAACGAGTTCGCCACGGCACCCAAGCATTCCGCTTCGCTCTGGAGTTACTACGACGTACCCGCCACTGATGTCAGCGTGGGCCTGGGTGCGCGCTACGTCGGCGCTTATTACTTCGATGCAGCCAACTCCGGCAAAAGCGATGGCACTACCCTGTTCGACGCCGCCTTCAACTACAAGATCGCCAAGGGCACCGACCTGGCGGTGAACGTCAGCAACCTGCTGGATGAGCAGCACGTGGTCGGCTCCGGCACGGCGAACTTCTACAACCCGGGCCGCGAGATTACCGCCAAACTGAGCTACAACTGGTAATTAGGCGGGTAGCCTATTTTTTCGTAAAGGAAACGGTGCCCGCGTTACCGCGAGCACCGTTAACTACGGGCATACTCAGCTTGATCTACGCTTGAATGAAATCACGCGGAGAACCAGATCATGTCCCTCGCTCCCGGAAGTCTATTGGCCCTGGCTGTGGGTGTCTGCTTTTGCACATCCGTGCTCGGACAAGGGGCAGCAGACAGCGATTCTCCACCGGCGATACTGCCATTGGCATCCGAGAGTGCGCCGAAACTCATTGCCTACGCGCCGCTTGCCGAGCCGCTCGCCCGTGGAGTGGTCATCATCCAGTTTCGAACAGAGCACGCCAGGATCATGCCGGTATTTGGCAAGGTGGCTGCGCAGGTATCACCACGCTTAGGTCACCTTCACGTGACCGTCGATGACTGGAAAGGTACGTGGGCGCACACCAGTGAAGACCCGATTATCCTGGTCGGGCTAACCCCCGGTCCTCACAAGGTTCTCTTGGAAGTGGCCGACCCGACGCACCAGATCATCACCAGTACGACAGTGAGTTTTACAGTACCGGAGAATAAACCGACGGACGCTCCCCGTACTGACGATCATCACGCGGTAAAACCATGACCGCCGTGCTATCACCGTAACAGGCAACAATCGGCGTCTCTGCCAGCGATTGACTGGCTCAATATCTCCAGAAGACCGGGGTCACGAGCACCAACACCGTCAGGATTTCCAACCTGCCTAGCAGCATGCCAACGGTGAGTAGCCATTTGGCCGCATCCGGCAGTGACGAGAAATTACCTGCCGGCCCGATGATTGTGCCCAGGCCGGGGCCGACGTTACACACCGCCGTAGCGGCACCGCTCAGAGCGGTAATCCAATCAAGCCCGATCAGTGCCAGGCCCAAAGCGATGGCGGCAATCGTGATGGTGAAAAAAAACGAGAAGGTCAGCAGCGAACGGACGATCTCCTCGTCGATGGGATGGCCGTTGTATTTTTTCTGAATCACGGCCCGAGGGTGAATCAACTGCTTCAAGCTGCTGACCAGAAGCGCGGCAGCCACCTGAAAACGGAAGATTTTCAGCCCGCCTGCCGTTGAGCCGGAGCAGCCACCGACGAAGGTCAGATAGAAAAACAGCAACACAGCGAAGCTGCCCCACAAGGTGTAGTCGCCAACCGCAATTCCGGTGGTCGTGACGACCGAGGTCACATTGACCGCCACGATACGAAACGCGTCCCACCATCCGTAGTCGCTGTGAAAATACAGCCAGGTACCTACTGCCAACGATGTGACGAGCAGGAATCCAATAAACCCGCGTACCTGGTGGTCCCTGATCAGCGCACGCCGATTGCCCCGACAGGTTGCGACGTACAAGGTGAATGGCAGGCTGCCCAGGATCATGATGACTACCGCCACCCAGTGGATTGCTGGCTGCTCCCAGTGCCCGAGGGAGGAGTCCGACGTCGAGAACCCGCCGGTAGAGATCAACGACATTGCGTGGTTGATCGCTTCGAATGGGGTCATTCCTGCGAGCCAGAGCGCCAAAGTGCCGATACCCGTCAGGCCCAGATAGAGCAAAAGAATGTACTTGGCTGCGACATGAGAACGTGGTGTCACTTTCTCCGACCAGTCCGAGGACTCTGTCTGAAAAAGACGCATGCCGCCGACTCGCAAGAGCGGAAGAATCGCGACAGCCATTCCGATAAAACCGATGCCGCCTAACCAGTGCAGCATGGAACGCCAGATCAACAAGCCGGGAGAGGCGATATCCAGACCGGTGAGTACCGTCGAGCCAGTGGTGGTGATGCCCGACATCGTTTCAAAGAACGCATCGGTGTAGCTGATATCACTGATGAAAACCATGGGTAACGCTGCGAAGGCGCACACAACAACCCAGCTAGCGGTAGTCAACAGGTACATGTCCCTGGGCCGAAGATTGCCAGTCTCCGGACGCCCTCGCACGATCAACAGCAGACCACAGATGAAGGTAATCAGACTCGACCAGAGAAAGGCCGACAGTTCGTCGCTATGCTCATAGATCACCAGCGTCATCATGGGTATAGCCATGCTTACCGCCAGGGTGATCAAAAAAATACCCAAAATGAAGCCGATAAGCCGAATTGCTGCGAGGGACATCACGATACCGTTCCAAATTAGCGCCGCGCAGTATCGGATGCCCTCAATAAAGACTGCGTAAATTCTCCGTAAAATTTTGACCTGCAATCAGTCAGGCTGCGGGAGTCAAAGCGTGGCTATGAGTCAATTACAGGCCTTCGCAACAGGCCGGAAACGGCAGAAGCCGCCAGTGCCAGCCCTCTTCGCATCAAACGAGTCCCGGCCTGACGCTGCATGTTGCGCGTAAAATCTGGCTGCAGCATGCAGCGCCGTGCAAACGGGAGTTGATCTGCGCTGATCGCTCATCAGGAGGAAACGAGTTTCTCGTAATCAGAGAAGGGCTTGAGCGCGCAGTACTGCACGTGTAGCAGATTCCCTTTGACGTAAGGCAGCGCCTCGATGTAATCACGCGCCTCTTCGAAGGTGACGGACTCCAGTTCAAACGCGGCACCGGGACCATCGGCCAGCCCATGAACTGCGCGCACGATACCGCCAGCGAAGCCTTGCCAAACGTGCACTACCTCCGGTTTCGCCAGCCGCTTGAAGTCTTCTGCCGCTCCATCAGCACGGCGAGTCAGAATCACGAAGGTTTTCATGTCACCTCCTCCGTTTTCAGCTGCTTGCGCTGGATTGTTTCACCATAAGCAACGTGCGCCATTATGCCGCTCTGGCCCACGGCCACATTCGGTTTAAGCTCATTGCGGGGAGTGTAGTCCCCACCGTTTTGGGGCCGGAAGGGTATTGGCGCATCTGTGAACAAATCCTCGAGTCGGGTGCGCCAAGCCTCTTTAGCTGCGACGGCATCTGCGGCGGTCAAGTTGCCAGTGCCGTATATGGCGAACGTCGGCAGCACATCGAACCCAGGAAAGTAGAGCGAGCCGTGCGTGATCGGAAACAGCAATTGCTCGAGTGGTCCGTTGATGCCGCGCGGCGAGTAGTCTTCTGCGGGGCCGCCGACAGCGACTGACAACATGGCCCGCTTGCCTTTGAAAGCGCCGTCACCATAGCGGTAGGCGTTGCCAGCGTCCTTGTAGCCGTGGGCGAGTCCGGCTGCCCAGACGCGATCTATCCATCCCTTCATGATGGCAGGCATGCCGTACCACCAGAGCGGAAACTGGAAGATGACTACGTCTGCCGCTAGAACCTTGTCTTGCTCCGCCGCCACGTCAGGGCTTTGGCTGCGATGACGATAGGCGTGGGCGGACTCTGCTCCGAACGAGAGCCGCTGAGGGTTGGCCCGCTGAGGAAAGTCGTGCTCGTCGAATATCGCTTTCCAGCCCATGGCGTATAGATCGGATTGCAGGACCTCGTGTCCTTGCGCAGTCAAGCATTCAACAGACACATCCACCAGTTGCCGCGTTAGCGACGAAGGCTCGGGATGGGCATAGATGATCAGTACTTTTTTCGACATGAAGGACGGCTCCGCTGTGATTTCGAAGGAGTGTCGCGGGGCTCGGGCCATCTGTGAAATCGCAAAATTTTGCTGCTAACATAAGATCGATGGATACCAGACGCCTTGATCTAAATCTGCTTGTGACGTTGGAGGCCCTTCTCATTGAGCAGAACGTGACCCGGGCTGCCGCTCGTCTGCATTTGAGCCAGCCAGCAGTCGGCGCTCAGTTGAGCCGTCTGCGCGACGTCTTCAACGACCCTCTTCTGATCCCCGCGCAGCGTGGAATGACGCCCACCGTCAAAGCCTTGGAGCTGCTCGTGCCGCTTCGCCAGGCACTTGACCAGGTAAGGGCGACCGTCACTACTCATCTGAATTTCGAGCCCGCGACGGCGAGCCTGACGGTATCAATCGCCTGCACGGATTACGTGCAGGCGGTTTTGATCAAACATCTCGTTGTCGCCATGCGACGCGAAGCGCCGGGTGTCCGCATCGCACTGCGCGTCCTGGACGTACCACAGCTGGAGCTGCAGATGACCCGCGGCGAGGTGGATCTGGCCGTGATAAACATGAACGGGGTTCCGCCCGCACTGCACTCGCAACACCTCTATGATGAGAGTTACGTGCTGATCGGGCGTCGTGGGCATCCAAGCCTGCGCGCGGGCCTGACCGTGGATGAGTTCGCGCAGCTGGAACATGTCGTGGTGTCACTGCGCGGCGGAGGCTTCTCTACCTCGGTGGATCACGCCTTGGTAGCGCACGGGCTGCGGCGTAACGTCGTTCATTCAGCGTCGTCATTTCTTCCAGTACCGGAGTTGGTCGCGCAGTCGGATTGTGTGGCCCTGGTTCCAAGTCGTCTTGTAGACGGTCGCAGCGAGCAACTGCTGTGCGTAGCCCCTCCCTTGCCGGTGGAAGGTTTTGCGATTGGCTTGTTCTGGCATGAGCGGTCGGATGGGCACGCCGGCTTCAAATGGGTACGTGAGTTCATCACTCGCGTGGCCGATTCTCGTGCATCCGATTATGGCAACCCAAGAACTCTGACAACCTTAAAACCCGTCCAGACAAGCTAGCGTGTCGAGTACTCGATAGGTCAAAGGCTCGCTGGTTGGCTCGCTCTTGCAAGCTCGCTGAGGCAATAAATTTCCATCCATCTACGTATGGCCGATTATGGTTTTATCGGCATACCTGAATGACTGTTTTTGGCCGGAAGCTGCCTCCCAGGCAGCGAACCGTGAATGGTCACTCGTCAAACAAGGTCCAGCCATGGCAAATGCCGGCAAAGTCTTTTGCCGTAAAAAATAATGTCAGTTCCTTTGGGTCAAATTCTTTGTAGAGCCAATGCCCAGGAATGGGGCCTCTCGTTATCGCGTATTCCAAGCGGTATTTTTGAACAGGTCCAAAACCGATGGAGCGTGAGTTCAACTCAAACCTGTCACCTCTGTTGAGCGCCCATAGCTTTTCAACAAGGCAGTCATCAAGCACCACCTCTCCCGCTACCTCAATGAGATACTTTGAATGAAGTTTCTGTTGAAGCCTAATGCTTCTGGCCATGCATCAACCTACCTATGAATAGTCCGAGCATCGACGCAATAATACTTGAACATGATGACGAGCGCTTTGGGTTGAAAAAAGTTCGCTGGGCGTACGCTCTGGCCGATAGCTGCCATCCGCCACCGGCAGCTATGAGCTGAGACGCCCGCACATCGGCGCCACGCAAGCCGCTCACCAAACCTGACCCCAGGTTTGTCCTGCCTGAAATCCCAAACCCGCACAAAAAAATCACCGATTCATTGTCAGTTGATTTTTTTCGGCCTATCTTGAATAAAACCTATACAGCCAACCTGTATGCGTACAACCTTTTCACCCGACTGTGTCCTTAACCCGCACCGCCACGAGTAACCCGAATGAGCCCACTACTAGCCAGCCATTACCGTGAAATCCTCGTTGGCGTCGGTGAGAACCCGGAACGCGAGGGTTTGCTGGACACGCCCCAGCGCGCCGCCAAGGCGATGCAATACCTGTGCAATGGTTACGGGATGAGCCTGGAAGACGTCACCAATGGCGCGCTCTTCGAGTCGCAGAGCGATGAAATGGTGATCGTCAGCGACATCGAGCTTTATTCGCTGTGTGAGCATCACATGCTGCCGTTTATTGGCAAGGCGCATGTGGCGTATATCCCCACTGGCCGGGTGTTGGGGCTGTCGAAGGTGGCGCGGGTGGTCGACATGTTCGCGAGACGCCTGCAGATCCAGGAAAACCTCACTCGGCAGATTGCTCAGGCGATCCAGCAGATCACCGATGCCGCCGGCGTCGCGGTGGTCATTGAAGCCAGGCACATGTGCATGATGATGCGCGGCGTCGAGAAGCAGAATTCGATCATGACCTCCTCGGTCATGCTCGGTGCCTTTCGCGACAGCTCGACGACGCGGCAGGAATTTCTCCAGCTCATCGGACGGCGCTAGGCCTATACATAATCTGTTACCTGTACAAGCTCAAGGAGTAGGCACATGACCCGATTTCTGCTGGTGTTAGGACTGGCGCTCAGCATCGCAAGCTGCGGCAGTGTCGATGTTGCTCGTTACGCTGACCAGCAACCGGCATTGAATCTGGAGCAGTTTTTCAGCCAGCCCGTCAAAGCCTGGGGAATGTTCCAGAAGCGCAACGGCGAAGTGGTCAAGCGGTTTGAGGTCGATATTGCCAGCCGTCGTGAAGGTGAAAACCTGATCCTCGACGAGCGCTTCCGTTACAGCGACGGCACCCGTGAACGCCGAGTCTGGACCCTCACTCCCGGGGGCAATGGTCAGTGGAGCGGTCGCGCGCACGATGTGGTCGGGGTTGCTCAGGGCCAGATCGCTGGAAACACCTTCCACTGGCGTTATCGCCTGAACCTGCCAGTCGACGACTCGACCTACGAGATGAGCATGGACGACTGGATGTACCTGGTCGACGAGGACACGCTGATCAACCGCACGAGTATGTCCAAGTGGGGTATTGAGGTCGGCCAGGTGACGGTGTTCTTCCGGCGCCAGAACGCTGGGACGAAACCATGAGCAGTGGGTTGACCCTGGCCTCGTTCGGCGACGGTTATCGCGCTCTGGTGATCGGCGCCAGGGGCGCCCTCGGCACGGCGTTTTGCCAACATTTGAAACAGGATCCACGCTGCGCCAGCGTCCGTGCGCTGGGACGCCAGACTGTGCCGAAGCTCGACCTCGAGCAACCCGAAACGATCGCCAGCGCCGCCGCTGAACTGGCAGGCGAAGCGCCCTTTCACCTGATCATTCACGCGGCCGGCCTCCTCCATCGTGACCGGATCAAGCCGGAAAAAAGCTACAGCGCGATCGACGCCGAGTCGCTGCAGGCCGTGTTCCAGGTCAACACGCTGGGGCCTGCATTGCTGCTGCGCGACTTTCTGCCATTGCTTGCACCTCAAGGCGCGATGGCGATGCTTTCGGCAAAAGTCGGCAGCATCGGCGACAACCGTTTGGGCGGCTGGTACGCCTATCGCGCCTCCAAGGCTGCGCTGAACATGCTGATCAAGACCGCCGCCATCGAGCTTTCGCGCACGCGCCCGCAGAGTCGCTTGCTCAGTCTGCACCCGGGCACGGTGGTGTCGCCGTTGTCGCAACCTTTTCGCGGGGCCGCGAGCGCCCGCCCGGCAGACATTGCCGCCGGGCAATTACTGACTCTGATTGACACGCTGACGCCGGCCGACAGCGGCCATTTCTTCGCCTACGATGGAGAACGCCTGCCCTGGTAGGCAAGGAGTGAAGCATGAATCTGCAAACCCTCACCGAACGTGCGGCCAACAGTGAAGTTCGCGAACTGGAGCTGCTGTCACTCGAAGGTGGTTTTTATCTGGCGAGAATTCGCGTGGATCAAGGTCAGTTCACCTTGCTCGATGACGCGGCCAAGCCAATGCACCTGCGTTCGATCACCCACCTGCGCGACTTGCTACAAACCGTGCCGGCGTTTCCCTGCGTACTGGTGCAACAATGCGTGCACGACGAAATGTGCGGCCGGGATTCAGGGCCGGTTGAAGAGCTGCGCATTCCATTTTCGCTGACCACGCCTTTATGAGGCTCAAGCGCGGCGAGCACTGAATGGCAGGCTGATAAGGCGCGCGTCGCCCACCGGCGACGCATTTATCGAACCCCTGCCCCGTCCACGGGTCTGCTTCACATCGATTCCCTGGAAGTAAACCCCATGTCCACTCAACACACGCTTGTCCTGCTTGCCCGAGGCGGATACGCCGCGCGCGGCGTTCTGTATCTGATCATCGGCATCTTCGCGCTGTTGGCAGCGCACGACTCCACCAAACCGAAAGACAGCCACAATAGCCTCGAAGCATTACTCAGTCAGCCATTCGGCTATGTGCTGATCGGTGTTGTGGTCGCCGGCCTGCTGGCCTTCGCCGCGTGGCGTGCGTTGCAAGCGATCCGCGATGTCGACCACCACGGCAGCGAGTTCAAAGGTCTGGTCATCCGTGCAGGTTTGCTTGCTGGCGGTCTGGTCAACGCGGCGCTGGCCTTCTTCGCCTTGGGTCTGTTGGTGAGTGGTCTCAGGAGTTCGGGCGGTTCCGGCGATGGCAAGACCAAGGATCTGCTTGCGCAGCTGCTGTCGTTCGAGCATTCGAACCTGTTGATCTACCTGATCGCGCTGATCCCGCTGGGTGTCGGTATCGCCCACATCATCAAAGGCTGGAAGGCCTCGTTCGAGAAGTACTTCGAAGCGGATGACGAAGTGATGCGTTACGTGCGCCCGGTGTCGCGCTTTGGCTTGATCGCCCGAGGCGTGGTGTTTATCGAGATTGCAGTGCTGATGGCGGTCAGCGGCTCGGTTTACCAGGCAACCAATCCACCCGGCATGAAGGAAGCGCTGGATGCTTTGCAGAATCTTCCGGCAGGTGGCGTGCTGTTGATGCTGATGGCGTTGGGGCTGATCGCATTTTCGGTGTACAGCTTTTCCGAAGCGGCCTGGCGCCGGATCGAAATGGATGTGCCGTTGTAAGCGGCGATTCGAGGGGGCGTGTGCCCCCTCGACTGTTTCCCATCAAGTAAACAGATCAACACCCAACTGGAACGCTACCCACAGCGCCAGACCTGTAGCAAACAACAGCGCGATGTTTTCGAACAGGTTGTTGCGATACTTCTTGTCCAGCAGCGACTTCTGGTTGGACATGATCAGCAAGCCCAGGGAAATCACCGGCAAACCAATGATGTTCAACGCGCTGACGCCAATGGTCAGAGTCACGAAATCCGGCATGCCCGGCATCGACCAGATCAGCGGCGTGACCAGGATGAACAGCATGAACCACTTGTGCATCGGGTCATGATGGAACTCTTTGCCGTACTTCTCGCGACGCTCAGGGCGAACATGCTGGAAGGCATCGGTGATCAGCATCGGAAACGCCGTGGTCTTGCCTGAAATACTGGCGAACAGCGTCGCGAACACACCGATGAAGAACACGTACCAGCCGATCGGGCCGAAGAAGATTTCCAGCGCCTTGCCCAGATCGCCCAAGGTTTTCACCTCGATGCCATTGGGACGCAGGATTTCCGCGCCAACAATCCAGATCGCCAGGTTGATGATGATCCCGACGAACACCGCAAACAGCAGATCGTTACGTTGAATGCGCTTGTGCTGCGGCCCGGTCCAGCCTTTCTGGCGCATGACATAGGGATGCACGAAGTTGGCAATCGAACCGGCAACCGCGCCGATCACCGAAACCGCGACCAGCAACGCGCCATGCACGCCCTCGTCCGGCGGAATGCTGAAGCCGATGGTGCCTTTGATGATGCCGCTCACATCCGGGCCGGACATCACCGCCAAAGCGATGAACGCCAGGGTCATGATCGCCAGCAGCAGCTTCATCACGCCTTCGATCATCGTGTAGATGTTGCGCCCGACCAGCATCCAGACCGCCAGCACCACCGCCACCGAGCACAGCAATGGCTGATCGATCTTGAACAGCATCGCCAGAGACTCCCCTGCCCCCTTGATCATGTAGGCGTTCATCAAGTGCCCCATCAACAAGGCATAAACCAGCATGAACCAGGCGAACACCGGGTTGAGCTGGGCATAGCCCTGCAGAATGGTCATGCCCTGGTTATTGCACAACTGGAAACGGGCAATGATGTTGACGATCAGGTATCTGAGCAACAACGAGACGGCCAGCACCCACATCATGGCGTAGCCGTAGTTCGCACCGGCCACTGAAGACGTGATGAGATCGCCCGCACCGAGCCACGACAGCACGGCGATAATGCCGGGGCCGAGCAGTTTCAGCGTTCGCAGGAACAGGTTTTGCGGTTTCGCAGCGGCCTGATGATCGAGTGGAGCCATGCTCGTCATAGGGGTATCTCCGTTATTGTTTTTGTGAGAGTTGTGGCACTGCGCACATTAGGTAGGATGTCGTACAACAACGCTAATGGGAGAGTATGTAAAAATGTGTCAAAGCTCAATCATGACTACGCTCTCCGATCATTTCTGCTGATCAAAATCATCTATTACGCGCCTATCAAATAAGCATGGCGACTTTGCAGGCTTACCAAAAAGCCATTGATGCCCCAGTAAATCACTCATAGGATGACTGATCACAACAACAATAAGGCTGGAAATGATGAAAAGAACCCTCTTGTTCGCTGCGCTCGCCTCCACGTTGAGCGTGACGGCTAACGCCGCTACTTACGCTTACATCTCAAGCCCCGGCGACGGTCTGATCTCGCAATACCGTCTCGATCAGAACAACGGCGCACTCACCCTCGTTGAGCAGATCCAGGCCGGCGACCAGGTCAATCCCATGGCGCTCACCCCGGACGGCAAAGTGCTGTTTGCAGCCTTGCGGGTCAAGCCCTTCCAGGTCGTGGGTTATCGGATCGATCCCAAAAGCGGTCACCTGACGCAATTTACTCAGGCTCCTCTCGCAGAAAGCATGGCCTACCTGTCGACCGACCGAAAAGGACGCTACCTGCTCGCGGCGTCCTACGGCGCCGATACCCTCAGCGTCCAGAAGATCAGCAAGGATTACCAACCTTCCGCCGATATGGTTCGCTACAAGACAGGCCTGCACGCGCATTCGATTCGCACCGAGCCGAGCAATCGCTTTGCCTACGCTGGCAACCTGGGCACCGACAAGGTTCTGCAATACCGCCTGGATGCCAACACTGGTGAGCTCAGCCCGATCGGCAGCGGCTCGGTCAGCGTCCCGGAGAAAACCGGGCCTCGGCATCTGGCGTTCTCGGCGAACGGCAAATTCCTTTACGTGGTCGGTGAAATGAGCGGCACCGTGACTGCCTTTTCAATCGACGACACTAGCGGCGCGTTGGCGCAACTTGCTGAAGCCAATGGCATTCCCGAACGTTTGAAGCTGGCCCATGGCGAAGTCCGTGATGCGCGCAACAATGACTTGAAAGATGATCCGACCCCACGCATCTGGGCCGCTGACCTGCGCATGTCGCCGGACGGAAAACTGCTGCTGATGAGTGAGCGCACCAGCAGCAGCGTTTCGGCATTTGCCGTGGATCCGGGAACAGGAGCACTCAAGTTTCTCGATAACTACCCGGTGCAAGAACAGCAACCGCGCAATATCGCCTTCTCCCCAGATGGCCACTGGCTGCTGGTGACCGGAGAGAAAAGCGCCAAGGTCGGTACTTACGCGGTGAGCAAGGATGGCGCGCTGAAGCGTGTCGGTGAAGCGGCCTCCGGCAAAGGCGCCTTATGGATCGAGATACTGCAAACGCCTGATGCATGAATATCTGCGGAGCAGCAACTGCTCCGCAGCCCTGCAACTAATTCCCTGCCGCTTCGGTCATTAGCATTGCCGAGGTTGATGCATTTTCGCAGACCTCACTTTCAAGAGACTGCCCCCCGTGATCAGCCATCTCGATCGCCGCAACAACCGTTCGCTGGACAGTCTGAATTTCTTTCTCGCCGATGTCCGCGACGGCCTGGGGCCGTACCTCGCCATTTACTTGCTCGCCGTACACCACTGGGACCCGGCCAGTATCGGCGTGGTCATGACCCTCGCCGGTATTGCCGCGCTGGTCACGCAGACACCTGCCGGTGCACTGGTTGACAACAGTCGGGCGAAACGGGCGCTGATCATCATCGCCGCATTGTTGGTGACGGCGAGTTGTCTGCTGCTGCCCTTCATTTCGTCATTCAGTCTGGTGGCGTTGACCCAAGCCTTGAGCGCGGCGGCAGCGTCTATTTTTGCCCCGGCCATTTCTGCAATCACGCTGGGCATCACCGGCCCGCGAGCATTCACCCGGCGCACCGGTCGCAACGAGACGTTCAACCATGCCGGCAACGCGTGCGCGGCGTTATTGGCCGGTTTGTTTGCGTATCTGTTTGGTCCGGTGGCGGTGTTTTATCTGATGGCGGTCATGGCGCTGGCCAGCGTGATTGCCGTGCTGTTCGTCTCGGCCGAGGCGATTGATCATGACGTCGCGCGCGGCCTCCAGCCTGGCGATCAAAGTCATCAGCCGTCCGGGTTCAAGGTGCTGCTGAGCAATCGCCCGTTACTGATGTTTGCCCTGTGCTGCGCGCTGTTCCACTTGGCCAACGCGGCGATGCTGCCGTTGGTGAGCCAGAAACTCGCGCAAGCCAACTTGCACATGGCCACGCCGCTGACCTCGGCGTGTATCGTCGCCGCGCAACTGGTGATGGTGCCAATGGCCCTGCTGGCCGGTGCGAAAGCCGATGTCTGGGGGCGCAAACCGTTGTTGCTGGCGGGTTTTCTGATCCTGCCGCTGCGCGGGTTGCTCTACATATTCTCGGATGATCCGTATTGGCTGGTCGCCGTGCAGTTGCTCGACGGCGTCGGCGCCGGGCTGTTTGGGGCGCTGTTCCCGGTGATGGTCAAGGATCTGACTCTCGGCTCCGGGCATTTCAATGTCAGCCTCGGTGCACTGACGACAGCGTTTGGTCTGGGCGCGGCACTGAGCAACGGGCTGGCCGGTTTTGTCGTCGAGGCCGCCGGTTACAGCGCGGCATTTCTGACCCTTGCCGCAATTGCAGGAGCAGCGTTTCTGCTGCTGTTGATCGGTGTTCCGGAAACGCTGCAGCGGACTGAGAAATTCGAGTCCGCTGCAGTGATGGGCCAAACCTGAACTAATCGCCACCGCAGCCATCGCCTAAAACGCTGTAAGTGGCGACATGCCGCTGGCCGTGGCTGTCTTCATAGACGACCTCCACCGGAACAATTCCGCAGGCGGCGCTGGTGTCGGTGATGCTGATGGTTTTGGCGATATCCAGTGGCACGCCGGTCTGTGCAGGTTCGGTGGCAGCGAACACGTTGCCGGCGAGGATGGCCAGGGTCAAAGCAAAAAGCGTTTTCATGGTGTGATCTCTCTATAAAGGATGAGGAATTCAGGCCTGACGTTCAGTCAGCAATTGGCGCGCGGAATCGGCCATCACCGGCAGCGCTCCGGCAAGCATCAGGACGTCTTTGAGCACCAGGCGTCCGGCGCCGGACAGATAGGGAAAACCGTGCTGACCATCGCCCATAGCAGCGACCCAGGCTTCAGGTGTGGTGATCAGAAAGCTCAGGGTCACCAGCGGCGTAGCGAACGCCAGCGCGCCACCGAGCAGGCCGGTGCGGCGGGAAAGCCGGTTGGACAGGACCAGCAGACCGATGAGGATTTCCACCACGCCAAGCCCGGTGGAAAAGCCGTAAGTGTTGTTCGCGGTCTGCCAGGCGCGCTTGTCGGCGTTCAGCTCGCCCTCATGGGTCAGGTGCGCCTTGTAGTCCTGCGGGTGTTCGTAGAAGAACGACATCACCGGGCTGTTGGCGACGAAGGGCGTGATGCTGTCGGCTTCGTACGGGACGAATTTCAATGCGCCGATCCACAGAAAGACGATGGCGATGGCCACGCGCATCAGCGGGATGCCGAGGCGATCGAGTTTGCCGAGCTGTTGTAGTCCGGCGTTGATTGAGGTGAACATGCGACTTCTCCAGATCAATGAAAGTGGAGTCAGTCTGCGGTGCTATCGAATCGCGCTTTTGTCGGTCATGCTCAACGTCTTGCTCAATCGTCTCAACTTTGCGGATTTCTATCGTAATGGGTGCCAATGAACTCGCTCGATAAGCTCATCAGCCTGGCCAACGTGCGCGGCAGTCTTGATCTGCGTTGCCAGTTCCAGGGCGACTGGGCGCGCGATCATCAACAGGAAGCCTTGGGCAAGGCGCCCTATCACGTAGTGCTCAAAGGTGAATGCCGCGTTGAGCTGGCCAGCGGGCAACGCCTGGCGATGCGCGCCGGCGATATTCTGCTGTTGCCACGGGGTACGCCGCATGTGCTGCACAGTGCCGGCAAGAACGTAGCGCCGATGTCGCCAACGCTGATTTCCGGCGGGGTGTTGCCGATCTATCGGCTGGGTGGGGCGAGCGCCGATCTGGACATGCTCTGTGGTGGCTTTCATTACAACCGCGCGTCGATGCTGTTCGCCGCGCTCCCCGACTACCTGCTGATTGCCAACGATGGCTTGCCGATTGATGCGCCGCTGACCGCCCTGATTGCGCTGTTGCGCAGCGAAGCCGACAGCGAACAGCCGGGCGCGCGCTTTCTCCTCGATTCACTGTCCCAAGCCTTGTTCACCTTGATCCTGCGTGCGCACCTGGCCCGTGCCGATCAAGCCCAAAGCACCTTGGCGCTGCTCGGCGACCAGCGCCTCGGCCGCACCTGTCAGGCAATCTTGGCCGACCCGGCGCACGAGTGGACCATCGAAGCCATGGCCGATACCGCGAACATGTCCCGCGCGACGTTCATGCGCACGTTCGCTCGGGTCGCTGGCGTGTCGCCGTGGGTCATGCTGACCCAGTTGCGCATGGAGCTGGCGTTCAGTCTGCTCAGCCATTCGCATCTGGGCCTTAACGACATTGCCGTGCAGGTCGGCTACCAGTCGCAAGCTGCATTCAGCAAGAAATTCAAGGAAACCTACGGCGAGGCCCCGGGCAAAGTCCGCCGCGCGATCTGATTGAATGGATCGCTTTGTATCAGCGTGTAGCTTTCGCCGACACAGATACACACGCATGCGAAGTTCGGCCGTGCGCACACACAACTGACACATTTAGCGCGCTAAATACCACTGTCGCTTCCATTCCTACCTTAACCAATCGACAGGACATCACCATGAACAAAGTCTTCGCAACCCTCGCCCTTACCGCCGCCATGTTCGGCGCCACCGCTGCGTTCGCCGCGCCGGTCAAACCCACCGTGGTACTGGTGCACGGCGCCTTTGCCGATTCGAGCAGCTGGAACGGCGTGGTCAAGATTCTCGAGAAGGATGGCTATCCGGTGATCGCCGCTGCCAACCCGCTGCGCTCGGTCAAGGGTGATGCGCAATCGGTGGCGGATGTGCTGGCCAGCGTGAAAACTCCGGTGGTACTGGTCGGCCACTCCTACGGTGGCCCGGTAATCAGTGAAGCCGCTTACGGCAATGCCAATGTCAAAGCGCTGGTGTACGTCGCAGCTTTTGCACCGGAAAAGGGTGAAACCGCCGCTGAGCTGTCCGGGCGTTTCCCTGGCAGCACCCTTGGCCCGACCCTGTCGGCCCCGGTTGAGCTGGCCGATGGTGGCAAGGATTTGTACATCCAGCAGGACAAATTCCACGATCAGTTCGCTGCCGATGTGTCTCAGGCAGATGCGAAGTTGATGGCCGCCACGCAGCGCCCGGTGACCGTCGCCGCGCTCAACGAAGCCGCCACCGAGCCTGCATGGAAAACCGTGCCGTCGTACTTCGTCTACGGTGACCAGGACAAGAACATCCCGGCGCAAGCCTTGGCGTTCATGGCCGAGCGCGCGCACTCCAAGCAGACCGTCGTGGTCAAAGGCGCTTCGCACGTGGTGATGGTGTCCAACCCGAAAGCCGTTGCCAGCCTGATCGAAACGGCTGCGGCCGCGAAGTGATCCAGCGCTGAGTTGAACCTTGAAGCCTTAGCCGTGAACCCTGTTCACGGCTTTCAGCGCTGGGTGGTGTTGCAGCCGCTCGCTGAGAAAATCCACAAACGTGCGCACCTTCGCCGGTACGCGCGGATGTTTCAGATAGACCAGTTGCACAGGTAACGCCGGCGGCTCAAAGGCCTCCAGCACCAATTCCAGTTCACCGGCCGCGACCTGGCTGGCGACTTGATAGGACAGCACCCGGGTAATGCCCCAACCGGAGCTGGCGATGTTGATCGCCGCCTGATTCGCGGTGACCACCAGACGCGGTTCGAAGCGAAAACTCAACGGGCCATCGGCATGGGCGAATTGCCAATCGCTGAGCAAATGACTGGCGGACGACATGACGATATTGGCGCGGCTCAGCTCGTTCGGATGTTGCGGTCGGCCATAGCGGGCGAAGTAATCGGGGGTGCCGCAGATCACCTGACGGACCTCGCCGACCTTGATTGCATGCTGATTGTTCTCGTGCAGATGACCGATGCGCACGGCAACATCGATACCCTCTTCTGCCATGTTCACCACGCGATCAACCAGCAAAGCCTTCAGATGCACCGAAGGAAACGCATCGACGTATTGCGCCAGCAACGGCGCGATGAACAACTCGCCAAACAACACCGACGCGGTCACGCTCAAGTGCCCGCACGGCACCCGATAACTGCCGGCAGCGGCCTCTTCGGCTTCGTCGACGTCGCACAGAATTCTTCGGCAATCGTCCAGATAACGATGCCCGGCTTCGGTCAGGTGCAGGCTGCGCGTGGTGCGCGACAACAGACGCGTGCCGATGCGTTGTTCCAGCGCAGCAATGGCGCGGGTGACGCTGGGTGGCGAGGTGTTCAAACGCCGGGCCGCCGCCGCAAAGCCACCCTCCTCGGCCACGGCCAGGAACATGCGCATTTCCTGAAAACGATCCATAGCTGGGGACCTGTCGAAGATTTTGAAAACCCACCGGCCCCTGTGGGAGCGGGCTTGCCCGCGATGGCGTCCTGTCAGTCAACAACGATGCTGAATGACCCACCGCTATCGCGGGCAAGCCCGCTCCCACAAGGTTTTTTGGCGTGTGCTGATATCAAGCGCTTTGCAGGCCCACCGCTGTGCGCTGCATACCGACGAATTTCGGCAGCGCCTCGACCCGCCCAAGCCACGCCCGCACATTCGGATAATCCTCAAGCGAGACATTGCCTTCCGGTGCGTGGGCGACGTAAGTGTAGGCGGCCACATCGGCAACGGTTGCCTTGTCGCCGGCAAGGAATGCGCTGTTGGCCAACTCGTCTTCCATCACCTGCAACAACGCATGGGAACGCTTGATCGCATCAGCTGCGTCGTAACCGGCGCCGAATACCGTGATCAAGCGCGCAGTGGCCGGGCCGGAGCTGATCTGCCCGGCGGCCACCGATAACCAGCGTTGCACCTTGGCTTGCTCGACCGGATCGCTCGGCAGCCACTGGCCGTTGCCGTATTTGCTCGCCAGATAAACCAGAATGCCGTTGGAATCAGCGAGCACCGTACCGTTGTCGTCAATCACCGGCACTTGGCCGAAACGGTTGAGGGCGAGGAATTCAGGGGTTTTGTGTGCGCCCTTCATCAGGTCGACGAACACCAGTTCGGTCGGAACATCCAGCAGGGACAGCATCAACTCGACGCGATGCGAGTGGCCGGACAACGGATGACGATACAGTTTGACGGCTGACTGAGACATGACGTGCTCCTGGATTTTTTGAGGTCGACCCGCTGATCGTGTCGATGGGCTCATCCTGCTCCCCTGCCGCAAATCGCGGAATCCTCAGCAAATACAATCGAGCATTTCAGCCAGTGAAATAATCATCCTCGTCCTTAGGCGCGCGTAGGGATCATTTCACCGCGTGAAACAGTGGATTGCAGTTTCTGGCCATTCCCTCGCAACCGGCCGAGGGCGAACATGAGCCCACTTGAGCTTCAGCCCCTGGCGGCTCACCGGCCCGTTTGCACCCGAGGAGAATCGAAATGGACACAGCGTCGAAACCGCAGCCCTCGCCCTGGCATGAAGGTGAGCTGACCCTGCAACGTGCCGTCGGCGCGGTGGAAATGATGGTTGGTGTCGGCCAGCGGCAACTGGCCCGCGACTGGATGCCGGATCAGCACCGCGAGTTCTACGCGCAACTGCCCTTCGTCGTGCTCGGCGCCGTTGATGGCCAGGGCGACCCGTGGGCGACGCTGCGCACCGGTCAACCGGGCTTCATGGATTCGCCGTCGCCACAGGTTCTGAAGATCAAACTCGACGCCCAGCCTAACGATCCGGCGAATCAAGGCCTGCAGCCCGGCGACGCGATCGGCATGCTCGGCATCGAGCTGCACACCCGTCGGCGCAATCGCATGAACGGCAACATCAGCCGCCGCGCTGACAACAGCCTCGAGATCGGCGTGACACAGGCTTACGGCAACTGCCCGCGCTACATCAATCTGCGCCATTACGCGTTCGTCGACGAAACCACCGACACCGCGCTCGACCTGCCTGTCAGCGAACCCTTGGTGCGCGACATGATCACCGCCGCCGATTCGTTCTACGTGGCCACTTACGTGGTGCGCGACGGTGAGCGGCAAGTCGATGTGTCCCATCGCGGCGGCAAATCCGGTTTCGTCCATATGGACGAGGACGGCACCCTGACCATCCCGGATTTCTCCGGCAATCTGTTCTTCAACACCCTGGGCAACATCCTGCTCAACCCGCGCGCCGGGCTGACCTTCATCGATTTTGAAAGCGGCGATCTGTTGCAGATGACCGGTAGCGCGGAAGTGCTGCTCGATGATCCGCAAATCGCCGCGTTCCAGGGTGCCGAACGTCTGTGGCGCTTCAGGCCGCAGCGCATCGTTTACCGTCAGGCCGCGCTGCCACTGCGCTGGGCCGAGCAGCCGCAAGGCGACTCGCCCAATTCGCAAATGACCGGCAGCTGGGAGCAGACCCGCGAGCGTTTGCAGGCCGAGGCGCTGCGCAATCAATGGCGCGCGCTGCACGTCACGCGGGTGGTCGATGAGAGTCCGCAGATCCGCTCCTTTTACCTGCAAGCCAACGACGGCTTCGGCCTGCCGCGCTTCGAACCGGGCCAGCACTTGCCGATCAAGGTCTTGCTCGACGGTCAGGATGCCGCGTCGATCCGCACCTACAGCGTGTCCAGCGCGCCGTCGGACGAGTTTCTGCGTATCAGCGTCAAACGCGATGGCTCGGTCTCCTCGCATCTGCATGATCGGGTTCAGGCACTGGACTTGATCGAAGCCCGCGCCCCGCAAGGCGATTTCACCGTCGACGCCACCGAACGCCGGCCACTGGTGCTGTTGGCCGCTGGCGTTGGGGTGACGCCGTTGCTGTCGATGCTGCGCGAGGTGGTCTATCAGGGCAAACGCATCAGCCGCATGCGCCCGACCTGGGTCGTGCAAAGCAGTCGCACCGTTGAGGATCTTGCCTTTCGCGAAGAAATCGATGCCTTGGCTGCACGCGCCGGTGACAAGGTCAAGGTGCTGCGCGTGGTCAGCCAGCCGCCGCTGGAAGCAACAGCGCATGGTTACGATCATGCCGGGCGCATCGACATCGCCTTGCTGAAAAGCCTGCTGCCGCTGGATGACTACGATTTCTACCTGTGCGGCCCGGGCAGTTTTACCCAGGCGCTGTACGACGGCCTGCGCAAAATGCGCATTCCCGACGATCGCATCCACGCCGAAACCTTCGGCCCGTCGACGCTGATTCGCGATGTCGAAATCAGCACCCCAGCGCCGCCGCAAGTGCCGGTCGCGGAAGAGCCGGTCAAGGTGCTGTTTGCCACGTCCGGCAAGGAAGCACGCTGGGAACCGGGCAGCGGCACCTTGCTGGAACTGGCCGAGGCGCGTGGCTTGAATCCTGAGTTCAGCTGTCGCGGCGGCTCGTGCGGCACCTGCAAAACCCGCCTTACCAGCGGCCAGGTGCATTACCTCACTCCGCCCGCCATGCGCCTGGCGGACGACGAAGTGCTGATCTGCTGCGCCGCCCCGGCGCAGGGCAGCGACACCCTGGTGCTGGATGTTTGAATGTTGAGGAGGTGTGCCATGAAGCCGTTTGCCGAAACCAGCGTCGTTTGGCCGCAAGAGAAAACCGGACTGTCCGCCAGCGAATGCGAACGCAGTTTTTTGCTGCCGCAACTGATGGGCTCGCTCGCCGGTGAAACCTGCGCGTTGACGGGCTCATTCAATCAACGTGAGCATCTGCCTTCGAGCCCGAACGGCTGGTTTTCCCGTGGGCTCAAAGCGTTGTTTGCTTAGGCTTTGCCCACCGCCGCCACTCTGCCCGCCGGCCCGTGCTGGCGGCTGGTGACCAGGCCAATGAACGAGATCAGCAGCGCCAGGCCAATGGTCGAGGTCACTTCCAGGCGATGTTCAGGGGTGATCATCATCACCGCCAAAGCCGCGCAGATAAAGGCGATGACCAGCCAGGTGAGCCAGGGAAACAGCCACATGCGCAGGGTCATTTCGACCTTTTCCCGTTCCAGTCGGCGGCGCATGCGCAACTGCGAAATGGCGATCACCAGATACACCAGCAAGGCAATCGCGCCGGAGCTGGCGAGCAGGAACTGGAACAGCCCGGCCGGCATGAAATAGCTGAGTAACGTCACGCCTGCGCCGATCACCGTGCTGGCGATCACCGCCGCGCGTGGCACGCCGGCCGCCGAAGTCACCTTCAATGCCGGCGGCGCATCGCCGCGTCGGCCCAGCGAATAGAGCATGCGCGAGGAAATGTAGATCGACGAGTTCATGCAACTGGCCACCGCGATCAACACCACCACGTCGACGAGGAATTTGGCGTTGGGGATGTTCATCAGTTCCAGTGCGCGCTGGTAGGAGCCGACCGAGGCTAGTTGCGGGTCATTCCAAGGCACCACGGAAATCACCACGAAGATCGACAGCAGATAGAAAATGCCGATACGCCAGATCACCGAACGGGTGGCCTTGGCGATGTTCTGCGCCGGGTTGTTCGACTCCGCAGCGGCGATGGTCACCGCTTCGGTGCCGATGAAACTGAACATGATGGTGATGAACGCGCCAACCACCGCCGACATGCCGTTCGGCGCAAAGCCGCCGTGCTCGGCCATCAGCGTGCTCAAGCCACTGGCTTCGCGCTCGGGAATCCAGCCAATCAGCACCGCAAAGCCCAGGCCGATGAAACCGATGATCGCGATGACCTTGGCCATGGCGAACCAGAATTCGAACTCACCGTATTTCGACACGCTGAACAGGTTGGTGATCACCAGCAGCACGATCGACAGCAAGGCGAACAACCAGGCATCGACCTGGGGAAACCACTGATTGAGCACGTGACCGGCGGCCAGTGCTTCAATGGGAATCACCAGCACCCAGAACCACCAATACAGCCAGCCGATGGTGAAGCCGGCCCAGCGGCCAATGGCTTGATCGGCGTAGGTGGAAAACGAGCCGGTATCGGGATGCGCCACGGCCATTTCACCGAGCATGCGCATCACCAGCACGACCAGCAGACCGGAGAACAGATAAGCGAGCAGCACCGCAGGTCCTGCGGCGGCGATGGCGTGGCCTGAGCCAACGAAAAGTCCTGCGCCGATGATGCCGGCAATGGAAAGCATGGTGACGTGACGCGGTTTGAAACCTTGCGCCAACTGACCGTTGGAGTCCTTGGGGTTCAGACTAGTCATGGGTTCTTATTGTTCTCATGATCGACGTTTGGGCCACTGACTGTGCGTCAGGCGATCATCATTTCCTTAGGTCGACTCGGGCGAAAGCAGCGACGCAGACGCTTTGCCGACGAAATGATGCTTCACCTTACGTGGCCCGACCGCCGCGCAACTAGCCTGAGTGCGGCATGCCGATGTCTGATTTCGACATGCCACTCTCAGGCCACCATGAGTCGGCGGCAACCGCTGCGGCGATTTACAGCGTGTAGGAAATCCCCACCTGCACGGTTCGCGGCGCCCCCGGGTAGGCGTAAACGTTGCCGAAGGCGCCCTCTTCGTAGTCGCGATCGAAGATGTTTTTCACATCGAGATTGAGGCGCACCTTGTCGTTGACCTTGTAGAAGCTCAGCAGGTCGACCACGGTGTAACTGCCCATGGAAAACGCGGTGTTGGCGGTCTGCCCGGCGCGCTCGTCGACGTATTTCAGGCCGGTGCCAAGGCCAAGGCCTTTGAGCGCGCCGTCCTGGAACTCGTACATGTTGAGCAGGCTGAAGCTGTTCTTCGGGATGTTCAGCAGTCGGGTGCCGGAGCGCAGCGTGTTGTCCTTGGTCACCTCGGCGTCGACGTAGGCGTAACCGCCGACTACTCGCCACTCTGGGGTGAGATTGCCGGTGACATTGACGTCGAAACCACGGCTGCGCACTTCACCGGCAGCGACGCTGAAGGTGGAGTCCACCGGGTCGGTGGTCAGCACGTTGCGTTTTTCGATCTGGTAGATCGCCGCGTCGACGCTCAACTGCTGATCCAGCGCTTCCCACTTCACGCCCATCTCGTAGGACTTGCCTTTCTCCGGGGCGAAACCGCCGCCTTCGCGACTGGCGCCGGTGTTGGGTTTGAACGAGCGCGCGGTGTTGGCATAGACCGCCAGGGTTTCGGTCAGGTCGTAGGTGACGCCGATACGCGGGGTGACGGCGTTGTCGCTGGCCTGCCAGCTCTTGCCGCCGGGCACGTAGGTTTCGTAATCGTGCTCGAAGCGCTCGAAACGTGCGCCGGCCAGCACTTTCAGTTTGTCGGTCAGGGCTACCTGATCCTGCACGAATGCCGCGTAGGTCTTGAGGTTCTCTTTGTCGTGAGTCGGTGTGCGGGTCAGCGCCGGGCGTGGCTGGCCGTAGACCGGATTGAAGATGTCGATCGGGTAGGCACTGACCGCGCCGCTGGAGCGCTGGATGATCGACTTGTAATCGTAATCTTCATACTCGATGCCGGTGAGCAAGGTGTGCTGCAGACCGCCAGTGTCGAAATGCCCGGTGAGGTTGAGCTGGGTGTCCTTGTCGGTCCATTCCAGCTTGCGGTAGTTGAAGTTGCGCCCCAGCGTGCGGCCGTCAGCGGCGATGCCGTTGGCCTCGATCGCATTACCCTTGAGCGAGCCGTCGAGCCACTGGAAACCTCCGCCCAAGGTCCAGTCGTCGTTGAGCATGTGCTCGAAACGCAACTGCGCCATGTTGTTGTCGTTGTGCAGCTTGCCGACGTCCTTCTCGCCAAAGAAGGTATCGCGCGAGGCAGTGCCGATCTGCGCCGGGTAGCGCGTGACGCCGCGATCGAGCGGCGCGTTGTTGCGCATGAAGTCGCCTTCGAAAATCAGCTTGGTCGCATCGGTGGCCTGCCAGGTCAGCACCGGCGTGATGCCGTAGCGCTCGGTCTCGACATGATCGCGGAAGGTGTCGCCGCCCTCGCCCACCACATTCAAGCGATAGGCCAGGCGCCCTTCTTCATCGAGCGGACCGGAAGCGTCGAGGGTGCCGCGCTTCATGCCTTGGTCGTTCAACTGGCTGCCTAACGTAACGGTGCGCTCGGGCAACGGCTGTTTCGACACCACGTTGAAGGTACCGCCTGGGTCGCCACGGCCATAGAGCATGGTCGCCGGACCGCGCAGTACTTCCAGACGCTCGATGGTGTTGGCGTCGGGCATGTTCGGGTAGCCACGGTTGATCGGGAAACCGTTGCGGTAGAACTCACCCGTAGTGAAGCCACGCACGGTGAACGTGGTCAGGCCCTGCCCACCGAAATTGTTCGCCCGCCCGACGCCGCCGGCGTAATCCAGCGCATCCTGCAAACGCGTCGCGCCGAGGTCTTCAACGGCATCCTTGGTCACCACGCTGATCGATTGCGCGGTTTCATGAATCGAAGTGTCGGTGCGCGTGGCGCTGGCCGAACGGGTCGCGCGGTAGCCCTGCACCGGGCCGTCTGCCCTTTCGTAATCCGCTGTGCCGACCACGTCGGTGGCTTCCAGCTCAAGCGTTGAAGAAGTCGGTTCGGCTGACTCAGCCCACGAGGAAGAAGACAACGCCTGCAGCACACAAATGGAAAGCAGAGTTCGACGCATGAGGTAAAAACCTTTACGAATAGGCCAGAACGAAGGGCAAAACCGCCAGTGAAAACGTCGCGCATGGTATACGGTCGCATTAGTAATTGAAACGTATTCCTATTTGTCACATTGATCTGGATTGGTGAGCGAGATTCATCACTCCATCCTGAATCCGCGCATTATCAGTGGTGCGTCGATGGCCTAGGCTCGTAGAGATCCGACGTCAACCGATGGCTGCGCCGCGCTACGTGTGCGTCGCCAGCCTGTCTGGAAGGAATTTGCAGATGAAATTCGACACCCCGGCCGGCTCCAATCCGATCGACCAGCTGAAGGTGATCGGCCAACCTGCCGACCGCATCGACGGCAAGCTGAAAACCACCGGCACCGCCCCCTACGCCTACGAGCAAAACGCAGCGGTGCCGGACGCCGCCTACGGCTATATCGTCGGCGCCGGGATCGGCAAGGGGCGTATCGCCTCGATTGATTCGACGCAAGCGCGGGAAGCGTCCGGGGTGATTGCCATCGTCACTTACGAAAACGCCGGGGCATTGGCCAAAGGCGAGTTTTACGTAGCCAGGGCCTTGGCCGGGCCGCAGGTCGATCACTATCACCAGGCCGTGGCGATTGTCGTCGCAGACACCTTTGAACAGGCCCGCGCGGCCGCCGGCTTGCTCGACATCCGCTACGTGGCCGAAGCGGGTTCATTCGATCTGGCGGCGGCAAAAGACTCCGCCACTCCACCGCCACCGGCCGGTTTCGGCCCGCCGCCGCAAACCAGCGTCGGTGACTTCGAAGGCGCCTTCAACGCTGCGCCAGTGCAAATCGATCAGCACTACAGCACGCCTGACCAGGCCCACGCGATGATGGAACCGCACGCAACCATTGCCCGTTGGAGTGGCACGCAGTTGACCTTGTGGACATCGATCCAACAGATCAACTGGGGCGTGCGCGATCTGGCGAAAACCCTCGGCATCGCCAAGGAAGATGTGCGCCTGATCTCGCCGTATATCGGCGGTGGTTTCGGCGGTAAGGGCACGATTCTTTGCGACGCTGTGTTGGCATCCCTGGCCGCTCGACATGCCGGGCGACCGGTGAAAGTCGCGCTGCCGCGGCCGCTGATGTTCAACAACCTGACCCATCGTCCGGCGACGATTCAGCGCCTGCGCATCGGTGCCAACCGTGACGGCGTGATCACCGCGATCGGCCACGAGAGCTGGTCGGGCAATCTGCGCGGCGGACGCGCCGAAGCGGCTACCGCGTCAACCCGATTGCTTTACGCCGGTGCCAATCGCATGACCCGTTTGAATCTCGCCGTGCTCGATCTCGCCGAGGGTTCGGCGATGCGCGCGCCGGGCGAGGCACCGGGGATGATGGCGCTGGAAATCGCCATGGATGAACTGGCCGAAAAGCTGCAGATGGATCCGCTGCAACTGCGCATCCTCAACGACTCGCAGGTCGATCCGGAGCAACCGGCGCGGCCGTTCTCCAAACGGCAGTTGGTGGAATGCCTGAACACTGGCGCCGAACGCTTTGGCTGGCGTCAGCGCAACCCTCAACCCGCTCAGCGCCGTGAGGATGGCTGGCTGATCGGCATCGGGCTGGCCTCGGCGATTCGCGGCGCACCGACCACCGCTTCGGCGGCGCGGGTGCGTCTCGATCGTCAAGGCGTCATCACCGTGGAAACCGACATGACCGACATCGGCACCGGCAGTTACACCATCATCGCCCAGACCGCTGCCGAAATGATGGGCGTGCCGCTGGACCGTGTCGTGGTGCACTTGGGCGATTCGCGGTTTCCGGAATCGTCGGGCTCCGGCGGCCAGTGGGGCGCGGCCTCCTCCACTGCCGGCGTGTATGCCGCGTGTGTGAAACTGCGTGAAGCCGCCGCTCGCGCCGTCGGGATTGACCCGCAGCAAGCCGAGTTTGTCGATGCACAGATTCGCGCAGGCTCGCAGCAGGTTGCCTTGGCTCAGGCCGCAGCCAATGGCGAGCTGACGGGCGAGGACCGCATGGAATACGGTGACCTTGCCCAGCGCTTCGCCCAGCAGACTTTCGGCGCGCATTTCGCCGAAGTCGCGGTCAATGCGGCGACCGGCGAAATTCGCCTGCGCCGGCAACTGGCCGTGTGCGCCGCCGGGCGCATCCTCAACCCGAAAACCGCGCGCAGCCAGATCATCGGCGGCATGACCATGGGCGCTGGTGCGGCATTGATGGAAGAGCTGGCGGTGGATCATCGAATCGGCTTTTTCGTCAATCACGATCTGGCCGGATACGAGGTGCCGGTGCACGCCGACATTCCCCATCAGGAAGTAATCTTTCTCGATGAAGTCGATCCGTATGCAACCCCGTTGAAAGCCAAAGGCGTTGGCGAGCTGGGTATCAGCGGCGCGGCGGCGGCCATCGCCAACGCGATCTATAACGCGTGTGGCGTACGGGTGCGCGATTATCCGATTACGCTGGATAAACTCATCGGCGAGTTGTCCTACCCGGTCTGAGACTCGATCGCGCAGGATATCGCCCATGTACCCCACCACCCCCGATGGCCGCTATTTTGTGGTCAAGCAACAGCTGTGGCGTTGCAGCAACCCATCGTTGCCAGCCGCCGAACGTGAGACGTTTGTAGCCGAACTCATGTCCGCGCGGCGTGCGGTCAAAGAGGCGAAGCGTGCGGAGGATGCACAGGCGTTGAAGTCGGCGAGAGCTCGCGTCAACGAGGCCAAAGTCGCGCTGGGTGAGCGCGGGCCGGTGTGGTGGGATGACGGCAGCCCGGACTACAACCGTTTCAAGGTGAGCAATACACCGTATGCGCAGTGGTTTGCCCAACTGCCTGAAGAGGACAGCAGTTCTGCCTGAGTTTTGAATGATCTCCAATCTCACCAATCAACACAGATCTCCTGTGGGAGCGAGCCTGCTCGCGAATGCATTGGGTCAGTTAAAGAAGATGTTGGATGTGCCGCCGCCATCGCGAGCAGGCTTGCTCCCACAGGGATCTGCGGCGAGGCTCAGACTTGCAACAACTGCCGGGTCATCGCCATCGAAGTTTCCAGCGACTGTCCGGTTCGCTGCAATTTGTTCAGCAGGCTGGCGCCGAGCCAGAGCTGATACAGCGTCTCTGCCAACTTCCGCGCATCGCCCTCGGGCAGGCTTTTGTCATTTTGGCCTTGTTCGATGCATTCGGTGATGCGCGCGACGATGCGTTCGGCGCCGTCGCGCAAGGTCAGGCGCATTGATTCGGACAGGTCGGCGACTTCGGCGCTGAGTTTCACCACCAGGCATTCATCGCCGTGGCCTTCCACGGTGCAGCGGTTCTGCCAGCCTTGCCAGTAATCCATCAAACGTTCGAACGCAGTCAGCCCAGGCAATGTCAGGCGGCGCTCCATGTCGGCGAGGTAGTCGACGAAGTAATCCTCGAGCAGCGCCTGGCCATACAACTCCTTGGATTTGAAGTAGTGATAGAACGAGCCCTTGGGCACGCCGGCGGTCTGCAGGATCTCATTGAGGCCGACGCTGGTGAAGCCCTTCTCGGCCATCATCCGGTGGCCGGTGTCGAGCAAGTGTTGGCGGGTGTCGTCAAAGGTCGGCTTCATGGTGCGCAAAATTCCAGACAATAGACCAGTCGTATACTTTTCAGGACCGGGAGTTTGCCATAACCGACGGGCAAAAACATTTTCTGAAAAAATTACTAGACGACTGGTCTAATTGGAACCTATGCTGCGCCCCGAGACACAAATTCATGCGGTGCCGACGCTGAGCGAATTCCTCGCCCTGTGCCGATGCCTGACCAAACCAAGGGTGCTCTATGAAAATCTTGATGGTTCTGACTTCCCACGATCAACTCGGCAACACCGGCAAGAAAACAGGCTTCTGGCTGGAAGAGTTCGCCGCGCCCTACTTTGCCTTCAAGGACGCCGGCGCCGACGTCACCCTGGTATCGCCTGCCGGCGGCCAGCCACCGCTCGATCCGAAAAGCGATGAGCCAAGCGCGCAGACTGCCGAGACCGATCGCTTCCGCGCTGATTCGGCCGCGCAACAGGCGTTGGCCAACACGGGTCGCCTGGCTGATGTGAAGGCTCAGGATTTCGATGCCGTGTTCTACCCAGGTGGCCATGGCCCGCTGTGGGATCTGGCCGAAGACAAGGCCTCGATCGCGCTGATCGAAGCCTTCGACCGCGCCAACAAACCTCACGGTTTTGTCTGCCACGCACCCGGCGTGTTGCGTCATGTGGTGCGTGCTGACGGCCAGCCGATCGTCAAAGATCGCGACGTCACCGGTTTCACCAACGCCGAAGAAGCTGCTGTTGGTCTGACTGACGTGGTGCCGTTCCTCATCGAAGACGAATTCCAGCGTCTGGGCGGGCGCTATTCGAAAGTCGCCGATTGGCAGGTGCATGTGGTGGCTGACGGTCAACTGGTCACCGGCCAGAACCCGGCCAGCTCCGCCGCCGTTGCCGAAAAGCTGTTGAAGATGCTCGGCTGAATCCCTCGCTCTACCCCGATCAACGCCGCGTGCGTACCGCCCGGCGTTGTTTTTTTGCCCAGTCACTAGTCGACTGGTCTAATCAGATTCAAGGCTTACTCCATGAATAACGCTTTCTTCACGCCTGCCAAATTGGGCGCACACACCCTGAAAAACCGCATCGTCCTGCCACCTCTCACCCGCCAGCGCAGCACGCAACCGGGCAATGTCGCCAACGAATTGATGGCCGAGTATTACCAGCAGCGCGCCGGTGCCGGTTTGCTGGTCACCGAGGGCACCCAGATCGAACCGCGCGGCCAGGGTTATGCGTGGACGCCGGGCATTCACACGCCGGAGCAGATCGCCGGTTGGCGCAAAGTCACAGAGGCGGTGCACGCGGTGGATGGCGTGATCTTTGCCCAGCTCTGGCACGTCGGTCGGGTCTCGCACACGGCGTTGCAGCCTAATGGTGATGCGCCGGTGTCGGCCTCTGCGGTGGCGACGGACCGCGTCAGCGTGTTCATCGAAACCGCGCCTGGTGTCGGTGAACTGGTGCCGCCGTCCGCTCCGCGCGCGCTGAGCACCGATGAAGTGCAGGAACTGATTCAGCTGTACATCCAGGCCGCGCGCAACGCGATGGATGCAGGTTTCGACGGCATCGAACTGCATTGCGCCAACGGTTATCTGGTCAACCAGTTCATCTCCGCCCACAGCAACCTGCGCACCGATCAGTACGGCGGCTCACTGGATAATCGCTTGCGCTTCTTGCGCGAAGTGGTGGCCGGTGTTGCCGAATGCATCGGCAAGGACAAGGTCGGTGTGCGTTTCGCACCGTTGTTCACTACCACCGATGAAGCGCGGACGTATTTGGGCCTGGTCGAGGAAGATCCGCACAGCACTTACATTGCCGCGATCAAGATTCTCCAAGACGTCGGCATCGCCTACCTGTCGATCGCCGAAGCCGACTGGGACAACGCGCCAGCGATGCCGCAGACCTTTCGCCAGGCCGTGCGCGACACGTTCAGCGGCGCGATCATTTATGCCGGTCGCTACACCGCCGAAACCGGCGCGCAATTGCTTGAGTCGGGCCTGGCCGATCTCGTCGCGTTTGGCCGACCGTTCATGGCCAACCCGGACCTGCCGGCGCGGATTGCCCATGACTGGCCGTTGAACCAATTGAATCCGGCGACGGTGTATGGCGGTGGTGCCGAGGGTTATATCGATTACCCGACCTACCCCGCATAAGGACACAACACAAATCCCTGTGGGAGCGAGCCTGCTCGCGAAGGCGGTGTGTCAGTCAGCATTTGTATTTGCTGACAGTACGCTTTCGCGAGCAGGCTCGCTCCCACAATAGGATGTCAGTGGCCGCTAAAACCTATACATAACAAACAATCTGTATAACTATTGGAGTTCGAATCGTTCACCGGACTTAGCTCCATGCCCCCTGCCCACCGTTTGCTCCTGATCCTCGGTGACCAGCTGTCTTTCGACCTGGCCTCCCTGCAGCCACTCGATCCCCAGCACGACCTGCTGCTGATGGTCGAGGTCATGGAGGAAGCGACCCACGTCGCTCATCATCCGCAAAAGATCGCTCTGATCTTCAGCGCCATGCGCCACTTTGCCGAGGCGTTGCGCGATAAAGGCTACCGCGTCCAATACGTCCGCCTCGACGACCCGGATAACAGCGGCTCAATCCCCGGCGAATTGCAGCGCTGGCAAACCCTCACTGGTGCCGACGAAATCCACATCACCGAATGCGGCGACTGGCGCCTTGAGCAGTCAATCAAAGATTCGGGCTTGCCCGTGCACTGGCATTCAGACCGCCGTTTCCTCTGCTCCCGCGAAGAGTTCTCCCATTGGGCCAGCGGCAAGAAGCAGCTGCGCATGGAGTTTTTCTACCGCGAGATGCGGCGCAAGAGTCGGCTGCTGCTGAACGGGGACGGTACGCCGGTCGGCGGTGCGTGGAATTTCGATGCGGAGAATCGCAAGGCGCTGCCCAAACACGCCAAACCGCCCTACCCGGCACGTTTCGCCAATGACGCAATCACCCAAGAGGTGCTGGCGTTGGTCGGCGAGCGCTTTGCCACGCATTACGGCACGCTGGATGACTTCAACTACCCGGTGACCCACGCCGATGCCCTGGCCTTGTGGCAATACTTTCTCGACTATGCGCTGGCCGGTTTCGGTGATTACCAGGACGCCATGGCCAGTGATGAACCGTTTCTGTTTCATGCGCGGATCAGTGCCGCGCTGAACATCGGCCTACTCGATTTGCGCCAGCTGTGCAGCGATGTCGAGGCGGCTTACTGGTCGGGGAGCATAGGTCTCAACGCTGCCGAAGGCTTCATTCGGCAGCTGATCGGCTGGCGCGAATACGTGCGCGGTGTGTACTGGCTGAAGATGCCGGATTACGCCGAGGGCAACGTGTTTGCTAACACGCGTGCGCTGCCGGAGTTCTACTGGACGGGTGAAACGCAGATGAACTGCATGCGCCAGGCCATCGGCCAAAGCCTGCAACATGCCTATGCGCACCACATCCAGCGGCTGATGGTCACCGGTAACTTCGCCTTGCTCGCCGGGATTGCGCCGAAGGAAATCTGTGAATGGTATCTGGCGATCTACATGGACGCCTTCGACTGGGTCGAACTGCCCAACACCCTGGGCATGGTCATGCATGCCGACGGCGGTTATCTCGGCTCCAAGCCTTACTGCGCCAGCGGCCAGTACATCAATCGAATGTCGGATTACTGCGGAGACTGCGCCTACAAGGTCAAGGAAAGCAGCGCGGACGATGCCTGCCCGTTCAATGCGCTGTACTGGCATTTCCTCATGCGCCACGGCGACATTCTGCGTGGCAATCAGCGCATGGGCATGATGTACAAGAACCTCGACCGCATGCCGCTGGCCAAGCAGGACGCGCTGTGGCAGCGCGGGCAGATGCTGTTGGCGAAACTGGATAGCGGCGAAGCTTTCTAGTGCGCCTCAGGCCTGCCCGGCCATCCCGTTGCGCCCCGCCGCTTTCGCCCGGTACAGCGCCTGGTCGGCGGTCTGGATCAACGCCGGCAGCGAATCCAGCTGCGCGCCCGTCCCCACCGCCATACCGATACTCACCGTAATCCGAGCAAACGGACTGCCCGGGTGGGCGATGTTCGCCTGCTGCAAACGCTCGAGCATCAGTTGCGCCACCACGGTCGCACCGGCACTGTCGGTGGCCGGCATGATCACCGCCATTTCCTCGCCACCGTAGCGCGCGACCAGATCCGAGGGGCGTCGCACGCAGCCTTCAAGAATCTTGCTGACCGCTTGCAGGCAGGCATCGCCAGCGACGTGGCCCAAGGCATCGTTGAACAATTTGAAGTGGTCGATATCGATCATCAGCAAGGCCAGCGAGGTCCCGTCACGCTGCGCCCGCCGCGCTTCCACGGTCAGGGTTTCATCGAAACAGCGGCGGTTGGCCAGGCCGGTCAGCGCGTCCTTCAGCGCCAGCAATTCCAGCTGCCGATTGGACGCAAGCAGCTGCTGTTGGGCATCGCGCAACGCCTCTTCAGCCTCAGTGCGGCGGCGGATATCGAGAATCAGGAACCAGCCGATCAATCCGGTCAGCCCCAGCAGCCCGATCACTACCACCGCCGACAGCGCCGCTTCGATGCGCCACGCCGCCAGCGCTTCGTCCTTGCCCAGGGCCACGGTGGTGATCAGCGGCAGCGTTTCGCTTTTACGGAATGCGTACAGCCGCTCGACACCGTCGAGGCTGGAGGTGTAGGAGGCAGTGCCGACCGAGCGGTCGACGAGGTATTTGGCATAGATCGGCGAACTGGAGAAGTTGCGGCCCATGTCCTGCTCGCGGAACGGGTAGCGCACCAGCAGCGTGCCATCGGTGTAAGACAGACCGATCGCGCCGTCCTGGCCAACGTCGAGTTTGCCGAACACCCGCAGGAAGTTCTCCACCCCCAGCGTCACCGCTACCACGCCAGCGAACTGCCCGCCATCGTCGTTGAAGCGCCGACTGATAGTCACCACCCATTCGTGATTGGCACGGCTCTGGATCGGCGGGCCAATGAACGGCTCGCGGCTCGGGCTGTCACGGTGGTGAATGAAATAGGCACGGTCGCTGCTGTTGGCGCCCTCCGGAATCGGCCGATTGGAGGACATCAGCCAATGCCCGTTCCGGTCATAGATGATGATGCCGCTGAGCTGTGGCATCAGCGGCTGCTGGCGGTCGATCAGGCTCTGGATGCGCTGAATCTGCGCCGGGCCGTTGCCCTCGGTTTCCAGACGTTCGACCAGCCCGAGCAAGAGCAGCGAGCTTTGCCGGACGATGCCTTCGGTGTAGGTGTTGAGCGCCTGGGTCAGGTTCAGGCCATGCACATCGACTTCCGCCAGCGCACGCTCGCGCGAAGACCAGACTTTCCAGATCGTCAGCGAAGTCAGGGAACAGCCGATCACCAGCAGCAGGAGCATTACAAGGCGAGTATCACGCTTCACGTCAGTACCTTAAGGAAGTCCGGTATCCATTCCAGCCATCATTCGAACGTCGGCACTCACGGCGGCCACGTGTTCCGGGGCGCAAGCATACAAGCAGTGTGCAGCGGCTGCAGCAACAGAGTGTGCAGCGCTAAGCGGCGGGTTTGAGGATTTCCACGAGAAAATCGATGAACACGTTGATCCGGCTCGATCCACGGTGGTTGGGCAGGTACAACGCGTTGATGCAACTGCTGGCGCTGCCGGGGTTGACTTCATAGTGTTCAAGCAAGCGCGTCAGGCGCCCGGCGGCGACGTCGTCGCGCACCAGCCAGTCGGCCAGCAGCGCCACCCCGCCACCGCCAATTGCCGCTTCGCGCAAGATGTCGGCGTTGTTGCTTTGCAGGCGGCCCGCAACGTTGAGCTGAATCGGCTCTTCGTCGCCCTGAAAGGTCCAGTGATGATGGGTGCCGCCGTAATCGAAACGCAGGCATTGGTGCTCAAGCAGATCCCGCGGATGTTCGAGCACGCCGCTGCGCGCCAGATAATCCGGGCTGGCGACAATCCAACGCTGAAACTGCCCGACGCGTTTGCTGACGATGTCTTCACTGACCACCGTGGAACCGAGCCGCACTGAAACGTCGATCTGCTCGCTGAGCAAATCGCTGACCTGATCGCTCAACGACAGGCTGATCTCCAGCCCGGGATGGCGTTCAAGCAAGCGGCTCAGGTGCGGCGCGATCAGCCGGCGGCCAAACTCCACCGGCACGCTGATGCGCAAGCGGCCTTGTGCTTCACTGCCGCGATCGGCGACTACCGCATCGGCTTCGTCGATGGCATCGAGAATCGCCACGGCCTTCTCGAAATAGGTTTGACCGGCGACAGTCACGCTGGTGTTGCGCGTGGTGCGATTGAGCAGACTGGCGCCCAACTCGTTTTCCAGCCCCGCCACTTGCCGTGTCACCGAAGACGTCGAAATCCCAAGCTTGCGCGCCGCCGAGGAATAGCCCCCGCAGCGCACGGTTTCAACAAACATCTTCAATGCCAGCAACTTGTCCATAAGCGGGATCCGGTGGTGAGGGAACGCCGCTGATTGTGCATCAGTGCTCGCCACACGTCTTGTATCGTCGTGCTTGCCGGGCCTCATCGCGACCTCAGCCATCAGCCTTGCGGCTCAGGAACAACGCCAGCGCCAGCGCCGGCAACACCGCTACGGCGACGGCAGAGAGGTTCCAGCCGAAGTGTTCGTACAGCGGGCTGGCGACCAGTGAACCGAGCGCGCCGCCGACGAAGATGCTGGTCATGTACACCGCATTCAGGCGGGCGCGGCTGTGCGGGTCGAGGGCGTAGACCTCGCGCTGGCCGAGGACCATGTTCAACTGCACGGCAAAATCCAGCAGCACCGCACACACCACCAGCCACACGTAACCACTGCCCGGCAACGCGGCGATCAACAGTGACAGCGGCGCCAGCAGCAACGCCACCAAGGTACCGCGACGACCGTGCCCGGCATCGGCCAGACGCCCGGCAATCGGCGCAGCAATCGCACCCACCGCGCCGACCAACGCAAAGATCGCCACTTGCGCCTGGCTGAAGCCGTGATGACGCATCAGTTCAATCGGCGCGAGGGTCCAGAACAGGCTGAAACTGGCAAACAGCAAGCCTTGATACAGCGAACGCTGGCGCAACACAGGAAAGCGTCGGGCCAAGGCAAACACCGAACCGATCAACGCGACATAGGTGGCTTTGTGCGTCGGCACCCGGCGCGGCAGTGCCACAGCGGTAATCAGCGCGATTACCGCCATCAGTGCCGCCGCGCTGTAAAACACCCCGCGCCAGCCGAACACTTCAACCAACAGACTCGACAGCGGCCGCGACAGCAGAATCCCCAGCAGCAAGCCGCTCATGATGTTGCCAACGACGCGGCCACGGCTGGCTTCCGGTGCCAGATGCGCGGCCAGCGGCACAAGAATCTGCACTGCCACCGAAGTCAGGCCGATCAGCAAAGAGAGCAGCAGAAACAGCGACGGCGAATGAGTCAGGCCAGCGCACAACAGCGTCACGCTGGCGGCGAGGGTGAAGCCGACCACCAGACGGCGGTTTTCCATCAGGTCGGCCAACGGCACCAGCAGCAACAGGCCCAAGGCGTAACCGAATTGGGTCAGCGACACGATCAGGCTGGCATTGGCGCTGGACAGGCCGATCTGCGGCGCGATCAGTTCGACGATGGGTTGTGCGTAATACAGGTTGGCGACGACCGCGCCGCAGCAAAATGCCAGAAACGCGACCATCAGGCCGGAGAGTGAAGCAGGCTGTTCGGCGGGGGCCGCAACGGCAGGGTTGCCCGTAAGCATGGTGACACCTCGTTGAGTTCGGGAAAGTTGTGCCAAGGCTACGGTGAGCCGGCGGGGGCGAGAATCCGTGCCACTGGCAACGCACTGATGCGTGGCGCGCAACGTTGCTTGTGGCGCAACGCGCTGTTGCGCGGGCCGGTGATTCTCCGCTGCAAGGGTCTTCTCTACGCTTTGGCCCTGGCGCTGACGTCCGCATCGGCGCCCTTCCCGGCTGCTACAAGGAGCGTTTCCATGACCCGCACTTCACTCGTCCTGTCACTGTCCGCCGCGTTTTTCTGCCGACCATGAACAGCCATTTGCTCAAATCCAGAACCCTGTGGATCAGCGTCGCCGTGCTCGCGGTGCTCGGCCTGATCGTCGCCGTCGCGCTGATGTGGCGCCCGGCGATCGCGCCAATCAAACGCCCCACGTCATTCGATACTGCGCAATTGCAACGCGGTGCACGAGTGGTCGAGGCCGGCGACTGCGCGGTGTGCCACACCCGCCCCGGCGGCGAATACCTGGCCGGCGGGCTGCCGCTGGTGACGCCGTTCGGCACGCTGTACAGCACCAACATCACTCCAGATGCGCAGACCGGGATCGGCGAGTGGTCATTGCCGGCCTTCGAGCGGGCGATGCGCGAAGGCATTGCCCGCGACGGCCACTTTCTCTACCCGGCGTTTCCTTACGTGCACTACCGGCGCATGAGCTCCGAAGACATCGCCGACGCCTATGCCTACTTGATGAGCGGCCCCGCCGTACATGCGCCCGCCATGCAGAACCAGATGAATTTCCCGATGAACATCCGCCCGCTGGTGTCGTTCTGGAACCTGCTGTTTCTGCATGGCGAGCCACTGACGCCGCTGGCCGAACACAGCGCGGCATGGAATCGCGGACGCTATCTGGTCGACGGCCCAGGCCACTGCGCCGGCTGCCATTCGCCGCTGAACATGATCGGCGCGGAGAAATCCTCGGAGTATCTGCAGGGCGGCAGCGTCGATGGCTGGGAAGCGCCGGCCCTGGTCGGCCTCGGGCAACGCGCCAATCCATGGAATCGCGAGCAATTGGTCGGCTACCTGCGCGCCGATGTGGTCAGTGGTCACGGCACACCCGCCGGCCCGATGCGCCCGGTCAGCCTGAGTCTGGCGCGCTTGCCGGCCAGTGAAGCCGAGGCGATTGCCGACTACCTGCTGAGCCTGCAAAGCCCGCACGCGGTGACCGAAATCACCCCGAAAAAGCAGCCGAGCAGTCCAGCGGATCACAGCACCGGCGCCCTGCTCTTCAGCAGCGCCTGCGCCGGATGTCACGCACCCGCCGCGCCGATGCGTGAAATCGACGGCCGCCCAGGCCTGCAAAGCACTTCGGCGCTACAAGCGGCCAGCTCGCGCAACTTTCTCAAGACCGTGCTCGAAGGCGTGCCCGCCATTCCCGGCGCCCCCGGCCCGGTGATGCCGCCATTCGCCGCCAGCCTCGACAACGCCCAACTTGGCGCACTCGCCGCGTATCTGCGCGAGCAAGCCAAACCCGAGCAGCCATGGACCGACCTTTCTTCCACTATTGAAGCGTTACGTCAGGAGACGAAATGAGCCAGATCACTCTCACCGTCAATGGAGCCACCCAAGCGCTGGAGCTGGAGCCGGACATGCCGCTGCTGTATGCGCTGCGCAATCACCTGAACCTCAACGGTGCCAAGTACGGCTGCGGCCTGGGCCAGTGCGGCGCGTGCACGGTGATCGTCGACGACCAGCCGGTGTTCGCCTGCCTGACACCGTGCGCAGGCCTTGAAGGAAAAAAGATCCGCACCGTCGAAAGCCTCGGCAGCGCAGAGAAACCCGGCCCGTTACAGGCGGCGTTCATCGACAAGCAGGCGGCGCAATGCGGTTACTGCATTGCCGGCATGCTGATGCGCGCGCAGGCGTTGCTCGAACGTGATCCGCACCCGGACGAACAAACCATCCGTGAACACATGGCCGGCAATCTGTGCCGTTGCGGCACCCATTTGCGCATCATCGAGGCGATCAAGCAGGTGGCCGGGCACAACGGGAGCCGGACATGAGCGAAGCAAACGGCTTGAACCCCAGCCGCCGGGCCTTCCTGCGTGGCGGCGCGCTGCTGATGGCCTTCACCCTGATGCCGGTAGCGCGGCGTGTCTTGGCCGACACCGAAGTCGACACCCTCGGCACCGTGGTCCTGGCCCCCGATCTGCCCGGCAGCCTGCGCACCAACCCTTACCTGGACGCGTGGATTCGCATCGGCGCCGACGGCATCACCGTGTACACCGGCAAGGTCGAACTCGGCACCGGGGTGAAAACCGCGTTGCTGCAAATCGCCGCCGAGCGTTTGCAGGTGCCGGCCAGCGCCGTCAATTTGCTCACCGCCGACACCGCGCTGACGCCGAATGAAGGCTACACCGCCGGCAGCCACAGCATTTTCGACAGCGGCACCGCGCTCTACAACGCCGCCGCGCAAGTGCGAGAAATGCTCGTCGACGCCGCCGCGCGCCATTGGCAAGTCGATGCTGCGCAACTGAGCACCCGCGACGGCATCATCGAAGGGCCGAATGGTCAGCGCATGGCATATGCCGACGCGGTCAAGCATGTCGATGTGCACCAATACGCCAAGGCGCAATCACCGACGATGGCGGCGGCCGACTTCAAACTGATCGGCCACAACCTGCCGCGCCTGGACATTCCGGCCAAGGTCAGCGGCGGCGCGGCGTTCGTCCAGGACATGCGCCTGCCGGGCATGCTGCATGCGCGGGTGATTCGCCCGCCGCGTCCCGGCTGCACGCTTCAGGCGTTCGATGCCGCGTCCATCGAGGCGTTGAACGGCGTGGTCAAAGTGATTCGCGACGGCAACTATTTGGCCGTGGTCGCCGGTGATGAGTGGCAAGCGATCAAGGCCATGCGCGCCGGCATGGAAAGTGCCAAGTGGAGCGGCGGCGAAGCGATTCCCGAAGCCGCCGGGATTCATGATTTGCTCAAGCAATTGCCCTCCAAGCGCTATCCGATCAGCAACAACGGCAATCCCGGCAGCGCGACCGAGACTCGCTTCAAGGCGCGGGTGACCAAGCAATATTTGATGCACGGCTCGATCGGCCCGTCCTGCGCGGTGGCCTGGTTCAACGATGGCGTGCTCACGGTGTGGACCCACACCCAGGGCGTCTATCCGCTGCGCGCCGGTATCGCCGAAATGCTGCGGCTGCCGCCGGACCGCGTGCGCTGCATTCATACCGAAGGCTCGGGTTGCTACGGCCACAACGGCGCCGATGATGCCGCCGCCGATGCCGCATTGATCGCCATGCGCCTGCCGGGCACGCCGATCAGGGTGCAATGGATGCGCGAGCAGGAAAACCTTTGGGAGCCATACAGTTCGGCGATGGTCACCGAGGTCGATGCCGGCCTCAGTCAGGGCCGTTTGCAGGACTGGAACTACGAGCTGTGGACCACGCCGCACAACGAACGCATCGTCAATGCCGGGCGCCTGCTGCCGGCACGCCTGTTGGCGAAACCCTTCCCCTCTGCGCCGTCGGTGCCAATCGCCCAGCCCGAAGGTGATGGCGATCGCAACGCGGTGCCGCTGTACGAGCTGGGCGCGACGCGGATCAACATGAATTTCGTCACCACCATGCCGTTCCGCACTTCGGCCATGCGCTCGCTGGGTGCGCACATCAACATCTTCGCCATCGAGGCGGGTATCGATGAGTTGGCGGTCAAGGCCTGGCTCGATCCGCTGGCGTTGCGCCTGGCGCATCTGAGCGACCCACGTGCCCGGGCTGTGATTGAGCGCGTGCGCGACGAAATCGGCTGGCCACACAAGAGCAGCGAGCCCGGTGCTGGGATCGGTTTTGCCTTCGCCCGCTACAAAAACATCATGGGTTACTGCGCCCTTGCGGTGAAACTGCGGGTGCATCCGCAGACCGGCGAGATCCGTGTCGATCATGTGGTGACAGCGGTCGATGTTGGCCAGATTGTCAGCCCAGATGGCCTGCGCAATCAGGTCGAGGGCGGCATCGTCCAGTCGACAAGCTGGACGCTCTACGAACAAGTCGCCTATGACGCGGGCGGCATTCGCAGCTATGACTGGAGCGGCTACCCGATTCTGCGCTTTACGCAATTGCCGAAAAAAGTCGACGTGCACCTGCTCGATCAACCGGGCGAACCCTTCCTCGGTGCTGCCGAAATTGTCCAAGGGCCAATGGCTGCGGCGCTCGGCAACGCGGTCAGCAATGCCACCGGCCGGCGCTGGCTGAACCTGCCGCTGACCCGCTCGAGCCAACCCTCCTGAACCACGCCCGCGCTCGTCATGGATGAGCGCGGGTGCCGTTGCGTTGCGCGCAAAACTGCGTAGCGCCGGCCACGGATTATCAGCCCCGCCACCCCCGGTTAAGTTACCTGCACAGCGCGCGGCACCTGGCTGCCGCACTTGAACCCTACTCATCGAAATCCGGAGCTACCCATGACCCGTCGCCTGTTTCAACCCATCGCACTCGGCCCTTACACCCTTGCCCATCGCGTGGCGATGGCGCCCCTGACCCGCTCGCGCGCTGGCCAGCCGGGCGACGTGCCGACCGCAATGAACGCCGAGTACTACCGCCAACGCGCCAGTGCTGCGCTGATCATTACCGAGGCCACGCAGATCTCTCAGCAAGGCCAGGGCTATGCGTGGACGCCGGGGATCTACAGCGATGCGCAAGTCCAGGCCTGGCGCGAAGTCAGTACCGCGGTGCACGAGGCCGACGGTCTGATCTTCATGCAGCTGTGGCACGTCGGCCGGGTCTCGCACCCAAGCTTTCAGCCTGACGCCGGCTTACCGGTGGCGCCGAGCGCCCTGCCTGTGCCGGGCAAGACCTTTATCGTCGATGAACAAGGCAACGGCGTATGGGGCGATGTACCGGTGCCGCGCGCCCTCGAAACAGCGGAAATCGCCGACATCGTCGAAGACTATCGCCGCGCCGCGCGCAACGCGTTGAACGCTGGAATGGACGGCGTGGAGATCCATGCTGGCAACGGTTATCTGCTCGACCAGTTTCTCAACAGCAACAGCAACCAGCGTGATGACGCCTATGGCGGCAGCGTGGAAAACCGCGCGCGTTTTTTGCTCGAAGTGGTCGCCGCCGTTGCTGATGAAGTCGGCGCCGAGCGCGTCGGCGTGCGCCTGACGCCGATGGGGCGCTTCATGGGCATGGGCGATGACACGCCTGAAGCGACCTTCGGTTATCTGGTCGAAGCGCTCAACCAGTGGAATCTGGCGTACCTGCACCTGGTCGAGCCGGCCATGGTCGGCACGGTCAAGGACGAAAACTTCGACCCGCGCTGGGACGCGATCATTGCCCAGTTGCGCCAGACCTGGAACGGCGTGCTGATCCTCGCGGGCGGTTACGACGCCGAGTCCGCTGAACAGGCGTTGAAAGCCAATCGCGCCGACATCATTGCCTTTGGCCGGCCATTCCTGGCCAACCCGGATCTGCCGCGTCGGCTGCACGACGGGCTTGAACTGAACACGCCGGATCCGAGCAGTTTCTTCGGCGGCGATCAGCGTGGTTATGTCGATTATCCGTTTCACGCTTGAGTTTCTGAGGCGAAGTGCTGGCGTTCGGCTTTGGTATCGCGCCGGATTCACCCCTCATCGGAACGCCGCCCGCCCAGCCCTCTCCCCAGGGAGAGGGAGCTGATCTATGGAGCATTCAGAACCGGAGTTCGACCCGATATCAGCGTCTGGCGTAAATCGCCCAAACAGCTCGGTCAGTCCCCTCTCCCTCTGGGAGAGGGTTAGGGGCTTTTGATTCAGCTGCGCTGCGGGTTTTCTTCGGGCGCCTCGATGACTGGCAACGACGCCGTCATCGAAGCGTGACACACCGCCAGAATCTCCTCGGCCAGCGTTGAGTCATCCGGACAGGCGCGCGAAAGCATGATCGCGCCAACCGCGCGGGCCAGCAGGTCGATCATCCGGGTCCTGCCCTCACCTTGCGGTGCATCCGCTGCCATCGGGTATTTCTCGCCGAGCGTCTGCAACGTGCGCTCGATGCCTTCAGCGAACGCCGCTTTGACATCCCCGGACTGCCGCGCCGCATCGCCGCACAACGCCGCCATCGTGCAACCGGTGGAACGGCCGTCGCGATGGTCGCGCGACACGTACACGTCGATGAAATCCTGCACGCTCATGCTCTCGGCGGCAGCCGTGGACTGCGCCAGGCTGTTGGCCGAGGCTTCGGCCATCAGGTCGGCCTTGGAGCCGAAGTGTTTGTAGAAACCGCCGTGAGTAAAACCGGCGGCCGCCATCAGGTCAGCCACGCCGACCCCGTCATAACCGCGTTCGCGGAACATCACTGATGCCGTTTCGACAATGTGCTCGCGATTGGCCTGAGCCTGGGCTTTGGATACGCGCATATTGAATACCTCCAGCGCTGAAAATTCATGGGGCGATGATACATAGATGTTGGCCATAATCAAAACCGTTGACAGTTTAGATTTGGATCATCATCCTAAAGACCCGCAATCAGTCTTCAACTGACAAAGAGCCCACACCATGACTATTCGCCCTACTGTTCTGATCACTGGCGCCTCCACCGGCATCGGCGCCGTCTACGCCGCACGTTTCGCCCAACGCGGGCACGATCTGGTGCTGGTCGCCCGTGACCAGTCGCGCCTGGACACCCTTGCTGCCGGTTTGCGCGCTGAACACAACGTCAATGTCGAAGTGCTGCAAGCCGATCTGACCCGACTCAGCGATCTGCAAACGGTCGAGGCGCGTCTGCGTGACGACGCGCGCATCGGTATCCTCGTCAACAATGCCGGCGCCGCGCAGTCCGGCACCTTCATCGAGCAGAGCACCGACAGCGTGGCGCAACTGGTCGCGCTGAACACCACGGCGCTGGTGCGTCTGGCCAGTGCTATCGCCCCGCGTCTGGCCAAGGCCGGCGACGGCGCAATCATCAACATCGGCTCGGTGGTGGGCCTGGCGCCCGAGTTCGGCATGTCGGTCTATGGCGCGACCAAGGCGTTCGTACTGTTCCTCTCCCAGGGCCTGAGCCTGGAACTGTCGCCACAAGGCGTGTACGTGCAAGCCGTGCTGCCTGCCGCCACCCGCACGGAAATCTGGGACCGCGCCGGTATCGACATCAACACCCTCACCGACATCATGGAAGTCGGCGACATGGTCGACGCCGCGCTGGTCGGTTTCGACCGTCGCGAAGTCGTGACCATCCCGCCGCTGCACGAAGGCGAGCGCTGGGATGCCCTGCAAGCCGCGCGGCAAGGCCTGTTGGGGCAGATCCGCCAGTCGGCGGTGGCGCAACGTTATCTGACTCAGGCCTGACCTCACCCAGACCCGCCGCTATGCCGGCGGGTTTCTACCGACAAGAGCATCCGCAATGAAGGCATTTTTCATCGAGCGCTACGGCAAGCAGAACGGCCGGATTGGCGACCTGCCCGAACCGCTGGTTGGCGCTCACGACGTGCTGATCGAAGTGCGCGCGAGTAGCGTTAACCCGCTGGATCTGAAGATTCGCAGCGGCGAATTCAAGATGATCCTGCCCTATCAAATGCCTTTGATATTGGGCAACGATGTCGCCGGTGTGGTGCTCAGCACCGGTGCGGCGGTCAAGCGTTTCAAGCCGGGCGATGAGGTTTATGCGCGTGCGCCTGAAAACAGGATTGGCACGTTTGCCGAACGCATCGCTGTCAACGAACAAGCGGTCGCGTTGAAACCCGCCAATCTCGCCATGACCGAGGCGGCTTGCATGCCGCTGGTGGCGTTGACGGCGTGGCAGGCCCTGGTCGAAGTCGCCAACGTGCAAAAAGGCCAGAAGGTGCTGATTCATGCCGGCTCCGGTGGCGTTGGCACGGTCGCCATTCAACTGGCCAAACACCTCGGCGCTTTCGTTGCGACTACGACCAGCACGGCGAATGTCGCGTGGGTCAAGGCGCTGGGCGCTGATGTGGTGATCGATTACAAGCAACAGGATTTCGCTATTGAGCTGCGCGACTACGACGTGGTGCTCAACAGCCTCGGCGGCGATGTGCTGGAGAAATCGTTGAAGGTGTTGAAACCGGGCGGGCAACTGATTTCCCTGTCAGGGCCGCCGACTGCGCAGTTCGCTCAGGAGCAGGGTTTGTCGTGGCTGCTCGGGGTGCTGATGCGCCTGCTCAGCAGTGGTATTCGGCGCAAGGCGCGCAAGCGTGGGGTGGGTTATTCGTTTCTGTTCATGCGTGCCGATGGCGTCCAGTTGCAGAAAATCACTGCGTTGATTGAGGCAGGAGTGATCAAACCGGTGGTTGATCGTACTTTTCCGTTCGATCAGATAGCTGACGCCTTGCACTACGTAGAAAAAGGCCGGGCAAAGGGCAAGGTTGCCATCGCGGCCAACCTCAAAAGCCCCTCACCCTAGCCCTCTCCCAGAGGGAGAGGGAACTGACCGAGCTGAATGCGCGAGTAACGCCGACCTGAAATACCGAGGCGAACACAGGTCTCAAAAAGCCCACAAATCGGCTCCCTCTCCCAGAGGGAGAGAGGACTGACCGAGCTGAATGCGCGAGTAACGCCGACCTGAAATACCGAGGCGAACACAGGTCTCAAAAAGCCCACGAATCGGCTCCCTCTGCCAGAGGGAGAGAGGACTGACCGAGTTGAATGCGCGAGTTACACCGATCTGAGATACCGAGGCGAACACAGGTCTCAAAAAGCCCACAAATCAGCTCCCTCTCCCAGAGGGAGAGAGGACTGACCGAGTTGAATGCGCGAGTTACACCGACCTGAGATACCGAGGCGAACACAGGTCTCAAAAAGCCCACAAATCAGCTCCCTCTCCTCGGGGAGAGGGCTGGGGTGAGGGGTGAATCCAGCGCGGTGTCCAAGCATGTGCATTGCAATACCACGCTCAATCCGCCCCTCATGCTGAAACCTCGAGAAACCCCTCTCAACTTGCGTTTTGCTAATCCTGCACCACGCTTGATTCACAGAAGTGCACGGTTTCATGGCAAAACTGCGGTTAACTGAATGGTTAGTTACCGCTATAATCCCGCGCTTCATTCAAACGGGACTTTCAATGTGAACCACAGTCAACGCGTCTCAGGCGTTTCAACGTTCATTCTGGTCGGCCTTGGCGTGATCATCGCCCTGCTCGGTCTGGCGCTCGCGGTCGGCGGTGTGAAGCTGGTCAGCCTGGGCGGTTCCTGGTACTTCCTGGTCGGCGGTCTGGCGATGACCGTTTCCGGCGTACTGATCGCACTGAAGAAAACTGCAGGCGCCTGGCTGTTCGCCGCATTTCTCGTGGCCACCGCGATCTGGGCCGTGGCTGACGCCGGGCTGGTGTTCTGGCCGGTGTTCTCGCGGCTGTTCATGTTCAGCGCGATCGGCATGGTCGTCGCTCTGGTCTACCCGCTGCTGGCGCGCGCCAATGGCCGCGTGGCCGGTCGTGGCGCGTATGCCGTGGCCGCTGTGCTCGCGGTCGGTGTCGCGGTTGCGGCGGGCAACATGTTTGTCGCTCACCCGACGGTTGCCGCCACTGGCACTGGCCCGGGCCTGACTCCGGTCGAGCCGGCCAAGGCGCAGAAAGACTGGGCGCACTACGGCAACACCGAAGGTGGCAGCCGCTTCGCCGCGCTCGACCAGATCAACCGCAACAACGTCGACAAGTTGAAAGTCGCGTGGACCTACCACACCGGGGACGTCGCCGAGAGCGATGGCAACGGCGCCGAAGACCAGCTCACCCCGCTGCAGGTCGGCAACAAAGTATTCATCTGCACCCCGCACAACAACCTGATCGCCCTCGATGCCGACACCGGTAAAGAGCTTTGGAAGAACGCGATCAACGCGCAATCGAAAGTCTGGCAGCGCTGCCGTGGCATGGCCTATTTCGACGCCACCGCGACCATCGCTCAGCCGAGCAACTCTTCGATCATCGAAGCCAAACCGGCGCCGGCTGCCAACTGCCAGCGTCGTCTGCTGACCAATACCATCGATGCTCGCCTGATCGCGGTCGACGCTGACACTGGCGAGTTCTGCCAGGGTTTCGGCAACAACGGCCAAGTCGATCTGAAGGCCGGTCTGGGTGATGTTCCGGACAGCTACTATCAGTTGTCGTCCGCGCCATTGATGGCTGGCACCACCGTAGTGGTTGGCGGTCGTGTTGCCGACAACGTGCAGAGCGACATGCCGGGCGGTGTGATTCGCGGTTTTGACGTGATCACCGGCGCCATGCGCTGGGCGTTCGACCCGGGCAACCCGCAGGACCGCAACGCACCGGCCGACGGCAGCACCTATGTGCGCAGCACGCCGAACAGCTGGGCGCCGATGTCCTACGACGCGGCGACCAACACCGTATTCCTGCCGATGGGCAGCTCGTCCACCGACATCTATGGCGTCGAGCGCAGCGAACTGGACCACAAGTACGGCGCCTCGATCCTCGCGCTGGACGCCAGCACCGGTGAAGAACGCTGGGTGTTCCAGACCGTGCACAACGATCTGTGGGACTTCGACCTGCCGATGCAGCCGAGCCTGATCGATTTCGACAAGGACGGCCAAAGCGTTCCGGCGCTGGTCATCGGCACCAAGGCCGGGCAGATCTATGTGCTCGACCGCGCCACTGGCAAGCCGCTGACCGAGGTCAAGGAAGTACCGGTGAAAGCCGCGAACATCCCTAACGAGCCGTACTCGCCGACCCAGCCGAAATCCGTGGGCATGCCGCAGATCGGCGCGCAGCACCTGACCGAATCGGACATGTGGGGCGCCACGCCGTACGACCAGTTGCTCTGCCGTATCGACTTCAAGAGCATGCGCTACGACGGTCTGTACACCGCGCCGGGTACCGACAAATCGCTGAGCTTCCCGGGTTCGCTGGGTGGCATGAACTGGGGCAGCATCTCCACTGACCCGGTGCACGGTTTCATCTTCGTCAACGACATGCGCCTGGGTCTGTGGATCCAGATGATCCCGTCGCAGAACAAAGGCCAGGCCGCTGGCGGTGGCGAAGCGCTGAACACCGGCATGGGCGCTGTTCCGCTCAAAGGCACGCCGTACGCGGTGAACAAGAACCGCTTCCTGTCGGTGGCCGGCATTCCGTGCCAGGCGCCGCCGTTCGGCACCTTGACCGCGATCGACATGAAGACCCGGAAAATCGCATGGCAGGTTCCGGTCGGCACCGTTGAAGACACCGGTCCCCTGGGCATTCGCATGCACTTGCCGATCAAGATCGGTCTGCCAACCCTCGGCGGCACCCTGTCGACCCAGGGCGGCCTGATCTTCATTGCCGGCACCCAGGACTTCTACCTGCGCGCCTTCAACAGCGGCAACGGCGAAGAAGTCTGGAAAGCCCGTCTGCCAGTCGGCAGCCAGGGCGGCCCGATGACGTACGTTTCGCCGAAGACCGGCAAGCAGTACATCGTCGTCACCGCTGGCGGCGCACGCCAGTCGACCGATCGTGGCGATTACGTGATGGCTTACGCCCTGCCGTAACTCGCTGCCGCACAACCAACCTCCTCCAAGCGCGCGGTGCCCCAAAGCACCGCGTCGCCGTTTTATTGCGTTAAAGATTTCAGCAGGAAGGATTCACATGTCATCGGCTGTTCGCTTTTCTCGTACCAAGCTTTCCACTGGCCTGTTGCTGGGTCTGAGCTGCACCACTGCCCTACCCGCGCTGGCCGCCAGCGACTCCGATCTGCTGACCCGCAGCACCCTCACCGGTGACTGGGGCGGCTTGCGTCATCAACTCGATGAAGACGGCATCAAGTTCACTGGCGATTACAGCGGCGAAACCGCCTATAACGCCGACGGCGGCCTGCACCGTTCGGCGCGCTACTCGCAGAATATCAAGCTCGGCGTGCAGTTTGATCTGAGCAAACTCTACGGCGTCGACAACGCCGGCAAAGTGCAACTGACCATCAACGACCGGCGCGGCAACAGCGCGTCGGAAGATCTGGTCGGCAACCGGCTGCCGATTCAGGAAAACTACGGCGGTCTGTACACGCGCCTGACTGAACTGAGTTACGAGCGCAGCCTGTTCACCCCGGCGCTGAATGTGAAGCTCGGTTACATGGCGATGGGCAATGACCTCGGCGGCCTCGACAGCGGTATTTTGTGCAACTTCATGAACGCCGGTTTCTGCGGTCACCCGCTGAACATGTCCGGCGGCAGCGGCTGGACCAACTACCCCAACGCGCGTCTGGGCGTGCGGGTCAAATACGACCTGTCGCCGTCCTGGCAACTGCGTGTGGCGGCGTTCAACGTCGACCCCGAGAGCAACGGCAATTCCAGCCGCGCCTGGCATCTGGGGCCGAAGCACACCACCGGCACCGTCGTGCCGATCGAGTTGGTGTACAAGCACGCCGGCGAGCTACCGGGTGAATACAAGCTCGGCTATTACTACGACAGCTCTGACGTCAAACGCATTGGCAGCGACGATGAAGTCTCCGGTCGCGGTGGGCATTATCTGCTGATCGATCAGGCGGTTTGGCGCTCGTCGACTTCCGAGGGCCGCAGCCTGCATGCCTTCGGTCAATACTCGGCGGCCAGCGAAGCGGCCTCGCCGTTCAGCAAGTGGTACGGCACCGGCGTGGTTTTGTACAAACCGTTCGAAGGCCGCCCGCGAGACACCGTGGCCCTGGGCTATGGCCGCGCCGTGCCGAACCCGCGCAGCCGCGATTTGCAACAGGATGCCGCGCTGGCCAATGGTGCTGCGTTTCCGAATCTCGATAGCGCCGAGCAGTTGATCGAGTTGGGCTACGGCTACCAGGCCACCCCATGGCTGACGCTGCGCCCGAACCTGCAATACATCATCGAACCGGGCGCGTTTTCCGGGCAGGACATCGACAATGCGCTGGTGGTGGGCTTGCAGGTGAAGGCTGCGCTATAAGTCCCTGCAAAACACAAAACCACTGTGGGAGCGAGCCTGCTCGCGAAAGCGCTGGGTCAGGCGACTGCGATATTGAATGTAGCGCCGCCTTCGCGAGCAGGCTCGCTCCCACAGGGGATTTGTGTTGGATCAGGGAATTATGATTCGCCGCGCAATATTGTAGGAGTGAGCCTGCACGCGATGGCATGGGCTCAGGCAACAACTATCTTGAATGCTCCAACCAAGCCCTTCAGAGCACCGACCACCCGCCCCACCTGTCGAAATTAATTCCAGCCCATCGGTGAATTATTTCGTGTCCGCATGTATCTGAGCCAGAAGAGCCGGCGCCATCATGGAGATGGCATCGCAGCGGTAATCTGGATCAGCGAGCGGGAACAGCGCAATGAAATCACGCAAGAACACCGTCAAACCGATCGGTTTGAAAGACATCACCATTGTCGATGACGCCAAGATGCGCAAGGCGATTACCGCCGCCGCACTGGGCAACGCCATGGAGTGGTTCGACTTTGGCGTCTACGGCTTTGTCGCCTATGTGCTCGGCAAGGTCTTCTTCCCCGGCGCCGATCCCGGCGTGCAAATGATCGCCGCGCTGGCGACCTTCTCCGTGCCCTTCCTCATCCGTCCGCTTGGCGGTTTGTTCTTCGGTGCGCTGGGCGACAAATACGGACGGCAGAAAGTCCTCGCCGCGACCATCGTCATCATGTCCCTGAGCACCTTCGCCATCGGCCTGATTCCGTCCTATGCCTCGATCGGCATCTGGGCGCCGATCCTGCTGTTGCTGGCGAAAATGGCCCAAGGCTTCTCGGTCGGTGGTGAATACACCGGCGCCTCGATCTTCGTTGCTGAATACGCGCCGGACCGCAAACGCGGCTTCCTCGGCAGCTGGCTGGATTTCGGCTCGATCGCCGGTTTCGTTTTCGGCGCCGGCGTGGTGGTGCTGATTTCAACCATCCTCGGTGAACAGCGCTTCGAAGAATGGGGCTGGCGGATTCCGTTCTTCCTCGCCCTGCCGCTGGGCATGATCGGCCTGTATCTGCGCCACGCCCTGGAAGAAACCCCGGCGTTCCAGCAACACGTGGAAAAACTCGAACAAGGTGATCGCGAAGGCCTCGCCGGTGGCCCGAAAGTGTCGTTCAAGGAGGTCGCGACCAAACACTGGCGCAGCCTGATGACCTGCATCGGTGTGGTGGCGGCGACCAACGTCACCTATTACATGCTGCTCACATACATGCCGAGTTACCTGACGCACAACCTGCACTACAGCGAAAACCACGGCGTGCTGATCATCATCGCGATCATGGTCGGCATGCTCTTTGTGCAGCCGCTGATCGGTTTCATCAGCGACAAGATCGGCCGCAAACCCTTCATCGTCGTCGGCAGCATTGGCCTGTTCATCTTCGCCATTCCGGCGTTCATGCTGATCAACAGCGGCAGCATCGCCCTGATCTTCTCCGGCCTGCTGATCCTCGCGGTGCTGCTCAACTTCTTCATCGGCGTGATGGCCTCGACCCTGCCGGCGATGTTCCCCACGCACATCCGCTACAGCGCGCTGGCCAGTGCCTTCAACGTCTCGGTGCTGATCGCTGGTCTGACCCCGACTGCCGTGGCCTGGCTGGTGGAAAGCACCAACGATCTGTACATGCCTGCGTATTACCTGATGGTCATCGCCGTGGTCGGTCTGGTCACTGGCGTGACCATGAAGGAAACCGCCAACAAACCCCTGCGCGGCGCGGCCCCGGCGGCTTCCGACCTCGAAGAGGCCAAGGAACTGTTGCAGGAACACCACGACAACATCGAGCAGAAAATCGAAGACATCGATGCCGAGATCGCCGAGTTGGAGGCCAAGCGCAAAGTGCTGGTCCAGCAGCATCCGCGCATCAATGAATGATCCGCTGGACGCAGAAAAAATCGGCGGGGCCGTCACCCCGCCGATTACTCGAAGCGCGGCTTGGTGTTAAATAGGCGCCAGTCTTGACCTTGTCGCTTAAAGCCGTGCAACGAGAACCGCTATGAATACCCCTGCCCCAAACAACCACGCTCAACAGGTGACCCAATGATCGAAGTCACCGAAGTCTCCATCGCCCAACTGCGCGCCGCCCTCGAATCCGGCCAGACCACTGCCGTGGAGCTGGTGCAGGCCTATCTGGCACGCATTGATGCCTACGATGGCGCCGACACTTCGACGGCACTCAACGCCGTCGTCGTGCGCAACCCTGAAGCGCTGAACGAAGCCCGCGCCTCCGACGCCCGCCGCGCCAAAGGTGAAACCCTCGGCCCGCTCGATGGCATCCCCTACACCGCCAAAGACAGTTATCTGGTCAAGGGCCTGACCGCCGCTTCCGGCAGTCCGGCATTTGCCGATCTGGTCGCCCATCGCGACGCCTTCACCATCGAACGCCTGCGCGCTGCCGGGGCGATCTGCCTGGGCAAGACCAACATGCCGCCGATGGCCAATGGCGGCATGCAACGCGGCGTCTATGGCCGCGCCGAAAGCCCGTACAACGCCGCTTACCTCACCGCCCCGTTCGCCTCCGGCTCGTCCAACGGTGCCGGCACCGCCACCGCTGCGAGTTTCGCTGCGTTCGGCCTGGCTGAGGAAACCTGGTCGAGCGGCCGTGGCCCTGCGTCGAACAACGGCCTGTGCGCCTACACCCCGTCGCGCGGGGTGATTTCGGTGCGCGGCAACTGGCCGTTGACCCCGACCATGGACGTCGTCGTGCCGTTCGCGCGGACCATGGCCGACCTGCTCGAAGTGCTCGACGTGGTCGTCGCCGAAGACCCGGACACCCGTGGCGACCTCTGGCGCTTGCAACCGTGGGTGCCGATCCCGCGCGTCAGCGAAGTGCGCCCGGCTGCGTACAGTGAACTGGCCGCCGATGCCAAAGCCCTGGCCGGCAAACGCTTCGCCATCCCGCGCATGTACATCAACGCCGACCCCGACGCCGGCACCAGCGAAGCCCCCGGGATTGGCGGCCCGACCGGCCAGCGCATCAACACCCGCGCGTCCGTGATTGATTTGTGGAAGCAGGCGCGCCAAGCCCTCGAGGCCGCTGGCGCCGAAGTCGTCGAAACCGACTTTCCGCTGGTCTCCAACTGCGAAGGCGACCGCCCTGGCGCGCCAACCGTGTTCACCCGTGGGCTGGTGTCGAAAGAGTTTCTACATCATGAACTGTGGGATCTGACCGCGTGGGCGTTCGACGACTTCCTGCAAGCAAACGGCGACCCGAAGCTTAATCGTCTGGTTGACGTCGACGGGCCGAAGATCTTCCCGCACGACCCGGGCACCCTGCCCAACCGCGAAGGTGATCTGGCCGCCGGCATGGACGAATACGTGCGCATGGCCGAACGCGGCATCACGCCGTGGAATGAAATCCCAACCGTGCCTGATGGCTTGCGCGGTCTGGAGCAGACCCGACGCATCGACCTTGAAGACTGGATGGACAACCTCGGCCTCGACGCCGTGCTGTTCCCGACCGTCGCTGACGTCGGCCCGGCCGACGCGGATGTCAATCCTGCTTCGGCCGACATCGCCTGGAGCAACGGCGTCTGGGTGGCCAACGGCAACCTCGCGATCCGCCACCTCGGCGTTCCGACCGTCACCGTGCCCATGGGCGTGATGGCCGACATCGGCATGCCCGTCGGCCTGACCTTCGCCGGCCGCGCTTATGACGACTCGAACCTGCTGCGCTTCGCCGCCGCTTTCGAATCCACCGGCAGCAAACGCCAGATCCCACCGCGCACACCGCCGCTGGCTTAATGCACTGTGTCAGCTCCCACAAACCCTGTGGGAGCTGGCTTGCCAGCGATGGCGGCCTGACGGCCGCCAAAGTTCTAATTGACTACCCCCGACTCAAACTGTGGGAGCGAGCCTGCTCGCGAAAGCGCTGTGTCAGTCAGCATTTTCGTTAACTGACACTCCGCATTCGCGAGCAGGCTCGCTCCCACAGGTTTTGTGGTGAAAGCTGCCAACTCAGCACATCAACCCAATCCTCTTTGTTCCCAATCTTCGATCATCAGCGCCATTCGAATCACCACCGGCCCTGACCATGATCAACCGCGCGCCCTCCCGCCTCACCCTGCTTGCCATGCTCTGCGGTCTGACCGGCACCGCCCATGCCAGCGGATTTTTCGACGATGCCAAAAGCGATGTCCTGCTGCGCAACTTCTACCTCAGCAACGACTACCGCTCGCCCATGCCCTCCGGAAAAAACTACAAACAGGAGTGGGCACAGGGCTTTATCGGCAACTTCTCATCCGGTTTCACCGAGGGCACAGTCGGTTTCGGCATCGACGCCCACGCTTTCGCCGGCCTGAAACTCGACGGCGGCAAGGGCCACTCCGGTACTGGTCTGCTGCCCGTCGACAGCGATGGTCGCAGTGAACACGACTATTCCAGCGCTGGCGGTGCGTTCAAGCTCAAGGTCTCGCGCACCACTTTGGCCTTCGGCGAAATGACCGTGGAAACCCCGGTCTTCGACACTTCCGACAAACGCCTGCAACCGGAATACGCCACAGGCTTTTTGCTCAACAGCGCCGAGCTCGACAACGTCAATCTGGTCGCCGGGCATTTCACCGCGTTCAAGAATCAGGACAGCTCTTCTGGCCAAGGCGATTTCTACGGTTACGGCGCCAACACCGAAGCGGGTGGCATCAGCTTCGTCGGTGCCGATCTGTTCAGCTCAAGCCCGATCGGCGGCGCACTCTACGCCTCAGAACTGAGCGACACCTGGCACCAGTATTACGGCAACCTGCATTTTAAACAGTCCGGCGTGCTGCTCGACGCCAACCTCTACCACACCCGCGACACCGGCCGCGCAGTGGCCGGCGAGATCGATAACACCGCCCTTAGCCTCTCCGGCAAATACAGCTTCGGCCCGCATGCGGTGATGCTCGGCTGGCAGCGGATCAATGGCGACACGCCGTTCGATTTCGTCGGCGGCGACTCGATCTACCTCGCCAACTCGATCAAATACGCCGACTTCAACGGCGCCAACGAACGCTCCTGGCAAGCCCGCTACGACCTCGACCTCGGCGCTTTCGGCATCCCCGGCCTGAACTTCATGACCCGCTACGTCAGCGGCAGCCACATCGACGGTACGCACGCGCCCAAGGGCGGCGCCTACAACCCGTTCGACGCCGACAGCGGCGACTATCAACCGCAACAAGGCAGCGGCGGCAAACACTGGGAACGCGATATCGACCTGAAGTATGTCGTGCAATCCGGCGCCGCGAAGGATCTGTCGGTGCAGCTGTCGCACGTCACCCACCGCGCCAACGAGGCGCAGGCTGGTGATGATATTGACCGGATTTACGTGGTCGTTCAGTACCCGTTGGGTTTTTGAGGTAACACGATCAACCCGCCCACAGGTTCCTGCGTCGGCCACAAACCATGAGTTTGCTCCTTGAGATCAAAATCAAATGATTTCAGCGTACCGCAGCGCCTACAGCGGCTAGCCAAGTGCCATCACCTCGTTTATTCTGCGCCCCCGCATAAAAAGCCAAGCCAGGAAGGCATTGATTGACCTTCCTGTTTGTAGTCAATCAACGCAAGCAGATTCAGGGATGTACATGTTTCAGCTATTCAAACTCGGAGCGGCCGTCGTGCTCGCCGCGACGCTCAGCGGCTGCATTACCGAAAGCGCTTCCTGGGTCAGCGAACCCTTGCAACCCAAGGCAAGCGAGCCAGTCAGTTATCTCGTTGGCTCAATCGGGCCGCAATCACTCAAGCAATCAGCCGCTGACAACCAGCGAATCTTTTTCCGCAAACGCGGTTCCGAATACGGTGCGGCCGGCGTCTGGAAAATGGCCGGCGCTTACTCCACGCCGCAGGATGTTCAGGACGGTGTCGGCGCAGCGAGCGTATTCGTGCTTCCCCTGAAGCCGGGCGATTACGAGTTCTATGATTTCCAGTTCTTTTCCGCACGTTATCAACCTGGGCTAGGCACTGTTTTCACCTCGAGAGAGGCGCGGGAGAAATTCAACCTGCCGATGCGCCTGGAACCCGGCAAGGCCTATTACATCGGCGAGTTCCGCTCGTTCTGCCTGACAGCCGGTTTCTGCGCGTTCCGCTGGAGTGATCAGAACGCCCGCGATGCGCTGATTGCGCAACGTCTGGCGCCAGGATTGCCAACGCTGCAACCGCTGAAACTCGACCTGAACAGTGCTCAGCCCTACATCTTCACCGGCCCCATCCCGGGTATTGCCGTGGACGCCAAACCATGAAAAAAATCATCGCCCTCACCGCCGCCGCTCTGTTGACCGGTTGCGCGGCGACCAACACCTTGCCCGAGCGCACGCTTACGGACGCTCAGGATTATCTGCAGCCGATTCACGTGATGGTCGATGACCCGGAAAACGGCTCCAGCCTGCGCAACCACCTGCGTCAGACCGGTGTGTTCCGCACCATCGAAACCGGCAGCGGTAAAGCTGACGAGTACAACGTGCAGGTCAAACTCAATGTGGAACGTCACCTGCCGCCGTTTCCGGTGATTCTGCTGAGCACCGCGACGTTGTTCTTGCTGCCGCTGTCGAACGAATTCGATACGCAAACCGAATTCACCGTGTACCAGGGTGACAAGCGACTGAAGCAATACACCTATCGCAACATCACTCAAAAATACGTCTGGCTATTGGATCAGGGCGGCGAGATGCGCGAACAGAACCTCGGCCGCATCGCCCGCGCCTTCGCGCAGGATGTGCAGCAGGACCGGCTGATCCCGGCAGTCGCGCAATGAGCCGCGCGATGATAAAAGTCGCCGGCCTGCTCTGTGCCTCACTGATGCTGGGCGGCTGCGCCAACACCTTGCAGCCGCTCGATTACCATGCCGATCAGGCCTACGTGCCGGTCACGCTCGGCATGGGGCCGGCGTATACGCGCATCGACGAGCAGCATCAGCGCGAAACCGTCAGCGTCCTGAAAAAGACCGGCGCGTTCTCGATGCTCGACGGCGGTTACACCCGCAACGGCTACAGCCTGTTGATCACCGAACCCAGCGACGGCAAGGTCAACTGGCTGGCGCTGGTCAACGTCTTCACCCTGTTCACCTTCCCGATGCCCTACCACTACCAGGACAACCTGCGCGGCTCGGTCTTCAAGGATGGCCAACTGCTCAAAACCTACAACTACTCCCGCGAAGGCTGGAGCGTGATGACATGGTATGTGCCGATTCCCGGGGTCGAGAACAAACGGCAGATGCTCGACCAGTTGTTGGTGGAAATGGACCGGGACAAAGTGATTCCGTATCAGCCGTGAGGTTGGGTGATGGGGGCTGGTGCGGTGGACTGCGGCGCAATGAATTGCAATGTGGGAGCGAGCCTGCTCGCGAAGAGGCCATCAGGTTCGGCGCAATTCTTTGATTTAAACGAAGCTGTTTAAAAGACACCTGCGGATACGGTCTCAAGGCTACAAATCCTTGCGCCATTGCCTACAGCCAAGCCAGAATCCGCCGGCTTGTGCGCCTTGGGGGCGGGTTCTATTGTGGTGCGGTCGCTGACGAATCAGCGATCGGGTTTAGCGATCCGACTCATTACAGACGCACCAATGCCCAGTCTCAATTGCATTTTTCGATCTGCACTTGATGTCATGGTGGCTGTGCGTGGGAGACCTTCGGGTCTACCCGGGGTTTCTGTGACCCGGATCGCTAACCTGCGTACAGCCGCCACCTTTACTTGTTTAGCGATGAGCCGTGGCGGCTAAATCAACCACGGAGTCTCACCATGATCAAACCAACACCCAACCCACCCGAAACCGATCCCACCTCCCCCTACGAATCCCTCGACTCCAAAAAACTCCACGAAGCCGCCGATCGCGCCCTCGACCACTACCTCTGCCCACCCGGCTCTACCCCGCCACCCTTCAGCCCCCGCGCCATGTATGCCGTCACCGCCGACACCAAAAACGAAGACCTGCTGGCCAACGCCTGCGAAACCCTCGCCTCCGCCAAAACCATCGCCCAGGAGTTCGCCGGACTGGTGAAACCGTCACAGCGCCGAACGCTGATGGGGATCGCGCAGCTGATCATGCTCGGAGAGTTGGCGGTGAATCGGGTGCTGGATAATCTGGAATTGCCACAGTAGCGGGCCTCGCTAAAGGATGCTGAGTGAGGCGCCTTCGCGGGCAAGCCTACACAGGGTTTTCTGTCAATCACATGGCTTCGTTCACGCCGCCAACTTTGTGGGAGCGAGCCTGCTCGCGAATGCGGTGGGTCAATCTCTGAGATGTCGACTGATATACCGTTTTCGCGAGCAGGCTCGCTCCCACATAAGTTCGCGGCTGCCTCTGAATAACTGGCGAACCAAACGGGCCAGACTACGTTTCTCCTGCATTCAGAATCAAAAGATCGCAGCCTTCGGCAGCTCCTACATCGATTTGTAGGGCTGCGGAAGGCTGCGATCTTTGCTTTTGGGAGACTGGCGGAAGACAGCCGGAGTCGAACCTGCCCGGGAACGGATGCCGTCCCCAACCGGGTTTGAAGCCCGGCCGCGCCACCGGGCGCGATTGTCTTCCTGAACTCAGGGTGCGCAGGCGTTGGCCAGCGCGTTGTCGGGGCGGATCTGGCGGGATTCGCCGAGACGGCGGGTAAGGCCGAGTCGGTCGAAATACTCCAGATACTGAATACAGCGTTTGCGTCCCAAGCCTAGCGCATCACGGAAAGTTGTCACCTCAATCGCTGGATTTTCTTCGGCGAGTTTCAGCAGTAGCGCCGCCATTTGCCGCAGGACGATGTCGCTGATAAACAGGTCGCGCACCACCTGGTGCATCAGGCCCAGCCGTGCGAGTTTGCGCAGCAGCAGGCGGACACTGGCGTCGTCTTCGCCGAGCATTTTCGCGGCGTCGCGTACCCACGGTGGGTCGAAACCGGCCTGTTCGAACAACGGCTGTAATTGCTGCCAGAGGATTTCGTCGTCGGCATTCAGGCGCACCTGATGGTCGGGCAGGTGCAGCCAGGGGCCGCTGGCGAGGATGGAGCCGGCGTTGAGCAGTTCTTCGAGCAGGCTGATGAACGTCGAGCGTTCCAGTGCCAGCGCGCTGAAGCGGCGCAGGCGATCGCGGTCCGGCCCCATCTGGTCGGGTTCCTGTTCGTGAAATCGCGCCAGTTGTTCGAGCAAAGTGAATTTCAACTGGCCCCAGCGCTGCACGTTGAACAGCAGCGGACCTTGGCGGGTGTCGATCAGACGGATGTTGTCCGCCAGCGTCCACTGCGCGCGCGGGCGGTTGAACTGGCGCTCGAGGCGTTGCGGGTCGAGGCCGCCGGGGCTGTGGTTGAGCAGTGCCGGCAGGGCCTGTTCGAGGCTGACGCTAAGGGCAAGGGTTTGCAGTTGCGCGAGGCGTTCCAGGCTGCGGCGTTGGCGTGCCGGAGCGAATGGGTCGAGCACAACAGCGCCGCCCAATGTGCGCTGGGCGCTGGCGTCGCGCAGGATCAATCGATCGCCTTTCACTGCGTGCACCGGCGCGTTGATCAGCAGTTGCGCGAACATGCGCTCGCCGGGGCTCAGGCGCGGGCCTTGCAGCAAGGCGACGCGGGCGATGACATCTTGGGTGCCGAGGTGCAGATGCACCGGGTGGAAGTGTTCGAAGGTGCGCTCGCCCGGCAACAGATGAAAGTCGATGTCGATGCGCTGGGTCGGGGCATGCAGCCAGTCCGCCAGCAGCCATTGGCCACGGTGGATCTGCGCCAGTTCCAGACGTTCGCCGCTGAGGTTCAACGCCACGCGCTGGCCGGCGAAGGCTTGCTCGGCGACCTGGTTTTGCGCGTGCAAGCCCCGGATGCGCACCGATTTGCCTGCAGGCCCCAAGACAAGTTTGTCGCCCACCGCAACCGTGCCCGACAACGCCGTGCCCGTGACCACAATCCCCGCACCCGCGACGCTGAACGCCCGATCAATCGCCAGACGAAAGCCGCCGTAGCAACTGCGCGCCTGCACCTCGCTCTGCGCCTGCGACAACGCCGCGCGCAATCCATCGACGCCCTGCCCGCTCACGCTCGACACGGTAAAAATCGGCGCATCAGCAAATGGTCCGGGCGCGAGCAGGTCCAGGACCTGGCGCTGCACCTCTTCCACCCTGCCCGCTCCCGCCCGGTCGCATTTAGTGATCGCCACCAGCGCGCGGGGAATGCCGAGCAGTTCGACGATCGCCAGATGCTCGCGGGTCTGCGGCATCACGCCGTCGTCGGCCGCGACCACCAGCAACATCAGATCGATGCCCTGCGCACCAGCGAGCATGTTGTGGGTGAATTTTTCGTGGCCGGGCACGTCGATGAAGCCGGTCAGCCCGGCGCCCGCTGCGAGTTCGGCGTAGAGATAACCGAGGTCGATAGTCATGCCGCGTTCGCGCTCCTGCGGGCGGCGGTCGCCGGTTTGTCCGGTCAGCGCTTGCAACAGCGAAGTTTTGCCATGGTCGATGTGCCCCGCCGTGCCGACGATCACGGGTCGACCTGCAATTGCGGCAACTGCGCCAGCCACGCTGGCTCATCGTCGAGCTGGCGTAGATCGAGCCACAGCGCATCGGCGTCGATTCGTCCGAGCACCGGGGTCGGCAAACCGCGCAGCGCTGCTTCGAGATTGAGCAGATACCGCCCGCGCCAGCGCTTGGACACCTGCGGGCGGCAACACAGCGCTGCACTCGGCAAGCGCGCCACCGGTTGGCTGCCGCTGCCGATCATGCCCAACGCCTCGACTGCACTGACCTGCCAGACCTCGCCCAACACATCGGCGAGCAACGGTTGCAAACGCAGAGCCTGAGCATGAATCTCGGCCTGCGGCCGGGTCAGCAGACGCAGACTCGGCAGACGCTCGGCGAGGCGATCCGGATCGCGGTACAGACCGAGCACCGCCTCCAGCGCGGCCAAGGTCAATTTATCGACCCGCAGTGCGCGCTTCAGTGGATTCTTCTTGATCTTCGCGATCAGTTCTTTGCGCCCGACGATCAACCCGGCCTGCGGCCCGCCGAGCAATTTGTCGCCGCTGAAGGTGACGATGTCGGCGCCATCGAGCAATGCCTGACGCACCGTCGGTTCCGCCGGCAGGCCCCAGCGCGTCAGGTCGAGCAGACTGCCGCTGCCCAGATCTTCCAGCAACGGCAAGCCATGAGCGTGTGCCAACTCGGCCAGTTCCGCAGTCGCCACTCGCGCGGTGAAGCCTTCGATGCTGTAGTTGCTGGCATGCACGCGCATGATCAACCCGCTGCGCGGACCGATTGCCGCTTGGTAATCCCGGGCATGGGTGCGGTTGGTGGTGCCGACTTCGTGCAGGCGCACGCCGGCCCGGGCCATGATGTCGGGGATGCGGAAAGCGCCGCCGATTTCGATCAGCTCGCCACGGGAAATGATGCCTTCCTTGCGCGCGCCGAGGCTGTTGAGCGTGAGCAGCACGGCAGCGGCATTGTTGTTGACCACGGTGACGGCTTCGGCGCCGGTCAGTTCGCGGATCAGGCCTTCGATCAGGTCGTCCCGATCACCGCGCTTGCCGCTAGCCAGATCGAACTCGAGATTGAGCGGATAGCGTGCAGCCATCTCCACCGCTTCAATGGCTTCTTCGGGCAGCAAGGCGCGACCGAGATTGGTGTGCAGCACCGTGCCGGTCAGGTTGAACACCCGACGCACCTGACTGCGCTGCTGTTGCGCCAAGCGTTCGCCGACGCGGCCGGCGAGCACTTCGGGGCCAATTTCCACGGCCGCCAATTGCCCGCTTAACACGTCAGGCCTTAGCTCATCGAGCAACTGACGCAGACCAGTCAGCAACAAATCCCGGCCGTAACGCTCGGCCAACGGCGCGCACGCCGGATGACGCAACAACCCATCAATGGACGGCAACCGCAGGGCAACGCTGGAAGACATCAGCCACTCCTGATTTGACCGAAACAGGCCCTTTTGGGAGCAAGCTTGCTCCCAAAAGGGTTTCAGAAGTGTAGACGCACTGCCGGAGCTAGCCTGCTCGCGAATGCGGTGTGTCAGTTGGTGTGGATGTGGCTGACCTGACGCCTTCGCGAGCAGGCTCGCTCCCACAGAGAAATCCGGGGCTGACCGGGCTTTGTGATTCGGCACATAGACTTGTGGGAGCTGGCTTGCCAGCGATTGCGGTGGGTCCGTCAAAGAAGGTGGTGGATGTGCCGACCGAATCGCTGGCAAGCCAGCTCCAACAGGGATTCGGGGCGGAATGAACATTGTTGGTCACCACAAAAACCTGTGGGAGCGAGCCTGCTCGCGAATGCGGTGTGTCAGTTGGTGTGGATGTGGCTGACCTGACGCCTTCGCGAGCAGGCTCGCTCCCACAGGGAAATCCGGGGCTGACCGGGCTTTGTGATTCGGCACATAGACTTGTGGGAGCTGGCTTGCCAGCGATTGCGGTGGGTCCGTCAAAGAAGGCGGTGGATGTGCCGACCGAATCGCTGGCAAGCCAGCTCCCACAGGGATTCGGGGTGGAATGAACATTGTTGGTCACCACAAAAAACTGTGGGAGCACACCCCCTTCCCCAGTTTCGCTCTGGTCATTCGTCCCCCGGGGCCAGCAACAGATTGGGCGCCAGACGCTGATAGCCGTCCTGGGCCAAACGCATGTCCAGCAGCAAACTGCCGAGATCCGCCGACAACGCCTCGGCTTCGGCGTCGTTCTCCAGGTAGAGCAATTTCAGGTAGCTGTTGCAGCTCGGGCAGACTTCGGCGCGCAGCGGCGCCTGTTCGGCGCTGTGCCGGTCGTCTTCCTGGCTCAGATACTCAAGGCCCTTGCTCTGCTCGCAATACACGCATTTGACTCGCACCACATGCCATTCGCAGGCGCACAGCGAACACACCAGATAGCGCAAACCGTTGTGCTTGCCGCGATGGCGAATCACCCCGGCCATGGCCGGCGAACCACAGGCCGGGCATTGGCTGAGGCTGTCGCCGGGATTGAGTTGCAGATTTGGCACGCTGAGCAGCCAGTGGCTCCAGGCGGTTTGCAGCGCCGCGCCGAGAAACGGCACCAGCGCCGCCGGCACCAGCGAATACTGCCCACTGACCAGCGCCACCGCCCACGCGCGCAACTGGCCGGAACTGGCCCCGCGCAGAGTGTCCAGCGCGTCGATCACTGCAGGTTGATCCGCTGGCGCATAGCGCTGCAGCAAGGCGTCAAGCCACGGCTGCCAGGCATCTTCGCGCACCAAGGTATCTGCCGCGAATGGTGGCAGACCGTGTTGCTGACAGGCTTCGAAACGCTGCGCATCAAACGGCGCGGTGAGCGGCGGATCGTCGAAGACCTGCTGCTGCGCCCGGCACAATCCGGCCATCAGCCGTAGATAATCCGCCAACCCATTGCCCTCGGCCAGACGCTCGAGGCGTTCAGCGCGCAGGGCAAACAGGTTACGTGGCGGCAGATACAGAAACGGCGGCGAACTGGCCGCCGCCTCGATTTCCCCAGGTTCAAGAATGCTTGGCAAAAGTCAGCCCTTTTTTGTCATCGGTCGCTCGGGCACGTCCCGAGGCTGTTCGTCGCGGGTCACCTCGCGGTACCACAGTTCATGGTGTTTTCTCGCCCACGGCCGGCTGACCCAGCCATGCAACATGGCGTCGACCGAACCCTTGATCCACAAACCGGCGTAGATGTGCACGATGATGCTCAGCACCAGCACGAACCCGGCCAGCGCATGCAGCAGCATGGCCCAGCGGATCGTGGTGATGCCGAAGTACGCGCTGAACCACGCGCGCCAGATCACCAGCCCGGTGAACAGCAACGCGAGCATGCACAGCAGTAAAGTCCAGAACAGCAACTTCTGCCCGGCGTTGTATTTGCCTACCGGCGGCACGCTTTCTTCGTCGTTGACCATCACCCGGTTGATCCGCCGCAGCCACTGGCGATCATTGGCGATGAAGAAATTGGTGCGCCAGAAGCTGAACACCAGGCCGAGGAACAGCACGAACATGGCGATGCCCATGTACGGGTGCAGAATCCGCGTCCAGGTGCCGCCGCCGAACAGATTACTGAGCCAGAACAGCGACGGATGAAACAACGCCAGCCCGGACAACCCGGCCATGAAAAACAGGATCGCCACCAGCCAGTGATTGGTGCGCTGGTTGGCGCTGTAACGCAAGATCGTCTTGTTGCTCATGGCCGCTCCTCCCCGCGTGGATCGAAGGTGTGCACCGCCGGGTCGACCACGTGCACCGAGGTATCGGGTGGCGTCGGGTGTTCATCCTCCTCGACACGGTTCGGGCCGATGCGCACATAGTGGAAGAACCCGGCCAGCACCGCCGCACCCATCGCCAACAGGCCGAGGGGTTTGCTGATGCCTTTCCACAAGCCCACCAGCGGACTGATCGCCGGATGGTCCGGCAAACCTGCATAGATTTTTGGCGTGTCGGCGTGATGCAGCACGTACATCACGTGGGTGCCACCAACGCCTGCCGGGTCGTACAAACCGGCGTTTTCAAAGCCACGGCTTTTCAGGTCGACGATGCGTTCGGCGGCGTGTTCTTTCATGTCTTCCTTGGTGCCGAAGACGATCGCGCCGGTCGGGCAGGTTTTCACGCAGGCCGGCTCCAGCCCCACCGCCACCCGGTCGGAACACAGTGTGCATTTGTAGGCCTTGTGATCCTTCTGCGAAATGCGCGGGATGTTGAACGGGCAACCGGTGATGCAATAGCCACAGCCAATGCAGTGGTCCTGATCGAAATCGACGATGCCGTTGGCATGCTGAATGATCGCCCCGGGGCTCGGGCACGCGGCCAGACAACCGGGCTCGGCGCAGTGCATGCAGCCGTCCTTGCGGATCAGCCACTCAAGGTTACCGGCGTCGGTTTCGTGCTCGGTGAAGCGCATCAGCGTCCACGAATCCGCCGTCAGATCCTGCGGATTGTCGTAGGTGCCGTGGTTGTGGCCGACCTCGTCGCGCAGCTCGTTCCATTCCGAGCAGGCGACCTGGCAGGCCTTGCAACCGATGCACTTGGTCGTGTCGATCAGCTTGGCAACGCCCTGCTGAGTCCTTACCGACGGCGGCGCAGTGGTGGTGGCCGAGCGGGCAATGATGTCTTGGCTGGCCATTTACAGTTTCTCCACGTTGACCAGGAATGACTTGGATTCCGGGGTCTGAGTGTTGCCATCGCCGAGGAACGGCACCAGGGTGTTGGTCAGGTAACCGTGACGCGTCAGGCCGGTGAAACCCCAGTGCAGCGGGATGCCGATCTGATGCACGACCTGGCCGTTGACCTGCAGCGGCCGGATCCGTTTGGTCACCACCGCCACCGCTTCGATAAAGCCGCGCTTGCAGCTGACCCGCACGCGATCACCGGCAGCGATGCCCTTCTCGTTCGCCAGCACCTCGCCGATCTCCACGAACTGCTCGGGCTGGGCAATCGCGTTCAACTTGCAGTGCTTGCTCCAGAAATGGAAATGCTCGGTAAGCCGGTAACTGGTGCCGGCGTACGGGAAGTCCTTGGCTTCGCCGAGGGTTTCCCAGACCGAATCGAAGATCCGCGCCGCCGGGTTGCTGGTGGCCTTCTTGTTCTGCGGGTGCAGCGGGTTGATGCCGATCGGCGTTTCGAACGGCTCGTAGTGCTCAGGGAATGGCCCTTCGTTCATCTTGTCCACGGCGAAGAACCGGGCCACGCCTTCGGGGTTCATGATGAACGGATTCATCCCGGCTTCCGGCGGCACGTCGGCCTTGTAGTCCGGCACATCGGTGCCGGTCCAGGCCTTGCCGTTCCACCACACCAGTCGTTTTTTCGGGTCCCACGGTTTGCCCGCCGGGTCCGCCGAGGCGCGGTTGTAGAGAATCCGCCGATTCGCCGGCCACGCCCACGCCCAGCCCTGATGCTGGTGCATGCCGAATGGGTCGGCGTTATCGCGCCGGGCCATCTGGTTACCGGCCTCGGTCCAGCTGCCGGCGAAAATCCAGCAGCCGGACGCGGTGCTGCCGTCATCCTTGAGCAAACCGAAGCCGGCCAGTTGCGTACCGGCCTTGACCGTGACGCCGCTGGCATCGGTGAAATCGCTGACGGCGGTGCCGTTGATCTCCCGCGCCAGTTCTTCCGGCGAAGGCTCGTCGGGGATCTTGTACGGCCACGACAGTTTCAGCAGCGGATCAGGAAACTTGCCGCCCTCGCTCTGATAACGCTGGCGCAGGCGCAGGAACAATTCGCTCATGATGCGAATGTCGGTCTGCGCTTCGCCGGGGCCGTCGGCGCCTTTCCAGTGCCATTGCAGCCAGCGGCTGCTGTTGACCAGCGAGCCGTCCTCTTCAGCAAAACAGGTGGTTGGCAGGCGAATGACTTCGGTCTGGATTTCGGCGGTTTTCACATCGTTGTACGGCCCGACGTTCTGCCAGAACTCCGAGGTTTCCGTGGCGAGCGGGTCCATCACCACCAGCCACTTGAGTTTGGCCAAGGCGCCCATCACGCGGTTCTTGTCCGGTAACGCAGCGATCGGATTGAAGCCTTGGCAGAAGTAGCCGTTGACCTTGCCCTGGCTCATCAGATCGAACATTTTCAGCACGTCGTAGTTGGGGATGTCGAGCTTCGGCAAATGATCGAACAGCCAGTTGTTCTCGGCGGTGGCATTGGCGCCGTACCAGGATTTCATCAGGCTGACGTGGAATTTGCTGTAGTTCTGCCAGTACGAAAGCTGCCCCGGTCTGAGCGGAACCTGCGTGCGTTTGAAGATGAACTGACCGTAGTCCTGCTCGCTGTCGCTGGGCAGCGTGAGGTAGCCGGGCAAGGCGTTGGACAGCAGGCCGAGATCGGTCAGACCCTGGATGTTCGAGTGCCCGCGCAGCGCATTGACGCCACCGCCGGGCATGCCAACGTTGCCCAACAGCAGTTGCACCATCGCCGCGCTGCGGATGATCTGCGCGCCGATCGAGTGCTGCGTCCAGCCGAGGGCATAGAGAATCGTCATGGTCTTGCCCGGTGTCGAGCAGGTAGCGATCTCTTCCCAGATTTTCTGCATGGCGTCGACGGGCATGCCGCAGATCTGGCTGGCCAGGTCGATGTTGTAGCGGCTGTAATGCTGCTTCATCAGTTGATAGACGCAGCGCGGGTCTTGCAGGGTCGGGTCGACGCGGACGAAACCGTCCTCGGCGAATTCGTAACCCCAGCCGGACTTGTCGGTATAGCTGCGTTTTTCCGCGTCATAGCCGCTGAACAGGCCGTCTTCGAAGCCATAGCCGGCTTTGACGATGAACGACACGTCGGTGTAATTGCGCACGTATTCGTGCTGGATCTTGTCCTCGGTCAGCAGGTAATTGATCAATCCGCCCATGAAGGCGATGTCGGTACCGGTGCGGATCGGCGCGTAATAGTCGGCCACCGAAGCGGTCCGGGTAAAACGCGGGTCAACCACGATCAGCCGCGCGGCGTTGTGCGCCTTGGCCTCGGTCACCCATTTGAAGCCGCACGGATGCGCTTCTGCTGCGTTGCCACCCATCACCAGGATCAGATTCGCGTTGGCGATATCGGTCCAGGTGTTGGTCATGGCACCACGGCCGTACGTCGGGGCAAGACTTGCCACCGTCGGGCCGTGTCAGACACGCGCCTGGTTATCGAACCCCAGCAGACCGAGGCTGCGAATCACCTTCTGAGTGATGTAGCCGGCTTCGTTGGATGCCGCCGATGCCGCGAGAAAACCGGTGGTCAGCCAGCGATTCACCGTTTGCCCGTTGGCATTTTTCTCGATGAAGTTGGCGTCGCGGTCGGCCTTCATCAGGTCGGCGATGCGATCGAGGGCTTCGTCCCAGCCGATGCGCGTCCATTCATTGCTGCCGGGCTTGCGCACTTGCGGGTACTGCAAGCGGCCGGGGCTGTGAATGAAGTCGAGCAGGCCCGCGCCTTTCGGGCACAGCGTGCCGCGATTGACCGGGTGGTCGGCATCGCCTTCGATGTGAATGATGTTTTGCGCCACGTTCTTGCCGGCATCGCCCTGGCTGTACATGATCAAACCGCAACCGACCGAGCAATACGGGCAGGTGTTGCGGGTTTCACGGGTGTGGGCGAGCTTGAAGTGACGCACCTGCTCGGCGAAGGCCGCTGTCGGGGCCATGCCCAACGCGCCCAGGCTTGAGCCTGCAAGGCCGATACCGGCGACCTTGAAGAACTGACGACGGCTGAGATCCATCGTGCACTCCTGATCAGGTGGAACCCGGTACTTGTGCCGGGCTTTATCTGGACAATCACGGTTGCGACGCCTTGGCGCCGACTTTTTCACTGTAGACAAAGACCTTGCCGATTGTGTGAAAACCGACCGTCGGGTGTCTGGCCCGGATTTCCAGCCAGTACACACCCCCCCTGTGGGAGCGAGCCTGCTCGCGAAAGCGCTGGGTCATCCAACTCGATGCTGCCTGACCCGACGTATTCGCGAGCAGGCTCGCTCCCACACAGGTCGCGTTGCGCATAGAATGTCCGGCAGAACCAACTCCGCCTCGACGAGACCATGCATGACTTTCGATTTTGATCAGCTGTTCGACCGCCACCACACTGGCAGCACCAAGTGGAGCCGTTACCCGACGGATGTGTTGCCGATGTGGGTCGCTGACATGGATTTCGCCGCGCCGCCGGTCATCGTCCAAGCCTTGCAACAGCGCCTGCTGCACCCGCTACTCGGTTACAGCGTGGCCCAGGACAACCTGCGCGACGCCATCGTCGCCGACCTGTGGAACAAATACGCATGGCAGGTCAAACCGCAGGAGCTGATTTTCCTGCCGGGCGTGGAATCGGGATTCAACATGGCGCTCAAGGCTTTGGTGCAGGCGCAGCAGAATGTCGTCGTGCAAGTGCCGAACTATCCGCCGCTGCGCCATGCGCCGGGCCACTGGGGCCTGAACAAGGTCGAGCTGCAATTCGAAGCCCAGGCCGATGGCACTTACGCCACGCCATTGGACGCACTGCGCGAGTCACTGAAAGGCGGCGGCGCCCTGCTGTTGAGCAACCCGCACAACCCGATCGGCAAGGTCTTCGCCCGCGAAGAATTGCAGGCAGTGGCGGACATCTGCGCAGCGCAGGACGCGTGGATCATCTCCGACGAAATTCATGCCGAACTGTGCTTCGACGGCCGCGTGCACATTCCCACCGCCTCGCTGAGTCCGGAAATTTCCAAGCGCACGATCACCCTGATGTCGGCGAGCAAGGCCTACAACATCGCCGGTCTGAAGACCTCGTTCATGATCATTCAGGACGCCGCGCTGCGCGAACGCGTCAACCACGCCCGCTGCGGCATGGTCGACAGCGTCAACCCGCTGGGCATGGAAGCCACCCGCGTCGCCTACAGCGAAGCCGGGCCTTGGCTCGCGGAATTGAAAATCTACCTGCAGGCCAACCGCGACTGGCTGGTGAACGCCGTACGCACGCGGCTGCCGGGCGTGACCATCAATGTGCCGCAGGGCACGTATCTGGCGTGGCTCGATTGCACGGCGCTGGACCTGCCGGATCCGCAGCGGTTCTTCCTCGAACAGGGCAAGGTCGGGCTGAGTGCCGGGCTCGATTTTGGCGACCGGCATCAGCAGTTCGTGCGCTTGAACTTCGGTTGCCCGAGGGCACTGCTCGAAGAAGGGATTGCGCGGATGGAGCGGGCGCTGGCTAATCGCAATCTCTGATCCTGCCCCGAGATTCCCCTGTATAAATGACCCCCTGTGGGAGCGAGCCTGCTCGCGAAAGCGCAGTGTCAGTCGACATATTTATCGTCTGACAGACCGCTTTCGCGAGCAGGCTCGCTCCCACATTGGTTTTGCATAGCCAACTAAATCCAGCGCAAATCCGATCGAACTCAAGGCAAAGCCACCTGGTCAACCCGGAACACTGGCCTTGAAATCAGGAGACCCTGCGATGACTGACTATCCAAAACCACCCTTCCCGAAACAAGCCCAACCGGTGCCCGGCTCGCAACGCAAGATGGAACCGTATCCAGACTGCGGCGAGCAAAGTTACGTCGGTTCCGGCCGCCTCGCCGGCAAGATTGCGTTGATCACCGGTGCCGACAGCGGCATCGGTCGCGCGGTGGCGATTGCCTTCGCCCGTGAAGGCGCCGACGTCGCCGTGGCTTACCTGAATGAACACGAAGACGCCAAGGAAACCGCACGCTGGGTCGAACAGGCCGGGCGTCAGTGCATCCTGCTGCCGGGCGATATCGCCGAAAAGGCTCAGTGCCAGGCGCTGGTCGACAAGACCGTCGAGCGCTTTGGCCGCATCGACATTCTGGTCAACAACGCCGCGTTCCAGATGACCCACGAAAACTTCGAGGAAATCCCCGATGACGAATGGGTGATGACCTTCGACGTCAACATCACCGCCATGTTCAGGATCTGCCAGGCGGCGATCAAGCACATGCGCCCCGGTTCGTCGATCATCAACACCAGCTCGGTCAACTCGGACATGCCCAAGCCGACTCTGCTGGCCTACGCCACCACCAAAGGCGCGATCGCCAACTTCACCGGTGGCCTGGCGCAGATGCTCGGGCCGAAGGAAATTCGCGTCAACAGCGTCGCCCCAGGCCCGATCTGGACGCCGCTGATCGTCTCGACCATGCCCGACGAAGAAGTACAGAACTTCGGCGGCAGCACCCCGCTCGGCCGTCCGGGCCAACCGGTGGAAGTCGCACCGATTTACGTGCTGCTGGCCTCCGACGAAGCCAGCTATATCACCGGCCAGCGCTACGGCGTGACCGGCGGCAAACCGATGCTGTAACCGTGCAGCAGAAAAACTGAACCCGAGCGGCATGGCATCTCTCCATACCTTTAAGCGCCTACGGGCCAACAGGAACAGGAGGTTGTCATGTCCGCCCCCCTCGTCAGACTCTTCACCCAACCCAACTTCGCCTGGACCGATATCCGCCGCGAAGAGGAAACCCATCCCCGCCACTACCTCGCGCATCTGCTGCTGCTCGCGTTGATTCCCGCCGTGTGCCTGTTCATCGGCACCACTCAAGTCGGCTGGAGCCTCGCCGCGGGTGAGAACGTGCGCCTGAGCACGGCCAGCGCCCTGCAATTGAGCGTGCTGCTGTACGTGACGATTGTCGCCGGTGTGGCGGTTATCGGCGGGTTTATCAGATGGATGTCGCGTTCATTCGATGCGCGACCAACGCTGAATCAATGCATCGGTTTTGCCGCTTACACGGTGACGCCGTTTTTCCTCGCCGGGATCGCCGGGCTGTACCCGAGCCGCTGGCTGGCGATTCTGGTGCTCGGCGCGGCGTCAATCTATTCGACGTTTTTGCTGTTCGTCGGCCTGCCGACCTTCATGCATGAGCGCAAGGAGCAAGGCCTGTTGTATTCGGCGTGCGTGTGGGGCGTCGGCGTGCTGGTGCTGGTGACCATGCTGGTGTCGATGATTCTGCTGTGGTTCAACGTGCTCATCCCCGAGTACCTGCGCACGACCGTGAGCTGACCCGGTGCGCCTGTCCTTGAGAATTCACCGAAGTGAGCGGTCATGAGTTTCGGCATATGGGTCGCGGTGCTCGGCGCCGTGCTGCTGACGCTGGCCCTGACGTCGTCGTGGTTGCGCTGGATGCCGGTTACGACCTCGGCAGTGTGCCTGTTGCTGGGCATTGCCATCGGCCCCAGCGGCCTCGAACTTCTGAAACTGTCGCTGGAAGAATCATCATTGTGGATGGAGCACCTGACTGAAGTCGCGGTGCTCTTTTCCCTGTTCGTCTGCGGTCTGAAGCTGCGGTTGCCGTTGGCCCACAAGACCTGGCGTATCGCTTTTGGTCTGGCCGGGCCGGTAATGATTCTGACGATTATCGGCGTGTGCCTGCTGTTGCATTGGGGCCTGCAATTGCCGTGGGGGCCTTCCCTGCTGATCGGCGCGATTCTGGCCCCGACCGACCCGGTGCTCGCCGCACTGGTGCAGGTCAATGATGCGCAGGACGTCGACAGCGTGCGCTTCGGCCTCTCCGGAGAAGCCGGGCTCAATGATGGCGTGGCTTTCCCTTTCGTGATTCTCGGTCTGCTGTTGCTGCACGGTGACGGCAGCGCTGGCGAATGGCAGCACTGGGTGCTTCGCAGTCTGTTGTGGGCGGTGCCGGCGGGTTTGCTCACCGGTTACTGGATGGGGCGCGGCATTGGCCGCATCGCTCTGTTACTACGCATTCACAACGAGGACAGCACCCTCGGCCCGAACGATTACCTGACCCTCGCGCTGATCGCGCTGTCCTACGTGGTGGCCGACGCCATTGGCGGCTACGGCTTTCTCGCGGTCTTCGCTGCTGGCCTGGGTCTGCGTCAGGAGGAAGTGAAATCCACGGGCATCACCCAAGCGCCTGCCGAGCATCTGGTGCAGCCGGTGGTCGGTCATCAGAACGTCGAACCACAGAACGCCGTGCATGGCGACACGGAGCAGTTGGAAGACAGCCAGGTCGCGGCGGGAATCATGATGGGCGACATGCTCGCATTCGGCAGTCTGGTCGAGCGGGCGATGGAAGTGTTTCTGGTGACCCTGCTCGGCGTCGTGCTGATTGCGCATTGGGACTGGCGGGCGTTGTGGATCGGCGCCGTGCTGTTCGGTCTGATCCGACCGCTGAGCGTGGCGCTGATGCCGTGGGGCAATCTGCTCAGCGGGCCGCAGCGTTTGTTGATCGGCTGGTTTGGCATTCGTGGCATCGGCAGCCTGTTCTATCTGTTTTTCGCCCTGAACCATGGCCTCGATTCCGACGTGGCCAAGGTCTGTACCGACATCACGTTGTCGGTGGTGGCCCTGAGTATCCTGCTGCATGGCATCAGCACACAGCCGATGCTGGCGCGCTATGAAAGTCTGAAGCAACGAAAAAGCTGATTCTTCAACCGCTGCGCTTTGCCGAAAATCATCGAAGATTTTTCTACAAAAAAATGGATCGCCGGGCGCGACCCAAGGGTCACACCTTTAACCGCGCCAACCATCCAGCGCGACCCGGCAGGTTCGGTTCCCCTGCGGTGAACAGCCTATCAAACGGAACCCCGACACAAACAAGGTCACAGTCATGAACGAATGCTCGACTCCTGCGCAAATCAAGGCTTGCAGAGCACTGGCTCTGGAACGCAATCGTCAACTGTTCGAAGAAGCCCACGAACTGAACCGAGCGGCCAACGCGCTGCTGGAACAGACCCCGACCGACTTCGAACGCTTTGAGCAATACCGGGCACTGCGCAAGAAAGCCGATGCGAAATTTGAAGATGCGATTGATCATCTGTGTGTGCTGAATGAGGATTTTCCGCCGATTCCGGCAGCGGTGCAGAATGCTGTTACGCCGCGACGTGAGCTGGAAACCGCGTGATAAAAGTCAAAAGCCCCTCACCCTAGCCCTCTCCCCGAGGGAGAGGGGACTGACCGAGGTGTTCTCACGTGCTACACCGACCTGGCATACCGCGCCGAATGTAGATTTTGAAAAGCATGAAGATCTGCTCCCTTTCCCCCTCGCCCCCTTGGGGGAGAGGGCTGGGGTGAGGGGTAAGATCTCACAGACACCACAAAATCCAGCACCTGTCCCCTGCCCCCGACCAATCCACCTCAAGGATTGGTCACCTGAATAAACACCGCATACACCCCCAACATCACCCAGAACGTCGCAAAAATCCAAGGCGTGCGCACTGAGAACAGCAGCGACTTGCGATAGCCCTTGTGGCTCGATTCCATTTCGCTGAACAGTGGAGACTCGTCATACGCCGCGCCCATCACCGGCTCGCTGTGCAGCAACTGGCTCTGTTTGAAGTGCCAGTGATCAATGATGTCGTAAGCCGCGCGAATCCCCGGCCAGGCGTTCAGTGAGCTGAGCACGCCGAGCAGCGCCAGAAAAGGCGGCACGACAAGGGTGAACATCTTGCCCCACTCGGGATTGAGGTTGGCCATGCACGAGGCGAAAGCAATGACCAGAAACGACTGCGCCGCCAGATAGGCGTCGGTGCGGTTGGCGAGGATGCTGGTTTCGTACTGGATTTCCCGGCGATAGAAATCCAGGCGCTCCTTGGGTGAGCCAAACATCTTGGCGTCGTGTTCGGCCAAGGCTTCTTCAACAGCGCTTGGCTGGGTCAATATGCGAGACAAGAGACGTGCCCTCCAAAAGTGAACAAGACTTTTGGAAAGGCACGCGTAAGCACTAGTTCAGCCGGATCGACCAGCGCGTCACTTCATCGACTGGGCGATGATCTGGACCAGATTCAACTGGGTGAACGGTTTCGGCAGGCGCGGCAGATCGGCGGCGAAGCCTTCCAAACGTTCGGCGTATCCAGTGGCGAGAATGATCGGCAGATCCGGCTTGAGCATACGCAAGGCGTGAGCCAGTTGCGCGCCGCTCATTTTTGGCATGGCCATGTCGGTGATCACCAGATCGATGACTTCGCCCTGATCGAACAGCGCCAGCGCCTGGGCGCCGGAGGTCGCGCCGATGACGCGGTGGCCGAGGTCTTCCAGCAGCAGGCTGGTGCTGGTCAGCACCAGCGAATCGTCATCGACCACCAGCACGCTGAGCCTTGGGACCGCAATGGGCGCGGCGTTGCTGTACGCCGGGCGACTGGCCGTTTGCTCTAGCGCCACCGGAATCCACAGTTCGGCCGCCGTGCCGTGGCCCTTCTCGCTTTTGAGAGTAAAGCGCCCGCCCAACTGCTCGATGAAGCCATGCACCATCGACAAACCGAGCCCGGTGCCTTTGCCCAGGCCTTTGGTGGTGAAGAACGGATCGCGGGCGCAGGCCAGCGTGGCGGCGTCCATGCCTTCGCCGCTGTCGATCAGACTCAGGCAGACGTAACGCCCCGCTGCCAGGGTCGAATGAGTTTGTTCCAGTACCACTTCGGCTTGCGCCTGAATGACCACCGTGCCGCCCTCGGGCATGGCATCGCGGGCATTGGTGGCGAGATTGAGGATCGCCAGTTCCAGCTGATTGCTGTCGGCCAGCACTGGCTGCAGATCTTCGGGAAAGCGCGTTTCGATACGAATGCCCGGTCCGAGCGAACTGCGCAGCAGCCCGGTGATGCCTTGCACCAATTGCGGGATATCCACCGATTCGGTCTTGAGTTCCTGACGCCGGGCGAAGGCCAGCATGCGCTGGGTCAGCGAGACACCGCGCAAGGCCCCTTGGGTGGCGTTCTCCAGCAGACGGGCGATTTTCGGCGCGTCGCCGATGCGTTTCTGCACGATCTCGAGATTGCCGAGAATCACCGTCAACAGGTTGTTGAAGTCATGGGCGATGCCGCCGCTGAGTTGGCCGATCGCCTGCATCTTCTGCGCCTGGAACAACGCCTCGCGGGTCTTTTCCAGGGCTTGCTGCGCCTCGTGCGCCTCGGTCACATCGCGGGTGATCTTGGCAAAGCCGAGCAGCGTGCCGGTGTCGCCGCGAATCGCATCGACGACCACGTGGGCAAGAAACCGCGTGCCGTCCTTGCGCATCCGCCAACTGCGGCTCTCGAACCGGCCTTCGCGGGTGGCAATCTCCAGCGAGCGCTGCGGCTCGCCGAGTTCGCGGTCTTCGGGGGTGTAGAAAATCGAAAAATGCTGGCCGATGATTTCTTCCGGCAAGTAACCCTTGATGCGCTGCGCGCCCTGGTTCCAGTTGCTGACGCAACCTTCGGGGCTGAGCATGTAGATCGCGTAGTCGGTAACGCCCTGCACCAGCAGGCGGAACTGCTGTTCGCTTTGCTTGAGGGTTTCCTCGGCCATCTTGCGGTCGGTGAGGTCGCGAGTGATCTTGGCGAAACCGAGCAGTTCGCCGTTGGGATCGATGATCGGGTCGATCACCACGTGCGACCAGAAGTGCGTGCCGTCCTTGCGCACGCGCCAGCCCTCGCCTTCGAAGCGACCTTCACGGATCGCTGTGTCCAGCGCCCGTTGCGGCATGCCGTTGGCGCGGTCTTCAGGGGTATAGAAGCGCGAGAAGTGCTCGCCGATGATTTCCGCTTCTTCATAACCTTTGAAGCGTTTGGCGCCGGAGTTCCAACTGGTGATGGTACCGTCGGGGTCGATCATGTAGATCGCATAGTCGACAACCGCGTCGATCAGCAGCCGGAAACGGCTGTCTTCGATCGCTGCAGTTCTGTTGTTCTCACTCATCACACTCACCAGCCACTGTCATGGGCTGAAGTATGCGTGAATCCGTCGATTTGAAAAGCGCCGGTTCGCTTTTGATCGCCCACCAGCGCGGCAGCAGTTGCTGGATGCGGCTCTCGGCAAAGCGGTCGTCGATGAGCATGACCGTGCCGCGATCCTCACGGGTGCGAATCACCCGCCCGGCGGCTTGTACGACTTTTTGCATGCCCGGGTACAGATAGGTGTAGTCGTAGCCGGCGCCAAAAATGGCGGCCATGCGCCGCTTCATCTGCTCGTTGACCGGGTTGAGCTGCGCCAGCCCCAGCGTGGCGATGAACGCGCCGATCAGCCGCGCGCCGGGCAAATCGATGCCCTCGCCAAACGCGCCGCCCAACACCGCAAACCCCACACCCTGGCTGTCGGCGCTGAACTGGTCGAGAAACGCCTGCCGCGCGCCCTCGGCCATGCCCCGCGATTGCAGCCACAGAGTGATGTGCGGATGGCGCTCGGCCAATAAGGTCGCGACCTGTTGCAGGTAATCGAAACTGCTGAAGAACGCCAGATAGTTGCCCGGTCGCTCGCTGAACTGACGGGCGATCAGCTCGACGATCGGCTCCAGCGAGGCCTGGCGATGGTTAAAACGCGTGGAGATCTGGCTGACGATGTGCACCTGCAACTGCTCGGCGCTGAACGGCGATTCGACGTCGATGCACACCGTGTCGGCGGGCGTGCCGAGCAGGTCGGCGTAGTAGTTGCGCGGGCTCAGCGTGGCCGAGAACAGCACACTGCTGCGCGCCGCTGTCAGGCGCGGACCGATGAACGCCGCCGGCACCACATTGCGCAGGCACAGTTGCGACAGTGGACGCTTGCGGTCGAGGTCGCGTTTGCTGATATCGAACAGGTAATGCTCGTCGTACAGCTCGGCGACCCGGGCAAATTGCAGCAAGTCGAAATAGAAGTTCTGCAGACCGCTGTCGAGGCCTTGCGGATGTTCGTTGAGGTAATCGCCAATGGCCGCGCAACACAGCGAGATGGCTTGCAGGAGCTTGTCCGGCGCCTTGTCGTAGGCCTGATACGCCGCCAGTTGCGGCGCATGCAGCGCGTTCCATTCGCGGTTGACCCGTTGCAGGGCATTCTTCAGCGCGGCCGGCGCGGTTTTGCGCACGCTGGCGAGGGTGAACTGGTCGAGGCTGGCGCTGTACATCTGCCGGCCGCGCTCGACCAGGTTGTGCGCCTCGTCGGCGAGCACCGCGACTTTCCACTGATTGAGCTGGGCCAGACCGAACAGCAGCGCGCTGAAGTCGAAGTAATAGTTGTAGTCGGCAACCACCACATCCGCCCAGCGGGCCATTTCCTGACTGAGATAGTACGGGCACACGCTGTGCTGCGCGGCGACTTCACGCATCGCCGCCTGATCCAGAAGATTGATATGGCTGGCAGATTCGCGGGCAGCCGGCAGGCGATCATAAAAACCTTGGGCCAACGGACAGGATTCACCGTGGCAGGCCTTGTCCGGGTGTTCGCAGGCCTTGTCGCGGGCGACCATTTCCATCACCCGCAGCGGCAAATCCGGCGTTTGCCTGAATAACACCTGGCTGGCATCGAGCGCCAGCTTGCGTCCGGGAGTCTTGGCGGTGAGAAAGAACACCTTGTCCAGTTGCTGCGGCGCCAAGGCCTTGAGCATCGGAAACAGCGTGCCAAGGGTTTTGCCGATGCCGGTCGGCGCCTGGGCCATGAGGCAGCGGCCGGTGCTGACGGCTTTGAACACTGATTCGGCCAGATGTCGTTGGCCGGGACGAAAATCCGCGTGCGGGAACGCCAGTTGCTGCGCGGCCAGATTGCGCGCCTCGCGGTGGGCCATTTCCTGCTCGGCCCATTGCAGGAACAAACCGCACTGCTGCGTGAAAAACGTCTGGAGTGACTCGGCGCTGTGGGATTCGACCAGGCAGGTTTCCTTTTCGCTGACGACGTCGAAATACACCAGCGCCAGATTGATTTGCTGCAGTTGCAGTTTCTGGCACATCAACCAGCCGTAGATCTTCGCCTGCGCCCAGTGCAACTGGCGGTGATTGGCCGGTTGCCTGCTCAGGTCGCCGCGATAGGTTTTGACTTCTTCCAGGCAGTTTTGCGCCGGGTCGTAGCCATCCGCCCTGCCCTTGACCTTCAGCTCGCCGAATTCGCCTTGCAGCGCCACTTCGCTCTGGTACTGCTCGCTGCGCCGCGAGGCCACGGTGCGATGGCCGACGATGCCTTCGAGCGCGGTCGGTGACGGGGTGAAGCGCAGGTCGAGATCACCGGTCTTGGCGGTGAACTCGCACAGTGCACGCACGGCAACGCTGTAACTCAAGCGCTCTGCTCCGCCCATTGCACGTAACACACCGCCACCGGCATCTGGTGCTCGTGGCAGAACTCCAGCCAGCGCAGTTGATTGTCCTGCAAGCGGTCGCCGGGGCCTTTGACTTCGATCATCCGGTAGGTCTTGTGCTGCGGCCAGAACTGGATAAGGTCCGGCATGCCGGCGCGGTTGGCCTTGATGTCGAGCAGCAGGCGATTGAACCAGTGTTTCAAGTGTTCGGCGGGCAGACAGGCCAGCGCCTGCTCCAGCAAGGCTTCATTGAGCGCACCCCAGAACACGAACGGCGACTGAATGCCCCACTTGTCGACGAAGCGCTGGCGAATGGTCTCGGCGTAGCGGCCGTCATCGAGTTCGCCCAGGCAGGCCTGGAACAGCTCGGCGCGGCGCTCGAGGAAGTCTTCGCTGAGCAGATCCACCGGGCCGCGCTGGAACGGGTGAAAGAACGCACCCGGCAACGGCGCGAAGATCGCCGGCCAGCACAACAGGCCGAACAGTGAATTGATCAGGCTGTTCTCGACGTAATGCACCGGGCCGTCATCGGCATGCAAGTGCGCTTGTACGTGAAACTCCACCGACCGCGTCGGATCGACGCGTGGCAAGTGCAAGTCGAGGCGCTCGACCTCTCTGGCCTTGGCACGCTTGAGCGGCGGGCCACCGAGTTTGCGCCGCAGACGCGGGACGATGCGTTGCAAGCCCTGCTGCTCGGCGGCACTTTGCGGTGCCTGTTCGGCCAGCGTGCCGAGTTCCAGCGCCAATGCATATTCGCCGCAGCGTTCGAGCACACGGATCATCCGCAGCCGTGCGCCCGGGTAGGCGCAGTCGCGGTAAACACTCAGGGCCAGGGCAAAGTCGCCGATGCGCTCGGCGTACTGGCCGATCTGGAACAACGCCTTGGCTTGCCGGCGGCGCAGCCACGGGTTGTCGAATTGCACGGCGTCGATCTGTTCGACGATCTCGTCCAGCGCTTCACCGGCTTCAAAGCGCAACTGGCATTGATGCAGGAACAGGCAGGCGTCGACGTCTTCGCGGCTGCGCAGGCCTCGGGAGTCGGCGCAGAACTCGACTTTTTCATAAGTGAAGATGCCCAGGTCGGCCAGCACGAACTCCGACCAGTCCTGATACAGATTGCCGAAGAACATCAGGCGCAGGCGATCGCACAGGTCCATCAGGGTCAGGCTGAACAGCCGCTCAGCCAGTTGCGGCGCCCAGACACGCAGGGGCTGCGCCTCGCTGAACTGTTCGGCCAGCACCGGCAGCCACTCGTCCTTGCGCCCTTTCGGCTGTTCTATAAAGGTGCCGAACGCTTGCAGCAGCTCGGCCTTGAGCAGGACATCAAACAGCTCTGCCAGGGTCAGCGCAGCGTGTTCGTCGAGCCAGCCGTGTTCGAGCAACGGCCGCGCCGCCTCGGCAATGTCGCCGATTTCCAGATAGTTGAGTTTGCTCGCGCGAAAGTGAATGCCCTTGCGCATGACCATGCGCACCAGCAATCCCTGCGAGGCTTGCGGCAGCGTGTTGAAGTCGCGGATGAAGCCGTGCTCGCTTGCGCTCATCACATCGGCATAGCGAAGCCCAAGCCAATCAAGCACTTGCCGGAAGTTGTTGAGGTAATAGAACGGATCGTCGAGAGGGTTGGAGGTCACGGGAATTCAAAGCCACGGCAAGCGAACACTGGTTATGCGTACAGATAACAGCTCAGCCCTGCCCGGCGCAAACGGAAAAAGATCAATGGCATTTTTTCGCGCCGCCATCGAACTTTTCCGCCGCTGCTGGCACCAACCGCGTTACAGGGCCGACAATGCCCGCAATCACATTCAAGCAAGGAGTCAGAGGTGGGTATGAAAATCAAGATGCTGGGCATTCCTGTAGCGGTCGCAGCCCTGTTGGCGCTGGGCGGCTGTTCGACCCAGACCGTGGTGACGTTGCAGAACGGCACCCAGTACCTGACCGAGGACATGCCAAAGACCGAGACCGAGGACGGTTTCTATGAGTTCGAGGATATTTCCGGCGCCAAGGTCAAGGTTCGCGCCGATGAAGTCGCGACCGTTCGCAAGGAAGACTGACTTGGCCTGAATGATCGTTCCCATGCGCAGCAAAGGAATGCCTCCACGGACGCTCCGCGTTCGGCTCTTGAGTGGGACGCAGAGCGTCCCGGGCTGCATTCCCACGCGGAGCGTGGGAACGATCACACACTGGATCTGCGTCGTTCACAAATCCCCTGTGGGAGCGAGCCTGCTCGCGAAGGGGCCGGCACAGGCCCCGCATCAACCTCAGGCGATAACCACCCCGTCGTCGCTCAAACTCCCCAGCGCCACCCCCACCAACGTCACCGAATCCCCACCAAATGTCAGCACGGTATCCTGCCCGACCGCCGACGCGTGGGCACGGAAATCATCCCCCGGCAACACACCCTGTACGCCGAGAAACACCAGTTTGTCATCGGCCGTATAGCCAACGACCCGATCCTGGCCGAACGCGCCGTGGAACAGAAACGTATCCGCCCCGCCGCCCGATTCCAGCAGGTCATTGCCAGCGCCGCCGACAAACACATCATTGCCCGCGCCGCCGAGCAAATGATCATTGCCCTCAAGGCCAAACAGCCAATCGCCGCCCGCATGCGCCTTGAGCATGTCATTGGCAACCGTCCCTTTCATGCTCGACTCATAAGCGGTGAGGTTGCTGTCGACTTTCAGCCCCGTGGCCGTGACGCTGTGCAACACGTCGTCCTTGAACACGCCCCAGAGAAAACCCGGCTCTTTGCTGACAATGCTGCCGATGTCGCGGGTAATGCTGATCCCGCCGTTGGCATCGCGGATGTACAGGTTGCCGGCACCGTCGTTGGCGAAATCAAAGTTCTTCACTGTTTGCTGCAAGTCGAGCGTGTTGTTGCCCTGCCCGCCCAGAATGACGTTGTAGCCGCCGTTGTCGCGGAAGCTATCGTTGCCGGCGCCGCCCTCCAGATAGTCATTGCCGCTGCCGCCCTGAATCAGGTCACTGCCGTCACTGCCAATAATGAACGTGCTGCCCTTGTGGGTTTCGGCGTTACGGTTGAGGTCCTGTACCCAAGTGTTGGCCCGCGCCGGGTCGGAGAGGTTGGCGACGATGATCGTCGAGTCGCGGCTGGTCAGGTCGTAGAACTTCGACTCCAGCACGCGGGTCATGCCGTCGCCGTAGCCAGTGGGCAGGTGCGAAATCCAGGTCGGGACATTCAGGATCGAATACGGCAGCACGTTCCAGGCGTTCGAGGCGTAGTGATCGTTGAAACTGACGATGTTGTCGGTGGTCGAGGCATGCGGCGCGTCGTGCACACCCACCGAGGCACTGCTGAAGGTCGAACCGTCGAGGGCGCGAAACACCGGGTCGTTTTCGTAGCCGATATTCAGCACCTTGTCGCCGCTGCTCTGCGTCGGTGAGGCGTAGGCGATGTAGTTGGAATCGGCGAAGAAACCGCCCCACTTGCCAGCGCTCAAGTCAGCCATGCTGTTCACCGCCAGACCGCCCAGGCTGTGGCCGCTGACCAGCACGTCCTTGCCGCTGAGGCCGTTGGCCCGGGCGAATGCGACGACATCGTTGAGCAGATTGCCGAAAGCTTCGCCGACGTAGTTTTTTGCGTAATCGGCCGGGCCGAACGCTGCGAGCAGATCGTTGATCACGTCGCCAATCGAATCACCAATGAGGATTTCGCGCGGGCCGCTGGTGCCGCGAAAGGCGATACCCAGTTCGGTGAGGTGACCCTGAGCGTCGTACTTGCCGAGGATTTCCACTTGCGCGCTGGTGTAGCCGGCCTTCTCGCCGAAGAACGTCCCGCGTGCATCGGTCTTGCCGTCGTAGCCCAATTGCGCAGCGGTGATGGGCGTCCAGCCAGCCTTTTTCACGGCATCGAGGGCGAGTTTTTCCGAGTCGGGATTCCACGGGATACCGGGGATCACCCCTTGCGAATCGGTGCCGCCAATCAGTGCGGTGACCAGTGTCGCCGGCAGGCCAAGGCCGAAGCCGTTGTGCTGATAACCGGCGGCGAAGCCGTTATCGAGGTTGTGATAGGAATACAGCGTGATCGCCATAGCATCACTGAACAGCGCCGCGGAATCGGCTGTGCCGAAGTTCTTGTAGTCGTATACACCCATTGCCATTGCCTCTCTTGTTGTTGGAATTGTCAGAGATAGCTCACAGCCAGAGCGCGAGGCTCTGGAGCATTCGTTACATCTTGCACATCCTCTGTAGGAGCTGCCGAAGGCTGCGATCTTGTGGGACGCAGAGCGTCCCCGGCTGCGTTCCCACGCAGAGCGTGGGACGATCATGTGTACGCCGTACCTGTGGGAGCGAGCCTGCTCGCGAAGGCGGCAGCACATTCAACATCACAATCGCCTGACCCACCGTTTTCGCGAGCAGGCTCGCTCCCACAATGAGATCTCCTGCACCTTCGGAATCAGGCAAAGACGAAACTCGAGTCCGTCAGGTCAGTCACGCCGACGCCAATCAGCGTCACGGCAAAATCGCCGACCTTCAGCACGGTATCAGCGCCGGACTGCGCGGCATGCTGCTTGTAGTCATAACCCTGTCCCGCGCCCGCGACGCCCATGAACAGCAGTTTGTCGCTGCCTTGATAACCATTGATCGCATCGAAACCAAACGCGCCGCTGAACAGGAAGGTGTTGTGGCCACCCACCGCCGTCATCACGTCGTTGCCGGCGCCACCCACAAAAGTCACCTGCGACTTGTCGCTGATCAGTTGATCATCACCACCAAGCCCGAACAGCCAGTCGCCATCGGCCGTGGCATGCAAGGCATTGCCGTAGCCATCACCGCTGAGCGAATGGTTGTACTGGGTCAGTTCGCTGCCGTTGCTCAGGCCCTTGGCGGTGACGCCCCAGGTGATCTCCTTGCTGCCCCACCACGAACCGGCCTCTTTACTGACCAGCGCGCCGATGTCACGGGTCAGGCTGATGCCGCCGTAGGCGTCGCGCACGTACAGCGTGCCGTCGCCGTCGTTAGCGAAGCTGAAGTTCTGCAACGGTTTCTGCAGTTCGAAGGTGTTATGGCCCTGCCCGCCGAAAATGACGTTGTAGCCGCCGTCATCACGAAAACGGTCGTCGCCGCCCAGCCCTTCAAGAAAGTCGTTACCCGCCCCGCCCTTGAGCCAGTCGCTGCTCTGCGTGCCGATGATGAAGGTGCTGCCGCTGTGCGGCTCGCCGCTGCGGCCCAGGTCCTCGACCCAGGTCTTGCTCCGCGATGCCTCGTCGAGATTGGCGACGATGATTGTCGAGTCGCGCTCGGTCAGGTTGTAGAACGCCGAATCGATCACCCGATTCAAGCCATCGGCGTAGCCCAGTGAACTGTGCGCCGACCAGTTCAGCGGGTTGGCGATGCTGAACGGCACCAGGTTCTGCGCCGTGGAAGCGTAGTTATCGGTGAAGTTGACGAGGTTGTCGGTGGTCGATTCGTGCGGCTTGTCGTGCTTGCCCATCGACGCCGTGCTGAATGTGGTGCCGTCAAGCACGCGGAATACCGGATCGTTTTCGAAACCGATATTGAGCACCTGGTTGCCGGAGTTGCTCTGGGTCGGCGAGGCGAAGGCGATGTAATTGGCATCCTTGTAGAAGCCGCCCCAGTTGTCCCCGCTCAATTCGGCGACGCTGTTGACCCCGAGCCCACCGAGGCTATGGCCGCTGATCAGCACGTCCTTGGCGGCAATGCCGGTGGCGATCGCGAAAGCGGCGACGGCCTTGAGCAGATTGTCGAACGCGTTTTTCGCGTAGTTGCTCGCGTAATCCGAAGGCCCGACCGCCGCGAGCAGATTGTTTTTCAGATCACCGAAAGTGTCGCTGTAACCCAGCCCGCCGGTGCCGCGAAAGGCAATGCCAAGGCCGATCAACTTGCCAGCGGCGTCGTACTTGCCGAGCACTTCGGCCTCGGCGCTGGTGAAGCCATCCTGTTCCCCGAAGAACGTGCCTTGCACGCCGACCTTGCCCTGATAGCCCAGCGCCGTCGCCGTGACCGGTGCCCACGCCGTGGCCGGCAATGGTTTGCCGGTGGGCGTGTAGGCATACAGCGTCAGTGCGATGGCGTCGCTGTACACCCCTTTGCCGTCGGCATTTTTGTAATCGAACAATCCCATGTGCAGCGCTCCTTTTCCTTGAAAAACCGGCAGCCCAGAAGCGCTGCCGGTTACGCCTCAGAACTGCCAGTCGAGGGTCAGACCGACGCCGTGATCCCTCTCGTTCGAGCCGATCAGGCCGTTGTAGTCGAGGTTGACCCGCACGTCGCGATTGAGCGCCAGCCCGGCGCGCACTCCGACCACGGCAGCGTCACGATCCATCGACACGCTCTGCACGGTGAACGCGCTATTGCCGTTGGCGAAGGCCAGATGGCTGTCGGCATCGACGCTGCTCAGGTTGTGCTGCCAGCCGAGGCTTGCGCCCAGTTCCAGCTGATGCTTGTCCGACACAGCGAAGCTGCGCTTGGCGCGCACGCCGAGGGTCGACAGCACCACGTCGCGGTTGTCTTCACCACCCTTGAGCGCGGCAGCGTCACCCTTCTCGGTGAAGCTGTCGGTGTTGAGGTGCACGTAGGACAGATTGGCGAACGGCTCCAGGTTCATCGGTTGCAGGCCCAGATCGTATGCGGCCTCGGTGAACACTTGCGCGGTGGTCGCGTCACGTTTGGTTTTCTGTTTGCCGCTGACGTCGCCGAACTGCAGATCACGTTTGACGTCGATGCGATGCCAGCTGTAGGCGCCGCCGACGGTCAGGCGCAACGCGTCGATTTCATGGCCCAGATACGCACCCAAGTGGTAGCTGTCGACCGACGCCGACGAATGCGTGCCGCTGCCCATGCTCAACGAACTGTCGCTGTAACCTGTGACGAAACCGAGACGGGTATCTTCAGCAATCAGACCGTCGACACCGGCCAGCAGCCCACCGATGGAGCTGTTGGAATCGGCATTGTCGTGTCCGCCGTCACTCTCGCCCCACGAGCCGAGGACCTTGACCCAGACGTTGCTGCGATCATCAGTCGGCGCATCGGCGTTGAACAGATCACGCTCACGCAGGCGCTCGCCGACGGCTTCGCGCAGGTAGCGGCTGTCGTTGATCAGCAGCGTGCCGATGGCCGGGTGAATCTCGCCGGACAACTGTTGAAAGGCCTGCTGCGCCGACGCCGCGTTGGGCGACAGCAACAGGGTTTCGAACAGCGCATTGCCCGCCCCCAGACGTTCGGCGGCGGCACCGACGGCGCGCTGGTTCGGCGTCAGACCGACGCTGGCGAACGATGCCTCATTGCGTCCCACCGCCAGCTGAATGCCGCCCGCCGAGTAATCCAGTGTTCCGCCAAGGAAGGCGTAATTCGGCAAGACCTGACCGAAGCGCCCTTCAATGCCACCTGCCGCTTGCAGGATGTTGTAGCGGGTGCCGAGCAGGCTTTGCACTTCGCCGGTGCTGAGCAAGGTCGGGCTGTTTTCCAGCGACAGGCTCACCGTGGCGCCGTCGATGATGGCTTTGCCGCCCGCAACGATCTGATCGCTGCTGGTTGGCGACAGCTCTACGGCGTAGGTCGAACCCGGCGCGAAGGTCACGTCACCGGCGACGTTCAAGGTGCCGATGGAGTTGCCCGGCGCCACCGTACCGCCGCTGTTCACTGCCAGCGCGCCGATGCGGCCATTGCCGCCGAGGATGCCGCCATTGTTGACAGTGACCGCCGATTGCAGCGAACCGTTGATGGCCAGTCGACCCTGATTGACCAGGGTCGGGCCGCTGTAAGTGTTATTGCCGGTCAGCACCAGGGTGCCGATGCCTTGCTTGGTCAGACCGCCGTGGCCGCCGATGTCGTTGCGCCAGGTGTCGAGGCCGCACGTGATATCGATGCACACGCGTTCGGTGGGTTTGCCCTGATCGATGATCGCACCGATGCCCGGCAAGTCAGCCACGAACTGGCCGGACCCGTAAGCGCCCTGCACGCGGAATTCTTCGGGAATGTCCTGCTCGGTCACGAACATCGCCGGGCCGTCGATGGCCTTGCGCAGGTTGATCATGCCCCAACCGTACAAGGCGTCGATGCCCGGCGCACCGAGGTCGGTCGCAGTGGTGCGCAACACGCTGGCGACCTGGTCGCCGCTCATGTACGGAAAACGCTCCATCAGTACGGCAATGGAACCAGCGACATGCGGCGCCGCCATCGAGGTGCCGTTGTAATTGGCGTAGCTGGTGGTCAGGTTGCCGGCGTTGGTGCCTTCGATGATCGAGCTATAAATCTTGGTGCCCGGCGCCGAGACGCAGTAACTCGCCGTATAGCCGCAGCGCGAGGAAAACGTGCTGATCACGTACGGATTGGCGCTGGCGGTGTCCGGGTTCTGCTGCAACGCGGCGACGGTGATCCAGTTCGGCGCGATGTCCGGGACGAAATAACCCAGGCCGGCAATGGCGTCGGGATTGTTCAGGTTGTAATCGTTGCCGGCGGCAAAAATGGTGACGATGCCGCTGCGAGCGGCGGCGATGGCGCCGTCGTAAGCGCCGCCGGGTTTGGTGCCGAGCAGCGTGCGGATTTCGTTGAATTGCAATTGCGCGTCGTTGACGGTGAAGTGCGGATACGCCGGATCGCGGCCGCCGAGGTCGAAGCGGTCGGTGATGCCGATGCCCCAGCTGTTGTTGATGATCCGCGCCCCGCTGGCGATCAGCGCATCCCAACCGGCCTTGTACACCGCACCATCGTTGCCGCGCACGATGCCGTCTTCCGGGCCTGGGTCGCCGTTATCGGCGCTGATGATCTGCGCACCGAATGCAACACCGTGCATCACCCCGCCGTCGCGACTGCCCGCCGCGATGCCGCCGACGTGCGTGCCATGGGCGCCGAGCTTGCCGTTGGAGCCGACCGAGGGTGAACCGTCATAGAGGAACGCATCGCCGGCCTTTACCGGGATGTACGGGTCGGTGTATTCGCGAATGCCGCTGGTGACCAGGGTGACGACTTTGTTGCTGCCGGAGAACTCCGGATGTGCGGCGTAGACCGGCTGATCGAAGATGCCCAGCTTCACGCCTTTGCCGGTGTAGCCGGCGGCGTAGGCGTAATCCGCGCCGATCGCGCCCAAGCCCCAGTCAGCCTTGAATTCATTGCTGCGCCAGCTCGACGGGTCGCCGCTGCGGCCGTTCTCAACGTAAGGCGCTGCCTGCGCCATCGCACTGGCACAGAGCATGGCGACTGTCAGGGTTTTCAGGGCAAAGCGGCCACCCGATTGCGCGGGGGTATTATTGTTATCCATCCACGACCTTCCTTAGTGATGTTGCGAAAAATCCGGTTGTTTCAATAGTTGTGGCGAGGGGATTCATCCCCGTTGGGTTGCGAAGCGACCCCCAGGAATTTTTCCAACCTACGTAAACACAGGTTTTGCGACTGCTGCGCAGTCGAGCGGGGATAAATCCCCTCGCCACGGTGACTCAAACACATGCAATCAGAACTGCCAGTTCAGGCTCAGGCCAACGCCATGCAGCTGCTCGCGGCTGGCCAGTTGGCCGTTGTAATCGAGGTTGACCCGCACGTCCTTGCTCAAGGCCAGACTGGCCTGCACGCCGACCAGTGCGGCATCGCGTACCAGCGCCGAGCTTTCCACGGAATACGGCGTGCCGCCGCTGGCAAAACGCAAATGCTGCTCTGATTCGATATCGCTGAGGCTGTGCTGCCAGCCGAGACGCGCGCTGACGTCCAGCGCTTGCTGGTTCGAAAGGTTGAAGGTTTTGCTCGCCCGCACGCCCAAGGTGCTCAGCGCCACATCGCGTCGATCTCCAGAGCTTTTGAGCGCAGCGGCATCGCCCTTTTCGGTGAAGCCTTCGGTGTCCAGATGCAGGTAGGTCAGGTTGGCGAACGGTTCCAGCGCCAACGTTTGCAGCTGCAAGCGATACGCCGCTTCGCCGAAGACTTGGGTGGTGGTCGCGTCAACTTTGGCTTTCTGCTTGGCGCTGACCTCGTCGTATTGCAGATCGCGTTTCACATCGCCGCGATGCCAGCTGTAGGCCGCGCCAGTGCTCAAGCGCCAGGCGCCGATGTCGTGCCCGGCGTAAGCACCAAGGTGATAGCTGTCGACTTTCGCCGAAGAATGCGTGCCCGAGCCCATGCTCAAGGAGCTGTCGCTGTAGCCAGTGACCAGACCGATGCGGGTCTGCTCGTCCAGCGCGCCGTCGACACCGGCCAGCAGGCCGCCGATCGAGGTGTTGTAGCCCGCCGTGTCGTGGCCCGAATCGGTACTGCCCCAGGCGCCGAGTGCTTTGATCCAGCCATTGCTGCGTGTCGCCGATTCATCGTGCAGCCGCTCGCCGACCGCATCACGCAACTGGCGGCTGTCGTTGATCAGCATTGTCCCCAGCGCTGGGTAAATCTCGCCGCTCAGTTGCTGGAAGGCTTGCTGGGCCGAGGCTTGAGTCGGTGCACGAAGCACACTTTCGTAAACCGAATTGCCGGCGCCCAGACCTTCAACTGCAGCGGCCACCGAACGCTGGTTCGGCGTTTGCCCGACGCTGGCGAAGCTTGTGGCATTGCGCTGGATATTCAGCTGGATGCCGCTTGCGGCGTAGTCGAGGGCGCCGCCGATGAACAGGTAGTTCGGCACTACTGCAGCGAACTGCCCCTGCACGCCGCCGGCCGCTTGCAGGATGTTGTACTGGCGACCGAGCAGGCTTTGCGCTTCGGCGCTGCTGAGCAAGGTCGGGCTGTTTTCCAGCGCCAGGCTGACGCTGGCGCCGCTGACGGTTGCCGTGCCACCGGCAACGATGCGGTCACTGCTGGTGGGCGATAGCTCGACGGCGTAAGTCGAGCCTGGGGCGAGTGTCACATCACCAGCGACGTTCAAGGTGCCGATGGAATTGCCCGGTGCAACCCGGCCGCCGCTGTTGGCGGTCAACGCGCCGATGCGTCCGGAGCCGCCGAGGGTGCCGCTGTCGTTGACGGTGACCGCTGAGGTCAGCGAACCGTTGACGGTCAGCAGACCGCCGTTGACGGTAGTCGGACCGCGATAGGTGTTTGCGCCACTGAGCAGCAATTGCCCGGCTCCAGACTTGATCAGGCTGCCCTCATACACCCGGTTTGCCGCTGCCGCATCACGCAGCATGCCGACGGCGTAATCGGTCTGGTCCTGCTGACTGGCGCCGGCCGGGACACCGTTCTCCCAGCCTTTGTCCTGTAGGGTTTGCTGCCAGGCGCTGTGCTCGGCGAGGTCTTCGCGCTGGCGCTGGAGCAGCGCCTTGTCAGAGATGTCATTGCTCCAGACATCGCGCTGCCCTGCCCCCAGATTCGCGTCGAACGCACCTAGCAATTGCCCCGGCCCGCGCATTGCCCGGTTGAGGTTGGCGACGCCCCAGCCGACCCGCTCGTTCGGTGCGTCTGTGACCGAGCCATCGAGTTGCGTAGCGGTGGTCAGCAGCACCTCGAGCGTCTGCTGGTTGGTCATGTACGGATAACGCTCCATCACCAGTGCCAGGGCGCCGGTCGCGTGCGGTGCCGCCATCGAGGTACCGGACTTGATCGCATAACCGCCACCGGGAATGGTGCTGTCGATCTTCGCCCCTGGTGTGGTGATGCACCAGTATTTAGCGATGCCGCACTGGTTGTATTTCTGCTGATTGCTCTGATCGAGCCCGGACACCGCCAGCCAGTGACCTTCCAGATCCGGCTGAAAGTACGGCAGCGCCGAACGTACGCTGGCATTCGGGTAGCCGCTGTTGCCGGCGCTGAAGACATTGATCACGCCGCGCCGGGAAACATCGGCAGCGGCGTCGAGCCAGGTGCCCTTGTTCCAGTGCTGTGCGTAGGCGGCATGCAGATCCGCGAGGGTGCGGTAACTGACATCCGGCGGCTGACTGCCCCAACTGTTGTTGATCGCCCGCACCCCGGCATCGGCGAGGCTGTCGTAGACCGCTTTGAAATAACGCGGATCAGGGCCGGGGCCGAAGAGGAAACTGTCGTTCTTGTTGGTGTTGCCGACGTAGATTTGCGCGTTGTACGCCACCCCGTGCATGCCGCTGCCATCACGGGCGGCGCCCATGGTGCCGACCACGTGGGTGCCGTGGGAATCGTTGTTGGGGTTGAGCGTGCCGTCGACGTTGAACGCTGAGCCATCGACGTAGCTGCCGCTGGCGGTTACCGGGTGATAACGGTCGGCGGAGAATTCGGGGTGGGCGGCATCGAAACCGGAATCGAGCGCGCCGATTTTCACGCCCTTGCCGGTGATGCCGGCTGCGTAGGCCTGATCGGCCTGCATGCGTTCCAGGCCCCAGTCGCGCAAGAACTCGGCGCTGCGCCAACTGGCCGGATTGCCGGGCTGGCCGGGTTCCAGGTATTGCGCCTGCGTTGCCGAGGTCACCAGCAATAGCGTGCCGAGCGAAATCGGTTTGATGCGTACGTCCATGGTCATCATTCTCGTTTTTGTTGTTTTGTTCAGGGCTGATAGCGATGTCGCCTGTTCCCCTCACCCCAGCCCTCTCCCAAAGGGAGAGGGAGCCGACCGTGTTGTCTTCAGTTATTCAGCGACCTGGAAAACCAGTCGATTACGGATTCAGCACAGCTCGTTCAAATCGGTGCATCTCGCCAACCTTCCCGGATCGGTCCCCTCACCCCAGCCCTCTCCCAAAGGGGGAGGGAGCCGACCGTGTTGTCTTCAGTTATTCAGCGACCTGGAAAACCAGTCGATTACGGATTCAGCACAGCTCGTTCAAGTCGGTGCATCTCGCCAATCTCCCCGGATCGGTCCCCTCTCCCTCTGGGAGAGGGTTAGGGTGAGGGCTGTTGCGCGACCACAAATGCTTCGTCCACCCGCGCCAGATCCTGCTCATTCAGCGTCCCGGCGTAGTAATGCAATTTGGTCCAGGCCATCAGGTAGTCGTAGCGTGCCTGGGCCAAATCCCGGCGGGTGGTGAACAGTTGCTGCTCGGCGTTCAACGCATCGAGATTGGTACGTTCGCCGCCCAGAATGCTTTGTCGGGTCGAGACCACCAGCGCCTCGGCCGACTTCAGGGCCTTCTGATAAGCGCGCAATTTGCTCACCCCGGACAGGCAGGCGCTGAACTGGCGGCGCAGTTCGATCAAGGTTTCGCGGGTTTTGCCATCCAGTTCGTATTCGGCCTGCTCCATGGTGCGGCTGGCCTGCCGTGTCGAGGCCGACACCCCGCCGCCGGCGTACAGCGGCACGCTGACTTCAAGGCCGATGGTGTTGGTTTCGTAGCGCTGGTTATAGGTGTTGCCGCTTTCGGACTCGTTGTCGCGCATCGAGGCATAGGCGCTTACTTTCGGCAGATGTCCGGCGCGGTTGCGTTCGACTTCATAGCGCGCAACTTCCACGGCCTGACGCTGCGAAGCGAGGTTCGGGTTGTTGCTGATCGCCAGTTCATGCCAGGTGTCGAAGTTGGCCGGTTGCAGGGTGAAGGTCTGAAATTGCTTACCAAGCGGCGCCAGATCGCCGATGTCCACTGCCGGCACGCCGACCAGCGCCCCGAGCTCACGCAAGGCGGCATCCTGCTCGTTGCGCGCTTCGATTTCCTCGGCAGTCGCCAGCTCATAGCGCGACTCGGCTTCGAGAATATCGGTACGCGTGCCCTCGCCCTGCTTGAACATGTGTTCGTTCTGCTGGAACTGCTGTTCGTAGGCCTTCTTCTTCGCCTGGGCGATGTCGATCTGGTCCTGGGCGAACAAGGCTTTGGTGTAGTTATCCAGCACGCGCACCAACAGTTCCTGACTCTTGCCGCGAAACGCTTCGTCGGCGAACAACGACTGCGCCACGCCTTTGCGATACGCCGCGTAAGCCTCGTAATCGAGCAGCGGTTGCTGCACCGTCAGCGCCGAGCCGTAACTGTTGTAGTTGCGCTCATCGGTGCGGTTGCGCGCGCGATCATCCAGAGACGTCGCCTTGGACGAGTTGCGGCCCTTGTTGTAGGTGTAGCCGATCCGTGGCAGCAGCCCGGCGCGGCCAATCGCGCGGTTTTCCAGGCCAGCATCGCGTTCCTTGATTGCACCGAGAAACACCGGATCGTTGCGCAATGCCTGCTCGTAGATCTCAAACGGCCCCATGGCCGCGACTGCCGAGTGACTCGCGAGCAGCATCATTGCCGCCCCCAGCATTGAAAGCTTATTCATACAGCCGAACATCCTTATTCCTCGGTCAACGCAGAACCGGCGCGATCGAGCAGCGGTTTGAACAAATAGTTGAGAAGTGAACGCTCACCGGTGCGCACGAACATTTCCGCCGGCATACCGGGCTTGATCACCAGGCCGTTGAGCTTTTCCATGGCCTGATCGCTGACGCTGCTGCGCAACACGTAATACGGCACGCCGGTTTTCTCATCGACCATCTGGTCGGCGGAGATCAGGCTGACTGCGCCGGGCACGCGCGGGGTTTTGCTCTGGTTGAACGCGGTAAACAGAATGTCCACTGGCAGATGCGCGCCGACCTTGTCGATCAGGTTGACCGGCAAGTGCCCCTCCACTTCCAGGGTGGTGCCTTGCGGAACGATCTCCAGCAGGGTTTCGCCCTGACGCACCACAGCGCCTTCGGTGTGCACACCGAGGTTGACTGCCACGCCATCGGCGGTGGCGAGGATCTCGCTGTGTTGCAGGTCGAAACCGGCGGAGGTCAATTGCTCGGACAGGGTTACGCTTTTCAACTGCGCATCGGCCAGTTGCGTACGCACTTCCTTCTGGTATTCCTCGCCGTGCTGCTGCAACTTCAGGCGCGATTCAAGGATGCCCTGCTCCACGCGCCCGCTTTCGCCGGTGTTTTCCGCCAGTTGCTGCTGCACTTGCGACAGTTGCCGCTGGTAGTCCATCAAGCGGTTGCGCGGGATGTAGCCGTTGTCGGCCAGCGGTTGCAAGTTGCTCAACTGTTGCTGCAAGGAACTGGCCTGAGCATTGAGGTCGCTGCGCGCGCGGCGCATGCCGGCCAGTTGTGCAGTGGCGCCTTCGATATTGGCGCGCAGTGCCGCTTGTTCCCGGGAGAACGCTTCGCGGCGGCTGCTGAACAGTTGCCGCTGGCCTTCCAGCACGAGCGCCAGGCGCGGGTCCGGGTCGTTGCTCAGCTCGGCCGGAAAGGTCACTTGCTTGAGGTTGTCGCGCTCGGCTTGCCAACGCGCCAGGCTGGCCCAAGCCATGCGGTACTGCGCCTGCAGCGATTGCACGTCGGCGGCGACCTGCGTCTGATCAAGGCGGAACAACGGCTGGCCCTGCTTCACGATCTCGCCTTCGCGCACCAGAATCCGGCTGACCACGCCGCTGCTCATCGACTGCACGGCCTTGCGCTTGCCCGAGACCACCACCGTGCCCTGCACCGGAATGCCCTGATCCAGCGGCGCCAGTGCCGCCCAGGTGAAGAAACTGCCAGCGCCGACGATGGCCAGAATCCAGCCCATGCGCGCGAAGAATTTCGCATCACGCTCCGGGCGCTCGGTGAGGTAGGCGTGTTCCATGTTCGCTTCGTTTTCAGTGTTCATGCTGGCGCTGCTCATACACCCGAATTCCTTGTCGAGGGCTGATACTGCCGGCTCATGCTGAGCCCGCCCGGTGTTTGTGCGGCTTTTTCGCGTTGCTGTTCGTGCTGGCCGGAAAGTGCCTTGAGCACATCCTGACTCGGGCCGAACGCCTGCAAACGACCATCGTTGAGCACGAGCAATTTGTCAGCCTGAGCCAGCACCGAAGAACGATGGGTGACCAGAATCACCGTGGTGCCTTGCGCCTTGAGTTGCGCAATGGCGCTGGCCAGAGCGGCTTCGCCGACGGTGTCGAGGTTGGAATTGGGTTCATCGAGCACCACCAGACTCGGCGTGCCATATAGCGCGCGGGCCAGGGCCACGCGCTGTTTCTGGCCACCGGACAAGCCGCTGCCGTCCTCGCCCAGTTGCGTGTCGTAACCTTGCGGCAGGCGCAGGATCATCTCGTGGACACCGGCCTGTTGCGCGGCGGTGACGACTTTTTGCGGGTCGGCTTCGCTGAAGCGCGCGATGTTCTCCGCGATGCTGCCGCTGAACAATTCGATGTCTTGCGGCAGGTAACCGATGTAGGGACCAAGCTGGTCGCGGTTCCAGCGGTGAATATCGGCACCGTCGAGGCGCACCGTGCCGCCCAGAACCGGCCACACGCCGACCAGCACTCGAGCCAGCGTCGACTTGCCGGAACCAGACGCGCCGAGCACGCCGAGCACTTCGCCAGCACTCAGATTGAAATTGACCATGTGCAAAGTGGCCGCACGCTGCCCCGGCGGGCCGGCGCTGACTTGCTCGAAGCTGATCTGGCCTTTCGGTGCCGGCAGTGCCATCGCCTCGTCGCTAGGCGGAAACGCCTGCAACAGCGCATCAAGGCGCCGGTAAGCCAGCTTCGCCCCGCTCCACTGCTTCCAAACGGCGATCAACTGATCGATCGGGCTCAGCACGCGTCCCATCAGGATCGAACCGGCGATCATCATCCCCGCCGTCATGTCGCCCTTGATCACCAGCAACGCGCCCAGGCCCAGCACCAACGATTGCAGGCACAGGCGCAGGGTTTTGCTCAGCGAACTGATCACCGCGCCGGTGTCGCTGGCCTGGTTCTGCAAGCCGAGAAACCGCGAATGCACCCCGAACCAGCGCTTGCGCAGCGAGCCGAGCATGCCCATCGCCTGAATGGTTTCGGCGTTGTGCAAGTGACTGGTAGCCAACTGACTCGACTGCTGGGAAAAACCGGCGGCTTCGCCCAGCGGTTTTTTGGTCATGTATTCGTTGAGGCACGCCAGCGCGATCAACAACAGCGCGCCCGCCGTGGCCAGCACGCCGAGCCAGACGTTGAACAGGTAAATGACAAACAGATAGACCGGGAACCACGGCGCATCGAAGAAGGCGAACAGCGCCGGGCCGGTGACGAACTGGCGAATGTGGGTCAGGTCGCCCAGCGACTGCCCGGCGTTACCCTCGCCCTTGAACAGGTTGCGCTCGAACGCGGCCTGATAGACGCGCAGATTGAAGCGCCGCTCCAATTGGCTGCCGATGCGGATGACGATAAAGCTGCGGATCACTTCCAGCAGGCCGATGAAGGCGAAGAACCCGACCACCATCAACGACAGCATCGCCAGAGTGGTTTCGTTCTGTGACGACAGCACCCGATCGTAAACTTGCAGCATGTAGATCGACGGCACCAGCATCAGCACGTTGATCAACGCGGTGAAACAACCGACGCTGATCAGAATGCTTTTATAGTCGCCCAATGCCTTGATTAACGGAGCGGCCGGAGACTTCGCCATCTTCATTGATTCTTCCTGAGTTCATAGTCTCGTCGGTGCGGACGAGCATTCCATTGATATTTCGCGTACCTGCCAAAGATCATTTGCAAGTAGTGCTTACAATTTCATAACAAGTTGATCGGCTTCGCGGTTATAACGCTCGGTTATTGCAGTACATCAACTTCGCGCAACTACCCAGCCACCGCTTAGTGCCCGATGCGTTCGAGCAAGATAAGCAATTGCGAACTCAACCTGCTTGCGTAAGAGCCATCCCCCCGGCGGCTGAAAAAGGCGATTTTCGAACCCTCCTTGCCAGTGATGGCAATGCCATCGGGTTCTGGAAACCAACCAATCGGGGCTTCGCTCAACCATGCGCCCAGACAATCGGCGCCCTCGCCCAAGGTCTTGTCTGGCGCAAGATCGACAACGCATGTGTTCGACGGCTTGTCTTGCAACGACCGCGTTTCGGGCGTGTCGTGGTGACCGGTCAATGTGGCCTGCCAGCGCCCGGCGAATGCCGAGGGTTCTTCGAGTCTGAGGCTGCTTGCCATGCTTGTCGCTCCGGTCATCATCAGCGTGACTGCCATCAGCCATGCCATCGTCGTGTCAGTTAAAACGTATCGAGTCATAGGAAATTTCACTTCCGCTCGTAGCCTTGCTCGGGGATCAGGCCGATGCAAGCGAAGAAAGCGACGCACGAGGCGCCGCTTTCCTTTCACATCACGCCACGATGTCGCTGGTCGCTGCCTGGCCCACGGTGCTGACGATGAAGTCAGCCACGCCATGCCCGGAGAAATCCACCGACAACAGGCTATTGCCGCCCGACGAGGTCAACACTGCGTCGCCGGCCGAACCGGTGAAGCTGTTGACGAAGTGCAGGCCCGCACCGTTGGTGATGCCGGTCAGGTCGATTTTGTCCAGACCGCTGACAAAATCGAGGATCTGATCGATCGCACCTGGCTTGGAGTCCGAGCTGGCGGCGAACACGAAAGTGTCCGAACCGGCGCCGCCCCACAGCTTGTCGGCACCGCCAGCGCCGTACAGGATGTCGTTACCGGCACCGCCCTTGAGCTCGTTGGCCACGCTGTTGCCGATCAACAGATCGCTGCCCGAACCGCCAATCGCGTTCTCGATGACCGCGCCCTTGGCGATCGACACGTTACCGACCATGCCGCCAACGTCGGAGAACGAAGCGCTGTTGAGGTTGATCTTCTGGTTCTGGGTGAAACCGGAGAAATCCAGGGTGTCCTTGCCGCCGGCATCCCACACCGAGAACACCACTTTGTCGCTCGACGACGACGCGCTGAGGAAATCGCGGCCGGTATTGGAGTTGAAGCCGTAGGTGGTGTCGCCGGTGCGGGTGGTGGTGTTGGCGCCGTAGAGTTTCTGGATGGCTGCGATGTCGTCCATCAGCGGGCCGGACGAATAGGCTTCGACGCCGCCCTTGCTGAAGTTCTGGTTGGTGTTGCTCTCGCTCCAGTAACTCATGACGCTGTAGCCACGGGTGTCCTGGCCGTAGGTCGCGTCGTTGTAGGTCGGGTTGCCGTTGCCGGCGTTGTAGTCGCCAGGGTGAGCAAGGCCCAGGGTATGGCCGATTTCGTGGGTCAGGGTCTGACGACCGTAGTTGTTCAGATCCGGGTTCTTGTTCTGCGTGTAACCGCTGTTGATCAAGTACCACGAGGTGCCGTCATAACCGGCGCCGGTCCCCGGCAGATAGGCAAACGCCGCAGCGCCATCCTGGCCACCGCTGTAGTTACCGAAGGTCATGTGCCCGTCGCCGCCCGAGGCTCTCTCGGTGAAGGTGACATTGGCCACATCGGCCCAGGACTGCATGGCGAGCTTGGCCTGCGCCTGTTGCTGCGCGCTGAACTGACTGAACCCGGTGATCCCGTGCTTGTTCATCGTGCTGTTCGAGGCCGAGGTCAGGAACGTATAGGTGAGTTCGATCTTGCCGCTGCTGTCCTTGTCCTGATAGGCAGCGCCGTCACGCAGCAATTGCGTAGCCGCCTGGTCGACGGAGTACGAGGGTTTGCCATTGACCGTGAGGTTGCCGCCACGGTCGTACTGATGGCTGAAGCTATTGATCTGGTTGTACGCCGAGCTGAAGGCAGCCAGCTGGAAAGCTTGTTCGGCGGAATCAACAGCATTGGTTTTAACTTTCGACATAAACACACTTCCTTGTTTAGCAATGGAACAGTTTTTGTCCGACAGGACGATCTTTGGCGAGATCGTCCTATCACTCGCCCAATGAAGGCGTAACGAACCTGACACAATTGGAAATCTGTCGTAAAGGATTTTTTTGCGATCCAATTTGGTGGTATCAGGAAACTGCCGTAAACAAAGCGTGCGGGGAGGAAAGATTGTTTTTAGTTGTAGCGAGGGCGCAAATTGTCTGACGATTTTCTATTTAAATATTAAATATCGGTAAGTTTGGATTTGTTGGGCAAGTCACACTTTCAGTCAGCGGTGCCAGTGCTTTGATATCAACTATGCTGATTCATTGAATAACAAATGTGGGAGCGAGCCTGCTCGCGAAGGCGCCAAGCCAGTCAACATAAGAGTCGAATGACAAACCGCTTCGCGAGCAGGCTCGCTCCCACAGGGGTCTTGTACGTTGGCCTGAAAAAACTCAGCTGCCGGTACGAATCTTGTTCCAAACCCGCGTCCGGATCCGGTCGATATTCAGCGGCATCGCTTCCAGCGCGAACAGCTTGCCCATCATTTCCGGGCTCGGGTACACCTTGGTGTCGTTCTTGATCGCTGGATCGATGAGCGTGTCCGCCTGTTCATTGCCATTGGCGTAGTGCACGTAGTTGGTGATGCCCGCCATGACGTCCGGGCGCAGCAGGTAGTTCATGAAGGCGTAGCCGGCCTTTTCGTCCGGTGCGTCGGCGGGCATGGCGACCATGTCGAACCAGATGGCCGCGCCTTCCTTGGGAATCGCATAACCGATCTCGACGCCGTTCTTGGCCTCCTTGGCGCGGTTCTCCGCTTGCAGGATGTCGCCGGAAAAGCCGACTGCTACGCAGATGTCGCCGTTGGCCAGGTCACTGGTGTACTTCGAGGAATGGAAGTAGCTGACGTAGGGCCGCACTTTCATCAGCAAAGCTTCGGCTTTTCTGTAGTCTTCGGGATTCTTGCTGTGGTGCGGCAGGCCGAGGTAGTTAAGTGCCGCCGGGAGCAGTTCCGGGCCGTTGTCGAGGATCGCCACGCCGCACTTTTGCAGTTTTTCCATGTATTCGGGTTTGAAGATCAGATCCCAGGAATCCACCGGCGCGTCGTCGCCCAGCACCGCTTTGACCTTGGCGATGTTGTAGCCGATGCCGGTGCTGCCCCACAGATAAGGGAAACCGTGCTCGTTGTTCGGGTCGTTGGTCTGCAAGGCTTTGAGCAGTGCCGGGTTGAGGTTCTTCCAGTTCGGCAACTGACTCTTGTCGAGTTTCTTCAGCGCCCCACCCTGAATCTGCCGCGCCATGAAGTGGTTCGACGGGAAGACCACGTCGTAACCGGATTTGCCGGTCATCAATTTGCCGTCGAGGGTTTCGTTGCTGTCGTAGACGTCGTAGGTCACGCCGATGCCCGTGTCTTTCTGGAAATTCTTTGTGGTGTCCGGGGCGATGTAGTCGGACCAGTTGTAGACCTTGACCGTCTCGGCCGCGTGACTGACGGAAGCGGCCAGCAGCAGCGGCGCCAATGCGAGGGTTTTCTGGATCATGGGGCGATTCCTGTATGGGCTTTTTTTGTTGGCAGGCAATCAAAGGATCGAACAATCAGAAAATCAGCACGTAGCTCTTGCGCACGGTTTCCTGGATATCCCAGATCCCGAGCGTGTTGGCTGGCAACATCAGTGCGTCGCCGCCTTGTATGTGCAGGGTTTCGCCACCACCGTCGGGGGTGAAGGTGCAGCGCCCGGAAATGAAATGGCAGAACTCCTGCGCGGTGATCTGCCGCCGCCAGCGGCCCGGGGTGCATTCCCAGACGCCGGTTTCAACGCCGTCATCGCGCTCGACGCTGGTGGTCGAGGCAATTGCGACGGGCTCGCCGAGGGGCACGGCGACCGGGTTGGACTCCTCGAGTTCGAGCGCGGCGGTGTTCTTGAATTGGGTGATGCTCATGACGTGACCTGTTTATTGAGGGAAACGGCGTTCAGTGCATGAAACCTTCCATGAACCCGGCGACTTGGCTGGCGAGCTTGCGCCGCCAGGGCGCAGTCGCCGGATTGGCCAGCGTCTGGTCTTCATGCACGAAACTTTTGATGATCGCGTTGTAGCCGAGCCAGCGGCATGGCTCTGGCTCCCAGGCACGCAGCGCGTGAATGCCACCGTCGGGCAGGACCCACGGTTGTTGGGTCAGCTCGCTGTCGCGCTCGAGAATCAGATCGGCCAGGGTGCGCCCGCCAAGGTTGCTGGCGCCGACGCCCTCGCCGCCGTAACCGCCCGATAGCGCGATGCCGTTGGCGCGGTCGCAAAGCATGTGCGGCTTGAAATGGCGCGACATGCCGAGGTTGCCGCCCCAGGCGTGGGTGATCTGCACATTTTTCAGCTGCGGGAACAGTTCGCCGAACAGATAGCGGCGCAACTCGACTTCATCGCGAGTGAGGTTGAAGTCATGGCGTAGCTTGCCGGCGAACTGATAACCGCCACGGGCGCCGAAAATCAGGCGGTTGTCGGCACTGCGCTGGCCATAGGTGACCTGACGGCTGAATTCACTGAAGGCCTGGCCGCGATTGAGGCCGATTTCGTCCCAGGTCGCAGCGGACAGCGGCTCGGTGGCGACAATCAGACTTTGCACCGGCAACTGATAGCGACCAAGCGGCGGCAACGTCACCGAATAGCCTTCTACGGCCGGGACGATCCAACGGCTGCGCACGCTGGCCTTGGCAGTGCGCAAACTGCCGGATTGCCAGTGGGTAACCGGGCTGTTTTCGTAGATTTTCACGCCCATGTTCTGCACGGTACGCGCCAGGCCACGGACCAGTTTCGCTGGGTGAATGGTCGCGACATGGGGGGCGAAGATGCCGCCGTAGGGCTTGGCCACGCGGATCTGCTGGGCCAGTTGCTCAGGGCTCAGCCAGCGGTAATCGTCGTCAGTCAGGCCTTGGGCATGCAGCTTGCTCAGGTAATCGCGCAGCACGGTTTCCTGCTCTGGGTAGCGCGCCGCACAATAAAGCACCCCGCCCTTGCGGTAATCGCAGTCGATGCCTTCGCGTTCAACGACGATCTCCACTTCATCGGGGATGCTGTGCAGGAGATCAAACGAAGCCCTGCGCTGCTGCGGCGATAAGCCTGCGAGCAAGCGATCCTCACCCAGCAAGTTACCCATCAGCCAGCCGCCATTGCGTCCGGACGCACCGAACCCGGCGGTTTGCGCCTCGATGATGGCGATATCCAGGCCGGGCGCCTGTTTTTTCAGGTAGTACGCCGTCCACAGTCCGGTGTAACCGGCGCCGATGATCGCCACGTCGACATCCAGATCCCGCTCAAGCGCAGGGCGCGCCAGCAGCGGCTCATCGAGCTGATCCATCCACAAACTGATCGTGCGCCACGCCGACATGCCAGACTCCGCCACTGAAAACCTTCGATGGCGTAGATCCTAGTGGCTGCCTTCAGTGGATGTCTTGCGCGCGTGCCCGCAGAGAAATTTGTTTGGCGTAGGCCTTGGGCGACTGGCCGGTGTGCTCGCGAAAGCATTTGTAAAACGCCGACAGCGAATTGAAACCGGCGGCAAACGCCAGCTCGTCAACGCGCAATGGCGGTGCGGCGCTGTCCAGTGCACGCAGCAAATGCTGCAGGCGCGCCTGGTTGACGTAGCGATAAAAGCTTTGCCCGAGTACCTGATTGAGCAGATAGGAAATCTGATTGCGGCTGTACCCGCACTCCTTCGCCACCCTTTGCAGGTCAAGCTCAGGGTCCAGATAAGGCTGCTGCTTCTCGAAATACTGCTGCAGGTCTTCGGCCATGAAGCTCAGTTGGCGCGGTGACAGACCGAGACGACTGACCGCCGGACGGCTCGGTGCCGAACTGCCGTTGGTTTGGGTACGCACCAGCGAGGCGTATTCATTGACGCGCCATATCAGGCCGTCCTTGACCGTGATCGCTTCGCTGGAACGAAACGACACCAGGCCATCGCCGCCACGCAAGGTCACCTCGTACTGAATGAACGCGGTGTTGCCATCCACCCGGATGCGGTCGCAATGCTCGAGCAGTTCGTCGGATTCTCGCGGCATGCTCACGCGCACGTAGTCGCGTAACTCATCCAGTCTGAGTACGCGATTCTGAAAGAAATCGCTGTACTGGATATCGGCGTGATAAAGCGCCATGACGCTGTCCAGATCCCGGTGTTTCCAGCTCAGGTGATAGCGCATGACCGTGGCGGCCGTGGCCTGGGTCTGTTCTGGGCCGTCGTCATCGGCGTGCATAAGCGGCTCGGCAAAAAAGAACCGAGCTTGCCCAACTTCCTCTGCCGCTTCAATGGAAAATCCATGGTGGCATTTTGGCGATAATCGATGAGCCAGTGACTTACATCAAAAAATGCGAATCAATCGCTAAACGGACTGAAAAAACTCACAGTTTTTTCACACACGGATGCTACTTTTAAAGCTCAAGCACTGGTTGAGCCAATGAAGGCTCTTCCCACCTAACATGAGCAAAAGGAAGCGCTCGATGAAGCAGGCGGGCAACACCATGAATAAAGGGTTCAGCAAAGTCACCTTTCCAAATGCTTGCCAGCTGATGCGCTGGCATTTTCATCCCATGGGTTTCGAGGCGACGATGGATGCGCCGGGCAGCCTGATCGCCCGTCTGTTTGATCGTGCCAGCGGCGAAACCATGATCGCCATCGCTGGCATTCCCTGCGCAACGGTGATGAACGCGGCGGACGTCGAGCGCATCATCGAGGCCATCGAAGATGAGCTGGAAGCTTTCACTCCTCCGGAATCTCTCAAGAACTACGCATAACCGCCTGATTTAAAACAAAAAGCCCGCAGCGATGCGGGCTTTTTTATTGATCAGGCGCTGGCCTTCTCGGTTCGATGATCGACGAAGAACGGCTTGCCCTTGGCAACTCGATCCGATGCCCTCGGCATGTTTACCGCTTGGGTTTCCTGCGGTTCGACGTACCAGTAGCAATGGCTGACGGCGCGCGTGATACCAACGTAGGCAAGGCGCAGGATTTCGTCTTTTTGCGCATTGTCGTACGGCTCGCTATCGCCACTTTTGCCCAATCCCGCCATGCGATACACCTGGTTCTTGTACGGAGAACTGGTCAGATGCTGGCAATCACCCAGCAGGAATACCGCATCAGCCTGCAAGCCTTTGGCGCTGTGATAGGTCAGCTGTTTCAGCCGCCGCGCGTCATAGGGCAAGCTCGAATCCACATTAAGTACAGGCTGAATATGCTGCTCAATCAATAACTTATCGCTGCTTTTTCGATAAAGCATCAGGATTGAATCACCCCGCCGGTAATGCTCGGCCAGACGCTGCCCCAGCGCTTCATCGTCACGCTCAAGCACGTTGACCGGGTGAAGCGGCTTGGGCTCACCACTGGCCTTGGCCTTCTTGCCTGCGATCGCCGGCGCTGCACGGACAATGTGTTCAGCGGCGTCGATGATGTGCTGGTGGCTGCGGTAGTTGTCACTGAGCATGACCCGCGTGGTGCTCGGCGACGGAAATTCCTTGTTGAACTCCATGAAGTAACTCGGAGAACTGCCGCGCCAGCCGTAAATCGACTGCCAGTCATCACCGACGCACAATAGCGACGACCGCTGCGCCCCTCGCCCAACGTGCATGGCCGGGCCACGGCTGCGGATTTCATTGAGGCTGGCGCGAATCCACGAAACGATCTGCGGCGATACGTCCTGGAACTCATCGATCATCAAATGCGCCATAGGCCGCAGCAACTCATCGCTGAGCAGCTTGAGGTTTTCCGGCGAGTGCTCGCTGAACAACGCGAACATGCGGTTGTAGGTCATCACTGGCGGTTTCTGATCCAGCAGATGATCTTCAAATGCGCGCCAGAACAGGCTCAGGGCTTCAAAGAAAAAGCGATCGGGATCGTCCTTGGCGAAGCTCATCCGACTGACCGCGTCCGGCACATCCAGGCCGAGGTTTTCGATAAAGCCTGCTGCGGCGACAAAACAATCCAGCAATGGCGCGGATGCCAGCTCGCCTTTGACCTTGTAATCAAAGCCGGGACCGGCGCTGGCATCTCCGGCCAACGTCGCAAGAACGCGCCTGGATGACTCGTAACTATCCAGCCATATCAATGGCTTACGGCAGAAAGCTTGAAACAGAGTGCGCTTGACCGCCCACTCTGCACGGACACTCAGCTTGGCGTTGGGTCGAGTCAGCTGGGCGTTTTCCTTGGGATCAAAGCCGAGCACCACCCAGGCATCGAGGCTGGGAATATAGCCGTGAGCGTGGAACTTCGAGCCATTGATTTCGAAGGCCTGCCGATTCGGCTCGATGCCTTTAATGGGCCACGCCCCTGCACGAAACCATAAATCTTCAATCACATCGCAGAGCTCTTCATCGCGCTTGGCCGCCAGTTCGGTGACCGCCATGCGTTTCTGCACATCGGGGTGGTCGCGTTCCAGTTCCTTTAATTGCAAACCCGCGCGGGACAGCGGCTGGATCAATTGGCGGAAACGCTCATCCTCGTTGAACAAGCGGTGGTAGCAGGCATTGAGTTGCTGCCGTTGCGCGTCGTTGATCCGCAGGTCAAACGGATTGCTGTCGACCTCCTCTGCGCCACTTTGCGGGCGATCGCTGAGGTTCTCGAAGGCCTGCAAGCGCTCGAAACCCGGCAGGCTGCGCACCATCGGCAGGATGCGCGAGTGGAAGGTTCGCACCAGTTCGCGCGCCTGCTTGAGGTTCAGCGGCTGCCCCCACAACGTGAATATTTCGATGAGCTTGTTAATGAAGTCCTTGCGCGATTCACGGGTGAAGGTCACCACAGTCATCGAATCCAGCTCAAAACCCAGATAATGGCTGAGCAACAGTATGCGCAGCACCAGCGTGGTCGACTTGCCGGCGCCCGCACCGGCGACCACCGAGGTGGACGGCGTATCGCTGAAGATCATTTTCCATTGCGCGGCGCTGGGCTGGGCGTGGGCCGGGAGCAAACGAGCGACGTCAGCCTTGATGCGTTTTTTCAATTCGGCGGTGAGCGGCAGGCGCCAGTCATCGAACAGGTGGTTATCGACACTGGGCGGCCGATGCTCGGTGTTGCGGCTGTCGCGAATCAGCAGCACCTGACGGCCCTCTTCCAGCCCCTCGAGCTTGCCTTCCTTGAAGCCGTACTCGACGCCGGCTGTGTGGCCACTGCGAAATCCGTCGGCTTGCCCGTGCAGCCACGATGCCCGGTGCTGGGCGCGCAATTTTGTCAGACCGTGACCAAAGAATCGCGCAGCCAGACGCTTGAACCAGGGCATCTCGGCCAGTGGACGAAGTTCAGGGGGAAGATCGGGGGTGTGTTGCGCCACGCTGACGGACTCCAGGGTGTGAGGCTGTGGCGGCTATGGTGTCTGGATTTGCTGATGAGTTCTAGCGAAATGCTTACAGGTCATCGGTTTAGGCGACGAATTGAAAGTCGGATGAGACGATTTCGAGGCACATTCTCATCAAATAAACTGATCATGATGCGGCAGTTTTTGCGCTTTTTATCGATGATTGCCTGATAGATGATCGTCGTCATCAACCACGGGGCCCGCCCCCTGACGAACCTAATTTAAGGAGACGATCATGCTTGAACTCAGACCCTTCAGCTCGCTGGGCGGCGCCCATCATGGCTGGCTGGACGCGCATCACCACTTTTCGTTTGCCGAATACTACGATCCGCAGCGGATGAGCTGGGGAAACTTGCGCGTGTGGAACGACGACATCATCGCCGCAGGCACCGGTTTCCCGCAGCATCCGCACCGCGACATGGAAATCATCACTTACGTGCGTGAAGGTGCCATCACGCACCAAGATAATCTGGGCAACCAGGGCCGCACCGAAGCCGGTGATGTACAAGTGATGAGTGCCGGCACCGGCATCGCCCACAGCGAGTACAACCTAGAAGACAAGGAAACCAAGATCTTCCAGATCTGGATTCTGCCGACCGAAACCGGTGCGCCGCCGTCGTGGGGCGCCAAGCCGTTTCCCAAAGGCGAGCGCGAAGGTTTTGTCACCTTGGCCAGCGGCAAGGACGGCGACGATGAGAGCCTGCACATTCGCGCCAATGCGCGCCTGGTGGCGGCGAACATCAAGGCCGGTGAAACCGCCGAATACCGGCTAGACGAAGGGCGTCGCGCCTATCTGGTTCCGGCCACTGGCGTGATCGAGGTCAATGGCTTGCGTGCCCAAGCGCGTGACGGTGTGGCGGTGGCCCATGAGCAAGTGCTGACGGTCACGGCAATCGAAGACAGCGAGATCGTACTGGTCGACCTGGCTTGATCTGCAGGCAATAAAAAAGGGCAACCCTCATGGTTGCCCTTTTTCATGTGCGCATTATTTGCTGGAAATGGCGCCATCTACCAAAGTTTGCGCCTCGGCCACCAGTTGCTTGAGGTGGTCGTCGCCGAGGAAGCTTTCGGCGTAGATCTTGTAGATGTCTTCAGTGCCCGAAGGGCGCGCGGCGAACCAGCCGTTTTCGGTCATGACTTTCAGACCACCAATGGCCTGATCGTTGCCCGGTGCATGGCTGAGGATGCTCTGGATCTTCTCGCCTGCCAGCTCGGTCGAGGTGACCTGCTCCGGCGCCAGCTTGCTCAGCAGTGCCTTCTGCTCAGGGTTGGCCTTGGCGTCGACGCGTACCGAGAACGGTTCGCCCAGTTCGTCGGTCAGCGCGCGGTAGGCCTGGCTTGGATCGCGCCCGGTGCGCGCCGTCATTTCAGCGGCGAGCAAGGCAGGAATCAGACCGTCCTTGTCGGTGCTCCATACGCCGCCATCCTTGCGCAGGAACGAAGCGCCAGCACTCTCTTCACCGCCAAAACCCAGCGAACCATCGAACAGGCCATCGGCGAACCATTTGAAACCGACCGGCACTTCGTACAGGCGACGGCCCAGGCGCTTGGCCACGCGGTCGATCAGGCCGCTGCTGACCACGGTTTTGCCCACGGCGGCATCAGCGCGCCATTGCGGACGGTTCTGGAACAGGTAGTCGATGGATACCGCCAGATAGTTGTTCGGCGCGAGCAAACCACCGGACGGCGTGACGATGCCGTGGCGGTCGTGATCCGGGTCGCAGGCAAACGCCACGTCGAAACGCTCTTTCAGGCCGATCAGGCCCTGCATTGCGTGGCTGGACGACGGATCCATACGGATTTGGCCGTCCCAGTCGACGGTCATGAAACGGAACGTTGAATCGACCTGTTTATTCACCACTTCCAGGTCGAGACGATAGTGTTCGGCAATGGCCGACCAGTAGCGCACCCCTGCTCCGCCCAGCGGATCGACACCCAGACGCAGCTTGGCGTCGCGGATGGCATCGAAGTCGATGACGTTGATCAGGTCGGCGACATAAGTGTTCAAGTAATCGTGGCGATGGGTCGTGCTGGCCTTGAGCGCCTGCTCGTAGCTGATGCGTTTAACCCCGGCCAGTTTGTTCGCCAGCAGCTCGTTGGCCTTGGCTTCGATCCACTTGGTGATGTGGGTATCGGCCGGGCCACCGTTGGTTGGGTTGTATTTGTAGCCACCGCTTTGTGGCGGGTTGTGCGACGGCGTGATGACGATACCGTCCGCCAGGCCAGAGGTACGGCCGCGGTTGTAGCAGAGAATGGCGTGGGAAACTGCCGGGGTCGGGGTGTACTCATCGCCTTCGGCGATCATCACGGTGACGCCGTTGGCGGCGAGGACTTCCAGTGCGCTGGCGCCGGCCGGGGTCGACAATGCATGGGTGTCGATGCCGACGAACAGCGGGCCGGTGATGCCCTGGGCTTCGCGATACAGGCAGATCGCCTGGCTGATGGCCAGAACGTGCCATTCGTTGAAACTTAAATCGAACGAACTGCCGCGGTGGCCGGACGTGCCGAACGCCACTCGCTGGGTAGAAATCGATGCATCAGGCTGGCCGGTGTAATAGGCCGTAACCAGTCGCGGGATGTCGACCAACAGTTCTGCCGGTGCCGGTTTACCCGCAAAAGGACTGAGTGTCATGCAAAAACCTCTGAAATCGGAGTGGTTCAGGAAATGCAGCGCAGTTTACTGGCAGTTTGACCACTGTGCGACGGGATGTATCCGAAACTCGCCCGATGTTTTTTAACGTTATTGGCCGGGCGACAGGCGCAAGGCATCGCCGAGCAAGCCGATGACACTCGGCAAATCCCGCTCGCCATGGTTCAGCGCGCTCAAACGCAGATGATCCGCATGCAAGCCCTGCAGACTGAACAGCTCGCCCGGTGCGACGATGATCTGTTGCTTGAGCAGGCGGTGAAAGACGCTTGCCATGTCGACCGGGCGTAACGAACGTACCCACACCGTCGCCCCGCCCGGCGGCTCGCCAATCTGCAGGGTATCGCCCAGGCGTTCGCGCAGTGTCTGGATCAACACGGCTCGCCGCTCACCCAGCATCCGCCGCAACACGGATAAATGCTGATCAAGCCGTCCGCCATTCAACAGCCGCGCAATTGCCTTCTGGCGAATGGGCGACAAGCGAAACGCCCGCAGCAGAAAATGGCGCTGCAATTCCTCGCGCCAGTGACGCGACAAGACAAAGCCGAATGGTGCTTCGGCGCCGATGAATTTCTCGAAAGTGGAAAACACCAGCAGACGATCAGGATCGAGCCAACTGCGCAAACGCTGCGAATCATTGCGCTCGTCAAGCTCGCTGTAGCAGTCGTTTTCCAGTACCCAGACGCCATGATGATTGAGCAACTGCGCCGTGGCCTGCTGACACTCGCGAGTGAAACCGTTGCCTTGGGGCATGCTCAGCACGGAAGACAGCAGGATCAAACGAACCGGCTCGTTCTTCAGCAGTGATTCGAGTGACGACAGATCGAGCACGCCTCGGGCAAGCAATGGCCACTCGATCACGCGCACCCCGCACGACTCAAGCAGGCGCAGGATGACCCAGTCGCACGGTGATTCGACAATCACGGTGGCCTGACGCAATCCAAGCACCGAAATCAGAATCTCCAGGACGCCACGCAGATCAGCGCCGATATAAATGTCATCGGCATGCCAGAAGTGCTCTGTCGAGCTGGTATACCGCGCCGCCAGCGCAACCCGCAGTTCCAGTTCACCGCAAGGCTGCACGAATGTCTGCAACTGACGCGGGTATTGACGCAAAAGCTCACGTTCCGAGGTCAGCAACGGACTGTCCAACGGTTGCAGCGAGGCCGGTTCGTCAGCACTCAACACACACATCCCGGGACGCCTGGCGTTGACGTACACGGTCTCCAGCAGGTCATTGCCGTTGCCGGGTGCATCCATGCTGAACTGCGCTTGCGCGTAATACCCTGACTTGGCGATCGAATAGACCCGGCCTTCCTTTTCCAGAAGCGAATAGGCGTATTGCACCGTTGAGATGGAGACATTCAGCCGGTCCGCCAGTTGTCGCAAGGAAGGCATGCGTACCGCCGCACCACCCCCGGCAGCATCAATCAACGTTGTCAGATATCGATAAACTGCCTGATAAACAAAGTCGTTGTCCCGCGCGCCCTTCACACCCTCATTTCCGTAGATATTGGTTCACAATCCAGGCTCTGGCTCACCGTCAGCGTTCCGTCGACCGCTCGAACGGCGCAGCCGAACGCGCCTCGTCCGAACCCGAACTCTCCGAGGAGAATTGCGCAGGTGCATCAATCTGCACAGGACCCATTGCATACAGGCGGTTCAACAGCCTGACTGGCAAGCCGCTGACTTCCGTCAGCCACTTCATCACCTGCTCAGGTGCGTGCAGACCCTGCATGGCGCGGTGCAGGTCCGGCATGGCGACCAGCATGCCGGGATGACAATTGCGCAGGAAGCGTTCGAGACCTTTGCCGTTGTCGATGAACGGCGCAAACAGCAGGCACGCCAACTGCGTTTCGGTCAATCCGAAACCATTGCTGAGGTAATCCTCGGCAAGCATCCGCAGTTGTTCTGGCCCGCCGGCGTTGTCGTAGCTGGCCAGCAAGTGCTCGCAGACGGTTTCGGCAACCTGCTTTCGCCGCATGTCGGCCAGCGTGTGCCGGACGTAATCGTCGATGCCCGCCTCATAGGCGCGCCCCTCGATGAACCGTGCGTACAAACCTCGCACATGTGCCGAGATCAAAGGATCAGCAAACACCGCTTCGCCCTGGTACAGCGCCAGATCATCAGGTTCATAACCGAGAAACTCGCCCAACAGCGGCCAGCGATCCTCGAGCTTGCCGACCATCATGTCATTGATGTCGATAAAACTGGTGCGCCGGCAGGCTTCGAATTCGCCTTCCGGCCGCCACACGGTCCGGTCATCATCGGCACGCAGTTCCCGATAAAAGTCATCACCGAGCTCGTCGAGCAGAGGAAAAAGCGTTTCGAATCCGGCATTGACCAGGCCTGGAGCCGGTATTGCCACTCGCTGCATCGCGCGGTTCAGGCCTTCGAGGAAATGCTGCTGACTGCCTTTGGTTTCGGTGCTGATCATGGCGTCGACGCCGTTGTTCCAGCGCGCGATCTGGCTGTAGTACTCGGCCGTCGCCAGGTAGGCGTCATCCCATAATTCAGGTGTTTCCAGCCAGGTGCGACAGTGCCCCACCAGCAGCAGACTGACCCGGCTGGCCTCGCGCCCTTCATTGCTGACAGGCGTGCGATGGTCGAACGGCAGGACCTCGCGGTTATCCACCATCAGCACCTCGACCCGCGGATCGTCATAAAGGAATAGCGCGCTGTAGCTGCGATGCAGGTTTTGCAGGGCGAGCGGGCTGTCGCCATTCCAGCGCAGGGAAGCCACGCGCAGCTGAAAGGTCGCCGGAGCACGGCCGGCAATGGTCAACTGAGCGGCCCGGAGCAAGGCCAGGGTATAGCAGCCGTCCCGCAGGCCGGACTGAGGCACCAGCACCTTGAATTGCCCAATGTTTTCCATGCCGCCAGCGGCCACCACCAAGCGCTGTATCAGCAATTGCAATGCCGTGCGCTCGGCTCGGGAAAAGAAACTCAGCAAACGCTGCAATACTTGCTGATAGACATAGTTCATTGCCTGATCATGGATCGTGCTCATCGGTATTTACCCGGTATCAAAAGTTTCATGCCGCGCAGACATGACAGTAGGCGCGCGGCAATTGGATCAATAAGTAATAGACGCTGAAATGCTAACACTTACAAAGTTGTAGTTATTTGAAACACTTCACCTGAACAAAGCCTTCCAGATGCCAGGCTGGACGCTCAACCACCCGTATTCATTGGCCCTTCGTCACTCAACAATGTTCTGAGGAAACTTCCCACAACGTCCCACGCCAAATCATTACAAGAAAAAGAGAAGCAACTTCCGAATCGCCCTACAGCAATTAAACAGAAATTGACGAAGCCAGCTGAGCCAGCCATTTGATATTGCCTCGGACAAATTGAATGCACAGCCATAGCTCATTCCTTGAGATGAAAGTAATCATTCAATTATCAGTGCTTATAGTGTGATTAGAAGATACAGATGAACGGCAAAAACCAGTTCAGTTGCTGAAAAGGCCAATGCTTCGATATCGGGGAGGGTTTACTGACAGCGGAGGGTATAAACAGAAAAGAGTCCGTGGGGGCCACGGACTCTGATGGGTGGATTTACGCGGTTTCCACTTGCAGGGCCACTCGCTCGCGGCATGGGCATTCGTCCATGTAGCGATGCGCTTCGACGAACTCGTTGAACGGGAATACACGAGTCTTGAGCGGCAAAAGCACGCGGTCAGCGGTCAACTGGTTGATGTCACGCAAAGCACGCTGCAGAGCGACGTGGTCCTGGACAATGCCCAGCTCCGGCTTGCCGGTGAAGTTGCCGATGCAGTGCACAAAGAACTGAATGTTCTTCTGAAACGCTGCACACGCCGGGAACGGGGTCTGGTTACCACCTTGCAGCCCGTACAGCACCAGACTGCCGCGTGGCGCCAGCACATCGCCGAGCAACGACATCTGCGGGCCGCCAAGACCATCGAACACCACATCGACGCCGCGGTTGTCGGTGATCTTGTTGATACGCATCAACAGATCTTCCTCTTCGGTGACGATGACCTTCTCCGCACCGAGGGACAGCAGGTACTCCCGCTCCTCCGCCGATTTGGTCGCGGCGATCACTCGCACACCCAGCGCCTTGCCCAATTGCACAAACGACGGGCCGGCGCAGTGGCTGGCGTCAGTCACCAGCGCAAATTGACCCGGTTTGACCCGCGCCAGATCGGCATAAGCGAAGTAGGCGATCAGCAGCGGCGTGTAATGCACGCTCGCTTCGATCGGGCTGAGCACATCGGGATAACGGGTCAGCGCGGTGCGCGGCAGGACGATCGACTCGCCGTAAACCGGATAGTCGTTCGGGCTTTCCGCAGGAAAACTGGCCACTTTGTCGCCGACGGACAGGTCTTCGACATCAGCGCCCACCGCAGTGACCACGCCAGCCATTTCATGACCGAGGCCCGAAGGCAGACGTGCCTGGGACGACGCCAGATTCTGGCGCCACAGGGTGTCGTACCAACTGATGCCGATTGCCTCGACACGCACCTGCACTTCGCCAGGACCTGGCTGAGCAGCCGCATGCTCTTCGCATTTGAGCACCTCGGCCGGACCAAACTTGTGAAAACGGATCGTGCGGGACATCGCAAACCTCGTCAAAGTAACCTCTAATGCCATGAACTCTATCTGGGCTTTGGACCCAAGACCATCAGTGGCTATTAATAGTCGACATGCCTGTCATTGATTCCGCATCAAGGGCGGCATTGGCAAAATCCATGAAAAAAGGCCTGCCACCGTCGCAGTAAAGCTGAATTTTCCGGTGCAGAGTACCAGCCTTTCCCCGTAAGATTCATGCCGGCCATTGTTCTCATATGGCCGCCCTCGTCAAGTTTGATGACTCTGCCAGGACTCCAGATGAATCGTAATGACCTGCGTCGTGTCGACCTGAACCTGCTGATCGTGTTCGAAACATTGATGCACGAACGCAGTGTGACTCGGGCCGCGGAAAAATTGTTCCTCGGCCAACCGGCTATCAGTGCGGCGCTGTCGCGTCTGCGCAGCCTGTTTGACGATCCCTTGTTTGTCCGCACCGGCCGCAGCATGGAACCTTCCGCCCGCGCGGTGGAAATCTTCGCCCTGCTCTCGCCTGCCCTTGATTCGATCTCGACCGCCGTCAGTCGTGCCGCCGATTTTGATCCGGCGACCAGCACCTCGGTGTTTCGCATCGGTTTGTCCGACGACGTCGAATTCGCGCTGCTGCCCATGCTGCTCAAGCGTCTGCGCGCCGAAGCACCGGGCATTGTCCTCGTGGTACGGCGGGTCAATTACATCTTGATGCCGGGCCTGCTGGCCTCCGGCGAGATTTCGATTGGCGTCAGCTACACCACCGACCTACCGGCCAACGCCAAGCGCAAGGTCCTGCGCCGCAGCGCACCGAAGCTGCTGCGCGCCGACACCGTGCCGGGGCCGCTGAGCCTGGACGACTACTGCGCCCGACCGCATGCACTGGTGTCGTTCGCTGGCGACCTCAGTGGTTTCGTCGATGAAGAACTGGAGAAACTCGGACGCAAACGGCACGTGGTGCTGGCGGTACCGCAGTTCAACGGACTGGGCACGCTGCTGGCGGGCACCGATATCGTCGCGACCGTGCCGGATTACACGGCGGACGCACTGACCGCAGCTGGAGGGCTTCGTGCTGAAGATCCGCCACTGCCGACGCGTACGTTTGAACTGCACATGGCCTGGCGTGGGTCGCAGGATAACGACCCGGGAGAGCGGTGGTTGAGGTCGCGGATTCAGATGTTTTTTGGAGATCCGGATAGTCTTTAGGAACTACTTGCCACCCGTCACATCCAGAAAAGTCCCGGTGACAAACGAAGCCTCCGCGCTGGCCAGCCACAAAATGGCCCGCGCCACCTCTTCCGGCTGACCGCCCCGGCCCATCGGGATCGACTCCTTCACGCGATCCACCCGCCCCGGTTCGCCGCCGCTGGCGTGCATATCGGTATAGATGTGCCCCGGGCGAATGCAGTTGACCCGAATTCCCTCGCGCGCAACTTCCTTGGCAAAGCCGATGGTGAAAGTTTCCAGCGCGCCTTTCGATGCTGCGTAGTCGACGTATTCATTCGGGCTACCCAGGCGCGCCGAGGCAGAAGAAACGTTGATCACTGCGCCACCTGTGCCGCCGTGCCGGTAAGCCATGCGTTTTACCGCCTGCTGCGCGCACAGGATCGGTCCCAGCGCATTGACCGCGAAGATGCGCTGCATGCGTTCGAATCTCAGGTCCTCCATGCGTGACTGTTTCGCCAGCACGCCAGCGTTATTCACAAGAACATCGATACGCCCGAATGAGCGATCGAGGGCCGAGAACAGTTCAGCAACCTGCTCGGGGTCAGCACTGTCAGCACGCACCGCGAGGCCTCTGCGCCCCAATGCTTCGATATCCGCCACCACCGCCAGCGCGGCAGACTCGTTGGCAACGTAGCTGATGGCAACGTCATAGCCTTGCGCGGCGGCGAGTCGGGCGGTGGCGGCGCCGACTCCGCGACTGCCGCCGGTGATCAGAATCAGCGGTGCTTGCGAAAGGTTATTCATGCGACGTTTTCCCGAGCAGTTGGGCTGTGTCAGCCGATGATGATGGCGCCGCTGGCGATGACCACGCAGGCCAGCATCCTGCGGACGGTGAGCTTTTCACCGAGGAACAAATAGCCGAGCAATGCCGCGAACAACACGCTGGTTTCGCGCAAGGCTGACACCGCGCCCAGTGGCGCTTCGTTCATCGCGTAGATAACGATTGCGTAGGCCAGCAACGAGACCAGTCCGCCGACCGCAGCGGTCAGCATGCCGGGCCGTACGGAAAACAGACTGCGGGCGTCGCGCAGGCCGATATACACCAATGGCATCAACACACCCCACAGGGCGCTCATCCACACCGTGTACGCGAGCGGCGCACCGGAAAGCCTGGCGCCAATGCCATCGACGACGCTGTAGGCGGCGATGAAACAACCGGTGCCCAGCGCATACGGCAGGCTCGGCACCGACAGGCTGCGCCCTCGGAACGCCAACGAAATGATCCCCCCGGACACCAGACCAATGCCGAGCAGTTCGCCGGGGGTTATGGTTTCGCCGGCAAACAGCGCGGCGCCGAGGGTGATCAGCGCCGGCGACGACCCACGGGAAATCGGATAGATCTGCCCTAGATCGCCGACCCGATAGCTGCGCACCAGAAACAGGTTGTAGCCGACATGCAGCAGTGCCGAGAGCAGCGCATACCCCCAGCTCTCAGGTGCAGGCGCGGCCATGAAAAAGGCGGCGATGACGCAGACGATGGCGATGGCAACGCACATTATTGTCATCGACCAGAGTCGATCGGCGCCGCCGCGCAGCAACGCGTTCCAGCTGGCGTGCAGGAGCGCGGCGAACAGAACGAGGAGTACGAGATGGATTGGCATGCGGCATTCTAAGCATCCCTGGCATCGGCCTTACAGTGAAGTCTCCTCATTACACCGTGAGCAATTGCTCATACTTCAGCGCTGTGCGCTCTGCACCTTCAGCGCTTCACTGAGTAACCATTGACGAAATCTGAGGATGTGCGGCTGGGCCTCGATGCCTTTGGGGCAGACGAAATAATAAGCAAGCGGCGAAGTGAACGGCACATCGAACAGCCTCACCAGACGGCCGTCGGCAATTTCATTTTCGACATGGCCGCTGCGCACCAATGCAACGCCCTGGCCGAGCAACGCAGCTTCCACCGTCATGTTGGTATCACCAAACCTGACGCCTTCGCGCAGCGGTAAAAACTCCAGCCCGACGGACTGAAACCACACCTCCCATTTCGGCGCCAACTCGGCGCCGTCGCGAATGAGTAACGGCATCTGCAGCAACTCGGCGGGACTGCCCGGCCTGCCGACGCGCTGCAGCAGTTCGGGGCTGGCCACGGGAAAAACCTGTTCGCCGAACAGGAACTCTGAATACAGACCGGGGTAATTGCCCTTGCCCAAGCGGATTGCGACATCGGCTTCGCCATTGGCGAAGTGGATGATCTTGTCCGTGGTATCCAGCGACACCAACAGTTCCGGGTGCAGGCGCGACAGATTCGGCAAGCGTGGCAGCAGCCACTTCAACGCGAACGAATAGGTGGTGCTGACAGTCAGGCGAACCCTGTCCTTTTGCTCGCGCAGATCCTCCAGCGTTGCTTCAAGGCTGATGAAAAACTCGCGCACGATCGGCGCCAGCGTCGCCCCCGCTGTTGTAAGGCGTAACGCCTTGCCGCGCTCGAACAATTGCAAGCCCCAAAGTTCTTCGAGGTGCCGGAGCTGGTGACTGACGGCGCTCTGGGTCACGTGCAGTTCTTGAGCGGCAGCGGTGAACGTCGGGTGCCGGGTGGCCACTTCGAAAGCCCGCAGGGTCGCGGTCGGGGGCAGGTCGCGCATAAAAATGATCCGGGGACGATAAATGTCAGAGCATGAGGTTGCGCTCATGTTAGAGCGAAACTCCCTTGGTTGCCCGTTCCGCGATATTGGCGTATTGCTCCGGCAAGTGGGCGAGGTGCTGGTAACAGCGAGGTATTTAATCGCCGGATAATCCTCCGCGCGCAGCGTCGGTCGCAATCATTGCAGATCAAGCAACACAGAATTGCCTTCAGGCCGATTGTTAGCCTCCTAACGAAAGGTGCATGCTAGAGGGCTGCCTCGGCGCTTATATCATTCCGAATGATAGTTACCTTTGCTTCATTCGATTCGTGCCATCACACCCGCGCCGAGCATCATCCGCCCATCTTCAATACTTCGGCGGATTGCATCCATGGAACAATCACTCAAACATTTGCGCTTCCCGTTGGCCATGCTGGCCGTACTGGTGATGAGCGCCTGCGGCAAAACTCCGGAGACTGCCGGCGCCCCCCCCGCTGCCAAAGTCAGCGTAGCCAAGGTGCTGGAACAACCGGTCAACGAGTGGGACGAATTTACCGGGCGCCTCGAAGCGCCGGAAACCGTTGAAATCCGCCCACGGGTATCGGGCCAGATCGATCAGGTCGCGTTCACCGAAGGCGCGCTGGTCAAGAAAGGCGACCTGCTGTTCCAGATCGACCCGCGTCCGTTCCAGGCCGAGGTACGCCGACTCGAAGCTCTGGTTGCTCAAGCCCGCGCCACCGCCACTCGCAGCGAAAACGAAGCCGCTCGCGGTGAACGTCTGCGTACCAGCAACGCCATTTCCGCTGAACTGGCCGACTCGCGCACCAGCGCTGCCCAAGAGGCCCGCGCCGCCGTCGGTGCTCTGCAGGCACAATTGGACCTGGCCAAACTGAATCTGAGCTTCACCCGCGTGACCGCACCGATCAGCGGCCGCGTCAGCCGCGCCGAAATCACTGCCGGCAACCTGGTGACCGCCGACACCACCGCACTGACCAGCGTCGTCTCCACCGACAAGGTCTACGCCTATTTCGACGCCGACGAACGCGTATTCCTCAAATACACCCAACTGGCCCGCAACGGCCAGCGTGGCGCCACTACGCCGGTGTACATGGGCCTGTCCAACGAAGACGGCAACCCGCACCTCGGCCAGATGAACTTCGTCGACAACCAGGTCAATCCGAAAACCGGCACCATCCGTGGTCGCGCAGTCTTCGACAACGCTGACGGCACCTATACCCCGGGCCTGTACGCACGGCTGAAACTGGTCGGCAGCGGCACCTACAACGCCATGCTGATCAATGACGAAGCCGTGGGCACTGACCTGGGCAAGAAGTTCGTGCTGGTGATGGATGGCGACAACAAGACCGCCTACCGCGCCGTAGAACTCGGTCCGAAGATTGAAGGCCTGCGCATCGTCCGCAACGGTCTGAACAAGGACGACACCATCATCGTCAAGGGCTTGCAACGGGTTCGTCCTGGCTCACCGGTCACCCCTGAGGTGATTCCGATGGCCAGCGAGCAGACCCTCGCCGCCCTCGCTCAACAACGTCAAGCGCTGGAAGCCAGCAACCTGCCCAAAGTTGCCCCTTCCAAGGGTGCATCGGGTTCGGCTGCGAAGCTGGCTGCTACGACCCCACGCGGTTAAGGGACGACAACTCCGATGAATTTTTCCCAATTCTTCATTTCCCGGCCGATCTTCGCAGCGGTGCTGTCGCTGTTGATCCTGATCGCCGGTGCGATCTCGCTGTTCCAGTTGCCGATCAGCGAATACCCGGAAGTCGTGCCGCCGACCGTGGTCGTGCGCGCCAACTTCCCGGGCGCCAACCCCAAAGTCATCGGTGAAACCGTGGCTGCTCCGCTGGAGCAAGCCATCACCGGTGTCGAGAACATGTTGTACATGTCCTCGCAATCGACCGCCGACGGCAAGATCACCCTGACCATCACCTTCGCCCTGGGCACCGACCTGGACAACGCGCAGGTGCAAGTGCAGAACCGGGTGACCCGGACCGAGCCGAAGCTTCCCGAGGAAGTGACGCGCATCGGTATCACCGTCGACAAGGCTTCGCCCGACCTGACCATGGTTGTGCACTTGACCTCACCGGACAAGCGCTACGACATGCTGTACCTGTCCAACTACGCGATCCTCAACATCAAGGATGAGCTGGCTCGCCTGGGTGGTGTCGGTGATGTGCAGTTGTTCGGTATGGGCGACTACTCGCTGCGCGTCTGGCTTGATCCGAACAAGACCGCTTCGCGCAATCTGACCGCCACCGATGTGGTGACCGCGATTCGCGAGCAGAACCGTCAGGTCGCCGCCGGTCAACTGGGCGCGCCCCCTGCCCCGACCGCGCAAAGCTTCCAGCTGTCGGTCAACACTCAAGGCCGTCTGGTTTCCGAGGAAGAGTTCGAGAACATCGTCATTCGTGCAGGCGACGACGGTGAGATCACTCGCTTGAAGGACATTGCACGCATTGAACTGGGTTCCAGCCAATACGCCTTGCGCTCGCTGCTGAACAATCAGCCGGCGGTGGCCATCCCTATCTTCCAGCGTCCCGGCTCCAACGCCATCGACATTTCCAACGAAGTGCGCGGCAAGATGGAAGAGCTGAAGAAAGGCTTCCCGCAGGGCATGGACTACAGCATCGTGTATGACCCGACGATCTTCGTTCGTGGCTCGATCGAGGCGGTGGTGCACACCCTGTTCGAAGCGCTGATCCTTGTGGTGCTGGTGGTGATTCTGTTCCTGCAGACCTGGCGCGCCTCGATCATCCCGTTGGTGGCAGTGCCGGTATCGTTGATCGGTACGTTTGCGGTCATGCACCTGTTCGGTTTCTCGCTCAACGCCCTGTCGCTGTTTGGCCTGGTACTGGCCATCGGTATCGTGGTGGATGACGCCATCGTCGTGGTGGAAAACGTCGAACGGAACATCGAACTCGGCCTGACGCCGGTCGAAGCGACCAAGCGCGCCATGCGGGAAGTGACCGGGCCGATCGTGGCCACCGCACTGGTGCTGTGTGCGGTGTTCATTCCAGCGGCGTTCATTTCCGGCCTCACCGGGCAGTTCTACAAACAGTTCGCACTGACCATCGCTATCTCGACAGTGATCTCGGCGTTCAACTCGCTGACCCTGTCGCCAGCATTGGCCGCTGTGTTGCTGAAAAGCCACGACGCGCCGAAAGACCGCTTCTCGAAAGTGCTCGACAAGATCTTCGGCGGCTGGCTGTTCCGTCCATTCAACCGCTTCTTCGATCGCGCCAGCCATGGCTACGTCGGCACCGTGCGCCGGGTTATCCGTAGCAGCGGCATCGCCCTGCTCGTATATGCAGGCCTGATGGTACTGACCTTCTTCGGTTTCTCCAGCACGCCGACCGGGTTCGTACCCGGCCAGGACAAGCAATACCTGGTGGCCTTCGCGCAATTGCCGGATGCCGCGAGCCTGGATCGCACCGAAGACGTGATCAAGCGCATGTCCGACCTCGCGCTGAAACAGCCGGGCGTGGAAAGCGCCGTAGCGTTCCCGGGCCTGTCGATCAACGGTTTCACCAACAGCCCGAACGCCGGCATCGTCTTCGTGACGCTGAAACCGTTCGACGAGCGTAAAGACCCGAGCATGTCCGCCGGCGCGATTGCCGGCGCCTTGAACGGCCAGTACGCGAACATTCAGGAAGCGTACATGGCGATCTTCCCGCCACCGCCGGTACAAGGTCTGGGCACCATTGGTGGTTTCCGCCTGCAAATCGAAGACCGGGGCAACCTGGGCTACGACGAGCTGTACAAAGAAACCATGAACATCATCAACAAAAGCCACAACGTGCCGGAACTGGCCGGTCTGTTCACCAGCTACACGGTGAACGTGCCGCAGGTCGATGCCGCCATCGACCGTGAAAAAGCCAAGACCCACGGCGTGGCCGTCAGCGATATCTTCGACACCCTGCAGATCTATTTGGGTTCGCTGTATGCCAACGACTTCAACCGCTTCGGGCGCACCTATCAGGTCAACGTTCAGGCTGAACAGCAGTTCCGTCTTGAGTCCGACCAGATCGGTCAGCTGAAAGTACGCAACAACAAAGGCGAAATGATCCCGCTGGCGACCTTCATCAAGGTCAGCGACACCTCGGGGCCGGATCGGGTGATGCACTACAACGGCTTCATCACCGCTGAAATCAACGGTGCCGCAGCCCCGGGCTACAGCTCTGGCCAGGCGGAAAAAGCCATCGAGAAACTGCTCAAGGAAGAACTTCCGAACGGCATGACCTATGAGTGGACCGACCTGACCTACCAGCAGATTCTGTCCGGCAACACCGCGCTGTTCGTGTTCCCGCTCTGCGTACTGCTGGCGTTCCTGGTGCTCGCCGCACAATACGAAAGCTGGAGCCTGCCACTGGCGGTGATCCTGATCGTACCGATGACCCTGCTGTCGGCCATTACCGGTGTGATCATCTCCGGCGGTGACAACAACATCTTCACCCAGATCGGCTTGATCGTACTGGTGGGACTTGCCTGTAAAAACGCGATTCTGATCGTCGAGTTCGCCAAGGATAAGCAGGAAGAAGGCCTCGATCCGCTCGCTGCGGTACTGGAAGCCTGCCGCCTGCGTCTGCGGCCGATCCTGATGACCTCGTTCGCGTTCATCATGGGTGTGGTGCCACTGGTGTTCTCCAGTGGTGCCGGTGCCGAAATGCGTCACGCCATGGGTGTGGCAGTGTTCTCCGGGATGCTCGGGGTGACCTTCTTCGGTCTGCTGCTGACGCCAGTGTTCTATGTACTGATCCGTAACTTTGTCGAACGCGGCGAGCAGCGCAAAGCAGCCAAGGCGCACACTCTTCAAAAGCCACTGGAGGCGCAACAATGAGTCTGAAAGTCTTCCTGCCGAGTCTGCTGGTGCTGGCCCTCAGCGCCTGCGCCGTCGGCCCCGACTACAAGACCCCAGCTACGGAGGCGGCCAACATCACGACCGCCACCGACGGCGCCGCCGGGCAAAAGAACTTCGACCGTTCGAAATTCGAAGGCATCTGGTGGCAGCAATTCGACGATCCGACTCTGAACCAGTTGGTGAGCCAGTCGCTGCAAGGCAACCGTGAACTGCGCGTGGCGTTCGCCCGCTGGAAAGCCGCCCGGGCGATCCGCGACGACGCCAGCAATGATGCGATGCCGACCATCACCAGCCGCGCCAGCAGCGACCTGGGCAAGGGCCAGATTCCCGGCCAGACCACCGACCGGGTCAATAGCGAGCGCTATGACCTCGGTCTGGACATGGCCTGGGAGCTCGACCTGTTCGGCCGCATCCAGCGCAATCTGGAAGCCAGTGACGCCGACCAGCAGGCCGCCGAAGCCGATCTTTACCAGTTGCAAGTCACCATGATTGCCGAACTGGTCGACGCCTACGGTCAACTGCGCGGCGCCCAGCTGCGGGAAAAGATCGCCGTGGCCAACCTGAACAACCAGCAGGAGTCGCGCAAGATCACCATCAGCCTGCGTGACGCCGGTGTCGGTGATCAGCTCGATGTCGAACGCGCCGATGCGCGTCTGGCCAACGTCGAAGCCACGGTGCCGCAGTTGCAGGCGGAACAGGTTCGGCAGAAAAACCGTATCGCTACGCTGCTCGGTGAGCGCCCGGACAAACTGACCGTCGACCTGAGCCCGAAAGATCTGCCGGCCATCGCCAAGGCGCTGCCGATCGGTGATCCGGGTGAACTGCTGCAACGTCGTCCGGACATTCTCAGCGCCGAACGGCAATTGGCTTCGGCCACTGCGCGCATCGGCGTGGCCAAGGCCGACCTGTTCCCACGGGTCAGCCTCAGCGGCTTCCTCGGCTGGACCGCCGGACGTGGTTCGCAGATCGGTTCTTCGGCGGCCAACGCCTGGGCGCTCGGCCCGAGCATCACTTGGGCTGCGTTTGACCTCGGCAGCGTCCGCGCCCGTTTGCGCGGTGCCGATGCTGACGCCGAAGGCGCGCTGGCTAACTACGAGCAACAGGTGCTGCTGGCGCTGGAAGAATCGGAAAATGCCTTCAGCGATTACGGCAAGCGTCAGCAACGTTTGATCTCGCTGATCCGTCAGAGCGAATCGAGTCGCAAGGCCGCTGATCTGGCAGAAATCCGTTATCGCGAAGGCACCACCGATTTCCTCGTCCTGCTCGACGCTCAACGTGAGCGCCTGAACGCCGAAGACAGTCAGGCCCAGGCCGAAGTCGAGCTGTATCGCGGCATCGTCGCGATCTACAAGGCCCTCGGCGGTGGCTGGCAACCGGAGACAGTCGCCAGCAAGTAAAGGTTGTTAAAGAGCTCCTTTGGTTGGCCGCAACCAACCAAATTTTTTGCCCCGCGTATCATTCGGTCGCGGGGTTTTTTTATGCCACTGAATCACCAATCCCGTGTAGGAGCTGTCGAGTGCAACGAGGCTGCGATCCTTGATGGGAATGTAGCCGGGGACGCTCTGCGTCCCAAGATCAAAAGATCGCAGCCTCGTTGCACTCGACAGCTCCTACCAGGGGGATCAGGGTTCCAGTACCGTCACGGTGGCGGTTGTACCGGCGCGCAGGCGATGCTTGCCGGCAAAGTCACCATCAATGCCAATGCGCACCGGCACCCGTTGCGCGAGCTTCACCCAGGTGTAACTCGGGTTGATGTTTGCCAGCAATCGGCTGCCGGGCGCGTTTTCGCGGTCGGCGATGGCGAAGGCGATGCTTTCCACTGTGCCGCCGAAGCGCTCACCACTCATCAATTGAATGCGTACCCGATCACCCTCCGCGATTCGCGGCAGCTTGGTTTCTTCGAAATAGCCGCTGACGTAGAACGAATCGCTGTCGACCAACGCCAGCAGTGCCCCGCCCGCCTGTGCGTAATCACCCTGGCGGGTCAGCAGGTTGGTCACGTAACCGCTCACTGGCGATTCAACGCGGGTGCGCTGCAAATCCAGTTCAGCCTGGGTCAGCGCGGCAATTGCCAGTTGCACATTGGCCTCGGCCAAGCCGAGGTTGGCCTGATTGCGCAACAGATCCGCCTGGGCAACCGCCACGTCGGTACTGGCCTTCTCCCATTCTTCACCGGAAATCGCGAAGCCCTGCTTCAGCGTACGTCGCCGGCGCTCCTCGCTCTGGCGTTGCTTGAGCAACGCTTCACTGGCGACGATTGCCGCTTGCGATTGCCCCAGCGAAGCCTTGGACACTTCAACCGAGCGTCGGGCATGCTCGACCGCCAGTTGATAGCGCGCCGGATCGATCTCCAGCAACAATTGACCTTTGTCGACATGCTGGTTGTCCTGCACCGCCAGTTTGACGATACGCCCCGAAACATCCGCCGACAGCGTCACCACATCCGCCCTCACCCGAGCATCCCGTGTCCACGGCGCGCGGGTGTAATACTCCCAGGCAAACCAGCCGAGGACGATCGCCAGGATCACCACTGCCACGGTCATCATTCGTGCAACTAGTGCTTTCAAGACATCAGGCTCCCATCAACAGAATCAGCGTGGCGCAGACACAGGCGTACAGCGCGCCTTCGAACAGCGCTTCATGCCAGACCAGGCGCAGTACGCCCAGGCGGCGCAAGCACCAGTCCAGCAACATGAAAATCGGGATCGCCAGTAACAGAGCCTGGGCAATCGGCGGCAGATAAACCCCGCCAATTTCGAAATCAATGGGCAAGTTGCGGTTCTCCTTCCAGACCTTGAGGTTGCAAATGTTCGCCGTGGCGCTCGAGGAACGACACCACAATCAGCAGCGCCACACGCATGCGAAAAACCGACCATAAATGTTCATGGCTGGCGGCGTGCAGCTCGTCCAGCTCATCTCCGAGTTGGTGCAACGTCGCCAGCAGCGCCGGGAGCTGCACATCAGCGCGTCCGGCAACCAGGCGACCGGTCTTGCGTAACGCTGATGCCAGGCGCTGGCTGAACGCATCGGTGAGTAACGCGTTGTTCTGCGCCTGCTGCCTCAGCTGATGCATGGCCACGCCCAGGGCTACGCAAGCCAGGCTGATTTCATACAAGCGTTGCATGGCGCGATCGTTTGCCGCTGGCAGCAGGCCGAGCATGCTGGTCAGGCGATCGGTCATCCGACTCTCGAAGGCGAATTGTTGTTCATCGGTGGCCGGCATTTTGCTCAGTTGGTACACCTGCTCCCGCGCTTCGCCGTACAGGCGCCGGATGCGCAAGGCCGGGCGGAACGGGAAGATCAGCGCATAAACGATCAGGGCCAGCATCGCTGCACTGACATAGGCGCCGGCGAATTCGAACCATTGGATCGCCGTATTCTGGCCAGTGCCGGTGTTTTGCGGCCCGAGCATGAGAAAACTCGACAGCCCAAGGCCCATGCCGATGCCGGCGGTGGCCGGACTGGAAATGCCCACGGCAATGGCATACAGCAGCGGCGCCAGCAGCAAGGCCAGCAGCTCGAAATCACTGATCGCGGGCACCAGCATGAATTGATAGAACGCCGACACTACCAGCGCCAGACCCAAGCCTCGCGCATAGCTTTGCGCAGCGATCAGCGGACGCGGAAAAGTCGCCATCAGCGAGCAGAGAATTCCCACCAGAATCATTCCGCCGCGCGCACCATCCCACGCCGTTTCGATCCAGATCAATCCGCTGACCAACAGCGCGGTAAAGGCGCGAATGGCGTTCATCGAGGCCAGGGTGAAATCCAGATGCAACGGACTGCTCTGGCCGCGATAGAGGCAACTGGCCGGTCGCCCTTCCTGAATGGCGTCGCTCAGTTCGAGAATCTGCTCCAGTTGCTGCAGCAGGCGCGCCTGCTCCCAACGCAGCGCCCAGGCCAGTGAACGCAGGGCCGCACTCATGTTCTCGGTCTGCTGCTCGGCCTTGTACGCCAACGCTTCGAACTGTTGCTGCAAGGTGACGAAACGTTGCCGGTCCGCGCCAGACAGCGCACGACCCTGTTGCGCCAGTTGCTCAAGCAACGCCAGTTCCTCGGCCCGCAGTTGCTGCACCTCCAGCGGCAGATCGCCCTCCCAGCGTTCGATGAGCAATTCGCGCTGATGCCGTAGCGCGGTCAGTCGCGACGTCAGCAGCATCAGTTGATTGCCGAGCAGCAACACCAGATTGTCGGCATCGCGCAAACGTGGGGCATCGAAATACAAATGGCGCCGCAACCCCTCCAATGCGCTGATCTCGCCGAGCAGTTGCATCTGCCGACGCTGAAAATCGGCTTCGCTTTCTTCCGTGCGAAGCACTTCGGCGGCGTGGCTGGCGGCCAGTTTGATCACCTGATCGATTTTGGCGAAATAACCTTTGGCCACTGCTTCAGGCCGGGCTGTGAGCAGGCTCACCACGCACACGCAGGCAACGGCCAGCAGGGTTTCGGTGACGCGGGTGACCGCTAGCAAAAACGTGCCTTCCTGATCCGGGATCGCCAGCAAGGCCACCACCACTGCGGTGTAGCCACTGAGCACGAACGCCTGGGAACTGGTGTAGCGCAACAAGGTGCCGCCCGCTGTGCACAGCGCCAGCCACAACGCCAATGTCGTGATGAACGGCAGCGGCGCCTGAGGAAAAATCGCCATGATCAGCACCGCCACCGCGGCACCCACGGTGGTGCCGATCACCTGGCCGAAACTGCGCGCCAGTGCCATCCCTGCCAATGGCTGACTGACAATCACCACAGCCATGATCGACCACTTCGGTTGTTCGAGATCGAAAATGAACGCCAGATAAAGCGTCAACAGCCCGGCGGCGATGGTCCGCAGGGCAAACAGCAGAACAGCCTGACCGGGATGGATCAAAGCCTTGAAATAGGTGTACAGCGCAGACATGGGCACTCTCTTTAAAACGACTTCTGCAAGCGTAGACATTCCAGCAAAAGCCTGACGGATTTCACAGTCGACACGTGTTGTAGGACGATTCGCTGGCAACGGTTTGACTCACGCGCCAAGCTGAACGAAGCTTGCCGCTCTGCTCAAGTTCGAAGCTTTCGGAAACCCCGCATGACTCAGTCCCGCCGCAACCTGCTGATCGGCCTAGGCCTCGTACTGATCCTCGGCGTCGTCTGGCTGTCATGGCGCAGCAGCACACCGACCATCCCCGATGCTATCAAACATGGCTACAGCGAAGCGCTGAACGCCGCGCGCACTGGTGAACCCGGAGCGGCGCGCCAGTTGTACCAGCAATTGGGCCGCCCGGACATCTCGGTCAAACGCCGGGTCTGGCTGCACGGCGAGCTGCCCAACTACCCCAGCCCGCAGGCCTTGAAACTGGCTGACATCGACCTGCATCACGAAGCGCCGCAAGTGCGCGTCGCCGCGATCAAAAGCATCGTCGGGCTGGTGCCCGGCGGGCAACGCAGTCTGCTGCTCGGACCGTTGCTCGACGACGCAGAACAAACCGTGCGGTTCGCCGCGATCAATGCCCTGCTCGGCCTGAGCCCGGACGAGCTCGGCCTGTATTTCGCACCGCTACAGCAGGCTATCGACGGCTGGCAACAGACCTTGGAAAACCAGCCGGAAAGCGCTGCCAACTATGCGCAACTGGCACGTCTTTATATCCATAACGCCGAATACAAACAGGCCCAACAGGCGTTGGACAATACCTTGCGTCTGGAACCGGGCAACCTGGCGGCGCTGGTCATGCAGATCGATGTGCTTGACCGCCAGGGCCAGAGCGATGCCGCACGCCAGTTGCTTGCCCGCCAGCTCAAGGCGCAGCCAGATTCGGCCTATCTGCAACATGCCCTCGGCCTGTGGCTGCTGCACCACGGCCAGCGCGAATATGCCCTGCTCGGCCTGTCCAAAGCCGTCGAGCTGGAGCCGGACAACAAGGATTATCGCTACGACCTCGCCACCACTCTGCACAGCGCGGAAGAACTGGAAGCGGCGCAAAAACAGCTGCAGGAAATCGTCCAGCGCCACCCCGCCGACCGCAAGGCGCGGGTGTTGCTGATCAACTACTGGAAGGAAAGCGGCCAACTGCAGAATGTGCAGATCCTGTTGGCGCAACTGGAGCAGCTGAATCCGGACGACCCGGCCCTGCAACAAGGTCTTTAATCCAGTCAGGGCGGACTCAATTGGCCGCCCGTCCAAGAAAAAGCGGAACCGTGAACACGCCGTGAGGTCAAGTTACTCAGGCGGCTCACTCTAGCCAGCCGCCGGATTACCCTAGTCATAAGAGGGCGTTTTTTGACTACATCAAACGAGTTGATCAGTGCAAAGGCCGCCGTCGGCATTGTAGGTCTGGATGACATCCTTGCCGGTGGCTTGTCTCGCGGCCATGTGTTTTTGCTCGAGGGGGAACCCGGGACCGGCAAAACCACCGTGGCGTTGCATTTCCTGCGCGCCGGTGCGCTGGCCGGGGAACGCTGCCTGTACATCACTCTCTCGGAAACCGAGAAAGAACTGCGTCAAGGTGCGCTCTCCCACGGTTGGGAGCTGAACGAAAACATCAAGATCTTCGAGCTGACACCGCCGGAAAGCCTGCTCAATGCCGAACACCAGCAAAGTCTGCTGTATTCCTCGGACCTTGAACTGGGTGAGGCGACCAGGCAGATTTTCGAAGTGGTCGAACGTTTCAAGCCGACTCGCGTTGTGCTCGACAGTCTCTCGGAGATCCGTCTGCTGGCGCAGAGCTCGTTGCGCTATCGTCGGCAGATTCTGGCGATCAAGCATTACTTCGTGCGCTACGACGCCACCGTCCTGCTGCTCGACGACCTGACCACCGAGTCCCTCGACAAGACCGTGCACAGTGTCGCCCACGGCGTGATTCGTCTTGAAGAGCTGACACCGAGCTACGGCGCTGAGCGTCGGCGCGTTCGAGTGGTCAAGTATCGCGGGCAGAAATACCGTGGCGGTTTCCACGACTTCACCATCATGGGCGACGGCGTCCATGTTTTTCCACGCTTGGTAGCGGCGGAACATCGCGGCGACTACCCACGTCTGCAGCTGTCCAGCGGCATCCCGCAAATGGACGCCCTGCTCGGCGGCGGCATCGAGACCGGCTCAAGCACGCTGATTCTCGGCCCGGCCGGTACCGGTAAATCGCTGATCTCAATGATCTTCGCCGCCGCAGCGGTGGCCCGAGGCGAAAAAGCCGCGCTGTTCATTTTCGATGAAGAGCTGGGCCTGCTGTTCGAACGCATGCGTCATCTCGGTATCGACCTCAAAGCCTTGCAGGCCACCGGTAATCTGCTGATCGAACAAGTAGACGCCGCCGAATTGTCTCCCGGTGAGTTGTCCCATCGGGTGCGGCGTTGCGTCGATGAGCTGGGTATCAAAACCGTGGTGATCGACAGCATCAACGGCTATCAAGCGGCGATGCCGGAAGAAAACGCGCTGGTGCTGCACATGCACGAGCTGTTGCTGTACCTGAACCGCAAAGGCGCGGCGACTTTCATGACGGTCGCCCAGCACGGCCTGGTGGGCGATATGCAGGCGCCGGTCGATATCACTTACCTGGCCGACACGGTGATTCTGTTGCGCTACTTCGAAGCCCTCGGCAAAGTCCGCCGGGCGATCTCGATTATCAAGAAACGTACCGGCAACCACGAGTCGACCATCCGTGAATACCGGATTTCCTCGCGTGGCATGACCATCGGCCAACCGCTGGAATCCTTCCAGGGCGTGCTGCGTGGCGTGCCGACCTACATGGGAGCGAGCAATCCATTGCTTGAGGATGAAAGCTTGTGACGGTCAACACGCCGTTGGCCGAGCGGGTGCTGGTGCTGGCGCCCATGGGTCGCGACAGCCAGATCGCTTTGATGATCCTCAACGAAGCCGGCTACGGCGGCATGGTGGCGCCGAATCTCGGCGCTCTGTGCACCGAGCTGGAGGTCGGTGCCGGACTGCTGGTGATTGCTGCTGAAGCGCTGCGCGGACCTGAACTGGAAGGGCTAATCGCCTACCTTGACCAGCAGCCCGCGTGGTCGGACATGCCAATTGTCCTGCTGACTCATCATGGCGGCGATGAACAAGGCCCTCCGTCGCGCCTCAGTACCCTGCTCGGCAACGTGACGTTTCTCGAGCGCCCCTTCCATCCCGCGACGCTGGTCAGCCTGGTCTCCGCCGCCCTGCGTGGGCGACGACGACAATATGAAGCGCGCGATCGGCTGATCGACCTGAGTGAAAGCGAACGACGCCTGCAATCGACCCTGGAAACCCTCGAGCAGCAAGTCGAAGAACGCACCGCACAACTTCGCCACAACGAAGAAGCCCTGCGCCAATCGCAGAAAATGGAAGCGGTCGGCCAACTCACTGGCGGCATCGCTCACGACTTCAACAACATGCTCACTGGCATCATCGGCAGTCTCGAATTGCTGCGTCGACGTCTGGCCCGAGGCCGCACGGAAGACCTCGACAGCCTGATCGATCTAGGTGTGACGTCAGCGAACCGCGCCGCCGGCCTGACTCACCGTCTGCTGGCGTTCTCGCGCCGTCAGTCACTCGACCCGAAAGCCGTGCAAATGAACACGCTGGTGCTGTCGATGGGCGAGCTGCTGCAACGCAGCCTCAATGAAAGCATTCATCTGGAAATGCGCCTGGACGACAATCTCTGGGTTGCCGAGGCCGATCCCAATCAACTGGAAAGCGCCCTGCTCAACCTGGTGATCAATGCCCGTGATGCGATGCCCGAGGGTGGCAAGCTGGTGGTGGAAACCAGCAATCAGGTGCTGCATCGCGAATTCACGGCTGCGTACAGCAATCTGGAGCCAGGCGATTACGTGATGCTCAGCGTCACTGACAATGGCAGCGGCATGCCCCAGAGCGTGGTCAGCCGTGCGTTCGATCCGTTTTTCACCACCAAGCCGATCGGCCAGGGCACCGGCCTCGGACTGTCGATGATCTATGGTTTCAGCAAGCAGTCGCGTGGGCATGTGTCGATCGACAGTGAAATCGATGAAGGCACCACGGTAAAACTCTATCTGCCGCGTTTCCGGGGTGAGGAAGTAGAAATTCCCGTCTCGGATTCGCAGCAGGCTCCGTATGCGATGGATGGCGAAACCGTACTCATCGTTGAAGACGACCCTGCGGTGCGCGTATTGGTCAGCGCCGTGCTCAGTGAGCTGGGTTACGCGTTCGTCGAGGCCGGTGATGCCGACGGCGCCATGCCGATTCTCAATTCGACGCAACGTATTGATTTGCTCATCAGTGACGTTGGTCTGCCGGGGATGAACGGTCGTCAACTGGCGGAGGTTGGTCGGCAATATCGCCCAGGTCTGAAAGTGTTGTTCATCACCGGTTATGCCGAGCACGCGGCGGTGCGCGGTGGCTTCCTCGACTCGGGAATGCAGATGATCACCAAGCCATTCACCTTTGATCTGCTCACCGCCAAGGTGCGGGAGATGATCAATAGCTGAATCTATAGGAGCTGCCGAAGGCTCGGCAGCTCCTGCATGAGAATCAGGCCAGCAACTCCTGAATCTTTTCCTGCAACACATCCAGATCAAACGGTTTTTCCAGAATCGGTGCGCTGTTGGTAATCGGGCTGCCGGTCTCACGGATTTCCTGCGGATAGCCGCTGATGAAAATCACTTTGAGGTCCGGTCGCAATTTCACCGCCGGATCGGCAATCTGCACGCCGGAGATCCCGCCCGGCAGGCGGAAATCGGTAATCAGTATGTCGAGATGAGGTTTGCTGGCGAGGATCTCGAAAGCCTGCTCGCCATTTTCCGCTTGCAACACGCGATAGCCCTGCCCCGACAGGTAATCCGTCAGGACCATCAAGATAACCGGTTCGTCTTCGACGACGAGTACTACATCTTGCGCATCTACGCTCATGGGAAGCCTTTGTTCGGTCAATAGCTGCTGATACGACCGTGTGGTCACTCAGAGGTTGCGTCGGATATGCCGTTTTCCTGGATCGGCAGACAAACGCGAAACAGGGCGCCCTCGTTGATTTCACTCTCGACGACGATGGAGCCGCCATGGGCGGCGACGATCTGCTCGGAAATGAACAGACCCAGCCCGAGCCCGGCCACCACCGTCTTGGCGGACACCCGTTCGAACTGCTGAAAAATACGCTTCTGGTTCTCGGCGCTGATGCCGATGCCGTGGTCTTGTACCTCGACCCGGGCCTCGTCATCTTCGCGATAGACGCGCACCTGAATCGGGCTGCGACCACCGTAACGCAAGGCATTGGTCAGCAGATTGGACACCACTTGCTCGATGCGGAACTCGTCCCAGCAACCTTCTACCGGCGCCGATGCCTCGAAGGAAACGCTGGTTTCTGCCGCTTCCATTTGCGAGGCAAAATTCTGCAGGAGATTGCTGACCAGTTGCACCAGATCGAAACGACTCGGTCGGATCGACAGTTTGCCGGTGCGGATTCGCGAGACATCGAGCATGTCTTCGATCAGGCGAATCAGGCTTTTGATCTGCCGCTCATCGCGGTCGACCATCGCCTGCATCTTGTCGAGGGTGAACGCTGAGGCGTTGTCTCGCGCCAGATGCATTTTACGCAACTGGGTTTCGAGAATCAGGCCATTGAGCGGCGTACGCACCTCGTGGGCGACGATGGACATGAAGTCATCACGCATGCGCACCGCTTGTTCCAGCTCCAGCTGGGTGCTTTGCAGTTGTTGCAGCAGCGCTTCCTGCTCACGCCGGGCCTGCTCCAACGCCTCGACCTGCTGCTTCATCGCCTTGCTCTGGCGATACAGATCGACGAAAACGTTGACCTTGCTCTTCACCGCATGGATATCCAGCGGCTTGTGCAGGAAGTCCACCGCACCGCTTTCATAGCCTTTGAACGCGTAGTTGAGTTCTCGGCCGGCAGCGCTGACAAAGATGATCGGAATGTTCTTGGTCTTCTCTGTACCGCGCATCAGCTCGGCGAGTTCGAAGCCGTTCATGCCGGGCATCTGCACGTCGAGAATGGCCATGGCGAATTCGTGCTGCAGCAACAGCGACAGTGCTTCGTCCGCCGACAGAGCCTTGTAGACCGTGCGATCCTCGCGCTTGATCAGCGCTTCCAGCGCCAGCAGGTTTTCTGGCAGATCGTCAACGATCAACAGTTTGGCTTGGATATTACTCAGCATGCGATTCGTTCCAGCTCGACTAGCAGACGGCCGATGCCGTGAATGGGTAGGACATGATCCGGCTGCAGAACGTTCAGTGCAGCCTGGGGCATGGTGGCGACTTGTGCATCCTCGGGGTCTTGAACAATGGTCAGGCCGGCGCAACGCTTGACGTAAGCGAGCCCGCGCGCGCCATCGTGATTGGCGCCGGTCAGCAGGACGGCGGCGAGTGTCTGGCCATAAACATCGGCGGCGGATTCAAACAGGTAATCGATTGAAGGCCGCGAATGATGTACGCGGTCCTCCAGGCTCAGTGACAAGCTGCGATCCGCTTCGACCGACAAGTGATAACCGGGCGTGGCGAAATACACCGTGCCGGCTTCAATGTCCTGCTTGTCTTCGGCTTCTCTGACCGGCATCGCCAGGCGCCGGGAGAACACTTCGGCCAGATGACTGCGGCGTTCTTCCGGCAGATGCAAAACGATGATGATCGGCAGCACATAGCCTTTGCGCAACGGCCCGAGCAGGGTCAACAAGGCCTCGACACCGCCCGCAGAGGCGCCGATCACGACAGCCTCGATACGAGGCAGGCTCGGGGTGTCGTTCATGATTTGCGGTAGATCCGTTCTTGTTTGACCAACGCCTCGAACTGATTCGAATAGTTGGAAAAATCCAGGGTTTCCTTGCTGCCCAACACCAGAAAGCCGCGATGCGACAGTGATTCATGGAACAGCCCGAATGCCCGGTCCTGCAGCTTCTTGTTGAAGTAGATCAGCACATTGCGGCAGGAAATCAACTGGGTTTCGGAGAACACGCTGTCGGTGGCCAGACTGTGGTCGGCGAATGTCACGTTCTCGCACAGGCTCTTGTCGAAAATCGCGTAGCCATAGGCTGCGGTGTAGTAATCGGCAAACGAACGCTGGCCGCCGGCCTGCTGGTAATTGGCGGTGTAGGCGCGGACGTTTTCCATGGAGAAAATCCCTTGCTTGGCCTTCTCCAGCGAGCGCGGGTTGATGTCGGTGGCGTAGATGATCGTGCGGTCGAGCAGGCCTTCTTCGCGCAGCAGAATCGCCATCGAATAGACCTCCTCGCCCGTGCTGCAGCCGGCAATCCAGATCTTCAGCGACGGATAGGTGCGCAGCAGCGGCACCACTTCGTTGCGGATCGCCAGGAAGTGCGAAGGATCACGGAACATCTCGCTGACCGGGATCGTCAGCAGTTGCAGCAGCTGCATGAACGCCGTCGGGTCGTGCAGGACTTTCTCTTGCAGGGCCGAGATGGTCGCGCACTCGAACTGACTCAGCGCGTGCTGCACCCGGCGCTTGATCGAAGCGCCGGAGTAGTCGCGAAAGTCATAGCTGTACTTCAGGTAAATCGCCTCGATCAACAAGCGTAATTCGATTTCGCTGTTGCGCTCGGCTGAACTGCTGCGTTCCACTAGATGCGTTCCATTTTCGGTAACCACACACGTATCAGCGAGAACAGACGATCAAGGTCGATGGGCTTGGCCAGGTAATCGTTGGCGCCCGCTTGCAGGCAGCGCTCCTGATCGTCCTTCATGGCCTTGGCCGTTACCGCGATGATTGGCAACTTGCGCCAGCGCGGATCCTTGCGGATTTCCATGGTGGCTTCGAAGCCATCCATTTCCGGCATCATCACGTCCATCAGCACCAGATCGATGTCCTCGACTTCATGAAGTTTCTCAATCGCTTCGCGGCCATTACGGCCGATCACCACGACTGCGCCTTTGTGTTCCAGTGCACTGGTCAGGGCGAAGATGTTGCGCACATCGTCGTCCACCAGCAGCACTTTGCGACCTTCAAAGACCTTGTCGCGGCTGCGCGCGGTCTTGAGCATCTTCTGCCGTTCATGGGACAGCTGCGATTCGACTTTGTGCAGAAAGAGTGTGACCTCGTCGAGCAACCGCTCCGGGGAGCGCGCGCCCTTGATGATGATCGAGCGTGAATACTTGCGCAGCTCGGCCTCTTCATCGCGGGTCAGGTTGCGGCCGGTGTAGACAATGACCGGCGGGAACGAGCAGATGTCCTCGGTGGACATGCGCTTGAGCAAATCGTTGCCGAGCATGTCCGGCAGCTTGAGGTCGATGACCATGCAGTCGTAGATGGTCGTGCGCAGCAATTCCAGAGCGTCCTGGGCCAGGCCGACCGCCGTGATTTCAATGTCTTCGTCGCCAATCAGCCGCGCGATGCTTTCACGTTGCAGATCGTCGTCTTCGACCAGCAGCACGCGTTTGACCTTCTGCGTCAGCTTGGCTTCGAGACGGGCGAACACATCCTTGAGCTCTTCGCGGGTGGTCGGCTTCACTGCGTAGCCGATGGCGCCCATGTGCATGGCAGCCTCGACGCGGTCTTCCACGGAAATCACGTGCACCGGAATGTGCCGGGTTTCGGCGCGTTCTTTCAGGCGTTGCAGCACGGTCAGACCGGAGTGATCCGGCAGGCGCATGTCGAGCAGGATCGCATCCGGCACGAATTCGCGGGCCAGGTCGTAACCCTCGTCGGCGCCGTGGGCGACCAGACACATGTAACCCAACTCATGGGCCAGGTCATAGAGGATACGGGCGAAGTTCGGTTCGTCCTCCACCACCAGAATGCAGCGGGTGGCGAACGGCGCCTTGTCGCGATCGTCGGCGAAGCGCGGGATGACAGCCGGAATCGCTGACGCCAGCGGTGCCGCAACGGCCACTGGTGTAGCCACCGCAGGCGCTGCATGAAAGGTCAGCGGCGCGGCCGGCGTATCACCGAATTCGTGATACTGACGCGGCAACAGCAGCGTGAACGTGCTGCCCTGCCCCGGTACGCTGTCGACGCTGATCGAGCCGCCCAGCAACGTTGCCAGATCCCGCGAGATCGACAGGCCCAGGCCGGTACCGCCGTACTTGCGGTTGGTGGTGCCATCCGCCTGACGGAACGCTTCGAAGATACTTTCCTGCTGATCGGCAGCGATACCGATCCCGGAATCCTTGACGCTGAAAGCGATGTGATCATTCGGCTGCGCGGTGATACTCAGGCTGACGGCGCCGTGCTCGGTGAACTTGATCGCGTTGGACAGCAGGTTCTTGATCACCTGCTCCAGCCGCTGCCGGTCGGTGAACAGTAAGCCGGGAGCGTCCGGCTGGACCTCGACAGTGAAAGCAAGGTGCTTGTCGGCAGCAAGCGGTTCGAACATCGAGCGCAAGCCATCGACCAGACGATCGACGCGGGTGTTTTCGGCAATCACTTCAAGCTTGCCGGCCTCGACCTTGGAAATGTCGAGGATGTCGTTGATCAGGTTGAGCAGATCGTTGCCGGCCGAATAGATCGATTCGGCAAACTTGACCTGTTCCGCCGACAGATTCTGCTGCGGGTTTTCCGCCAGCAGCTTGGCCAGAATCAGCGAACTGTTGAGCGGCGTGCGCAGTTCGTGGGACATGTTGGCGAGGAATTCGGACTTGTACTTGCTCGAGCGTTGCAGCTCTTCGGCACGCTCTTCGAGTTGAATCTGCGCCTGATTCAACTCGGTGTTTTTCTTGTCCATCGCATCGCGCTGTTCGGCGAGCTGCTCGTTGGTCTGCTCCAGCTCCACTTGCTGGGTTTCCAGATGCGCCTGGGATTCCTTGAGAATCCGCGACTGTTCTTCCAGCTCTTCGTTGGCGGTCTTCAGCTCTTCCTGCTGCACTTGCAGCTCTTCATTGAGCTGCTGGGTTTCGGCGAGCACTTCCTGCAAGCGTTGACGGTAACGCGCCGCTTCGATCGAGGTGCCGATGTTGCCGGCAATCAGCTCCAGCAGCTCGATGTCGCGCTCGGACAGCGGACGCAGGAAACCCAGTTCGATCACGCCATTGACGCGGTCATCATCACTGGTAGGCACCACCAGCACACTGTGCGGCAGGCCTGCGCCGAGGCCGGAGCTGACTTTGAAATAGTCGCCAGGGACCGCGTCGAGACGGATCAGGCGTGCTTGTTCTGCGACTTGGCCAACGATGCCTTCGCCGCTGTAAATCGTTTGATTCAGTTCTTCCTGCTCGCGGGAGAAGCCATAAGTCGCCACACGCTTGAGGCCGCCATGTTCTTCGCGCACATAAAGCGCAGCGACGGCTGTGCCGAGGTATTGCGCGCAGAATTGCAGAATGTTGCGCCCCAGCAGGTTCAGCGTCAGTTGCCCCAACACCTGCTCGGCCAATTGTGTCTGGCCGTTGCGCAGCCACGCCTGCTTCTCCAGGCGTTCAGCGCTGGCCAGCTGCGCGGCGAGGTTGGCGCTGTAATTGGTCGACAGGTTGAGCAGATCACGGCGGCCGATGTAGGCCAGCAAACCGCTGATCCCGACGATGAAGATCAGATAAAGAGTGATGCTCCAGATGGTGGTGCGACGCACATCCTCGTTGCGCGTGGCGCGCAGCACTTGCTCGGTCTCGATGACGTCCTCGAATTGCTTGCGGATTTCATCTGTCAGGCGCTTGCCCCGCCCGGCCTTGACCGCGCCTCGATAATCACCGCTGCTGCGCTGCAGATCGATCATCGATTGCGCGTAGTTGGCCCATTCCACCTGCAAGGCTTGCAAACGGCGCAAGCGATCGGTCTGCACCGGATTATCGGCGGTCAGCTCCAGCAACGTATTGAGAGCGACGTCGATACGCGGCTTGGCAACTTCGTACGGGTCGAGAAAGTGCTCATCACCGCTAAGCAGATAGCCGCGCATGCCGGTTTCGAGATCGACAGTGAGTTTCACCGCCTCATTGGCGTTATTGATCACCCGGTCGGTATGCTCGACCCACTGGATGACGGACAGCAAATAGGTGATCAGTGAGACGAAAAACACCGCACTGAGCACGCCGACGCCCAGCGGCAGGCTGACGTTGCGACTCAGAAGTTTGCGGAACCGTTGTTCATCAACCGAGGACGGAGAGGACATGGGGCAGCCTTGTCGAACTGTTGAAAACCCGAGAGTTTGCCCCAAAACCCCGCCATGGATCCATTTTTCTCACACAAATGATGGCATTTTCCTACGCACACCTGCGCATTGGACGACGCCAACGGTTATCCTTGCCTCACCGCACTGACCTGTTCTTTTTTGTATCAGCTCGGGAACTTGTGGCTATGCGCCACTTACTCATGCAAGAGTCCGGCAAATTCGCTTGCCCGGTATCCCCCGATTTCATTTTTCTGAGAGTCCTGCCATGTCTGCCACTCCATCCACTATCCTGGTCGTAGAAGACGACTCCATCGTGCGCATGCTTATCGTCGATGTGCTGGAGGAGCTGGAATACACGGTATTGGAGGCTGATGACGGCAACGCGGCACTCGAAATCCTTGCGGATCCTGGCAAAGCCATCGATTTGATGATGACCGACTACGGCCTGCCTGGCATGAATGGCCGCGAACTCTCTCAAAAGGCCCGTCAGCTGCGCCCTGCTCTGCCCATCCTGTTCGCCAGCGGCTATGCCGAGAGTCTCGAAGTACCCGATGGCATGCATGTCATCGGCAAGCCATTCTCCATCGATCAATTGCGCGACAAAGTTAAAGGCATTCTGAAATAAACCTGATAAATGCCCGTCGCAGATGCAACTTGTCACATCCGAAAATAATCAGCAACTAACTAACACTGCCATTGCTTAACCTGCCAGCTCTATCCTGAATCATCTTTGGCCGCGTTAATAAATAACGAAATACAGCCAGGGAACTTTCGATACTCATTCAGGATAGTGCCCATGCAGTTCATTTCTTCCGACGTGCCTGCCGCCGTCGATTGCTCCGCTTCTGACAAACAGGAACGCGCGCTTATTGTTCAGTTACTTGTTGAAGCCCTTAAGGCAACTGAGTTTGAAGTCTCGGCCGACAGTTACTCGGCAAGCGCCTCGCTGCCGGTCGCCACTGTATTCAATGTGCAAGATCGCTTCATACCCCGGGTCATCGGCAGCAGTTTTGACGAACGCTGTGAACCAGCACGCAATGCCTTGAAAAATTTAATTGCAACCCCGGAGTTTGCGCAGCTGTTACGCAACCATTCTTTTTCAGCTGATATTCAACTAGCAGTGGATACCAACGCCGGAGTTCTCGTTGTTTATGACTCAGAGTTCGAATCCCATCGTTTCAGTATTGCACTGGATAATGCTGAAGTTTCGGTGTTTTCCGAAGAACTCGATATGCTCGCCGATTTGGCAAAAACCATCGGCGGCGTCGTTTATTCCGGCCAAGTGATTGGCATAGTGCAATGGTTGAAGTTCAACGGTTATGACGTGCCGACGAACATTGCCGAAACCCGGGCACTGATTGAATGGCTGGCCTTCGAACTGCCCGAGCCACCCGCCTTGGGCGACTACCACGAATTGCTCCACGCCGATGAGTCGTCACCGTTTCATTTATCGATAGCGAACCGCAAAGTCATAACCCAGACAGTGCATGAGCTGACCCAAGGTGCGACAAGCCTGTTGCAGGTACTGGCGTTCGCCAACTTCAACCTGATTCCGGCACAGGACATACGCGACAACGCGGACAAGTTCCTGCACAACTTCCTGAGGCGAAAAACCGCTCGCGCCCTGGGAGAAACCCTGCATGCACGCCTTGGCTGGCATCTGGAAGCCAATAACGCGGACGTGCGCGAACGCCAGGTCAATGAGTTAGTCATCGCTGCGCTGATCATCGACATGCAATTGCGCTCCGATCAGCCTCTTGTCGCCGGCTATGACTTCTATCAACCGGCGAATTCCACACTCAGCGCTGCCGAAGTACGCGTCCTGTTCGAACAGCATCTGGTTGATCTGGGCCTGAGCGAAGCGCACAACGCGCCACTGGCAGCGCATCTATTGATCGCGGGTGCAGCACCGGAGTTGCTGATCGACCAGATCCCGCCCGGGCTCACGCTGGACAAGCCAGGCTGGGTAACTGCACGCCAGAGCGCTGCCGTGGTCGAGCACGCCGCACCTGGCAGCTCGCGTGCAATGACGTTTGCACAACTCAAGGCGTTTTCCGAGCTGACCCCGGTTTCCGGTGAGCTCGACAAGTTGTACGAAGCGGCGGCGATCCCGGCGGTGGTGGACTGGGCGGTACTCAACGGAGTCATCCCTTACCGCAGCGACAAAGACTACGACAAGACCACGGTGATCAAGGCCAGCGCGTATTTCTCGCGTTACATGGAGGCTCTGGCCCAGTCTGAAACAGGCTTGTCCACCGCGCCACCGGACCGGCGCAAAATCGCTTTGCGTGCGCTGGAGCAAGTGATGCCCGCCGGCGCCTATCTCGAACAGCCGGCCTTCGAAATAAAGTACCTGGACAGTTTCGGCGAACGTAGCTGGCTCGAAGGGTTGAAGGCTGCGCATCCGGCGGGGATTCTTACCGAGTTCTGGAATTTCCTCGCCAGCGCCACTGACAACAACCAATACGCGATCAACGGCCTGTTGCGCCTACGCCTGTCGATTCTCGATCTGTATCTTTCCGGCGATCTGGTTGAAGACGGACAACTTTCGGACAAATTCAAGACCCGCGACAACTTCCACCCCCCGGCCGATGCCTTCACCCGCCTGGCCGAACTGCAATCGCCGTCGCAACTGTTTGACCAGGCGTTTGATCGTTACTACCGGAACGTGCGCGAGGGTCTATCGTCCCTGATCAAAATGGCGATCACGCAGATGCCAGAGCATGATCGTCAGGCCTTGACCAGCGGCCAAATGACCTTCTACACCGTCAGGAAGGAAGTCAATCCACTGAATACGCAGCAAGAAACGCAAATCCAGCGAGATGAGGCCAATGGGCGTTACGGGATTATTCTTTGCTGCGACAACGGTGATCGGCTGCGTGCTTACGAATTGTTCACGCTGCGCGGCGTCTGCTACGAGCGTCCGGATCTGGCGCTCAAGCTGCAAGACACCGGCCTCATTCATCAACGGCCGACCCTTTCATACACTGGCAGCAAGTACGATTTTCAAGACAAGAACAAAGCCAGCGAGTGGCCCCTCGATTACGCCGCCTACCGCGAAGGCAGCGAACCACGCCAGGGCATGACTTCCAAAGTAGTGGTGGAGAAGCTCTGGCAGTTGCAACTGCAAGAGACTGATGTGCGCGCGGTTCCGCTGTTCTTTTCTGCGCAACTGGATGAGATCGCCCAATGCGTACTGGATAACCATCCTGTCGCCCGCCGCGAAGAGTTGTATGCCGCACTGGATGTGCGCAACGGCCTGGAAGAATGGCGTGACACCAGGGAGATCGTCGAGAATCTGGCAATCAACGTCATCGTGCCGTTCAAACAGTGCATTGAAGACATTCGTTCCGGACGCACCGACCGTGTCGCCGAAGGCATTGGTGGCTGCATTCTGGATGGCCTGTCGGTCATCGGCCTGCTGGTCGGTCTTGGCGCGTCGGCAGCGAGCATCATCGCCAAGACCGGGTCAACCACCCTCAAACTGCTGAAAGTCGCCAAAGCCGTGGCCCGAGCGGCCGTGTCGCTGATCAACCCGCTCGACGGTTTGCCCGCCCTCGCCCGCAAAGGTTTTCGTCTGGTCAAACGCGGCGTGGTCTTTGCCGGTGAAACCGCGCTCGACACCGCGCACACCGCCAGCGTGCAATTGAAAAGGTTGATCCATGGCGTCGAGAGTCGGGACTGGATCAGGCTCTCCCACACCGGCGATGTGCGTCAGGCGACCTGGCGAGGCGCCGACGCGCTTGGCGAGGCGATCGACATCGCAGTGCTGGAACGCAACCAGGATTGGCATGCGCTGAGCATCCGCACCGGCGGTGCCTGGGGCCCGCGCCTGAAACTGCTCGACCTGGGTAACTTCGCCCCGTTGAAGCGCCTGTTCGGCCGCTTCAAGCCATTCAGTTACACCCGCGGTTATCTGAAAAAAGCCATTCCCCGCGCCCGGACCAAGCTGGACAACTCCATCAACGCGCTGTCGCAACCGTCTTCCAACGACGACATTCGCGCGGTGCTCAAGCATGTGTTCGGTAACGATTCCGATGAAGTGGCACAGCACGTGTCGAAACATCTCAGCGCGATGCGCAAGGATCTCGAGTCGATCAGTTTCAGCAATGTGACGTTCCGCCCGCATCAACCCGGCGTGATCGCCTCGCTTTCGCCACCGGCCTATAAGCGCTGGCAGACAGCGCTGCGCACAGGCGAAAAAATCGATGAGTCCGCAGGCCGGTTTCTGTCGATCTACCCGGACAATCTCGATGAGTTTTACAAGTTGTCGCGTTACGACGACGGCAGCGTCGCCGACGTGCTGATTCACGAAATGTCCCACGGTGGCCCGGACACCCTCGACCTGTACTACGGCAAGGTCTACCCGGAGTTGCATCAGGCGGAGTTCGATGCGGTCGGACTGCTGGAGCTGGCTCGGGACGCGCGCAAGGCGCATCCGGACAACCTGATCAATCCACATCACGCTCTGGCGCACCGACCGGGATTCGTCGAGTTCAACCAGGTAAAAACCAGTCTGCCGAAACTGGTCCAGGACCATCCGGCGCTGGCCAACGCTGAGTCATACATGCTTGCGGTATCGCTGCTCGATCAAGCACAAACGCGTCCGGCCATATTGAGCTTCAATGTGAAGACCATCGACGATGCCGTGCGCAACACCGCTGCAGGCAAGTTTCTACAAGGGCCGCTGCTGCTCAACCTCGCCAAACCGGTCATTTAAACGCTGAAACGGCTGGTCGGTGGACAGGGTGCATTTCAATCACTTCGCTGTGGTTTAATTGCGCCCTTTTTTCTTCCATGGGTCAGAGGATCAGTCGTGAGCCATTCGCGTACCACCAAAGTTCTGGTCATCGGCTACGTCTGGCCAGAACCGCGCTCATCGGCGGCCAGCGGGCATGTCATGCAGATCCTCGAGACATTTCTCGATCAGGGATGGGACATCACGTTCAGCAGCCCGGCCGGCCCGGGTGAACACAAAGCTGATCTGACGGCGCTGGGCATTCGCGAAGTATCGATCGAGCTCAACAACAGCAGTTTCGACGTGTTCATCAGCGAGTTGGCGCCGGATATCGTGCTGTTCGATCAGTTCATGATGGAAGAACAGTTTGGCTGGCGGGTGGAGAAACACTGCCCGGGCGCCCTGCGCCTCCTGGAAACTTCCGACCTGCAAAGCCTGCGGCATGCGCGTCATCAGCGCCTGAAGGACCGGCTGAAAAGCAACGACGAGCAGACTGATTTCACCGGGCTGTTTGCACCGGCATTGCACGAAGAATTCCAGCTGATGGCCGGCACCGATCTGGCCAAACGGGAAATCGCTGCGCTGTATCGGTGCGACTTGAACCTGATGATTTCCGAAGTCGAGATCGACCTGCTGGTGGAGGAATTTGGCCTGCCTCGGCAAATCCTGCATTGGTGTCCGTTGATGATTGATCTTCCGGACACCGCCCCGCCAGGTTTCGAAGAGCGGGAGCATTTCCTCAGCATTGGCAACTTCCGTCACGCGCCGAACTGGGATGCCGTGCTCTGGATGAAGACCACCCTCTGGCCGCTGATCCGCGCGCGCTTGCCTCGCGCGCAACTGCATATCTATGGCGCCTATACGCCGCCCAAAGCCACCGCACTGCACAACCCGGCCCAAGGCTTTCACATCATGGACTGGGCCGAAGATGCACTTGAAGTGATGTCGGCAGCGCGAGTCTGCCTTGCGCCATTGCGCTTCGGCGCGGGAATCAAGGGCAAACTGCTCGATGCCATGCTCTGTGGCACGCCGAGTGTGACCACACCGATCGGCGCCGAAGCCATGCACGGCGACGCTCCGTGGCCGGGAGCCGTCGCCCTCGACGCAAACACCTTTGCCGAACAGGCGGTGCAACTGTACGAAAATCCGGCGCGCTGGCAGCAGGCGCAGATTCAGGCTTCGGCACTTTTGCAGCAGCGTTATCAGCGCAGCGTACATGGCCCGCGTCTGATCAACCGGATAGATGATTGCCGACAACACTTGGCACAACTTAGAAACGACAACTTCACCGGCGCCATGTTGCGACATCACACACTCAAAAGCACTCAATACATGGCTCAATGGATCGAAGCCAAAAACCAGTTGAGCCCAACAGAGCGCTGATTACATCAATTACATGACTTGCATTAAAAGCCAACTTTCGCAATAACACGAACATGCTTATAAACATCCTGCGCGCAACTTACTAACCACTTCGCAGGATGTGCAACATGGAAAACTTCGACGATATACCAACCCATCAATGGATGGCTTATTCACCACAAATCGATAATCTTTCGTTATTTGAAATGACCCTGCCCGGCGCGCATAACGCCGGTTGTGACTGGGAAGCGTCTTACGCCCTGATTCCCGGGAAAAACTGGCTTGCCTGCCAAGACGTTTCGTTTTATTCGCAGTTGAATCGCGGCGCTCGCGCACTTGATGTACGCCTTGTTTACAACAGCAAGGCGAAACAACTGGCGAAGTTTCGTTTCCATCACAATGGATTCAACTCTTCGCGAACGCTTGAAGACCTGATCAGGGACCTTAAGGGGTTTTATGAAAGAAGCCCGAACGAGTTTATCGTTCTGGACTTCCATGAACTTTCCAACGCTACAGATCCATTCAACCATGAGGAGTTCAAAACAGCTTTGCTGGAGCACCTCGGGGAACGGATTATTCCCACCGACAATCTGCACCTGACAATCGGCGAACTCAAAGCCATCAATCCATTGCAACGCATCATGGTGGCCGCGCCGATGACCTGGGAAAGCGAAGACTTTCGTTTCTACAGACCAATCAATCACAAGTGGATCGGCAAATCACAGGTCAGCACCTCGGATCTTTATGGCTATATAGACAACGTACTGAGCACACCTGTCAGTACGCTTCGCCCATGGTCGCTGTCGGCAACCAGTTACACACTCGGCGGCCCACAGCGGATCCTCGACAGTCTTGACGAGTGGTTCGACCCGGAAAAATCCGATTGGGCGCGCAAGTGCAACATTATCAATTTCGACTTCATCAAAAATTCCAACATCGTGCGTTTCTGCCAAATGGCCAACCTGCAAAAGGCACGCGACAAGCTCAGCTGAGCGGTAACCAAGGACGGCCGGTCGGAAGTGGCACAAATGGCAAAAAACGAGGCATGATCGCGCAGCGATAATAAAAAAGTGCCCCGTCATGACCCGAACCGCTCGCGTGACCGACCCTTCCTACGAGTTGATGGACGACCATAACGGTTTGTCCATCATCTACCGCCAGCACGGCTTCCCCTGCCCGCTGGTGCGCTGGCATTTCCACAAGGAGTACGAGCTGCACCTGATCGTGGCCAGCTGCGGCAAGGTGTTCATCGGCGATTACATCGGCAACTTCTATCCAGAGACTTTGTTTTTGACCGGTCCCAACCTGCCGCACAACTGGATCAGCCAGGTCGCCGAGGATGAAGTGGTGGAGAAGCGCGACATGCTGGTCAACTTCACCGACGAATTGTTCGAGAGCGGGCACCAGGTGTTCGCTGAGCTGAAATCCCTGGCGCCACTGCTTGAGCGTGCGCAGTACGGCATCGAATTTCGTTGCAAGCGCACGATCCGTCAGGCCATGACACTGATGCAGCGGATCGCCGACAGCACCGGCATCACTCGCCTCGGGCACTTTTTCATTCTGATGGAATTGCTCGCGGCCAGTGATGACTTCCAATTGTTGTCCGGTGCCACCACGCCGCAACTGGCCGACGAACACAACATCGACCGCACCAACCGCGCGGTCGATTACATCTTCAGCCACTACGCGCGGGACATCTCACTGGAAGAAGTGGCCGAGCACCTGGGCATGACACCGACCTATTTCAGCCGGGTATTCAAGCAGGCCACCGGGCGCAACTTCATCGAATTCGTCAATCGCCTGCGCATCAGCAAATCCTGTGAGCTGCTGGCCGACGGCGACAAACCGGTGACCGAGGTGTGCTTCGAGTCGGGCTTCAACAATATTTCCAACTTCAATCGACGCTTCCAGCAACTCAAGGGCATGACGCCGTCGCACTATCGACGGCTGGCGGTGCAGCGACTGACTGAACAGAACCATCTCTGACGACACGCCACCTGTGGGAGCGAGCCTGCTCGCGAAAGCGGTCTGTCAGTGAAAAATCCTGTGGCTGACACACCATCTTCGCGAGCAGGCTCGCTCCCAAAAAAAACCGTGCCCCGGCTGGCGAAATCTGTACGCATTCGCTAACGCCCCCTCGCGCAAAACCCCTTCCCTGCGTTCCCCTGCCCAAACCCCAGTGCAAAAAAGTATCAACAAAAGTGCTAGGGATGATTTGTCAGCTCCGCCTTGGAAGGCTGTAATCAGCGCAGATTCTTCCTGCATTCGGAAGACACAAAAACAATAACTGTCCTTCTGCCCCGTCGGGTGCCAGAAAAGGAGTGCACGATGCAACCCACTGCAAAAGCTCTGCTCGCTCTCACCTGCATGACCCTCAGCAGCGTCAGCCTTGGCGCCCAGACCCTGACCATCGCCACCGTCAACAACAGCGACATGATCCGCATGCAGAAACTCTCGAAAACCTTCGAGAGCGAGCATCCGGACATCAAGCTCAATTGGGTGGTGCTGGAAGAAAACGTCCTGCGTCAGCGCCTGACCACCGACATCGCCACTCAGGGCGGCCAGTTCGACGTGTTGACCATCGGCATGTACGAAGCCGCACTCTGGGGCGGCAAGGGTTGGCTGGAGCCGATGAAGGACCTGCCGGCCAGTTACGCCCTCGACGATGTCTTTCCGTCGGTGCGCGAAGGCCTGTCGGTGAAGGGTTCGCTGTATGCGCTGCCGTTTTACGCGGAGAGTTCGATCACCTATTACCGCACCGACCTGTTCAAGGAAGCCGGGCTGACCATGCCGGAGCGGCCGACCTGGGAAGAGATCGCCGGGTTTGCGGAAAAGCTCACCCACAAAGACAAAGAGCAGTACGGCATCTGCCTGCGCGGCAAGGCCGGCTGGGGCGAGAACATGGCGCTGGTCACCACGGTCGCCAATGCTTATGGCGCACGCTGGTTCGATGAGCAATGGAAACCGGAATTCAGCGGCCCCGAATGGAAAAATGCGCTGAATTTCTACGTCAACACCATGAAGAAATCCGGCCCGCCGGGCGCATCCAGCAACGGTTTCAATGAAAACCTCGCCCTGTTCAACAGCGGCAAATGTGCGATCTGGGTCGACGCCAGCGTCGCCGGCTCGTTTGTCACCGACAAGACCCAGAGCAAGGTCGCCGATCACGTCGGTTTCACCTTCGCTCCGCATCAAGTCACGGATAAAGGCTCGGCGTGGCTGTATTCGTGGGCGCTGGCGATTCCGACCAGCTCCAAGGCCAAGGACGCAGCAAAAACCTTCAGCGCCTGGGCCACGTCCAAAGAGTACGGCGAACTGGTTGCCAAGACCGATGGCATCGCCAACGTGCCGCCGGGCACCCGCGCTTCGACCTACAGCGATGCTTACATGAACGCCGCGCCGTTTGCCAAAGTGACGCTGGAATCGCTGAAAGCCGCTGACCCGAGCAAACCGACGCTGAAACCGGTGCCGTACATTGGTATTCAACTAGTGACCATTCCTGAATTCCAGGCAGTCGGCACCCAGGTCGGCAAGCTGTTCTCGGCAGCCCTGATCGGCCAGACCACGGTGGATCAGGCGCTGGCGGCGGCGCAGCAGACCACGGAACGCGAGATGAAGCGAGCGGGTTATCCCAAGTAACCGCTGAATGCCTTGCTCCTGCCTCTTGTGGGAGCGAGCCTGCTCGCGAAGGCGTCGTGTCAGCCAACACACATGACACTGATCCGGCGCTTTCGCGAGCAGGCTCGCTCCCACATGGGGATCTCCATAGGTCTGTATGACTCGGTTGTGAATGCCATGAATACTTCAACTGCCAAAGCCCACATCGACCTGTCGCCACCGCAGCGCAAGCTGCGCGTGCGCAATCCCGGCTGGTTTCTGGTCAGTCCTTCGGTGGCGCTGTTGCTGCTGTGGATGATCGTGCCGCTGGGCATGACCCTGTACTTTTCGATGATCCGCTACAACCTGCTCTACCCCGGCGAGAATGAATTCGTCGGGCTGGAGAACTTCACCTATTTCCTCACTGATTCGGGTTTCATGCCCGGTGCGACCAATACATTGCTGCTGGTTGGCAGTGTGCTGCTGATCAGCGTGGTCTTCGGCGTATTGATCAGCGCGTTGCTGGAGGCCAGCGAATTCCTTGGGCGCGGCCTGGTGCGAGTCATGCTGATCTCGCCGTTTTTCATCATGCCCACCGTCGGCGCGTTGATCTGGAAGAATCTGATTTTCCACCCGGTCTCGGGGATCCTCGCCTACATCTGGAAGCTGTTCGGTGCGCAACCGGTGGACTGGCTGGCGCACTACCCGCTGCTGTCGATCATCATCATTGTTTCGTGGCAATGGCTGCCCTTCGCGATCCTGATTCTGATGACCGCGATGCAATCGCTGGATCAGGAACAGAAAGAAGCTGCACGCCTGGACGGTGCCGGCCCGATCGCGATTTTCTGGCACTTGACCCTGCCGCACCTGGCGCGGCCGATCGCTGTGGTAGTGATGATCGAAACGATCTTCCTGCTCTCGGTGTTCGCCGAAATCTTCACCACCACCAACGGTGGCCCCGGCTACGCCTCGACCAACCTCGCCTACCTGATCTACAACCAGGCGCTGGTGCAGTTCGACGTCGGCATGGCTTCGGCCGGCGGTTTGATTGCCGTGGTCATCGCCAACATCGCCGCGATCATTCTGGTGCGAATGATCGGCAAAAACCTGACTGACAAAGCGTGAGGCCTGCCATGACGCTCCAACAATCCCGTCGCCTGCAAAGCCTGCTGCTCGGCACGCTGGCCTGGGCCATCGCGATCGTGATTTTCTTCCCGATCTTCTGGATGGTGATGACCAGTTTCAAGAGCGAAATCGACGCTTTCGCCACGCCGCCGCAGTTCATCTTCACGCCAACGCTGGAGAACTACCTGCACATCAACGAGCGCAGCGATTACTTCAGCTTCGCCTGGAACTCGGTGGTGATCTCGTTCAGCGCCACCGCCCTGTGCCTGTTGATCGCGGTGCCGGCGGCCTACTCGATGGCGTTCTACGAAACCCAGCGCACCAAAGGCACGCTGCTGTGGATGCTCTCGACCAAGATGCTGCCGCCGGTGGGCGTGCTGATGCCGATCTACCTGCTGGCCAAGAGTTTCGGCCTGCTCGACACGCGCATCGCGCTGATCGTGATCTACACGCTGATCAACCTGCCGATCGTGGTCTGGATGGTTTACACCTACTTCAAGGACATCCCCAAGGACATCCTCGAAGCCGCCCGCCTCGACGGTGCGACGCTGTGGCAGGAGATGGTCCGCGTGCTGCTGCCGATCGCCAAGGGCGGCCTCGCCTCGACCGTACTGCTATCGCTGATCCTGTGCTGGAACGAGGCGTTCTGGTCGCTGAACCTGACCTCTTCGAATGCTGCACCACTGACCGCATTGATCGCCTCGTATTCAAGTCCCGAAGGATTGTTCTGGGCCAAGTTGTCGGCGGTCTCGACCCTGGCCTGTGCGCCGATTCTGATCTTTGGCTGGATCAGCCAGAAGCAACTGGTACGCGGCCTCTCCTTCGGTGCCGTGAAATGAACATCCCGAATCCAACCCTATCCCCTGTGGGAGCGAGCCTGCTCGCGAAAGCGGAGTGTCATTCAACCCTGATGTCGACTGACACGGCCCCTTCGCGAGCAGGCTCGCTCCCACAGAAAAGCCGATCTGGTTTAACCCAATAATAAATTGCGGAGGCCCATCTCATGGCCAACCTGAAAATCAAGAATCTGCAAAAAGGCTTCGAAGGTTTTTCCATCATCAAGGGCATTGACCTGGAAGTGAACGACAAGGAATTCGTAGTCTTCGTCGGCCCGTCGGGCTGCGGCAAATCCACCCTGCTGCGCCTGATCGCCGGCCTTGAAGAGGTCAGCGGCGGCACCATCGAACTCGATGGCCGCGATATCACTGAAGTCAGCCCGGCCAAGCGTGATCTGGCGATGGTGTTCCAGACCTACGCGCTTTACCCGCACATGACGGTGAAAAAGAACATGTCGTTCGCCCTCGATCTGGCCGGCGTGCCGAAAGCCGAAGTCGAGCGCAAGGTCGGCGAAGCGGCACGTATTCTTGAACTCGGGCCGATGCTCGAGCGCAAGCCGAAACAGCTCTCCGGCGGCCAGCGCCAGCGCGTGGCGATCGGCCGTGCCATCGTGCGCAACCCGAAGATTTTCCTCTTCGATGAACCGCTGTCCAACCTCGACGCGGCGTTGCGCGTGCAGATGCGTCTGGAGCTGCTGCGCCTGCACAAAGACCTGCAAGCGACGATGATCTACGTGACCCACGATCAGGTCGAAGCGATGACCATGGCCGATAAAGTCGTGGTGCTCAATGGCGGCAGGATCGAACAGGTCGGCTCGCCGCTGGACCTGTATCACAACCCGGCCAACCTGTTTGTCGCAGGCTTTCTCGGCACGCCGAAAATGGGTTTCCTCAAAGGCAAGATTGCCCGCATCGACGGCCCGAGCTGTGAAGTTTCGCTGGACGCCGGCACGCGCATCACCCTGCCGTTCAACGCTGCCAGCCTCAGTGTCGGCAGCGCAGTCACGTTGGGCATTCGCCCGGAACATCTGGAGCTGGCGCAACCCGGCGATTGCACGTTCCAGGTGACTGCCGACGTCAGCGAACGCCTCGGCAGCGACACCTTCTGCCACGTGACCACCAGCGCTGGTGAAGCCCTGACCATGCGCGTGCGCGGCGATCTGGCCAGCCGTTATGGCGAGCAATTGAGCCTGCGTCTGGACCCGACTCACTGCCACCTGTTCGACGCTGAAGGTGTGGCGCTGACCCGCCCACTGCGCGCTGCCGCCTGATTTCGAGACTATCCGATGAAACTCAACCAACAGAACCTCAACCGCCTCGCCGCCGAAGTGCAACTGCCGGGCTACAACCTGAGCGACACGCGCCAGGGCATCGCCCACATCGGCGTCGGTGGTTTCCATCGTGCGCATCAGGCGTATTACACCGATGCCTTGATGAACACTGGCGAAGCACTGGACTGGGCAATCTGCGGCGTCGGCCTGCGCCCGGAAGATCGCCGCGCTCGCGATGATCTGCGCGAGCAGGATTACCTGTTCACTTTGTTTGAACTGGGCGACAGCGATGACACCGAAGTGCGCGTCATCGGCGCAATCCGCGACATGCTGCTGGCCGAAGATGGCGCGCAAACGCTGATCGACAAACTCGCCGGACCACAGATCCGCATCGTCTCGCTGACCATCACCGAGGGCGGCTACTGCATCGACGACAGCAACGGCGAGTTCATGGCGCATCTGCCGCAGATTCAACACGACTTGGCCCATCCCGAGGCGCCGGGCACCGTGTTCGGTTTCCTCTGCGCCGCGTTGGCCAAACGGCGTGCGGCGGGCGTTCCGGCATTTACTGTGATGTCCTGCGATAACCTGCCCCACAACGGCGCCGTCGCCCGTAAGGCGCTGCTGGCTTTCGCCGCCCTGCGTGATCCGGATCTGCGCGACTGGATCGACCAGAACGTCAGTTTCCCCAACGCCATGGTCGATCGCATCACACCGATGACCAGCACCGCGCATCGCCTGCAACTGGCCGACAAACACGGCGTCGACGATGCCTGGCCGGTGGTCTGCGAACCGTTTGTGCAGTGGGTGCTGGAGGACAAATTCGTCAACGGCCGCCCGGCGTGGGAAAAGGTCGGCGTGCAGTTCACCGACGACGTATCACCGTACGAAGAGATGAAAATCAAACTGCTCAACGGCAGTCACCTGGCGCTCACTTATCTGGGCTTCCTCAAGGGCTATCGCTTCGTCCACGAGACCATGAACGATCCGCTGTTCGTGCGTTACATGCGCGCTTATATGGATCTGGATGTCACGCCGCAGTTGGCCCCGGTACCGGGCATTGATTTGAGCGAATACAAGGACACGCTGGTCGCGCGGTTTTCCAATCAGGCGATTGCCGATCAACTGGAGCGTGTGTGTTCGGATGGCTCGTCGAAATTTCCCAAGTTCACCGTGCCGACGATCAATCGCCTGATCGCCGATGGCCGCGAGACCAAACGTGCAGCGCTGGTCGTGGCGGCGTGGGCGCTGTATTTGAAGGGCGTGGATGAGAATGGCGATACGTATTCGATTCCGGATCCGCGAGCGGCGTTTTGCCAGGGGCTGGTGGCGGACGATGGGTTGATCACGGAGCGGTTGCTGGGTGTTGAAGAGATTTTCGGCACAGCGATACCGAAGTCGGCGGAGTTTGTTGCGGCGTTCGAGTGGTGCTGCCAGAGTCTGCGCGAGGTTGGAGTTTCGCGGACTCTGGAACGGGTGCTCGGCTGAAAAGCCCCTCACCCTAGCCCTCTCCCGGAGGGAGAGGGAACCGACCGCGTGGTTCTTCCGTTATTCATCGACCTGAAATTCCGAGTCGAATACAGAGTGTGAAAGGCATGAAAATCTGCTCCCTTTCCCCCTCGCCCCCATGGGGGAGAGGGCTGGGGTGAGGGGGTAGCTCTTGATCTTCAGCGCAATCTGACAGGCCCATACATGACAACAACAAAGCTCTTCCTGGGTATCGACTGCGGCACCCAAGGCACCAAAGCGATCATCCTCGATGCCGGCAGCGGCCAGGTGCTCGGTCTGGGCGCGGCGCCACACACGATGATCAGTGGCGCCAACGGCCGCCGCGAACAAGACGTTCAGCAATGGCTCGACGCGTTCGTCAGCGCCACCCGCCAGGCCTTGCAAGCGGCGAACGTCGACGGCCAGGCGATCCTCGGCGTTGGCGTCTCCGGCCAGCAACACGGTTTGGTCCTGCTCGATGAGCAAGGCGCAGTGCTGCGCCCGGCCAAGCTCTGGTGCGACACCGAAACCACGCCGGAAAACGAGCGCTTGCTCGCGCAAATGGGCGGCGAGCAAGGTTCGCTGGAACGCCTCGGCGTGGTCATTGCGCCGGGCTACACGGTGTCGAAACTGCTCTGGACCAAAGAGCAGCATCCCAATGTGTTCTCACGCATCGCGCGGATTCTGTTGCCTCACGACTACCTCAATTACTGGCTCACCGGCCGCGCCTGCAGCGAATACGGCGACGCTTCCGGTACCGGCTATTTCAACGTGCGCACGCGGCAATGGGATGTGCAGATCCTGCGCGACATCGACGCCAGCGGCCGTTTGCAAGCCGCGCTGCCGGAGCTGATCGACGCGCACGCCGCCGTCGGCACCCTCCTCCCGGCAATCGCCGAGCAACTCGGCATCAACCCCAACGCGGTGGTCTCGAGCGGCGGTGGCGACAACATGATGGGCGCCATTGGTACCGGCAATATTCAGCCCGGCGCGATCACCATGAGCCTCGGTTCGTCCGGCACGGTCTACGCCTATTCGGAGGAGCCGAACGTCAGCGCCGATGCCTCGGTTGCCACGTTCTGTTCCTCCAGCGGCGGCTGGCTGCCGCTGATCTGCACCATGAATTTGACCAACGCCACCGGTGCGATTCGCGAACTGTTCAGGCTCGATCTGCCGACCTTCAACCAACTGGTCGCGCAGTCGCCGATCGGCGCCGAAGGCGTGAGTATGCTGCCGTTCCTCAACGGTGAGCGCGTTCCCGCCCTGCCCCACGCTACCGGCAGCCTGCACGGGCTGACGATGGACAATCTGACCCAGGCCAATCTGTGCCGCGCGGCCGTCGAAGGCACCACCTTCGGTTTGCGTTACGGGCTGGATTTGCTTCGCCAGAATGGTTTACAAAGCCTGCGCATCTGCCTGATCGGCGGCGGCTCGAAGAGCGCGGTGTGGCGGCAGGTCGTCGCCGACATCATGAACGCCCCGGTGATCTGCACAGAACAAAGCGAAGCCGCCGCACTGGGCGCGGCGATTCAGGCAGCGTGGTGCGCGTCGCGCTCGAACGGCGATGATGTGTCCCTGGCCGATCTGTGCGAACGCTGCGTCAAACTCGACGCGCGCAGTGAAACCCTGCCGATCGCCGCCAATGTCGCGGCGTTCCAGCAGGCCTACGAACGCTATCAACAGCATGTCGCAACCCTATAACGAGCAAACAACTATGTACCTGGTGTGTGGCGAAGCCCTGTTTGATTTTTTCAGCGAAAACGACGCCAGCGGTCTGGCCTCGAAAGTCAATTTCAAGGCGATTGCCGGCGGCTCGCCGTTCAACGTTGCCGTAGGTTTGCGGCGTTTGGGCGTGGACTCGGCGCTGTTCGGCGGGTTGTCCACCGACTACCTCGGCCGACGTTTGCAGCAAGTGCTGCAGGACGAAGGCGTGCGCCCGGAATACCTGGTGGATTTCGCCGCGCCGACCACCCTGGCGATGGTCGCGGTAGGCGCCAATGGCTCACCGCACTACAGCTTCCGTGGCGAAGGCTGTGCCGACCGGCAACTGAGCGAGGCGCATCTGCCGACACTTGGCGACGAGGTGCGCGGCCTGCACATCGGCTCGTTTTCGCTGGTGGTGCAGCCGATTGGCGACACGTTGCTGAAACTGGTCCAACGCGAAAGCGGCAAACGCCTGATCAGCCTCGACCCCAACGTGCGCCTCAATCCCGAGCCGAACATCGAGCTATGGCGCGAACGCATCGCCACGCTGGTACGACTGGCTGATCTGATCAAAGTCAGCGACGAAGACCTGAGCCTGCTCTATCCCGAGCAGGATCCGCAGCATGTTATTGAAAGCTGGCTCGAGCATCGCTGCCAGATCGTGTTCCTGACACGCGGTGGCGACGGCGCAACGGTGTTCAGTCGCACCCATGGCTCGTGGTCGGTGCCGGCCAATCAGGTTCAGATCGCCGATACGGTAGGCGCCGGCGACACCTTCCAGGCCGCGCTGATCACCTGGCTGACCGAACATTCGCTGGACTCGGTCGAAGGCGTCCAGCAGCTCAGTCGAGAGCAAATCGACGGCATGCTCAGGTTCGCCGTACAAGCCGCCGCACTGACCTGCAGCAAAACCGGTCCGGATCTGCCCTATCGTCATCAATTGAGCTGAGCGCGTAGACTGTCGGCCTTTTTGCGCACGACGGAAAACAGCTTTTGAATCACAGGCACATCCTCGCCCTCCTGACCATGGCCACCCTGCTGAGCGGTTGCGGCACCTCGCCGCCCCGCTCCCCGGAAGACATCTGCGCAATCTTCCGCGAGAAAAGCGATTGGTACGACGCTGCGCAAGTCACGCAGAAACGCTGGGGCGTGCCGATCCAGGTGCCGTTCGCGATCATGTATCAGGAATCCGGCTACCGCTACGACGCCAAGACGCCGCGCAAATACCTGCTCTGGGTGATTCCTTGGGGCCGCGTCTCAACCGCTTCCGGTTATGCGCAGGCCAAGGATGAAGTCTGGGCCGACTACCAGAAAAGCACCGGCCGCAACTGGGCCGATCGCGAAGACTTCGACGACGCCATCGACTTCGTCGGCTGGTACATGGACAAGACCACCTCGATCAACGGCGTGTACAAATACGACGCCTATAACCAGTACCTGAACTACCACGAAGGTTGGGGCGGCTTCCGCAACAAGACCTACGCGAGCAAAGCCTGGCTACCGCCGACCGCGCGCAAGGTGCAGAACCGTTCGGATCTGTATGCGCAGCAGTATGCCGGCTGCAAGGAAGACCTCAATCGCGGGTTCTGGAGCCGGTTCTGGCATTGGTTGTAGAAGCCCTTCGCGAGCAGGCTCGCTCCCACAAGACCTTAGTGAACGCCGATTTTGTGTACACCCGAGAAACCTGTGGGAGCGGGCTTGCCCGCGATGGCAATCTCTCAAACACCATCAAAGTCTATGAAAGGCCCGATTTCACTGACCCAAACCGCCCTCCTAAGGGTTTTCCCTATGGCACTGACGCGCCACACCTACGCCATTTGCGCCTTGAATGAGGCCGTCTAATCCTGCAACATCCATCACCTGCTTATTCAACGGACGGAATTCAAGGCATGCTGGACGCCAATGCAACCCACATCACCCTCTCGATCGAAGACGCCAACGCCGACCTGCAAGTCCTCAGCTTCAGCGGTCGCGAAGCCCTCAACGAACCGTTCCGTTTCGACCTCGAACTGGTCAGCGCCCGCCCCGACCTGAAGCTCGAAGAGCTACTGCACAAGCGCGCGTGCCTGACGTTCGGCGCCACCGGAGAAGGCAAGATTCACGGCCAGGTCTATCGCATCGAGCAGGGCGACTCCGGCAAGACCCTGACCCGCTACAGCATCAGCCTGATGCCGCAACTGGCCTATCTGCAGCACAACCATGATCAGCAGATCTTCCAGCAACTGACGGTGCCGAAAATCATCGCCCAGGTGTTGGAAGATCGCGGCATTCTCTCTGACGCCTACAGCTTCCAGCTCGGCGCCGAGTACCCGGAGCGTGAGTATTGCGTGCAATACGACGAGTCCGACCTGCATTTCATCCAGCGCCTGTGCGAAGAAGAAGGCATTCACTTCCACTTCCAGCACAGCAGCAGCGGCCACAAACTGGTGTTCGGCGACGACCAGACCGTATTCCGCAAACTGAAGCCGGTCAGCTACCAGCAGGACTCCGGCATGGCCGCCGAGAAACCGGTGATCAAGCGCTTCAACCTGCGCCTGGAAACCCGCACCACCCGCGTCAGCCGTCGCGACTACGATTTCGAAAAACCCAAGCTGCTGCCCGAAGGCGCGGTCAAATCCGAATTTGCCCCGGACCTGGAAGACTACGATTACCCCGGCCGTTTCACCACCCGCGAGCGCGGCAAGTTCCTCTCGACCCGCGCCCTCGAACGCCATCGCAGCGACTACAAACTCGCCGAAGGCAAAGGTGATGAACCGACGCTGACCAGCGGCCATTTCCTCACGCTCGCCGAACACCCGCGCGCCGAGTGGAACGACCTGTGGCTGCTGCTGGAAGTCTTCCACGAAGGCAAACAGCCGCAAGTGCTCGGCGAAAACGTCACCAGCGACATCACCGATAACAAGAGCGATTTCCACCAGGGCTACCGCAACAGCTTCCTCGCCACCCCGTGGGACGCGCACTACCGCCCTGCCCTCGAACACCCGAAACCGAAAGTCCTCGGCAGCCAGACCGCCGTCGTCACCGGCCCGCCCGGCGAAGAAATCCACTGCGACCAATACGGCCGCATCAAAGTGCAATTCCACTGGGACCGCGACGGCCAGTCCGACGATAAAACCACCTGCTGGATGCGCGTCGCCAGCGGCTGGGCCGGCGCAGCTTACGGCGGCATTGCCGTGCCGCGCATCGGCATGGAAGTCCTCGTCACTTTCCTCGAAGGCGACCCCGACCAGCCCCTCGTCACTGGCTGCCTGTATCACAAGGAAAACGTCGTCCCCTACGACCTGCCCGCCAACAAGACCCGCAGCACCTTCAAAACCCTCAGCTCCCCGGGCGGCAAGGGCTACAACGAATTCCGCATCGAAGACAAAAAAGGCGCCGAACAGATCTACATCCACGCCCAGCGCGACTGGGACGAAAACATCGAACACGACCAGAAAATCCGCGTCGGCAACGAACGGCATGACACCGTTGAAGCTAACGTGTTGAGCGAGTTCAAGGTTGAAGAACACCGGATCACCCATCTGGACCGAATCAGCGAAATGCGCGCGGATGATCACCTGACAGTGGGTGTGACGCAGCATGTGAAGGTTGGGACTGGGCAGTTTGTTGAGGCTGGGACGGAGATTCACTATCACGCTGGTGACAAGGTGGTGGTTGAGGGTGGCATGGAACTCACCGCCAAGGCTGGTGGGAGTTTTGTGAAGGTTGATGCGGGTGGTGTCACGATTAGCGGCGCTGAGGTGAAGGTGAATTCGGGTGGTGGTCCGGGAGCCGGCACCGGCATTCAGATCCTCGCCCCATTCATTCCGGGACTCGCAGCCATTGATAACGCCGGACGCCTGATGCAAACGCGCGCTAACCAGATGATGCAGGCGGAATCCCTCGCCGTGACGCCGAAACTCAAAGCACCTACCGGCATCTGCGTCGAATGCCTGAAAAAAGCCATGCGTGAAAAACTCGCCCTGCAATCGGGGGCCAATTGATGACAAAGAGTGACGCAGCGAAAGCCTGGAGCGAAGCGCAAAAGAACGCTCAGTCGATATTCGCGATCGTTGAGATCGGCCTGTTGCCGGAACCCGCTCGATTGCAGTTCGTCAGAGTTGACCCGTCACGACGGCCGTTGATGGTGCAACCGGAATTCGCCGAACTGCGCAACTACGGCCCGTGGCTGGTCGACGTTAGCCACATGGAATTCGAGGCCTTTCTCGCTCACGAACACTTCACCGGCTGCACCGCGATGGCCAGTTGGATTCGTACCGACTGCCCAGCCGACAAGCTCGCCGCTCACCTGAGTGATGCGTTGCTGGCAAAAAATGAAGCTGGCGAAGTCCTGATGATCCGTAGCTACGCGCCAGAAGTCGTGCCGATGCTGCACGCACGCGATGATCTGCCTTGGCATGCGTGGCTGTTTGGCCCAGTGCAGGAGTGGTGGGTGCCAGCAGAAGAAGATCAATGGCACTGTCTGAAGGGACTCAACCTTGAAAAGCCCGGAAGATACGAGCCTATCTTTCTTGACGGAAAGCTGTGGACGGACATGGAGATCGATCCTCTACCCTACAGCCTCACCACTGAACTGGAAAAAGAAGCGCCTGAGGTCTTCACCAGCAGTTGTCACGGTGCCCGTTTGAAACAAGTGAAAGAAGCGCTGGACGCTGGCCGCGATGAAGGCTTGACCGAACCGGAAGACGTCACCCTATTTGCCAGCCTGCAATTGATGGACCGCGAATTTCCGTCGAACTGGCCGATGTGGGAGAAGGCGAAAGAACGGGCAATTGGAGAGAAGTTGCCGCTTGGTGTGGTGATGCGAGAGTTGTCGGCGTGAGTTTCATGATGAACATACTGATCAGAACTTTCTGTCTTATAGCTTTCTGGATATTCAAGATACATTGCTGGATAAGGAATTTAGGTAAATGTTCATAAGCATGAATACTCAACGGCAAAAAACCTGGCGTCGCCGCAACCTTGTCATCGGGGTATTCGTTTTACTGCTGCCTTTCATTGGATCGTATCTTTATAACCAGTTTCGTACGCCGGGTGCGATGTTGACTTCTGAAAACTATATGAAAAGACCAATTTTCAGTTTTTGGGTGAACGATTTTTGGGGCGGCAACTTAAGTGCGATGGGTAGCGGCGGGATCACATGCTGCCAAGCGATAAAGGGACCTACTGTAAAGATAACTTGGATACTAAGCACGACAGAAGAGCAAGAAAAGAGGGGCTTGAAACAAGAAACTCACGAAACGACTTTGACTCTTCCGGAGCAGCGTCGAACTGATCGATATCTCCATGTACGTTTTCTGGAAAATAACTCTGTTCAAATAATGTGGAGCCCGAACCTCGACAGTCCTTTTGATACCAATCCATCAGCAGCCAATTGAAAAACAAGGAGGTTTATGATGAACGCGACAAACCTTGATCGTGCTCAATCAATTTCTGCAAAAACTTGTCTTAATGCAACCGAGAGAAAATCTGTTCTGCCTTGCGAAGCTACGCTATACATTGGGTTCTTTTTTGACGGCTTTGGACGCAACCTAGTCGAAGATCTTAAAGAAAATCGCCTTACAAATGTCGCCCGTTTGTTTTTAGCTTATCCAGGTGATACTAAAAACTTAGAAGCTCAGCCGGAGGCACACTATCGAAGATTTTACATTTCCGGCTTAGGGAAAACTTTTGATGAATCCTTGGGCGGTAGTGCGCAGCTTAGCAATACTGGGCTAGACGGAGCATTAAACAGGGCCAAAGACAGCGCTATCAAAACTCCCGAAGACACGATAAAAAATAGCCCGCTTGACGCGATAAAAGACGTCGTTACGGGAAAAAAATGGTGGGAGAGCGCATACAGTAATCTAAAACCCGGGAGTCTTTTGTCCAGTTTGGCTAAAGCCGCAGCCCCAGCAACCCTGGATGTGTTTTCAGTCACGCGCGACAACGAAATTACGGCAACCTTTTTCAAAACGGGAGTTGATACGAGGCTAGAAGCCGCATTCAGTGTTTTGGAAGACGTGCTCACTAAAATCAAAGGCGAATCCGGAGCGCTTGTAAAAAAAATCTCGGTTTCTGTTTATGGCTTTGACTATGGGGCCACACTAGCTCGCGCTTTCGCTCATAAATTATTCGAGGAATGTGATCCAGCGACGACCATTTTTAAAGGTGCGAAGCTCGAAGTAAGTTTCGTTGGCCTTTTCGACTCTGTCGACCGTAGTGGCGAAAACTCCATTGTTATGGAGTATTTGATCCCGTTCGTAAACGTCGTCGACGACGGAGAGTGCCTTCCAGGCCCAGTTAAGTCAGCTTTACACCTCGTTGCAGCACATGAGTGCCAAGATGCTCGCCGATCCAGATTGATCGGTACGGGACCACTAACCCCTAGGTGGGAGGAGCGCTTGGTTCCTGGAACATCTTATGACGTAGGGGGTGGCTTGGGTAAACAAGATGTGCCACATAGTACTGAACTGCACTTAGCATGCCTCCACGAGATGTATGAAGCTGCAATCCGTGCGGGTGTACCGTTCCCAACTCTTGACGAAATAAAACGCACCGACACTAGCGTCGCCAAGCTTTTCACTTTGAATGACCATATAAATGGTATCAGCGCCATCGGTGCAAGCGCTAACTACATGAATAAAGCAGGAAATAAGAAACTGTCTACTGAAGGATTCCTTGCTCATCGACGCTTATATATCCAACGCTTGCGCAACTTATGGGAACTATATCGGGGACAGCATAAAGCTTATGATGATGAGGAAGAGCGCCTCCAACGCCCTATGTTGAACAAGGATGGTCCAATTGCACGCGCACTAGGAATTAGCAGCGAGAGCGAAGTAGAGGTAGCCAAACGCGAGCGAGCCATTAAACAAACGCAAAAAAACAAGGCAGCCCTTCGCGCCGAACTGAGTTGGCTTGAAGATATTGATCGAGAAGCGCAAAGGTTAAAAGTCAGCTTCCCCAGTGCTTCTGTTAAAGCTCTTTTGGATGAATGGTTCGTCACATCACCGAAGGGACTCAGCCCCGATGTTGAAGACTTACTTGAGTATTACATAAATGATCAATTCATGATTCAACAAATTCCTATAGGCACGGGCGCACCAATACCAAAATATTTCCGCATCCGAGAGTTCGACATCCCTAGTCTAAATAAAACAAAAGGTTTGGCACCTGACTATATGGACCAAATGAAGTATAAATCCTAGCCCAACAAGTTTGTCCGACGACTCAAGATCCGTTATGCCTGAAAATCGGATGGATAAAATAATGGCATTGAGCAAAAATCTAGCTAGGGACGGTCAAATCCGAATTCGCCACGGACCTGGAAGACTACGATTACCCCGGCCGTTTCACGACTCGCGAGCGCGGCAAGTTGCTCTCGACGCGCGCTGGAACGCCATCGCAGCGACTACAAGCTCGCCGAAGGCAAAGGTGATGAACCGACCCTCACCAGGGGCCATTTCCGTTTGGTATAAAGGAGTAAGCGGGAGAACAAGAGTATTGCAAAAATCGCATGTCACTGGATAGTTTCATGCCGGAAAGCGTTCAAAGCCTCTTTGACGATACAATTTTTGAAGTACGTAAAAACTATAAATCGCACGCAAAATTACTTGGCGCAAATCTGGCTGATTATTGTCAACAAAATTATGTCCCATCACCAACCTACTCGCTGAGTGGGGCGACACCCGATTTAAAAGGCTACCAATGAACAGACTTATAAAAATCAAATTAAATCAGATTATTCTAATGTTCAGCTTAGGTTTGATTTCAGTGTCGCCGTATAGCGCCAATTTTACCAATGCATCCGCAGTCCCTCAGCAAAGTGGACCAAGCGGAATCATTCTTTACAACCAGATGAAAATAGATGCGGCCATTCCACAGCTAGAGCGAGAGGCAAAAGACGGCGTAATAGAATCACAGTATTATCTTGCCGAAGCTCTTCGAAAGAAAAATGGATACATGACTCCCGAAGCCCAATTTTGGTATGAATCGGCAGCAGAGAAAAAAAACATATACGCAATGATTCAGTTGGGTCGAGCAAAAAAAGATCTTTGCGCAACGATGGGAAATTGCCCGTCGTCAAAAAAAACTCAAGCAGAATGGTTCGTAGAGGCAAAAAAAATAACGTTACCTAAGGCAAATGATGGCGATCCTGAATCTTTATACTTGATGTACGAAATCACGCTGGATCACCATTGGTTAGAAAAATCTGCTAATGCAGGCTATCCGCTCGCGCAATATTGGATGGCGATCAGCGAAAGGCAGGGAGAGGGTTACTTCTTTACTCCTGGAGGACGTGAAGCGTCGGTCAAAAAATGGCTGCTACTCTCTGCGGAAGGTGGCAACCCTAAAGCTATGATGCAATATCTAGAGACGCTTTATAAGCAAGGAGACATGGCGAGCATTCGACATTGGCTCGAGAAGGCTGCCGCAACAGGCGAACAAGCTGCAATGAGTAACTATGGTGCGTACATTTCACATACGCCAGATAAAGTAGGTTACTCTTTGGATTTAGTCAAAGGCTACGCTATTTTCTCTTTGTTAAAAGAACTCGGTGACGCCGGTGGCGTGCAAGATTATGTCGACCGTAAGATCGAAAAAATTTCTGAAAAGATGACACCAGAACAAATTGAAGAATCAAAAATCGTCGCTGAAGAATGGAAAACCAATCACCCACCGCTGTCTTTCTTCCCCGACAAGCTGAGTAATTGAGTATATTTTTAGGTTGTCCGCACCCAAATTCCATCTAGATAAATTATCGCCACTGCCCTTGATGAACGACTGAATAGGCAAAGACTTCAATGAAACTGCTGGCCACTGCGTTAACATTTTTAAGCCTAGTATCAGCCCAGTCAAACGCGCTTACGAACGAACAATCTCAGGCAAAAATCAAGGGCATTGAACTATACAATCAACACAAAGCCATCTCCGCAATTGAAACATTACAAATAGCAGCCGAAGGCGGTGATGATGAAGCACTTTACTATTTGGGAGAATCTATAAGAAAAAACAACAGATACATGACTCAAGAAGCGCGAAAGGCTTACGAGGAATCAGCAAAAAAAGGCAATATTTACTCTATGATTCGGCTCGGTGGCGCGGATCAAGATTTGTGCGTAACTATGAACAATTGTTCTTCCTCTGAGCAATCCCCTAAAGATTGGATGAACAAAGCCAAAAACCTTGCTACAGATCAGGCATCTCATGGTGACGCTGAGTCGATGTACCTACTATGGGAGATAACAGGAAACGATGAATGGCTTGAAATGTCCGCAGAAAAAGGTTTTGCATTAGCTCAATTTCGTTTAGCGACCAAGTATCAAGAGGGGGGAGGCATGTTCCTACTACCCTCTAGCAGATCAGATGAAATCGAAAAATGGATGAAAGCCGCTGCAGAGAATGGTTATCCACCAGCCATGATGGGATTTGCCGCTACCAGGATTGAAAAAGCCGATTTGTCATCATTTAGAAAATGGAATGAAAAAGCTGCAGCCTCAGGCTATGCATCTGCAGTTTTTGGTTACGCGTCATATATTGGCGAAGCTGAACCAAAATACGGGTTCGAATCAGACCCGGTAAAGTCATACGCACTATTGTCGAATCTACTGGAGCTTGATGGTGGTGGAAACGTAATAAACAACGTTAACGACGTATTGCCGGAAGTAGAAAAAAAGCTGTCAAAAGAGCAATTAGAAAAAGCAAAAGAACTCGCAAAAACGTGGAAGGCCACTCACCCACCGCTCTCGTTTTTTCCAGATAAGTTAGGGTACTGAAATTTAGCAGTACAGCCTTATCATTAATTTTTTTCAAGCACGTCAAAGCCCGTACCCTAATGATTCATATCGCAAACGACAAAATGCCCGAGACAAGGGAAAAGCAACCGTAAATAACTCAGCTCATGTTCACATCGGTTAACTCGGCCTTAACGCCACAGTCAGAGACTCCATATCACCGCACACCCTCAGCTCTCCCCCGCTGACGCCCAGTGCGGCAGGCTCGCCCGGATTCGTGCCGGGCGCCTATCCGTTACGCTGGAGTCCTCTCATGAACATTCGTCCCTTCCTGCTCACCGCCACCCTCGCCTGCACCTCATACGCCGCACAGGCCCAAGCCAACGACACCTCCGCCACATCGAATCAAACACCCTACCAATACGGCATGCCACTACACGTGGCGAAGGTGCTTTCGCTAACCGAGCCGCCGACCCTGGAATGCAAAGTCATCACCGCCGACATGAAATACATAGACAACACCGGCAAGCCCGCACAAATCAGTTACAGGAAATTATCTGACGCATGCAGTCAACAGAACTGACAGACGCTTCTGATTTTCCGGTTCGCCATAGGCGTGGGGTGGCTCCGGCGGTTATGCTCGGGGCCTTCCATACTGCCGCAAGGATTGGCCATGCAGTTGTCGTTCCGCACGTTGTCGAGCTTCACTTCAATCCTGTGTTTTCTGCTGGCGCTGGTCTGGGGATTTTTTCCGGAGGCGTTGCTGGCGATCTGGAGTATTGGCTATTCGGAAGGCACTGGCGTAGTCGCAAGGCGCAGCGCGGTGCTGTTTGCGGCGTTGGCGGTGATGTTTTGTTTGCTGCGCAATGCTCCGCCGTCAGTGGCACGCAGTGCACTGAGCAATGGTTTTATCGTCGGCTGTTTCGGTTTGGCGGCGTTGGGTTTTGGCGAATGGCTCAATGGCCATGCCGGCCCCGGGATTTTGCTCGCGGTGCTGGTCGAGTTCGCGCTGGGCCTTGGTTTTGTGCAGGCCCGGCGCGTGACGGTCGAACTGGGTGAGACGGTGGGTTAAACGGCTCGAGAACGAGCGCTGGTTTGATGTGTTGTGGTCTGTTGCGCGAGGTCGGAACGCAGGCCAGCGACCAGGTTGTTGATTTCACGGCAGCTGTTCAGGCGGCTGGCGTCGATTCCACTGACATAGAGATCGGCCTGGTCGGTTCGATGGTCGCCAAATACTTTGACGGACATCGACAAGTCTGGTGTCAACGTGCACTGGCAGCGTTTCGGCAGGAAGCTGCTTTCAATGATGTTGCGTAATTCCAAGGCAGATAAAAACATGGCGAACCCTCTCCTTTCTGTGCGATTGCCAATCAAGTATTCACGCTGACCCTCTGCTGCGCCTTCACGGGTGTGCCCCCGCTGTTTCCCTGGTGCGGCAAGTGGTGGTACTGCGAAATGCCCATTGGAGTGTAGGCGCCCAAATCCTGTGCGCCTCACCAAAAGAACGCATAAAACGTGCCTTTGATCGGTTCGTTTTGCTCCCTTCAAAATCAAGCACTTGGAAATGTGGCCAGTATCCTGCTATTTGCAAATTGCATGAATCGACCACCCGTCCACTGCAATCTGCAATCTCCGGGCAAATTTGCTTTCGCAGACTATGACGGCAAGAATGTCTCCCATTGCAATTCAACCCGCACGGAGGCCTCCATGAATTCTTTAAGCGTTTGCGCGATCACCGGCCTGTTGATCGCCAACCTTTCCACCCTCGCCCACGCCGCCAAGCTCGAAGACATCGCGCCGTATCCCAAAGCCGAAGCCGGGTTTACCCGACAAGTCATCCATCTGCCCAAGCAAGAGCAGGAAGAGAATTTCCAGGTAGAAATTCTCGCCGGCAAAACTCTGGAAGTGGATTGCAATCGCCAGCGTCTGGGCGGTGTGCTCGATGAAAAGAATCTGCAAGGCTGGGGCTATCCGTTCTATCGCCTGGAAAAAGTCATCGGCCCGATGAGCACGATGATGGCCTGCCCGCCTGGCAGCCAGAAAAAGCGCGCTTTCGTTCCGGTCGTCGGCGATGGCTTCATGTTGCGCTACAACAGCAAGCTGCCAGTCGTGGTGTACGCCCCTTCGGACGTCGAAGTGCGCTATCGCATCTGGTCGGCGTCGGACAAAGTCGGCACCGCCCTGCAGGAATAACCCGAGCGCTTGTTACGCCGGCACGCCGCAAGCAGCGGCGCGTTCGGCGACATGGCGCAGGCTGTCGAAGTTGATGTTGGCCCCGGAGTCGATGGCGACGAATGTCTGATCGCGAACCCCACTGCGCGCCACGTACTGCTTGATCCCCGCAACGGCCAGCGCCCCCGACGGTTCAGTGATCGAACGGGTATCGTCGTAGATATTCTTGATCGCGGCGCAGAGTTCGTCATTGCTGACCGTGATCACTTCATCTACGCAGAAGCGGCAAACCTCAAAGCCATACGCGCCAATCTGCGCAACCGCTACGCCGTCGGCGAAGGTGCCGACGCTAGGTAGAACCACCCGCTCGTCCGCATTTAAAGCCGCTTGCAGGCACGCCGAATGTTCGGATTCGACGCCGATGATCCGCACTTCCGGGCGCAGGTATTTGACGTAGGCCGCGATACCGGCGATCAAACCTCCGCCCCCGACCGGGATGAAGATGGCGTCCAGCGCGCCTTGATGCTGGCGCAGGATTTCCATTGCCACGGTGCCTTGTCCGGCGATCACGTCAGGATCATCGAACGGTGAAACAAACGTGCATCCGGTCTGCTCGGCCAAGTGCAACGCATGGGCCAAAGCAAAGGGGAAACTATCACCGTGCAGCAATGCGTCGGCACCGCGACTGCGCACGCCGAGCACCTTGAGCTCAGGGGTGGTAGACGGCATGACGATCGTCGCGGCAATGCCCAATTCCCGTGCCGCCAGCGCTACACCCTGCGCGTGATTACCCGCCGATGCAGTGATCACTCCCCGCGCTCGCTGATCATCGCTCAGTTGCACGAGTTTGTTGTAAGCACCACGGATCTTGAAAGAGAACGTCGGTTGCAGATCTTCGCGCTTGAGCAGGACCCGATTGCCCAATGCTTGCGACAATGCCGGCGCAGGCTGCAACGGGGTACGCACCGCAATGTCGTACACCGGCGCGGCCAGGATTTTCTTTACATAGTGCTCGAGCAGGGATTGCTGGTCGGGGCTGTGCGGCATGGTCGTCTCCTGACATTTTTCAGAACCCCGGAGACAGAAAGTAAAAACCCGCCTCTAGGGCGGGTTGGGTGCTGCAGTCGTGAGCTAGCCCGCCAAATAAGGAATGGCGGTAATAATGCTTGGCTGGCAGCGCGATACGGTGAAAGTCATGGACTGGAAATTAGCCTGCCGTTGGATGACAAGTCAATGGCCCGCTGCAGAACTTTGAATCTTCCGCAGAACTGAGCAGTCACTGCAAAGGAGAACAACAACTTCTGCTCCAAGCCGATGAAAGTGGAGATCGACCATGAATATCCGCCAAATGCTGTTCGCCGTCCCGCTGCTGGTCGCCGCCCTGTCCAGCCCTGCTGCTTTCGCCGTCGATGAAAGCGACGCCGTGAAAAAGCCCGAATGTCCGAAAGGCCAGGTGTGGGACAGTAAAACCCAGCAATGTGTGTTGCAGACCAGCGGCACAACGCAGCCCTGAAATTCGTCATACGGTTCAGGCCATGGCCGGCAACCACAGCCTGAATCGCGCCCCACCCAGCGGCGAACTCTCAACGGTAAGTGTGCCGCCCTGCGCTACGAGCGCTCGGCGGCTTATCGCCAAACCGAGGCCGAACCCACCCGTCGCGCGATCACGGCTGCGGTCGAGCCGATAGAACGGTTCGAAAATCCGCTCGCGCTCATCGTCGGGAATGCCGATGCCATCGTCGTCAACCCATATCTCACACCCGCCGGCAATGACCTGCACGCCAATCTGAATGCGCTTTTCGCAATAGCGCATGGCATTGCGCAGAAGGTTCTGGATGGCCCGGGCGGTCAGGCGCGGATCCAGCGCGAAGCGTTCGAGTTGACCGTGCAGCAGAACGTCAATCACGATGTCTGGCGACTCCAACTCCTCATCGACGCTGCCGAGAATGCTGTCGATGAATTCGTCCAGCGACACCTCGATGCGCTCAGGCGACTGCGCCGGATTCTGCAAACGGCTGTAGGAAAGCAACTCCAGCACCAATTCATCCAGCTCACGAATATGGGCGACCAAACTCTGCAGGCGCTCGCGGCTGGCAGCCGGCAAGTCTTCTGACAATGCCAGCGCCAGGCCGAAATCCAGACGCGTCAACGGCGTACGTAGCTCATGGGAAACGGCGTTGAGCAGATCACGTTGCTGGTTGAGAAGGTTTTCGATATCGCCGGCCATGGTGTCGAACACGTTGGCGAGGCTGCCGATGTTCGAACTAGGGGCGATTCTGGTTCGCTCGCTCAAATGCCCCTTGCCGAAGCGTTCGGCAGTGCCCTTCAAACGTTCAAGATCGCGCCAGTGCGGGCGCAACCAGAGCAGCAGGCAGCCGAGCAACATGGCGCCGATGAGCACATTAATGCTCCAGTACAACAGATCGACGTCGACCGGATCCGGCGGTACGACCATGCGCACGGCCATGTCCGCATTCAGCGGAGTCACCGCCAGCGTTCGCCAGCCCCAATCGCCGATGCGCACCACGTTCTCACCACGGTGCAACCGTTCCTGCTCGATGGGCGTGAACACCGGGTCGTCGATTGGCGTCAGGACGATGTGCAGCGGCTGGAATTCCTTGTCCATCGCCGCCGCAATCGCCGGCCATTGCTCTTGCGGCGCAGCATGAAACTGCTTGGTGATCAGCGATTGCAGACCTCGGGAGAATTCCAGATTGTAGGTGACGAAGCGATCCCGAAAGGCCATGACCACTAGATCCGGCACCAGATAGATCGCCGCACTATAGGAGACGATCGTCACCAGATACAGGCGAAACAGAATGCGAAACATCAGCTCAACATTCCCATTCGGAGCGGCTGAACAGATAGCCCTTGCCCCACACGGTCTTGATCTTGCGCGCCTCGCCGGCGTGATCATCGAATTTGCGCCGCAGCTTGGAAATCGCCACGTCCACCGAGCGGTCAGTGCCATTGAACTCGATGCCGCGCAGCCGCTGAAGAATCTGATCGCGACTCAGCACTTCGCCAGCGTGCCGGGCCAGCACCACCAGCAAATTGTATTCGCCGCTGGACAGTTCAACCGCTTGATCACGCCAGGTCACGGTGCGCTCGGACAGATCGATGCACAGATTGCCCATGACGATCCGATCGTTGACCGCCAGCGGTTCGCCGAGGCTGCTGCGCCGCAACAACGTGCGCACCCGAGCCAGCAGCACCCGTGGCTCGCAGGGTTTGGTGACGTAGTCGTCAGCGCCCATTTCCAGGCCCAGCACCTGATCATGGCTGTCATCGCGGGCCGTGAGCATGAGGATCGGCAGTGTCGCCGAATCGGCACGGAGCAAGCGGCACACCTGCAAGCCGTCGAGGCCCGGCAGCATGAGGTCGAGGATCACCAGGTCCGGCGGACTGATCCGCGCCCGCTCGCGCACATGGTCGCCACGGCCGATGACGCTGACGGAATAACCGTTGCGCTCCAGGTAGCTGGAAATCAATTCGGCGAGGGCGGTGTCGTCTTCGACCAGGAGGATGTTGGGCATGGGGTGTTCCAGAGAATGCTGTGGCGACAGTCGGGACTCATTCGCTCGCACATTGAAATGCGATCTCCTGTGGGAGCGAGCCTGCTCGCGAAAGCGATCGAACTGTCGCAATAAATTTCAAGGCCTGCAGGATATACGCCCTCGCGCACCACCGAGCAAAACCCTTACACAATTTCACACAGCAGCTACAAAGCTTCACCGCTAACCTCCCCGTCTGGCCGTAGGATGCGGCCTTCAATATTGGGGGTTGTACATGTCTGGAAAACTGCTGGCCGGGCTCGGCCTGATCGCATTGGCGCTGACGCTGAGCGCCTGTGACTCATCCTCGAACGCCGAAGAGCAAGCACCACCAGCCACCGTGCGCATCGAGACCATCAAAACCCAGCCATTGTCGATCAGCAGCGAACTGAGCGGCCGCATCGCCGCGCCACGGATTGCCGAAGTGCGTGCGCGAGTGGCCGGCGTAGTGTTGCAACGCACCTACCGCGAAGGTAGTGACGTGAAAAAAGGCGATGTGCTGTTCCGCATCGACCCGGCACCTTTCAAGGCGGATCTGGACAGTGCCGAAGCCGCGCTGCGCAAAGCCGAGGCCAACGCCTTTCAGGCCAGATTGCAAGAACAACGCTATGCGCAGTTGATCGAGGACCAGGCCATCAGCGGTCAGGACTACGACAACGCCCGCGCCGCTGCCCGGCAGACGGCAGCTGATGTCGCGGCCAGCAAAGCGGCGCTTGAACGGGCGAAACTGAACCTCGGTTATGCCACCGTGACCGCGCCGATTTCCGGCCGCATTGGCCGCGCGCTGGTCACCGAAGGTGCGCTGGTCGGGCAGAACGAAACCACGCCGCTGGCGTTGATTCAGCAACTCAACCCGATCCATGCCGACCTCACCCAGTCGACCCGCGAGCTCAATGAACTGCGCCGGGCATTGCGCTCCGGGCAGTTGCAGGAAGTCGGTCAGGATCAAGCGAAGGCCACGCTGATTCAGGATGACGGTAGCGTGTATCCGTTGCCCGGCAAGCTGCTGTTCAGCGACATCACGGTCGATCCCGGCACCGGGCAGATCATTGTGCGCAGCGAGTTTCCCAATCCGGATCTCGACTTGCTGCCGGGCAGCTTCATCCGCGTACGCCTTGAGCAGGCAACCATCCAGAACGGCATCACCGTGCCGCAACGCGCGGTGCAGCGTGACAGTGCCGGCATTGCCCAGGTGCTGACTGTCGATGAACAGATGCGCGTGGCGCAGCAACCGGTGCAACTGGGTGCGGTGCAGAACAATCGCTGGATTGTCACCGGCGGCCTGAAGCCCGGCGACCGTGTTGTCATCGAAGGCCTGCAACACGCCCGTCCCGGGGAAAAGGTGCAGATCGACGAAACCCCACTTCCACTTGCCCAGACCACTGGTCAGTAAGCAGGACGCTTCTATATGCCGCAGTTCTTTATCGACCGCCCGGTGTTTGCCTGGGTGGTCGCCCTGTTCATTCTGTTGGCCGGTGCGCTGGCCATTCCGCAGTTGCCGGTGGCGCAATACCCCGACGTCGCCCCGCCGCAAATCGAGATTTACGCCGTCTACCCTGGCGCCTCGGCGCAAACCGTCGATGAAAGCGTGGTCAGCCTGATCGAGGAAGAGCTCAACGGCGCCGATCACTTGCTCTATTTCGAATCGCAGAGCAGCCTGGGCAGCGCGACGATCAAGGCAACCTTTCAGCCGGGCACCAATCCCGAGCTGGCGCAGGTCGATGTGCAAAACCGCCTCAAGGTGGTCGAGTCGCGCCTGCCGCAAGCGGTCAATCAGCAGGGATTGCAGGTGGAGAAGGTCTCTTCCGGTTTCCTCTTGCTGATCACTTTGACCTCCAGCGACGGCAAGCTCGATGACGTGGCGCTCAGCGATTATCTGGCGCGCAACGTGATGAACGAGATAAAGCGTCTGGACGGTGTCGGCAAGGCGCAGTTGTATGGTGCCGAGCGGGCTATGCGCATCTGGATCGATCCGCAGAAGCTCATCGCGTTCAACCTGACGCCGGCCGATGTCAACGACGCCATTGTTGCGCAGAACGCCCAGGTTTCGGCAGGTAGCATCGGTGATCTGCCGTCACCTTCGACGCAGGAAATCACCGCGACAATTCTGGTCAAAGGCCAATTGTTGACTCCGCAGGAATTCGCCGACATCGTGCTCAAGGCCAATCGCGATGGCTCCACGGTGCGCATCGGTGATGTCGCGCGAGTGGAGATCGGCAGTCAGGAATATCAGTTCGGTACACGCCTGAACGGCAAGCCGTCCACCGCCGTTGGCGTGCAGCTTTCTCCAGGCGCCAACGCGCTGAACACCGCGACACTGGTGCGGGCGAAGATGGATGAACTGGCGCGCTACTTCCCGGCCGGCGTGGAATACAAGATTCCTTACGACACTTCGCCGTTCGTCAAAGTCTCGATCACCAAAGTGATCTACACCCTCGGCGAAGCGATGCTGCTGGTATTTGCAGTGATGTTCCTGTTCCTGCAAAACGTGCGCTACACGCTGATCCCGACACTGGTGGTGCCGGTGGCGTTGATGGGCACTTTCGCGACCATGCTGGCGCTGGGGTTCTCGATCAACGTGCTGACCATGTTCGGCATGGTGCTGGCCATCGGCATTCTGGTGGATGACGCCATCGTCGTGGTGGAGAACGTCGAGCGCATCATGGCCAGCGAGGGCCTGTCGCCCAAGGAAGCCACGCGCAAGGCGATGACGCAGATCACCGGGGCGATCATCGGCATTACTCTGGTGCTGGTCGCGGTGTTTATTCCGATGGCGTTCATGCAGGGTTCGGTAGGGGTGATCTATCAACAGTTCTCGCTGTCCATGGCCACCTCGATTCTATTCTCGGCGTTCCTTGCTCTGACGTTGACCCCGGCATTGTGCGCGACCTTGCTCAAGCCTGTTGCCAAGGGCGAGCACCACGAGAAGTCCGGATTTTTCGGCTGGTTCAATCGTCGCTTTGAGCAATTGACCGACCGCTATCAGGGTTGGGTCGGCTATGCGCTCAAGCGTACGGGTCGCTACCTGATGATCTACGTGGTCCTGCTGATTGGACTCGGAATCTGTTTTGCGCGCCTTCCCTCTTCGTTTCTGCCGACCGAGGATCAGGGCTACACCATCACCGATATTCAGCTGCCACCCGGCGCAACGAAGAACCGTACTGTACAAGTGGCCGAACAGCTCGAAGCGCACAACGCCGGTGAGCCGGGAATCAGTGACAGTGTGGTGATCCTGGGTTTCAGTTTCTCCGGTAGCGGGCAGAACGCAGCGCTGGCGTTTTCGACACTCAAGGATTGGTCGGAACGTGGCAGTGACGATACTGCCAGCTCAATCGCCGACCGCGCCAACGCGGCGCTGAGCCAGATCAAGGACGCCATGGCCTTCTCGGTGCTGCCGCCGCCGGTGGATGGCCTTGGCACGTCCAGCGGTTTCGAGTTCCGCTTGCAGGATCGCGGTGGTCTGGGCCATGCGACGTTGATGCAGGCGCGTACGGAACTGCTCGCCGCCGCCGAGAAAAGTCCGGTATTGATAAACGTCCGTGAAAGCGCGCTGGCCGAAGCACCGCAAGTGCAACTGATCGTAGACCGCAAGCAGGCGAATGCCTTGGGCGTATCGTTCGCCGACATTGGCAACGTGCTGTCCACTGCCGTGGGTTCGAGCTACATCAATGACTTCCCCAATCAGGGCCGCATGCAGCGGGTGGTCGTGCAAGCCGAAGGTGATCAGCGCAGTCAGGTGGATGATTTGCTGAAAATGCATGTGCGCAACAACGCCGGGAACATGGTGCCGCTGTCGGCCTTCGTTCAGGCCAACTGGATTCAAGGCCCGGCGCAGTTGACTCGTTACAACGGCTATCCAGCGATCGCGATATCTGGTGAACCGTCACCTGGGCACAGTACCGGCGAGGCCATGGCGGAAATCGAACGACTGGTTGCGCTGGGGCCGAAAGGTCTGGGTCAAGAGTGGACCGGTTTGTCGTTGCAGGAACGCCTGTCCGGCAATCAGGCGCCGATTCTGCTGGGCCTGTCGCTACTGGTGGTATTCCTGTGTCTGGCGGCGCTGTACGAGAGCTGGTCGATTCCGACCTCTGTATTGCTCGTTGTCCCGCTTGGTGTGCTCGGCGCGGTACTCGCCGTGACACTGCGCGGCATGCCCAACGACGTGTTCTTCAAGGTCGGACTGATCACCATCATTGGTCTGTCGGCGAAGAACGCGATCCTGATCATCGAGTTCGCCAAGAGCTTGTATGACGAAGGTCACGATCTGATCGATGCGACGTTGCAGGCCGCGCGTTTGCGTCTGCGGCCGATCGTGATGACATCGCTGGCGTTCATTCTCGGTGTGGTGCCGTTGGCGATTGCAACTGGCGCGAGCTCGGCAAGTCAGCAAGCAATCGGCACAGGTGTGATTGGCGGGATGATCACTGCGACACTGGCGGTAATCTTCGTGCCGGTGTTTTTCGTCGTGGTCATGAAGCTCGTACAACGATTCACCAAACAACGCTGATCAAACTGTGGGAGCGAGCCTGCTCGCGAATGCGTCCGGTCTGCCAACATTAATGTTGAATCTGCTGACGTCTTCGCGAGCAGGCTCGCTCCCACAAGGATTGGCCAACATCATGCGCAGTGGCCACATCTGTCATCGCTGGGCTAAGGTGGTGAAACCTCCCTCGCCTACCGAGCTTTCATGCGCTTCCTCGCCCGCACCCACCCTCGCCTTTCCGCTGCCGCCTCGCTCGGCCTCGCCAGCGGCCTGTTGGTCCCGGCCGGTTCCATCGTCAGCAAAATCCTCATTGGCTGGAACGTCGGTGTCTGGACATACCTGATTCTGATGTTCTGGCTGACCATACGCGCCAAGGCCCCGGACGTGCGACGCATCGCTGAAGTCGAAGACGAGAACGCCGGGCTGGTGCTGTTTGTGGTGTGCATTGCCGCGTTGGCCAGTCTCGCCACCATCACCCTTGAACTGGCCGGCAGCAAAGACCTGGAAACCTCACGCAAACTCATGCACTACGGGTTCACAGCGCTGACAGTGACCGGCTCATGGCTGCTGATAGGTGTGATCTTCTGTGTGCACTACGCCAGATTGTTTTACACCTGGGACGGCAAAGAGCCGGCGCTGCGTTTTGCTGAAGGACTGACCACCCCCAATTACTGGGATTTTCTGTACTTCTCGTTCACCATCGGCGTGGCTGTGCAGACTTCGGATGTGGGTGTTGCAACGCGGAATATTCGAAAGATTGTGCTGGCGCAGTCGTTGATCGGTTTTGTGTTCAATACGGCGATCCTCGGGTTCTCGATCAACATTGCAGCAGGATTGTTCGGCTGAAAAACACGGCTTGTTCTGGCAGTTCAAAGCTCACAAAAACGTACGCCTGTAAACTGTCAACACTGACAGTTTACAGGCGTACTGTATTCACGCTTCCATACAACATCCAGAAGTAGGACGGGTCAGTCTTTGGATGTCCCCAACCATATTGTATGGAGATAAAACTCATGAGCTATGCAGCCCGAGCCTACACGACGATCTCTCCGGTTTTAGCGCCGACCTATTTGTCAGCCACTATCAACGGCGATGCCAACCCAAACTACAGGTTTGTCAAAATCCCTCAATTCATGGAGTTTCGATCTACCTCTGTACCTTCCTTCGGGCCGAAGCCCTACCCGGAAGGCCTGCGTTACGTTCTGACAGCTGGACACACTAAGGATGGTGTGACGCGTACGCTTGAGTTTGTGTTCCCTTTTAAACCCCAATCGTTGACCTATGAACTCTCCAAAGATAGCGATGATGTCAGAAGTACCTACTATTCCAATCCTGCGACGGGTGATCTGCACGTCTCTGTGAGCGGGAGCCTGACATTGAAATATGACGACATTGAAAAAACCCTGAGTGGCACTTGGTCCGGCACATATGACCATGGTGGAGAGAGCGGCAACGAAGAGTTTCCGATCACTGGGGAGTTTGTCGCTAACGCAGACCTGAGCAAGAGAAAAAACGCTTACTGACTACGACAAAAAGGAAGCTGCGAGGCTTCCTTTTTTTAATGCTGATGCAATCAGAAACTGAAGCTCAGCCCAACACTCCCTCCTAGCTCCTGGTCAGCTTTGCTGCCCCTGCTGGTCCCTATCTCGCCATACAGTTGCCATTTGTTATTGGCCGGAACCCAATTGAGGCCCCCGGTCAGTTCGAGGCTGGTGCTGGACAAATCGTTGTTGAATCCAGTGTCATTCACGCTGACACGATTATTGTTGACGAATTCATGACTTAACGCCGCGTGCAGCCTGGGTTGCAATTTTCCGCCATTGTTCAGCACCACCTCGCGACCAACGGTCATTCCGACCTTGCCGAGCAATGAGCGGGTCTCGTTGCTGTCTACCTGCAGTCCGTTGTCCAACTTGTAGTCCTTGCCTTTTACCGTCGCAACACCAACCTGAGCAGAGGGCTCGATGAAGTAACCTCGGTTAAAGACTATATGCTTACCTACTTCGACGGTTCCACTGATGCCGAGATTATCGAAGTCACCCTTTGTTCGAGTGTCATCGCTCAAGGTGACTTTGACGTCATTACTGAAACGGTTGATTTTGCCAACGGTATCCACGTAATACCCGGTCGTTTCGTCATACCAGGACAGATACATCCCGCCATAGGTGCTGTTGATCGTGCCGGCGCTGCCGCGGGCCAGGTTAAGGCGAGTGGTGCTGTAGCCACCAAAAACCCCGATCAACCATTGGCCATCACCTATCGGTAGTGGCGTGTCCACCCCCAATGAGACGCCAGTCTGATTTTGTTTATAACCATCACCGTAGGCATTCTTGACGTTGTACTGATTGGCATGAGTGCGTATCCACAGGCCGCTGGTCGCGTTCTGATTATCTGAGTCCAGTGACGCAATCGATCGCGATCGGGGCTGAGTGCCGGCCATGCGACGGTCGCCGAGGCGGGTATTGAGAGTGGTCATTTCCGAATAGATAACAGTAGGAGCGGTACCGGCAATTGCCAATGCTGTTTGTGAACCAGTGCTCGGCGTTGTCCCATCAGGCCGCAGGAAAATACCTTCGCCCTCTCGCACCAGTTTGTACGCCAAAGCACCACGATCAACCTGACCGTTTCTCAGATCGAACTCAGCATCCCCGCCAGCGATGTTAGCCACTTGAAGCGGTGCACCGGTGACAGGTTCGCTGGCGCTTGCACCAACTACCAGCTCGTGACGGCCACTGGCTGATTCCGTGACATTGAGAAAGTCCGTTTCACCGGTGGACACGTCAGCATCCAAAAAAAACCGGCCGTTGCCTGACAGGTTGGCAACATCCAGGCGGACGAACTCGGCGGGCGTGCCGAATCTCACATTCCCGCCCTGCATTTCGAGATTCGATAACGAATTGCTGCCAACCAGGTTCCATTCAGCGCCACGCCCGATGGACATAGCACTGACGCCGGTAACCGAACCGTGCAGGATCGAGTCGTTATCCAGCATCACGACGCCAGTCCCGGAGCCCTGAATGTTACCGGTGAGTATGCTTCGGGTATCGAGCGAAACAGAATCGACGTTGGTCAAATCGCCGTCAAGGCTGGCATTGTTTTGCAAGAAAACCGCGGCGGTCCCGCCGTCAGCAACCGCTACATTGCCGGTCAACTGGCTGTCGTCGATTTGAAAGCGCGCTGCTGCGCCATCCATGACCTCGAGGATATTACCGTTGCCGCCGATCAGATTCGAACGGTTAGCTATCTCGATCAATACCGGTTGATCGTCCGGCGTCGCAAAATCGACTTTGATCGCTGCGCCAGTGCGGCCCTGCACGGTTGACCCATCAATCTTCAGTACACTCTGTGCGGTGACATCGCTCGGGTTCAGGACAGTATCCTCGCCAAAGATGATCCCATCCAGTTCTCCGATGACCTCGCTGGCTGCACTGATGTTGGCGTTGCCGCCGTAAAGTTCGAGGCCAACACCGTCTGCGTCGGTCCCTTCAACCCGGCTGTCCACCAGATTCAACGTACTGAGGGATGTCACCGCTGCACCCGAAAAACCGCCTGTCAACGTACTGCCAGTGACGGTCGCTGTTGAGCCAACGGGTATATTCAGGTCGCGCGCAAGCGACATTGCTCTGCCATCGCTGGACAGCGTACTGCCGGATACCACTGCCGAGCTGTCGGTCAAGCTCAGCGCAGTGTCGAAATTGCTAGCCGTCACCGTTGCCGCGTCCAGAGACACTCGGGCGTCTGCTGAGGCTTCAATCTGTGAAGTGCTGGCGGAAATCGCGTTTAACGTCCCACCGCCGACAACGATGTTCAGCGTATCACCGCCATTGACGTTAAGCGTGGCAGTGGCAGGGATGAACCAGGCTTCTGGCGTAGCACCGACGGATACGGTTTCGACTTCACCAGGATTGAGATTTCGGGAAAAGGCCGTCTCGGATATTGCGATCAGTAATGCTGCACAAGAGAGCGTGCCAGTGAGTTTCAAAACTGTCGGTCCCAAGCTATTTTCAAACGTCATATACACTTCTCGTTGAGGTTTATCGGGACGGAAGAAGGACGGTTCAGACGTACATATTCCATCAGACGACCTTTGTAGGCGACGCCGGAGAATACCTGCTAGTCTGGACTTTCTCTGTAGGACTAATCCTCTTAGTAGGTGGGCTTAATCGCCCACTCGCGACATTTCGAGCTATTTCTTGCTTCCCCAATTAAATTGCATTGCCTGAAGAGGTTGGCTCTCCGGCAATGCAATGATCGCGAATGCCGTTTATGGAGCAGGCGCAGGATCCCAGCCCGGTTCCGATTCGCAGTACAAGAAGTCAGCATTGAGCAGGTAGACAATCATTTCCTGAACTTCTGACGTGGTTACAATTGGCGTCGAATACCAGATTTTGACATAACCTGCGTAAAAGTCGGTCGGATCAGGCGTGGTAGCAGGTGGACGAGGAAGATTACGAATAAAAGGTGCGTATGGCACTTCCCAAAGCATCCCCTCCGTTAACTCGAGCGAAGTGATCGCACGAGTATCGGAAAAAACCGTATCCGGCGGTGCGTCTATGGTGTATTTATCGTCATGCCAGCCTTGCCAATTGAATGTGATATTCATCCCATCGGTGAAATGATCATTAGGTTTGATCTTGAACGTCGCAACGTGATCATCCCCCGTCAAGCTCTCGCAAATAATGTATGGGTCTTCGGTGCCATCTGTAGGTGGGCGTTGGAATTCTGGCTTATCGAGAACGATGACTACAGTATTGACAGTTACCGTCTCCTTTGCCGAGTCTTGAGTATTATTCCGGGCGGGGTTTTCATATGTCCACCAAGCCTCTTTAAGCCCGATACCACCCGGACCGACAACGGTATATGGCAAATCTATCTGAACGACATTATTGATATTCGACTGAGTCATTTGAATGGAATTAACGATAATTTCGCCTTGATCCCCAAGATACTTCAGGGTAACCAGATCGCCCGGTTCGGGATCGGGAAACGACGTCCCGGCGGTGACAGGCGAGACATCGATGTGAGCCTTGGCTGTCTGATCGACATCCTGAGGGCCCAGTAAGTTATCCGTGACAGGTGGCTGTCCGCGGACGATCAGTTTCCGGAATTCGGGATTAACTTCAGGGGGCGGGGTCGTCGGGTCGACGGTATAAGGCGGATGCGTCGAGAAATCTGTTTTGACAGTTGTTGATCCGTCGTCGATGGATAAGCCGCCACGCATCAAGTCAGCTTTGACGACCACGTCCAATTCAAAATTCGTACCCGTCTGGTTATCAAAGTATTGTTTGCTCAGACTCGACCAAGGAATGGTGAACTCCAGCTCCGTGAGTGCGTTGAATGGCAGATCCTGGGCTGGTTGAGCGCCGTATGTCAGGCTCACTACGTCGGTGCCGATTGTATCTACCAACCGGCTGACTTTTACCTTCACACCTGCACGCGCATCTTTTAAATCGATCAGACCATCTTCGTTTGCCGGGACGGTAATGACGCCCAGTTTGGGCAGTGGCAGAAAACGCACGTTTTTGAAATACACGCCCCATGCGCTCTGGTTGCCAGCAGCGTCAGTAATGATGAACCAGATGAAGGCCCGGCCGCTCGTTACCTTGCGTAGCTCTGCGGTCGGGATGGACAGCTTGCCATCGGTGGGCATCGGTCCGTTGAAAAAAGGGGGCACCTGCGGAGGGTTGGTACGTGTACCTGCCACGTACAGGGTCAACGTGTCATCCGGCTGAACGTTGGCGTAGCCGGTATCAATTTGTACCTGCAATCCCCCTTCGTTACCTGGCTGACCCGCCCATGTGTCATCCAGATCCCCGGGGGCATTTGGAAAGGTGGCTGGCGGAATTGTTCTGGCGCCTGGAACCTGTCCTGGATTTGTACCTGTTTGTGCAGGTTTCGCTTGCCAGGCACCAGTACGGTCGATAAAAAACTTCATCACCGGACCGGTCAGCGGGTTGAGCCCCCGCTCATACAGCACGCTACGCACCCAGATCGGCGTCGGCCCCACCGGGGTTGCATCCTCACCCAGAAATTCGGTAGGCACTGTGATCGGAAAATCTACAGGACGGCTGGCCACGTCGCCGAGGTTTACCCTGTTTAACCGCGTGAAGTCTGTCGGCAGCGGATTGGCAGGAGGCTGGGTTCGCGTAACGTCAAGGGCGATCTGATCTCTGCTGTTAGGATTCGACCACACATTGGTCTTGACCATAAGTGTCAGCGCGGCGCCCACAGGTATCGCAGCTATCGGAATGATGTCCTTGTTCGTGCCGCGCCCGTCTGGCAATTCGGGGGTAGGTGCGACCAGAACGCCCAAGGGTGTGCCTGACTCCGCAGTTTGAATACTTGTCATGTGCCTTCTCCATTGCGTAGAAAATGTTTTTTGATCCATGCATCTTCGACAATGGCGAATGTCGCCAACTGCAGTCGTAATATCGCTGCTACTGTTGCGGCCTGATCACTTCATCCAACTTGCATCCGAGCAATACTTGCTTTCTCCCGGAATTTTCCTGTCTACCTTCACCAGCCCGGTAAACGAGCGAAAGATAGGTACACCGTCGCGCAATAGTTGGTAATTAACTAAGGCCGAATCGTTTTCCTCCATGGGTTCTATATGTGAAGCAAAGGGCTTGATTACAATCTTCACTGGCTCCTTGGTCACAACATCTGTCACAACCTCAGTAAAGTTAAACACCTGTGTCAAAGGGTTTCCCGACCCGTTTAAAGAATCCCATGCCTGCCAATCCAGGCTGAGGACATCCGCAAGCTGAAACAAGTCATCGAAAGGAATTTCGATACGTACCCCTTCCCAGATAAACAAGGCTTCCGGATCGTCGGGATGGTTCTTGTAACATCCGATATATCCCCAGGCATCCGCATCGGGAAAAGTAACCTCCTTCAAAAGTTGCGGCGGCTTAACTATCGCAAAAGTCAGGCGTCGTGAAGGTGACGTAGTAGGGTTGATCGAACGTACTGTGTAGAAAAGCTCAAACGTAGCCACATCCGGAAGTTTCTCGGGAGCTACTGGAATACGAAACTCCGGTGCATCGTCCGCGGCCCCATACTCGCCAAAGGCGACGAAATCAGGGTTACCAACAATGAAAATTTCAACACGATCTTTATTCACGCCTGAAACAGGAAAGTTCGGCCAGCGGTCAATAATACAAACGATGCCCACCTGTTTTGCGTCCGGCGGCAATGTTCCGGCCGGGTCAAGCGGATCGACGCCTTCCACTCGTGGCAGGCTCAGAAGCACGCCGGGATTCAATGGATTGCTGGAGGTAGTCGGCGTTTCGATCGGCATGGAATTTCTCACTGGCTGGTCATCTAGGCCTGAAAGAAATTAAGCGCTGGTATTGGAAAGATGCCTACTGTCAGATCTGACAGGTAAAGCAACCGTTTGTCGGAAATCCATTTTGCCGTGACTGCTTCCGCTGCATTTGAAGGTTGACGGCTCAAGGTCAGATAGTGTCTTCTGAAACCGGTTTCAGCGGTATCCATGCCGTTAAAACGCTACATTTCAAAAATAAGGTCTGCCCCATTGAACGACTTCTCCGCCGCCCAGCGCAGCCGCGTGACCATGCTTGATGTTGCCGAACGCGCCGGTGTATCCAAGGCCAGCGTCTCGCGCTTCATCGGCGAAGACCGCGCGCTGCTCTCCGATGCCATTGCCCGGCGCATCGAGCAGGCGATTGATGAACTCGGTTACCGCCCCAACCAAATGGCCCGTGGCCTGAAACGCGGACGCACTCGGCTGATCGGCATGCTCGTCGCCGATATCCGTAACCCCTATTCGATTGCCGTGATGCACGGGGTGGAAACCGCCTGCCGTGCGCACGGCTACAGCCTGGTGGTGTGCAACACCGACCGCGATGACGAGCAGGAACGCCAGCATCTGGCGCTGTTGCGCTCGTACAACATCGAAGGGCTGATCGTGAACACGCTGGGCCATCACCGGGACGAACTGCATGAGCTGCGCCGCGAGATGCCTATGGTGTTGGTGGATCGCAAGGTCGACGGGCTCGACAGCGACATGGTCGGACTGAACAACTCGCAAGCAGTTGAAATGGCGCTCGCGCACCTTGAGCAGCGCGGATATCAGGATTTATTGCTGGTAACCGAACCGTTTGATGGCACCAGTTCGCGGATCGAACGGGTCAGCAGTTTTCAAGCGCAGATTGCCCAACGCTCGGCCCTGACCGGGGCGGTGCTGGAAACCGGCGATGATCTGAAGGCGCAACTTCAAACTTTTTTAAACACCCACGTTGACGGTCCGAAAGCACTGTTTTGCGCCAATGGCGTGGCGGCGCTGGCGGCGACTCACGCGTTGCGCGCACTCGGTGTGCGCTTGTTCGAGGATGTCGGGCTGATTGCTCTGGATGATCTGGATTGGTATCCGCTGGTGGGCAGCGGGATTACCGCGCTGGCACAGCCGACGCAAGAGATAGGCGCGCGGGCGTTTGAGTGTCTGCTCAAGCGCTTGCGCGGGGATGATGAGGTGGCGCGAATTGTGGATTTTGCGCCGGTGCTGATTGAGCGGGGTTCGACCCGAGGGATTGGCGGCGTCTGATCTGGCGCTTTCGCGAGCGGGCTCGCTCCCACAGGTGACCGTGTTGCAAATGTGCGGGCGAGCCTGCTCGCCAAAGGGCCTGCAAAAACACTACAGAATCACCTGATTTTTTTTGAACAAAAATGAAACCGGTTTCAGAGGTCAATAACAATGAATAAACCCGCCGTTTCCATCAGTCTGTCCAGCTACGGTGCCGAGCTCGTGCGCCAGCGTGGGCAGGATTGTTTTATCGACATCCTCGCGGCAGCCGGGGCGAATCGCATCGAGTGGCGTGAAGAGCTGCTGACCCGTGAAGACCCGGCGCAACTGGCTCAGGCTACCCAGGCGCAGGGCCTGCAAAGCATTTACTCCTCACCCACCGAACTCTGGCTCGCAGGGCAAGCGCAGCCAAATCCCGAACTGATTACCGCGCTGCAGCAGGCCCAGGCATTTGGCTCGAAATGGCTGAAAGTGTCCCTCGGTTATTTCACCGACAACTCTGACTTGCAGGCACTGGCCGAGCGACTCAAGCAAAGCCCGGTGCAACTGCTGGTGGAGAACGACCAGACCTTGCACGGCGGACGTATCGAACCGTTCCAGCGTTTCTTTACCGCCGTCGAGCAACACAACCTGCCGATCAAGATGACCTTCGACATTGGCAACTGGCACTGGCAGGACCAGTCCGCCGCCAGCGCCGCACGCGCGCTCGGCCGTCACGTCGGTTATGTGCATTGCAAAGCCGTTGCGCGCCGCGCCGACGGCAAACTGATCGCCGTACCGCCGGCCATCAGCGATCTGCATCTGTGGGAACAACTGCTGCGGCACATGGACCAAGGCGTTATGCGCGCCGCCGAATACCCGCTGCAAGGCGATGACCTGGTGCAACTGACCCGTGAACACGTCGCCGCCCTCGCCCGCCTCGGTCAATCGCGCCTGGAGCCTGCTCATGTCTGAGATCGATATTCTTTCTTTCGGTGAAACCATGGCGATGCTGGTCGCCGAGCAGACCGGCGATCTGGCCAAGGTCGAGCAGTTTCACAAACGGATTGCCGGGGCCGACAGCAACGTCGCGATCGGCTTGTCGCGCCTGGGTTTCAACGTCGCGTGGCTGAGCCGGGTGGGTAACGATTCGCTCGGACGCTTTGTGGTGGAAACGCTGATCAAGGAAGGTCTGGACTGCAGCCACGTCGAAGTCGATAAAAACCAGCCAACGGGTTTCCAGTTCAAATCGCGCAACGACGATGGCAGCGACCCGCAGGTCGAATATTTCCGGCGCGGTTCGGCAGCCAGTCATTTGTCGCCGAACTCCATCAGCGACAACCTGCTGAGCGCCCGCCATTTGCACGCCACCGGTATTCCGCCGGCGCTGTCAGGCTCCAGCCGGGAAATGTCCTTCGAGCTGATGACCCGGATGCGCAACGCCGGGCGCAGCGTGTCGTTCGACCCGAATCTGCGCCCGAGCCTGTGGGCCAGCGAGGGCGAGATGATCCGCCAGATCAACCGCCTCGCCGCCCTTGCCCACTGGGTCCTGCCGGGGTTGAGTGAAGGTCGCTTGCTCACCGGTTTCGACGACCCGGCCGACATTGCTGCGTTCTATCTGGATCAGGGCGCCGAGGCCGTGGCGATCAAGCTCGGGCCTGCGGGTGCTTATTACCGCACGCAGCTGGATCAGGGTTTCGTTGCCGGCGTGCCGGTGAGCAACGTGGTCGATACCGTGGGTGCCGGAGATGGCTTTGCGGTCGGCATGATCAGCGCCCTGCTCGAGCACCAGAGTTTTGCCGAGGCCGTGCAGCGGGCGAACTGGATTGGCAGTCGCGCGGTGCAGAGTCGCGGGGATATGGAGGGGTTGCCTTCTCGCTTGGAGTTGACCGCTGAATTCGCGAGCAGGCTCGCTCCCACAGGGGAACGCATTTCACATGTAGGAGCGAGCCTGCTCGCGAAGAGGCCCGCCTGATTACCGCAAATCAATGAACCTGCTGCGACAAAAACAACAAGCTCAGGAGTCACACCGATGAAAACTGCAACCCTCGCCACCCGCCGCTGGTGGTACATCATGCCGATTGTGTTCATCACATACAGCTTGGCCTATCTTGATCGCGCCAACTACGGTTTTGCCGCCGCGTCGGGCATGGCCGAAGACCTGATGATTACACCGGGTCTGTCCTCGCTGCTCGGTGCGCTGTTCTTTCTCGGTTACTTTTTCTTCCAGGTTCCCGGCGCGATCTACGCGCAAAAGCACAGCGTCAAGAAGCTGATTTTCGTCAGCCTGATCCTCTGGGGTGGTCTGGCCACGTTGACCGGCGTGGTGTCCAACGCCTATTGGCTGATCGTCATTCGCTTCATGCTCGGCGTGGTCGAAGCGGCGGTGATGCCGGCGATGCTGGTGTATCTGTGCCATTGGTTCACCCGTGCCGAACGTTCGCGGGCCAACACCTTTCTGATCCTCGGTAACCCGGTGACGATGCTGTGGATGTCGGTGGTGTCGGGCTATCTGGTGCAGCATTTCAGCTGGCGCTGGATGTTCATCATTGAAGGTCTGCCGGCGGTGCTGTGGGCGTTTATCTGGTGGCGTCTGGCCGACGACCGCCCGGCCCAGGCCAAGTGGCTCAATGAGCAGGAAAAACACGATCTGGAAAGCGCGCTGGCCGCTGAGCAGGTCGGGATCAAAGCGGTGAAGAACTACGCCGAGGCGTTCCGCTCGCCGAAGGTGATAATCCTGGCGCTGCAGTTTTTCTGCTGGAGCATCGGCGTCTACGGTTTCGTTTTGTGGCTGCCATCGATCCTCAAGGCCGGCGCGCAGATGGACATGATCGAGGCTGGCTGGCTGTCGGCGCTGCCGTATCTGGCGGCGGTGATCGGCATGCTCGCGGTGTCGTGGGGTTCGGACAAATTGCAGAAGCGCAAACGCTTCGTCTGGCCGCCGCTGCTGATCGCCTCCATCGCGTTCTACGGCTCTTATGCCTTGGGCGCCGAACACTTCTGGTGGTCGTACACGCTGCTGGTCATTGCCGGCGCCTGCATGTACGCGCCATACGGGCCGTTCTTCGCCATCGTCCCGGAGATCCTGCCGGCCAACGTTGCCGGTGGCGCCATGGCGCTGATCAACAGCATGGGCGCGCTCGGTTCTTTTGGCGGCTCGTATCTGGTCGGCTATCTGAACAGCTCCACCGGTTCGCCCGGCGCTTCCTATCTGCTGATGAGCGGCGCGCTGCTGCTGTCGGTGGTACTGACGATTTTCCTCAAGCCCGGCGCCAGTGATCGCGTCGTCGCCAAAGCCGCCGCCACACCGCGTGTGCCGGCGCATTCCTGAAAGGACTTTTGCCATGAAAAAACAGGTCGTGCTGTACAAGAAACTTTCGCCCGCGCTGATGGCGCGCCTGCAAGAGCAGTTGGACGTGACGCTGATCGAAAGCCTCGACGCCGATGGCCTCATGCAGTTGCGCGATGCCCTGCCCCGCGCCCACGGTTTGCTCGGCGCCAGTCTGAAACTCGATGCCGCGCTGCTGGATCTGGCGCCGCAGCTGGAGGCGATTGCCAGCGTCTCGGTGGGTGTTGACAACTACGACATCGAGTATCTGAACCGGCGCAAGGTTCTGCTGACCAACACCCCCGACGTGCTCACCGAAACCACCGCCGACACCGGTTTCGCCCTGATCCTCGCTGCCGCGCGGCGGGTGGTCGAACTGGCGAACATGGTCCGTGGCGGGCAGTGGAGCCGCAACATCGGCCCGGCGCATTTCGGCACCGATGTGCACGGCAAGACGCTGGGCATCATCGGCATGGGCCGAATCGGCGAAGCCTTGGCCCAGCGCGGGCATTTCGGTTTCGGCATGCCGGTGATCTACCACAGCCAGTCGCGCAAACCGGCGGTCGAGGAGCGTTTCGACGCACAATATCGCAGCCTCGAAGAGTTGCTCCAGCAGGCCGATTTCATTTGCCTGACCTTGCCGCTGACGGCGCAGACCGAACGCTTGATCGGCGCCGAGCAATTTGCGCTCATGCGGCCGGAAAGCATTTTCATCAATATCTCGCGGGGCAAGGTGGTTGATGAGGCGGCGATGATCGAGGCGTTGCGCAGCAAGCGGATTCGCGCGGCGGGGCTGGATGTGTTCGAGCGCGAACCGTTGAATCATGACTCGCCGTTGTTGCAGTTGAGCAACGTGGTGGCGACGCCGCACATGGGCTCGGCGACTCATGAAACGCGTGAGGCAATGGCGCGGTGTGCGGTGGAGAATTTGTTGGCGGCGTTGAATGGACAGCGGCCGGCGAATCTGGTGAATCCTCTAAACTGATCGTTGCTGATCGTTCCCACGCTCAGCGTGGGAATGCAGCCCGGGACGCTCCGCGTCCCTTCCGAAAGTTGGAACGCGGAGCGTCCCTAGAGGCATTCCCACGCGGAGCGTGGGAACGATCAGCAAGGCGCCGGGGCAGGCAATGCAAGACCCTCAGGCACTCCGCGCCTGCAACAGCTGCACCGCACACAACGCAATCCGCGCGCAGGCATCCGCCAGTTTGACCCGATCCACCACCAGCCCGATGCGAATATGCCCCGCCGCGCTCGGCCCGAACGCTTCACCGGCCAACACTGATACCCCGTAACCTTCCAGCAAGCGCTCGGCAAATGCCTGGGCGCCGAGGCCAGTCTGGCGCACATCGACCATCACGAACATGCCGCCATCCGGGCGAATCGGCTGCAACCCAGGGCAACCGTGCAAACGCTCGCACACCAGATCGCGCCGCAAGCGGTATTCCTCGCGCATCTGAGAGACTTCCGGCAGATCACTTTGCAGCGCCACTTGCGCGGCCTTCTGTACAAAATCCGGCAGACCGAAGAGCATGCTCAGCGACAGATTCACCAGATGCTCGGCCAAGGGTTTCGGGCCGATCATCCAGCCGATACGCCAACCGGTCATCGCATGGGATTTCGACAGACTGTTGATCGTTGCGGTGCGCTCGGCCATGCCCGGCAGGCTCGCCGGGCTGATGTGCTCGCCTTCATATAACAGCTCGCTGTACACCTCATCGCTGATCAGCCACAGATCATGACGAATGCACAGCGCTGCCAGCTCCTGCCAGATCAGCAAGGGCAAACTCGCGCCGCTGGGATTGTTCGGACTGTTGAGCAGCATGGCGCGCGTTCGCGGGGTAATGCGCTCGGCAACATCGGCCGGGTCGACACGGAAACCGTTCTCCGGGCGCACCGGCACCGCAATCACCTTGGCACCGCAGGCGCCAAACACACCTTCGTAAGTGACGTACATCGGCTCAGCGACGATCACCTCGTCACCCGGATCGAGCAGACACTGCGCCACCGAGTACACCGCGCATTGCGCGCCGGGCAGGACAATCACCTGATCAGGATCAACACGCTGACCACTGCGCTGGCGATGACGCTCGGCAATCAGCCTGCGCAGCTCAAACCGCCCACGCACATCGGCGTAATGGGTATCACCGGCCAACAGGCTATCGATCGCGCCATGGACGATCGGCAACGGCGTATCGAAATCCGGATCGCCGACGCTCAACAACAAAACATCAACGCCCTCGGCGCGCAGTTCCAGCGCTCGGTCGTGAATCTGCCAGGCAGCGGCACCCTCCCCGGCGATTCGTTGGGTCAAGGCTGAATAGCGCATGTACGTCTCCTGTTAGCGCGGTTTCCAGCCTTCACCGTATCTCAAATCACGAAACGCGCCACCATGGCGTTCAAATCCACTGCCAGTCGCGACAGTTCGTGGGTCGCGGCACTGGTCTGATTGGCGCCGGCGGCCGATTGCGTGGCGAGGTCGCGGATGTTGACCAGGTTGCGATCGACCTCACGGGAGACTTGCGCCTGCTCTTCCGACGCGCTGGCGATAACCAGGTTGCGTTCGTTGATCTGGTGAATCGATTGCGTGATCTGCTCCAGTGCCACGCCCGCCGCGCGGGCCATTTCCAGTGTGGACTGGGTGCGCTGATTACTTTGCTGCATCGACGAAACCGCTTCACCCGTGCCGTTCTGGATGCCGGCAACCATTTTCTCGATTTCCTGGGTCGACTGCGCGGTGCGATGGGCCAAGGCGCGCACTTCGTCAGCCACCACGGCAAAGCCACGGCCAGCCTCGCCGGCACGCGCCGCTTCAATCGCAGCGTTGAGCGCCAGCAAGTTGGTCTGCTCGGCGATGGCGCGAATCACGTCCAGCACTTTGCCGATGTCGCGCCCTTGCGCGGCGAGGCCTTCGATCATCTGCGCGGTGTTCTGCACGTCGTGGGTCATGGTCTGGATCGCGTCGACGGTTTTCACCACTTGATCGCGACCTTCGCGGGCGGCGTGGGTCGACTGGTTTGACGCTTCGGAAGTCGAGACGGCGTTGCGCGCCACTTCTTCCACCGCAGCGGTCATTTCGTTGACAGCAGTGGCGGCCTGTTCAATTTCGTTGTTCTGTTGTTGCAGGCCGCGCGAAGCCTCTTCTGTAACAGCGCTGAGTTCTTCGGCAGCGGCGCCCAGTTGCGTCGCGGAACCGGCGATCTGCTCGATGGTTTTGCGCAGGTTGGTCTGCATCGCTGCCAAGGCTTCAAGCAAGCGCGCCGGTTCGTCCTTGCCGTCGACTTCGATGGCTTTACTGAGGTCACCGCCGGCAATGGTTTGCGCAGCGAGCACGGCGCGGTTGAGTGGTGTGACGATGCTGCGGGTCAGCAACCAGGCAAGCAACACGGTGGCCAGCGCCGCGATGACGGCGACGATAATGATCCCGGTGATGGCGCTGTCATAGTTTTCACCGGCCTTAATGGCCGCCGCTCTGGCCCCGGCGGTATTCATGCCGATCAGCTTGTTGAGCTGCTCGCCCATCTGATCGGTGCCTTCCTTGATGCGGGTGTTGATCAAGGCACGCATTGCTTCCAGATCGCCCTGGCGCGACAGCTCAAGCATCCGGTTCTGCGCTTGCAGATAGTTATCGAGGGTGGTCGAAAACGTCTGGAAAACTGCGTGCTCTTCAGGACCTGCCGGCAACGCAGCATAGCTGGCCTGAGCTTTGCGCACCTTGTCGACCAGCACCGCGATGCGGGTTTCTGCCTCTTGCAGGCTGGCCGGTTCGCGATTGACCAGCACACGGAACGAGAGAATGCGCATGCGCAGGACGTTTTCCGTGACCACGCTGAGGTGGGTCACGCTTGGCAATTGGTTGGTGTCCATGTCGACCGACGCCTGACGAATGACCGTCATGCGGCTGACGGCGAATACGCCGAGGACAATCACCAGCAAGGCGATAAAGGCAAAACCGAGGAAAGCACGTGGCGCGATATTCAGGTTACGCAGGGACATGGTCGGACTCTCGAAAGAAAGAAACTACGAGCGTCCATGCCGTGAGCACTGGCCCATAGCGGGCGACAGTCCGGCGGCACTGAATTGTGGTTTTGTGTGCGCCTGACCGTTGTATCGGCCAGGCTTAAGGAAGGTTTCGGGTCTGCGGTAAATATTTTTCAGGACGTGGCAACAATCAAAAACTGCTCCGCTGCCCTTGGTAGGAGCTGTCGAGTGCAACGAGGCTGCGATCTTTTGATCCTGCTTTTAAAAGTCAAAAGATCGCAGCCTCGTTGCACTCGACAGCTCCTACATAGGCAAGCCGATCAGCGTTGGGCGGCGAGTTGCCAGACCCGAGCAATATCGGTGGCGCGTTCACGCAGCAGGCGCGGTGCTTCGGCGCAGGCTTGTTCGAGTGTCATCGGTCCGCTGGTCACGGCGAAAGCGGCGTCGATGCCGTGTTGATAGAGTTCCTGGTAGCCCTCGCCCAAGGTCCCGGCGATCACAATTACCGGCACAGCGTGTTGTTTGGCAACTCGCGCAACACCGAACGGCGTTTTGCCGCGAAGGGTTTGCGCATCGAAGCGGCCTTCTCCGGTAATCACCAGATCCGCACCCTTGACCGCGTCAGCGAGCCCGACCAGTTCCGCTACCACCTCGACGCCCGCCTGAAACTGCGCACCGAGAAAAGCCTTGGCCGCAAACCCCAGACCACCCGCCGCGCCGCTGCCCGGTTCATCGCGCACGTCTCTGCCCAATGCTTGCGCGCAGAGTTTGGCAAAGTGCCCCAGCGCCTGATCAAGTTGCTCAACCTGCGCAGGCGATGCGCCCTTCTGCGGGCCGAAAATGGCCGAGGCGCCGTGGGGGCCGCAGAGCGGATTGTTGACATCAGCGGCGATGTCGAAACGCACATCGGCCAGACGTCGATCAAGTCCACTCAGATCCAGTCGCGCCAGTTGCGCCAAGGCGAGGCCGCCGGGCACCAGCGACTGATTCTGCGCATCCAGCAACTTCACCCCCAGCGCCTGCATCGCCCCGGCGCCGGCGTCATTGGTCGCGCTGCCGCCAATCGCCAGAATCACCCGTTGCGCGCCGGCATCCAGCGCTGCACGAATCAATTCACCTGTGCCAAACGTGCTGCTGATGCAGGCATCGCGCTGTCCCGGCGGGACCAGTTGCAGACCGCTGGCCTCGGCCATTTCGATGATCGCGGTGTGGTTGTGCGGCAGCCAGCCCCATGCGGCTTCGACCGGCGCGCCCAGTGGACCGCGCACGCGGGTGCGGCGTAACTCACCTTCGCAGGCTGCGAGAATCGACTCGACCGTACCTTCGCCGCCATCGGCCATCGGGCATTTGATCAGCGTCGCCTGCGGCCAGACCTGGGCCAGTCCGAGGGCAATGGCTTCGGCAACGCCTTGGGCACTCAGGCTGTCCTTGAACGAGTCGGGGGCGATGACGATTTTCATGGGAGTTCTCCGGTTGCAGTGGCATTCATGCTGCCAGTCGGCCTGCGCCTTGACGCCGGTCGAGTGCACAAGTGGCGTCGGCGTTTATTGTTCATTTCCACAAAAGATATGTGTTGGTCGTACCGGCCTCATCGCTGGCAAGCCAGCTCCAACAGGGTTCTGCGGTGACTATGGAAGTTATGAACGCCTTCTGACCTGTGGGAGCTGGCTTGCCAGCGATGGCGGCCTCAAGGACAACTCATGGCAATGGATCAGTCTGCGGCAGCAGCTGCACCCCCAGATACAACGCCAGCATCCCGTCCAGCTTCAACGGATCAACCCCGCTCAACTCGGCAATCCGCTCCATGCGATAACGCAAACTATTGCGATGAATGCCCAACGCCTCGGCGCAGGCCTGGCTCTGCCCGTCGTGCTCGCACCAACTGCGCAGGGTCGCCAGCAACTGGCCGTTGCTGTCCTTGGCGATGACCTGGCGCAGCGGCTTGAGCAGTTCGTCCAGCGCATCATCGTTGCGATGACGCCACAGCATGACCGGCAAGCGATAACGATTGAGCGTCAGCAGTCTCGAATTCGGCAGCACGTCACGACCATAAGCGAGCAAATCGCCGACTCGTCGGTAACAGCGACGCAACCCGGCCAGACCATCCGCCTGCCCGCCGACGGCGATGCGCAAAATCTTCCAGCCGAGGCCATCGAGTTTTTCCAGCAGTCGATCGTGCTCGACGTTCTGGCTCGCAGGGCGACACCACAACAACGAAGACTTCGCCGAACTCACGCACCAACTGTCCGGGTAACGCGAGGTCAGCCACGCACTCAGTGCCTCGACGGTTTGCCCCGGGCCGTGCTCAAGACCCAGCTCAAACAAATACGGCACCCGGGTCAATTGCGGCTTGAGCCCTAGTTGCTGCGCCTCATCGATCAGACGCGGCGAATCCCCCGCCTCGCTCAGCAGCAACGCCAGCAGATCATCGCAACGCTGCCGTCGCCATTGTTGCTCGGCCTGCTGGTTGCGCTGGCCGACCAGCATTTCAGCGGTCATGCGCACCAGCTCGGCGTAGGTGCGCAATTGCTCCGGCTCGCCGGTGATGCCGAGCACGCCGATCAAGCGCTGATCGAGCAGCAGCGGCAGATTGATCCCCGGTTGCACACCTTTGAGATGCACCGCCGTCTGCGCGTCGATTTCCACCACACGCCCGTTGGCCAGCACCAGTTGCGCGCCTTCATGCCGGGTGTTGATGCGTTCCGGTTCACCGCTGCCGAGGATCAGGCCCTGACTGTCCATGACATTGACGTTGTACGGCAAAATGGCCATGGCCCGGTCGACGATGTCCTGGGCAAGGTCGTGATCGAGTTCGAACATAGCGGCGGCAATCCTTCAGTTCAGGCACGAACGGTTGTTCAGCCGCACAGGGTCTGGCGGCAAACCCTGTGCTCAGGCACAAAGACAATCCGGCCAAAGGTGGCCGAGACTCTCAGGGCGATCAACGTTACCCTTTGCATCGCAAAAAATCATAATAAAGAGAGAGCCGCTATGTCGCAGAGCGCCGCAGCTACCCAGACCATCGACGACGGTAAAAACGCCGTCTACAAACGCATCACCCTGCGTTTGATTCCCTTCATTTTCATCTGCTACCTGTTCAACTACCTCGACCGGGTCAACGTCGGCTTCGCCAAATTGCAGATGCTCGACGCACTGAAATTCAGCGAAACCGTATATGGCCTCGGCGCCGGCATCTTCTTCATCGGTTACGTGCTGTGCGGCGTGCCGAGCAACCTGGCATTGACCCGCTTCGGTCCTCGGCGCTGGATTGCCTTGATGATGATCACCTGGGGCACGCTGTCGACCTGCCTGTTGTTCGTCACCACCCCGACCGAGTTCTACACCCTGCGCTTTTTCACCGGTGCCGCTGAAGCCGGTTTCTTCCCGGGCGTCGTGCTGTATCTCTCGCAGTGGTTCCCGACCTTCCGCCGTGGCCGGATCATGGCGTTGTTCATGTCGGCAATCCCGGTCTCCGGTTTGCTCGGCAGCCCGTTTTCCGGCTGGATTCTCAACCACTTCGCCGCTGGCCAGGGTGGCCTGGCCGGCTGGCAGTGGATGTTCCTCCTGCAAGGCATTCCGACGGTGATCCTCGGCGCACTGGCGTATTTCCTGTTGAGCGACAGCTTCGCCAACGCCAAATGGCTGACCGCCCATGAACGTTCCGTGCTTGAAGCCGACCACGCCGAAGACCTCGCCAACAAACCGAAAACCGCCACCGACTCACTGCTTGCGGTGTTCAAGAACCCTGCGATCTGGGCCTTCGGCCTGATCTATTTCTGCATCCAGAGCGGCGTGTACGCGATCAACTTCTGGCTGCCGTCGATCATCAAGAACCTCGGCTTCAGCGACAACCTGGTGATCGGCTGGCTGAGTGCGATTCCGTACCTGCTCGCGGCGGTGTTCATGCTGGTCGTCGGGCGCTCGGCGGACTTGCGCAAGGAGCGCCGCTGGCACTTGGTGGTGCCGATGCTGATGGGCGCTGTCGGGCTGGTGATCGCGGTGAATTTCGCGGCCAATCCGGCGATTGCGATTCTCGGCCTGACCATAGCGACCATGGGCGCACTGACCGGTCTGCCGATGTTCTGGCCGGTGCCGACCGCCATGCTGAGCGCGGGCGCGGCGGCTGGTGGGCTGGCGCTGATCAACTCGATGGGGCAGATGGCCGGGTTCCTCAGCCCGTACCTGGTGGGTTGGGTCAAGGACAGCACGGGTTCGACGGATGCAGCGTTGTACGTGCTGGCGGCGGTGATCGTCGGCGGGAGTCTGCTGGCGTTGCGGATGACTCGGACGTTGCGGGCCTAATCAGACGCGCAGATCAAAAGATCGCAGCCTTCGGCAGCTCCTACTCTGGAATGCGTTCCCTGTAGGAGCTGCCGAAGGCTGCGATCTTTTTGCGTTTAAGCGGTGCAATCATGCATAGCGCCAGTCGACGCAACATCTATGCTGAATCTGCTGGCCTCTTCGCGAGCAGGCTCGCTCCCACAGGTTTTGTGCTTGGCTCCAGGATGTGGGAAATAATGAGCATCCGCTCAATATTCAGCACAAAAACCACGTATCCTGCGCGCCCCGTTCAACCATCACGTCGCGAGGACAGTTTGTCTAAAGGTATCGCTCTATCGGTTTCAGCCTCCGTGCTGTTTGCCGTCATGTATTACTACACGTCGCTGCTGACCCCTCTGAGCGGCGTGGAAATCTTCGGCTGGCGCATGCTTCTGACCGTGCCGTGCATGACGGTGTTCATGCTGGTTTCCGGGGAATGGCGGCGGGTGCTGGAGCTGCTTCGATTGATGGCGGCCAGGCCGAAGCTGATCGCCGGGCTGCTGGTTTCTTCCGCCCTGCTCGGGGTTCAGCTGTGGCTGTTCATGTGGGCACCGCTCAATGACTACAGCCTGGATGTATCACTGGGCTATTTCCTGTTGCCACTGGCGATGGTGCTGACCGGGCGGATTGCCTATGGCGAGAGCCTGTCTTACCTGCAGAAAATCGCGGTATTTTTCGCCAGTCTTGGCGTGTTGAACGAGCTGTATCAGGTTGGCGGATTTTCCTGGGCGACGCTGGTGGTCGTGGTTGGCTATCCGCTGTACTTCGTACTGCGCAAATACCTGAAAACCGACAACCTCGGTGGCCTGTGGGTCGACATGACCCTGATGCTGCCGGTCGCCTACTGGTTTGTGCAGGGCGGCGAACAGGGTCTGGCCGTGTTCGATCAATATCCGGGACTGATGTGGCTGATTCCACTGCTCGGCCTGATCAGTGCGTCTGCGCTGGTGGTGTATATCATCGCCAGCCGCTTGCTGCCGTTCAGTCTGTTTGGGTTGTTGAGTTATGTCGAACCGGTGCTGTTGCTTGCGGTGGCGTTGTTGCTGGGAGAGAGCATCAAGTCAGGCGAGTGGCTGACTTACATCCCGATCTGGCTGGCGGTTGTGGTGCTGGTGTTCGAAGGCTTCAAACACTTGATGCGCCAACGCCGCTCTTGAATGCAACACAAGACAAATGTGGGAGCGAGCCTGCTCGCGAAGTCGTCAGACCAGTCAACATGAGTGTTGAATGAAAGTCCGCATTCGCGAGCAGGCTCGCTCCCACAGGTTTTGTATGAAGCAAAAAAATCCCGGCCCTGCATTTCTGCAGGCCGGGATTTTTTCATTTCAGATTACTCGGTGGTCAACACACCACGACGCACCTGGTCACGCTCGATCGATTCGAACAGGGCCTTGAAGTTGCCCTCGCCGAAGCCATCGTCGCCCTTGCGCTGGATGAATTCGAAGAACACCGGCCCCATCAGGGTTTCCGAGAAAATCTGCAGCAGCAGACGCTTGTCGCCCTGCTCCGATGCGCCATCGAGCAGGATGCCGCGCGATTGCAGCTGATCGACCGGCTCGCCGTGATTCGGCAGGCGACCTTCGAGCATTTCGTAGTAGGTATCCGGCGGCGCGGTCATGAAGCGCATGCCGATTTTCTTCAGTTGATCCCAGGTCTTGATCAGGTCGTCGGTGAGGAACGCGACGTGCTGGATACCCTCACCATTGAACTGCATCAGGAACTCTTCGATCTGCCCGGCGCCCTTGGACGACTCTTCGTTGAGCGGAATGCGGATCATGCCATCCGGTGCGGTCATGGCCTTCGAGGTCAGGCCGGTGTACTCGCCTTTGATGTCGAAGTAACGGATTTCACGGAAGTTGAACAGCTTCTCGTAGAAGTTCGCCCAATAGGCCATGCGACCGCGATAAACGTTGTGGGTCAGGTGGTCGATGATCTTCAGGCCAGCGCCAACCGGGTTGCGATCAACACCTTCGATGAACACGAAGTCGATGTCGTAGATCGAGCTGCCTTCACCGAAACGGTCGATCAGGTACAGCGGCGCACCACCAATACCCTTGATTGCCGGCAGGTTCAGCTCCATCGGACCGGTCTCGATGTGAATCGGCTGAGCGCCGAGTTCGAGTGCGCGGGAATAGGCCTTCTGCGAATCCTTCACGCGAAACGCCATGCCGCAAACGGACGGGCCGTGTTCGGCGGCGAAGTACGAGGCGACGCTGTTGGGTTCGTTATTGAGGATCAGGTTGATTGCGCCCTGACGATACAGGTGCACGTTCTTGGAACGGTGGGTCGCGACTTTGGTGAAGCCCATGATCTCGAAGATCGGCTCCAGTGTGCCAGGAGTCGGCGCTGCGAACTCGATGAATTCAAAGCCCATCAGGCCCATTGGGTTTTCGTATAAATCTGCCATGGTGACGCCTCATCATTTCTTATCAATTAACCAGGGTTATTTGTCAGGAAAGTGATGTGGAGGGCGGCGCGCAGGAGATGCCACGCACGCTGCGCGCGAGGAAGTCTCCGTAGATCAGTTGAAACCCGAATATCTTCATTGTCGACCCAAGGCTCTTGCGGGCGAGGCTTCTGCTGCCAGAAGACGATTATTATTGTATGCGTAACCCGATTCTACACAGCGTAACCAGACCTGTCTGCCCTCTGTATAAAATCCTCTTTTTTACCTACGGCGCAAGCGCCATCAGCCATCTATTCTCCTCTCTGGCTCAATTGTTTATCGGGTCAGATTTCTAAACCACAGGATGTGTCCATGCCACTGACCCACCGATCCCGCCGCAAACGCAGCACCCGAATCGCCGTGACTTTGCTCAGCGGTCTGCTGCCAATCGTGCTGGGCAGTGGGATTCTTTATATGCAGGCAAAACGAACGCTGGAGCAAAGTGCCGGGGAAACGGCCGAACAAGCGTTGCAACAGTTCGATCTGATGCTCGACAACACGGCAGAAGCCGCCCGGGTTCTGCTGCCTCTGGCCGGGAAAAATTGCGAAGACGTGAAACTGGCCCTGCGCGAACAAGTGACCCGCCGCCCCTTCGTGCGCTCGACCAATCTGGTCTGGGACAACACGCTCTACTGCAGCTCACTGTTCGGGCAGTTCAAGGAAGCGGTCAATGCCGGGGACTATCATCAAGGCAAACTGTGGTTGATGAACGGCAATCCCGTCACTCCCGACACGGCATTGTTGATCTACCGCCTCAGCGACGGTCGTGGCGGCGCGCTGACCACGCTTGATGGTTATCACCTGAGCAACATCCTGCGCCTGATCGGCCGCCAGACATTACTGATGTTGCAAGTGGGCGATAACTGGCTGTCCGCCGACGGCAGAGTGCATCAAGGGCCCCTGCCCGCTTTGCCAGTCGCACATAGCATGCTCGAATCCGAACGATACGGTTTCAACGTGTCGGCGGGTTTCCCCGAGGGAGAAACCTGGCGTTACATGGCGGCCAATTATCCGCCGTTGTTCAGCCTGCTGATATTTTTCGGCGTGATCTCGGGCGCCATCGGCCATGTCGTGCAGAAACGCTCGAACTCGCCCAGTCACGAAATGCTTCGCGCACTCGAGGCCGGGGAATTCATTCCTTATTTCCAGCCGGTGGTTCACGGTGACAGCAAGCAGTGGTCCGGCGCTGAAGTGCTGATGCGCTGGAATCACCCGAAAGAGGGCCTCGTACGCCCGGATCTGTTCATTCCATTTGCCGAGCATTCAGGCTTGATCGTGCCGATGACCCGCTCGCTGATGCAACAGACTGCCGCCCTGCTGGGACCGCATTCTGCGGTCTTCGCCAAACCTTTCCATATCGGCATCAACATCACTGCCAGCCATTGCAAGGATCTGGAACTGGTCGAAGACTGTCGCGACCTCCTGGCGGCGTTTGCGCCCGGCAGCGTCGAACTGGTGCTGGAATTGACGGAGCGCGAGCTGATCGAACCGAATGAGATGACCCTGCAACTGTTTGAGCAATTGCACGCACTTGGAGTGAAAATCGCGATCGACGATTTTGGTACTGGCCACTCAAGCCTCGGCTACTTGCGCGCCTTCAAGGTCGACTTTCTCAAGATCGATCAGAGCTTTGTCGCCATGATCGGCATCGATGCGCTATCACGACATATTCTCGACTCCATCATTGAACTGTCGGCAAAGCTGGATCTGGCCATTGTTGCCGAAGGTGTCGAAACACAGGCCCAAGCCGATTACCTGACGGAGCATCAGGTGGATTTCATGCAAGGCTATTTGTTTGCCAAGCCAATGCCGGCAGCAGATTTCATCAGCGCATTAAGTGATCGTTAACTCATTAGCATAGCCCGTCCAACAACCGCACCAAATTGATACAAAAAGTCATTGTTGTTACATGGCGACAACATCAGGATTTACTCTTGTCGCATTAACTACTACAATTTTTTCAACCTGAGCCAGACTGACAGGTGAGCCAATTATCACCGAGTCGCTTCCAGGCTCTTGGCTTATAGCTTTGTTTGCGGTTGGTATCAGCCAAACACACTATTGGAGTAAAGATATTGTCCAGACTCGCTGAATTTCGCGCAGCTGAAAAGGCCCTTCAGGAACAGCTCAAACAGCTGGAGTCACTGAAGAATGACGCCGGGCTCAAGAAAGAAATCGAATTCGAAGAAAAGCTCCAGGGACTGATGAAAACCTATGGCAAAGGCCTGAAAGACATCATCGCCATCCTCGACCCGAACCCGGCGAAGTCCGGTCTGCAGGCTGCCCCAGCGCCGAAGACCCGCCGCGCCCGCGTCGTCAAGGTTTACCAGAACCCGCACACTGGCGAGCTGATCGAAACCAAGGGCGGCAACCATCGCGGCCTGAAAGCCTGGAAAGAACAGTACGGTGCGGCCACCGTGGATTCATGGTTGCGCGGTTAATCTGACGCCAACAAAAAGCCCTGCGCGATGCAGGGCTTTTTTATTGACAATATCTAACAAATGAAATGATTTTCATCGAACAAGTTAGAAAAATGTGTAACGTTACTGAGTCATCACGCTAAACATTTTGCTGCGCGATGTTGCTGCAAACGATGAATCAAACTTTGTGCTTAATCCTTTCCGGCATTCAAAACACCGCGAGTTAGTACGGACGTTTATAATTTCAGGCTGTTACGTGCCGCCTCTATGTCGTCGGCGCTCGCCTTATAAACCTCAGCCTGACCGGCATATGAAAGTACATAAGCCTTGTCTGTTTCCACGGCAGCCACCAGCGTTTGTGATAATACGTGCCGGCCGTTCTCGGTGATCGTGCAGGTCGTCTCCAACCCGGTCAATGATCCGAACGCAGCCGGATGGATTCGGTTGCAGACGCTCTGATAACCACTGCGGAAGAAATCCTTCTGGATGGATTTACGCATCTCCAGCAGCACGCCTTGCAAATTGACCTGATGCCCCGCCTCCACTTGCGTCATGGTCAACTCCATCACCATCACCTGATTGCCGTCGGCATCGAGCTTCACTGCCCTTTGCCGCGAGACTGGCGGCGCGGTATCCGGCAACACTTCAACCTTCCAGCCCGCTGGCCAGGTGATGCTCGGTTCGGCCATGGCCGGGAAAACCACGGCCAATGACAAAGCAAAAAAAACAAACACGGATTTGAACAGTCGGATCATTGCCGGACGCACTCGAAGGTAGAGAGCAAAGTCTGAGCCCCGCCCTCGCGCAGGGCAAGCCCGCCTTGCATTTGGCGATGCCGGCCGGCATGCGTATCATTGCGCCCATTCACTCGCCCATTGTTATTGGAGGGCCCATGAGCCTCAACGAACTGAACACTTTCCCCGGCGTGACCGCCACGCCAGACAGCGCAACCCGCAACTTCGTGTTCAACCACACCATGCTGCGCGTGAAGGACATCACCAAGTCGCTGGATTTCTACACCCGCGTCCTGGGTTTCTCGCTGGTCGAGAAGCGTGATTTTCCGGAAGCCGAATTCAGCCTGTACTTCCTTGCGCTGGTCGATAAAGCGCAGATCCCGGCCGATGCTGCTGCGCGTACCGAATGGATGAAATCGATTCCAGGCATTCTCGAATTGACCCACAACCACGGTACCGAAAACGATGCCGACTTCGCCTATCACAACGGCAACACCGATCCCCGTGGCTTTGGTCACATCTGCATTTCGGTGCCGGACATCGTCGCAGCGTGTGCACGCTTTGAAGAGCTGGGTTGCGATTTCCAGAAGCGCCTGACCGACGGCCGGATGAAGAGCTTGGCCTTCATCAAGGACCCGGATGGCTACTGGGTCGAGATCATTCAGCCTGCGCCGCTGTAAAAGCTGAAAGCCCCTACCCTAGCCCTCTCCCAGAGGGAGAGGGGACTGATTGCGGGATGTTGGAGAATTACGCCGACTTGAACGATTGGCGGTGAATCCATAATCGACCGGCTCTCTCAGGTCGATGGATGACTTCAGACACCTCGGTCGGCTCCCTCTCCCTCGGGAGAGGGCTGGGGTGAGGGGTGGCTTTCCACGCGCAATAAAAAACCCATGATCGCTCATGGGTTTTTTCGTTTTCGACCTGGCAGTTACGCCGGGGCCGAAGTCCGGATCAAGTGATCGAACGCACTCAGCGAAGCCTTGGCGCCCTCGCCCACTGCAATCACGATCTGCTTGTACGGCACAGTCGTCACGTCACCCGCTGCAAAGATCCCCGCAATGGAAGTCTCGCCACGGTTGTCGACAATGATCTCGCCACGCGGCGACAGCTCGATGGTGCCCTTCAGCCAATCGGTGTTCGGCAGCAGACCGATTTGCACGAAAATGCCTTCCAGCTCAACCGTGCGCAGTTCATCGGTAGTGCGGTCCTTGTAGCGCAGGCCGTTGACCTTCTCGCCATTGCCGGTGACTTCAGTGGTTTGCGCACTGGTGATCACGGTAACGTTCGGCAGGCTGTGCAGCTTGCGCTGCAGCACGGCGTCGGCACGCAGTTGCACGTCGAATTCCAGCAGCGTTACGTGCGCCACGATACCCGCCAGGTCGATCGCCGCTTCAACGCCGGAGTTACCGCCGCCGATCACCGCTACGCGCTTGCCCTTGAACAGCGGGCCGTCGCAGTGCGGGCAATACGCCACGCCTTTGTTGCGGTATTCCTGCTCGCCCGGAACGTTCATTTCGCGCCAGCGTGCGCCGGTCGCGAGAATCACGCTCTTGGCTTTCAGGGTTGCACCGCTGGCGAAGTGGACTTCATGCAGCTCGCCATTCTTGCCCGGGATCAGCTTGTCAGCGCGTTGCAGATTCATGATGTCGACGTCGTACTGCTTGACGTGTTCTTCCAGCGCCGTGGCCAGTTTCGGCCCTTCGGTTTCCTGCACGGAAATGAAGTTCTCGATGGCCATGGTATCCAGCACCTGACCGCCGAAGCGCTCAGCCGCGACACCGGTGCGGATGCCTTTACGCGCGGCGTAGATAGCGGCCGAAGCACCCGCCGGGCCACCGCCGACGACCAGCACGTCAAAGGCTTCTTTGGCGCTGATCTTCTCGGCCTGACGCTCAATCGCGCCGGTGTCGAGTTTGGCAAGGATTTCCTCCAGGCCCATGCGGCCCTGGCCGAAGTTTTCGCCATTGAGGTAGATGCTCGGCACAGCCATGATCTTGCGATCGTTGACTTCGTCCTGGAACAGCGCGCCGTCGATGGCGACGTGGCGGATGTTCGGGTTGAGCACGGCCATCAGGTTCAGCGCCTGAACGACGTCCGGGCAATTCTGGCAAGACAGCGAGAAGTAAGTCTCGAAGCTGAACTCGCCTTTGAGCGAGCGGATCTGCTCGATGACTTCAACGCTGGCCTTCGACGGGTGGCCACCGACTTGCAGCAGAGCCAACACCAGCGAGGTGAATTCGTGGCCCATCGGAATACCGGCGAAACGCAGACTGATGTCGGCTCCAGGGCGATTGATCGAGAACGATGGCTTGCGGGCATCGTCACCGCTGTCGATCAGAGTAATCTGGCTCGAAAGACTGGCAACGTCTTTCAGCAGGTCCAGCATTTCACGGGATTTCGCACCGTCGTCGAGGGATGCAACGATCTCGATCGGTTGGGTGACCCGTTCCAGGTACGATTTCAACTGGGCTTTAAGATTGGCGTCCAACATACGGGCGATTTCCTTTATTTGAGGCGAAAAAAAGCCCGAGCGAATCTCGCCCGGGCATTTTTATTGGGCGGTGCAGCTAACTTAAGAAGGTGCGGCGTGCCGCCCTGCGTTGCATGGCACAGACTTAGATCTTGCCGACCAGGTCCAGCGACGGAGCCAGAGTGGCCTCGCCTTCTTTCCACTTGGCCGGGCAAACTTCGCCTGGGTGTGCAGCGACGTACTGAGCAGCCTTGATCTTGCGCAGCAGCTCGGAAGCGTCACGGCCAACGCCGCCATCGTTCAGTTCAACGATTTTGATCTGGCCTTCAGGGTTGATCACGAAGGTGCCACGGTCAGCCAGACCAGCTTCTTCGATCAGCACGTCGAAGTTGCGGGAGATGACGTGGGTAGGGTCGCCGATCATGGTGTATTCGATTTTGCCGATGGCTGGCGAAGTGTTGTGCCAGGCAGCGTGAGCAAAGTGGGTGTCGGTCGAAACGCTGTAGATTTCCACGCCCAGCTTCTTGAACTCAGCGTAGTTGTCAGCCAGGTCTTCCAGCTCGGTTGGGCACACGAAGGTGAAGTCGGCTGGGTAGAAGAACACTACGGACCACTTGCCTTTCAAGTCAGCATCCGAGACTTGAACGAAGTCGCCGTTTTTGAACGCGGTAGCTTTGAACGGTTTTACTTGGCTGTTGATGATAGGCATCGATGACTCTCCGTCAGGGGTTATGAAGTTGATGGGTGAATCCTACCCACTCACTCGACGGAAGGCTCATTGGCAAACCTGATACTGCTGATTTGTTTTCGCTATTAGCTGACTGTATTAATAGAAGAAAACGATCTCTACGGCTGATCCGGCTTATCCATAATCCGAGCCATTCCCTGGAATGGGCTGACCTCAACATAGCGCATGGCGGATTTCATGTCCTTCCAGCCAACGTAGCTCATCAGCGATTTCAGGTCCCAGCCGCTTTGATGCGCCCATGTGGCAAAACCACGCCGCAGTGAATGGCTGGTGTAGTTGGCGGCGGCAATCCCGGCGCGCTGCAACGCCTGGCGGAGCAGCGGAATGATGCTGTTGGCGTGCAGGCCCTCTTCGCTCAGATTGCCCCAGCGATCAATGCTGCGGAACACCGCGCCGCGTACCAGCGCAGCCTCTGTAATCCAATCGATATAGGCCTGCACCGGGCACAGCTTCAGCAGCGCCGGGGCCTGGTAGGTCTGCCCGAGGTTCTCCCGGTCGCCCTTGCTGCGCGGCAGATACAGAGTGATGCCCTTGCCAGCGCTCGCCTGCACATGCTCGATTTGCAAACGGCACAATTCGTCGCTGCGAAAGCCGCGCCAGAAGCCCAACAGAATCAGCGCGCGATCCCGATACGCCTTGAGCAAGGTCGGGCGGTCCTGTTCTTCCCGGGCCGTCTGCGCCTCCTGTTCAAGCCAATCGATCACGCGCTGCAGATCCTGCAATTGCAGCGGCTCAGCCTGTTTTTCCTGCGCCGGGTGCAAAGCGCGAATGCCCTTGAACACCTTGCGCACCACTGGCGCCTTGGTCGGATCGGCAAAACCCTGACTGTTGTGCCACTGCGCCAGCGCCGACAGACGCAGCTTCAGCGTGTTGATCGATAGCACGCCAGCGTGCGCCACCAGATAGCGCGCAACGCTGTCGGCAGTAGCCGGCAGAAATCCGCCCCACGTCACCTCGAAGTGCTCGATCGCCATGCGATAGCTGCGGCGAGTGTTGTCCCGGGTGGCGGCTTGCAGATATCGATCAATGTCGCTCATGGGCAGTTTTCTCGCTGGCGTACGGGTTCAGGCATGCAGATGCGCATTTTGCCCCCTGACATTGGGTAATACCAGTATATCCCGCCTGTTTTACCTTAACGATTTACCTATATTTTCAGCATGGTACACTGTGTACTTCAGTGGCATGTACCACAGTACGTAAACGTAGGAGTTCACATGGCCCGTGGCGGCATTACCAAAGCACTGGTGCAAATCGCACGCACAGCGATCCTGGCTCGCGGCGAACACCCAAGCATCGATGCAGTACGCATTGAAATGGGCAACACCGGCTCGAAAACCACGATCCATCGCTATCTGAAAGAACTGGACGACGGTGCCCAGCCGAATGAGGCGTCGGCAGAACCGATCGATGATGAGCTCACCGCCCTCGTCTCTCGACTCGCCCAGCGTCTGAAAGAACAGGCGCAGGAGCCCATTGAGCAAGCCCGCGAACAGTTCGAGGAGCAACGCGAAGCACTGGAAACCGAACTGAAACAGGTTCGCCAGGCGCTGGAAAAACTCGAGCACGACCACGAGATTCAAGGCGCCGCGCTGCAACGCGAATCCGAAGCGCTGAGCAACACCCGCTCGATGCTGCAAACCGAACAGACGCGCAACGCCGGCCTCAACCAGGCATTGGCCGACTTTGAATTGCGCTTGCAGGACAAGGACGAACAGATCCGCTCACTGGAAGAAAAACACCTGCACGCCCGCGATGCGCTTGAGCATTACCGTAACGCCACCAAGGAACAGCGCGAGCAGGAGCAGGCCCGCCATGAAGGGCAACTTCAGCAGATACAGGCAGAATTGCGTCAAGCCCAGCAGAGCGCGTTGGTGCGCCAGGACGAGATCACGCAGTTGCACCGCGACAACGAACGCCTGCTTACCGAAAACCGTGGCACCCAGCGCGAGCTGAATCTTGTGCAGGATCAGCTCAAGCACAGCAATCAGCGTCAGGATCAGTTGCTCGAGCAGGCCACGCGCATGGACAGCGAGCGCACCCTCCTCCAGGAACGTCTGCGCGTGGCGGCACTGGAAAGCCAAGCGCTCAAGCAGAGCGTCGACGAACAAACGCAGCTCAATCAGTCATTGGAAAAGGAATTGCTCAAGGTTCAGGCAAGCCTTGAAGACAGCCAGCGTCTGGCGGCTACCGTTGCGGCAGCGCCAGACTCGGCCAAAGCGACAGACGCTTAAGCGCTGACCGGCGTACGCATGGTGACGAACTCTTCGGCGGCCGTCGGGTGCACCCCGATGGTGTCGTCGAAGTCGCGCTTGGTCGCGCCGGCCTTCAAGGCGATCGCCAGACCTTGCACGATCTCGCCAGCGTCCGGGCCGACCATGTGGCAGCCAAGCACCCTGTCGGTTTTGGCGTCGACCACCAACTTCATCAGGGTTTTCTCCTGGCAGTCAGTCAAGGTTAGCTTCATCGGCCGGAAGCGACTCTCGAAAATAACCACCTCGTGGCCGCATTCGCGCGCTTCTTCTTCGCTCAAACCGACCGTACCGATGTTCGGCAGGCTGAACACGGCGGTCGGAATCATCTTGTAGTCCACCGGACGGTATTGCTCCGGCTTGAACAGACGCCGCGCCACGGCCATGCCTTCAGCGAGCGCGACCGGTGTCAGCTGCACGCGACCAATGACGTCGCCCAGCGCCAGAATCGACGGCTCGGTGGTTTGATACTCGTCGTCGACTTTGATAAAGCCCTTGTCGTCGAGCTGCACATCGGTGTTTTCCAGGCCCAGATTGTCCAGCATCGGACGGCGGCCGGTGGCGTAGAACACGCAGTCGGCTTCGAGTACGCGACCATCCTTGAGCGTCGCCTTCAAGCTACCGTCGGCCTGCTTGTCGATGCGCGCAATGTCGGCATTGAATTGCAGATCGAGGCCACGCTTGGTCAACTCCTCTTGCAGATGCTTGCGCACCGCACCGTCGAAGCCGCGCAGGAACAGATCGCCGCGATACAGCAGCGTGGTGTTGGCGCCGAGGCCATGGAAAATTCCGGCGAACTCGACGGCAATATAACCGCCGCCGACCACCAGCACACGCTTGGGCAGCTCTTTGAGGAAGAACGCTTCATTCGAACCGATCGCATGCTCATGCCCCGGAATTTCAGGGATCTGCGGCCAGCCGCCGGTGGCGATCAGAATGTGCTTTGCGGTGAAGCGCTCGCCATTAACCTCGACCTCGTGCGGCCCGACGATTTTCGCGTGCGCCTCGTGCAGGGTCACGCCGCTGTTGACCAGCAGATTGCGATAAATGCCGTTAAGGCGATTGATCTCGCGATCCTTGTTGGCGATCAGCGTGGCCCAGTCGAAGTTGGCTTCGCCCAGGTTCCAGCCGAAACCGGACGCCTGCTCGAAGTCCTCGGCAAAGTGCGCGCCGTAGACCAACAGCTTTTTCGGCACGCAGCCGACGTTGACGCAGGTGCCGCCCAGGTAACGGCTTTCGGCCACCGCCACTTTCGCCCCGAAGCCTGCGGCAAACCGCGCAGCCCGCACACCGCCGGAACCGGCACCAATCACATAAAGGTCAAAATCGTAGGCCATTTCTATCTCCTCGGCAGGCCATCAGCATACCCGCAGCCATTCATTGGGCAAGCACTGCCATCCATATAAGGGCGGAAAATGAAAAAGCCACCCGAAGGTGGCTTTCTTTTGCAGACGAGGCGAAGACTATTAGTAAGCCTTGCCAGTCTTGTAGAAATTTTCGAAGCAGAAGTTGGTCGCGTCGATGTAGCCTTCAGCACCACCGCAGTCGAAACGCTTGCCCTTGAACTTGTAGGCCATGACGCAGCCGTTCTGGGCCTGCTTCATCAGGGCGTCGGTGATCTGGATTTCGCCGCCCTTGCCTGGCTCGGTCTGTTCGATCAGGTCGAAGATGTCCGGGGTCAGGATGTAACGACCGATGATCGCCAGGTTCGACGGCGCGTCTTCCGGCTTTGGCTTCTCGACCATGCTGTGCACGCGGTAGATGTCGTCGCGGATCATTTCGCCAGCGATGACACCGTACTTGTTGGTTTCCTGCGGATCGACTTCCTGGATCGCGACGATCGAGCAGCGGAACTGCTTGTACAGCTTGACCATCTGGGTCAGTACGCCGTCGCCGTCGATGTTGACGCAAAGGTCATCCGCCAGGACCACGGCGAACGGTTCGTCACCGATCAGTGGGCGGCCAGTCAGGATTGCGTGGCCCAGACCTTTCATTTCGGTCTGACGGGTGTAGGAGAACGAGCACTCGTCCAACAGCTTGCGGATACCGACCAGGTATTTTTCCTTGTCGGTGCCCTTGATCTGGTTTTCCAGCTCGTAACTGATGTCGAAGTGGTCTTCCAGAGCACGCTTGCCACGGCCGGTGACGATGGAAATCTCAGTCAGGCCCGCGTCCAGTGCTTCTTCAACGCCGTACTGGATCAGTGGCTTGTTTACCACCGGCAGCATTTCTTTAGGCATGGCTTTGGTCGCTGGGAGGAAGCGAGTGCCGTAACCGGCTGCTGGAAACAAGCATTTCTTGATCATATAAGTCCTTGAAAAGGCTGTGTGTACGAGTTTCGGGGCAGTCTAATCAGGCGGCGTGCGCCTTACAATGCCCCGCGCTGGCTAACCGATGCCAACATAGAGAAATATTCGCGCGGATAGTTCCATCCGGGTATTTCAGCGGCGGAGTCAGCGTAGCTCAAGATCCGGGCAAACAGGATCACCATACGCTTATCAGCCCCCATTGCGAGCATTTGCCGCTATCATGGCGCCTTTGAACCAGCGAATGAGACAGACTAGATGGCTGCGGTAAAAATCATCAACGGGTATGTGATCGACAAGAAAGACGGCAAGTGGACGCTGACCACTACCAATGGCGAACATATCGCCGGGCCTTTCGACAGCGAGCAGATGGCGACAGATGTGGCCTCGGTGTTCACTGATACGCCTGCTTCTTCCAAGCGCCGAGGCAAAGATCAGGACTGATCCTTTTAGCACTTGCGCCAAGCCCTGCCAGCATGCAGGGCTTTTTTGTGCTTTGTTGGCAAACAAGTGGCCAATCGCTATAACCTTTTCATCGCGGCGCTGTCAGAGCAACCAGTCCCCCACTTGAAGACCTCGCAACCATGAACCTGAACAAACTGCAGCCGCTTTTCGCGGTATTGGTACTGAGCGGCTGTGCCACTTCGCAGCCCACCTATCTGAACAATGGCGAACAGGGTCTGAGCATCGACTGTTCCGGCGAAGCCAACTCATGGGCCATGTGCTACGAAAAGGCCGATGCATCCTGCGCCGGCACCGGCTATCGCATCGTCGGCACTGATGGCACACCGGCGCCCAAGGAAGATGACAAAACCCTGGGCGTTGACGTTGGCAACTACAAGACGCGCAACGTCGTGGTCGTCTGCAAGTAAGCCTTACATGTGGATTTCGGCGAATTTGATCCCGAGGCCACGGACGACCTCGATCAGGTCGTCGAGCCGATTGAAGGACTCGACTTCATCATTGTCATCCACCAAAAAGTAGCTGCGCCCTGCACTCTTCTTGAAAAACACGATCCATTCACCCGGATTCGCCGGGTTCTGGATGACATGAGTGGCAGAGATAAGGCCCTCTGCGTGGCGCTCCCGCACGTGCTCTCGCTTCATTGCGACTCCATAAATGACAATGCCGCCACAGCAGGACTGTGACGGCATCGGGTGCTGATGTTCGATAGTCTATCAGCCGGAAATACAGGCGTTCGCAGCTTTCTGTACATCGCGAGGGCGAACCGGCACGTTGGACATGCGCTCATGCAGCTTGATGCTGCTGCCGCCGGCGCGATCTTCGATATCAAACACGGCTGCCGGGCCTGACGAAAGTTTGCCGGGAACGATGACTCGTACACCGTCTTTCTGCGGCTGGACTTGCAACGCACCACGACTGTCAGCGAGCTTGTCGGTCAGACACTGCGCATACTCCTGGGGCTTTTTGCCGGAGATCACGCTCATGGTTGGCAGCGTTTCATTGATTTCGGAAACATTTGCACAACCGGCCATCGCCAGAATCAACGGCACACACACCACACCCCACTTCATATAAATCCTCCGTTAAAGACCGTCCGACAGCACAAATGCCGCTTTTCTCCGGGGCCTTGTGCATTTAACCCGCCCGCCATGGCGAAGTTCTGTTCAAAATTTGTCAAAGCAACGCCCGACGGCCAGATAATAACCCGTGCGGGCTGATAAACTGCGCCCATCGACAAGCTATCGTTTTGATTTAGTAGAAAAAGCCCTTCTGGAGGCGCCCATGAAATTCATTCACCAGCGCGAGCACCTCAACGAAGACGACATCGTCGTCATTCAATGCTCGCAGATGTGCAACATCCGTTTGATGAACGACGCCAACTTCCGCAGCTTCAAAAACGGCGGCCGTCACACCTACCACGGCGGCGCGTTCGACACGTTCCCGGCACGCATCACTGCACCGAGCACCGGCTTCTGGAACATCACCATCGACACCGTCAACCGCCGCGCAATCAGCGTGACGCGCAAGCCGACGCTGACCCACTCGATCAAGATCATCCGTCGCTCCAGCACTAAACTGAGCTGAGACGCGCAGCCTATTCTGAAAGGGAAACATGACCGTGGCGCAAAAAACCAAATACGTGATCAAGTACAAACTGGACGGTGAACAGCGTTTCGAATTCGCTGAACTAGAAACCGGCACTGACGAGGAAGCGAAGGCGGCGCTGAAGAAAATGCACGCTGACGAAGAGCTCAGTGACATCAAGGTCAGCAAAGCGCTGTAACCAACACCATGCAACCGACCACGTTTGACCTGTTCGCCGACAACGAACCCCTACAGCAAGCCCGCGCCGAGCAGATCGGCGAACAATCGTGGGTGCTGCGCGGGTTCGCCTTGCCGCAGGTCGAGCAACTGCTGACCGGGCTCGACGCCATTCTTGCCGCCGCCCCGCTACGCCACATGGTCACGCCCGGCGGTTTCAGCATGTCGGTCGGCACCAGCAGTTGCGGACAGCTGGGCTGGATCACCGATCGCAGCGGTTACCGCTATTCCAGCGTCGATCCACTCAGCGGCTTGCCGTGGCCGTCGATGCCGGCGGTGTTTGCCGATCTGGCGCACGAGGCGGCGGAACGCGCCGGGTTTACGGATTTTCAAGCCGACTCCTGCCTGATCAACCAGTACGTCCCCGGCGCCAAGATGTCGCTGCATCAGGACAAAGACGAAAAAGGTTATGCCGCGCCCATCGTTTCGCTGTCGCTAGGTTTGCCGGCAATGTTTCTGTTCGGCGGCTTCGAACGCAGCGATAAAACCCAGCGCATTCCGCTGTTGCATGGCGACATGGTGGTCTGGGGCGGCGTGGACCGCCTGCGCTATCACGGCGTGCTGCCAATCAAACCTGGCCGTCACCCGCTCTTGGGCGAGCGGCGCATCAACATCACCTTCCGCGTCGCGGGCGTTCAATAAAAGTTTGACCGCAAGGCGCGGAGTGTTGCGGGTTACGATGCTGGTTAACCTGACTCAAACAGGTCAACGGATCCCCTCTCATGGACACGCTTTCGAAGACAATCAGCATTGAGCACGATCCTCGCTGGGCCGCTGTGGTGGCGCGCGATCCGCGTGCCGACGGGCAATTTGTCTATGCGGTCAAAACCACTGGCATCTACTGCCGGCCGAGCAGTCTGGCGCGCCTGCCGAAACCGCAGAACGTCGAGTTTTTCGACAGCGCCGAACTGGCCGAAGCTGCCGGGTATCGGCCAAGCAAACGCGCCAGCAAGGATCAGAGTGATGCGCAGCATGCAGCGATCGTGGCTGCAGCCTGTCGGCAGATCGAGACCTGTGAGACGCTGCCGGCGCTCAACAGCCTCGCGGCCACCGCTGGCCTCAGCCCTTTTCATTTCCACCGGCTATTCAAAGCCGCGACCGGCCTGACGCCCAAGGCTTACGCCACGGCGCATCGCTCACGCAAACTGCGTGCGCGCCTGGCGGACGGCGGCTCGGTGACCGACGCGCTGTATGACGCTGGCTTCAATTCCAACAGCCGCTTTTACGAATCAGCCCATCAACTGCTGGGCATGAAGCCCACCGATTACCGCGCCGCCGGGCAGAACAACGACATTCGCTTTGCCGTTGGCCAATGCTCGCTGGGGGCGATTCTGGTGGCGCAAAGCGAACGTGGGATCTGCGCGATTCTGCTCGGCGACGATCCGCATCAGCTGGTCTGCAACCTGCAGGATCAGTTTCGCAAGGCCAACCTGATCGGCGCCGACCGCGAATTTGAACAGTTGATCGCCAGCGTCGTCGGCTTTGTCGAAGCGCCCGCGACGGGCCTGAAATTGCCGCTGGATATACGCGGCACAGCGTTTCAGGAGCGCGTCTGGCAGGCGCTGCGCGAGATCCCGCCAGGCAGCACGGCCAGTTACGCCGAGATCGCGCAACGCATCGGCGCGCCGACTTCGATGCGTGCGGTGGCCCAGGCTTGCGGGGCCAACCGTTTGGCGGTGGCGATTCCCTGCCACCGCGTGGTGCGCAGTGACGGCAATCTTTCCGGCTACCGCTGGGGCGTCGAGCGCAAACGCCAACTGCTTGAGCGCGAACTCAACGATTGACGTCGACCACCACCCTGCCCCGCAGTTGCCCGGCGAGTAATCTGGGCGCGGCCTCAAGGGCTTCGCTCAAGCTGATTTCGTGACTGATCAATTGCAATAACGAGAAATCCAGATCCTTGGCCAGTCGGCCCCAGGCCTCGATACGGCGCGCCTTGGGCTGGGTCACGCTGTTGATCCCGGCCAGCGTTACGCCGCGCAGAATGAACGGTGCTACCGAGGCCAGGAAATCCATGCCTTGCGCCAACCCGCATGCCGCGACCACGCCTTCCGAGCGTGTGCTGGCGCAAGCATTCGCCAGCGTATGACTACCGACCGAATCGACCACCGCCGCCCAGCGCTCTTTCGCCAACGGCTTGCCCGGTTCGGACAAGGTGGCTCGATCGATGATGTCGGCAGCACCCAATTGCTGCAGGTATTCATGCTCGGACACCCGTCCGGTGGATGCCACCACGCGGTATCCCAACTTGCTGAGCAAGGCGATGGCAAAGCTGCCGACCCCGCCATTGGCGCCGGTGACCAGCACTTCGCCGTGATCCGGTGTCAGGCCATGGCGCTCCAGCGCCAGAATGCACAGCATTGCCGTGTAACCTGCGGTGCCGATGGCCATGGCTTGCGCCGGGGTGAAAGCTTCGGGCAGTGGAATCAGCCAGTCACCGTTGAGCCGAGCCTTTTGCGCCAGTCCGCCCCAGTGGCTTTCACCGACGCCCCAACCGTTGAGCAGCACCCGATCGCCCGCCTTGAAATCGGCATGCGAACTGGACTCGACAGTCCCCGCCAGGTCGATCCCCGGTACCATGGGAAACTTGCGCACCACCGGGCTGCTGCCGGTGATCGCCAGGCCATCTTTGAAATTCAGGGTGCTGTACGCGACGTTCACGCTGACGTTGCCTTCGGGCAGTTGCTGCTCATCGATTTGCTGCAGATTGGCGCGATAACCGCTGTCGTCTTTGTCGATCAGAATGGCATTGAACATGACGGCCCCTCGAAAATAATGGGAAGAAAGCGTGCCCTGAAATAACACATCGCAACACATTGCCACACTCGACTTTCGCTAAGCCACCCGCACCGACGCTGAAAAACTGCACGTAATGTTCAGAATTTCAGACTGGCCCCGCAGCCGGTTTTGCTGCTAAAACCGCTTGCCGTCCCTGCCCGTTTCATCGTTCGGAGAATTGCTTTATGAGCCAGTGGCCAGACACCCGTATCCTTGATCTTCTCGGTATCGAACTGCCGATCATCCAAGGCCCGATGGCCGGTGCGACCAATTCTTCGATGGTGATTGCCGTGTGCAATGCCGGCGGCCTCGGTTCAATGCCGGCAGCGATGCTGAGCATCGAGCAACTGCGCGAAGAACTGAAGACGATTCGCCAGCACACCACCAAGCCGTTCAACGTCAATTTCTTCTGCCATCAGCCACCGGCGCCTGATGAGCAGCGAGCCCGGGACTGGAAAAATCTGCTCGAACCTTACTACCGCGAACTCGGTGCCGATTTCGAGGCGCCGACGCCGGTGTCCAACCGTGCTCCTTTCGACGAGACTGCGTGTGCCGTGCTCGAAGAATTCCGCCCCGAAGTGGTGAGTTTTCATTTCGGGTTGCCGGAGAAAAATCTGCTTGATCGGGTCAAGGCAACCGGGGCGAAAATCCTTTCGTCTGCGACTACGGTCGAAGAAGCGATCTGGCTGGAGCAACACGGCTGCGATGCGATCATCGCCATGGGTTATGAGGCGGGCGGGCATCGCGGGATGTTTCTCAGCGATGATCTGAGCAGCCAGGTCGGCACCTTTGCACTGGTGCCGCAGGTGGTCGACGCGGTGAAGGTGCCGGTGATTGCGGCGGGTGCAATTAGCGATGCCCGAGGCGTTGCAGCCGCGTTGATGCTCGGCGCCTCGGCGGTGCAAGTCGGCACGGCGTACCTGTTCACGCCGGAAGCCAAAGTCAGCGCCTCACACCACAAGGCCCTGCGTACCGCCAAGGAAAGCCAGACCGCCATCACCAACATTTTCACCGGACGTCCGGCGCGGGGCATTGTCAATCGGGCGATGCGCGAACTCGGCCCGATGTCAGCGCAAGCGCCAGCCTTTCCGTTGGCCGGCGGCGCGCTGATGCCGCTGCGAGCCAAGGATGACGCCGATTTTGCCAATCTGTGGGCCGGTCAGGCGCTGACGTTGGGCAAGGATATCGGCAGCGCTGAACTGACCCGGCAACTCGCCGAGGGCGCATTGGCGAAACTCAACCGTCATTGAATTTACGCGGCGAGCGGATTTATTCCCTCGCCACTTGGCGGCATATCGCTATATATTTCCGTATACAGCGATTGCGCCCGTGTATCGGCGTTATCCAAAGCAAAGCATTCAATGCCGATCACGGAGCCTTTACATGACACCTGCTGCCACACGCCTCGCCCCTGCCTGTCTCGCCTCATTCCTCGCATTTTTCAGCATCGGCGCCGCGCAGGCTGACGAAGTGCAAGTGGCGGTCGCCGCCAATTTCACCGCGCCAATCCAGGCCATCGCTGCCGACTTCGAAAAAGACACCGGGCACAAACTGGTCGCTGCTTACGGCGCAACCGGCCAGTTCTACACCCAGATCAAAAACGGCGCGCCCTTCGAAGTGTTTCTCGCCGCTGACGACAGCACCCCGGCAAAACTCGAACAGGAAGGCGAAACCGTCAAAGGCTCGCGCTTCACCTACGCCATTGGCACCCTGGCGCTGTGGTCGGCAAAAGAAGGTTATATCGATGCACAGGGTGACGTGCTGAAAACCAACCAATACCAGCACTTGTCCATCGCCAACCCGAAAGCCGCGCCATACGGTCTCGCCGCCACCCAGGTGCTGGAAAAACTCCAGTTGAGCGAAGCCACGAAAAGCAAAATCGTCGAAGGCCAGAACATTACTCAGGCCTACCAGTTCGTCTCCACCGGCAACGCCGAACTGGGCTTTGTGGCGCTGTCGCAAATCTTCAAGAACGGCAAAATCAGCAGCGGCTCGGCATGGATTGTTCCGGCCACCCTGCATGAACCGATCAAACAGGACGCGGTGATCTTGAACAAAGGCAAGGACAGCGCTGCTGCCAAGGCCCTGGTCGATTATCTCAAAGGGCCGAAAGCCGCTGCGGTGATCAAGTCCTTCGGATATGAACTGTAAATGTCGCTGACCAGTGCCGACTTCGCCGCGATCTGGCTGACCCTGAAACTGGCGTCGCTGACCACCGTGATCCTGCTGGTGATCGGCACACCGATCGCGTTATGGCTGTCGCGCACCTCGTCTTGGTTGCGCGGCCCGATTGGCGCCATCGTCGCCCTGCCGCTGGTGCTGCCGCCGACGGTGATCGGCTTTTATCTGTTGCTGGCGCTGGGGCCGCACGGTTTTCTCGGCCAGTTCACTCAATGGCTGGGGCTGGGCACGCTGACGTTCAGTTTCACCGGGCTGGTCATCGGCTCGGTGATCTACTCCATGCCGTTCGTGGTGCAACCGCTGCAAAACGCTTTCTCGGCAATCGGCACCCGCCCGCTGGAAGTCGCCGCGACGTTGCGCGCCAATCCCTGGGACACGTTCTTCAGCGTGATCCTGCCGCTGGCGCGCCCCGGTTTCATCACCGCAGCGATTCTCGGTTTTGCCCACACCGTCGGTGAATTCGGCGTGGTGCTGATGATCGGCGGCAACATTCCCGACAAGACCCGCGTGGTCTCGGTGCAGATTTACGACCACGTCGAAGCGCTGGAATATGCCCAGGCGCACTGGCTGTCCGGGGCGATGCTGGTGTTCTCGTTTCTGGTGTTGCTGGCGCTGTATTCCAGCCGCAAAACCCGCGCAGGCTGGAGCTGATCGATGATTGATGTACGCCTGAAACGCACTTATCCGGGGTTCGAACTGGATGTTGATCTGCAAGTGCCAGGCCGGGGCGTCACCGCGCTGTTTGGCGATTCCGGCTCCGGCAAAACCACCTGCCTGCGCTGCATCGCCGGGCTGGAGCGCGCCGAGCAGGGTTTTGTGCAGATCAACGACGAGGTCTGGCAGGACAGTGCCAATGGCATCTTCGTCCCGCCGCATAAACGTGCGCTTGGCTACGTGTTTCAGGAAGCCAGCCTGTTCCCGCATCTGTCGGTGCTGGCCAATCTGGAGTTTGGTCTCAAACGCATCGCCAAGTCGCAACGCCGGGTCGATATCAACCAAGCGACCGAACTGCTCGGCATCGGCCATTTGCTCGAGCGCCATCCGCAGCATCTGTCCGGCGGCGAGCGGCAGCGCGTCGGCATCGCCCGCGCCCTGCTGACCAGCCCGAAACTGCTGCTGATGGACGAACCACTGGCGGCTCTCGACAGCCGGCGCAAGAGCGAAATCTTGCCGTACCTGCAACGCCTGCACGACGAACTGGATATTCCGCTGCTGTACGTCAGCCATGCCCAGGATGAAGTCGCGCGTCTGGCCGATCATTTGGTATTGCTCCGTGACGGCAAAGCTCTCGCCAGCGGCCCGATCGGCGAGACCCTCGCGCGTCTGGATCTGCCTTTGGCGCTTGGCGATGACGCCGGGGTGATCATCGAAGGTCAGGTCAGCGCCTACGATGCCACCTATCAATTGCTCAGCCTGCAACTGCCAGCTACCGAAATGAACATTCGCGTCACCCATGCGCCGATGGCCGTGGGCCAAGCCCTGCGCTGCAAGGTGCACGCACGTGACATCAGCCTGGCGCTGAACAACGATGCAGCCAGCAGCATTCTCAATCGTCTGCCCGTTACCGTCATCAGCGAACAGGCCGCTGACAACAGTGCCCATGTGCTGATCCGCCTCGATGCGGGCGGCACGCCGCTGCTGGCGCGGATCACCCGCTTCTCGCGTGACCAATTGGGCGTGCACCCGGGCCAGCGGCTGTGGGCGCAGATCAAGGCGGTGGCGGTGCTCGCGTAAATCATTCGGCACGACGGCCAGCGCCTGCGGTCAATCAGTTACAGACTGCCGTATGACCGAAGGAAACCGCCATGCCCGATACCGTGCTGACAGATGCCCTGCCCGCCGATCTGCATTACGTCGATGACACTCAGCCTGGTATCACCCGGAAAAAACTGCGCGGCAAGTTCGTCTATTTCGAACCGTCGGGCCAGCGCATCACCGACCCGGACGAAATCAAACGCATCAACGCCCTCGCGGTGCCGCCGGCTTACACCGATGTGTGGATCTGCGCCGACCCGTGCGGTCATCTGCAAGCCACCGGCCGCGATGCGCGCGGGCGCAAGCAATACCGTTATCACGCACGCTGGCGCGAAGTGCGCGACGCCGACAAATACTCGCGCCTGCGCGAATTCGGCCTGGCCCTGCCCAAACTGCGGCGCCAGCTTGAGGCGCTGCTCGACGCCCCGGGCTTCAGCCGCGACAAGGTCATGGCCACGGTCATCACCTTGCTCGACGCCACGCTGATCCGCGTCGGCAATACCCAATATGCGCGGGACAATCGCTCTTATGGCCTGACCACGTTGCGCAGCCGGCATGTCGAGGTCAATGGCAGCGCGATCCTGTTCCAGTTCCGTGGCAAGAGCGGCATCGAGCACCAGATCACCGTCAAGGATCGGCGTCTGGCGCGAATCATCAAGCGCTGCCTGGAGATTCCCGGGCAAAACCTGTTTCAGTACCTTGATGAACACGGCGAACGGCACACTGTCACCTCCTCCGACGTAAACGCCTATCTGCAAAAGCTCACCGGCGCTGAATTCACCGCCAAGGACTACCGCACCTGGGCGGGCAGCGCATTGGCTTTGGCAGTGCTGCGCGAGCTGCAGCATGAGTCGGAAACCGAGGCCAAGCGCCATGTGGTCGAAGCGGTGAAGAACGTCGCCAAACAGCTGGGCAACACGCCAGCGGTGTGTCGCAAATGCTACATCCACCCTGCCGTGCTCGAACATTTCATGCTCGGCGCCCTTGCCGAACTGCCCCGCCCGCGAGTGCGCAAAGGCCTGCGCGCCGAGGAAGTGGCATTGGCGATGTTTCTCGAGCGGATGTGTGAAGTGAGCGAGGCGTCCTGAGTCGCACAAACCCCCTGCAGGCTCGCTCCTACAAGATTTGCCGATGAGCTGAGCCGGGTATTTTTTGCACGATCGCGCAGGGCTTCTATAGTTGATCTGAAGGTTCGCGCCATGCGGGCTTTTTGTTGCAACTCAGCCGTTTCAGCGAACGGAGGTGTTTCATGTCCGAGAAAGAGTCCATCACCACCCTCCTCACCCTGCTCGACGCCCGTCAGGCGCGCCTGGCAGCCGCCTGCAAAGAGATCGCCGACTGGGTTGATCATCAGGGCGGGCATCCGACAGCTTTGCGCATTCGCGACCGACTGCATGACATCGAAAAAGATGCGCCGCTTATTCGCGATACGCTTTCGACGCTCAAGCCAATTGATCGGCCGTTGCCACGATTCAGATAGTCGAGGTTCAATTAACTTCAACAACTGGCTCGGCGTCGGTGTAACTGTTTTTCTTTATTATCCATTGCGATTGAGCGTAGCCCCTTTAGTTATATGTGCACTACTGGCCAATACAAGTTGAAAGTGCAGGCACCGCTCATCGGATCAATTAAAAAAAATCAAAACACCGTGAACCGATATGCAATCGAAGTAGGTGTCCATGACGAAAACGGACATCACTAGCGAAACGTTAATAGATATCGGAGAGCTATCATGACCACCGGAAATAAAAATACAGGTAACGCCGGCAACGATCGTGACAAGATGCAAGAGTCCGGGAAAAAAGGCGGACAGTCTGGCGGCAACTTCGCCAACGATCGTGAAAAAGCATCCGAGGCTGGTCGCAAAGGCGGACAATCCAGCCACAGTGGAGGTCGCAAGTCGTAAATGAGCAATACAAGGGCAGCCTCGCTGCCCTTGTAATATTCGACGGAGCGCAAAGATGAACACCTCCACACATACGCCTCCAAGCCAGTTACACCAACGCGAAGGCGCTGAAGTTGTTCCAGAAGCGACGCGCAGCTCCCCGGAGAAACTGCCGGACGACGCTGGGTCTTCGTGCATTGAAAGAAAACCTGGCCACCCGCAGCACAGTGATCGTGCCCAACATGAATGTTACGAGCGCAGGCAGTTGAACGTTGACTCTGAAAACTCTCGAGAAACGCAAACGACGCCAACGTACGAACGCTGCTCCTGACTGACGGGCACCAGTCCTTGCGCAAAGAGTTCGTTAGCAGGCCGCCGGCCCGTCGAGGAAATTGCCATGCCTGTTCACGTGATTAACTTTACCGGCCCGATCAATGCTTCAACCTGCGGCCAGCTGATTGACAGAGCCTCGCGTGCGGTAAAGGAAGATGCCCCCAGGTTGATTCTGAACATCGCTACCATGGGTGGCGAATGCAGTTACGGTTTCACGATGTACAACTTTCTGATGGCGCTGCCCGTGCCGGTACACACGCATAACCTGGGAACGGTCGAGTCGATGGGCAATATCGTTTTCCTCGCCGGCCAGCGCCGCACTGCGTGCACTCATAGCAAGTTTCTGTTTCACCCTTTTCATTGGCACTTGCAGGGAGCGGTTGATCATTCGCGCATGTCGGAATATGCCATGAGCCTGGATTACGACTTGCATCTGTACGCGCAGATTGTCGCCGAGCGTACCAGTAACGGGAAAAATGCATTGGAGACAGAAAAATACCTGACAGCGGCTCCGCGCATTATCAATCCTGAAGAAGCTTTGCATGCCGGGCTGATCACAGCGGTTGAAGACACCGAGATTCACGCAGACTTTGTCTGCTCATGCATTTACTCCTGAAGCCCCTCCTGAATAACGCGTCGTTTTAGATGCGTTTCATTCTATTCAGACCGCCACTCTCAGCAGCGACATTACAAGATCATGTAGTGCATTGGCGCCTCAACTTGTACACGCCCCAACGCGCGGTATAACGCTAAACAAGCGGCGTATGCCGGTCATCCCAGCCAAAAGAATTTTCTCTGAATTATTCATTTCGCCAGACATCCCTCTTTTTAACAGACGGAGGAAATGTATGAGCGCAGTGGACTTGTACGTGATCGAGTACCTGTTACATGGAAAGCCCAGGTCATTCGTCATTCGCACAAAAAACATGAACAACGCCGAAGCGTGGCAGTGGGCAAGTTGCGACGCAGGAATCGCGCCCATCCCCCGCCCCGGTAGGCCTCCGTTGAAACGTTTTTCCAAACCAATGGCGGAACGCTTCGGCGTAACCGAGGTGCAATGGCGCGAGTCGGTGCCTCTGGTGTGGGAGGAGGATCACGCAAAATGAATGAGCGCACGTTGAAATTCGGTTTCGGCCGATCGTGGGGTGACGAGATGGCAGAAAACGCCGCGATGTTCCGCGAGGCCGACCTGCTGGAAGAGGCGGCCTACAGAATCATTGAGCATGACGCCGACAGCCCTGAGGCCTGGGCCCGTTTCAGCGAAGCCAAGGCTCTGGCCGACGCCAAGCGAACGGCGGCCTATCAGGACTGGATGCGCATCAAGCGCGCAATGAGCAAGCCGCGCTCGAAATAGCGGACTGGCGCCTCATGGCTTGAGGATCAGCAGCGGTTCGCCTTTCGGGACGACGTAAGTGGCCAGTTCGACGCCTTTCTCGTTGCCGACGTTTTTGGCCACATGCGCAACGCCCGCCGGAATGAACAACGAGTCACCGGCCTTGAGTATCACTGGCGCCCGCCCTTCGAGCTGATACTCGAACGTGCCGCTGATGACATAGGCGACTTCCACGCCGGGATGCGCATGCCGAGGCGAGGTGACGCCAGCGTCGAAATCAATACGCGCCTGAATCACTTCGCGATTTTCAGCGCCGAGATCCTGGCGAACCAGATCAGTACGGCTCAGACCTTTCTGCCAACTCGTCGCCGGCGCATCCGCCGCATGGGCGAAACCGGCAAGGGAGGCGAAGACAACGGCAGAAGCCAGAAACAGTGGACGGTACATGGTGGTGCCCTCTTGAACGTAGTGTTGGTGTGAGGGCTACTTTGGGCTCGGCATGTAGGGCGGATGTGTCTCGAAGGCGCAGTTTGGTGTTGCCGTGTGTATCGGCTGAGCGGTGATACACGCTTATACAAACGTGTCGCGGTCCCCGTCCGGGCCATGGTGGGAAAGAATCTGTAAACTGCCGCAATCTTCATTCACCCAAACAAGAGATGCCCATGGCCAATCAAGACATCATCTTCACGCCTGATCCGGACACCGATTCGATTTCTTCCGACGTCGCCACCTTTGGCGGGATCATGGTCTCGACGCAAATCCCGACCCGCGCCGATGGCAGCCTGGAACTCGGCGGCATCACCGAGCAAAGCGAGTGCACCCTGCAAGCGCTGAAAGTCGCCTTGGAACGTGCTGGCAGTTCGATGGACCGGGTGCTGCACCTGACCATTTACCTCACCGACATGGGCGATCGCGGGGCTTTCAATGAAGTGTACAAACGCTATTTCGCCAAGCCTTGGCCAGTGCGGGCAGCGGTGGGCGTCGCCTCGCTGGCGGTTGAAGGGATGCGTGTGGAGGTGACGGCGATGGCGGCCAAGGGCTGATTTGCGGAAATACTGCGTAGGCTGCCGCCACGATTCCGGTTGCGGCGTACGCAGTGAAATACTCAAGGGCGCGCGCCAAACACAGCAGCCACCAGGATGCGGCCGTTTGGCATGCGCTGGCTCGCTCGTTGAGCGAATTGGCTTCAACGGTCTATTCACAAAACTTAAAGGGGACCGCTAGCTATAACAAACAGTTTACCTTCTGATACCCGGTATGTTTGCCCGCGGTGCTCGATTTCAAAATTGAATGTTGCCGTAATCGAATCGATGCCTTCTTCGTGTTTGCGAGCAAACTCTATTGTTCCTGTTTTCGCATATAAAATTTCATGCGACATAGTCATCAATCCCGCCACAGGGCTTCCGAACCCGCCAACTTCATGTCTACCGTCCGCAAGGGAGCGATCTATCACAAATGAAATAATCTCACCCACCTCGTCCGTAAAATATTGACCAATAACGCTGAACGTCTCCTTTGTGCCGAAATAGAGATGCCGAGTAGCGGAGAATATTGGCTTGCCTATGCCCGGATGATCGGGTGAAACGACCGCTTTGTAATACACTTCGGCCTTCTTCTGCGGACGCGATTTAAACGACGCGAAATCCGAGATACCAATCGTCGCGAAGGCGTTATTACCTTTCATGATATTAATCTCCAATGTCTTGCGTGATATAGGCCAGAGCGACTTTCCCGCTCCCACCTGATGTTCACGCTTTGGACGCGGACGGACAACTGACAGACTTTACAGTTATGCATTGCCTCGTATTGTGCTAGGTCCTTCGTACCTGATATCGGCACGCTGATGCCGCCCAGGTGTTTCACAGGTACAATGCGCCCCTTGCCCGTGACCGCCTGACTAAAAAAACTATGTCCTTGCCCAAGCATCACCTGGAATTGCTCAGCCCTGCCCGCGATGTCGCCATTGCCCGCGAGGCCATCCTGCATGGCGCTGACGCCGTGTACATCGGCGGCCCGAGCTTCGGCGCACGCCACAACGCCTGCAACGAAGTCAGCGAAATCGCCGAACTGGTCGAGTTCGCCCGCCGTTACCACGCGCGCATCTTCACCACCATCAACACCATCCTGCACGACAACGAACTGGAGCCGGCGCGCAAGCTGATCCATCAGTTGTACGACGCCGGCGTCGATGCGCTGATCGTTCAGGACCTGGGCGTGATGGAGCTGGACATTCCGCCGATCGAGCTGCACGCCTCGACCCAGACCGATATCCGCACGCTGGAGCGGGCGAAGTTCCTCGATCAGGCCGGTTTCTCCCAGTTGGTACTGGCCCGAGAACTGAACCTGCAAGAAATCCGCGCCATCGCCGATGAAACCGACGCGGCCATCGAGTTCTTCATCCACGGCGCGCTGTGCGTGGCCTTCTCCGGCCAGTGCAATATTTCCCACGCGCAAACCGGCCGCAGTGCCAACCGAGGCGACTGCTCCCAGGCTTGCCGCCTGCCGTACACCTTGAAAGACGAAAAGGGTGGCGTGATCGCTTACGAAAAACACCTGCTGTCGATGAAAGACAATAACCAGAGCGCCAACATCCGCGCGCTGGTCGAAGCAGGCGTGCGTTCGTTCAAGATCGAAGGTCGCTACAAGGACATGGGCTATGTGAAGAACATCACCGCCTATTACCGCCAGCGTCTGGACGACGTGCTCGAAGACCGCCCTGACCTGGCCCGCGCCTCCAGCGGCCGCACCGTGCATTTCTTCCTGCCCGACCCGGAAAAGACCTTCCACCGTGGCAGCACCGACTATTTCGTCACCGATCGCAAGATCGACATCGGCGCCTTCGATTCGCCAACCTTCACCGGGCTGCCGGTCGGCACGGTGGAAAAAGTCGGCAAGCGTGACATGCAGGTTGTCACTCACGAGCCGCTGTCCAACGGCGACGGCCTGAACGTGCTGGTCAAGCGCGAAGTGGTCGGCTTCCGCGCCAACATCGCCGAGGCCAAAGGCGAGTTCGAAGAAGACGGCGAGAAGCGCTACCGCTACCGCGTCGAGCCGAACGAAATGCCCGAGGGCCTGTTCAAGCTGCGTCCAAGCCACCCGCTCAATCGCAACCTTGATCACAACTGGCAGCAGGCGTTGCAGAAAACTTCTTCGGAACGTCGCGTAGCCCTGAGCTGGTTCGCCCGCCTGCGCGAAGAACAGCTGGAAGTGACCGCGACCAGCGAAGAAGGCATCAGCGCCAGCGTCACCCTCAACGGGCCGTTTGGTGTCGCCAACAAGCCTGAACAAGCGCTGGAGCAATTGCGCGACCTGCTTGGTCAGCTCGGCACAACCCAGTACCACGCCACCGACATCAAGCTGGATGCGCCGCAAGCGTTCTTCATTCCCAACTCGCAGCTCAAGTCGCTGCGTCGCGAAGTGATCGAAGCGCTGACTGCGGCGCGTATCGCCGCGCATCCGCGTGGCAGCCGCAAGGCCGAAACCACGCCGCCGCCGGTGTACCCGGATTCGCACCTGACCTTCCTCGCCAACGTCTACAACCAGAAGGCCCGCGACTTCTACCACCGTCACGGCGTCAAGCTGATCGACGCGGCGTACGAAGCTCACGAAGAGCCAGGCGAGGTGCCGGTGATGATCACCAAGCACTGCCTGCGTTTCTCCTTCAACCTGTGCCCGAAACAGGCCAAAGGCGTGACCGGCGTGCGCACCAAGGTCGCGCCGATGCAGTTGATCCACGGCGATGAAGTGCTGACGTTGAAGTTCGATTGCAAGCCGTGCGAGATGCACATCATCGGCAAGATGAAAGGCCACATTCTGAACCTGCCGCAGCCGGGCAGCGTGGTCGGCCACATCAGCCCTGAAGACCTGATGAAAACCATCCCGCGCGCACCGCACTGAGTGACCGGCGTGCGCGGTGCTTCGGCATCGCGCACGCATGCCTGGCACGAGCGCGGTAAATCGCAGGCATAAAAAAACGCCAACTTCTTGCGAAGTTGGCGTTTTTTCGTAGATGGCAGGGGCGGCTGGATTCGAACCAACGCATGGCAGGATCAAAACCTGCTGCCTTACCGCTTGGCGACGCCCCTGTAGCTCTGATCAGCGGCTCCGTTAGGATCGCTGTGAGAACGGGGCGCAATTTAACAACATTCATTTCATTTGGGAAGCCCGAAATAAAATTTTTTTTGTTTTAAAACAGCCACTTATTATTTTCGCGCGAAAACTCACCGTTTCATCGCCATGTATCACACTGTGTACGCGCCCCGCTGCTACACAACCCAATGCAAAAACGCTCTCTGGCGACACAGAGCAGATACCTCGCCACGCTTCAATGCACCCAGGGTTTCAAGGGTTCATCCAGCCCCTTGGCCACAGGCACGCAAAGGAGACGTCAGCATGAAACAGGCTCTGCACACCTCTAAAATCACAGCCGCGCTCGGCTTGTCAGTCCTGGCGCTGTCACTGTTCGGCGCCGTCGGCAGCGCTCAGGCGCAAACCACTGAACCGGCCGCCGTCAGCTATTCGGCGCCCTCGCCTTTCGGCCCGCTGAAGCACATCAAGGCTGGCTTGCTCGACGTGGCCTACGCCGAAACCGGCCCCGCTGATGGCCCAGTGGTGATTCTGCTGCACGGCTGGCCCTACGACATTCACAGCTACGACGATGTCGCACCACTGCTCGCGGCCAAGGGTTACCGCGTGCTGATGCCGTATGCACGGGGTTATGGCGACACGCAGTTCCTGTCCAAAAACACCCTGCGCAACGGCCAACCGGCGGCGCTGGCCAGCGACGTGATCGACTTCATGGATGCGCTGAAGGTCAAGCAAGCAGTGCTGGGCGGCTACGACTGGGGCGCGCGTTCGGCGGACATCGTCGCAGCATTGTGGCCGGAGCGCGTCAAGGCGTTGGTGGCGGTCAGCGGCTACCTGATCGGCAATCAGGCCGCCGGGCAAAACCCGCTGCCGCCGAAAGCCGAATTGCAGTGGTGGTACCAGTTCTACTTCGCCACCGAACGCGGCCGTGCCGGCTATGAAAAGAACACCCACGACTTCGCCAAACTGATCTGGCAGCTGGCTTCGCCGCAGTGGAAGTTCGACGACGCCACTTTCGACCGCAGCGCCCAAGCGTTGCAGAACCCCGATCACGTCGAAATCACCGTGTTCAACTACCGCTGGCGGCTGGGCCTGGTGCAGGGCGAGGCGAAATATGCCGCGCTGGAAGAAAAATTGGCTACTGCGCCTTCGATCAGCGTGCCGACGATTACCCTGGAAGGCGACGCCAATGGTGCGCCACATCCCAAGCCTGAGGACTATGCCAAGCGTTTTACCGGGAAATATCAGTTCCGGTTGATTGAGGGTGGGGTTGGGCACAATTTGCCCCAGGAAAGCCCGGCGGCGTTTGCGCAAGCTGTAATCGATGCTGATCGTCTCTGACAGACCCGCCCGCAATACCCCTCACCCTAGCCCTCTCCCGGAAGGAGAGGGAACTGATTGGGGGATATTCGAGATTTACGCCGACCTGAAAGCGCTGTATTGAATCCAAAGTCGACGTCCATCTTTCAGGTCGATGTACAGCGCAAGATACCTCGGTCGGCTCCCTCTCCCTCTGGGAGAGGGCTGGGGTGAGGGTTTTTGGGGATTGCACCGGTCGATCTATTTAACCAGCCGTTTTTCCTTCGAAGGCCGATAACCAAAATACGAGCTGTAGCACTTGCTGAAATGGCTCGGTGAAACGAAACCACACGCCACCAGCACTTCCACCTGCGACAGCTCGGTGTGTTGCAGCAGGCGCCGTGCTTCGGTGATGCGCAGTTCCAGGTAATAGCGCTGCGGCGTGGTGCCCAGTTGTTCCTTGAACAAGCGCTCGAGCTGGCGCCGCGAGCGGCCGGCGTAGACCGCCAGTTGTTCCAGCTCCAACGGTTCTTCGAGGTTGGCGTCCATCAGCTTGATCACTTCCCGCAACGGCGCGCTGACGCAGATGTTTTCATCCGGTTTGATCCGCCGGTAGCGCGATTCCTCAAACGCCAGAATGTCCTCGACACCCTCGACCAGCGCCTTGCCGTGCAGGCTTTTGATCCAGTCCAGCGCCATGTGGAAAGCCCCCGATGGGCTCGACGCGGTGAGACGGTCGCGGTCGATCACATAAGGCTCGCTGCTGACGTGCGTAGCCTTGGCAATTTCCGTCAACGCGGGGCGATGTTCCGGGTGAATCGCGCAACGGTAGCCGTCGAGCAACCCGGCACGCCCGAGAAACCACGAACCGTTCCACAACCCGGCCAGACTGACGCCCCGCTCCGCCGCGAGTTTGAGCAAGTGCACAAACCCATCGCTCGCTCGCAGTTCAGTGCGATAACCGCCGCAGACCACCAGCAGATCCAATTCCTCGAGCGCTGCTGAGTCCAGACGCGCATCGGGGCGGATCACCAGCCCCAGGTCGCTGATGACCTCGCCCTCACCCAGCCCGAAGGTGCGCGAGGTAAACAGCCCCGGGCGCAACAGATTGGTAGTCACCACGGCGTCCAGCGTCTGCGTAAAGGCCGGTAGCGAAAAGTGTTCGAGCAGCAGAAAACCGGTGCGCGTCAACTGCGCGTTATCGCTTTGCTCATTCAGATAGCGGAGGTTTTTCCCCTTCATGCCTCCGCTGAATTGGCGTCGTTCGGTCAAGTTTCAATCCATCGGTCACATTGTTGTGCGCCGATAGTTGGCCGGAACCGGTAAAGAGTCAATCACGTCATCAGGCCACACCTTCAAACAACCCATGGCCGTCGCCCCGGGTATCTCAAACGATCGTATTCAACCCCGCCCCGAGCCGCCCTTCGAGGCGCCCAAACAGGACGTAGTGTTGATAGCCACTGGAGAAGGCGCCTGTGGCGATTGCAGTCTTTACGTCGGCATTGAGGCGCAAATATTGCTCCTCATCGAAGTGCTCGGCGCTGACTTCACCTGTACGGCCCAGACGTTCGCTATCGATCGGCTGTTCGAGAATCGTGCGTCGTTGAAAGTCGATGATGCGATTGACCGCATGACTTTCCAGCGGCCCCTTGTTGGGCGATGCAGAGTAGATGTGCAGACCGTTCTTCGCGCAGCGGTTGCACAAGTCCACGCAGTTCTTTTGCGTGGATTTGCGACTCATCAATTCCTGCACCGGCATGTCCAGATACTTGCCGACGCTGTATTCCGCCTGATTGAAAATCGTGCAGCACAGCACGGTATTGCCATTGCAATCGAGTACCAGCCAATCATCTTTCAGGGTGCACGCCTGTTTGGGGTATTGCTTGACCAGATTGACCAGGTCTGCATACGGTGGCAACGCCAGGCGCTTGAGGGTTTCCCGGTCCGTGTCGGTGACCGAGGCATCGTCTTCGACGATAGCGAAGGTTTTTTCCAGCGGCATCATCACCGAGTAGCCGGTGGAGAAATTGAAACCCAGGCGCTCGCTGAACTGGCGCATCAGCCCCTCTTCTTCGAGGTTATCCAGATAGCGATGGTAATAGACCTCGATAAGCGTATTCAGGCCGTGACGCTGCTTGAGGTCATGCAGCTTGATCATGTTCTGCTTGACCACTTCGATGTCGCCGCCGACATGCCCTTGGCGGTAGGTATCCTGGTGGAACCCGGACAGGGAGACACGGAAGAACCAGGGATTGGCGAGCATCGCGCTTTCAATGTTCTTGGCCAGGTTAAGGTTGGAGCTGATGCCGCTTTGCAAGCCAGCTGCGTTGATGATTTCGACGAACTCACCAATGCGCGGGTGAATCAACGGCTCGGTCCAGTTGTACAAGAAGATCGCCTTGACCCCTTCACGACGTGCCTTATCGACAATCTGCGTGAACATATCGAGCTGCATGGCTTTCTTGAAATTGGCATTTTCCGAATTACCCATCGGGCATGACGGGCAGCTCAGATTGCAGGCGCCGACGATATCGATGTACATATTCATTACGCGCATAGCTCCTTGGGTCGAACGTGCGCCTCTCATCACGAGCACGTTCGGGTCGCCGGGTTGGTTGTTTTTCTGACGACCTGCCTTCACGTAAAGCAATAAGCGCACCAGAACCCTACGCCATTAACGCCACAATCCAGTCGATAAACACCCGCAATTTCAAACTGACATGCCGGTTCGGCGGATACGCGACGTAAAGCGGCATGCTTTCCAGGCGCCAGCCCTCAAACAACGGCACGAGCTCGCCGCGCGCGACATGCGCATCGGCCATATACGTCGGCAACCACAACACCCCCATGCCCGCCAGTCCCGCCGCCAGATAGGCATTGCCGTCATCTACCGCAAGCACATGCCGGCCCTTGATCTGCAAGCGCTCGGTGCCGTTGTGCAACGTGTACGGAAGAGGTTTACCAGTGCGAGCCCAAAGAAACGCGACCACCCGATGATGGGAGTCTTCCAGTTCGCGTGGATGGTCGGGCGTACCTTCGCGAGCCAGATAAGCCGGCGCGGCAAATACCCCCAAGGGCAGATCGGCGAGCTTGCGCGCCATCAGCGATTGATCGAGCAATTCGCCGCCGCGCACCACGCAATCGACGTTCTCATCGATGATGTCGACGATGCGGTCGCTGACGCCCATGTCGATCTGGATGTCCGGGTAGCGCGCGTGAAAATCCGGCAAGGCTGGGACCAGAATATGCCGCGCGAACGGGCTCGGCACGTCGATGCGCAAGCGCCCCCGTGGCCGTGCGGCGGCACCGGGCAGGCTGGTTTCGGCGTCGTCCATGTCGGCCAGCAACTTGATCACCCGCTCGTAATACGCCGCACCATCGGCGGTGACGTTGACCTTGCGCGTAGTGCGATTGAGCAGCTTGACCCGCAGCCGCGCCTCCAGCTGCTGCACCAGTTGCGTCACCGTGGTCTTGCTCATGTGCAGGGTTTCGGCAGCTTTGGTGAAACTGCCCGCCTCGACCACCCGGGCAAAGGCCTGCATCGCATCGAACCGGTCCATCCGCGCCCCTCGATTGTTTGGAATTTGCAAACAGTGAACGCCAAGCTTGCGCGTTTATCCAGCAGCTGCAAATACCTAAAGTCACTCCATCAACCACTGATGGAGTCAGCCCCATGTCCAAGCGCGATGTAGTGTTCCCACCCGCCCGCCACGCCCTGTATGAACGTCACCGTTACTCGCCGGCGATTCGCTCCAACGGTTTCCTGTTTGTCTCCGGACAAGTCGGCAGCCGTGAGGATGGCTCGCCCGAGGCCTATCTGCGCGATCAGGTGCGCACCGCCTTCCACAACCTCAACGCGATCCTCGCTGCGGCCGGTTGCAGCTTCGATGATGCGGTGGATGTCACCGTGTTCATGGTCGATCCGCACTCGACGTTCGAAACGATCTGGACTGTGGTGCCGGAGTTTTGGGGCGAAGCGCCGTTTCCGACCATCACCGCTGTCGGCGTGACCTGGCTGGCGGGTTTCGATTTCGAGATCAAGGTGATTGCCAAACTGCCCGAGGCGGCTTGACCACAACCGTACACAAACAGACACACCGCGCCGGCACGGAGGCTGGCCAATCTCCTCGCGAATGCGTATAACCTCGCCGTTTCGTCTACCCTGACGTGGCGCGCCGCCCGGTAGCGGCTGCCCTTCGAATGTTGACGCTTACGAAACGGAGAATTCTATGTTCAAGCGTACCCTCGCCCTCACCGCCGGTCTGGCGCTGTCCTTTTCTGCCCTGATGACGCAAGCCGCTGATGTCCTGCGCGTCAGCGCGATTCCCGACGAAGCCCCGACCGAGCTGCTGCGCAAGTTCGAACCGCTGGGTGCCTATCTTGAGCAGCAGTTGGGCATGAAGGTGCAGTTTGTGCCTGTCGCCGACTACCCGGCGGTGGTTGAAGCGCTGGCCACCGATCGCCTCGACATGGCCTGGCTCGGCGGTTTCACTTTTGTGCAGGCTCGTTTGAAGACCGACGCCACTACACCAGTGATCCCGCTGGTGCAGCGCGAACAGGATGCGCAGTTCACCAGCAAATTCATCACCGCCGACCCGAACGTGAAAAGCCTCGCCGACCTGAAGGGCAAGACCTTCGCCTTCGGTTCGGTGTCGTCCACCTCGGGCAGTCTGATGCCGCGTTACTTCATGCTGAAGAACGACGGCATCAAGCCTGAAGGCTATTTCAGCCGTGTCGCCTACTCCGGCGCGCATGACGCCACCGTTGCCTGGGTGCAGGCCGGCAAGGTCGACGCTGGTGTATTGAACGCCAGCGTCTGGCAGAAACTGGTCGACGCCGGCAAGGTCGACACCAACAAGGTCAAAGTCTTCGCCACCACGCCGACCTACTTCGATTACAACTGGACCGTGCGCGGCACCCTTGATCCGAAGCTGGCCGCGAAGATCAAGCAAGCCTTCCTCGACCTCGACCCGGCCAATCCTGAGCAGAAGAAGATCCTCGATCTGCAGGCCGCCAGTCGCTTCATCGAGACCAAGCCCGAGAACTACAAGGGCATCGAGGAAGCCGCCCGCGCCGCCGAACTGCTGAAATGACCCTACGCCTCACCCAGGGCAGCCTGCGCCATGCCAATGGCGTCGATGCCCTTCGTATCATCGACGTGCAGATTGGCGCTGGCGAACAGGTCGCCATCATCGGCCCGTCCGGCGCTGGCAAGTCGAGCCTGCTCAATCTGCTGGCCACCGCGCTCAAGCCCAGCAGTGGCGACATCGAAGTGCTTGGCGAACGCGCCTGGCACTTGTCGGCGCACCAGCGGCAGCGCCTGCGTGCGCGCATCGGCCTGGTGCATCAGGCGCCGCCGATTCCGCCGCGTCAGCGGGTCATTACGGCGGTGCTGGCCGGCAAGCTCGGTCAGTGGAGTCTGGGCAAAAGTCTGCTGAACCTGCTGCATCCACTGGATGTGGCGGGCGCTCGCGCGGCGTTGGCGCGGCTGGATCTGGGCGACAAACTGTTCGCCCATTGCCAGCAGTTGTCCGGCGGGCAATTGCAGCGCGTCGGCATTGCGCGAGTGCTGTATCAGGCGCCGGAAATATTGCTCGCCGACGAGCCAGTGTCAGCGATGGACCCGGTGCTTGCCGGCCACACGCTGTCGATCCTGTCGCGCCACGCCCGTGAGCACAACGTCACGCTGGTGGCGAGCCTGCACGCGGTGGACCTGGCGCTGGCGCACTTTCCACGGATCATCGGTTTGCGCGACGGGCGGATTCTTTTCGATTGCCCTTCTGCTGAAGTCAGCCGCGACAAGCTCGATGCGCTGTACGCCAATGAACAGCTGCAATCGCCTGCGCCGGCGGTCGCGCCTTTGATTGTGCAGATTCCGCGATGCTGAAAGCCGATTCACGGGACCCGGCGGCGTGGCCGCGATTGTTGCTGACGCTGCTGGCGCTGGCTTTGCTGTGGCCGGGCATTCAGCTCAGCGAACTGGACTTGGGCGTGCTGTTTCAGGCCGATAGTCAGAACGAAATGGGCCGTTTTGTTTCGGCATTCTGGCCGCCGGCGCACGATCAGGCGTTCCTGCAACTGCTGCTCAAAGCCACCCTGCAAACCCTGGCGATTGCCACGGCGGGCATGGCCCTGGCGTTGCTGCTGGCGGTGCCGGCAAGCCTGATCGCCAGTCGCGCGCTGTCGCTCTCGGCGGCGTCCCGGGGCGGCGTGCCGAGCCTGCCCGGGCGCTTGCTGCGCTGGCCGGTACGCGGCTTGCTGATCTTTTTGCGCAGCGTGCCGGAGATCGTCTGGGCGCTGCTGTTTGTGCGGGCCGTTGGCCTCGGCCCGGCGGCGGGCGTGTTGGCCATCGCCATCACCTACAGCGGTATGCTCGGCAAGGTCTACGCGGAGATTTTCGAATCCACCGACCAGCGCCCGGCGCACGCATTGTTGCAGGCCGGCAGCGGTCGACTGGCGGCGTTTGCCTACGGCACGCTGCCGAATGTCGCCGCCGAACTGCTCTCGTACACGGTGTATCGCTGGGAGTGCGCGATCCGTGCCTCAGTGGTGATGGGCTTTGTTGGTGCCGGTGGGCTGGGGCAACAGATCGACCTGTCGATCCGCATGTTTGCCGGCGGTGAAGTCGCCAGCATGTTGCTGACGTTCCTGCTCCTGGTGCTGTGCGCTGATCAACTCAGCCGCTTGCTGCGCTGGAGGCTGACATGAGGCGCTTGATCAACCTGCTGCTGATCGTCGTGATCGCATTTGCGGTGTTCGCTTCCTTCGCTTATCTGGAACTGGATCTTGCCGAACTCGGCAGCGCCAACAGCCTCAAGCAGATGGGCAGTTATGTGCAGCGTTTCCTCAGTCCCGACTTGAGCGCCGGGTATCTGAAAGCCATCGCTCACGGCTCACTGGAAACACTGGCCATGTCGGCCCTCGGCACCCTGCTTGCGGCGCTGTTCGGCATCGTCCTCGCGCTGCCCGCTGCCGGGCGTTTCGGCTGGCCGCTGCAAAGCGCGGCGCGTCTGCTGCTCAACGGCTTGCGGGCGATTCCGGAGCTGGTCTGGGCGGCGCTGATGGTGCTCGCCGCCGGTCTCGGACCGAACGCCGGCACCCTCGCCCTTGCCCTGCACACCACTGGGGTGCTCGGTCGGCTATTTGCCGAAGCATTGGAAAACACTCCGCCACAACCGGCCGAGGCGATCCGTTTGCAGGGCGGCAATCCGATCCTCGCGTTCTGCTACGGCACCCTGCCGAACCTCGCCCCGCAACTGCTCGCCTACTGCCTGTATCGCTGGGAAAACAACATCCGCATGGCCAGCGTGCTGGGTTTCGTCGGCGCCGGCGGCCTGGGGCAGATGCTGTATGTCAGCTTGAGTCTGTTCCAGGAAGCCCAGGCCAGTACGGTGATTCTGGCGATGCTGTTGCTGGTGTTTCTGGTCGATTGGTTGAGCGCCTGGAGCCGGCAGCGTTGGGTCAAAGCGTAGGCCGAGTGGATATCTGGCAAAAGCTGATTATGCTTCAGGAAACCTTGCAGCCCTGCGAGGCGGTCAGACTGTGCAAGCTTCACGCTAGAGCAACGGCGGCAGATGCCAACGGGCCAGAGTGCGACAGGCAGTAACGGGGGACTCCGGCCTACAACAATAAGCACGACGGAGAACACCCATGGCCACAATCGACACAGCATCCACCGGCACACCGCCCCGCAGCGGCGGTATCACGAAGGAGGAGCGCAAGGTCATCTTCGCTTCCTCGCTGGGCACGGTTTTCGAGTGGTACGACTTTTACCTCTACGGCTCGCTGGCGGCGATCATCGCCAAACACTTCTTCGCCGGCGTCAACGAAACCACCGCATTCATCTTTGCCCTGCTGGCCTTCGCCGCCGGGTTTGCGGTGCGGCCGTTCGGCGCCATCGTCTTCGGGCGCCTGGGTGACATGATCGGGCGCAAGCACACGTTTCTGATCACCATCGTGATCATGGGCGTGTCCACAGCAATCGTCGGTTTGCTGCCCGGCTACGCCACCATCGGCGTCGCTGCCCCGGTGATTCTGATCACCCTGCGTCTGCTGCAAGGCCTGGCGCTGGGTGGTGAATACGGCGGCGCGGCGACCTACGTCGCCGAGCACGCGCCACGCAACCGCCGTGGCTTTTTCACTTCGTGGATTCAAACCACCGCCACCCTCGGGCTGTTCATGTCGCTGCTGGTGATTCTCGCCTGTCGCACGGCGCTGGGTAACGAGGCGTTCGAGGCTTGGGGCTGGCGGATTCCGTTTCTGCTGTCGATCATTCTGCTGGCCGTGTCGGTGTACATCCGCCTGCAACTGAGCGAGTCGCCGGTATTCCAGAAAATGAAGGACGAAGGCAAGGCCTCGAAAGCGCCGCTGACTGAATCCTTTGCACGCTGGGACAACCTCAAAGTGGTGATCATGTCGCTGCTGGGCGGCACGGCCGGGCAAGCAGTGGTCTGGTACACCGGGCAGTTCTATGCGCTGTTCTTCCTGTTGCAAACATTGAAGATCGACGCGCAAACCGCCAACCTGCTGATCGCCGGATCGCTACTGATCGGCACACCGTTCTTCGTGATTTTCGGCAGCCTGTCCGATCGCATCGGGCGCAAACCGATCATCATGGCCGGGTGCATTCTCGCGGCGCTGACTTACTTCCCGATCTTTACTGCGCTGACCCAGTACGGCAATCCGGACGTGTTCGTCGCTCAGGAGAAAAACCCAGTCAAGGTGATCGCCAGCCCCGAGCAGTGCTCGTTCCAGTTCGATCCGGTGGGCAAGGCCAGATTCACCAGTTCCTGTGACTTGGCGAAAACCTTGCTGGCGAAACGCGCGATCCCTTATGAGAACGTTGCCGCCGAACCGAACACGGTGGCGCAGGTGCGCATCGGTGACCGCGTCGTCGAGAGTTTCGAAGGCAGCGCCCTCCCCGCCGCCGACTTCAAGGCCCGCAACGACGCCTTCACCGCCAACCTCGGCGCGGCGTTGAAGGAAGCCGGTTACCCGGAAAAAGCCGACCCGGCGAAAATCAATTACCCGATGATGCTGCTCCTGCTCACCGTGCTGGTGATCTACGTGACCATGGTCTACGGCCCGATAGCCGCGTGGCTGGTCGAGCTGTTCCCGACGCGCATCCGCTACACCTCGATGTCGCTGCCCTACCACATCGGCAACGGCTGGTTCGGCGGCTTCCTGCCGACCGTGGCGTTCGCCATGGTCGCCGCCACCGGTGACATCTACTACGGGCTCTGGTACCCGATCGTCATTGCAGTGGCGACGGCAATACTCGGCACGTTCTTCCTGCCGGAAACCAAGGATCGCGACATTCTCAAGGACTGAAAAAAGCCGCAGTGCCCTCTCCTGCGGGAGAGGGCCTCACCGCTGAAAAATTTCGAACGTCTGCCGCCGCGCTGTCTCCAATGTGTACACCCACAGGAGGCCAGCGCCATGAACCCCAACGACGACAAAACTCCCAACGCCCCACCCACCGATGCCAGCGGCAAACCGGTGAACGTGGTCGAGCGCGATCTGCAGGACCGCGACGGCAAAACCGAAGGCGTGGACAAAATCATCACGCCGTCTTCCACTCGGGTCAAAGAGCAGGAAGCTGAAGAGCTGCAGCGCAAAGTCGATGAGATCGAGCGTAAGGTTGCAGACGGTAACTGAGTGCAGCGTGGCTGTGGCCGCAGCTTTGAGCGGCGGCTGTCAGCCCGATGACCAAAAGCTGATTTCCTACAGAATTGAACTACACAGCTGATCGACTTCACGTGCATCACAAGCGAAGCGTCTGACAGATTTGCATCGTCTGTTTGCGGATGATGCCTCCCTCGTCCCGCCAGTGACGACAACGAGCCCACATCCCCTTAGACTGCTTCACATTGATCATGGAGGTCATGATGAGCGCTGAACTTTCACTTATCGTTTCAGACTTCGAAACCGAAGAAGAGGCTGCGGATTACGATCTTTGGTATCGCGCCAAGGTACAAGCCGCACTTGATGATCCACGTCCGCCTATCCCCCACGATGAGGCAATGGTGCTGCTAGGTCAGATGCTGGAAGAGAGACGCAAGAATCGACGCGCTGCCGGTTAGCTGGAGTAAACCGGCTCTTGGAGACCTGGCTGACATCATCGAATACGTAGAACAACGCAACACTGTCGCTTCAGTTGCACTGCACCAAAGGCTCAGCGCCGCAGCGCGAAGGCTTTCCTGGATACCGCATGGTTTCCGCTCCGGCCGAATACCGGGCACTCGCGAAATGGTCATCAACTCGAATTATTTACTGGTCTATCAGGTGACAGACCACATCAAAATTCTGACCGTGTTGCACGCCCGTAAAAAATATCCATAACCATTCATAAAAAAAGGCGGCCAACCGGCCGCCCAAACGTACTGCACGAGAGTCTTTTACAACGTCAGCTGCCCACGCTCTTCCTCGGTCAGCTGCTGCTTCGCCTGTTCATCCAGCGCCCCGGCACCGAGCACCTGCACCGGGCTGTCCGGGTTATAACCCGTCGCTGGCGCGCGACTGGCACCATCGCGCGTTGGTGCCAGTTGCTCGTTGCCGAAACTGAGCACCTGCACAGTGAACACCGAGGCCTGGTTCTGCCGCGCCGCTGCCTGTTGCTGCCGGGCGACGTCTTCCGCCGCTTGCGTAGCGGAGGATGCCGCCGAACTGGCCGAGGTGATCGCGCCGGTATTCACCGCTGACACCACCGGCACGCCGGTCGCTTTGCCCTGCACCGAAATGTTCGCGGCGTTGACCACCGTCAGCGCGGCGATGTTGACGTTGCCTGACACGCGAATCCCCGCCTCGCCGGCATCGATGGTGCCCAGTGGCGCGATCAGGTCGATGTTGCCCGGTGCCACTTCGGCGATCGGGTTGAGTGTGGCGATACCGGCGCCGGTACTCGGCACCGACGGCGACAGCGTGACGTTGCCCCAGATGTCGTAGACACGTTTTGGCGGCGTGTAGACCACGGTGGTTTTCGAGCCGCGACCGGCGTTGATGTCGCCCTCGGCGGACCAGCCGAGAATCGAGCCGCCGAACGTGGTCATGATCCGGCTCTGGCCGAGCAGAATGCTGCCTTGGGAGTACAGCTGAATGTCGCCCGAGCCTTGGGTGATGATCCCTGCCGTCGACGGCGGCGCCGCGCCTTCGATGCCGAACACCTGACCACCGCCCGGCGTGAGCATCTGGATATCGCCGCCAAACAGCGTCTTGACCCCGGCGCCGCCGTACATCGTGATATCGCCGTCGTAGCGAATCGGATTGCCGGCGACATCAGTGGTCGGGAACAGCGCCGCAATGGCGTTGCGACCGCGCAGGTAACTGCCAGTGCGTGGGCCATCGGCATCGGTGTATTCCAGGCCGCCGGCACGCAGTTCGGCGAAGTACACCTGGCGGGCGAAGATCGCCTGTTCGGTACTCGGCAGTGCGGCGAAGAAGGCTTGCGCCTGTTCGTCGCTACCCTTGAAGCCATAACCCAGGCTCAGCCAGCTCCGCAGTTCTTCGACGTAGGTCTTGACCACTTTGCCCGGCTGCGCGCTGAGGGCCACCGCTGAATCCGCTGCGTTTTGCGGGTTCAGATAACGCGCAATGAACCGTGAGTAATCCGGCCCCTGCGCGCCCGCACCCGCTTGCATCACGATGCTCGCACCGGGGCGCTGATCGCCTGCCACGACAGGACCGAGGCTGGTGATGCTGGCGCGATCTTCCATCAGGATATTGCGCCCGGCATTGACGTCCAGAACACCCGGGCCGGCAATGTCGAAGCTGCTGTAGAGAATGTCTCGCCCGGCCGAAATCCGCGAAATGTCGCGCGCATCGTTATGCACGAACAGATTGCCGGTAGACGCGATCTGTTCGTTATTTCGACTCATGCCCCCAACGGGCGCAAACGTGGGTTGCCCCAAATTGGTACCGGACGCCACGATGTCACGCCCCGCCACCATCCACACCGGGCCTGCCGATTCATACCAGGTGCGCTTCGTGGTCGCGAACGCCAGCGTTTCGCCCGTGCGAATTCCTACCAGGTCACCGGTCAGTGCATAGAAGCGCGCCGGCCCCTGAACACTGCTCAACCCCGAGTAGCTATCGGGACCAAAGGCAAACAGTGGATAGCGCGAATTGGTTTGCGCCAGCACACCATCGCTGCCGGCGTTGGTCGTGATCGGCCGAGCGGACTGGTTGTTGCCGTAGCCATTGAACGCGGGTGCAAACGGTGTGGCGAGCGCCGCCGGGCTGGCCCCTGACTGGTTGATGGCGTAGCCGCCGGCATAGATCGAATCCCCAGCGATCAGTTCAAGCTGCCCCGCGCTGGAAGGTGCCAACAGCAATGACCAGGCCAGAGCCGGCGCGGGGTTGCCTATGCCGTAGGCCGCTGATGGTCCCGCATAAATCGAGCCCTGGCCGGCCACGGCACGCAATATCGAAGGAAAGACGAAGCGGTCATCGGTCGGTGACCCGTTAAGCCCGGCGACGGGGTCCTGCCCGGTGGTTTCCATCAACTGGGTGCTGGGCGTCAGGTTGCCGCCGGCCGAGAACAAATCGATGGCCGTGTGATCGGTCCACAGCGAGAAACCACTCAAACCGCCACCGGCATGGTAAATGCCATCCGCTGTGGTAAACGGTGTGGAGTTCTGCAACCTCACGCGGCCCGGGTCGGCGGCGCCACCCAACACCAGATCGCCGCGGGTGTTGAGGCGCATGCCGGAGTCACCGGGAATCAGCACCAGCCCACCACTGGCATTACTGGCCGTCGAGTTGAACGGGTCGAAGGCGCGCGTTTCCCGTGGGTCATGAAACAGCGCCGAGGCGCCGTACTGCAGATTGATACCGCCCAACGCGGCGCCCGTCAGTTGCGCCGCACCGCGCAGGTTGATGAGCGCGCCCTGCAAGTCGTGCGTCGGCGTGCCGGTACCCGCGAGGCCGGCACGTGCCTGCAGAGACGGATTAAGGACACCGCCCAGACGAATATCCAGGTCTCCGCCACCGGTCAGTTGCAAGTTCCCGTCACTGTCCACGCGGCCCGTACTGCCGACAGCCACGATCAACCCCTGACTGCGAGGGTACGACGCATACCTGTCGTCGCCCATGGTCTTGAGCATGCCAGCATCCCCGCCGGCGCTCAGACTGATGTTGCCGCCGCCCAGCGTACCGAACCCGGTAAAGCCCACCAGATAAGGTCTGGTTTCCTCGCCCAGCGCTGGCAATGGCTGCGCAGCGTAGCTGCCGAAATTGATCCACCAGGCAGTCGGTACATCGTTGTTGCCGGTGCCCTGGCGCCAGAGCCAATTGCCCACCGCCACACTGGGCACCTGCTCCCGCGTACCGTCGCCCGTGGCGACCGAGCGACGGCCAAGCACATCACCCGACACAGACCCGCCGGCATTGATCGTCAGGTTACCGCCCATCTGCGGATACCAGGCCTGATAGAGGTTGGCACTGCCGCCATCGACCCATTTTTCGTAATCGCTGCCAACGCTGCCCAATACCGAGCCATCAGCCGACAGCCTTCCGCGGGGCTGGTTATAACGCGCGTCGACGTCTGCCGATTGGGTGCCGGCGGTGTAGACGCCGAAAGGTGAGGCCATGCTGAGGTTACCGGCCGCCATCAAATCCAGGTCGCCGGTGCCAGTACGCAAAACGCTGAACATCTGCGTGTGGGCCTGGGCGCTCTTGCTCGGATTGTTTTCAATGCACAGTGCCGGGTCGATGGAGCACCAGAACAATTCGTCATCGTTCATCGGTGTGTAATCCGGCATGCCCATCCAGTTGCCAGGCGCCCACACACTGCGCGCCATGGGCGCGCAAGAACCGGGAGCGATATCACAGAGCACAAGGTATTCCTCGGGAACCGGTTCGTACGGTGTAAAGCCATACTCGTTATCCACCGCCCAGACCAGTTTGCCGGCCACCTCGATCATGCTCACACCATAGTGAGTGTCGGCCATCTGCAAGTTGCCAACGCTGGCCTGAGGTTTCACGCTACGGCTGTCGGCCGCGGTCAGATCGGCCCCTGCCACCATGCGCATCGACCACGACGCACTGCCCGCCGGCAGCATGCTGGCGATCGCCCAGTTTCGACCTTGCTGGTTTCCATTGGCAGGACGCAGGTCGAGGAATACCGTGCCATCGGCGAGCTTCACGTTGGTCATGGAGGGGATCAGCGAACCCCGCAACAGCGCCAACGTTCCGTTCAACACGACACCCACCGTTTTATTGTCGGCATCAACCGCACCCGGCAGCGGCACGCCTTTGGGCCAGAGCAGGGCCTGCAGTGCGGTGGCGTTGTTCAAGCGAATACCTGCACCCAAACGACTGCCGGCCGGCAGGGTCACAGCGTTGTCGAGCAACGTACCGGCGGCATACATCAGGTTACCCGCCGCGTCATGCACATCGCCGGCCAGCACCGTTCCACCCTGTAACACGTAAGGTGCGGCCAAAGTGCTCTGAACCGGCAACACCGTGCCCGCGGCCAGTGTGGCGGCTTGAATCGGCAGGTCGTAATTCAAGGTGGCGCCAACCGGAAAGAGCGTCCCTTCGGCAAGGCTGACACCACTGCCCGGTACGATCAGGTCACCGCCGAAAGGCTGTATCCCCGGCAACAGTTTCCAGCCGGCGTCGTCCACGGTTTCCGGCGGCGGTGCGAAACCGTCGTTGATGCTGCCGTAGATATCGAGGTTGCCACCGGCACGGATCAACAGGCTGCCCGCTTCCCCGCTGCCATACACCGAGGTCCGGCGAGTGTGCGGGTTGAGGCTGGCGTAACGGTAGCCGGACAAGTCGAGATCGCCCTGCACTACCAGATCGCCGTCAGCGGTTTTGCTGACGATTTCCACCCCCGGGCGCAGATGAAACGCATCGGCATAGGTCGCATTGTTGAGGCCGGCCAGTTTGCGTTGTAGCAGATCACTGTTACCCAGCGCCGCATCGATAAAGCCGCTGCTGTCTGAGTGAATGCGATCCAGGTAGGCTTGATCGATCACTTGATACGGGCGACCGCTGGCCGCCGGATCGGTGCCATCGGCAGCATCACTGTAACTTCGCACGGCATTCAGCCCGATGGAGCGGGCACCTTGGATACTCAACGTACCGCTGGCATCCACCGCAATGTCACCGCCGCCCAGACGCGGTGCATTCAGCTCCAGCGTCCCACGCAACACGTCATCGCGTTGTCCCGCCTGGTTTCCAGGCACGGCATCGGTGCCGTGACGCAGATCAATCCGTACACCAGCGGCCAGCGTCAGCACGCCGTCACCTGAATTGAGTTCAACCATGGCGCGGTTCGGTGCGTCGATGATTTTGCCGTAGCTGTCGACGCGCAGTACGCGGCCATGGGCATCGAGCAGCGCGTTGCCTGTCAGGTTCAAACCGTTTTTGCCGGCAAGGCGAATGCTGCCGACCCGTTCACCACTGGCATCGATCACCCCGTCCACGGTCAGGTTGCCGTTGTCCACCGAGACATTGACTTGGCCCGCTTTGAGTTCGTTACCGATACGCAGATTGCCCTGCTTGAACTGGAAGCTTCGACTGCCCACTACCCCGCCGGCATTCAAGCGCAGGTTAAGGCTGGCAAAGGCCTCGCTCAAATCACCCGCCAGGCGCTGGGCGCGAATGTCCACGCCACCGGCCTTGTACGGCACCCACGTACCGCCCGCGTCGTAATAGCCACTGCTGCTGCCGACAATCTGCCCTTGCAGATCAACCTGTCCAGCGTCAGTGGCCAAGGCCACAACGTTCAATTGCCCGGCCTGATTGTTGACGGCGGACAGATCGATTCGCGAGCCCGCCAACTGACGAATATTGCCGTTGTTGCTCTGCAACGACACGTCGCCGCCCCAGCTGTATTTCTGCACATCATTGAACGGCAGAACCCGGCCCGCCATGTCCACCTGCGCGCCGCTGCCAAGCAGCAGATCATCCTCGGCATTGACCAGCAGCTTGCCGCTGGCGAGGACGATGCGACTGTCGAGCACAACACTGCGTGCCGTCAGGCTCAGTTGCGCACCGAGGGCATCCGCGGCAGCCGTTGTGGCGCTACCACTCAGAGTCAGGTTGTTGCCCGCCTTGAGTTCACTGACCGAGGCGGCCTCGCCGGTCAGCAATGGCGTGCGCAGATTGAGATTGCCGCCGCTGTAGCTGAACCCCTTGACCGCGTCATAAGCTCCTTGGGATTCGTACACCGCCAGACTGCCCTTGTGGTTGGCGGTGATGCGCTCGCTGGCGTTGAAGTTGACGTTGGCAAATCCCAGGGCCAGTCGGTTATTGCGATCCAGGCCATTGGGCTGCGGGTTCGGGCCATAACCCAATTCGATCCGCTGCGCCTGAATATCCAGCGTGCCGTGCCCGTTGCCGGCGCCGTCGTTGACCACCGTACCCGGGGCCTGAGTCGCCCCGTTCCAGATCAGATTGCGGGTGCGGATCGTCGCGACATCGGTGGCAGCGCCCGAGCCGTAGATAGCCGGGCTACCCAACACCAGATTCTGCAAACGGCTCTGGCCGGTCTGCGGATCAATGGTGTCGAGGGTCACGCTGCCGAAAAAGTTGAACGCATCGCGGGCCACCAGACTCAGGGTTTCCAGCGCGGGGGCGCCAGATTGCGTGTCGCCCTGCAACAGGCGATCCAGCACGTTCTGGTTAAGCGTCAGGCCCGCGGGTGTGCGGCCGCTGGCTGCGGCCAGTGCTTGCGGACTGCCGGCATTGACCACACCGACCGAAAGCCCGAGTTGGCGAGTGCCAAAGCGCACGCTTTCGCCCAGTTCGAAGTCTTTGTCAGTGGCGGCGATGATGCTGCCGTTGGAGTACAGCAACGCCGCAGCGGTGCAATCGGCCGTCGGACAGTTGCCGATACGAATGCTCCCGCCCCCGCCATCGGAGGGCGCAAGCACCGGCGTCCAGCCGTTGGACACCACCAGCAGGCTGGAACGCCCCGGTTCGTAGACGAAACCGGCTGCGGCATCATACGGGACGTTACCTCGCCCCAAGGTATTGACCCCCGCTCCCGCATCGATGGTGATGCCGCCATTGGCGCTGTTACTGCTCAGCACAACCTCTGGCGCCGAGAGGATCGCGCCTTCGCGCAGACGAATCGCCGAGGTATTGCCGATCACCTTGATCGAGCCGCCCTCCGAACCGTAATACACGGTTGGGGTGCCACCGATGGTCAAGCGTCCGGCATTCAAGCGGTGGAGGGTGTCGGCGTACAGCGATACACCGTCGAACCCTGGCGTTCGCGTATGCCCGGCACCGAGAATTTCAAACTCTGCGCCGGTATAACCGCCCTGAACGACCGCCGTACCAATGACTCCGCCGCTGGCAGGTTTGAACAGCACCTGCCCGTTGAAATCCAGGGCTGAGTCGTGCTCGCCGCCACTGACCATGCGCAGGTGCAGCGTGTTGCCGTCCAGCGGTGTGCGGGCGCGCGGCAGACCGCGGCGGGCAGCATCGTTGAGCACAAATTGGCTGAACCCGGTTTCGTTGTACTGTGAATAGCGCCGCAGCACATCGGCAGACGTCACGATGACCTGGCTGGGCAAACTGTCGCGGATACCGGTGTTGGCAATCGACAGCTGTCCGGCCGTGGTCCACGAGCCATTGCGCAACTTCAACGCACTGTCCATCGGCCCCGCAATCGCTTGACCATTGATTTCGACCCGGAAGGCGCCCGGTAACAAGGCAAAGGTCGATGGCAACAAGGTGTAGGTGCCGGGTGCCAGTCCGGCAACGCCGGTCCCGAGGGTGATCTGCTGGCCGATACGCGGGTCGACCGCGCCGGCCTCGGCCAGCATCGGCGCATAGCGGCTCTGGTCACCGGCCACGATTGCATACACGGGGTTGTTGGCCAGCCCCGGCAAACTGAAGGTGCCATCGGTGGCATTGCGTACCAGCGGATTGAAACGCGCGTCGGTGGAGCCACCTCGTCCGGAGACAAAACCGGCACCGCGCAAATCGCCGCCGCCCGAAAGGTCGATCACCGCCCCGGCCTGCACATTGGTGTATTGCGCATCAAGGATGACCCCGGAGGTCGCTCCGGCAATGCCATTCAACATCACCGACTTACCGTTGTACCGATAGTCGATACCGTCGGTGGTTCCTCCATAGGGCATGACCAGTCCGGCGGCGCTGACTGAAGTCACGCTGCCCGGCAGAAGGTGAAGTTCACGGGTTTTGACAATGACGTCATCACCCAGGGATATCAGCCCCAAAGGCGCACGAATGACGCCGCCCTGCTCGATCTGTCCCGCACTGAGTGTCAGGCTGCCGAACACCGAGTGAGGCAAAGCGGTCGGCGCCGCCCCGTGATTGCCGATACGCAACGTATGCTCCGGCACCGATCCGGCCATACTCTGATAGCCCACTCGCACCTCAGCCGAGACGCCACTGGCCGGGTAGATCTGCGCAGCCCGCATGTGCATGTCACCCGCAGTCCACAGACGGCTGCGCTGCTGTTCATCGGTTGGCGCGAGGAAGCGCAAGTCGCCCTGGCTGTCGAGCGTGACCAGACCAAAGCCACGGCGGCTGACCGCCAGCGCCGGTGCGGCCGATTGCACAAGAGTCCCTTCGGTGCCGAATGAAAGCGAGTTGCCCACGTCCAGCAGGTTCGCGCTGGCGGTGAATTGCGCGCCGGACAACTGCGCTGCCGGATTGCTCATCACCCGCGGACGCACTTTGACTTCCGAGCTCAAATAGGTGCCCAGCCCTGACAGGCGCAGGTAAGGTGCGCTGAGGTTGACCCGGGCGCTGTCACTCGCCGACTCGGCCAATGAAAGAGAACCGGCGAACAGGCTCAGGCCCTGCCCCATATGCAGGTCGACATCGCCGTCGAACGTCATCAGACCGTTGCTCAGCAGACTCACGCTGCCGAAGCCACCGCTCATCAGTTGATCGGCACTCAAGCGTGCACGCCCGTAGCGTAAAAGTGGCGAAGCCTCACCCGCTCGCAGCGGCTGCGGCAGTGCCGGCGCTGGCCCTTGGGCAATGATCATTTCACGTGGCACGCGCACCGCATTGCTCAAGTTCGCGGGACCGTACGCCGGTGTATCCAGAGCGATCTCCAGACGCCCGCCCGCCGCACCTGCACCGCCAGCATTGGCCTGCAGACTGCCCTCGATGAACAGACCATTGTAGGAACTCAGGGTGATCCGTCCGCCATCGGTGGCCACACGAGCGGGGCCTTGCCCACCGCTATCGAGCACGGCTTGCGCACCGGACGCTTCCAGTCGCGCACCTTGGCGGATGATGACGTAAGCATCGGCAGCGGTCGCCGTGATTTTCTTCACATCAATCTCGCCACCGACAATGATCGAGCCACCCTTGCCAACTTGGCCGTAGACGCGGCCCAGCGCATCGACAGCGGTCGCTGCCCGACCGGCGACATCGATCAAGGCATGTTCACCGATCCAGATCGAACGGTTGTGCGGGGTCGGATCGGCCTCTTGCAAGGACGTCGCCACATCAATCGCGCCGAACTGCTGTTGACGGATATCGACAATACCGCCCCAGGCGTTGAGTTCACCATCAAGCGTGATCTGGCCTGCCCCGCGCAAACCGATGCGCTGGCCGGGATCGACACTGATCCGTGAGCCTTCGCCAATCGACAACGGACTGCTGGCGGGATCAATCAAGCCAGCAAGCGTCGCGCCCGCCTGCAATGCGACAGAAGCGCCGGCCCTTTGCGTCAAGACGCCCTTGAGCGGGTCTTCCTGAAATAACGCGGGCGTCCATAGCTCCAGCGCAGCGCGCGGCGACATACCGGACACAATGGTCGAGGCGGATTCGCCAAATCGATAGACCGGCATCTGCACATCGATCGCGCTTTGCGCGGCGACCTCCAGCCCCTTCAGACCGATGATGTTGTAGGCGCTGAACCCCGTGCGGAACAGCTCCGGCGTCAGGCGCAGGGTCTGTTCTTCGGACACTTCGCCGGAAGCGCCGATCCGCACCTTGCTGGCCTGCACGGTCAAGGTGCCGCCGCCGTTCACGCCATAGCCCTGCACCTCGCCATCGAGCACCATGCGCGACTGGCCTGGCGCACTGTTGGCGCTGGATTCAAGCGTCACGTCGCCACCCTTGCCGCCACGCGTCTTGCCGTTGGCCAATACCGCACCGCCCGACGAAACATCGACCAGACTGCCACTGGCCAGCAGAATGTCGCCGGTACTGCGGATCGACACCGTCCCGCCATTGAGGTACGCCAGGCCGCCCGCGTCGTCCGGGTTACTCGACAGGTTGCGCCACAGACCGCGTGTCTGCAGCTGCACACCCTGCGCAACCGTCACTCGCGCTTGCTTGCCTGCTGAAACCTGGAGACTGGTGTCATCACGCCGATCGGTGGCGAGCTGGTTCAAAACGTTGCCCAATTGCAGGCTGCCGCCTTGCGCAATCAGATCGGCATTGACCTGCACGTCAGGGCTGAACAGGGTGATGTTGCCACCGTGATCCACCGTCACGCCTTCATTGACTTCAATCGTGTTTTTCGCCGAAATCTTCAGCGCGCCCAGCGCGAAACCATTGAGCAGCCCGGCATCGAGGAACAGTTTGCCTGCGCGTTCTGCCGCGACCGCATCGGTCAGCCCTGCGTTCGCTACGCTGGCATGCGCGCCCCCCACTTGCACCTGATCGAGCAACGGGTCGAGTTGATAGAGCAGGCCGGCACTGGCAGCGACATAAGCAGCATCGTAACTGCCAACCACCAACTGCCCTCGCCGCGCCCGGGCGGTCTGGGTCTGGGCATAGCCGTCCAGACCTGCCCGCGGTGCCTGGATTTGCCGTTCGCCCTGAAACACCTCACCCAACAGCTGGCCATCCAGCACGGCGTTGCCCGTGGCGATCACCAACTGGCCGGCATCCCGGCCAACGGTGTACCCCGCCTCCTGGCGACGCGTCGGCGCGATCAGCGGGCTATAGAAATAATCCGTCTGGCCCCAGCGCTCGCTGTGACTTTCGTAACCTTTGTAAAGACCGTTGTAGAGAATATCGCCCGGCGCACGCGACACTTCGTATAACCGCCCGTCCGCACCGCGCAGCCAGCTCTGGCGAATCTCGCCGCCCTGCACATCAAGCGTGCCGCCGGACACATTGATCAGCGAACCTTTTTCGCTGATCACGTCCTTTCCGGAAAACCGCACCTCACCGCCCTGCGCCATCCATTCACCAACGCCATGGCCCTGAGTGCCGAGGTATCCGCCGACCTCCAACAACCCACCGGCGGTGTACCAGCGGTCGGTGGCGTAACCGTTGGTGCCCGCCGGCACGAATACCAGCTCACGGACATCGACCCAGATGTCGTTACTGTTGAGCGCGCCGTTCTCGCGATTGACCGGCGCATCACGCTGCTCGTTGCCCTGGACGTTGATCTTGATGTTGTTGTTTGCCATCGCCACTTTGACGCCGAGGGCGCCGGACACGTCGATCACCGCCCCCTCGCGCAATAGACTGCGCTGTCCGGCGGCAACCGCCACCTGCCCACCGGTGGCAAGGGTGATCGAGCCGCTTTTGAATTCGACGGTGCCGCCGCTGCCGATGTCGATGCGAGACTGATCGCTGCGGATCCGGTTGTTGGCATTGACGCCGGTCAGCGCCGCCTCGCGCTGGCTGTCCAGGGCGGTGAGATCACTGCTGTCGAGCAGAATCGCACTGACGCCATTTTCGCCCAGGGTCACACGGCCTTGGGCATCGCTGGCCGGATTGAGCAAATGCACGGTGCCGCGCGTCGCCACCGAAGTGCTCGCCAGCAGCACACCGTTTTGCACAACATCGCGGCCGGTCAGGGTGATGTCGCCGGTGGATGCCTGGATCAGGCCGGTGTTGCTGACTTTGCCCGAGCTGTCAGACTTGAAACCGGGAATGACCTCACTGCCGAAGGTGGTTGAATAGCCATTGCCGTCGGTGCCCGAGCCCTTGCGGATATAGAAACGGTCCCCCGCACCCAGCACCGTCTGACCTTTGGCCGTACTGATCGAGCCGTCGTTCTGCACGTCCTGGCCAAGCAGCAAGGTATAGCCGCCGGCGTCGGTGGAGAGCGCAGGTTGATGCGTTTGTATGGCTGCGCCACGCTCCACCAGGACTTTGCCAGCAGCGTCGGTAAAGGTTGGCTGACTGCCGGTGCTGTCGAAATACAGACCCCGATCGCGAAATTGTGCATCGGTCATGTTCGCGGCTGCCGCTACCAGATTTCGCACATTGACCTGGCTGCCACCGCTGAAGACGATGCCGTTGCGGTTGATCAGCATCACCGTGCCGTCCGCTTTGATCTGCCCCTGAATCTGGCTGGCCCGTGCGCTCGGATCGTTGACGCGATTGAGCACCGCCCAGTTGGCCTGCTGGGCAAATTCCACTGTGGTATTGCGGCCGACGTTGAACGTTTCCCAATTGAGAATCGCCTTGTCGGCGGTCTGCTCGATCTTCACCGTGGTCTTGCCGTCGGCCTGGGTTTGTTGCGGGCCTTTGGCATTCATCCAGCCCTGGCTCAGGCTGTTATCGACCTTCAGGCCGCCCTCGCCCAATCCGTCCGGAACCACTTGCACACTGCCCAATGCGGCGGCACGTCCAGCGGCTTGTGCGGCCTGCTGAGCGGCAATCGCTGCAACGGTGTTATTGAGTGTCTGCAAAGAGCGCTGCAACTGCTGGCTGGCCCGTTGCTGCTGTGCCAGCGGTGGGGTCATCCCCGGCAGACCGCTCCCACCCGGACGCGACGCCGAAGCCTGCTGCGCCGCGCCCTTCGCGGCAAACCAGGTGGAACTGAACGCTGTCGCCGCCTCGGCACTGCCCGCCACCAGACACAAGGCGACAGCTTGCGCCAATGGCTTGAGCAGCCACTGTGCGGGATCGCCCGCGCCACGTTTGATCGGCCGGATACGGTTACTGTGACGGGAGGTGCGAGCAAGCATCACTACAGGTCCTTTTGGGTGGCAGGTCGGATCAGCCCTGCTGTTACGACATAGGCAGTTGGCGAGCCTCACGACCGAACGGATGTCACACAAACTTCATGTTCGAGGAGTAAATCGGCAAAAAAAAACAGCAGCCCGAAGGCTGCTGCCGTTTCATTGCAGTTGAGACAAGGCTTACAAAGGACGACCAATGCCGTTGCAGGCGTTGGCGTTGTTGATGTCCAGGTTATTGCCCGAGGTGTTGGTGATGAAGTTGGCGGTCACAGCGGTTTTCCAGTTGTTGGGAACCGGCGTGAAGCTGTGGGCGACGGTGGCGACGTTGTTGCCCGGGTTGCTGTAGTGGGTGGTCAGGAAGTTGCGCACGGCAGTGGCCACGGCTGCATCTTTGTAGCACTGGCCGAAGATGAAGTTGGTGTAAGCCACAATCGGGTAACCGCTTGCCGGGTTAGGCACGACCGGGGCCCAGCCAGCCGGGTTGGCAGGTGCGCTTGGCACCGGTGCAGTGCTCAGCGCCAGCGTCACGTTAGCGTTGGTTGGCTGGACGCCATTGACGCGGGCAACCACAGCGTTGCTGGTGGCGTTCACGCCGTCCGGACCCACATAGCCGATCGAACCGTCCACGGCGTTCACCGCAGTGGCCACATCAGCGGTGTTGGCTACGCCGACCCAAGTCGATGGCAGCGCGGAACCGGCCGGCAGACGAGCGTTGGTGAAGGTGGAGTTGACGGCGAATTTGCCTGGGCAAACGGCGTTCAGGTGGCGACTGAGGATCTCAGTGGTGCCACTGGACACGCTGCGGTAAACCACACGGATCGGCGTGCTGTCGGCGTTACCCAGCAGAGCGCCCCAAGTGGTGGCGGTGCCCGACAGCGCATCGCACAGTTGAGCGCTGGTCAGGTTGAGCGCGGTCTGACCGGATTTTTTGTACGGAATGGCAACCGAAGTGGCCACCGATGGTAGCTGGATCAGCGGGCCGTACGAAGCACCGAAGTTGGTGGTGTAGGTGCTGAGTTCCGAAGCGCTGAGGATCGAGTCGCTAGCGGCGAAGTGCACAGTGCCGGTGGTGCTGAACTGGGCAGCGTTGTTGGTCAGGAAAGCGCTTTTGCCGACGCCGCTACCGGTCACGGCGTAGCTGAAGTTGGCTGGCAGGATGCTGTTGGCAGAACCTTTGTACAGCGCGGCAGGCAGCGAGGCGCCACCACCGGTTACGGCCATGGCCTGGGCAGAAGCCAGAGCGGCGACGGTCAGTGAGGCGGCGATCAGAGTGCGCTTGAACATGAAGAATCTCCTTTTCAACTTGGTTTGGAACACAGGTTTCGGAAGGCTTGCATGACACCGGGAGGGTCCACCGCAGTGGAGCCGCAGGGAGAAATTCGCAGCTTCCGGTGACAGATAAAGGAAAAAACCTCGGGAGCTGCGCGGGGATTTTGGTGCGGATTTCTCGGGTGTTTGCGGTGGGTTGCGGCGCGTCTAGATCGGGGGTTTGGCTGAATCGGGCTGGAGCCGTTGGCGGGTGGTTGCAGATGACAGAATGGAGAACCCGAGGATGGCGGATCGGGACTCGGGTGAGGGTCAGGCCGGTGTAAAATATTTGAGTTTTGTGTTGTCGGGACTGGCGCTTTCGCGAGCAGGCTCGCTCCCACAGTTGAAATGCGTTCCTCCTGTGGGAGCGAGCCTGCTCGCGAAGAGGCCGGCCCGGCCAAACTCAAACCCAGCTACTGCACCAACTGATTGATCTCAATAATCGGCAACAACACCGCCATCACAATCACCAGAACCACCCCGCCCATCACCACAATCATCAGCGGCTCGAGCAGCGCGGTCATGCCCATCGCCCGTCGTTCAATGTCCCGGGAAAGCGTCTGCGCCGCGCGCTCGAGCATCGGTGGCAGCGAACCGGTTTTCTCGCCGCTGGCGATCAGGTGAATCAGCACCGGCGGAAACACATTCTCCACCCGCAGCGCGGCGGCGAGGTTGACGCCTTCGCGCACCTTTGCCGTGGCCTCGCTGACGCTCAGGCTCAAGCGGTCGTTGGACAAGGTCTGCCGCGCTGCTTCCAGCGCACGCAACAACGGCACCCCGGCGCCGCCGAGAATTGCCAGGGTCGAGGCGAATCGCGCGGTGTTCAGGCCGAGAATGAAACGCCCGAACAGCGGCAACTTCAGAACCCGGTGATGCCAGCTCAAGCGCGCCGCCGGATTGCGCAAATACAGACGCCAGCTCCAGAACGCCCCGGCCATCAGCGCCGCACACAACCAGCCCCAGGCGCGAATGAAATCACTGGCGGTGAGCATCGCCAGGGTCAACCCGGGCAAATCCTGCCGCGCCTGAGAAAACGCGCTGACCACCTGCGGTACCACGTAGCTGAGCAGGAAAATCACAATGCCGATCGACACCAGCCCGACCACGCCCGGATAGATGAACGCGGTAAGAATCTTGCCGCGCAGGTTGTTGCGTTCCTCGATGTAATCGGCCAGCCGTTCCATCACCTGCGCCAGATCGCCGGACTCTTCGCCAGCGGCAATCAGCGCGCGGTAAATCTCGGGAAAATCCCGTGGCCGCGACGCCAGCGATTCCGCCAGACGCATGCCGCTGCGCACATCGGCGCGCACGGCGCTAAGGGTCTGGGCGATGTGCTTTTTCTCGGCCTGCTCGACCGTGGCGCTCAGCGCTGCTTCGAGCGGAAGACTGGCGCCGAGCAGGCTCGCCAGTTGCCGCGTGGCCCAGGCGAGGTCGTTGTCGGAGAGTCTGGCGCTGAACAAACCGCCGCCGTGTCGGGCGACGTTGCTTTCCTCGTGCACCGACAGCGCCGTCAGGCCACGCCCGCGCAAGGCACTGAACGCCGCGCTCTGGCTGTCCGCCTCAAGGTGCCCGGACTCGATTTTCCCGGTGGCATCCGCCGCTTCAAAGCGATAGCGATTCATCAGGCGTCCCGTGTCACACGAAGGATTTCTTCCGGCGCGGTGGCACCGCTGCGAATCCAGCGCTCACCGTCCTCACGCAGGCTGAACATCCCCGCTTTCGACGCCGCCGCGCGCAGGGCCTGCTCCCCTGCTCCTTGGTGAATCAGCGTGCGGATGTTGTCGTCGATGCAGAACAATTCGTGGATGCCGGTGCGGCCGCTGTAACCGGTGTGATTGCACGCCGCGCAACCGACCGGACGCCAGGTGCCGGGCGTCGCCGGGTCTTCCTGTTTGCACTGATTGCACAGGCGTCGCACCAGGCGCTGCGCAAGCACGCCGAGCATGGATGACGCGAGCAAGAACGGCTCAACGCCCATATCGATCAGGCGATTGACCGCCGACACCGCGTCGTTGGTGTGCAGCGTCGCCAGCACCAGATGCCCGGTGAGCGAGGCCTGCACGGCGATTTGCGCGGTCTCGAGATCGCGGATCTCGCCGATCATGATGATGTCCGGGTCTTGCCGCAGAATCGCCCGCAGCGCGAGGGCAAAGGTCATGTCGATCTTGGCGTTGACCTGAATCTGGCTGATCCCCGGCAAATCGTATTCCACCGGATCTTCCACGGTGAGGATGTTGCTGGTGCTCGCATCCAGCCGCGCCAGCGCCGCGTAGAGGCTGGTGGTTTTGCCGCTGCCGGTCGGCCCGGTGACCAGCACGATGCCGTGGGGCTGGCGAATCAAATGGTCGAGTTTGGCCAACACCTGCGCATCCATGCCCAAGGTTTCCAGATGCAAGCGCCCGGCCTGTTTGTCGAGCAGGCGCATCACCACGCGCTCGCCGTGGCCGGTGGGCACCGTCGACACACGAATATCGATCGGCCGCCCCGCTACGCGCAAGGCAATGCGACCGTCCTGCGGCAAGCGTTTTTCGGCGATGTCGAGCTGAGCCATGATCTTGATCCGCGACACCAGCGCACCGTGCAACGCCTTGCGCGGCGAGACCACGTCGCGCAGAGTGCCGTCGACGCGGTAGCGCACCACCGAATGGGTTTCGAACGGTTCGATATGAATGTCGCTGGCCTCATCGCGCGCGGCCTGGGTGAGCAAGGCGTTGATCATGCGAATCACCGGCGCGCCGTCCTGGGTGTCGAGCAGGTCGGTGATTTCCGGCATGTCCTGCATCAGCCGATCGAGGTCGACTTCGTTTTCAGCGGCGCCGACCACCGCCGCCGCACTGCCGGTATCGGCGTAAGCGCTGGCGAGCAGCCCGTCGAGCTCGTCATCACGCACCCGCTCGACCTGCGTCGCGCCGAACTGCCGACGCACTTCGCTGATCGACCAGCCGGGCGTCGATGGGCACACCGTCAACACGCCATCGCGCAAAAGAATCCGCTGCGCCTTGGCCCAGGCATACGGCAACACACTCATCGCCCACCCTCCCCAGAATCCACCGTGGTAATGGGATCCCTTGTGGCAATGAGATCCCCTGTGGCAATGGGAACCTCTGTGGCGAGGGGATTTATCCCCGTTGGGCTGCGAAGCAGACCCAAAACCTGAGAACCAGTTTCTCCAGGCAAATCGCGTGTACCGGTTTTACGACTGCTGCGCAGCCGAGCGGGGATGAATCCCCTCGCCACAGTCATCATTCCAGTCAAAACTGGGTGCTCCCTTCAATCGATACCGTGGCAATGGGATCCTCTGTGGCAATGAGATTCTCTGGGGCAATGCGATCCTCTGAGGCAATGCGATCCCCTGTGGCGAGGGGATTTATCCCCGTTGGGCTGCGCAGCAGACCCAAACCTTGAGAACCAGTTTCTCCAGGCAAATCGCGTGTACCGGTTTTACGACTGCTGCGCAGCCGAGCGGGGATAAATCCCCTCACCACAGTCATCATCTCAGTCAAAACCGGGTGCTCCCTTCAATCGGTGCCGTGGCAATGGGAGCCTCTGAGGCAATGCGATCCTCAGTGGCAATGAGATCCCCTGTGGCGAGGGGATTTATCCCCGTTGGACTGCGAAGCAGACCCAAACCTTGAGAATCGGTTTCTCCAGGCAAATCGCGTGTACCGGTTTTACGACTGCTGCGCAGCCGAGCGGGGATGAATCCCCTCGCCACAGTCATCATCTCAGTCAAAACCGGGTGCTCCCTTCGATCGGTACCGTGGCAATGGGATCCTCAGTGACAATGCGATCTTCTGTGGCAATTAGATTCTCTGGGGCAATGCGATTCCCTGTGGCGAGGGGATTTATCCCCGTTGGGCTGCGAAGCAGACCCAAACCTTGAAAACCAGTTTCTACAGGCAAATCGCGTGTACCGGTGTTACGACTGCCGCGCAGCCGAGCGGGGATAAATCCCCTCGCCACCGTCATCCTCTCAGTCAAAACCGGGTGCTCCCTTCGATCGGTACCGTGGCAATGGGATCCTCTGGGGCAATGAGCCCCCCTGTGGCGAGGGGATTTATCCCCGTTGGGCTGCGAAGCAGACCCAAAACCTGAGAACCAGTTTCTCCAGGCAAATCGCGTGTGCCGGTTTCACGACTGCTGCGCAGCCGAGCGGGGATAAATCCCCTCACCACAGTCATCATCTCAGTCAAAACCGGGTGCTCCCTTCAATCGGTACCGTGGCAATGGGATCCCTTGTGGCAATGGGATCCTCTGGGGCAATGCGATCCCCTGTGGCGAGGGGATTTATCCCCGTTGGGCTGCGCAGCAGACCCAAACCTTGAGAATCGGTTTCTCCAGGCAAATCGCGTGTGCCCGGTTTACGACTGCTGCGCAGCCGAGCGGGGATAAATCCCCTCGCCACCGTCATCCTCTCAGTCAAAACCGGGTGCTCCCTTCAATCGAAACCGTGGCAATGGGATCCCTTGTGGCAATGGGATCCTCTGGGGCAATGAAATCCTCTGGGGCAATGAGCCCTCCTGTGGCGAGGGGATTTATCCCCGTTGGGCTGCGCAGCAGACCCAAACCTTGAGAACCGGTTTCTACAGACAAATCGCGAGCACCGGTTTTACGACTGCTGCGCAGCCGAGCGGGGATGAATCCCCTCGCCACCGTCATCCTCTCAGTCAAAACCGGGTGCTCCCTTCAATCGGTACCGTGGCAATGGGAGCCCTTGTGGCAATGCGATCCCCTGTGGCGAGGGGATTTATCCCCGTTGGGCTGCGCAGCAGACCCAAACCTTGAGAACCGGTTTCTACAGGCAAATCCCGTATACCGGTTTTACGACTGCTGCGCAGCCGAGCGGGGATAAATCCCCTTACCACAGTCATCATCTCAGTCAAAACCGGGTGCTCCCTTCAATAGGTACGGCTTTGATCGTGGCGCGTGGGCCTGATGTCGGCCCCGGCCCCGCCCCCGGCGCTGGCACGCCTTGCGCAGCGCTCGGCAATTGCGGCGCCTGCATGTCGGGCATCGCCCAGCTGCGTTCCGGTTGCAAGCCGCCCTGGGCGCGGCGCATGAAGTCGTAGCGGTTGAGGGTGATGCTGCGCCCCGCTTCGCTGTCGCGGATGATGTACGGGCGCAGGAACACCATGAGGTTGGTCTTGGTGATCGCCCGGCGTTCGTTGCGAAACAGCGCGCCGATGCCCGGTAGGCTGCCCAGCCACGGCACCGCATCATTGCTCTGGCTGTAGCCGTCCTGAAGCAATCCGCCGAGGACCATGATCTGCCCATCGTCGAGCAGAATGCTGGTGTCGATCGCCCGTTTGTTGGTGACGATGCCCGCCGCGGTCACGCTGTTGGACGCGCGCTCATCGATGCTGCTGACTTCCTGATAGATATCCAGCTTCACCGTGCCGCCCTCGGAAATCTGCGGGCGCACGTTGAGCTTGAGGCCGACCTCTTCGCGGGTCACGGTCTGGAACGGGTTGTTGCTGGTGCCCCCGCCGCCGGTGACGTAGCTGCCGCTGACAAACGGGATGGTCTGGCCGACAAAAATGCTCGCCGCTTCGTTGTCCAGGGTCAGCAGGTTCGGTGTCGACAGCACGTTGGTGCCGCCCTTGCTCTTCAACGCTCGGGCCAGCACTTTCAGGTCGAGAATCTTGCCGATGCCGCGAATGTCGACGGTGCCGTTGACGTAGCCGAGGTTCAAACCCTGCGGCAGTACGTCGATGCTGTTCTTCGCTCCCGTATTGAGACCCGCGCCACCCAGATTGGCGCCACCGATCACGCCCTTGCCGCCAAGATTGCCGGTCTGCCATTGCACACCGAATTCGCTGGCATCGTCCTCGCCAACCTCGACGATCAGGCTCTCGATCACCACCTGCGCACGGCGCTGATCCAGCAAATCGATAACCTCACGCAGATTGCGATACAGCGGTTCCGGCGCGGAAATCAGCAGCGTGTTGGTGGTGGCATCGGCCTGAATCGTCACCCCGCCGGCGCTGAAGGCAACGTTCTGTTCGCTGCTCTGCGTACCGCCACTGCTGCTGCCGCCACCACTGCCCTGCGCATAGCTGCCGCCGCTTGCGCCGCTGCCAGTCGTCGTTGAAGTGCCAGTGCTCGGCGTGCTGCTCTGGCCGTTCTGCCCGGCATTGCCGCCGGTGCTGCTGCCCATCGCGCTGAGTACCGACCGCGCCGCGTCGCTGCTGCCGCTGTCACTCTCGCCGGTGAGCAAACCGCGCAAGGCCTGCGCCAGTTTCGCCGCTTGGGCGTTGCGCAGATAAACTACGTGCAGATTGCTCGGATTGCTCTGCGCGTTGTCGAGTTTGTAGATCAGGTTGCGCGCCAGCTCGGTGCGCTCGGGGCTGCCGGCGCGGATGATGATGGTATTGGAACGTGGGTCGCCAATCACGGCGATTTTCTGCGTCGGATCATTGCCCGGCGCGTCGAGCAAGTCGGCCACCATCGGCGCGATATCGGCGGCGATGCCGTTCTGGATCTGCACCACATCGGTGTCGATCGCGCTCGGCGTGTCGATGCTCTCGATCAACTGCGCAACGCGGGTGAGGTTCTCGGCGTAATCGGTGATGACCACGGTGTTGTTGCCGGGGTAGGCATTGATCGGATTGTTCGGCGAGACAATCGGGCGCAGCACCGGGATCAGGTTCACCGCGTTCTCGTATTGCAGACGAAACGTGCGCGTGAGCATGCCGTTGCCGGCCGGTTTGTCGGCGCTGTAGATCGGCCCGCCGAGCAGTTTGGCGTCGGCCTCGGGAACCACCTGCGCCACGCCGCCGACATCGACCACGCTGAAGCCTTGCATGCGCAACGCCGCGAGCAGCATGTCGTAGGCCTGACGGGCCGGCACCTGACCTTCCGAGACCAAGGTCAGATTGCCCTTGACCCGTGGATCGACGAGAAACTGCTGTCCGGTGGCCCGCGACAATGCACGCACCACCGCCTGAATATCCGCCTCGACAAAATTCAGCGTCACCGGTTGCTCGCCCAACGGATTGCGCGGGATCGCATTGCTCGGCGCAACACCAGCACTGCGCCCACGCTGACTGATGTTGTGCAACTGCTTGGGCACCGGTCGCGCCTGGGCCTGCGCCCGCTCGCGATCGGCCACCGCATCGCCGCTGCGCTGGGTGTTGGCCAGCGGCCGCCCGAGTTCGCTGTCGACCAACAGCGGCGGCTGATTCTGCGGGGCCGTGGTGCTGTTGCACGCGCTCAATGCCATCAGCAACAACGGCAGCGCCAGACGTGCCGGTTTGCAGCGTGACTCCTTCATGAAGCTTCCTTAGCGCCCTGCGCCTGATCCATGCGAACGGTGCCTGACAATGTGCCGGCGGTGACATCGGTCGAGGTTTCGTTTGCGCGTTGCAACTGCGCCTCGACCACCTGCAGAGAAAGTTGTGACGGCTGGCTGAGCAGCCAGTCGAGCAGCGCATCGGCCGGCGCGGCGTCGACATTCAACTGCCACGCGCCGCCCTCCGCCGCTTGTAATTGGTAATGCCCGGCGAGCCCCGCCGCTTGCAGACTTTGCTCCAGCGACTGGCCAACGCTTTGACCCTGCGGCCGCACGTTGACGCTGCGCAACAGCACTTCCAGCGCCTCGGTTTGCGCGCGCAACTTGGGCGTTTCGCTCTGCCAAAAAGTGATCGTGGCCAACGGCGGCTTGACCAGAGTCAGCCAGATCAGCAGACCGACAAGCACCAGCGCCATGCCGCCGGCCATGCGTTTCTCACGCAGCGCCAACGGCTGCCAACGCGCCTGCAACTGGCTGCTGAAGCGCTGCCAGCGCGCACGGTAAATCGCCAGCGTCGCCCTACTCATCGTCTGCTCCGCTGTCGTCGTCTTCGTTGGTGTTTGCGCTGGATTCATCGCTCGGGCGCAGCGTCCAGCCAGCGTCATCGGCAGTGACGCTGATGCCGGCCTGGGCCAAGGTGCTTTGCCAGTCCTTGTCGCTACCGCCACGGTTTGCATCGCTGAGCAACGCCAGCTGCAAGGCGCCGTCGCGGTAACTCAGGCGCTCGACACTGCCGGCCATGAACGGCATGCCGGTGCCTGCCTGCAACACCAGCCGATTGAAGTTCTGCGCCGGGTCATCGACCGCGCCTTTTTGCCGCTGCTCGATTTGCTGACGCGCCTGTTGCAGCGGGTTGAGAATCACCGGCAATTCGGGGAAGGCCTGCTTCACCCGCTGGCTCATCTGCGCCTTGAGCTGCTGGCCCTGCCGCGCTTCGCGAGTTGCGTACAGATTCAGGCCGACCACCCAAACGGCCACGGCCAAAGCCACACACCCGACAGCGCGACCCCAACCGCGCTGCTCGCCGCCGGTTTGCTGCAGACCACCGTGCAAACCCCAACCGGGCAATGGTCCGATCCAGCGTTGTGTCGCGTCAGCTGCGAACGATGCCTCATCAACTTCGTCACCGAGCAACGGCTCAACCTGCGCACTGTTCAAACTCTCGCGCCGGAGCAAATGCCCGTCCGCCACACAAGCGACAACACCGGGCGCCACTGGCAGGCTATACGGCGCCGGATACAAACCGCGCAAACTCAAACCCGCCTGCTTGAGCACCGCAGCCAGACGCTGCAAATGCTGCCGCGAGACCCAGGCGATTTGCACCTGCCCACTCGCATCGCGAGGGCTGTGGCCGATATGCATCTGGCTGCTGTCGCCGAGCATCAACGCCTGTGCCGCACACTGCACAGCGGCCGCCGTTTTGTTCGCGGGCAGCGGCGGCAGATCAATGCTGGCGAGCAGACTGTCGGCCGGATGCAGAAAGCACAGCAGCGGTGGTTGCTTCGGCCGTTGCCCCAACTGACTCAGCGTAAGCCGTTCCACACGACTGACCTGCCCCTGACGATCCAGCCAGGCGCAACTCACTTCGCTGTGCAACTCCAGCTCCGCCAATGGCGGCAACCCGACGCGCAACTGGCTCATGCGCCCACCCGCGACCAGATCACCTGCGGCAGCCGATCCTCGCTGCGGTGCAGCAAAGCGTCGAGGCTGACCCGGCGCTGATCACGCCGCGCTTCACCGCGCAAACGAAACCAGTCACTGGTGATGCCAACTTTGACGCTGCTCATTTCCAGCTGCGGCATGCGCAAACGGTTCACGAAATCGCCGCGATTGATAAACCAGCGCCCGGCGTCACGCTCGGCAATCAACGCCGTCGCCCGCTCCAGCGAAAGCCCCGGCACATACGCCGCCAGCACCTGCGCCGTAGCGGTATTGCCGTTGATCCACGTCGTCGCCGGAATCACCGTCACGTACGGCGCCAGTTGGCCGATCAGCGCATCGGTCAAGCCTTCGACGCTGCGCAAATCATCCAGCGTGCGCAGCATCGGCACCTTCGGCGGTGGCGGTTTGTGATTGGCATCCGGCGACGTCGCGCGGCCGCTGTCGAAACCGGCTTTGCCCGTCGCACCAATCTGCGCATTCAGCAGATGCGGATACCCGGCAATCACCCGCTGACGAATGCGCTGCCCGACAACGGCGCTCACACCAATCAGCTCGCACAAACGCCCAAACGCCTGCACCTGCGCCGCATCGATCCGCTCGTTGGCCACCAGATTGCGCAGGTTGAACTTGCCCTGCTCGTCCTCCAGCCGCCCGGCAAAACCCGCCGCCAGCAACGGCTGCGCCCAAGGCTGATCACGCCGGGTCAACGGATCACGCAGGCGCGCATCCCAGAGCAACTGCCGGCTGATCTCCAGACCACCCTGCGCGACCCAACGCCCCTGCACCCGCTGCTGATCGGCCTCCAGCGCCCGGGTCGCCACGCTCTGGCGCGTCAACATCCCCGCCGCAATCACCGCCACCACGGCGGCAATCAACAACGCGCTGATAATCGCCATGCCCCGTTGCTTCGCCCCATTGAGCGAACCTGTGTTCACGGCCGGCCTTACAACTGCCAGGAACCGATATCGGCATTCACGCCATCGCCGTCCGGCTGGCCATCGGCGCCGAGGGAAAAGATATCCACCTCACCATTCGCGCCCGGGTTGAGGTACTGATAAGGCCGGCCCCACGGGTCATTCGGCAAACGCTCCAGATACGAACGCCAGTTGCTGTTTTTCGCATCCGCCGGCCGCTCGACCAACACCTTCAGCCCCTGATTCATGCTCGGATACGTGCCGTGATCGAGGCGATACAACTTCAACGCCTGCATCAACCCACCAATATCCTGCTTCGCCGCCGTCGCCCGCGCCTGATCCGGCCGGTCGAGCACCTTGGGCACCACCATCGCCGCCAGAATCCCCAGAATCACCACCACCACCATGATCTCGATCAAGGTAAAACCCTGCTGGCTCCGCGGCATGCGCGGCGACTGACTGAGCGTTTTCAAAGGTGCGATATCCATCTCGACATTCCCTGGCTTGACCTGATTTCGACGCGCAGTGTTGCAAGAAGATATGTCAGGGATGTTGAAAAACCTCGGGTGTTTCCGTCGTCAAGCCGTCAAGGACGGGGGTTAGCGTCGAGGGCTGGGTTTTGCTTTTGGGCCATGTATGCGCGCGCGAACGCGAGAGGAAGGATTCACCCTAATTGAAGTGCTTGTGGCACTGGCGATCATCGCCGTCGCCATGTCCGCCGCCGTGCGTGTGGCGGGGTTGATGACGCAGAGCAGTGGGGTTTTAAGGGATCGGTCGGTGGCGATGATTGCCGCGCAGAGCCGGATGGCTGAGCTACGGCTGGAAGGTCGATTGCCGAATGGGGTGAAGTCCACAGAGTGTGATCAAGGGCGACTGATGTTGCGCTGTGAACAGGTGATCGCCAGCGCAGAGAATGGGCGACTGCTCAAGGTTGGAATTCAAGTATTCGACCGCAACCAGGATGCCCCGCCATTGGCCAGGTTGGAAACCTTACTGACCCGCCCACCGTAGGAGCTGCCGAAGGCTGCGATCTTTTGATCTTCCCTCCCGCAACAAACACAAATCCCCCTGTGGGAGCGAGCCTGCTCGCGAATGCGCAGTATCAGGCACCGAAATGGTCACATGTGCCACCGCCAGCCTTGCCGGCCAGGTTCCACAAATTTCAGCGCCCCATGACCGTATCCAATCCGGCTTCAAAATCCGGTCGCTAGTATTCAAAAATAATGATGTGATTACGGTTGAGCCAAAAGTGTTGGCCTGAGCAAACAAACTAAGGATGGCAATGAGCAAATCTACAGTCCGTTTTGCACCATGGGTCGGCGCCCATTACGAGCGCGGCATCCACGGTCTACGCATTCTCGTGGTCTGCGAATCTCACTATGGCGCCAAAGAACATGAACGCCCGACAGCCACACCCGAGGTATTGAAGGCCCTGGCCTTGGGTCAGAAACACCCTCAAGCGACAGCTAAGCTTCGGCAACATGCACATTTCACCAAAATCATGGCTTCTATCCTGAATGCCAGGAAGCACTTTTCCAAAGCAGATAGGAGTGATTTTTGGCATAGCATTGCCTACTACAACTTCATCCAAGAGTTTTTACCCGGCATCCGCAAAGCGCCATCGGCCGCAGCTTGGGAGAAAGGCAAGCAATCGTTTACTGAAGTCTTGGAGGTGCTGGCACCAGAGTTGATCGTCTGCTTCAGCAAACGAAACAGAGGTCGAGTTACCGCGCTAGCGGGCGGTATACCTGTGGCAGTTGTTAATCACCCGTCTTCGCAGTTTGCTTACTCCAAAGTCAATCCCGTAATCGCTGAACAGATCGAGCAGGCATTGGCGCGCAAGGCGCAACTAGCAGATTTCGCCAGTACCAGCGTTCTGTATTCACGTTGGTGCGAGGCCACAGCTTCCGCCTTGCCTACACCGGGAAAACATCTTTCGGGTTCGGACAAACTTGAGCTAATTGCGAAGCGCAGGGAATCGATGGCTGCGGTCGACGAAGCTGCACTGGCGTAGATCAGCGCCATAAAAGCAGGGGAAAACGAGCTATGAGCATGAAACATGAACTTTGGTTGGAGCCTGATGGTTGTCAGACTTTCTGCCTGGCGGGAATTCACGGTGATGACGCGCGCAGTCTACTTTCACCAAACTCCCAGCTGATCTGGACAGTCGAAGCGGACAGTTACTTCGAGGCGATGACCAAATACTATTCCTTCATGGACTGGGGTGAATACCGGACAGACTTTCCCGAGCATGATCAGATGTCCTACGCAGAACACGGATGGGATGAGTAACGGGGCCGCGAGATAGGATCGCGAAGGCGCCAGCACGACAAATCGCCTATCTGGCGCCCCCGCACATCACATCACCCCGCCACCTCCAAATTATCCATCACCCGATTTACCGCCAGCTCCCCCAACATGATCAACTGCGCAACCCCCAACAACGCCCGCCGCTGCGGCGCCGGCAACAGACTGGAAATGTCCTGGGCAATCGTCTTCGCCGAAGCAAGCGTTTCACTCGCATCAGCCAGCAATTCTTCATTCTTGGTATCCGCAGTCACCGCATACATCCCACGCGCCTTGCGTGGCTGAGGCAGGAGATTGTTTGGCGACAGGTAATGATCGAGCGCACGGTCAGCGGCTTCGTGGAGTTTGTTGGAATCGAGGGATTCGTAGGGAGACGTGGGATCGGTTTCGGGCGGGTTGGGTGTTGGTTTGATCATGGTGAAGCTCCTTGATTATTGGAGCCGCCACGTTTCGCTGCGAAACGAAGAGAGGTGGCAGCTGTACGCAGGTTCGCAGACCGGGAATCAAGGAACCCGGCATACCCGAAGGTATCCCGCGCACAGCCGCCATAAAGCATCACTGCCAAAAATGACAACGAACTGGAGCGCTGTGCGCCTTGATTGACCCGGGCTGCGAAACCCGATCGCTGATTCGTCAGCGACCGCACCACAATAGAACCCGCCCCTAAGGCGCACAAGCCGGCGGATTCTGGCGTAGCTGTAGGCAAAGGCGCAAGGATATGTAGCCTAGGAGCGTGACTGGAGATGTCTTTTTAACGTTGGTGTTTATTGATTGCCCTTCCTTATCGTCCTGCCCTATGACTCGTTTCGGACAGCAGCGCGGAACAGAGCCGCCTATCGATTTCGATGCGCAGCGATTAGCACGGCTTCATCTCGTTACTAGTCGCAAACCTGGCATGTGAGGACGCGATACCGTCGCTACCTGAACCGTCTACCAAGACTTCACATGCTATTGCATGGAGGCAAGCATCCCCACGTGTTCACATACTCCCAGAGGAGACGACGCTCCAGGTATTTGATATATGCCGTCGTATACGGCTCCCCGAGAGCCACTGGGCAGGCTGATACCCAAAGATGGCCGGGCGTTGCGTCCGGCATATTCCGTTTAAAAGTGTGCCCACCTGAGTGACCGGGCTTCCCGTTGAAAGCGGAGGTATTAAACTCCCAAAGGCGACGGCCGAGGGTGCGCTGCGACGTCTCACCTATGTAGATGATCGCTTCATGATGCGCTCGATAACTGTCGGGCTTTGTATCGCTACAAGCGATGAAATACACCCCCGGCGAATCCTTTCCCGGCACCTCTCCACGATTCTCCCAAGAACGCCACTCGCAAAACCCCACTTCACCGTGCATGTTGATTCCTTTGTTTGAAAAAATACCCGACCTGCCATCCAAAACCGCCAACCCATCAGCTTGTAGGCCCATTTAGACTGTCAGTTCTAAATAGATCCGTCTTCTTTCCTGTCCACATATTCCTAAAGAAATGGTCACCCTGAGATCCCAAAGCAACCCCGCTCGCCGCAAACGCGCTGCTGTTCCGTCTGGCCCTCTGATGTCCCGCGACTGAATTACCGGAAGTGGTCAGGATGACTATGCTGTTGACTCAGCTAGCTGAAAAAAATAGTCGGACGATACCGATGTCGAGGTTGATCCATAGGACGCACAACACCGATCTGACATCAAATCAACCTGTTAAATAAAGCAACGGAGTGCAGATGAAAGTCATCGCTTTTTTAGCCATATATTTTGCAGGTGGGGTTGCCCTGTTTCCCTTTCTCGACCTCATGCGTCCCGTAGGTGATCTCCTCGACCATTTCTATTCACAAATTTTCCTGGGGTCCGGCGCTGATGTAGCACAACGACTGAGCCTGAGCTTTATCTACGCAAGTCTGTTTCATTTGGTGTGGTCGGCTTTATTTTCCGAATCTGCTAAAAGATGGGCATCCACGGTTAGCGTCAGAGACGTGTGCTATCTAGCTTTTCAGTGTCTGAGTTTTTTTTCCATCAGCCTAATAAGCCTCGGATTGGTTGGAATAACCAGCCAACACGTTCCCCGTACGGACTTTCATCAATATTTCACTTTTTTGGTGATCTGCATGCTTCTGGGTCTGTGGGCGTGGTCGCTCAAGGATTTTTTGGTGGCAGCCTTTTATTGCACCGGAAGAAGAATCACAGGAACCACTAAATAAAAGCAGGCAATAATCCAAGGCAGTTTTACTAAGCTGGATTCATGGCAGTTTCAATTTTCAATGGCTAAGCGCTATGGCCGAAAGCAACCAACAAGGGAGGCAAGACTTTCCCGAAGGGGTGTCACCGAGAGTCATCGTCCCCCGGAACCTCATATCCAGTATCCGAAATTTTTGTCGAGCTAAAATCCGCCGTATGAACTGTCAAATGAAGGCTTCGATCCTCGTATTTATCGCACTTTATTCCATGGGTTTCAGCGCAGCGTTTGCCGATGACTCACAGGCGTCAAACGACAAGCGCGGGCCAGCAGGCATAATCGTCGGAGAGCGTTTAGCTGCGGCCAAGTCCAAACTGGTCAAACAAGGATGGAAACCAACGCGAACGCACACCACCGACGGTTATGAATACAGTGGCATGGAGAAGGAGCTGGCTACACGCAACTACTTCGAACTGGACACCTGCTCGTTTGATAGCTCGCGCTGCATCTTGTACTACTCGAAGAAAGGCGCTTGCCTGCGCGTCGATACGATAGGTGAGCAGTTCAGTGACATGACAGTCACGCGATGGAACCGTGAATGTCCTGAAGCGCCTCAATAAACGCACGAAGACAACGTGGTAATAATCGATTGCTCCCACAGATTTCAGGATCGTAGACAATACCTGCAATCAGCATGAAACCCTGTGGGAGCGAGCTTGCTCGCGAAAGCGCCAGAATGAGCACCCGATCAATCACCAGGTGATCCGGACACCCGCATCAACCCGGCAACTCCAAATTATCCAGCGCCCGATTCACCGCCAGCTCCCCCAACATGATCAGTTGAGCAACCCCCAACAACGCCCGCCGCTGCGGCGCTGGCAGCAAACTGGAAATGTCCTGAGCAATCGTCTTCGCCGAAGCCAGCGTTTCACTCGCATCGGCCAGCAGTTCTTCATTCTTGGTATCCGCCGTCACCGCATACATGCCACGCGACTTGCGCGGCGGAGGCAGGAGATTGTTTGGCGACAGGTAATGATCGAGCGCGCGGTCAGCGGCTTCGTGGAGTTTGTTGGAATCGAGGGATTCGTAGGGAGACGTGGGATCGGTTTCGGGTGGGTTGGGTGTTGGTTTGATCATGGTGAAGCTCCATTTTTATACCTGGTGGAACCACCAAAACCTGTCGCTAAACAAGTAAGGGTGGCAGCTGTGCGCGGGTTAGCGAACCGAGAGGTATAAGACCCGGCAGACCCGAAGGTCTCCCACGCACAGCCACCATAGCGTCATCGCAAACGTCTGCGACAAACTGGAGCGTCGTTGAACTTATACCTGGTCGGGTCGCTAAACCCGGTCGCTGGATTGCCAGCGACCCATAGACGATATAGATCAGGTACAAAGCCCACAAGCCGGCGGATTCTGGCGTAGCTGTAGGCAAAGGCGCAAGGATATGTAGCCTGAGAGCGTGACTGGAAATGTCTTTTTAAACATCGGGTTTATCTAGACATCGTTGCGCCACGTCTTCCCAATAAAGACATTCCATCCCTGATCTCTTCAGCTGCCATTTATGCGTGATAACGAAGGCCGCTCTCGGTTAAAAGCGGCGAGCCTCGGATTCGCTGGATGGTCGATTTAAAGCTTGAATGGCGACTACGAAAGCAAGGGCGAATCAAGGGTCACCATCCCACCTACCAACTTCAAACGCCCGGTGTTGACCAGAAGAATAATCCTTTGGTCAATCATCCCGGTTATCTTCGTGGTTGCCCGTCCAAAGCCCAGAAGCGTCAGCGCTCCCGAAATTGCTTCTTCACGACTCATCGAGAATCCAAGGGTGACGGTATCTACTAGTGCCTGATCAAGTTCTTCCGGGGCGACCCACTCCACCTTACGTTCCGAAGATTCAAAATGAGCCCGGCTACGGATAGGAATAGTCGTGTTTTCAATTGAATATATGAAGCCACCTCGCCCATGGAATAACCGGTGCTGCACGCCAAGTCGAATTGCCTGTTCGACAGCGCTAGTGATCCTCGAGCCTGCCCGTGTCACACCGAATGCATCCATGAGTCGGCGGGTGACTTCAGTGGTGTGCACCGGAGATTCGACCTCGACCACAGTACAAATCATCTGCATCAAGTGCTCTGGCTTTTCCTGATGTAGTTCGTTCAACGAGGCTACGGGTGCGAGTCGAGCTTTCACGTATTGCCTAGTTGCGCTTGGCATAGTTTCAACGGCCGGGACGTCCCGAAAGATCTCATGCTTCGGTTCTGGCACCACTTGGGGAAGCGCTTGCCGCCCCTCGGCGATCCTCGCGCGAGCCGCTTCGATCGCTGCGACGACACGTATGATTTCCTGCTGAGGATTGCGAAACCAATCCGTGCTCCAAATCCTGTGAAAATTCCAGCCCAGCCCCTCCAGCACACCTTGGCGCAGGCGATCACGATCACGCGCCGATCGTGAGCTGTGATAAGCGGCTCCATCACATTCGATCGCCAGGACATACCGCCCCGGATACTCGGGATCCTTAACGGCAATATCGATGAAGTAACCTGCGGTTCCTACTTGAGGCTCCACCACATAGTCTCGGTCTCGCAGCGCCTCGATCACTTCCAGCTCGAATGGTGAGTCCGCTGCTTTGCCGGTCTCACATGCGACTTCGAGCTCGCCCGTCTCAGCATATTTCAGGAAGTTCTTCAGCGCCCTGACGCCTTGCGGAGCGTTGGAGTCGAGTTCAAGTTCTTCGGCCTTGAAGTTGCTGAATACGCGCATAGCCAGTTTGGCCCGTGTGATCAGAACGTTGAGACGGCGATGGCCGCCTTCGCGGTTTACCGGACCAAATTCCTTAGCAATGCGGCCGGACTCGTTACGCCCGTAGCCGATGCTGATAAATATCTTGTCACGCTCATCGCCCTGTATGTTCTCGAGGTTTTTGACGAAAAATGGCTCACTTCCTTGGGCGGTAAAGAACGCTTCGGCTTCCGGGGTTTGACGACGCAATAATTCGATTTCCACCTGAATCAGATCACGCTGCGCAACGCTGAAGGCAGCTACTCCCAGCGATAAATCGGGCGTGCGAATCGCGTGTTCCATGACCGCGGTCGCGACAGCCTTGGCTTCCCCCTTGTTCGTGCGGGTACGACCACGGTCATAGATTGCATCGGGCAGGTAGTCAAAGCTGATGCCCGTTGCATCGGGATGTTGTCCCGCTGATGGAAAAACCACCAATTTGCTGTCGTAAAACTCGACATTAGAGACCGCGATCAACGACTCGTGCCGGCTCCTATAGTGCCAGCGTAAATAGCGCTCCTGGCTACCGGCGGCCTTGAACATGCTCAGGATACTTTCAACGTCGGCAGTGGCGCCCTCTTCGTCTTCCATCTCGACCTCTCGACTGAAGAAGTCGGTAGGTGGCATCTGGCGGGTGTCCCCCACAACCACGACTTGCTTGCCGCGCATGATTGCACCAAATGCATCGACGGCTTTCACTTGGGAGGCTTCGTCGAACACCACCACGTCGAACTCGACTTTGCCCGGTGGGAGGAAGTTGGCGATCGACATGGGGCTCATCATGAACACCGGTTTAATTTGCTGGATCGCTCGCCCCGCTTTCTCGATCATCTGCCGGATGGGCATATGGCGGCGCTTCTTGTTCAGCTCTCCTCGCAGCACAGCCATCTCACCGGGCTGGTTGATATTGGGCATTTCCTCCCACGCCTGCTTAGCGAGGGAGGTCTGAGCGTGATTGAGGGAGGCAAGATCAAGCGACTTGAAACGCGCGATCTGGTGCTCATGCTTGATTCTGTCGAACTGCTGGAGCGCCGGATTATGGGCGTAAACCGATTGGACCAAGCCTGCGTACCAAGAGAGATCGAGAATAGCGGTCAGGTTTTCGTGCTGGTCGCTCTTGATGGCGATGCTAAGCAGCTCGCCCAAATTGGCAGTGAGCATCTGGCCCGCGAGCACGTTGAATCGCGACATTTGATAGAGCGCGGTGAGGTTGCTCTGCCATTCCTGAAGGCGCGCCTCTAGTGTAGCCAGAGAGAGTTTTCTAACATCAGCTTTAGCGTTCTCCTCCTGCAGGCCAGTAACTTCCAGCGAATCACGAATCGCTTTGTCCAGTCCGCTGACATGCCGCTCTACATCAGCGACTGCATCGCCCAATCCCGTGGCATCGGCGTGACCGGCCAAGAATGCAATGATGCCCTGAGGGATCTGCCCCTGTCCCAAGTCATCATGCAGTTGAATCACCCAAGCACTTAAGCGCTCAAGCACGGGCCAATCGGTCTTCTGGCGTTGCCACTGGGCGCCAAAAAGCGCACTACCCAAGCCTTCGTGCTGGTCGTAAATCTTCTTGTTTTGCTGATAGGTCAAGACGGCATCAACCAGCTCGAGCATGCCTGTGTTGCTTTTCGGCAATACCTCGCGGACAAGTCCTTGCAATCGGGTACGCGACGCTCGGAAGCGCCCCGAAAAAACTCTCCACCATTTCTCACCGTAAGCTTGCAGGCTCTGGCGGACCTCCAGAAGATCTTGTTCCCAAGCCGCATCGATCAACTGTTTGTCGAACTGATCGCGACAGGCAGACATCTTCTCGCCCGACTCGAGTAATTCACGAATGGAATCGCGACGCGACTGCCACTCACCCGTGGAAATTTTGATGCCCTCAAGTCGCGGAGCTTCCGCCGCCCGGCGCGCGGCTCGGCAGATAACATCAACGTCTGCCAAAGTAGCCGGCTCGGTTAGCATCAATCGCTCGGACAGCGCGCTAGTCGCGGATTGCAAGGCATGGAGGTGAGAGATCGCCAACTGCAAAGCATCATTGGCATTGCTTTGTTCGATCGGAGAGAAAAAAGTCCGCTGGCTGCCCCAGAACGGGCTGCGATCTGGTCGCCCCATTGCGTTGAGGTGGAGCACTAGTTCTTCGACCAGCTCTCGTAGCTTTTGCTGTTGGGTGAAGGTCCAGCCTGCCATTGGCCCAAACGGGATCAAAGGAAGCTCCGGATAAACTCGCTTCAACTTTAGGTAGCGACCAAGCACATCGAGAAAGGGCAAGCCGCTCGCCCCGGCCGACGCACTGACGGCTTCGCAGTAGTTATTAAGGGAATCCTGCAGCTCTTTCAGGCTTGCGAGATCTCCCTCTACGCCTTTGGTCAGTGGCCGCCCTTGGCTTAGGGTTCGCCCCAATTCCTTGAGTACGGACTGCTTGGTGGATTTGTGGGAATGCAGCTCAAGTACCGCGTCGCCGAGATGGCTCTCATCCAGGCGGCGCTTCACCACCTCCAAAGCCGCCATCTTCTCGGCCACGAACAATACCTTTTTCTTCTGACCAATCAGCTCGGCGATGATGTTGGTAATTGTCTGGGACTTGCCGGTACCGGGTGGCCCCTGGATGACTAAGTTGGAGCCTTCGCGCACTTCCAGGATTGCTTCGGTCTGGCTGCTATCGGCGTCCTTCACGAAACGGACTTCACCCGGATTGATCACCGAGTCGATATTCAAGTCCTCGGGATAGGCCGCGCGCAGATCGCCGAATCCCGCGCCCAATAAGCGCTTCATCACCGGGTTGGCATCGGGTTGTTTGTCTTCTGGCCAGCTTTTCGGATCGAGATCTTTGAACATCAGGAACTTGCCGAACGAGAAAAAGCCCAGTGCAATCTCGTTGCTGGCAACCTTCCATCGCGATTGTTTACTGACTACAGCAGCAACATCGCTAAAAAAACGCTCCAGACTTTCGTCGTCCGTATCGAAGGTTTCCTCGTCGACCGCACAAGAACTCAGGTCTAGCCCAAAGTCGGTCTTGAGCTTGGCGACCAGAGATAAGTTCGGCATGAGCTCGTCACCGGAGTACCTCAGTTTGAACGCATCTTTGGCCCCACTGCGTTCGAGGGTGACGGGTAGCAAGATTAAAGGCGCCTTCCGCAGGTTCTCAGAGCTGTCAGCCTCGTACCAATGCAGGAAACCAAGGGACAGGAACAGCGTATTGACGCCCTGCTCTTCGATAAAGCCTTTGGCCTCGGTATGGATTTTCAGTAGCTGGAGGAAAAGCCGATCATCTTCGATGGCGGTCTGCAAACGCGTATCGAGGTGACGTCGAGGCTTGCCAGTTTCAATCTCGCCTGCGTCGCCAGCAGTGGTAGCCCAGTCCAGGCTATCGAGCTCATACAGCAACTCTTCATCACCGGGGCTATCGCTAGCATCCTCCCCCTCCTCGGCCGACTTGGAGGCCTTCACCAACTCCGCCAGCGCTTTGCGAGCCATCGGCGCAAAAGTCATGGCTTTGTCCTGGCGATAGAGGATTTTGAAAACCTCTTCGGACCGCTCGTCGACCACCATAAGGGTCTTGGCGGTCTTGCGAAAATTGAGCATGTTGTTGCGAAGCCCGATATCCAGAAGCTCTTTGCGACTGCTCTGTAGCTTCTGGCCGATCACTGCACTCATAAGGAACCCTGCTATCTGAATTTACAAATCGACGGCTTTGATCGTGTCCACCGCTTGGGAGAAACCCAGTGAAAAGCGGCCGAAATATGACCTAAGCGGGGAAAACTCATCGGATATAAAGATTGCTGAGCTTAGCTTGCTACGCTGACAAGGATCAGGAAAAGGAATGCAGGCGGGTGAGCCGGTCGAGTAATCACTCTTGAGCGCCTTTCCTTGGAAGTCGAATACTTAATATCCTTTTGCCAGCAACATATCCGCAGCATGAATATAGGTAAAGAAATAAGTGATCCCCGGTCATCGCCTTTAGCTTGGTGTAGGTGCTTCAAGATCACTCGTTCCCTTAGTTCATCGAGGAACGAGTGATGCGGGAGTCGTTCTGCAGGGCTGGTAAGCAGACTTGATTCAGCGACCGAGGGTGACGGTTACGAGGAACAAGGCGAATTTCCGAAGTAGATCGTTAAAGGGGCCAGACATCCTTTGCGCAGTCCCGCCAATTTCATTCAGAACCCCTTGCCGGCAGCCAGCTGTATGCGTCAAAGTCAATCGAAAACGAGGTACCGGCACCCTCAATAGCGGGTAAACGCGGCGCCACAAGTTCAGCTTACGGCTGAATGATGGTGACAGTCTTCTGCGGTTCTTCAGCGATAAAGCCGGTGTTGAGTTAAGAGCCTCGAATCAGTAGTTGCTTTGGACGGGGCGCATCCGAGAACGACTGCTTATTGCAGATGAAAAAAAGCGATGAAGGGGTCTGATTTATTTTCGAGAAAATAAATCAGCCTCCTTTTCTTCAAAGACTTTCGACCCTTAGCAGCCGCTCCTAGATTTAGATTTTAATGAAATGAGACGGGCACAGCGGCTGCGTCCGTCCACATCTAGAGAAGGCCTGAAACTCCACGGCGAACGGAGTGAGGAAGTCCGTGATTAGCTTGCTTGCACGAAAAAAGGGGACAGATTTATTTTCCCCGCCCCCTTCTGAAAATAGATCTGTCCCCATTTGTCACTAGTCAGTACTGACTTAGTCTTGTCCCAGTGCTCTTTTCTTCGCCAACTGACGATACTCCTCTTGGAGTGCTCTGGGCACTTTTAAAAGCTTAGCGATATCATCTATCAGATCAGGGTCCAGCCACAGAGGCGCATTGCTCATGTGCATATGATTTCTACGACTTACTTTCTTGCGAGTGCTAGTACTGAACATTAGATTTTTCCAGACCAGTGCCGATCTAGCGGGGTCATTCTTGTCCACTAGCATCTTTTCCAGACGCCCCCCATTTAGGTCGCCTGCTCGGGGAGCAGTTAGTTCGCGCCCCTCTATCGCTCTAACGTTCTGCTCCAGCACTGCGCGGGACGGCTCATCTGCATAGTGAATGACATCTAAGGGCTGGCAATATTGCCGAATCCGCCAGACCATCTGATCCAAATTATGCAGCTCATGGCCCATCACGCCAGCGTGACTCAGAAAATATCTATCTGAATCCCACTCAGCGATTGCTTCAAACACCCCCTTCTGTTGAGGAGTAAGAGGAATAACAAACCCAAGTTCTGTTTCTATCAGCGTCATGGCTTTCGATATGTCGTGCCCGATATTTAGGGCGCTGACCCGGTGAAGGGTAAGGATGCCCTTCAGGTATTTTTCCAAGGCCTGCTCCGCTGACCACAAAAACTGAGGAACAAGTCGATGTTTAGCTGCAAGGCGAGCGGCAACGTAATCGCCATCACCTGTGTCTCTCAGGCACCGAATAATCGCGAAGTTGACCTTGGCGTGCTTGGTTGGAGGCCTGTATCCGGAGTTATCCATTTCTCTTCTGAGCCTCGAATTGAAAAGAATCATAGTCCCAAGTCCTGCGGCATGACGATAGTCCTCGGTCATCAAGTGACCGTAGGCAATGATAGTCAAGTATTCTTGCGTCACCTTATCCATAACGCGGTGTTAAATATTTCTGAACTCAAGGAATGAGTCAGTGCTTCCACTGGAATTCGGAGCTGAATTGCCAAAGATCCCACAAGGGCATCGGATTTTAGATTGAGGCTTGGAACGAAAGCTAGTTTGGACACAGCCTCACATCGGAGGCTGTGTTTCGGCGATTGAATGATTGGGCGAACGTCTGCTTCTGGTCGGTCGATAGCGGACAAACCCACTTGTTGGTTTTTAGGTAAAGCAACACCAAGATCTCGGCGTTGTCCCTATTTCCCCACTCTAGAATTCAGGCCGCGTCAGCCTCGGCAAAACCACCCCCTCCCCCAACCTCTCCACTCCCAACCTCTCCACTCCCAACCTCACCCTCTCCCCACCCCGCTCAATCACCACCCCATCCCCCTCAACCCCCACCAACTTCACCCCAACCCCAACCTTCTCCCCCACCAAAAAACTCCTCGGCGCGCCATCGTTCAAACTCAATATCGCCACCGTCCCGCTCCCGCCCGCGATCACCCCGCTCACCTTGATATCCATCGGCGCCGTTTGATTGGAAAACCACTGCAACGCCGGGCTATCGCTCCTCGCCGCGAGCACTTGCGGGGCGGCTGCGGGTGTGTGGGATTCCGCCGTGGTCAGCAGCAGCGACGACCACGTCGCGACGCCAACCAGGGCGGCGAGCAGTGCCAGGGCCTGGACGGTTTGCGCCGGGGTAATCCGTGCGGTGAATTTCATGGGTTGTCGCTCCTTGTTGTCCCTGTTGCCAGCCTACGCGGCAATTCTCTCCGTTTTATTTCACATGCCTTACATGTTCGCCGGGCACGATGGGGTGGGACGCCAAGGAGCGCGTGGGTGATGAGCAGGCAGCAGGGTTTTACGTTGATCGAGTTGATGGTGGTGCTGGTGATTATTGGCATTGCCAGTGCGGCGATCAGTTTGAGTATCAGGCCTGATCCGTTGCAGTTGTTGCGCAAGGATGCCGAGCGGGTTGCGCAGTTGTTGCAGGTGGCGCAGGCGGAGGCTCGCGCGGATGGGCGGCCGATTGTGTGGGTGACGGATGCCAAGGGGTTTCGGTTTGGGCGGCGTGGGGATGATGGCCTGGGGTTTGAGTCGTTCAAGGAGGATGCGCAGTTGCGCCCGCGTGCGTGGCAGAGCCCGAAGGTCGAGGTGCGTGTAGAGCCCCGGCAGACGGTGGTGCTGAATGCCGAGTGGATCAATCCGCCGTTGCGGCTGATTTTGTCGGATGGGGCCAATCGGCTGAGTGTGCTGCGCGATGGCAGTGGGCGGATCAGTATTCAATGAAGACTCAGCAAGGGTTCACTCTGATTGAGGTGATGGTCGCGATTCTGCTGATGGCGGTGGTGAGTCTGATTGCCTGGCGCGGGCTGGACAGTGTGACGCGGGCAGACAGTCATTTGCAGGCGAGCAGTGAGCAGAGCGATGGGTTGTTGCGGGTGTTGAATCAGTTGCAGCGCGATGTGGACATGCGCGCGGGGGTGGAGTTGAGCGAGCCGCGCAAGGTCGGGGCTGAGGATGAGGCGCCGACCGCGCCGCCAGCGGTGACGGTGCGCAGTAGCGACAGCAAGGGGTTTCGGCTGGACATTATTCGTAGCGCGGCGGATCAGCCGGGGGCGTTGCAGCGGGTGCGCTGGTGGGTCAAGGGGGATACGTTGTATCGCGCGGTGGCTGAGGCGCGCAGTCGCTATCCGTTGCCCGGGCCTGGGAATGGGGTTGCAGTGTTGAGTGAGGTGAGTGATGTGCAGGTGCGGGTTTGGGAGATCGATAAAGGCTGGCGGCAGTTGAGCGGGAATCGGCGGGAGGATCCGTTGGGGTTGGAGATTAGTTTGAGTCGGCAGACGGCGCAGGGGGTTGAGCGGTATCGGCAGGTGATTGGGTTGTTGCAATAGCTGGGGTCACCGCAGTTTTTTTTGTAGGAGTGAGCCTGCTCGCGATTGCGGTGGGTCAGTCAATATTGTTGTCACTGGTAGACCGTTTTCGCGAGCAGGCTCGCTCCCACAATTGGGTTGGGGGCGGTCAGTTGCAGGTTGGTTGGCTGTTAGGCCGTCATCGCTGGCAAGCCAGCTCCCACAGGGGTCGAGTGCGACCGGAAGATATTGGTCAGTTGGGCAACCGCTTTCGCGAGCAGGCTCGCTCCCACAGAAAGCAAAAGCAAGATCAGAAGATCGCAGCCTTCGGCAGCTCCTACATTTGGATCGCGCTGGGCTTTGGTTAGCTGAGAACGACCACGCCGCCGGGGAGTTCGGTACATTTGACGCCGTAGGCATCGCGGATCAGCAATGCGACGCCGGCGAGTTGGTCGAGGTTGAAGCGGGCCTGGACGCGGCGTTGGCCGAGTTCGCGGTTGAGCAGCAGGAGCATGCCGGGGCGGTAGCGGTTGATTTCGTCGATCATCTGGCTGAGGGTCGCGCCGTTGAACACCAGCACTTGTTGGCGCCAGTTCATCACGGCGGCGGTGTCGACGGTTTGTACGTTGCCGATTTGCCTTGCGTCGTAGGTGACTTGCTGGCCCGCTTCGAGGCGCAGATTGCGGCCGTCGATGGCGACGTCGACCGTGCCGTCGAGGCAGGTCACGCAGACTTGCTGGTCGGTGTTGCGCAGGTTGAAGCGGGCCTGGCTGGCGCGCAACCCCCCTGCTCCGGCTTGCATCGCCAGCGGCAGGCGTGCGGTTTGCACTTCGACTTCGCCGCTGACCAGTTCAAAGCCCTGCACGCCGTTTTCGACGCTGCGCTGGTTGATGCGGGTCTGGGTGTTGAGTTCGAGGCTGACGCCTTGCGCCGGTTCAACCCGGCGTTGCTGGCCGACTTCAGTGATGTAGTCAGCGCCCAGCCCTTCAAAGCCGCCGGGAATCGTGCCGCGCACCAGCAGGAATGCGGCGGATGCGGCAATCGCGCCGCCGAGAAATGCCCGTCGACCGAAACTGCGTCGGCCCTGCACGGCTTCGGCGGCCGGTTGCAGGCGATGCCATAGCAGCTTGGCTTCTTCGAAGGCCCGGGCGTGTTCGCCGCTCCGCGCGCACCATTCGCGCAGAGCGCGTGCGTCGGCGACGGTGGCGCGGCCCGAGGTCAGCAGGATCAGCCAGTCTTGGGCTTCGCTGTGCAGAGACTCGGTGGCCGAAGCCTCGGCGGGTTTCAGTCGAAAGATGTTCAAACGCGCAAATTCTCAACGGATTAATCGGGTCACTATTCGCTAGACGGTTTTCCGGCCCCGCGACCGAACCGCTGAAACACTTTTCTTTCCAGTTTTGCTGCGCAGAAGCCCAGCGCGGCTTTGATTTCCTTCTCGACCATGCGCGTGGAAATGCCGAAACGCTGGGAGATTTCCAGGTGTGGCGCCTCTTCCAGCCGCGCGGCGATGAAGATCCGCCGACGCCGTGCGGGCAGTTCGTACAAGGCGCTGAGCAGGGCCTGCATCTCCTTTTGCCCGCCGACCACCCGCGCCGGGTCGAGGGCTTCGTCGCCCAGTTGTAGCAGCTCTTCGACCTCAGTACCGGTGAGCAGCCGCGCATCGGCCTGACGGCGGTCGGCGGCGATGTTGAGGGCCATGCGATACAGGTAGGCGTTGGGCTTGAGCAGGTTCGGCGGGGTTTCCATGCGATCGACCCGCAGCCAGGTCTCGTGCAGCACGTCATTGGCCAGATCCTCGGAACCTAGGCGGCGGCGCAAGCGCACGCGAAAGTCCTCGTAGGAGCTGAGGAACAGCTGGCCCATCGTGCTTTGTCCGGCGTCTTTCATCCCCCGGAAACTCCTTCCCATCTCGTGCATTCCATGCGCTTCCCTGACGACTCCGGTAACAACAGCAACGTGACCGGCTGGCGCAAGGCGCTGGGCGTCGGCCGATCGATTGTGAGGTTGCGAAAACTTTCCACCAGCGCGTTATCGCGCCGTACATCGCCGGTCGAAGTGACCAACCGGTTGTGCTGCACCACGCCGTCGCGCCCGACCCACACCTGCAACACCGCGCGATAACTGCCCGGGCGGGTCAGCGGCGAACGACACAGCTTGCGCTCGATCACCGCTTGCACCGCCGTCGCGTAACTGCGGTTGACCGCGACAACGGCCGGCGTGGGTTTGTCCGTCGGCACCGGCAGATCTTCCACCTGCGCCGCTTGTAGAGTGAACGCATCGGCCCGGGCGTAACGCGCCATCAACCCGGTGCCGCCGAGCAAATGGCGCAAGGCATCGGCGGCGGTGTATTCGCCATCCACAGCGAGGGAGCGGCGGCCCCGGCTCAACTGGCTATCGACCAGCACGGCGACGCCCGTGGCGCGGCTGTATTGATCCAGCGCCCGGGCCAGCTCCTGAGCCGGGATGTGCAAGGTCAGGCGCATATCCGCCGCTGCCGGATCAGCATTGGCCGCGTTGGCCAGCAGACCGAGCAGCCACCCCAGACCCGCGCGGCGCACAAGCGTCGCCGAGCGCTGAAGACTGATCCGCGAACTGCCTCGCTGCACGACTGGCGCACCCCTGAAAATCGCTATCCTGCGGGGCATTTATGACTCTGGTATGACGGGCGGTGCAAAAAAACCATCACGGGTTTTGCGCCGCGCTTGCACTAGACTCAAACCCCAGAGCGGCCCATTCGGGCGGGCCAGGAGGCGGACATGAAAACGCGGTGGATGTGGGTCTTGCTGATGACGGTGGGCGCGGCGCAGGCGGAAGAGCCGCTGGGCTGTGTCGAGGTCACGGTCGGCGGTTACAAGGCGCCGAATTACGATTGCCTGAGCCAGCAGATGGGCAACAATCCCGACGGCGCGGCGGCGGCGCAGAAGAACATGGAAGCGTTGAATGTGCCGGTGCACAAGCGCGCGCCGAATCAGGTCGGACTGGCGACCCCGGCTGCGACCAGTACGCGGATGGGGAATACGTTTGGCACCTCGGTGAAACCGCAGCGGCCGGCGAATTGAATCGCACTGTGGGTGCTGAGGGATTTAGCACCTGTGGTGAGGGGATTCATCCCCGTTGGGTTGCGCAGCAGCCCCGAAGTCGCCTGACTCTGATCTGTCAGATAAACCGATTTCACCGTTTTGGCGTCTGCTGCGCAGCCGAACGGGGATAAATCCCCTCGCCACAGGGAGGGGGGCTTTTCAGTCACTCGGGGTCTGGCGGAAGCTGACGGCCAGGCGATTCCAGCTGTTTATGGCGCTGACCGCAACCGTCAAGTCCACCAGTTCACCTTCATCAAATTGCTCGCGCGCCTGCTGGTAGACGTCATCCGGCACGTGGCTTTCGGCCAACAGCGTCACCGCCTCGGCCCAGGCCAGCGCCGCGCGTTCGCGGGGGTTGAAGAAGTTGCTGTCTCGCCACACCGCGACCGCGTAAAGGCGCCGATCACTCTCCCCGGCTCGCCGCGCGTCCACCGAGTGCATATCGGTGCAGAATGCGCAGCCGTTGAGTTGCGAAGCGCGGATCCGGATCAATTGCAGCAGCGGCGCTTCGATGCTCAGGTGGGTGGTCAGCGCCTCCATGGCAAGCATCGCTTTCATCGCCTTGGGCGAAGCGTTGTAGTAATCCAGACGCAGGGACATGGCGCGGCTCTCGGCAGGCGGAATGATGAGTTCACGGTAAGGGCTGTGCGGGCTGTGTTACAGCCCCAATTCCATGAATTCCGGCTACACCAATGAACCTCGGCCAAACGCAATACCTGTGGGAGCGAGCCTGCTCGCGAAAGCGGTTTCCCAGACAAATATTCATCCACTGCACCACCGCCATCGCTGGCAAGCCAGCTCCCACAAGGTTTAACGTCGTTCACAAGATTTGTGCACGCCGCAAAAACTGTGGGAGCTGGCTTGCCAGCGATAGCGGAGTGTCAGACAACGAATCTGTTCAATGACACACCGCCTTCGCGAGCAGGCTCGCTCCCACAGGGACTTGCGCCAATTTGCGGTTTTTACTCCACGCAACTACTGCCAAAAGCCCAACAACGCTAATCTGACCGACACTTCACTCAACACCCGGGAGCCTCGTCGGTATGGAACTTCATGTCGTGATCAACGGCCGCAAGGATCTTGCCGGTCAGTTGTATGAGCAGTTGCGCGCGGCGATTGAATCCGGGCGGTTGGCGGCGGGTACGCAGTTACCGCCGAGCCGCTTGCTGGCCGAGCAATTGGGCATTTCGCGCAAGACCATTTCCGACACTTATGCGCAGCTGACCTACGAAAACTTCCTCACCGGCGTGATCGGCAAAGGCACCTACGTCAACGCCCGACCGGCGCAGGTGCAGCGCAAGCAGAGCCACAACGAGCTGGCCAGTGCCGAGGTGATCGAGAGCTGGCGCAATCTGCCGGTGTTCCTGCGTCACCCGACGCTGCAAGGTTCGCTGCGCTACGACTTTATCGGCGGCGCCACCAGCAAAGGCCAGTTCCCCCACGACGACTGGCGCCGCTGCGTCGCCCACGCGATGCGGCAGATGGCGCAGTCGAAGGGTTTTTACAGCGTTGCCGAAGGTTTGCCGGCGCTGCGCAATGCGATCGCCCGGCACATCGCGTTTTCCCGTGGCATCAACTGTCAGGACGAGGACATCGTCGTGTGCAACGGCGCGCAGCAGGCACTGGACCTGATTGCCCGCGTATTGACCCGTCCCGGCAGTCTGGTGGCCATGGAAGACCCCGGCTACCCGCCCGCGCGCTTGTTGTTCGGCACGCATGGCGCGGAGGTGGTCGGGGTGCCGGTGGATGCCGAGGGCATTCAGGTCGAGCACATTCCCGATGGCACCCGGCTCATCTATGTGACGCCATCGCATCAGTTTCCGCTGGGCATGGCGATGAGTCAGGCGCGCCGCGAGGCCCTGCTCGTCCGTGCCCACGAGCTCGGCGCGATCATCATCGAGGACGACTACGACAGCGAATTCCGCTACGAGGGCCGACCCACCGATTCGCTGTACAACCTCGATCAGCGCGGCATCGTCGCCTACGTCGGCACCTTCTCGAAAACCCTGCTGCGGGAGTTGCGCCTGGGCTATGCGATCCTGCCGCCGTCGATCATCGAGGCGGTGATCCGCGCCAAACAGCTCACCGATCTGCACGCCTCGACTCTGCCGCAATGGGCGCTGGCCAAGTTCATCGCCGAGGGTTGCCTGCTCAAGCACATCCGCCGATGCCACACGATCTACGCGCAACGCCGCGAGCGGATCCTGGCGCGCATGGCGACCGACCTTGCACCGTGGCTGCAAGCCGTGCCGGCCAGCGCCGGTTTTCACATGGCGGTGTTCTGCAAGGTGCCGGTCGATTTGCCGCTGGTCATCGAGCTGGCGAAAAAGGTTGAGGTCGGCCTGTATGCGATCAATGGTTTCTACTACCAGCAGCCGGCGAAAGAAGGCCTTTACTTCGGTTTCGGCGCCATCGAAACCCTCGACATCGACATTGCCCTCGATCGCCTGCGCGACATCCTCGAACAGCTGTCATGAGCCGTTGGTATAAGGCTTTTACCGCCGATTGGTTATTGGTGATTCATGGCGGCAGGCCTATTCTGCACAGGCGTTATCCCTCAGTGAGCAGGATTCGTCCGGCCTGATTCAGGAGTGTGAGCAATGTCCAACGAAGTGATCAACACGGTTCAGGTGAAGGCTGTTGCGGGCCGCTCGGAAGAGCTCGGCAAGCAATTGCAGAAGATCGTCGACACCCTGCGCGAAACCCCGGGCTGCGATTCCTACCTGGTCGACCGCTGCCCCGAGGACAGCCACCGCTGGACGGTCAGCGCGCGCTGGCAGTCGGAAGCGGCAATGCAGGCGCATTTCAACCGGCCCGAGGCGCAGGGGTTTATCGACCTGATCGATAGCCGCCTGGCCAATAGCGTCGATTTCAACAGCTTTCCTATCGTCTAAAAGCAAGATCAAAAGATCGCAGCCTTCGGCAGCTCCTACTCTGGAATGCGTTCCCCTGTAGGAGCTGCCGAAGGCTGCGATCTTTGCTTTTGAACCAGAATTGGTCACCTGATCTTCGCGAATATTGGCCGTTTGAACCGGCCACATTGCGGCCTACTGTGAGCACACCCCCACCATCACAGGTAACCCGCCATGAAAGCCCTGCACCTCGTCGCCGCAGCCCTCGCCTTCACCTTCTCCGCTTCGGCAATGGCCCACGATCCATCCGAAAAAATCACCGTCCTGCAGGAACAACTGCTGAAAAACGCCCCCGGCAAGAAAGCCATGATGATCGAAGTCGACTACCAGCCCGGGCAATCCTCGATCGCCCATAAGCACGAAGGCACGGCGATGGCTTACGTGCTCGACGGCGAAGTGATTTCCCAAGTCAAAGGCGAACAGGCGATCACTTACAAAAAGGGCCAGTTCTGGTACGAGCCGGCCGGCTCCGAGCATCTGGAGTCGAAAAATGCCAGCTCAACCAAGCCTGCCAGGTTGCTGGTGTTCATGGTGATGGCCCCGAACGAGCAGGTGCTGATCCCGCTGGAAAACTGATGGCTGCCTGATCACATTTGGAATGCGATCAACCGTGGGAGCGAGCCTGCTCGCGAAGGCGCCAGACCAGACACCACAAAATCCCTCAGACATTAAATCCCCGGCAAGACAGGCCATCCCGTCTTCCAAATCCACAATCATCCGCCGCTGTCCACTGTCAGGTCTGACAGTGGACAGCGCGACCGAAAGCTCCCCAAATACCAGCACTGCGTTGATTTGCCGGTCCCTATCGACTGATCGCTTTACGCAAAAACAGCGTATTCGAGGAGCAGACCATGACTGAAGTAAAAGACACCGCTGTGCATAATCTGGACCCCACTTTCGGCCCTGATAAAAATGGCCTCACCTGGTTTAAATATCCCGATCAGGAGAACGGCTTCGCCAACGCAGTTGCCGTCGCGGCGGACGGCAAGCTGCTGATCGCCGCAAGTCCGGGCAACAAGTTCGCCATTGTGCGATTGAAGCCTGATGGCACACAGGACACTTCGTTTGCCCGGGATGGCGTGGCCAGCGGGGTTTTCGCTCCGGGCTATAAATCCACGGGTGGCAGCATCAGCATCCTCAAGAACGGAAATCTGTTGCTTCAGGGTGCCTTTTATCTACACGAATACGCACAGCCACAACGCTGCCTGGCAATGTTTCGCAATGACGGAACGCCCGAGACCGCATTTGGCGTCAACGGCGTAGTCTTCGTTGATCCGATTCCGGTGCCCGCGCTCACGTCGTCCGAGATCGAACTTGGGCAAAAACGCACTACGGCATCCGATTACAGTGGCCATGCCATTGAACTGGACGACGGAAAACTGATGGTGTTGAGCAACCATCGATATTCCCCCAATGACCAATGCGGTCTTTTGATCAGACTGCAAAGCAACGGGGCTCTGGACACTGCGTTTGGCCAGGGAAAGGGTTACGTCGTGATTCGATACCTGGCCAACTTCACGTGGGCTGGCTCACTGATCCGGCTCCAGGACGGCAAATTTGCCATCGCAGGCAGCGTCTCAAGCAATGTCGGCTACCGCGCAATGATCGCCCTCTTCGACGCCGCAGGTAAACCTGTCAGCAGCTTTGGCGATAACGGTTTTGCCCTGTTCGACCGCTTGGACAAGCTCAGTCAGATCAACCAACTGATCGAAATGCCTGACGGCAACATCCTTGGCATCGGTAGCGCCCGCTCCATTGATTTCGTTAACAGGGGCCTCCTGGTATGCGTCGACAGGCATGGGAAATACGCCATCGACTTCAATGAAGGGAGGCCAGTCCTGACGTCCTATCCAAAAGCCTTTTTGGGCATCCAATGGACTGCTGGCACGCTGAGGGACGGACACATCGTTGTGCTTTCCAGCACCCACGGCGAACAAGACTCGGAAATCGTCATTGCCCAGTTCAAATCGGACGGCTATCCAGATCGCGATTTTGCCGACGACGGTGTGCTGGTCATCAATCTGACCGCCGTGCTCGACATGGCGGGAGGTCTTGCCATTCAGGACAATCAGATTGTCGTAGCCGGAACATCCCTGCCCCGTACGGACGGCGTCGGTAGCTTCGCCTTTCGCTGCGCCGATACGTTCTGAATGACAGACAAGAAAAAGCCCCGCCTCTTTCGAGAGCGGGGCTTCTTCATTCAGCCACTACTTACGCCAGTTCAAGCTCGGCATTCGCAGTGATCGCAGGCACGATCGCTTGCCCACTCAACGCCAGATCCAGCAGCTCACGGTTGGCCACCGCGTACATGGCGTAGTCCGTACCGCTCGCAGCACGGATTTCCACCAGCATGGCGCGCCAGCGTTCGATCATGCTTTCGTGCTGGGCCATCCACAGCGCCAGGCGTGCTTCAACGTCCTGGGAGCCGTCGCCCTGTTGCAGGACGGAGATGGTGATCGCCCGTTGCTGCCAGTCGACGTCATCACGGAACGCTTCACGGGCCAGAGCCTGCCAGTTGTTTTCCACCGGCAGCGCGCTGATCTGTTGCAGGTACCAGGTGATGTCCAGCGCAGAGCCGACGGCGAAGTAGGCCTTGGCCACTTCGGCCGGGTTCTGCCCGGTGACGTCGGCGGCTTCGATGATCGGCAGCAGCGTGTACAGGTGCGAAGTACCCGCAACCATACGCGCCAGCAATTCCGGTACACCGGCTTCGACGTACGCCTGATAGCGCGACTGCCAGTTCTCGCGGATCTCGCCGCTGAGCAGTTCGTCGAGTTTCAGACCCAGTTCTTTCAGGTGCGGACCGAAATGCGCGACGTCACGGGCAGCGTTCTGCTCGTTGCGGCGGGCACGCAGGAACCAGCGCGTGGCGCGACGGCCCAGACGCATCAGCTCGTCCATCAGCTCCAGCTGCACGTCAGCGGAAACCTGGTAGTCCAGCGCTTCGATCTGACGGAACCAGTGCGGGAGGTGGAAGATGTCGCGCACGATCACATAAGCGCCAGCCACGTTTGCCGGGCTCATGCCGGTCGACTCTTTGAGTCGCTGCACGAAAGTGATGCCCATGTGGTTGACCAGATCGTTGGCGATCTGGGTGCTGACGATCTCGCGCTTCAGACGGTGGCGACGCATGGCTTCGGAGAACTTGCTGACCAGGGTCGGCGGGAACGCCGTTTCCATGTCGCGGGTCAGGTAGTCGTCGTCCGGCACCAGCGAGCCCAGCAGCTGCTCTTTCAGGTCGATCTTGCTGTAGGAAATCAGCACCGACAGCTCAGGACGGGTCAGGCCGTGGCCCTCAGCGACGCGCTCGGTCAGTTGCTCTTCGGTCGGCAGGAACTCGATGGCACGGTCCAGCTTGCCACGGCCTTCCAGATCGCTCATCAGACGCTTGTACTCAGCGATGCGCGCGTAGGCACGGCGCGCCGCCAGGGACAGGGCCTGAGTCTGCTTGTAGTTGTTGCCCAACACCAGATTGCCGACTTCGTCGGTCATGCTCGCGAGCAACTGGTTGCGTTGCTTGTCGGTCATGTCACCGGCCTGAACCACTTCGTTCAGCAGGATCTTGATGTTCACTTCGTGGTCGGAGCAGTCCACGCCACCGGCGTTGTCGATGAAGTCGGTGTTGGAACCGCCGCCATTCAAGCCGAATTCCACACGACCCAGTTGGGTCATGCCGAGGTTACCGCCCTCGCCCACGACTTTGCAGCGCAGCTCGTTACCGTTGACGCGCAGCGCATCGTTGGCCTTGTCGCCGACATCGGCGTGGCTTTCGGTGCTGGCCTTGACGTAGGTGCCGATGCCGCCGTTCCACAACAGATCCACCGGCGCCTTGAGCAAGGCGTTGAGCAGTTCGGTCGGGGTCAGCTTGTCAGCCTGGATGTCGAAGCGTTCTTTCATCTGCGGCGAGATCGCGATGCTCTTCGCGCTGCGCGAGAAGATACCGCCACCTTCGGACATGATGCTGGTGTCGTAGTCGGTCCAGGCCGAACGCGGCAGGTCGAACAGACGCTGACGCTCGACGAAACTGGTCGCCGGGTTCGGGTTCGGGTCGATGAAGATGTGCATGTGGTTGAACGCAGCGACCAGTTGCAGCTTGTCGGACATCAACAGGCCGTTACCGAACACGTCGCCGGCCATGTCGCCGACACCAACCACGGTGATGCTGTCTTCCTGAACATTGATGCCGCGTTCGCGGAAGTGGCGCTGTACGCCGACCCACGCGCCCTTGGCGGTGATGCCCATTTTCTTGTGGTCGTAACCGGCCGAACCACCGGAGGCGAACGCGTCACCCAGCCAGAAGCCGTAGTCGATGGCGATGCCGTTGGCGATGTCGGAGAAGGTTGCAGTGCCCTTATCCGCCGCGACCACCAGGTACGGGTCATCATCGTCATGACGCACGACGTTGACCGGCGGCACCAGGGCGCCGTCCTTCAGGTTGTCGGTGATGTCCAACAGGCCGGAAATGAAGATGCGGTAGCAGGCGATGCCCTCGGCCGCGATTTCGTCACGGCTGCCGCCCAGTGGCAGACGACGCGGCAGGAAGCCGCCCTTCGCACCCACCGGCACGATGACCGAGTTCTTCACTTGCTGGGCTTTTACCAGGCCGAGCACTTCGGTACGGAAGTCTTCTTCACGGTCGGACCAGCGCAGGCCACCACGAGCAACGTTGCCGAAGCGCAGGTGCACGCCTTCGACGCGTGGCGAGTAGACGAAGATTTCAAACTTCGGCACTGGCTTGGGCAGCTCAGGGATCGCATGCGGGTTGAACTTGAAGCTGAAGTACGACTTGTTCTGGCCGTTGGCGTCAGTCTGATAGAAGTTGGTGCGCAGGGTGGCTTTGATCAGGTCAAGGTAACGACGCAGGATGCGGTCTTCGTTGAGCACCTGAACATCGTCCAGTGCAGTCAGAATCGCTTGTTCCAGACGCAGTTGCTTGTCTTCCAGATCGTCGCTGCCGAGCTTGCGTGCCAGGTAGAAACGGGTCTTGAACAACCGGGTCAGCTCGCGAGCGATGTCGGTGTGGTTGTTCAGGGTGCTGGCGATGTAACCCAGGTCGAAGCCCAGACGAATCTGCTTCAGGTAACGGGCGTAAGCACGCAGCAGCGCCACGTCGCGCCATGGCAGACCGGCGGTCAGCACCAGACGGTTGAACGCATCGTTCTCGGCATCGCCGCGCACGATGTGCACGAACGCGTCCTGCAGCGTGTCGTTGAGTTGCTGGATGTCGAGGTCCAGACCTTCAGCGGCGGTGAAGGCGAAATCGTGAATCCAGAATTCGCGGCCGTTGGTGTGGCGCAGGCGATACGGGAATTCACCCAGTACGCGCAGGCCGAGGTTTTCCAGAATCGGCAGGACGTCGGACAGCGCCAGCGGCGTGTCGGCGTGATACAGCTTGCAATGCAGCTCGCGCTGGCCGGAGACCTGACCGAGCGGCTGATAGAAGCTCATCACCAGCGGATTTTTTTCGTTGAGGCTCAGCAGGTGCTGCATGTCGACCACGGCCGAATGCGCGGCAAAACGCTCGCGGTAACCGGCCGGGAAGCCTTTCGGGAAGTCGGCCAGCACGTTGGTGCCGTGGGCTTCGCCGAAGCTTTCGACGGTCAGTGCGGCGTAATCGTCCTGCCAGCTGCGGCAGGCCTGAACCACTTCTTTTTCCAGCAGCAGCGGGTCGATGTCGAGACGGTTCTTCGGATCGACGCGCAGGATCAGCTGCACACGGGCCAGCACGGATTCCGAGAAGAAGGTCCAGAATTCGCAATCGGACGCCTTCAGGCGCTCCATCAGCACTTGCTGGATCTTCTGGCGCACTTCGGTGGAATAGATGTCGCGCGGCACGTAGGCCAGGCAGTAGCAGAAGCGACCGTACGGGTCTTTGCGCAGGAACACGCGGATCTTGTTGCGTTCCTGGATCTGCACGATCGACATCACGGTGGTGAACAGTTCGTCGACCGGGGTCTGGAACAGGTCGTCACGCGGTAGCACTTCGAGGACCTGTGCCAGTTCCTTGCCCAGGTGAGCCTTGGACTGGAAGCCGGAGCGGCGCTCGATTTCTTCGACCTTGCGGCGGATGAACGGGATGACCCGCACGCTCTCGCCGTACACCGACGAGGTGTACAGGCCCATGAAGCGGTGTTCCTTGATGACTTTGCCGTCGGCGTCGATTTCACGGATCGACACGTAATCCGGGTAAGCCGGACGGTGCACACGGCTCGGGTGCGCAGCCTTGGCGAACGACAGCAGGGTCGGTTCGCGCAGATAGGACACGGCGTAGTCTTCGATGCGCAGGTCTTCGTAGGTCAGGCCGGTGCGCAGCAGTTTCGTCAGGCCGAGGAAGGAGTTCCGGTCGTACTCGATGTGGCCGCCATCGGCTTGATCGGTAACCACGAACTCTTCGTAGCCGAGGAAGGTGAAGTGGTTGCCCACCAGCCATTCCAGGAAGCTCTTGATTTCGTTCTTTTCGTCGGCATCGACCGGATAGGCGCTGTTGTCGAGCTGGGTGAGGATGTCCTGCACCTTGGCTTTCATCGGCTCGAAGTCAGCAACGGCGACGCGCACTTCACCGAGCACCTGCTCAAGCTCTTTGCTCAGCACGTTCAGCTCGGCCGCGTTGGCGCAACGGTCGATTTCCAGGTACATCAGCGATTCGTGCAGCACGCCTTCGCCGGTGCTGCCTTTTGGCAGGATTTCCAGCAATTCGCCCTTGCTGCCACGACGCACGCTGAGCACGGTGGTCTGCAGGGTATGAATGCTGTAGCCGCGACGGTTCAGCTCGGTACGCACCGAGTCGACCAGAAATGGCAGGTCGTGGTGCAGCACTTCGACCGCGGTGTGGGTCGACTGCCAGCCGTGACGTTCGTAATCGGGGTTGTAGACACGCACTTGCGGTTGCGCGTGATCGAAGCGCTCAAGCAGGCGCCACGCAGAGAGAGTACAGCCAGCGAGGTCGGAGAGGCGACGTTGAGTCAGCTCGTCCAGGGAAATGATGCCGAAGAATTGTTCAGCGAACAGCGCCACTTGTGGCAGTGCCTGTTCACTGATGTGCTGCGCCAGTGCCGCTTGCAGTTGGTGCTGGAAGTCGGCTTTGCTGGCTGCGGTGAAGAACGCCATCTGTGGTACTCCGCTTAAGCTTGTTATTGATGGAAAGCGTCGCGTGCAACACCCCTTTCGGGGCTGGTGTCGCCCTGTTCCTGATTCTCGGGCAGAGGAAACAGGGAGACAGGTGGGTGAAGCTGGACGGGACACTCAGGTCACATTCACCTTCCATGAATGAGCATCTGCAAAAGCGACTGCCAGCACTGCCGACAATGCCTTTACGGGTGCTCATCCGTTGCGCAGCTTAATGGGTGCGACAATGTGTCTGCTTGCGGTGCTGCGACATATTCGGTCATTGGCACGTAAATGCAGGGTTTGGCCTGCATCAACACTAGCAGGCGTGAGCTGAAATGCAGGCTCGATACCCCGGTTTCACGGGACTTTCGTGCCAGGACAATCCTTGGGAACGTTACATATCCGGAAACGAAAACGCCCAAGGCCCTGTTATCGACCCTGAGCGTGGCATCCGGTTCAGCGCTGGCGGTTGACGCGGATCAGTCCGGCAGTTCCTCAAAGGCTCTGAATTTGCTCACCGTGGCGCAGTCGTAGCACATCGTCTGCAGGATCTGCTTGTCCATGCTGGCGTCAATGTTGCTCGAATCGCATTCGCGGCAGAACAGGCGCAGATTGCCCAGCAAGTCGCTGTCGAACGCTACGGCGCTGAAGAATTGCGGAACCAGTTCGTCGCGCCAGTACATGCCCGGCGACTTTGAGAATCCGGCGCCGCTGTCCTTCAGCACTACGTCGTAAAGCAGTCGCTGCAAGGCTGTCTGCGGCACCCGCGCATCACGATGGCCGTTCTTGCGCCAGTTACGGACGAGCGCGTCCTGCGCCGTGCCCAGCATGTTGCGCGGAATGGTGTTGGAGGCGTGACTGCGCCCTTTGGAATTGCCGGTGGCATAAAAGTGCGCGGCGTTTCGTACCGCCAAGCGGGCGAAGTAATACAACTGACTCACCGAGAAGTCCTGCAACAACTGCCCGACCACCTCATCGGCACGGGCTTCGGCCGTGAAGGCGAAATCCACCTCACTGGCCAGCACACGAATGTATTGAAGCGACTCTTCGCGGGCGAGACTGAAGACCAGCGAATAGATTTCGCTCTTCCAGGCAGCCTTTACGCTGCCCGACAATTCCTGATACAGCGCCAGATACAGATTCTCTCGGTTACTGCGCGCCGCGCCATCCAGCGTGACGTTGGGCAGCCAGCGCACGGCGCTGTACTCGCGAATACTGCAACCCTCGCTGCGATCGAAGGCGTTGATATCGGATTCGGTGGAAACCGCCAGCATCCCGGCTTCGTGCAGGTCTTTGAGCAACTCTTCCCGCGCCTCGAAGGTCAGGGCGAGCAGCTCCTCTCGGGATGGCGCGTTCAACGGCGCAATCCATTCAACGTTTGCGCCGTAGCCATCATCGAGCAAGGCAAGCAACGTCAACTTCTGCACAAAGCCCAGATTGGCGTAAGGCACTGCAGGGAGTTGCGCGCCATATCTGGCCTGCAACTCCAGACGGTCCCGCGCTGCCCGGGCGGCCAGTTGCTGCTGGCGAACCTTGAAACATTCTGTGCAGTTGCACGCTGCGTGGCGGCCATTGGCGCCGGGGACACTGTGCTGGTGCTCACAGCGGACGCATTTGAATGCACTGCGCAACGAAAGCGGAGTTCCCCTGGCGTAGCGGCGCATCCACATCGGCAGTTCACAGTAAGGACAGGTGAGGTCTGTGCTGACGATCGGTGGCAGAACTTTTAGCAGACTGCGCACCGTGGAAGGAATCTGGAATTGCGCCATCAGCTGCGAAGTTTTCTCACCTTCCAGATAGCGCTTGTAGATCTCCTCGATCTGTTCGTCAGACAGGTGGCGAATTTCTTCGGCGCGTTCGAAATATTGAGTCATGGCAAAGGTCCTTTTTCGGGGTTTTGGTAACGCACTCCGTTGCGCAAGAGCGGCGAAACTAACGGCAAAACGGTGGCGATCACAAGCGAAAAATCGCAATTTCGGGTGGATTTTGCGCATCCGGTAATTGCCTTACGCTGGCGTCGGATTTTCCCTTCTCGCTACTCGGAACCGGGCGACGGAAATGTCCTGCTTTGCGACTTTTTGCCGATGCAGGCAGCGCGAACGAGCAGAGACTGGCAAAATCGCGCCTTCGAACAGATTCACCGCCGCCACTGCCCAGGATTTCACCCATGCAAATGACCACCGCCCTACTGATCGTCAACCCGTGCGACGACGAAGAAGACAACATGGCCATGCTCTGCTGCCACAGCGACAAGGGCGAGATGTTCCTGATGAGTCGTTATCCGGATGAGGATGAGCTGGAGATCACCCTGGATGGCGAGCCGTCGACGCTTGACGGCGTGAAGGTCACGCTGACGTCGGAACTGCTGAAGATCGAGATTGCTGCGGCGGATGCCGATGCGTTGAATGGGGATGATGTGCTGGAGATCGCTTTCAACCCGGATATGGTGGATATGGAAGAGGTTGTTGAGACCTTGAAGAATATTCTCGATGGGACAGGAACTTTTGTAATTAATCTGGAATAACCAGGTCGGCTCGCATGACAAGATAAATGACGACGGCATTTGATCGCCCCTTATGCCATCGTCATTAATTCCACGCTGATCGATACCTCTACAAGCTCTAAACACCTGAAAACCATAATTCGCGCTAATTTTCCGCATAGAACGCCGCTGTGTTTAACAGCACGAAGCTCGATCCTACTACTCCTCAAGAAGTGCCCTACGCAATCATCGGAAGCCGTCTGATTGCGGGCCCACCCCTCCCTTGTTATTACTCGTTGCGCTTGCAAAAAAACATGCAAGCTCGGCGCACAAAAAAGTGCCGACAACGTGATATTCAATGGAGTCATATGTAATGGGTAGAAAACGTTCTGAAATAAACACCTTCGAGGATTTGCCTTATGGCTCGGGCCACTTTGAAGGTTTCCTGGCGACGGAACTGGACTTCTTCGCCTCACTGACCCGCTGACTCGGCCTCCCGATCAGCCAATCCTGAAAATGCCGAAAGTCGATCTTTCGGCATTCAAGCCTACGAGGCTCACCATGTCAGAGCGTGAGATTTCATCCAGCGAAGCGTTTGTCCGAATAAACAATGTTATCCAGACACTGGGTTTGAAAGCGCGAGTGCGCTATGTCGATGACGGTAATCTGGTCGCTACTGCCGAACTCTATAACGAATACGACACGCTGATTGAATCAGGCGCAGGCAAAGGTCCCGACGCGCTTGTAGGTGCACTTGCTGAAAGCCTTGAGCACTACGCGATGTTTCACGCCGAGCCGCCATTTTGCACAACGCTTGGTTGCAGTGACATCGCTTCGCAGAACGGGGTCGAGTCGGACGGCATTTTCACAAGTCTGCGAAAAAACATCGAGCCTCTACAGTGTCTGCAGCTTGCAGCACTCGACGGCTGCGCCGGGCTTTTTGTGCCATGCGCCCTGCTGTATCCGGTCAAAGATGAACGTAAAACAACGAGTCAACCGACGCGCTTTTTAAATCGCTACGCCTCTAACTCAGGAACTGCTTTCGGCTGCACGAAATCAGAAGCACTGCTGCACGGTACCCTGGAACTGATTGAGCGACACCTGTTGTCCCGGTTTTTCATGGCCGTCTGCAGACTGATACCTGCGATAGATCTCTACTCACCGTCGGCGCCCCTGCTTGCGCAAGCCCTGTTCAACAACTCATACGCGCTACGGGCTGCCGAAGCTTTGCAGATCATCATTATCAAAGACGAGTCAGAAGTTTATCTGGCGGTTGCATTCCCACGAACCGGCCCCGGCGACCGACATATATCCGCAATCGGCTCCGGCTGTTCTTTGGACATATTTATCGCCATCCAAAGAGCGGTAACGGAGCAATTCCAATCAAACGCCTTATACGACGCCAACGATGAAATCGCGGACCGAAAGGTACTTGATGTGCTTTGTCAATCCGAGAAACTGAAACAGCTGATAGACTTTGCACCCGTTAAAAACTTGAAACTCAATACCCTGGCGCCGCCAAAAAGCCTGCTTGCACTCTCTGTTCCTGAACAACTTGCCTTGCTCCGAAAAAACCTGAGCGGTATGAACAAAGTCCTATTCTTCAGAACAGTCATGGAGTACCCGGGGACCAACGTAGTTACCCAGACTTATATCCCGGGTCTCGACCGATTCAACATAATCAGAAATGGCCAACCCGTAGCTCCTCAGCACATTTTGCTCGGCACCAGGAGCACGCCAACGGCGTGATCCAAAACGACCACAGGCCCATACTCATGCAGACATTTATAAGAACAGCCTGCGAGAAACATCGACTCCTGCTGGTGATGACAATAGGCGCGACCATCACCCTGAAAATCCTGGCCCTGGCCCCTCCTTTGTTATTGGGCAAGATCGTCGATTCACTAAACGATGCCGATCACACAACGCTGCGTACGCTGCTTTTTTTCACCGCAGCTTTTACGCTGGCCGGTTGCATTCAGTCGATGACCACCCCCCTGCAAACGCTGCTGCTCTCAAAGCTCGTCCAGCGAATTGTCATGGATGCTTCCATCAATTGGATGGCGCGGTTGATGGGCAAGGATTTTTCCCAGTTTGGCACGTGGCGAGTAGGACACTTCATCAAGTCGGTCGAGCGCGGAATCACTGCCCACGAACAGTTGCTGATGTTCTTCGTCACTACGGGTTTTCCCCTGTGCCTGGAATTTCTTATTGTGGCCGGCGCATTCTGGTATATGGGCGGAGCCTGGGTTTTCTGCGCGCTAGCTGGCCTCGGTGGCTGTTATCTCTATGCAACTCACCGGATCATTCGATGGCGCAGAAAACACATCGATGCTGTTAATGACCAGGAGGATGAGCTGAGTGCAACCTTGGTCAATACTTTGAGGGCTGGTAAATCGATAAAACTGGAACGCGCCGAACGCACGGCCCTGCAACCCTTGAACCGAGCGTTTGAGCGCTACGCCAATGCTGCGGTGACCGTAGCAGGCTCGGGCGGACTGTTGAGCGCGGCGAAGATTTTGTTTATCAGCCTGTCCACCGGCGGTTTGTTGGCTTGGGGAGTCATGGATCAGACGTCCGGACAAGCAAGTATCAGCGTCGGTCAGTTGGTGGCCATTTCCTCTATTGCTGGTACGTTCCTGTTGAATGTATCGGCGCTGACCGAAGGCTATCGGGTGCTGGATCAATTTTCGGCTGATCAACGGCGACTCAAAGAATTACTTGCAACTGCTGACTTCGATAACGATCGCCGCAATGACTCTGATGCGTTGCATAACCTATCAACATTACGGCTCGAGCCCTGCGAGATCACCCATAACGGTGTTGCGCAGCTATCAATTGCCAGCCAGATCAGCTTCCGACAGGGCCAATCCGTTGCGATCATCGGGCCCAGCGGCGCTGGCAAATCGACGTTACTCGAAGCGCTGGCAGGACTGGATTTTTCGGTGCGGCCCCGGCTGTTCATCGACGAGCTGTGCATAGATCGCTTAAATGCTCGCGTTCATCTGGAAACGGTGCGTTACAGCCCCCAGTCTCCGCAGTTCCTGGAAGGAAGTTTTGAACAGTCCGTACTTTTCGGTGTTGAGCAGTCGAAAACATTGAACGAGGCAATTCAATGCCTCCAGCTTGATGAAATCATTGGCCGAGGTCACATCGCTGAAAACGCCACGAATATCTCCGGAGGTGAAGCGAAGCGGCTTTCGTTGCTGCGACTTCTGAATCGACCGGGCAAATTCAATCTGTTTGATGAGCCGAGTGCTTCGATTGAACCGAAACTCGCTACACCAGTGTGGGATTTGCTATTCAAGACATTCGCTGGACAGGGCCTTATATGTGTCACCCATGATGTTGAACATCTCCATCGTTTTGACCGCGTGCTCGTCATGCAGCAAGGCGCCATCGTTGATGAAGGCAAATGGTTCGAACTGCTTGAGCGCCCCGCCATCAAGGTCATATTGCACAGCTTGCACACGCAGACCTGAATCGCAAAAACGTCCAGAAACGGCCCCACGCAGTGCAAACGAGGGCCGATACTGACAAATCGCGCAAATGCCGTTAGTCGCCGCCCCCCACGATGGATTAAAGTAACGCCCCCAGCCCCGGCGTTATCCGAACGCCCCGGCCACCCCCTTTCCAGGAACAGTCACCGATGGAACATCGTGAAGCGCTGCTGGCGCTGCGAACCTTTCTTTCAACGCAGATTCTCGGCCAGGAAAAACTCATCGAGCGCTTGCTCATCGCCCTGCTCGCCGACGGCCATATGCTGGTCGAGGGCGCTCCCGGTCTGGCCAAGACCAAAGCGATCAAAGAACTCGCCGAGGGCATCGAAGCCCAGTTCCATCGTATTCAGTTCACCCCCGACCTGCTGCCGGCCGACATCACCGGCACCGAAATCTACCGTCCGGAAACCGGCAGTTTCGTGTTCCAGCAAGGGCCGATCTTTCACAACCTGGTGCTCGCCGACGAAATCAACCGCGCGCCGGCCAAGGTGCAATCGGCCTTGCTCGAAGCGATGGCCGAGCGTCAGGTCAGCGTCGGGCGCAGCACCTATGAGCTGTCGCCGCTGTTTCTGGTGATGGCCACGCAGAACCCGATCGAACAGGAAGGCACCTATCCGCTGCCGGAAGCTCAGCTCGACCGTTTCCTCATGCACGTCAAGATCGGCTTCCCTGACGCCGCCGTCGAACGGCGCATCCTGCAACAGGCGCGTGGCGAGGCGTTGAACGGCGAGACCAAGCCCGAGCGTCGGGTCAGCCAGCAGGCGATCTTCGCCGCGCGCAAGGAAATCCTCGGTTTGTACATGGCCGACGCCGTGGAGGAATACCTGGTGCAACTGGTCATGGCCACGCGCAACCCGGCCAAGTTCGATCCGGAAATGGCCGAATGGATCGCTTACGGTGCCAGTCCGCGCGGTTCGATTGCCCTCGATCGCTGCGCCCGCGCCCACGCTTGGCTGGCCGGTCGCGACTTCGTTAGCCCGGAAGACATTCAGGCCGTGCTGTTCGACGTGTTGCGCCACCGCATCATTCTGTCGTTCGAAGCCGAAGCCGCTGGCATCGATCAGGATCGCGTGGTGCAGCGGATTCTCGACGTCGTCGCCGTCGCTTGACCCCCATGAACGCCGCCCTGCCCTCCGAACCCGGTATCCGCATCAGCCTCGCCGAGCTGATCGAGATGCGTCACCGCGTGCGCGAGGTGCAACTGTTTTCTACGCCGAGTCAGCGCAGCCCGCTGATCGGCCTGCATCATTCGAAATTCCGTGGCCGGGGCGTCGACTTCGATCAGGTGCGGGTGTATCAGGCCGGTGACGACGTGCGCACCATCGACTGGCGCGTCACCGCGCGCACGCAGGAGCCGCACACCAAGCTGTTCCATGAAGAACGCGAGCGGCCGATTTTTATCATGGTCGAGCAAAGCACGCGGCTGTTTTTCGGTTCGGGGCTGATGTTCAAGTCGGTGCTGGCGGCGCAGGTCGCGGCGTTGATCGGCTGGGCCGCGTTGGGGCACAACGATCGCGTCGGCGGATTGGTGTTCGGCGATAACGAGCACTACGAAATCAAGCCTCGCCGGAGCAAGCAGAGCCTGCTGCAATTGCTCAACCGGCTGGTCAAGGTCAATCAATCGCTGCACAGCGAGCGCGAGCCGGATCGCGATGCCTTCGGCGTGGCCCTGCGCCGCGCACGGGAAGTGCTGCGGCCGGGCAGTCTGGCCATCGTCATTTGCGACGAACGCGCGTTGTCCGACAGCGCCGAGCAGCAATTGAGTCTGCTGGCGCGGCATTGTGATCTGCTGATGTTGCCGCTGTCCGACCCACTCGATCACGCTCTGCCCGCCGCCGGCCTGCTGCGCTTCGCCGAACGTGGCGCGCAACTGGAGATCGACACGCTGAACTTCGACCTGCGCCAGACCTACCGCGCCCAGGCCGAAGCGCGCATCGCCCGTTGGGAATTGCTCGCGCAAAAGCTGCGGGTGTTGCTGATGCCGTTGAGCACGCAGAGTGAAATGGTCGAGCAGATGCGCGAGTTCCTTAACCCGCAGCGTCCGGGGAAAGGTCGATGAACGGCCTCGAACAACTGCAACCGCTGATCTCGCCGCCGCCGATCGCCTTCTGGCCGCCGGCGCCCGGCTGGTGGCTGCTGCTTCTGCTGTTGCCGCTGCTGGGTTTTGCCGTGTGGAAGCTGCGCCGTTTCATTCCGATCAAGAAACGCCCGGTGGTGCGCGCCGAGCAGCCGCTGGACCCGGTACGCATCGCCGCGCTCGCCGAACTGGCGCAAATGCCCAAACCCTACGACGGTGCACCAGCCGGCGCTTGGCTGCAACAACTCAACGGCCTGCTCAAACGCCTGTGCCGCAACCACTATCCGTACAGCCAGAGCCACACCCTCAACGGCCGCAAATGGCTGGCCTTCCTCGATAACCGCTGCCCCGCTGCCGGCCTGACGCGCTGGATGGTGCTGGTTGAAGGCGCGTACAAACCGGAATGCAAACTCGACGACAAAGCCATCGCCGGCCTGACCCAAGCGGTCGACACGTGGATTCGCAAACATGTTTGAGTTCGCCTGGCCTTGGATCTTTGTGCTGTTGCCGCTGCCGTGGCTGATGCGTCTGATCCTGCCGGTGGCCGACAGCGGCGAGCCGGCATTGAAAGTCAGTTTCCTCGCCGACCTCGAAGGCCTCGCCCGCCGCCGCGCCCGCGCCAACTTGCCGGCGTGGCGGCAGCAGGCGCCGTTTATCTTGCTGTGGCTGATCTTGCTGATCGCCGCCGCGCGCCCGCAATGGCTCGGCGAACCGCTGCCGATTGCCGCCAGTGGCCGTGATCTGCTGGTGGCGGTGGACGTGTCCGGTTCGATGGATTTTCCCGACATGCAGTGGCAGGACGAAGAAGTCAGTCGTCTGTCGCTGGTGCAGCACTTGCTCGGCGATTTCCTTGAAAGCCGCGACGGCGACCGCGTCGGTTTGATCCTGTTTGGCAGTCAGGCCTACCTGCAAGCACCACTGACCTTTGACCGGCGCACCGTTCGCATCTGGCTCGACGAAGCGCGGATCGGTATCGCTGGCAAAAACACCGCGATCGGCGATGCCATCGGTCTGGCCCTGAAACGCCTGCGCCTGCGCCCGGCGCAAAGTCGCGTGCTGATTCTGGTCACCGACGGCGCCAACAACGGCGGCGAAATCAATCCGCTGACCGCCGCAAAACTGGCCGCCAGCGAAGGCGTCAGAATCTATCCGATCGGCATCGGCGCCAATCCCGAGGACAGCGGCTCGACCGGCCTGCTCGGGGTCAATCCGAGCCTCGATCTGGATGAGCCGGCGCTCAAGGCCATCGCCGAAATCACCGGCGGCCAGTACTTCCGCGCCCATGACGGCAAAGAGCTGCAAGCGATCAAGGACACCCTCGATCAGCTCGAACCGGTGACTCAGCAACCGACTCAGGCACGCCCGGCGCAAGCCTTGTATCACTGGCCGCTGGCGCTGGCGCTGTGGTTGAGTCTGTTGCTGGTCGTCCGCGAACTGTGGCCGGACAATCCGCTGCTACGCCTGTTTACCAAACAACTGTATTTACAAAGTCCGCTGCCGGACTGGCGTGAGCGCTTGCAGCGTTTGCGCCTGCGGAGGCGCCGATGATCGCGCTCTGGCCGCACTGGTTCCGCCCTTGGTGGCTGCTGCTGTTGCCGCTGCTCGGCTGGCTGCTCTGGCAACTCTGGCACAGACAGAAACGCGCCGGTCGCTGGCAGATGATTCTGCCGCCGGCATTTCACGCTGCGCTGCTCAGTGGCGGCAGCGGGCGCCAGAGCAAACTGCCGTGGATCGCCCTAGGCGTGGCGTGGTTGCTGACCATTCTGGCCTTGCTCGGGCCGAGCTGGGAGCGCGTCGAACAGACCAGCCAGAAGCCTGCCGATCCATTGGTGGTGGTGCTCGAACTGACCCCGGAAATGCTCGCCACCGACTCGCCGCCGACGCGTCTGGAACAGGCGCGGCGCAAGCTGTTCGACCTGTTGCAGGCGCGCAGCGATGCGCAGACCGCCATCGTCGTTTATGCCGGCAGCGCGCACACGCTGGTGCCGCTGTCGGATGATCTGGCGACCAGCCGCAATCTGCTCGACGCGCTGAAGCCGTCGCTGATGCCGGAAGCCGGCCACCGCGCCGATCTGGCCGTGGGCAAAGCATTGGCCTTGCTCAAGCAAGGTGCGCTGGGACAGGGGCGGATTCTGCTGATCGGTTCTTCGCTCAACGAAGAGGAACGGCGAGGTATTCGTCGTGCTCTGAATGGCGAGTCGACGCAACTGCTGATGCTCGGCATTGGCACCGCCGAAGGTGCGCCGATTGCCCAGGAAGACGGCAGTTTCCTCAAGGACCAGCAAGGCGCGATCCGCGTGCCGCAACTCGACAGCCCCGGTCTGGCGACTTTCCTCAACAGCGTCGGCGGCGAGTATCACCCGGCGCGACTCGACGAAGCCGATCTCGGTGCCCTTGGCCTGCTCAACGGCCCGCGCAGCCTGCGCGACGACGGCCAGACCGTGCGCCTCGATACGTGGGCCGATCAGGGCTATTGGCTGCTGTTGCCGCTGTTGTTGCTGGCTGCGTGTGCCGGGCGCCGTGGCTGGCTGTTCTGCCTGCCGCTGCTGTGGTGCCTGCCGCAACCGAGCTACGCTTTCGACTTCGAAGACTTGTGGCTGCGCCCCGACCAGCAAGGTTTGCACCTGCTCAAGCAGAAGCGCCCGGCCGAAGCCGCGCAGCATTTCGATGATCATCAGTGGCAAGGGGTGGCGTTGTACGAGGCCGGCGACTACAGTGGCGCCGCTCAGCGTTTTGCCGAGGGCAGCGATGCCCGCGCCCACTACAATCGTGGCAACGCTTTGGCGAAAAGCGGCGAGCTGGAAGCGGCGATCGATGCCTACGAACAGGCGCTCGAGCTGCAACCGGATCTGCGTCCGGCGCAGACCAACAAGGCGCTGGTGGAAAACCTGCTGAAGCAGAAAAACGCTCCGCCGCCGCCCGAACCGGACAACCAGCCCAACGAACAAAGTCTGCCCGGCGATGAGCCTTCGCCCACCACCGCGCCCCCTCCGGCGGTGAGCAGTGAAACCCAGAGCGAGGCGCAACCAGCCGAGTCGGCCAGCGAACCGCCTCCGACCGCCCCGCCGCTGCCAGGCCCCAATGAAATCCCCGGCAGCAACGAGGAAGAGGAAACCGACACGGTGCCGACCCTGCGCCCGAGCGAGAACAACCTCGAAGGCGAGCAGCGTCAGGCGCTCGAACAATGGCTGGGCAAGATCCCGGACGACCCGGGCGAACTGCTCAGGCGCAAATTCTGGTACGAACAGCAACAACATCAGGATCAGGAAAACAATCGATGACCCGCTTCGCCGCTCTCTTGCTGCCCCTGCTGATCTGCACGGCCACCGCTCAGGCGGCCGAGCTGACCGCCAGCGTGGATCGCAGTCGCCTGAACTCCGGCGAGACGGTCGAGCTCACCCTCGAAACTGACGACGTCACCCAGTTCGGCAAGCCCGATCTGTCGGCGCTGGAAGCGCTGTTCGAAGTGCGCGGCACGCGCCAGGTCAACCAGCTCAACACCCTTAACGGCGACAACCGCGCGACCACACGCTGGATCATCACCCTGCTGCCGAAAGAGAACGGCAGCGTAGTGATTCCGCCGCTGCAACTGGGCGAAGCACAGAGCCAGCCGATCACCGTGCAGGTGATCGCCAGCGACAACCGCGAAGACAACAACAGCCTCGATCCGGTGTTCATCGAAGCCAGCCTCGACCAGACCAGCGTCTACGTGCAGGCCCAGGCCATCCTGACTTTGCGCATTTATCACTCGGTTTCGCTGTACGACGACAGCAGCCTGAGCCCGCTGCAAATCGCCGATGCGCGCATCGAACAACTTGGCGACACACGCACCTACGAAAAAGACATCAACGGTCTGCGCCACGGCGTGATCGAGATGCGCTACGCGATCTATCCGCAACACAGCGGCCTGCTGACGATCACCCCGCAGACGTTCAGCGCCACGCTGGTCGATACCGCACCATCAGCAGACGCCTCGGGGCCGAAACCCGGCAAACTGATGCGCGTCAGCTCGGCGTCGATTCCGCTGACGGTCAAACCGAAACCGCTGACCTACCCGGTCGATGCACCATGGCTGCCGGCGCGCAACCTCAGCCTCAGCGAAAGCTGGAGCCCGGAACCGGATCACACTCAGGTCGGCGATTCCCTCACCCGCAGCCTGACCCTGAAAGTCGAAGGCCTCGCCAGCTCGCAACTGCCGGCCCTGCCCGCCACCGACGTCAACGGCCTGCGCCGCTACCCCGACCAACCGGTGCTGGGCAACCAGAGCAGCGACCGCGGCATCATCGGCAGCCGCGAAGAACGCGAAGCCCTGGTGCCAAGCCGCAGCGGCGCGATCGACCTGCCAACCGTCGACGTGGTCTGGTGGAACACCTTCGAAGACCACCTCGAACACAGCAGCCTGCCCGCGCGCACCCTGCAAGTGGCGAACAACCCCAGCCTGCAAATCGACACCCCGGCCGGCACCCTGCAACCGAGCACGCCCGACAACGACACCCTGTGGTGGTGGAAACTCAGCACCCTGATCCTCGCCTGCACCACCCTGCTCGGCTTCGGCCTCTGGTGGCGCGCCCGCTGGCAACCGGCAATCCACCGCGCCGCCCAGACCGGTCCGAGCCCACGCACCCTGCTCGACGACATCAAACGCGCCAGCCAAGCCAACGACCCCCACGCCACCCGCCAGGCACTGGACGCCTGGGCGCGACAGCAGCCGGAGACGCTGGCAGACATGGCCGCGCGGTTTGTGCCGTTGTCGGACGCGTTGGACGGGTTGAACGGCGCGCTGTACAGCGAGACCGGGCAGCATTGGCAGGGTGAGGATTTGTGGCGGGCGATTCGAACGATTCCAGCCGCCGAGCGCGTGCAGGATCCGGTGAGTGAGAGTGGATTGCCGCCGCTTTATCCGAAGTGAAAAGCGAAAGATCGCAGCCTTCGGTGCTCCTACAGAGTGGGTACGTATCCCCTGTAGGAGCTGCCGAAGGCTGCGATCTTTTGATCTGAAAGTCCGGAATCAATATGCGAATTTCGTTTTGACTTGTTCGCCTTCTCGATAGGAGAGGACGAATGACTTCCATGGCTCGCCACGCTTGACTGCGTTTTCCTGAAGCTGGTCGACCAAACGAAGGATAATCGCCCCGTTAATATCAGTTTCAGCGTTCCAGTCCTCGACGCCATCTTTCTCAACGCACAGCTCCGTCTCGATGTAGCCCTCCCCCAACTCCACGCCATAACGGAACGCGTCATAGCCATGGACGATGCCGGCTTCGACCACCTGAAAAATCTCTTGGATGATCTTTATGTCTTCGGTAATCACTGTAAAACCTCCGGAGTGCGGTGGAAGTGGAGTTTCCTCAGAGCCATGAAAATGGAGGATTACCTATCGGTACGCAGGTTGATGTACAGGGATTTGATCAATGCGTCCTCACCGTCCTCGATGTCCGGTACATAAAAGCTCATACCAAATTCGCTAACGTCAAACCCGTCATCGTCAATGACAGGTTGAATGCCGTTACTGCGGAACAGGCTCAGTATGCGAGACAATTTTTGTCCCACAAGTTTGTGCCCCATCCAGGTGACGCCGCTTCTTTCGAAAAACTCCGCACCTTTCACAACATCTCGAGGGTCATAAAAGACATGTAAGTCGTATCTTACAAACGCATCCGTCGTATTCAACGAGGCAGCCGTTTTCTTAAACTCCTCAAAATCACCACCCAAAATGCTACGCACCTGCGTTCTGGACAAGGTGCCATTCAGAGGTCCTACCGTTCCAAATACCTGGAATGAAAAATCCACCGTCATTACCTCCTGAAATCGTTCGGATCTAGTTTGGAGGCGTACTCCAACATTTGTCTGATTCCTTCATCGTACTTGTTGCCAAACTGACTTCTGATGTCATTGATATCCATCTGAATAGCATCCATCAGGCGCCCCTCCTCGAGCAGCTCTTGTTGCTTGTCTCGATAAGCCTTGGCCTCTTCGGAACGACCAAAACTCGCGGTCTTTTTGTGATCCTCTGGATCCATCTTGATGGCAGGACCATCACGACTGCTGATTGGCGCACCTTTGTAGCATTTCTGAGCAGGGCAATGGTGTGAATCCAATCCATCATTCACCGGTTTGCTGGTTTCCTTGTGCGGACCGCCCAGTACATCGGCCGGATCTTTTTTTACAACCGCGACGGTTCTGGTGACAGCCTTGATTCCGAGGGACTTGAATTCCCCAAGTACCGCATCGATCAGGAAACGCGTAGCAACTACATACCCATCGCCGTCGTATTTGTACTCCTCATTACCGCCGTTGTGCTCCTGCTTGGCGGTCTCGTGAAGCTTCGTCAGCTCTTCTTCTGACTCACCGAGCAATTTCGCCGCCAGCTTGATCGCGGCCAGATCTTTCAGCTCATCGATTTTGTGGCCATACGCAGCGTTGAGTAGTCCATTGGCGGCCATGCTCAACAGGAACTTCATCGGGCCCATCACCGCTTGTACAGCGATAACGGTGGCCTGAATTTTCTCTGTCGGCATATCCTTGGTCAGATCAATCAAGTCCAGTACTTGATTCAATGCCAGCTGGCCATGAGTAACCAGGCTTGCAGGAACCGGAATAGGCGGCAGCGTCATTGTTCCCGGTTTATCCGGGCCGCTTGTTGGGTCAGCCGTCATCTGCGGGCAGGTATTATTTGCGGTACAACTCTCCACCAGCTTTTCGTAATCAGCCGCTTGTTTCGCAAACTCGGACAGCCCTTTCAGGACTGCCTCAGGCAATGATTTTATCTGGGCGGGGTCCAGTCCCTGTCTAACGAAGTTTTTGGTGACTGCCAGTGCACGCTCTTTACCCAGTTCATCGATAAGTGTCGGGGAAACATCATCAATATCGACAAGCTGAGCATTGATCGCCTGGTTCAGGTTCTGCAGGAAACTCGCCCCGGCTTTAGCCTGATCAAGCATGTTCTTTTTGAAATCAACGACGTTATCGCTCCAGCCCTCGACAGTTTTTACCGGATGGGTAACAGCGTCGATTGAGGAACTGCTGGCGTACAACGTCGTTCGATGTTCGTCATCCTTAGTGATCTCATACGCCCTGTTGACGTCGCGATTGAGTCCGGATGTCGAGTCCTGCCCCGTGGCCTTGTCGTTACGCACAACGATCTGACCTTCACCCACGGTGGCGTTCAGCGTCTGCTGACGATCCTTGTCGTACTTGTAACCCTCTACCGCCCAGCTATTTTTATTCTCTCCTTCCATGCCTTTATTCGGCTTGTCAGCCTGGGCGCCGCCGTTATGGTTATAGCTGCCGCTGACATTGAGGTAATAACCATGCTCGTTATCCTTGCCGGTGATGTTGCGATGGCCGAGGGTGTCGGTATCGAGTTTCAGGTTGCGGTTGTCAGCGCTAATGACCGAGCCGTCGAGTTGTGTGTGCTTCTCGGTGTGGATATCGACTTTGCTCTTGCCACTGATCACCGTCTGGTTTTCGACCCAGTTGGTTTTGCCGCTGGTCTCCCCATACCCCAGTGAACCGCTGGCTGTTACACCGATGCTGACTGCAACCGTGAGGCTGGCGTCGAACTCTTTACCTTCGACCTTGCCGGTGTTCGGCACAGACGTCACGGTGAGGTTGCGGCCGACATCGCCGATGACCTCGTCACCTCGAAGAGTGGCGCCGGCGATCGTTGTGTCACGCCCGCTTTCGAAGCCCAGCTTATTGCCGGCATACAGGTAGGCTTCCTGTTGCTTCACACCTTCGCGGTTGAGATCGCCGATGCCCACGTTCCCCGAACCGTAGATACCAAAACCGTCCTGGCCGGCGATGATTCCGCCTTCTGCGCCCCAGCTACGCCGATCATGGGAACTCTCATAGGCATTTTGTGCGGAAAGGATATTCAGATCGTTGGCGGCTTTGAGGGAAATATCCCGCTCCGCGGTGGCACGGGTACCAATCAGCGTCAGGTCGTTTTTCGCATCCAGATTGATACTGCCGCCAGCATTCAGCTGAGTTGCCGTCGAAGTGCCTTGATTCGATTTGTCTTCAGTCCCGGCGTTACTGACACCCACGCCAAGTTTGAAGCCACCGGTGGTGCCACCTTTGACTCCGCCCTTGCTCTGGGTTGAATGCCCATCGCTGCTTTCGGAACCGTGCGCCACATCGAACGTGATGTCTTTGCCTTTGACGTTGATGTCACGCCCGGCATTGAACTGGCTGCCGCTGACGTTGACGTTGTTGCCGGCGTCGAGCGAGACGTCGCCACCCGCTGAAAGCGTCGATGGACGTTGTGTCACCGAGCTCTGCGTGCTGCTGGAGCTGACACTGGAGGCGCCAATGTGGCCGTCGAACTTTGGTCCGCTGAAGAACTGGTCCAGTGTATCGACCGCTTTCAGTACGCTGGATCCTTTGCTGACCCCATCCTCGCCCTTGCCAGTGCCTTTGAGGCCATCAATGGTGTTGCCGATGTTGTAGGCTGTGGTCACGGTGAGGCCGTTACGCTTGATGATGTCACGGATGGTGACTTCGCTTGCCTCCTCCTTGGCATCGATGTTGATGTCGCGATCAGCTTTGAGGTTAATGTTGTTCGCGGCTGACAAATCCGAGCCTTGCTGATTGATGTCGCGACCGGCGTTTACCTTAAGATTCATCCCCGCATCGATGGAGCTGCCCGCTGCGGTGTAGCCCGTGCTGTTAACGCCATGTTGAATGGTTTCACTGCCGGCGAAGGTGGTGAAAGCATTGCTGTCTATGGTCTGTTTTATACCGACGGTCTTATCTGTATCCCAACTAGTGCTGCGGTGATTGTCGATCGACGCGACCACATTGACATCGCGACCGGCATTGAGAGACGCATTGTGGTCCGCGCTGATCCCACTGCCGATGATATTGATGTCTCGGGAAGCATTCAGAATTGCATCGTTGCCTGCGTTGACCTGGCTTCCGATGCTCTCGGAACTGACGACCTCCCGCACACCCTTGTGCGAAGTAGCGAATGTCATATCGGCGCCGAAACCCGGCGTACCGACGGCCCAACCGATAGCATCCTTCAGCGAAAGCCCGACTTTCTTCTTATATTCCTCAGCCCGGCTATACGCTTGGTCATCAGCTGACGACAGAGTGATATCGCCGGCCTTGTCCACAAGGCCGGCATTCAGTTCTGCGTTATTATCCGCGTTGACTTCACTGGCATTCAGCCGAACATCACGCCCGGCTATCACTACCGCATCGTGACCGGCGTTCAACTCACTGCCAACCTGAGTCACCGAGGTTTGCAGATGGCTGCTGCCACTTTTAGACATACCAAACAGGCCAGTCTTGGTTTTTTTGCTGTAACTGCCTGACTCTTCGGTGCCAGAAAGTACCGCGACATCATTGGTCGCACCGATTAGCAAATCGTTGCCGGCGCTCAATTGACTGCCGATGATCGTGACGTTGCGCCCGCCATCGAGGCTGACGCCATCATCTTTACGCTTCGAGACGTTCATCGTCAGGTCACGACCCGCCTCGATTACCGAAGCGACGTTTTCGCTTTCATAGCTTTCCGACTGTGTGGTTTTGCTTCGTCCGAACGAACCCTTCTTTTTTCTGTAATAGTACGAAGAGGTTTCGTCTTTCGCCGATGCTACCGTGATGTCCTGTACCGCATCGAGGCTGACATCGTCCTGCGCCTTTATACGACTGGCAATAACGCCCAAATCATTGCCCGCGTTCAGCGCGATATCGCGTCCGGCGTTCAATACCGACGACTGTTGCGTGATGCTGTGGGTTTCGTTCGCGCGCTTCTTGCTGCGCGAGAAGTAGTCACTCTCGTCGGCGGCCGAAGTAATGACAATGTCATGGCCTGAATCGACGCTGAGATCGCGCTTGGCATCCAGTCGACTGGCCACGATTGCCACGTCGCGATCGGCACTGATCGACAGATCCCGTCCGGACGTCACTTCAGCGCCGTGCTGGGTGATGGTCTGGTTGAGGAAGTTGCTGCCGCGCGAGTCGGTGCGGCGATCCTGGACCGAGGTGATGTTGACGTCGCGTCCGGCATCGAGCGCCATGTCCTGTCCGCTGCTCAGGACACCACCGATGTTGCTGATGTCGCGACCTGCGCCAATGTTGAGATCATTGGCGGCTTCGATCCGCGCGGCGTTGTTCAGTACGTCGCGATGCTGCAGCGTGCCGCCGTAACTGGAATCGTAGCCATACACGTCGCGTTGGTTGATCACATCGCCGCGAGTGGCGGTCAGGCTGACATCGCGCCCGGAAATAATGCCGCCACCGCTGTTGACGATATTGTTGCCGGCCTTGAGCGTCAGACGCTCGCCCGCCTCGATCAATCCTGTATTGGAGAGGTTGTTGCCGGCTTCGGCCGACAGGTTATTGGAGGCGCGAAGCGTGCCGGCGTTGGTCAGGTCCGTACCGGCAATCAGTGTTACGTCGCCGCCCTGGATGAGCGCACCGTTGGGTGCCAGGCGGTTATTGGCCTGGGCCAGATACAGCACCGGCACTAGCACTTTCTCGCCATTCACTTCGTGCTCTTCGAGCCAGACGATGTCGTGGGTCAGGGCTGCCACTTGCTGAGCGGTCAGAGTTACGCCGACTGACAGGTTCAGTTCATTCTTGCTGGCGACGGCGTTATTCATGAGGTACTTGAACATAGCCTCGTCGGAGGTCTGCCCATCGATGAAACGCTGGCCGGTACGGGCGACAACGGCTTGCTGCACCAGGCGCTGTTCGAACAAGCCGTCGCCCAGACGCTTGGCGCTGTTGTCGGGGTCATAGCCGAGTTTATCGAGCAGGTAGTCCGAGCTCATGAACTGCTTGAGCTCAGTGAGCGCCGGGTTGGTCTCGATCAGGTATTTGTGTGGATTGGAACGCACGCTGGTGTCGGGCAGGCCCTGTACCCGCGGCACGTCGAACGAAACGTTGCCACGATTGGGCAGCAACACGCCGACCGGGCCATCCCCGGCGGCCGCGCTGACATTGATCAGCGTCGCCTGATCGTTGAGATTGAGCGATGGCCGGGCCGCCAATGCCAGTTCGCGGTTCTTGATCGATACAGGATCGCTACCGTCGAACTGAATATCCGTGGCCTTCCTCACTGGCATGCCGCCCGCATGACTTAAGGGCGCAACGGCGATGGAGCCGATTGTCCTCGACGGGCCAGATGCTAGTGTCGGATCGCTGCCGCCTTTACCGCTGAGTCGGAACAGACCGTTGTCGCCGGTTGGCAGCGTGAAGCCAGGCAGTGCCAGCGGGTTGACTTGTTGTTGAGCCAGATCTGGTGGCAACTGCGGGTTCAGAAAAACCACGGTAGGTTTGGCGGAGTTTTTCACCCCGGTGTCCGCGGTGCCTTTGACGGTACCGCCGAAGTTTGTGTACGGGTTCAGATTGCCGTTGTTGATCGTGGTTTTAGCGTTGATCTCTACGGCCTGGCCGGCCTGGACGATAGAGGAAACGCTTGAGCCGCCGTTGGTGAAAACGCGGTCGTCTCGTTGCTTTGTACCGGCAAGGATGGGTGACGGCACTGCCACTTCGGCGCCGATACCGAATTTTGTGTTTACGTCAGAGAGCGCCTGTTTATTCAGCGGTTGGTATTCCCAAAAAGATCCTCCTTTGTCGGGCTCGTGCCAACCGTGAATGTAGCTGTATTTGGTTTTTGAATTGCGCTCCGCATATTTTTGCAGATCCTCGGTTATCCAACTTGGTCGCTTGCTGGGCAAACCGCCGAGTTGATAAACACGCATCCGCGTGAAATTACCCGACTGCAGACCAAAGTTATCGAACGTATCGACATCGAGCTTTATGTTCTTGCCGGCCGAGATCAGCGACGCGGTATTGGTGAAAGCTCCAACATTGGCGGTCAGATTACCTGCTACTGAAATCGACGCTTGCGGCCCGGTAATTGTCGATGTCGATTCAAAATTTTCATTAACGTAGAAAGTCGTACCGCTGAAGGTGATGTCCCCGGAAATAAATTTCTCCTCGCCAATCACCCCTTCTGTCTTGTTATTGAAGCTATTGGCCGACAACGAAAAATCACCGTCGACATTGATCGAAGCCGCGAGGTTATTCACGCTGTTCGCACGGCCACCGCTCATGCCGGCAATTGTCAGATTGCCGATGCTGTAAACATCGCCCGTCTGGTTGGTGAAGTCATTAACCAGCAGGTTCATGTTGCCGCCGCTGAACAACAAGCCGTGATCGTTCACCAGACTTGCCGTCTTGACTGTCAGATCCTGAGCGGCTCCCAGCGTACCGGTGTTGCTGACGCTGCCCGCGTTGATCGTCATGCCGTAATTGGAAGTCAGTCTTCCGCCAGTGTTGTTCAGCAACCCGCCAATGTTGAACGTACCCAGGCCGCCACTGCCGATGCTGGCGAGACTGGTCAGGCCCAGTTGCGCAGCATTGAAGGTCATATCCCCCAGACTGCTCACTCGCCCATTACCGCCGTAAGTCCCACTCAACTGAATATCAAGCCCGCCATCACTGGCTATCAACCCCTCGTTCGTCCAGTTCCCGCCACGCCCCACCAATTGATTCGAGGCGAGCAATTGCCCGCTCGCGGTCTGCACGAAATTGCCGACATTCACCGTCAACCGCCCCGCCTGAATCACGCTGCTGTTGGTCCAGCTGTCCGCGTTCAGGGTCAGGCCGCCACGGGTCACCAGTGAGCCGCCGGCGTTCATTACGTTGGTGGTGGAGATGCCGAATTCACCGAGGCCGACATGGGTCACTGTGCCGCCAGCGTTGAGCAAGCTCGGTGCGGCGAGGGAGAAGTCGGTGTTGGCGGTTTCCACCAGGCCGTTGCGGTTGTCGAACTGGCTGCCGATCTGGAAATCGGTTTTGCCGCTGCCGCCGAGGGCGCGTAGTTTGCCGCTCTGGTTGTTGAGGTTGGCGGCGCGAATCGCCAGGGTGCTGGCGCTTTCGATCAGGCCGCCGTTGTTGGCGAGATTGCTGCCAAGGCCAAGGTCGATGAGGCTGCCGCTGACCTGGCCGGCCGTGTTGTTCATCGAGCCGGCGATGACGTTCACCTGGCCGCGGGCATAGATGCCGCCGCCGCTGTTGTCGAGGGCGTTGCCGCCGGCGTTGAGCAGGATGTCGCCGCTGTTGGCGGCGATGCGCCCGCCGTCGCTGTAGATGCCGCCCAGTACGCGCAGGTCGAGGCGACTGCCTTCGATCTTGCCTGACTGGCCGTTGCGCAGGACACCGGTCAGACGGGTTTGCAGCAGACCTTTGAGGCTCGACAGCACGCCGCCTCGGCTGTCGAGGCTGGCGGCAGTGAGGTTCAGGTCGCCGTTCTGCGCAATGATCTTGCCGCCCTGGTTGTCGATTGCGCCGTTGCCCGTGTTGATGGTCAGCGCGGTCATGCTTTGCACCGCGCCGCCGGCGTTGTTCAGCGCGGCTGCGGTGAGAGTGGCGTCGGCGGCGCTGCTGGAAATCAGGCCATCGCCGTCGTTGCGCAACAGGCCGCCGGCGGTGAGATTCAGTTGGCTGCTGGCGGCGATGGTGCCGCGCTGGCTGTTGTTCAGATCGCCGCTGGTGAGCAGTCTCAGCAGACTCTGGCTGATCATCTGGCCGCCACGGTTGTCGATGCTGGCCGAACGCGTCAGCACCAGCGGCCCGGTGCTGCCGAGCGCGCCGTTGACGTTGGTCAGCGCGCCGAGCAGGTCGAGTGTGACGCGATCATCGCCGACCAGGCTGCCGCCGTTGTTGTTCAACGCACCGCCGGTGAAGGTCAGGGCGTTTTTCGCATTCAGGTTACCCGAGGCATTGTTCAGGCTCGCCGCCCGGATATCGAGGGCGTCGGTGCTTTTGATCAAACCACCGGAGGTGTTGTTGAGTTCGCCGCCGAGCACAGTCAAGGTCTGCTTGCCGTCGCTGGTCAGCGTGCCGGCGCTGTTGTTGAGGCTGGCGGCCTTGATGTAAAGCTCGCCCTTGCTGCCCACGCCACCCTGGCTGTGGTTGATCAGTGCGCCGCTGAGGTCGATGCTGACATTGCCGAGCTGGCTGGAGATCGCGCCCCCGAGGCTGTTATCGATAGTGCCGCCGGCCAGGGTCACGCCGGTCCAGCCTGAGATCAGGCCGCCGTTGTTTTTCAGCTCGGCTGCGGTGAGGGACAGTTGCTGATTGCTGATCAGATTGCCGCCGCGATTGTCCAGGCTGTTGGCGCTGAGGCTGAAGCTGTTGACGCTGGAAATTTCACCTTTCTGGTTGTTCAGGTCACGCAGGGTGGCGATGCTCAGCACGCCTTTGCTGTTGATCACGCCGTCCTGGTTGTTGAGGTCACGCAGGTGCGCAATGCTCAACGCGCCTTTGCTGCTGATCACCCCGCCCTGGTTGTTGAGGTCCTGCGCGGTGGCGCCGAGGTCCATGGCAAGGCCAGCGGCACCCACCAGCGTGCCCTCCTCGTTGTTCAGGCCGGTGCTGTTGAGGGTCAGTTGTTGCGCGGCGCGGATGCTGCCCTTGTTGTGGTTGTCGAGCAGGCCATCGACGGTCACCGAGATATCGCTGTCACTGAGCAATACGCCGCCATCGCTGTTGTCGAGACTGGCCGCGCGAACCTGCAATGCTGCTGCCGCGATCGTGCCTTTGATCGAGGTCAGGACCTTGTCGAGGGTCAGGCTCAGTTTCTGATTGCTCAGCACTTGGCCGCCGCTGTTGTCCAGCGATTTGGCGATCAGTTCAAAGGCCTGCTCGCTGGAAATCTCGCCACCACGGTTGTTCACCTCAGCGAGATTCTTCAGCAGCAACTGCCCTGGCGCATTGATCACCCCACCCTGGTTGTTCAGCGCACCACCGTGCAGGTCGACGCTGACGCTGGCGTGGCTGCTGAACAGTTTACCGCCCTGCTGATCGAGGCCCTGAATATCGGCAGTCAACGCATTGCCAGCGCCGAGGCTGCCAGCCGTATTGGTCACTTTGCCGGCGCTCAACTCAAGCTGATCGGCGGCGTAAATGTTCGCCTGACTGTTATTGAGTTCGCCGGTAGTGATGTGCAGATTGCTTTTGCTGCTGATCACGCCTTTCTGCTGGTTGTCCAGCGCGCTGCTGGTGAGCGTCAACGCTGCATCGGTCAACAACTGGCCGCCCCGGTTGCTGACCGCACCGCGTGTGTCGACGCTGAGCGCTTTGGCGCTGGACAGCGTACCGCCATCGTTATTGAAGCTTTGCGCATCGATCGCCAGCGCACCTTCGCTGAACAGACTGCCCTGCGCGTTGTTCAGCTCGCCAGAGAGGGTAATCGCGAGGTCTTGTTGCGTGGTCAGGCGAGCGCTGTTTTCCAGACTTTTGCCGACCAGCGTCAGGCCGGTAGCGCCGGACAGCACGCCGTTGTTGCGGTTGATCACCTCGTTGACGGTCAACGCCAGATTGCCGCCCGCCAGCATGTAGCCGCTGTCGCTGTTGTCGAGCCAGGCACCGATCAGGCTCACGCCGGCCTTGCTCGACAGTTCACCGCTGCGGTTGTCGACACGGTCGACGACCAGTTGCAGCGCTTGGGTCGAACCGACCAGGCCCTCGCGACGGTTATCCAGACGCGCCGCCGTGAGCGTCAGGCCCTCGTCGGCGATGACCACGCCAGCCTGGTTGTCGAACAGATCAGTGACGGTGAAATCGACCGCGCCACGCCCACGAATCTCACCGCCGCTGTTGTCGAGGCTGGCGCTGCGCGCTTGGAGGCCAGCAGAGGCGATCAGGCCTTTCACGTTGCTCAGCGCACGGTCGATGACCAGGGTGAGTTTTTCATTGCTGAGCAGCTTGCCACCGTCGTTGTTCAGGCTTTGTGCGTTGAGGTTCCAGGCTTTGGCAGCGGAGATTTCCCCAGCGCTGTTGTTCACATCCTTGAGGTTTTTCAGCAGCAGTTGGCCCGCCGTATGAATGTTGCCGCGCTGGTTATCGAGCAGGCCATTGTTGAGGTCCAGGGTCAGGTCGCCGTTGCTGAACAGCTCGCCGCCGTCCTGCTTAAGCGAGGTGACGGAAGCCTGCAGGGTTTTCTGGCTGCCGATGATGCCGCCGGAGTTATCCAGGTGCGCGGTGGTCAGCAGCAGCGTGCCGTCCGTGGCGAGGCTGCCGCCCTGACGGTTCTTGAACTCACCGGTGGTCAAGGTCGAATCGGCCTTGGCACTGAGGATACCGTTGTCGCTGTTATCGAGACTGCCGCTGGTGAAGGTCAGGCCCTTTTGCGAGGCGATGAGCCCGCCCTGATTCTGCACCCCGGCGACGCTGGTCAGTGCCATCGCTTCCAGGCTCGACAGCTTGCCCAGGCGATTGTCGAGGCTGCCGAGATTCAGGGTCATCTGCCCTTCACTGCTGATCAGGCCTTGCTGGTTGTCGAGGGTATTGTCGAACGTCAGGTCCAGTGTGTTCTGGCTGACGATCCGCCCGCCCACATTGCTCAAGCCGATGCCGCTGAGCGTCGCCGCGCCTTTGCTGAAAATCAGGCCATTGGTGGCGTTGATGATCTGCGCGACTTTCAGGCCCAGCGTGGTGTCGGACAGCACCTTGCCGCCCTCGCTGTTGTCCAGGCGTGCGCCATTGATATGCAGGTCGAGTTGACTGGAAAGCGTACTGGCGCGGTTGTCGATCTGGTCGACATTGACGGTCAGGGTCTTGAGCGACCCGACCAGGCTGTCCTGGCGGCTGTTGAGGGTTTTGCCGGTGAGTTTCAGATTGCCTTCGGCAACCAGTTCGCCGGTTTGCTGAGTCAGGTTGTCGATGCTGGCGTCGATATCGCCCTTGCCGGAAATCCGTCCGGCATCGTTGGTGACATCCCGGGCTTTGAGGCTCAACAGTCCGGTCGAGGTCAGCAAGCCGCCGTTGCTGTTGTTCAGCGTGCTGCCTTCGAAGGTCAGCGCTGCCTTGCTCTCGGCGCGGCCCTTGTCGCGGTTATCCAGATTATCGATCAGCAGCGTCGTCGCTTTGTCGGCGCGCAAAACACCCGCACGGTTGTCGGTGGTCGCGCTGCTGACGGTCAGGGTGTCGAGACCGGAAATCTTGCCGGCGCGGTTATCCAGGCGCGTGGCCTGCACGTCCATCGCACCGTTGGCCTGGATCAGGCCCTTGTTCTGGTTGTTCAACTGGTCGCTGATGCGCGTGGTCAGTGTGCCTTCGCTGGTCAGCTGGCCTTGCTGGCTGTTGTCCAGTTGTTGCGCTTTGATCGCTACGGCCTGTTTCGCGCCGATCCGTCCGGTGCGATTGTTGATGGCGCCGAGGGCGGTGATGTCGAGCAAACGGCCAGCGGTGATCAGGCCGGCGACGTTGTCCAGCGAGGTGAGCGTGAGCACTACGTCGCTCTGGCTGCTAAGTTCACCGTTGCTGTTGATCAACTGACCGATGTTGCCGGTGAGTTTGCCATTGCTGGTGAGCGTGCCTTGATTGTTCAGCACCTGATTGGCAGTGAGGGTCAGGCTGTTGTTGCCCAGCACTTTGCCGGCGTTGCGGTTGTCCAGCGTGCCGGCGGTGATGCTCGTGGTCTGGCCACTGAGCAGGCCATTCTGGTTGTTGAGGGTTTGCGCGGCGTTGACGGTCAGGTTGCGGCTGGCGCTGAGGCTCTTGCCACTGTTGTTCAGATTCTGTGCGCGAAGGCTCAAATCACCGTTGCTGTTACGGCTGCCGTCAGCATTGACGCCGGCTTCGATGGCGCCGGCATTAGTCAGTTGCCCACCGGCGCTGAGCACCACGCTGTCGCGGGCGGCCAAGGTCTGGCGGTTGGTCAGGTTGCCTTGGGTCTGTACGTTGAGCGATGTGCCGGCGTAAACCGGAGCTTGCGCGTCGAGGCTGGCGGCTTTGACGTTGACCGCGCCGGTAGCCGAGGTGTCGGCCAGGCTCAGTTGCCCGTTCGCATCAAGCTGAATATCGCCGCCGCTGGCGATCAGTTTGCCGTCGAGTTTCACCCCGACGCCGGCCTCGGTGCCGACCAGTTTGATCGCTCCGGCGTACATGCCGCCGAGGGCCGAGGAGTCGATGGCCAGTTGCGGTTTGGCGCTGCCGTCGTCGGCGCGGGCCGTGGCGTTGAGGGTGTCGGCGTTGACGTCGTTGCGACCGGCGACGATGGTCAGGTTCTGCGCTTGAATCTGCGCATTGATCTTGGCGCTGCGGGTGATGATTTCGAAACGGTCGATATTGGTCGCGTTGATGCCCGCGCCTTCGATAGCCACGCTGCCCTGATCGACCTGAAAGCGATCCAGCCGACCGTTTTCCAGCACTGGTTTACCGGTAGTCAGCGTCACCCGAGGTGCGTTGATGAAACCGCAGCCATTGCAGGTGATGCCATAGGGGTTGGCGACGATGACCCGCGCCGACTGCCCGGCCACTTCGGTGTAACCGCGCAACTGACTCGGGTTGCCGCTGATGACTTCGTTCAGAATCGCCTGCGCCGAACCGCTGTTCTTCAGATTCGGGTTGCCAATGACGTGGCCGCCCAGTTGCGTGTTCGAAGTTTGAGTCGCGCTGTTGTTGAGGATGACGCCTTGTGCGCCGACGTTGTAATCGTGGAACTGGTTGTGCGACAGGCCACTGGCGTTGGGCGTGGCGATGTTGACGATCGGCACGCCGTTGCCGGCACGGTCCAGCGTGGTATTCGGGTTGGCCACGACGATGCCGTCGGCCTGCGCCCACAGCGGTTGCCAGAACATGACGTTGGCCAGCAGGAACGCCAGTCCGCGCTTGGGCATGCCGAGGAACAACTCACGGTTTTTCACGACCGCACTCGGCTGATCTGCGAGGAAGGCAAACTGGCGAACGTCCATGTGAAGATCCTGCAACGGGCAATAATCGGTCTGATCAGGTGCCATGCTCCGCAGGTAAGCGGCGCGGATGAGCGCAAAGAGTCGCTGGCATCCCTGCAATAGCGCACTAGCATCAAAATAGTGGCGCGATATTAGATGGCCACTATTTTGGCGTCAATTAATGGATGCGTTGAAAAATCGATTTCGATGAGCGGTACGGCTCAAATCCGTAGGCAATGAGCTTGTTAACGGATCTATTTATCAGCGTAGGTTTGCGAGCGCGGGTACGCCTTCAGGGTTACTCACGATTCATCCGAAGCAACCTCTGTAAGATTTCAGACGATCCCTTGTAGGTTTCATCCCGAGTGTTCGATTCCTACGCAAAACACAGAAAGATCTGACTGCTGTCGTTTTCCAGATACACGCACATTTCTCTGTCACAAACAGATACAGGGAAATGTGCTCAATGATGCACCCCGCCAACCTCGCGGCAGCCGCCGCGTCCAAAGCCCCGATCATCGGCCCCGCCGCCTGCCCCTTGCGCAACACCCACGTGCAACTGTTGCCCCTCGCGTACGGCCTTGTCGAAAAATCCTTCGACCCCAGCACCGAACTCACGCTGCCGTACACCCTGACCACGCGCCCCATGGGTATCCGCCGCCTGCGCGACGGTTGGCTGTACATCGTCGACAGCCTCAGCGGTGAGCTCTATGAATACCGCGTGCTGGAAGGTGTCATCAGCGCATTGCTGCATCGCGGCAAAAGCGTCAGCGAGGATCAGCGCAGCGCCATCGAAGAACGTCCGGCGTTGATCTTCTCGCGCAAAAGCACCCTTTACGTGACCTTCGCTGATGTGCAGTTGAGCGCGGCGAAGTGCCGACAGGTGCTGGACAGTGCGCAGGAGCGCGAGCACTTCATGCAGGCGGTCGATCTTGGCCCGGTGCATTGTCTGATCGGCGGCGAGCATCTGCTTACCGTGGCCCAGGCCAAACAGTGGCTGGCGGAAGTGGCCTGCACAGCGAAACCGCTGGCCGAGGCGGACGCCACGCGGATGCCGACGGTGCAGGTCAGCGATGCGCCGGAGCATGAACGCGAACCCTATCTGTGGGAAAACCCGCGACGTTTTCGCGAGGCGCATATCGGCGAATTTCTTGGTCGGGTGCGCGGGCCTTATCAGGACGACACGCTGTTTCTGCTGGTCAACGACGACCTCGGCGTGATGCGCGATCTGGCTGATTATCAGGACCTGGTGGTCGGCTGGGTCGAGCAGTGGAGCAACACCGACAACAACGAGCGCGACTATCTGCTGGCCAGTTACATCGAGTCGCTGAGCCAGCTCGGATCTCAGGACTTCGACACTTTGGCCAAGGCCAGCGACGATCCGCGCGCCCAGGCATTGTTTGCTGAACTGGAGCAATTGCCCGAACCGGATCGGGAAAATACCCGGCAGGCGCTGCTCGAGTATTTGAACAAGGGTGGTGAGCTCGAGCCAGTTGCAGGCGAAGCCACGCCTGAGTTGCAACAGCTTCGCGAAAAGGCACTGGACGAGTCGCTGGCGCTGAACCGTTTCGACGGCGTCGCCCCGGATTTCACCGCACATGCTCGCGTCACCGCCGAGGCAGATCGGCGCTTTTACACCCGTGAATATTTTGTTGAAGTGGCCCCGGCCGACTTCGTCGAGCGCCACCTCAGCACACTGGTCGAGCTCGGCAAAGATCAGAGTCGGCGCATGAAAGACGTGCTCGACGGCCCGCTGCTCAGCGGCAAGCGCGGCATCAACGACCTGATCGACCGCCCGGCGATGGACGAGGTGCTGAACAATCATCGCGACAACCTCGGACGCTGGAATCGCCTGCTCGAACGCATCACCGCCGATCGCGCGCAACTGCTGTGCGCCGGGCGTTTCCATCGCTCGGCGTGGTATTTCGACGGGCAACTGCCAGCGCAGATCGATCAGGCTTTCGCCAGCGAATACGCCTGCCTCAAGGACATCGGCCGCAGCGACGCGGCCAACGAGCAAATGCTCGATTACCTCGAACAACACCCGCAACTGACCCGCCCGTTGTTCTACACCTTGCCGCTGCGCTTGCAGACCGAGCAGGCCGGGCAATATTCAACGCTGTTCAACGCCGGCATGGCGATGTTCAACAACCTGCCGGACTGGCTGGCCAAGTTGCAGAGCATCGAGCAGCCGCAGCTGCCCGCGCTGGACGACCTGCCCGCACACAGCCGAGTCCTCGCCGATGCCGTGCAAGACACCTACAGCCCGGCGCTGAACCTCGGCCTGAGCCGGGCGCTGGAAGGCTTCGATCTTGCCGGCGAGAAAATCCCCGACCTCGACGAACTGTTCCAGCGCTTGCCCAAAGCCCTGCGCCTGCGCGTCTTCGACGCCGCGCGAACCAGCGGCGTGACCTTCACCGTATCCACCCCGGCGGAACAAGCGGCGCTGCAAGCCACGATCAAGGAAGTGCTGCGCGAGCGCGACTACCTGAAAACCCTCAACCGCGAACGCAACCAGCTCACCCACAACAAAAACCGCCAGGGCCACAAAACCGCCCGGGCGGTGGAATTGCAGGAAGAAATCGTCCGCGTGCGCACGCAATTGGCGCTGTTCGAAGGCCGCCTCGCGGCGGCGTTGAGCCCGATTGATGAACTGCCGGATCGCTCGGCCCGGCTGTATGGCGCCACACCGGCGAAAGCGGGCGTGACGGTGGTGTTTCCGCCGGCGCAGCAAGGGGAATTGCGCGGGTTGCTGGAGAATATTCGCGCGGGGGTGGCGGGGGTTTCGAAGGCGAGTCTGGTGCGGACGGAGGGGATGGGGTTGTTGGTGGTGTTGGTGCAGGTGGTGAATTTGGTGGGGGTTTATCGGGAGCTGCGCAGGCAAACCGCGAATAAACGGGTTTGGCAGCCATTCGCCAATGCGATTGTCGCTACTGGGGCTGCAGGATTTACTGCCGCGCAAAGTCTCGGGGATACAGCCTTGAAAAACCGCAGTTCATTTCTGGCGACGAATCTTCAGCAGGCGGCGCTGAAAAACGTGCATGTGCAGTTAGGGAAACTGCATGTGGGATTAGGTTTTTTCACCTATTTGGCAGGGTTGGCATCGTCTGCGAACAGTCTTGTCACGCAGCGCAAAAATTGGGAGCAGGCGATTCGTAGTGGAAGCCATTCGGCGGGTAATGCAGCGGCACTGGGCACCTTGGGTTCCAGCGGAATGACAACCGTCAACGCATATGGTTTGGGTCACACCCTGTACGCAGGTTATACCGTGATTGTGGCGCCAAACGGTGCTGCACGAACTGCCGCGTGGGCCGCTGCGGGTACACGCCTTTCTACGGTGTTCTTCCGTTTCAACTTGGCGGGCGCGCTATTTACGGTCCTGGAGCTCAGCGGCAGTTGGTTGTATAGCCGCTTCAACCTCAGTGCCCACGATAAATGGCTGACAATCACACCATGGAGCAGGGATGGCGAGATGCGTGGTGACCACTCTCTTGATGACTATCAAAGTTACTTGGCTTTTTTAATTCACGCGCCTTACGCGCAACTTGGGAGAAATCCGCATGACTACTGGCTGAAAGATCTGCTGGTCAGAGCCAAGACCAGCGATATTCATCTGGTGCTGCCTCGACTGACGCTGAATGACTTGTTGCCTTCCCTTGGCAGTGAACCAAGCTGCCGGCTAGGTATCGGCGCACACCGCATTTCCAATCCGCTGCACAGTAGAGGAGTTCCACGGGAGCGGAGAGATGTCATCAGCAACGAAATTGTGAATAGCCTGCGCATCGTCAAGTCCAATTCGGAGGGACTCGTGCTCTGTCTTCAATACCCCAAAAATTCCGACTCTGAATTCGTCCCGGCGAAAGAAACACTGGAGTTGGCGGTTTGCATTCAGGCTATGAACAAAAAGGGTGAGTGGCAGTCACGAACCCGAGTAATCCATCTGGATCCTCGTGGAGACGGACACTACGCCGTAGTTGCACCTCAGTTTGTCAAAGAAAAGCCACCACTTGTTAAGGTCGAAATCCAGTATCTGGAGCGAGCCGACCATGCGCAATAGCAACGACAAACAAACACCAAGAGTGGCATTTGTACTGCCGAAACAAGCGGGATTTATTGAGCCGTTTCCGAGTGGAAAAATTACCTATCTCGCGCCCTTGCCATTACCAACACAAACGCCACCCTACGGGCCTCATATAGGGGTACTAAACAGTGTTTACATGGACTTCGGGTTGGGAAACCCGCAGGTATTCATGTGGCAGGTGACTTTAGGAGGACCGTTCAGTGGCACATTCATGATCGCGTTTCTATATCCACTGGTGGGAGGCTTAATTGGGCTCATGTTTGGAGATAACTGGGAGTTCATTAAGGAAATTATTGAGGGTGTTTTTCTTGCCCTTTACAAATTGGCGTTATTAACGGGTTTTATGGCCTTGGGTATCGGCCTGGCCGTCTGGCACCACGTCCACAAAAAACGTCTCTCCCTCATCCCAACCCGCTTCAACCGCCAACGCCGCGAAGTCTGCTTCATGCCCGAAGGCGCCACCGAACCAGTCTTCGTTCCATGGGAATCGCTCAGCGCCTGGATCATCGAAGCCAAAGGCGCCACCCAGTTTGGCATTCACCGCCAATACGGCATGGGCATCGGTTTCTACCAAGGTGAAACCCTCATAAGCCAGGAATTCCAATGCGCCGGCCTGGAGCTTGCGATCAGCCACTGGGAAGCGATTCGCGGCTACATGGAGTACGAGGTCAACGACCTTAAATCGATCCAGGACCTGCAAGACCTGCAAGGCCCGGACGACCCACCCCACGAAGGCCTGCATACATTCCACAATGCCCGCGCGCGGATGCATCAGCAGATCCATGAAGGCCGCCGCTCGCGGTTGTCGGGGTTCTTCTGGTACCTGTATCACGTCATGACCCTATGGACGATTCCCAACCGTCTGCTCGAATGGGAAATTCGTCGGCTGGAAAGAATCGGCAAGCAGGCGCTGCCGGAAGTCATGCGCGAATGGTCCGAGCCATTGCCAAAAGAGCAATGGGCCAAGCCGAGCGAAGAGTTGTTGCGGATGAGCGAGCTGGTGCGGCAGATGCACAGACGCCAGCCGCATCGGCCGATTACCGAAATATTCGCCGCTGCCGGTGCAAGCAGACACACGACAAGGCAAGGGGCGTGATTTGCCAGTAAACTCCCCTCCTCTCGCCGCCCGTTCTTCTTCGCGGCCACCCTCTTGATCAAAATGCGGAGTCCACCTTGCGTTTGTTCCACACCTCCGACTGGCACCTTGGGCAAAACCTGCACGGCCAGGAGCGCGATTTCGAGCACGCGTGTTTTCTCGAATGGCTGCTGCGCCAGTTGCACTTGGCGCAGCCGGATGTGCTGCTGATTGCCGGCGATATCTTCGATACGGTCAATCCGCCGGTCAAAGCTCAGGAACGCCTTTACGACTTCATCGTCAGCGCTCACGAACAGCAGCCGTTGCTGACCATCGTGATGATCGCCGGCAACCATGATTCCGGCTCGCGGATCGAGCTGCCGGCGCCGTTGATGCGGCGTTTGCGCACTCACGCGTTGGGTCGGGTCTTGTGGCTGGATGACGGGCAACTCGATGCCGAGCGCCTGCTGCTGCCGCTGCCGAATGCCCAAGGAGAAATCGCCGCGTGGTGTCTGGCGCTGCCGTTTTTGCGCCCGGCGGAAGTCACTGGCGCGCATCTGGGTGACAACTATCTGCGCGGCATCGGTCAGGTGCATGAATGGCTGATCGCGGCGGCGAATGCCAAGCGTCAACCCGGGCAGGCGTTGATCGCTATCAGCCACGCGCACATGGCCGGGGGCTCTGTGTCGGAGGATTCCGAACGCAGCCTGATCATCGGCAATGCCGAAGCGCTGCCCGCCAGCCTGTTCGGCGAAAGCATCAGTTACGTCGCCCTCGGCCATTTGCACAAGCCGCAGAAGGTCAACGGCGAGGAGCGCATTCGCTACAGCGGCTCGCCGATTCCGCTGTCGTTCTCCGAAATCGGTTATCAGCATCAGATTCTCGATGTGGTCCTGGACGGTGAAACCCTGGTCAGCGTCGAGCCGAAACTGATCCCGCGCTCGGTCAATCTGCAGCGCATCGGCCCGGCGCCGCTGGCCGAGATTCTGCTGCAACTGGCCGACCTGCCGAACATCGATCTGCTCGCCGAAACCCAGCGCCAGCCCTGGCTCGAAGTGCGCGTGCGTCTGGATGAGCCGCAGCCGGATCTGCGCCATCAAGTGGAAACCGCACTGCAAGGCAAAGCCGTGCGACTGGTGCGCATCGCCGCTGAATACGCCGGCAATCGTGGCGCCGATGGCAGCGATGACGGCAGCACACTGATCGAACTCGACCAGCTCACCCCGCAGGAACTGTTCAGCCGCGCCTGGCTCGACAATTACGGCAGCGAGGTCGACGACCAGACGCTCAAGGACTTCGCCGAACTTCTGCAGGACGTGCAACTGGAGGGCGAGCAGCCGTGAAGATTCTCGCCATTCGTTTGAAGAACCTCGCCTCGCTGGCCGGTCCGTTCGAGATCGATTTCACCGCCGAACCGCTGGCCAGCGCTGGTCTTTTTGCGATCACCGGCCCGACCGGCGCTGGCAAGAGCACGCTGCTTGATGCGTTGTGTCTGGCGCTGTTCGGCGCCGTGCCGCGCCTGAACAACACCGGTCGCGATGCGAAAGTCCCCGACGCTGACGGTGAAATCGCCACTGGTGACCCGCGCACCTTGCTGCGACGCGGCACCGGTGAAGGCTATGCCGAAGTGGATTTTGTCGGCGTCGATGGCCGCCGCTATCGCGCGCGCTGGGAAGCCAATCGTGCTCGCGAGAAGGCTGGTGGCAAACTCCAGGCCAGTCGGCAGAGCCTGCGCGACATCGATCAGGATCAACTGCTCGCCAGCCAGAAAGGCGAATACAAAACCCAGCTGGAAGCCGCGCTGGGCCTGAACTTTGAACAGTTCACCCGCGCTGTGCTGCTGGCGCAGAGTGAGTTCAGCGCGTTCCTCAAGGCTGACGACAACGACCGCAGTGAACTGCTGGAAAAACTCACAGACACCGCGCTCTACACCCGCCTCGGCCGCCGCGCTTTCGACAAGACCAAAGAAGCCCGCGAAGCGCACAAGCTGTTGCAGGATCAGGCTACCGGGGTAACGCCTTTGGCGCCGGAAGCGCGCGCCGAACTCGACGAGCGTTTCAACACCGCGCAGCAACATATGAAGGCGCAACAGGCGCAGCTCAAACAGCTTGAGCAACAACACGGTTGGCTGAAGGATTTGCGTCAGTTGCAGGACGCGCAAAAAGCCGCCAGCGAACAACTGCAAACCGCGCAACAGCAATGGCAGGCACTGGCCGGCGAGCGGGTGAAGCTGACGCGTCTGGAACAGCTTGGCCCGCAACGCCATCAGTTCGCGCGCAAGGCCGAGCTTGATGCGCTGCTGACGCCACTGACGACGCAGATTGCCGCGCACACCCAACAACACGCCGCGTTGGGCGAACGCCAGACGCAACTGGCGCAAAACCTCGATACAGCAAAAGTCGCCCTCAGCGAAGCACAACAACGCCAGAGCGAAAACGCGCCGTTGCTGCGTCAGGCATTCGAAGAGCAAAGCACCCTCGCCCGTCTGATCAAGGACACTGCCAGCAGCGCCGAAGCCCGACAAACCGCCGAGCAAGCGTTCAAGGATGGCCAGAGCGCGATTCAGGCCTTGCAGGAAAAACAGGCTGAGGTCGCCGAGCGTTTGCAACGCATCGCCACCGAGCTTGAGCAGAGTGCGCATCTGGCGCCGTTGAGCGATGCCTGGAGCGCCTATCGCGACCGTCTGCAACAGCTGATGCTGATCGGCAACCGCATGAACAAGGGCCAGAGCGAACTGGCGTCCCTCGAACAGAACGCCGCGCGCAGTGCTGAGCAACTGGCCTCGCACAAGCAGCAACTGGAAGTGCTGTTCAAAGAGGCCGGCGCCGAGCCCGACGCGGTTGCGGAACAGATCGGCCTGCTCGGCACTTTGCTGCAGGACAACCGCAAACAGCTGCGCGCAGTTGAAGACCTGTCGCGCCTGTGGGCGTCTCAGCAGGATCTCGACAAGCGCAGCGCCGAGTTGCAACAACGTCAGCTCGACGCGCAGCAGCAACGCGAACGCTTGACCCAGGACGGTGTGAAAACCAAGGCCGAACTGACCGTCGCCGAGCAGACCCTCAATGTCACTCGCGAACTGCTCGAGCGTCAGCGGCTGGCGCGCAGTGCCAGTGTCGAAGAGTTGCGCGCGCAGTTGCAGGACGATCAGCCCTGCCCGGTCTGCGGCAGCAACGAGCATCCCTATCACCAGCCCGAAGCGCTGTTGCAGAGCCTTGGCCGTCACGATGAAAGCGAACAGGCCAACGCCCAGCAAGTGGTCGATCAGCTCAAGGAAAAACTGATCGAGCTGCGCGGCGAAGTCGGTGGCGTGATCGCGCAACAGAAAGAATTGCTCCAGCAACAGGAACAACTGGCGGCGCAACAACAAGCCCTGGCCCCGAGCCTCGACGCGCATCCGCTGGCCGCGCAACTGTTCAATCAGAACGCCGACAAACGCGACGCCTGGCTCAGCCGCCAGACCGAGCAGTTGAACCAGAGCATCACTCAAGACGAACAACGGCAAAGCGCCCTGCTCACCTTGCAACAGGACGCGGCGCGCTTGTCGCAACAATTGCGTCAGGCCGAGGTGGCGCATCAGCAAGCGGCGCAACAGCTGAGCCATCAGCAGCATGAACTCAACAGCGACCGTCAGCGTCTTGAAGAAGAACTCGCCGCGTTTGGCCCGCTGCTGCCCGCCGACACGCTTGAGGCCTTGCGCCTTGAGCCGGCGGCAACGTTCATGCAGCTGGATCGGCAGATCGCCGAGCGTCTGGCCCAGCTCGAACAGCAAAAGGAAGAGCTGAGCGAACAGCAGCAACGCCAGCAGACGTTGGAAAAAGAACAGGATCGCCAACAGCTGCGCACTCAGCAACTGCACAGCGCCGAGCAACAATTCACCGCGCTGACCGAGCAGCAGCAAAGCTGTCAGGAAAAACTCGCGCAGTTACTTGGCGAGCACAGCAGCGCCGAGCATTGGCAGCAGCAGCTGGAACACGCGGTGGAACAGGCGCGCGTCGCCGAAACCAGCACCGCTGAGGAGCTGCAAAGCGTGCGCACGCAGCTGGTGCAGACCGCAGCCGAACTCAAGTCTCAGCAGGATCGCCTGCAAGCATTGGAGGCTGAAGAACAGGCACTCGCCGGCAAGATCGCCGATTGGCGCGCCAGCCACCCGGAACTGGATGACAGCGGCCTGGAAAACTTGCTGCGCTTCGACGACGCGCAAGTCGCCGAACTGCGCCAGACCCTTCAGCACAACGAAAAAGCCATCGAACAAGCCCAGGTCTTGTTGCAAGAGCGCGATCAGCGCCTGCTCGATCACCAGGCCCGGCAGGACGGCAATCTCGAGGCCGCACAACTGGACAGCGCCCTCGCTGAGCTGCAAAACCAGTTCGCCGTCAGCGAACAGCAGTGCGCCGAACTGCGCGCCGAACAGGCGGAAGACCAGCGCCGACAGAACGCCAATCAGGCGTTGGCCCGGCAGATCGCTGACGCCTACGCCGAGTATCAACGCTGGGCGCGACTCAGTGCCTTGATTGGCTCGGCCACCGGTGACACCTTCCGCAAGATCGCCCAGGCGTACAACCTCGACCTGCTGGTGCACCACGCCAACGCGCAGCTGCGCCAACTGGTCAAACGCTATCGCCTCAAACGTGGCGGCAGCATGCTCGGCCTGCTGGTGATGGACACGGAAATGGGCGACGAACTGCGCTCGGTGCATTCGTTGTCGGGCGGCGAGACGTTCCTCGTATCACTCGCCCTTGCGCTGGGTCTGGCCTCGATGGCGTCGAGCACGCTGAAAATCGAATCGCTGTTTATCGACGAAGGTTTCGGCAGCCTTGATCCGGAATCCTTGCAACTGGCCATGGACGCGCTCGATGGCTTGCAGGCACAGGGACGCAAGGTGGCGGTGATTTCCCATGTGCAGGAAATGCACGAACGGATTCCTGTGCAGATTCAGGTGCGGCGCCAAGGCAATGGTTTGAGCACGCTGGAGGTGAAATGAACACGCTGTATTCCTTCCGCCGCTGCCCTTACGCCATGCGTGCGCGAATGGCGTTGCGTTATGCGGGCGTGCCGGTGGAGATTGTCGAAGTCAGTCTCAAGGACAAACCGGCGCAGATGCTGGCGCTCTCGCCCAAGGGCACCGTGCCGGTGCTGAATGCCGATGGCGTGGTGATCGATGAGAGTCTGCAGATCATGCGCTGGGCGTTGGCGCAGAATGATCCGGATGATTGGTTGCTGGGCGGTGATTCGTTCGCGGCACTGTGGATGGAGAAACTGATTGAAGGCAATGATCAGATTTTCAAATCGGCTTTGAATCGCTACAAGTACGCCGAGCGTTACCCTGAGCAGCCGATGGAAGCTTATCGGGCTGAAGGTGCGTTATTTCTGCAGAAACTGGATGAGCTGCTTGAAGGACGTGAGTACTTGCTGGCCGATCATCCGAGCCTCGCCGACATCGCCCTGCTGCCCTTCGTCCGGCAGTTCGCTCACGTTGATCGAGAGTGGTTCGCGCAGACGCCTTATGTTCGCTTGCAAGCCTGGTTGCAGCGCTTGCTCGAATCCGAGCTGTTCACCTCGATCATGAAGAAGTAACCCTCTCTCCCTCTTGATCGTTCCCACGCTCCGCGTGGGAATGCAGCCGGGGACGCTCTGCGTCCCAGTGGAACGCGGAGCGTCCCTTGAGGCATTCCCACGCAGAGCGTGGGAACGATCATTAGGCCAGTGCTTGGCACATGCCCAGCGCCATGCAATCCACTTCAAACGGCCCGAGAAAATCCAGCGCAACCTTGACCGGTGGATTGCCGGCCATCAGCCCCAGCGTGTTGGCTCGTTCAATGTTGTGCGCGATGTTGTGGTTGGCCTCTATGGCCCGGGCCAAGCCGCCCACCGAGCCCTGGCCAAATCCCAACAGTGAGGCGCCGTTGGTCATCAGCGCGAGGCTGGCGATGACCCAGAGTCTGTAGCCTTTCATGCGCCGCCGACTCCTGCGAGTTCGGCCCTGTCGACCATTGCGCTTTGCGAGCGCAGTTCGAACTGGATGCCGGGGTGGGCGACGTCGATCGGGGCGTCGAAGCTGTGTTCCATTTGCGCGCCGATGCTGACAAACAGCACCACGGCCAGGTACAGACCGATGGCCAGATAGGCGCCGCGTTTGGCGGAAGTGAGGATTGCGCTGGCCATGGTGTTCTCCGTGGGCAAAGGTTTCGATGGCCACAGAATCAATCAAAAAAGCCGAAGCAACCACTCAGGGTTTGCAATGGTGAATATCAGCTTCGTTGATTATTTAGCGGCTCTATTTGCCGGCGAGAGAAAACCTATGAGTGGAGAACGCGTACGCGCGTAGGAGCTGCCGAAGGCTGCGATCTTTTGACGATTGATCGTTCCCACGCTCCGCGTGGGAATGCCTCAAGGGACGCTCCGCGTTCCAATGGGACGCAGAGCGTCCCGGGCTGCGTTCTAACGCAAAGCGTGGGAACGATCAGGTTACGCGCGCGCGTAGGAGCTGCCGAAGGCTGCGATCTCTTGTTTGATCGTTCCCACGCAGAGCATGGGAACGATCAAGATCGCAGCCTTCGGCAGCTCCTACAGGAGAACGGTGCGCTCAGGCTTGGGTTTTGTGATCCAGCGCGGCGTAGAAGTTGGCGCTTTGTTGCAGGTATTTCTGGGTGTAGCTCTGGGTGTGGGATTTTTTGCTGGCGATTTCGACGTTGGCACCGGCTGGCAATACCACGGTGGCAGAAATGGCGGAAGCGGCGATGACGGAGAAGAGATTGAAATTCATGGCGGTAACCCTCGTGTTCGTTTGCTTGGTTTGCCCGGTCGGGCTGTGAAACAAACGTAACGCTCGAGGGTTGCTCGCTTGAAATCTTTTGTAGCATTAGCCGATATCAGTGCAATTAATACAACGATGCAGGCCCCGCAGAACGGGGCCTGTGGCTTATTGTCGCACTACAAACTTCAGATCGCTTGGCGCGTCCATCGGCAGTTTTTGCACGGTTTTGCCGAGCAGACCGGTCTTGGTATCGCGTTCGACGACGACAATCTGGTTGCTCTTCTGGTTGGCGATCAAGACGAATTTACCGCTCGGATCGAGGGCAAACTCGCGCGGGTGATCACCCTCGACCGAGCGCTTTTGCAGCTCTTTGAGCTGACCGGTCGCAGAATCAATGCCGAACACTACGAGCTGATTGGCCGTGCCGCGATTGCTCACGTAGAGAAACTTGCCGTCAGCCGAGGCATGCAGCGCCGCGCCGGCCTTGTCCGAGGTTGGCTGGCCCGCCGCCAGATCGACCAGTTGCGTCTGGGTCAGTACGCCGTCCTTGTAGTCGAACACCGCGACCTGTGCACTCATCTCCATGGTCAGCCAGGCGTGTTTGCCGTCAGCGCTGAACAGCAGATGACGCGGGCCACTGCCGGCCGGCAAGGCTACCGAGGCGGTTTTTGCCGGGGTCAGCGGCAGGTGTGGATTGGCCTTCGGGTCGTACTGATAGATGAAAACCTTGTCCGCGCCCAAATCATTGGAGAACACATAGCGCCCGTCCGGCGACGACACCGTCGAGTGCACATGATTGGAAGCCTGACGCTCAGGGTTGACCCGACTGGCCGGGTGGCCGCTCATCTGCACCACCGGTTTCAACTGGCCGTCGGCATCGACCGGCAATACCGCCAGGGTGCCGCCCGGATCTTGCATCACTGAGTAGTTGCTGACGAACAGGTGTTTGGCATCGGCGCTGAGGCTGGAATGGGTCGGCTCGTTGCCCAGGCTCTGCACCTGATTGATCAGGCTCAGCGCATGGGTCTTCGGGTCAATGGCGAAGCTGCTGACGCGGCCGACCGGATCGGTCTGGCCCGGGCCGTTTTCGTTGACCACGAACAAACGCTTCTGGTCTTTCGAGAGGGTCAGCCACGAAGGGTTTTCGGTCTTGACCACTTGCAGCGGCTTGGCGTCGATCTGGCCGGTGGCGCTGTCGAACTGCATGCGGTAGATGCCCTGGCTGGAACCGGCGGTGTACGAGCCGACCAGCAACTGCAAGGTGTCGGCGCTGGCGCTGGAAAGCCCCATCGCGCCGACGCTGCCGGCCATCAGCAAAGGCCAGAAATTACGCATCTTCATTATTGTCATCCTCATCGTCGCTGCTGCTGACTACGTCGCCGAGGCACACCAGACGATGCTCGCCCGTGGTCTTGGTGTCGCTGGCGTAACCGACGATCAGCCAGCTCTGCAGCGTCTCATCGAACGTCGCAGCCGCAACCTGAGCCGGGGTGAATTCCCAGTGCTTGGCTGCACGGCCATCAATGCATTCGATGTGCAGGTTATCGTCCTCGTCGAGGGCGAATTCGAAGGCGTGCAGGCCATCGATTTCGACCATACCGCAGTGTTCGAGGGCGTTGAGAAGGGTTTGGGCAGTCATGGCAAACAGTCTTTTTAGGGGGGGAAAGGGCCAATGATAGCCCAATGTGATCCAGAGGCCCCTGCTGGAATCTCTGTCTGATCGTTCCCACGCTCCGCGTGGGAATGCCTCAAGGGACGCTCCGCGTTCCAGTGGGACGCAGAGCGTCCCGGGCTGCATTCCCACGCAGAGCGTGGGAACGATCAACACAAAAAATCGCAGTGCTGGCTAGATCGCCTCTCGCGATGGCTTGCCATCCACCAAGCGCTGGATCCGCAGCGGGTTGGCGTTTTTCAGTGGTTCGGGCAGCAAGCTGTCCGGGTAGTTCTGGAAGCACACCGGGCGCAGGAAGCGATCGATCGCCAGCGTGCCCACTGACGTGCCGCGCGCATCGGACGTCGCCGGGTACGGGCCGCCATGCACCATCGAATCGCACACTTCGACACCAGTCGGATAACCGTTGAGCAGGATGCGCCCGACTTTCTGTTCCAGCAGCGGCGTCAGTTCGGCGAATTGCTCGAAGTCAGACGGCTCACCAATGATCGTCGCGGTCAGTTGACCGTGCAGGCCGTGCAGCGCTGCGCTCAGTTGTGCCTGATCGGCCACTTCGACGATTACTGTGGTCGGACCGAACACTTCTTCCTGTAGCACTTCGTCGCCGTTGATCAACAGGCTGACATCGGCCTTGAACAACTGCGGCTGCGCCTGATTGCCCTGCTGCGGATTACCGGCCAGATGCTCAATGCCGCTGTGCGCCAGGAGTTTTTCCAGGCCTTTGCCATAGCTGCCGAGGGTGCCGGCGTTGAGCATGGTTTGCGCCGGTTGATCACCGATCGCAGCGGCGACTTGCTCTACAAACGCGCTGAACTGCGCAGAGCGAATACCGATGACCAGACCTGGATTGGTGCAGAACTGACCGCAACCCTGCACTACCGAAGCGGTGAGGTCGCGCGCGACGGTTTCCGAACGCGTGGCCAGTGCCTGCGGCAAGACGATCACCGGGTTGATGCTCGACATCTCGGCAAACACCGGGATCGGTTGCGGACGTGCAGCGGCCATGTCGCACAAAGCGCGACCGCCCTTCAGCGAGCCAGTGAAACCTACTGCCTGAATTGCCGGATGCTTGACCAGCCATTCGCCGACGCCGCCACCGTAAATCATGTTGAACACGCCAGCGGGCATACCGGTTTTTTCTGCGGCACGAATGATCGCGTCGGCGACCAGTTCAGCGGTGGCCATGTGGCCGCTGTGGGCCTTGAATACCACCGGGCAACCGGCGGCCAGTGCTGCTGCGGTATCGCCACCGGCAGTGGAGAATGCCAGCGGGAAGTTGCTCGCACCAAACACCGCGACCGGGCCGAGGCCGATGCGGTACTGACGCAGATCCGGACGTGGCAGCGGCTGACGATCCGGCAATGCCAGATCGATCCGTGCGCCGTAGAAATCACCACGACGCAGGACTTTGGCGAACAGACGCATCTGCCCGCTGGTGCGACCACGCTCGCCCTGAATGCGTCCGGCCGGCAGCGCGGTTTCGCGGCAGACCACGGCGACGAAATCGTCGCCAAGCGCATCCAGCTCATCCGCGACTGCGTCGAGGAACTGCGCGCGACGTTCGGCGCTGAGGCTGCGATACGTCGGGTAAGCCGCAGCGGCGGCCTTGGCGGCGGCGTCGACTTCTTCGGCCGTGGCCTGAATGAAATCGTGCGGCAGGGCCTCGCCAGTGCTGGCGTCGACCGAGTGCAGTTTGACGCTGCCGGCGGCGCTGCGCTGACCGCCGATGTAGTTGTGACCGAGAATCTGAGTCATGGGATCTCCTTAAAGGGTGCCGATGCTGTCCGGTTCAAAAGCCGCCTGAACCGGTGCGATACCGTTGACCAGCGGTGCGCCGAAGTCGGCCTGGCTGATCTCGAACGTGTCGCCCGGCTGGGTGCGGATGCCGTCGGCAAACGACAGGGTCGCAGTGCCGAAAAAGTGAATATGCACGTCGCCCGGACGCAGGAACTGACTGTATTTGAAGTGGTGGTACTCGAGGTTCGCCAGGCTGTGGCACATGTTGGCCTCGCCACTGAGGAACTCGTTCTGCCAGAGCACTTCGCCGTCACGCAGGATTCGGCTGGTGCCGGCAAGGTGTTGAGGCAATTCACCGGTACGAAGTTCCGGGCCATAACTGCAACTGCGCAATTTCGAGTGCGCCAGGTACAGGTAATTCTTGCGTTCCATGACGTGATCGGAGAACTCGTTACCGACGGCGAAACCGAGGCGATACGGCTTGCCATCGTTGCCGATGACGTACAGGCCGGCCATCTCTGGCTCTTCACCGGCGTCTTCGGCGAACGGCGGCAGCGGGAACGCCTGCCCCGGACGCACGACAATGCTGCCGTCGCCCTTGTAGAACCACTCCGGTTGCACACCGGCCTGCCCCGCCGCAGGTTTACCGCCCTCCACGCCCCATTTGAAAATGCGCATGGTGTCGGTCATCGCCGCTTCATCGCCGGCCTGCTGGTGCATCTTGTCCCGGGCCGAAGCGCTGCCCAGATGGGTCAGGCCGGTACCGCTGACCAGCATGTGTGCCGGGTCCGGGTGGTCCAGTGGCGGCAGGATGCGCAGGTCTTTGAGCAACTGCGCGTAGTCGTGGCTGGCGCCGAGGCCGAGGCTTTGTACTTGCTGCTCAAGGGAGCTGCCGGCCTCGATTGCCGCCAGGGCCAGATCACGGACACTGCGGGCGTCCTCGACTTCGCGGACCTGACCGCTGTCGACCACGCCGACCCGGCGCTCGCCGTTGGGTAATTCGAATTGAACCAGATGCATGATTTTCTCCTGTTCCATCAAAAACGCCGCTATCCCCTGTGGGAGCGAGCCTGCTCGCGAAAGCGGTGTATCAGTCACCAACAGTGTTGAATGTGATGGCCTCTTCGCGAGCAGGCTCGCTCCCACAGGGGCCAGTGTTGGTCAGTCAAGTTCGGGTCGCGCCACGGGCGCTGGCGGCGAACTGGTCGACGGGCAGTACATGCTTGCGTTCCAGCACGCGGTAAACGACGCCGGTCAGAATCAGCCCGAACACCATCACGCCCGAGAGGAAGTACAACCCCGAAGCCAGATTGCCGGTGTATTCCTTCAACGCGCCGATCACGAACGGCCCGATATACCCGCCCAGATTGCCCACCGAGTTGATCAAGGCAATCCCCGCCGCCGCACTCGCGCCAGCAAAGAAACGCCCCGGCAAGGTCCAGAACACCGCGGTGCATGAGAACAGCGCGAACGCCACCAGACACAGCGCCGCCAGTTGCGCCACCGGTAGCGACAGCCAGGCACTGAGGAACAGGCCCAGCGCACCGAGCACATAGAGCACCGCCAAGTGGCCGTAGCGATCATTCAAGCGGTCGGAACTGCGCGGAATGATCAGCAGGCCGATGATCCCGAAAATGTATGGCACCGAAGAGACGAAACCGGTGACCAGATCGCTGCCGCCGAACTGTTTGATCAACGTCGGCAGCCACAGGCCCAGACCATAAATGCTCAGGGTCACCGGCAGATAGAACAGCGCCAGCAACAACACACGTTTGTCTTTCAGCGCATGCAGCGGATTGCCGTGACGGGTCTGGCCGTACTCCTGCAAATCCTTTTTCAGTTCGCCGGTCAGCCAGTCTTTTTCCGCCTGATCCATCCACTTCACTTGCTGCGGGCCGTCCGGCAGCCAGCGCAGGACCGGCCAGGTCAGCAGGATCGCAGGGGTGCCGATGACGATGAACAGCCACTGCCAGCCGTGCAGGCCGAGGATGCCGTCCATGCCCAGCAAACCGCCGGACACGGGACCGGTGATCATCATCGCGATGGGTTGCGAGAGGATGAACAGGCCGAGGATTTTGCCGCGATGGCGCACCGGGAACCATTGGGTGATGTAGTACAGCACACCGGGGAAGAAGCCCGCCTCGGCCGCGCCGAGCAGAAAGCGCATCACGTAGAAGCTGTGCGGCCCTTGCACGAAGGCCATGCCGATGGTGATCGCGCCCCAGGTGATCATGATCCGCGCGAACCAGCGCCGCGCGCCGAAGCGTTCGAGCATCAGGTTGCTGGGAATCTCGAGAAGAAAATAGCCGATGAAGAACAGCCCGGCACCGAGGCCATAGGCGGCGTCGCCGATACCGATGTCCGCGCCCATGTGCAGCTTGGCGAAGCCGACGGCGGAGCGATCCACATAGGCGATCAGGTACAGCAGGATCAGGAAGGGAATCAGTTTCAGTGTGATGCGCCGGACAAGCCGCAATTCCTGGCTCATGAGATCGGTCTCCGATTGTTGTTTTTATAGAACCTCGGGGGACGCCTCTCGCCAAAACAGCCAGGGCCATCCCTCCGTCGAAAACGACTATATAGTAATACTAATTACCCAACAACACTTCCAAAGCGCGGATTTTGAGCTTAGATTAAGCGTCAGCTCGCAAACAATAGTCTTACAATAAGAGAATCGATCATGTCTGATAAGAAACCCACCCTGCGCTCCGCCCAATGGTTTGGCACGGCCGACAAGAACGGCTTCATGTACCGCAGCTGGATGAAGAATCAGGGCATCGCCGACCATCAGTTCCACGGCAAGCCGATCATCGGCATCTGCAACACCTGGTCGGAACTGACCCCGTGCAACGCGCACTTCCGCCAGATCGCGGAGCACGTCAAACGCGGGGTGATCGAGGCCGGTGGTTTTCCGGTGGAGTTTCCGGTGTTCTCCAACGGCGAATCGAACCTGCGCCCGACCGCCATGCTCACCCGCAACCTGGCGAGCATGGACGTTGAAGAAGCGATTCGCGGCAACCCGATCGACGGCGTCGTGCTGCTCACCGGTTGCGACAAAACCACTCCAGCACTGTTGATGGGCGCGGCCAGTTGCGACGTGCCGGCCATCGTCGTCACCGGCGGGCCGATGCTCAACGGCAAGCACAAAGGCAAGGACATCGGTTCCGGCACCGTGGTCTGGCAGCTCAGCGAACAGGTCAAGGCCGGCACCATCACCATCGATGACTTCCTCGCAGCCGAGGGCGGCATGTCGCGTTCGGCGGGCACCTGCAACACCATGGGCACCGCGTCGACCATGGCCTGCATGGCCGAAGCGCTGGGCACTTCGCTGCCGCACAACGCCGCGATTCCGGCCGTAGATGCGCGCCGTTATGTGCTGGCGCACATGTCCGGCATGCGTGCGGTGGAGATGGTGCGTGAAGACCTGAAGCTGTCGAAGATCCTCACCAAGGAAGCCTTTGAAAACGCCATTCGCGTCAACGCCGCCATCGGTGGTTCGACCAATGCCGTGATCCACTTGAAAGCCATCGCCGGGCGCATCGGCGTCGAGCTCGATCTGGACGACTGGACCCGCATCGGTCGCGGCATGCCGACCATCGTCGACCTGCAACCGTCCGGGCGTTTCCTGATGGAAGAGTTCTACTACGCCGGTGGCTTGCCAGCGGTGCTGCGCCGCCTGGGTGAAGCCAATCTGATCCCCAACCCGAATGCACTGACGGTCAACGGCAAGTCCATCGGCGAAAACACCAAGGACGCGCCGATCTACGGCGAAGACCAAGTGATCCGCACCCTCGACAATCCGATTCGCGCTGACGGTGGCATCTGCGTGTTGCGCGGCAATCTGGCGCCGTTGGGCGCGGTGCTCAAGCCGTCCGCCGCTAGCGCTGAACTGATGCAGCATCGCGGGCGTGCGGTGGTGTTCGAGAACTTCGACATGTACAAGGCGCGGATCAACGATCCGGAGCTGGACGTCGATAAGGATTCGATTCTGGTGATGAAAAACTGCGGGCCGAAGGGTTATCCGGGCATGGCTGAAGTCGGCAACATGGGCCTGCCGGCCAAGCTGCTGGCAGAAGGCGTGACCGACATGGTGCGCATTTCCGATGCACGCATGAGCGGCACCGCTTACGGTACGGTGGTTTTGCACGTTGCCCCGGAAGCGGCAGCGGGCGGGCCTTTGGCGGCGGTGCAGGAAGGCGACTGGATCGAACTCGATTGCGCCAGCGGCCGTCTGCATCTGGACATTCCGGACGCGGAACTGGCCGCGCGCATGGCCGATCTGCAAGCGCCGCAGCAGTTGTTGGTGGGCGGTTATCGTCAGCTGTACATCGATCACGTCCTGCAGGCGGATCAGGGTTGCGACTTTGACTTCCTGGTTGGCTGCCGAGGTGCTGAAGTCCCGCGCCACTCGCACTAACAGCGCAATTCCCCTGTGGGAGCGAGCCTGCTCGCGAAGAGGGAGTGTCAGTCGACATCTATTTGACTGATATGCCGCCTTCGCGAGCAGGCTCGCTCCCACAGTTGCTTTTGCGTATCGCCTCAAATCTGTGCCGTGCCTGCTATGATGCGCGGCATCTCCATCGCTCAGGATCGCGCCACTCCCCATGGATTACCGCAAACCTTCCGACCGTAAAAGCATGCACTCGCGCATCGTCCAGGAACTGGGCATGCAGATCGTCTCCGGACGCTTTTTGCCCGACGACAAACTGCCCGCCGAAGCCCTGCTTTGCGAGGAGTACGCGGTCAGTCGCCCGGTATTGCGCGAAGCCACGCGGGTGCTGGTGGCCAAGGGTCTGGTGTATTCCAAACCGCGCGTCGGCACCGTGGTCAAGGCTCGCCGCGAATGGCACATGCTCGACCCGGACGTGCTGCACTGGCTGATGCAAAGCAGCCCGCAGAATGAATTCTTCAACGTGCTGACCAGCGTGCGCAGCATCATCGAGCCGGCAGCGGCCGCCCTCGCCGCTCAGCATGCAACCGATGCCGACATCGCCGCGATCAACGAAGCCTACCAACGCATGGAAGCCGCGCCGACTCCGGAAGCGCTGTTGCAGCCGGACCTGGACTTCCACAGCCGCATCGCCGATGCGACGCACAACGACCTGCTGGCGAACCTGTGCAACATGTTGGCGGTAGCGATTGCCGAGGCGTTGAAGCATTCCAATCAACGGCCGAATCTGCATGAACTGGCGTTGCCGCGACACAAGGCGATCCTGACGGCGATCGAGAACCGCGATGCCCTGGGTGCCCGGCATGCGACGCTGGTGCAGTTGGATGATGCGCGCAGTGCGTTGAGTGTGGTGCTTGGCGCTGAGCTTTCTTAGGGCTTGAGACCGCTTGCCCTCACCCTAGCTCTCTCCCAGAGGTAGAGGGGACCGATTGGGGAATATTTGAGATTTACGCCGACTTGAACGTTCTGCTGTGAATCCATAACCGACTCGGTATCTCAGGCCGATATATCTAGCCGCACCCCTCGGTCAGTCCCCTCTCCCTCCGGGAGAGGGCTAGGGTGAGGGGCTCTTGATCTTGATTCACAAAAAAAGCCGCAACCCCTCAAGGTTGCGGCTTTGTCGTTTCAGGCCTTCAGATCAGTGGGCAAACAGCGAATTGCCCTTCTGCCCCGCCAGCTTCTCCGGCTTGATCAGGAACTTGGCCAGCGCCGGCAGCAGCCACAGCGCGCCGAACATGTTCCACAGCAGCATGAAGGTCAGCATCAGGCCCATGTCGGCCTGGAACTTGATCGCCGAGAAGATCCATGTGCACACGCCGATCGCCAGGCACAGGCCGGTGAACAGCACCGCTTTACCGGTGGACTTCAGGGTCTGGTAATAGGCTTCCTGCAACGGCAGCCCAGCACGCAGGAAACTTTCCAGGCGGCTGTAGATGTAGATGCCGTAGTCCACGCCGATCCCCACGCCCAACGCCACCACCGGCAGCGTCGCGACTTTCACGCCGATGCCCATGAACGCCATCAGCGCGTTGCCGAGGACCGAGGTGAGCACCAGCGGCAAGACGATGCACAGGGTCGCTGCCCATGAGCGGAAGGTGATCATGCACATCACCGCCACGCAGATGTACACCAGGATCAGAATGGTCAGCTCAGCCTGTTTGATGACTTCGTTGGTGGCCGCTTCGATCCCGGCGTTACCGGCAGCAAGGATGAATTCCAGACCGTCCTTGTTGTTTTCCTTGGCGAACTCCTGCACCGCGTTGACCGCACGATCGAGGGTCTCAGCTTTGTGATCGTTGAGGAACACCAGCACTGGCGCCAGCGAGCAGCTGTTGTTGTACAGGCCATCGGCGCGGGCGATCGAGTTGTTCAGTACGTCCGGGTTGCGCGACAGGGTTTCCCATTTCAGGTTGCCCTCGTTCATGCCCTTGATCATCTGCTTGGACACGGTCACCAGCGAGATCGCCGACTGCACGCCCTCGGTGTTCTGCATCTTCCACATCAGCTGATCGATCGGCGCCATGGCTTCGTAGCGCGAGCAGCCTTCAGCTTTGGTCTTGACCATCACCACCAGCACGTCGGAGCTGGTCGAGTAGTTGCTGATGATGAAGTTGTTGTCCTTGTTGTAGCGCGAGTCCGGACGCAGTTCCGGCGCGCCCTGGTCGAGGTCGCCGATCTTCAGGTTCTGGCTGTACCAGAGGCCGCCACCGAAGGCGATCAGCGCCAGCGCTACCGAAATCGGCGCGACTTTCGGGCTGGCGAAGTTCGACAGCAGACGCCAGAACGGGTGCTCGCGGTTGGCGTCCTTCTTGCTCTTGGCAATCGCGCGCTTGCTGATGCCGACATAGGAAATCGCCACCGGCAGCAGGATCAGGTTGGTGAACACGATCACCGCAACGCCGATGGACGCGCCGATGGCCAGTTCACGGATCACCCCGATGTCGATGATCAGCAGGGTAATGAAGCCCACCGCATCGGCCAGAATCGCGATCATCCCCGGCAGGAACAACTGGCGGAAGGTGCGCCGCGCAGCGGTCAGGGCGTTATCGGCCTCGCTGGATTGCAGGGCGATACCGTTGATTTTCTGCACGCCGTGGGAAATGCCGATGGCGAAAATCAGGAACGGCACCAGCATCGAATACGGGTCGAGCCCGAAGCCGAAGAAGTGCATCAACCCGAGCTGCCAGACCACCGCCACCAGCGTCGTGCTCAACACCGCGATGGTGCTGCGCAGGCAGTTGGTAAACCACAGCAGCAGGATCAGGGTGATGACGAAAGCGACACCGAAGAACAGCACCACCATCACCAGACCGTCGATCAGGTCGCCGACCTTCTTGGCGAAACCGACGATGTGGATCTTGATGTTGGGGTTCTGCGCTTCGAACTTGTTGCGGATCTTGTCTTCGAGCTCATGGGAGAACTGGCGATAGTCCAGCGCCAGCAACTTGCCCTGATCCTGCGGGTCCGGGTAGGCCTCCAGCAGCGGGATGTCGACGATGCTCGACTTGAAATCGTTGGCTACCAGACGCCCGACCTGGCCGGACTTGAGCACGTTGTTGCGCAGCAGATCGAGACTGTCTTGAGAGCCGTTGTAGCTCTGCGGAATCACTTCACCGCCGGCGAAACCCTCTTCGGTCACTTCGGTCCAGCGTACGCTCGGGCTCCACAGCGATTTGAGGCCGGAACGATCGACGCCGGAAATGTAGAACACTTCGTCGTTGATCTGGCGCAGGGTCTCCATGTACTCCTTGGAGAAGATGTCGCCGTCGGTGGCTTCCACCGAAATACGCACGGTGTTGCCGAGGTTCGCCAGATCGTTGCGGTGCTCCATCATCTTTTCGATGAAGGGATGCTGCAGCGGGATCATTTTTTCAAAACTGGTCGACGGCCGGATCAGCGTGGCCTGCCAGAACAGGAAAATGCTCACCACCAGGCAGATCAGGATCACGGCCGGACGGTTGTTGAAGATCAGGCGCTCGAGAACCGTCGCCTTTTCCTGCTGAGGAGTGATCAAGGAAGTCATAGCCCCGCCTTCTTGTTATTGGTCTCGGCACCGTTTGGCTGGGTGATGTGCAAACCACCCTGCCCGGTCAGAATCAGGTTGCCGTTGCCGGCGGCGGTGACTGACGACAGCGAAATGCGATCCGGGCGGTTGAACACGCTGAAGGTTTCGCCGTTGTTACTGCTGCTGATCACCGAACCGCCGTTACCGACGATGACGATCGAGCCGTCTTCCAGCAGCGTGCCGCCAGACAGACCGAACTCCAGCGCACCACGTGCAGCTTTGAGTTCGACCTGCTCCCAGTTGCTGCCGAAATCAGCGGAGCGATAAAGGTTGCCGCGCAAGCCGTAAGCCAGGAGGGTCTGCGGTTGCGCTGTGCCGATCACGCCGAACAGTGAACCTTCGTACGGGCCTTCAAGCTTTTCCCAGGTCTGGCCGTCATCGGCGGAGCGGAACATGCTGCCGGACTCGCCGACGATGAACAGCCCGGCGTCTTTCACGGCGGCGATGGCGTTGAGGTGGAACTGGTCTTCGTTGTCGAGGCGATCGCTGACGTCTTCCCAGTGCTTGCCGCCGTCGGTGGTTTCCAGCAGCGTGCCGTAGGCGCCCACGGCAAAGCCGCTGCTGGCGTCCTTGAACCAGACGTCGAGCAGCGGCGATTCGCGTGCGAGGTCTTCGAATTGTTTGGTCCAGGTCAGACCGCCGTCTGCGCTGGCGAGAATTTGTGCGTCGTGGCCCACGGCCCAGCCGTTTTTGTCATCGACGAAATACACGGCAGTGAGCAGTTGCCGGGTCGGCACCTTGGCCTGGGTCCAGGTTTTGCCCTGGTCATCGGAATAGACGATGTGCCCGCGATCGCCGACCGCGACAAGACGCGCGCCAGCGTGGACGACATCAAGAATCAGGCTTTTTGCGGCCTTGGCCGATTCGGTGGCATAGACCACGTCAGCCGGGGCCTCGGCGGCAATCACAGGTGCCGATAACGTGGCGAAGCCCAGCAGCGAGAGTGCTGTGGCCAGCAACGCGGTGTTGCGTAACGCCGGCGGGCGGCAACGACTCATAGACCTTCCCCTATTTATTATTGTTGGGCCATCGGGCCTTCAAGGGCGCCGCAAGGGTGCTCGGCTACTGGCGTTTCAGAAGCATAGTCCTGAAACCCGCAATCCAGAGCCCCTTCGGAAGCTGGCTCATCCTATCGGGCTTTGCAAATGTCTGACAATCGGCGCCGCGTTATCTTTTGTTAACCGAAAGCGGCTCTCTGTAACCCATCATTTTCCCTGTGGGAGCGAGCCTGCTCGCGAATGCGGTGTATCAGTCACCCTGTTTATTGGCTGACCCACCGCTTTCGCGAGCAGGCTCGCTCCCACAGGGTTTGTAGTGATGGTTGGTTTTGCGACAAAGGGTGAATGCGCAGCCATTCGTAGGATGGATGACGCAATTGTTGCGGAGGGGACTTGCAGGATCGGTATTATGGTATACCATCAGACGCACAGACACTCTCAATCCCCCAACGGAGCAGCTCATGAGTTTCGAAATTCGCAAGATCGTCAGCTATGTCGAAGAAACCTTCATCGAAGGCGGCAAGGCTACTGACAAGCCGGTGACCATGGTCGGCCTCGCCGTGGTGATGAAGAACCCGTGGGTGGGCAATGGTTTTGTCGAAGACCTCAAGCCGCAGATCCGCGCCAACTGCTCCGACCTCGGCGCCATGATGGTCGAGCGTCTGGTCGGCATCATTGGTGGCGCCGAGAAGATCGAGGCTTACGGCAAAGCCGCCGTGGTCGGCGCTGACGGCGAGATCGAACACGCCTCCGCCGTGATCCATACGCTGCGCTTCGGCAACCACTATCGCGAAGCGGTGAAAGCCAAGAGCTACCTGAGCTTTACCAACAAGCGCGGCGGTCCGGGCACGTCGATTCAGATCCCGATGATGCACAAGGACGACGAAGGCCTGCGTTCGCACTACATCACCCTGGAAATGCAGATCGAAGACGCGCCGCGTGCCGACGAAATCGTCGTCGTGCTGGGTTGCGCCGACGGTGGCCGCCTGCACCCGCGTATCGGCAACCGCTACATCGATCTGGAAGAACTGGCCGCCGAAAAAGCCCAGTAATCACAATAAAAAGGCATTGCAGGAGCGCTCCATGATTCGGCTCACCGCTGAACTCACCCCGGCTGGCACCAGTTACCTGGCGACCGGCCAAGGCCAGCCCGTGGTCTTGATCCACGGCGTGGGCCTGAACAAAGAAATGTGGGGCGGGCAGATTGTCGGCCTCGCCAGCCAGTACCAGGTGATCGCCTACGACATGCTCGGCCACGGCGCCAGTCCGCGCCCGGCCAGCGGCACCGACCTGCTCGGTTACGCCGATCAGTTGCTCGAGCTGCTCGATCACCTGAATCTGCCCCAGGCAGCGGTGATCGGTTTCTCCATGGGCGGTCTGGTCGCGCGGGCCTTCGCCCTGCACTACCCGGAGCGCCTGCAAAGCCTGGTGGTGCTGAACAGCGTCTTCAACCGCAGCGAAGAACAGCGTGCCGGTGTCATCGCGCGCACTGCGCAGGCTGCCGAACATGGCCCGGACGCCAACGCCGAAGCCGCTCTGTCACGCTGGTTCAGCCGTGAATATCAGGCGGCCAACCCGGCGCAGATCGCCGCGTTGCGCCAGACCTTGGCCAACAACGATCCGCAGGGTTACCTGACCACCTACGAATTGTTCGCCACCCAGGACATGTACCGCGCCGACGACCTGAGCAGCATTCAGGCGCCGACACTGATCGCCACTGGCGAGCTCGACCCTGGCTCGACGCCGGAAATGGCCGAGCAACTGGCCCGACGCATCCCCGGCGCGAAGGTTGCCGTGCTGCCCGAGCAACGGCATATGATGCCGGTAGAGTCGCCGCGTCTGGTCAATCAGATGCTGCTGGAATTTCTCCAATTCGCACACGCCCGACAAAACCATATAAAGGGGATCGTTGCATGACACTCGCACGCTTCCAGATGTGCATCGGCGGAGACTGGGTCGACGCCCTCTCCGGCAAGACCTTCGAAAGCCTCAACCCGGCCTCCGCGCAAGCCTGGGCGCAATTGCCCGACGCCGATGAAGCGGACGTCGAACGCGCCGTGCAAGCAGCGCAAACTGCTTTTGACAGCCCGGCGTGGCGCGGTCTGACCGCCACTGCGCGCGGCAAACTGCTGCGCCGCCTCGGTGATCTGATCGCAGAAAACAAGGAACACCTGGCGCAGCTGGAAAGCCGCGACAACGGCAAGCTGATCCGCGAAACCCGTGGCCAGGTCAGCTATCTGCCGGAGTTCTTCCACTACACCGCAGGCCTCGCCGACAAGCTTGAAGGCGGCACCCTGCCGCTGGACAAGCCCGATCTGTTTGCCTACACCGTGCACGAAGCCATGGGTGTGGTCGCCGCGATCATTCCATGGAACAGCCCGCTGTACCTGACCGCGATCAAACTGGCCCCGGCCCTGGCCGCCGGCAACACGATTGTGATCAAGCCGTCCGAGCACGCCTCGGCGACCATTCTCGAGCTGGCGCGTCTGGCCCTTGAAGCCGGGATTCCGCCGGGCGTGGTCAACGTAGTTACCGGTTACGGCCCGAGCACTGGCGCCGCCCTCACTCGCCATCCGCTGATCCGCAAGATCGCCTTCACCGGCGGCGCGGCGACGGCACGGCATGTGGTGCGCAGCAGCGCCGAGAATTTCGCCAAGCTGTCGCTGGAGCTGGGCGGCAAGTCGCCGAATATCATCTTCGCCGACGCCGATCTCGACAGCGCGATCAACGGTGCGATTGCCGGCATCTACGCGGCGTCCGGGCAGAGTTGCGTGTCCGGTTCGCGCTTGCTGGTGCAGGACGAAATCTACGACGAGTTCGTCAATCGTCTGGCCGAGCGCGCCCAGCGCATCCGCATCGGCAACCCACAGGAAGACAATAGCGAAATGGGGCCGATGGCCACCGCGCAGCAACTGGCGGTGGTCGAAGGTCTGGTCGCCGATGCGATCGCCGAAGGCGCGCGTTTGCGCACCGGTGGCAAGCGTCCGGCGGATCTCGGCGAAGGCTGGTTCTACGAGCCGACGCTGTTCGAGTGCGACCGCAATTCGATGAAGATCATGCAGGAAGAAGTCTTCGGCCCGGTGGCTTCGGTGATTCGTTTCAAAGACGAAGCCGAAGCACTGGCGATCGCCAACGACTCGCAGTTCGGCCTCGCTGCCGGCATCTGGACTCGCGATCTCGGTCGCGCCCATCGTCTGGCCCGCGATGTGCGCTCGGGGATTATCTGGGTCAACACTTACCGCGCAGTGTCGGCGATGGCGCCGATCGGCGGCTTCAAGAACAGTGGCTATGGACGCGAAAGCGGCATCGACTCGGTGCTGGCCTACACCGAACTGAAAACGGTGTGGATCAACCTCTCCCAGGCGCCAATGCCTGATCCGTTTGTGATGCGCTAGGAGTCCTGCGAAATGATCGAACCCGGCATTTACAAAGACGTCATGAGCTCGTTTCCGTCCGGCGTCACGGTGGTCACCACCCTCGACCCGGACGGCGGCATCGTCGGTATCACCGCCAGCGCGTTCAGCGCGCTGTCGATCGACCCGGCGCTGGTGCTGTTCTGCCCCAACTACGCCTCCGACACTTATCCGGTGCTGCGCGACAGCAAGAAGTTCGCCATCCATTTGCTCTCCGCCGAGCAGACCGCCGAAGCCTACGCGTTCGCCGGCAAGGGCAAGGAAAAGGCCAAGGGCATCGAGTGGCATTTGAGCGAACTCGGTAACCCGATTCTGGCCAAGGCGACGGCGATCATCGAGTGCGAGTTGTGGCGTGAGTACGATGGTGGTGATCACGCGATCATTGTCGGCGCAGTGAAGAACCTGATCCTGCCCGAGCAACCGGTGACGCCGATGATCTACCACAAAGGCAAGCTCGGCCCGTTGCCGACTCTGGCCTGAAGCGACAATGCAAAACCCTGTGGGAGCTGGCTTGCCAGCGATGAGGGCTTAACATTCAACATTGATGTTGGCTGATAGTCCGCTATCGCTGGCAAGCCAGCTCCCACAGGGATTGAGGTGAGGCAAAGAATATGAGTAACGAAAAGTACGAAAAGGGTCTGAAAATCCGCACTCAGGTGCTCGGCGAAGCCTACGTGCAACGCTCGATCGAGAACGCCGACGATTTCACCCGTCCGCTGCAGGAAATGGTCACCGAATACTGCTGGGGCCATGTCTGGGGGCGTGAGGGTCTGTCGCTCAAGGAGCGCAGCATGATCAACCTGGCGATGATCTCGGCGCTCAACCGCCCGCATGAACTCAAGCTGCATGTGCGTGGCGCCTTGCGTAACGGCCTGAGTCGTGAGCAAATACGCGAAATTCTGCTTCAGGTCGGCATTTATTGCGGCGTTCCGGCGGCCGTGGACAGTTTCCGGCTGGCCCGTGAAGCCTTTGCCGAAGCCGACGCCGAGGCCTCCAGTTAACCCTCGGCTGTTTTGATGCCCGTCTGGCATGGACAGCCAAGCTCAAGAGCGGACCCCATGAAACGCCAGCCACTCGACGACAGCTTCAAGGTCAATCGCAACCCCGTTACCCTGCGCGAAATCGTGCTGGACAAACTGCGTAGCGCGATCATGAATTTCCAGCTCATGCCAGGCGATCGCCTGGTCGAACGCGACCTCTGTGATCGCCTCGGCGTCAGCCGCACTTCGGTGCGCGAAGCCTTGCGTCACCTCGAATCAGAAGGTCTCGTCGAATTCGCCGATGCCAAAGGCCCGCGCGTGGCCATCATCACCCTCGCCGATGCCGTCGATATCTACGAATTGCGTTGCGTGCTCGAAGGCTTGATCGTGCAGTTGTTCACCCTGCGTGCCAAAGCCAAGGACATCAAGGCGCTGGAAAAAGCCCTCGACGACAACCGCAAGGCGCTCAAGGATGGCGAGCTGCAACAGGTGATCGACTCGGTGCAGGGCTTCTACGACGTGCTGCTCGAAGGCTCGGGCAACCATGTCGCCGCCACGCAATTGCGCCAGTTGCAGGCGCGCATCAGCTATCTGCGCGCGACCTCGGTGTCCCAGGAAAACCGGCGCGGCGCAAGTAATCACGAGATGGAAAAAATGGTCGAGGCGATCAAGAGCGGCGATCCGCTGGCGGCGCATCAGGCGTGTGTCGATCACGTCCGCGCGGCGGCTGCCGTCGCTCTCGATTACCTCAAGCGCAAACAGGAAGAAACCGGCGTCGCCGTCAAAGGCACCCCGGCGATCACCCTGCCGATCGCGCTGAAAGAACCGCGCATAGGTCAATGACATGTTCAGCCCGAGCTTTTGCCCGAAATGCGGTGGCCCTGACCTCGGTCAGCAGACGCCGCCGGGTGATACGCACGAGCGCCTGATGTGCCGCGGCTGCGGCTATATCCACTACGTCAATCCGAAGATCATTGCCGGCTGCATCATTGAGCAGGAGGGCAAATACCTCCTGTGCCAACGGGCGATCCCCCCGCGCCCGGGCACCTGGACGCTGCCGGCCGGTTTCATGGAAAGCGGCGAAACCACCGAGCAGGCGGCGCTGCGCGAAGTCTGGGAAGAAAGCGGCGTGCGCGCGGAAATCGTCTCGCCGTATTCGATTTTCAGCGTGCCGAAGATCAGCGAGGTGTACATCATCTTCCGCGCCATCGCCCTGGAGATCACCGGGCAGTACGGGCCGGAGACCATGGATTACAAGTTCTTCGCCCCTGAAGAGATTCCGTGGGAGCAGATTTATTACCCGGCGATCCGGCAGATTCTCGAGCGCTATATCGAAGAGCGCCAGGCTGGGATTTACGGGATTTACATGGGTAATGATGACAGCGGCAAGATCCATTTCATGCGCTGATCACCACCTATACCCCTGTGGGAGCGAGCCTGCTCGCGAAGGCGTCGTGTCAGTCGATACAAATGTTGAATGATCGAACGCATTCGCGAGCAGGCTCGCTCCCACATAGTTTGGTGGTGTGGCTCAGTTCGGGGCGATGCCTTCTACGATGATGATCTCCGCCCTCGCCCATTCCTCGCGGTAACTTTTCGCCTCCTGATACGCCGCCGAGCGATAGCACGCCACGGCCTGTTCGTAGCTCTCGAACTCAATGATCACTGTGCGCTGCGGCGTCTGCCGGCCTTCCAGCGCTTCGCTGCGCCCGCCTCTGGCGAGAAACTTGCCGCCGAATGCGGCAATCGCCTGCGGGGTGCGCTGGGTGTATTGGCTGTAGTGCTCGGCATCGGCTATATCCACATGTGCAATCCAGTACGCCTTCATAGTGACCTCTTTGTTGATTTTGTATTATGGTATACCAATATATTTCCAACGAACCCTGAGAGTCCAGCATGGCCTTCAACAGCATCGAAGAAATCATCGAAGATTATCGCCTCGGCAAAATGGTCCTGCTGGTCGATGACGAAGACCGCGAGAACGAAGGCGACCTGCTGCTGGCTGCCGATCGCTGCACACCGGAGGCTATCAGCTTCATGGCCCGCGAAGCACGCGGGCTGATCTGCCTGACCCTGACCGACGAACATTGTCAGCGTCTGGGCCTGGAGCAAATGGTACCCGCCAACGGCAGTGTGTTCAGCACTGCATTTACCGTGTCGATCGAAGCGGCGGTCGGCGTGACGACCGGCATTTCCGCAGCAGATCGCGCGTGCACCGTGGCCGCCGCCGTCGCGCCAAATGCCCGCGCCGAAGACCTGGTGCAGCCCGGTCACATCTTCCCGTTGCGCGCCAAGGAAGGTGGCGTGCTGACCCGCGCCGGGCACACCGAGGCCGGTTGCGATCTGGCGCGCCTGGCCGGTTTCACCCCCGCCTCGGTGATTGTCGAAGTGATGAACGACGACGGCACCATGGCCCGCCGCCCGGATCTGGAGCAGTTCGCACGCAAACACGGGATCAAGATCGGCACCATTGCTGACCTGATCCACTATCGCCTGAGCACCGAGCACACCATCGAACGCATCGGTGAACGTGAGCTGCCGACGGTGCATGGCACCTTCCGTTTGATCACCTTCGAAGATCGCATCGAAGGTGGCGTGCACATGGCGATGGTCATGGGCGACCTGCGCCGCGAAGAGCCGACGCTGGTGCGCGTGCATGTGATCGATCCGCTGCGCGATCTGGTCGGCGCCGAGTACAGCGGACCGACGAACTGGACCCTCTGGGCAGCGTTGCAACGGGTCGCGGCGGAAGGTCATGGAGTTGTGGTCGTGCTGGCCAATCATGAATCGTCGCAGGCGTTGCTCGAACGCGTGCCGCAGCTGACCCAGCCGCCACGGCAGTTCAGCCGTTCGCAATCGCGGATCTATTCCGAAGTCGGGACTGGGGCGCAGATTCTGCAGAACCTTGGGGTTGGCAAGCTGCGCCACCTCGGTCCGCCGCTGAAGTACGCGGGGTTGACCGGGTATGACCTCGAGGTGGTTGAGAGCATCCCTTTCACTGAATAAGCCTGCTATCGATAATCCCCTGTGGCGAGGGGATTTATCCCCGTCGGGCTGCGAAGCGGCCCCGATTCCTGCCAACGCGATCCGCCAGAAATATCGCATGTCCCGCTTTCAGGGCTGCTCCGCAGCCCAACGGGGATAAATCCCCTCGCCACAGTTTCATTCGCTACACATTTGGATGAAGGCCGGAAAAACAGATCCGCCAGATAACCGGTAAGGCAAAGTGCTTGCACAAAGTTTGGAATACCATAATATGATATTCCATAGACCGGACGACCTGAAAAAGCGTCCAGCTACTGCTCCCGACAGGCGGGCAACAACGCAAGGCCCGCTCAAAAACACAACAATGAGGGCGTGAACATGGTGTTGAACAAAGCTGCAACCGCGATCTTTTTCGCGGGACTGCTCAGCGTTACCGGCCAGGCTGCAATGGCTGCCGAAAGCGTGAATTTTGTAAGCTGGGGCGGTAGCACCCAGGATGCGCAGAAACAGGCCTGGGCCGATCCGTTCAGCAAGGCCAGCGGCATCACCGTCGTCCAGGACGGCCCCACCGACTACGGCAAACTCAAGGCCATGGTCGAAAGCGGCAACGTGCAGTGGGACGTGGTCGATGTCGAAGCCGATTTCGCCCTGCGCGCCGCTGCCGAAGGCCTGCTCGAACCCCTCGATTTCAAAGTGATCCAGCGCGACAGGATCGACCCGCGCTTTGTCAGCGATCACGGCGTCGGTTCGTTCTTCTTCTCCTTTGTCCTCGGCTACAACGAAGGCAAGCTCGGCGCCAACAAGCCGCAGGACTGGAGCGCGCTGTTCGACACCAAGACCTACCCGGGCAAGCGCGCCCTGTACAAATGGCCAAGCCCCGGCGTGCTCGAACTGGCGCTGCTGGCCGACGGCGTTGCGGCTGATAAGCTCTACCCGCTGGATCTGGATCGCGCCTTCAAGAAACTCGACACCATCAAGAAAGACATCGTCTGGTGGGGCGGCGGCGCGCAGTCGCAGCAACTGCTGGCGTCCGGCGAAGCGAGCATGGGCCAGTTCTGGAACGGTCGGGTGCACGCCCTGCAGGAAGACGGCGCACCGGTCGGCGTGAGCTGGAAGCAGAACCTGGTCATGGCCGACATTCTGGTCATCCCCAAAGGCTCGAAAAACAAAGATGCGGCGATGAAGTTCCTCGCCAATGCCAGCAGCGCCAAAGGTCAGGCCGACTTCTCCAACCTGACCGCCTACGCGCCGGTCAACCTCGACAGTGTGGAGCGTCTGGATTCGACGCTGGCCCCCAACCTGCCGACGGCTTACGCCAAGGATCAGATCACCCTTGATTTCGCTTACTGGGCCAAGAACGGTCCGGCTATCGCGACACGGTGGAACGAATGGCTGGTCAAATGAAAATCGCGGCCACTGCGCCTCGTCCTTCCACTGCCACCGGGAGCGCCGCCGGCGCTGCCGGTTCGGCTTTCAAGCAACGCTGGCGCGGCGCCGGCAACCTCGTCCCGGCGCTGCTGTTCCTCGGCCTGTTCTTTCTCGCGCCGTTGATTGGCCTGCTGTTGCGCGGTGTGCTCGAACCTGTGCCGGGTCTCGGCAACTACGAACAGTTGTTCGCCAATTCGGCCTATGCGCGGGTGCTGCTCAACACCTTTTCGGTGGCCGGGCTGGTGACGCTGTTCAGCCTGCTCTTGGGCTTTCCGCTGGCCTGGGCGATCACCCTGGTGCCGCGCGGCTGGGGGCGCTGGATCCTCAACATCGTGCTGCTGTCGATGTGGACCAGCCTGCTCGCCCGCACCTATTCTTGGCTGGTTTTGCTGCAAGCCTCGGGCGTAATCAACAAGACCTTGATGGCCATGGGCATCACCGATCAACCGCTGGAGATGGTGCACAACCTCACCGGCGTGGTGATCGGCATGAGCTACATCATGATCCCGTTCATCGTACTGCCGTTGCAGGCGACCATGCAGGCCATCGACCCGATGATCCTGCAGGCCGGCTCGATCTGTGGCGCCAGTCCGTGGACCAACTTCTTCCGGGTGTTCCTGCCGCTGTGCCGGCCGGGTCTGGCGTCCGGCGGTTTGATGGTGTTCGTAATGTCGCTCGGTTACTACGTCACCCCCGCGCTGCTCGGCGGGGCGCAGAACATGATGCTGCCGGAGTTCATCATTCAGCAGGTGCAATCGTTCCTCAACTGGGGCCTGGCCAGTGCCGGCGCCGCGTTGCTGATCGCAATCACCCTGGTGCTGTTCTACTTCTACCTGAAGCTTCAACCGGAATCCCCGGTTGGCGCCAGTAACGCGAGGTAAGCCGACATGCTCCTGACCCCCAATGCCATGAGCCGGCGCATGCGTTTCGGCCTCTACGCTACGACTGGGCTGATCGGCCTGTTCCTGCTGTTGCCGATCGTGTTCATCGTGCTGCTGTCGTTCGGCTCCTCGCAGTGGCTGGTGTTCCCGCCACCGGGCTGGACGCTGAAATGGTACGGCCAGTTCTTCTCCAATCCCGACTGGATGAACGCCGCCGCCGCCAGCCTAAAAGTTGCCGTGCTGACCACCATCTGCGCTGTGGCGCTCGGTTTGCCGACCGCGTTTGCGCTGGTGCGCGGACGCTTCCCGGGCCGCGAGATGCTCTATGGCCTGTTCACCCTGCCGATGATCGTGCCGCTGGTGATCATTGCCGTGGCGGTGTACGCGCTCTTTCTCAAGCTCGGCTACACCGGGACGATGTTCGCCTTCGTCGTCAGCCATGTGATCGTCGCGCTGCCGTTCACCATCATCTCGATCATCAACTCGCTGAAGCTGTTCGATCAGTCGATTGAAGACGCGGCGGTGATCTGCGGTGCCTCGCGCTTGCAAGCGGTGTTCAAGGTGACGTTCCCGGCGATTCGTCCGGGGATGGTCGCCGGCGCCCTCTTCGCCTTCCTCGTTTCGTGGGACGAAGTGGTGCTCAGCGTGATGATGGCAAGCCCGACTCTGCAAACCCTTCCCGTGAAAATGTGGACCACCCTGCGCCAGGACCTGACCCCGGTGATCGCCGTCGCTTCGACGCTGCTGATCGGCCTGTCAGTGTTGGTCATGGTGATCGCCGCCGCCCTTCGCCGGCGCAACGAAATCAGCGCCTGAGCGCCCAGGAGTACGACATGAGTGCCGTGATCAAAGACGCATCCCAGCAGAGCGACAAACCCTTGGTCAGCCTGCGCAACCTGAACAAGCACTACGGCGATTTTGCTGCAGTCGATAACATCTCGCTGGACATCAAGGACGGTGAATTCCTCACGTTCCTGGGCTCCAGCGGCTCGGGCAAAAGCACCACGCTGTCGATGCTCGCCGGTTTTGAAACACCGAGCAGCGGCGAGATCCTCGTCAACGGCCAATCACTGGTCAACGTGCCGCCACACAAGCGCGACATCGGCATGGTCTTTCAGCGTTACTCGCTGTTCCCGCATCTGTCGGTGCGCGACAACATCGCCTTCCCTTTGGCCATTCGCAAACTGGCTGCGGCCGAGCGCGAAAAGCGCGTCGATGCGATGCTGAAACTGGTGCAGCTTGAGCAGTTCGCCCATCGCCGCCCTTCGCAACTGTCTGGCGGCCAGCAACAACGGGTTGCCATCGCTCGCGCCTTGGTTTACGAGCCGCGCATTCTGCTGATGGACGAACCGCTCGGTGCGCTGGACAAGAAGCTGCGCGAAGACTTGCAGGATGAACTGCGCCAGCTGCACCGGCGCCTGGGCATCACCATCGTCTACGTGACCCACGACCAGGAAGAAGCCATGCGTCTGTCGCAACGCATCGCGATTTTCAGCCACGGCAAAATCGTTGGTCTGGGCAGTGGTTATGACCTTTACCAGAATCCGCCCAATGCATTTGTCGCGTCGTTCCTGGGCAATTCGAACTTCCTCAAGCTCAAGGCGCAAGGCAATGCAGCAGCGAGTTTCGAGGGCCAGTCGTTGTCGATTCGGCTGACGTCCGGGTTGCACACTGATCAGGATGTGCTGCTGATGGTGCGTCCGGAAAAGGCCTTGGCGCTGAGCACGCAGCAGGCGCTGGATGAGCCGCTGGCAGCGGGCTGGAATGAGGTGTCGGCGAACGTTGTGGAGGTGCTGTTTCTCGGTGAAAGCCAGACGTGCAGCGTGGTGACTGCGGGCGGGACGTCGATGACGGTGAAAGCGCTATCGGCAGCGGGCATGCCGCTCAAGGCCGGCGATCCGGTACGAGTGCGCTGGGCGACGGCGGATGCTTGTGTTTATACCGAGTGGACCGAGAGCGATTTGAACAAGGCTGCCGGGGCTCACTGATTGCGCTGAGTCAGTTGGATCTACCCCCTCACCCCAGCCCTCTCCCCCACGGGGGGCGAGGGGGAAAGGGAGCCGATCTTCATGCTGTTCAAAATGTAAGTTCGACTCGGTATCGCACGTCGGCGTATCTCGCAACAACACCTCGGTCAGTCCCCTCTCCCATTGGGAGAGGGCTAGGGTGAGGGCAAGCAGGCGACACGGTATTAGCCAATGGCCCGGTACCCTTCAATCTCATCCGGCCAAGCCGTCAGCACTTCGAACCCGCTCTCCGTCACCGCGACCATATGCTCCCACTGCGCTGACAAGGAGCCATCCTTGGTCAGCACCGTCCAGCCATCCGGCATGTTCTTCACATGGCGTTTGCCGGCATTGAGCATCGGTTCCACGGTGAAAATCATCCCGGCCTTAAGCTTCAGCCCTTGATTGGGAAAGCCGTAATGCAGGATTTGCGGTTCGTCGTGATAGACCTTGCCGATGCCATGGCCGCAGTACTCGCGCACCACGCTGAAGCCCTCCGCCTCCGCCAGGCTCTGGATCGCATGACCGATATCGCCCAGCGTTGCGCCCGGCTTCACTGCACGGATGCCTGCGCACATGGCTTCGTAAGTGGTCTTGATCAGGTGCTGCGCTTCAGGAGTCGCCTCGCCCACCACATACATGCGACTGGTATCGCCGAACCAGCCGTCCTTGATCACCGCGATGTCGAGGTTGACGATGTCGCCGTCTTTCAATGGCGTACCCGATGGAATCCCGTGGCACACCACATCGTTGACCGACGCGCAGACGGTTTTCGGAAAGCCGTGATAACCGACATTGGCTGGCACCGCCTTCTGCACATTGACGATGTAATCGTTGCACAGTCGATCCAGCTCATCGGTGGTCACGCCAGCCTTCACATGCGGCACCAGCATTGCCAGCACTTCAGCGGCGAGTTTGCCGGCGGCACGGGATTTTTCGATGTCGGCCGGGGTGTTGATCTTGATCTGGTTTCTCATGCGCTGACGGCTTCCTGAGTCAGTTGTTGCAGATCCAGCCCACCATTCTGTTCGGCGCGGATCAGCAGGCGGCAAATGGCGCTGTGGTCGAGATTGGGATGCAGCTCGGCGAGCATGCCGATGCGCATCCAGTGCTCAGCCTGCGCGTTGATCGACCGGCTGAGGGCGTTGCTGGAGATGCGCAGATTCTCGTGCATGTCCTCTGAAATCTTTACGATGCCCATGTCTATATCCGATACGAAATGTATATGGATCGTATACTAGCCAAGCTTACCCTCGGATTGCAAACGCTCCGCCACGCAAACACGCACCCGTGCAGGAGCTGCCGAAGCAGATTCGGCTCCCCATCAGCGGCCTGATCGACTACCATGCCCGCGCCGGTTTCCACACGGAATTAATAGGGAATCCGAGGTGCTCCACGCATCAATCGGAACTGCCCCCGCAACTGTAGGTGCCGAGCCTGCTCCTCGACTGCCACTGGGTGAACCCCGGGAAGGCCGGAGCGTGGCGATGACGCATCAGTCAGGAGACCTGCCGGCACAGTGACTGACCAACCGGCGGGGTGTCCGGGAAGGACATCGTGCCGTGCGCATTTTCCCCGTGCCGGCCTTGCGTAGTTTCCACGACCGCGCCCGAGGTGTGTTTCCAAACCGTACCCGCCCGCTCCCGTACGGTTCCCCTGGAGACTGCCCCATGCTGCTGCCCCGCGTTGCCACCCTGCTCACCGCTCTGAGCCTTTGCCCCCTGGCGCAAGCGGCGCCGACTGCGTATCCGCTGACCGTCGAAAACTGTGGCAGCAGCCTGACCTTTCAACACGCGCCTGCGCGCACGGTGACCATTGGCCAGGCCGGCACGGAAATGCTCTACGCCTTGGGCCTGGGCGACAAAGTCGTCGGCACTTCGCTGTGGTTCAACGACGTGCTGGGCACATACAAAGCGCAGAACGACACGATCGAGCGCCTCGCCGACAACGAGCCGAGTTTCGAAGCGGTGATCGCTAAACGCCCGGAGCTGGTTGCCGTCGAGCTGGAATGGATGGTCGGCCCGCAAGGCGCGGTCGGCACTCGCGAGCAGTTCCATGAACTGAAGATTCCCACCTACCTGCTGCCCTCCGATTGCGAAGCCAAGGACAACCTCGTCGGTTCGGACGGGACGCGGCTGGCACCGTTTCGCATCGACAGCATCTACAAAAGCGTGAGCCAACTGGCGGCGATTTTCGACGTGCAGGCGCGTGGCGAACAGCTCAATGAGCAGCTCAAAGCCAGCCTCGCGCAGTCGATCGCCACCGCGAAAAAGCAGCAGCGCAAAGACGTCAGCGCCCTGGTGTGGTTCTCCAGCGCCGAGATGGACATCGAGCCTTTCGTGGCCGGGCACAAAGGCGTTCCCGATTTCATGCTCAGCACCCTCGGCGTGCGCAACGTCGTCGAGTCGGATGAAGAATGGCCAACGGTCGGCTGGGAAACCATCGCCAAGGCCAACCCGACGTTTCTGGTGATCGCGCGCATGGATCGTCGACGTTTCCCGGCGGACGACTATCAGAAGAAACTCGCCTTCCTGCGCAGTGATCCGGTGACGCGCAACATGGACGCGGTCAAGCACAACCGCATCATCATCCTTGACGCCATGGCCATGCAGGCCAGCCTGCGCACCTTCGACGGCCTCGCACAACTGGCCAGCGCGATCAACGGCTACGACCTGTCGCCATGAGCAGACGCCTGAGCCGTTTGCTGCTGGTGCTGTTGACGCTGTCGGTCGCGCTGATCGGCGGCGTGGCGATTGGTGAGACTTCAATCGAGCCGAGCGTGGTGTTGCAGGCGCTGGCCAACAAGCTGTGGGGCGCCGGTTATGTGCTCGACCCGATCGACGAAGGTATCGTCTGGAACTATCGCCTGACCCGCGCGCTGGTCGCGGCGGCCTGCGGCGCCGGCCTGGCGACGTGCGGGGTGATCCTGCAATCGCTGCTGCGCAATCCGTTGGCCGATCCGTATCTGCTGGGTATTTCTGCTGGCGCCTCGACTGGCGCGGTGATGGTCGCCCTGCTTGGCGTCGGCGCCGGGGCGATTTCATTGTCGGTCGGTGCCTTTGCCGGCGCGGTGACGGCGTTCGTGCTGGTGATCCTGTTGGCGCGGGTCAGCGGCTCGGCCAGCGGCACCGGGCAGATCATTCTGGCCGGGATCGCCGGTTCGCAATTGTTCAATGCCCTCACCGCGTTTCTGATCACCCGCTCGGCAAGCTCCGAACAAGCGCGCGGGATCATGTTCTGGCTGCTCGGCAATCTCGGCGGCGTGCGCTGGCCGTCGGTGTGGCTGGCGGTGCCGGTGGCGGTGTTGGGGTTGGTTGTTTGTCTGTGGCATCGGCGGGCGCTGGATGCGTTCACCTTTGGTGCGGACTCGGCGGCGTCTCTCGGCATTCCAGTGCGACGTGTGCAGATTCTGTTGATTGGCTGCGCCGCGCTGGTGACGGCGGTGATGGTGTCGATTGTCGGCTCGATCGGCTTTGTCGGTCTGGTGATTCCCCATGCCGCGCGGTTGTTGCTCGGCACCGGCCATGCGCGTCTGTTGCCCGCCAGTGCGCTGGGCGGCGCGGTGTTTCTGATCGCCGCCGATGTGCTGTCGCGCACCCTGATCAAGGGTCAGGTGATCCCGGTCGGCGTGATCACTGCGCTGGTCGGCGCGCCAGTGTTCGCGCTGATTCTGGTGGGCCGGAGATCGGCGCGATGAACACGGTTCTGAGCTGTGCTGGGTTGAGCTTCAAGGTGCGCGGTGCCGAGTTGCTCAACGGTGTCAGCATCGACGTTCAGCGCGGCGAGACCCTGGGCATTGTCGGGCCGAACGGTTCGGGTAAATCCACGCTGCTCAAATTGCTGGCCGGCCTGCGCGAACCGAGCGCGGGCCATGTGCAGCTCGGCGGTCAGGCGCTGGGCAAAATGTCGCGGCGCAGCATCGCGCAGACGCTCGCGGTGGTTGAGCAACAGGCCGATACCGACGATGGCATTCGCGTGTTCGACGCGGTGGCGCTGGGGCGCACGCCGTGGTTGTCGGCGCTGCAACCGTGGTCGCCCGCCGATGACGCCATCGTCGAGCAAGCGCTGATTGACGTCGACGCCGTGCACCTGCGCAACCGCCTCTGGCGCAGCCTCTCCGGCGGGGAACGCCAACGCGTGCACATCGCCCGCGCACTGGCGCAGCGCCCGCAGATCCTGCTGCTCGACGAGCCGGCCAACCACCTCGACATCCAGCATCAGTTGAGCATTCTGCAAGTGGTGCGCGCACTGCCGGTGACCACGCTGATCGCTTTGCACGATCTCAATCAGGCGCTCAAATGTGATCGCCTGGCGGTGCTGGAGCGCGGGCGTCTGGTGGCACTGGGCGAGCCGCTGCAAGTGCTGACGCCGGAGCGGTTACAGACGACTTTCGGGGTCAGGGCGCACTATCTGACAGACCCGTTCGATGGTGCGCCGATATTGCGCTTCCTTGCCTGATGCATGGGTGGCTGACACACCGCTTTCGCGAGCAGGCTCGCTCCCACAAAGGATTTGTGTGTTGCCGTGAATGACGGGGAGAACGCGAATTCTGTGGGAGCGAGCCTGCTCGCGAAGGCGTCAGGTCATCCAACATTGATGTCGATTGACACACCGCTTTCGCGAGCAGGCTCGCTCCCACAGGGTTATGTATTCCCGGGCGGTAAAGGGTCAGGCCCACTCTTTGCGCAGTTGCCGCGCGGCGCTGACCATGTGCACCAGCGCCGCTTCGGTCTCTGGCCAGCCTCGGGTTTTCAACCCGCAATCGGGATTGACCCACAGGCGCTCCACCGGAATACGCTGCGCCGCTTTGCGCAGTAAGCCGACCATTTCCGTCACATCGGGAATCCGTGGCGAGTGAATGTCGTACACGCCGGGGCCGATGTCGTTCGGGTAGGCAAACGCTTCAAACGCTTCGAGCAGTTCCATGTCCGAACGCGAGGTTTCGATGGTGATGACATCGGCGTCCATCGCCGCGATCGACTCGATCACATCGTTGAACTCGCTGTAGCACATGTGCGTGTGGATCTGCGTTTCGTCGCGCACGCCGGAGGCGCACAGGCGGAACGCTTCGCTCGCCCAGTGCAGATACGCCGGCCACTGCGCCCGGCGTAACGGCAAGCCTTCACGGAACGCCGCTTCGTCGATCTGCACGATTTTGATTCCCGCCGCCTCCAGATCATTCACCTCGTCACGAATGGCCAGCGCCAGTTGTTGAGCCTGCACCTCGCGGCTGACGTCTTCGCGCGGGAACGACCACATCAGCATGGTCACCGGGCCGGTCAGCATGCCTTTCAAGACCTTGTCGGTGAGGCCTTGGGCGTAACGGATCCACTCGACCGTCATCGCCTGCGGGCGGCTGAGGTCGCCGAAAATCACCGCTGGCTTGACGCAGCGCGAACCATAGCTCTGCACCCAGCCAAAGCGGGTGAAGGCATAGCCGTCGAGCTGTTCGGCGAAGTATTCGACCATGTCGTTGCGCTCGGCCTCGCCGTGCACCAGCACATCCAGGCCGAGGCGCTCTTGAATTTCCACCGCGTGGCGAATCTCCGTGTGCATCGCATCGGTGTAATCGGCCGCGCTGAGCTTGCCTTGCTTGTAGGCCTGACGCGCCAGACGGATCGCCGCCGTTTGCGGAAACGAACCAATGGTGGTGGTCGGGAATAACGGCAGGTCGAGCTTGCCGCGCTGTTTGGCGATACGCTGGGCAAACGGCGATTGGCGTTGCGCATCCTTGGCAGTGATCGCCGCGACCCGCGCTTGTACCGCCGGTTTGTGAATACGCGGCGAGGCAGCGCGGCTGGTCTGCACCGAACGGCTTTGCGCGAGGGCACGCAGTACCTTCGGCGCTTCCGGTTCGCTGACCGCTTGAGCGAGCACGGCGACCTCTTCGCACTTCTGCACGGCGAACGCCAGCCAGCTTTTCAGTTCGGCATCGAGCTGGTCTTCGCGGCCCAGATCAACCGGGCTGTGCAGCAATGAACAGGACGGTGCTACCCACAAACGATCACCCAGACGCTCATGAGCATGGCGCAGCGTCGCCAGCGCGTTTTGCAGATCGCAGCGCCAGACGTTCCGACCGTTGACCACACCCAGCGACAGCACCTTATAAGCCGGCAGGCGATCCAGAATGGTCGGGTACTGATCCGGCGCGCGCACCAGATCGATGTGCAAGCCATCGACCGGCAGGTTCGCCGCCAGACCGAGATTTTCTTCCAGGCCACCGAAGTACGTGGCGAGCAGTTTTTTCAGCGGATCGCGCTGGATCTGGTTGTAGGCGCGCTCGAAGGCATTCTTCCAGTCCTGCGGCAGATCGAGCACCAGAATCGGCTCGTCGATCTGCACCCACTCCACACCCAACGCCGCCAGCCGCGCGAAGATCTGGCCGTACAGCGGCAGCAGGCGGTCAAGCAAATCGAGCTTGTCGAAGTCGACGCCTTTGGTTTTACCCAGCCACAGATAGGTCAGCGGACCGATGATCACCGGTTTGACGTTGTGCCCCAGCACACGGGCCTCTTCGGTTTCCTCAAACAACTGCTCCCAACCGAGCTGGAATTGCTGATCGGCGCTGAATTCCGGTACCAGGTAGTGATAGTTGGTGTCGAACCACTTGGTCATTTCCTGAGCGTGGCCTTCGCTGCAGCAACTATTGCTGACGCCTCGGGCCATGCTGAACAAGGTTTGCAGCGTAGCTTTGCCGTCATGCGGACGGAAACGTTCGGGGATCACGCCGAACATCAGCGAGTGGGTCAGCACTTGGTCGTACCAGGCGAAATCGCCAACCGGCAGCAAGTCGATGCCGGCGTTTTTCTGCAAGTCCCAATGGACCTTGCGCAGCTCACGCCCGACGTCACGCAGGCCCGCCTCGTTCAGTTCTCCTTTCCAGAACGCCTCTTGCGCTTTCTTCAGTTCGCGGTCGCGACCGATGCGCGGAAATCCCAGGGAATGGGCCAGTGCCATGACAAACAACTCCAGATGCTTATTCGATGGCAGGTATTGTCGGGAACCGGACTTGATGAAACAAACTCAATAAATTCTAGATCATCACAAGTTCTACTCATGCACAGGCACCCCGTAGAAGCTGTCGAAGGCTGGGATCTTCTGGCCGTAGGGACGCAGAGCGTCCAAGGCTGCATTCCCACGCGGAGCGTGGGAACGATCAGAACACGTCAGGGCAACATGCAAGTTTTCGTTCTATCGTTAGATCCAAATGGCTGGATTTTCCAAGGATTAGAGGTTGCGATAGGGGATGTCTGCGCCTAAGTTGCACGCGAGTCTTTTCCCCGCGATTGGAACGCGGTCAACACCATAAAGAGGTGAAGAAATGTCAAAGGAATCACGCCCTGCCGTGCTTGGGCTGATAGGCAATACTCCGCTGGTGCAGGTCACCCGCTTCGATACCGGACCGTGCACGCTGTTTCTCAAACTCGAATCGCAGAACCCTGGCGGCTCAATCAAGGACCGTATCGGTCTGGCGATGATCGACGCTGCGGAACGTGACGGTCGCCTGCAACCGGGCGGCACGATTGTCGAGGCCACTGCCGGCAATACCGGTCTGGGTCTGGCGCTGGTCGGTCGCGCCAAAGGCTATCGCGTAGTGCTGGTGGTACCGGACAAGATGTCCACCGAGAAGGTCCTGCACTTGAAGGCCATGGGCGCCGAAGTGCACATCACTCGTTCTGACGTCGGCAAGGGCCATCCCGAGTATTACCAGGACGTCGCCGCCCGCTTGGCCAAGGACATTCCCGGCGCATTTTTCGCAGACCAATTCAACAATCCCGCCAACCCGCTGGCCCATGAATGCAGCACCGCGCCGGAAATCTGGGCGCAGACCGAACATGATCTGGACGCCATTGTCGTCGGCGTCGGTTCGGCCGGCACGCTGACCGGGCTGAGTCGTTTCTTCAAGCGCGTGCAACCGGATCTGGAAATGGTCCTCGCCGATCCGATCGGCTCGGTGATGGCGCAATACAGCCGCGACGGTACCTTGCCGACGCCCGGTTCGTGGGCGGTCGAAGGTATCGGCGAAGACTTCATTCCGTCGATCACCGACCTCTCCAGCGTGCGTCACGCCTACTCGATCAGCGACGCGGAAAGCTTCGATCACGCGCGCCAGTTGCTCAAGGCCGAGGGCATTCTCGGCGGCTCATCGACCGGCACACTGTTCGCTGCCGCGCTGCGTTATTGCCGCGAACAGACCGAGCCGAAACGCGTGGTCAGCTTCGTCTGCGACACCGGCACGCGGTACCTGTCGAAGGTCTACAACGACCAGTGGATGACCGATCAAGGCCTGTTGCAACGCAAAGGCTACGGCGACTTGCGCGACTTGATCGCACGGCGTTTCGAGGACGGCCGGGTGATCAGCGTCGGCCCTGACGACACCCTGCTCACTGCGTTTCAGCGCATGCGTCTGGCGGATGTTTCGCAACTGCCGGTGCTGGTCGAAGGCAAGCAACTGGTGGGCGTGATCGACGAGTCCGACATCCTCCTCGGCGTCCACGAAGATGCCGCGCGCTTCAGCCAGTCAGTGTCCAGCGTGATGACCGACAAACTGCAAACCCTCGCCCCGGCTGCGACCCTGGCCGAGCTGGAAGCGGTGCTCAGCCGTGGCCTCGTCGCGATCATCGCCGACGCCTCCGGCTTCCATGGCCTGATCACCCGCACCGACATGCTCAACCAATTACGGAGATCCCTTGCATGAGTCAGCACGACGATAAATCCCAAGGCTTCGCCACCCGGGTGATCCACGCCGGGCAAGAGCCTGACCCGACCACCGGCGCGCTGATGCCGCCGATCTATGCCAACTCCACCTACCTGCAAGACAGCCCCGGCGTGCACAAGGGGTTCGACTACGGCCGCTCGCACAACCCGACGCGTTTCGCCCTGGAGCGCTGCATTGCGGACCTTGAAGGCGGCACCCGCGCGTTCGCCTTCGCCTCGGGGCTGGCGGCGATCTCCACGGTGTTGGAACTGCTCGACGCCGGCTCACACATCGTTTCCGGCAATGACTTGTACGGCGGCACCTTCCGCCTGTTCGACAAGGTTCGCCAGCGCAGCGCCGGGCACCGTTTCAGCTTCGTCGACCTGACCGATCTGTCGGCGTTCGAAGCCTCGCTGCAGGACGACACGCGCATGGTCATGGTCGAAACCCCGACCAACCCGCTGCTGAGCCTGTCGGATCTGGCCGCCATTGCACGCATCTGCCGCGCGCGCGGGATCATCTGCGTGGCCGACAACACCTTCGCCAGCCCCTACATCCAGCGCCCACTGGAGCTGGGTTTCGACATCGTCCTGCACTCGACCACCAAATACCTCAACGGCCACTCCGACGTGATCGGCGGCATTGCCGTGGTCGGACAGAACGACGAGCTGGCGGAAAAACTCGGTTTCCTGCAAAACGCCGTCGGGGCGATTTCCGGGCCGTTCGATGCATTCCTCACCCTGCGCGGGGTGAAGACTTTGGCGCTGCGCATGGAACGTCATTGCAGCAACGCCCTGGATCTGGCGCAGTGGCTGGAACAGCAACCGCAGGTCAAACGCGTCTACTATCCGGGCCTGACCTCGCACCCGCAGCACGAACTGGCCAAGCGGCAAATGCGTGGCTTTGGCGGGATGATTTCCGTCGATCTGAACAGCGATCTGGCCGGCGCACGGCGCTTTCTTGAGAACGTGCAGATCTTTGCACTGGCGGAAAGTCTGGGCGGCGTGGAAAGCCTGATCGAACATCCGGCGATCATGACCCACGCGACCATCCCGCCGGAAACTCGCGCGAAGCTGGGGATTGGCGATGGGCTGGTGCGGTTGTCGGTGGGGGTTGAGGATGTTGAGGATCTGCGGGAAGATTTGACGCAGGCTTTGGCTAAAATGTGACTCTTTGAAGGGGGCTGCATCGCAGCCCAACGGGGATAAATACCGTCGCCACACGGGGAACCCCCCTGTGGCCTTTCGATCTTTCGTTTTTATTGTCATACAAGTCTTTTTGAAAATGGCATCAAGTCTGCCGAATGAAGAGCTCCGTGCTGCTGCGCAAACTCGACAACACAAGTGTCGCAACATTCGCCCACCTCATTTCGCAGCTTGGTGTCAAACAGCATATGGAATACGGCGCTCGCTTGTTAATTACACAGGGAAGAAAATGAATCATTATAAAAATCTAATCAAATCGATTTTAAGTTTACTTTTTTTATTTAACTCAGTCACCGCATCGGCAGTGCTTTCACAGGAGCAGCAGGCAGCCAAGGAACGCGGCATTTCATTATATAAACAAGAGAAAAATGCAGAGCGTGAATTGCGCATTGCCGCTGAGGCTGGCGATGCAGAAGCACAATTTTATTTGGCGCAACAACTTCGACAAATGGAACTTAGTGAAGCGCTAGACTCGAAAGAATCTGTAAAGTGGTTCGTGGCTTCTGCCAATCAAGGCAATTTATTCTCCCTATATCAGTTATCTCACAACGTCAAGCTGTGTGTTATTGCTTCATTTTGTCCCAAAGGGGAAAAAAGCCGAGGTGAATGGGATCAAGAGTACAGAAAAACTTTAATGGAAAAATTTGCCTCAAATGATTTGCAACAACTAGGCGAACTAAATGATTGGGTAGCCAAGTCGGATGTTGTAGGAGAGTGGTTTCATCTACAGGATGAGCTTCGTTATGCAAAAAACCACAGGGTGGAAGATACGCGCGAATGGCTAGTACATTCTGCTAATCAAGGAAATTTTAACTCCCTACTTCGTCTGGCTCTTGATGATGGAGATAAATTATGCACGATCGTTGAGAACTGCCCGAAGGGAGATAAAACTCAGCGCGAGTGGAAATCAGAATTTGAGAAGATTGCGCGAGAAAAAATTGCTTCCGGTGACATGGAAGCTGCCTATTTGTTATACGTAGGCAATTCTGACTTTAATATGCTGATTAAATCAGCAGAGGGAGGGTACTCATTCGCACAATATCAGCTTGCCGAGAGTTATTCAGCTGGTGATGGATTTTTTTGGTGGTTTGGGCAGCGCCGCAAGGAAATCAACAAGTGGTATAAGCGAGCGGCTGAAAATGGCTATCCAAAAGCAATGATTGCCTATGCAGCCTCCATTTATGAAGATAACGGAGACCTATCAATTTCCCGGTATTGGCTAGAGGAGTCTGCGAAGGCGGGTGACAGCAATGGCATCGGTTTGCTTGCTCGAGAGTATGCAAGTAATCCAAATTACTATGGCTTTCCATTTGATATGGTGAAGGCTTATGGCCTTACGTTGCTTTTAGCAGGGTTAGATAATGATGAGTCTGATAAAGAGTATGATCGGGAAAGATTAGAAGAATATTCTGAAAAAATGACACCCGAACAAATCGAGCAAGGCAAAGCTTTTGCCGAAAAATGGAAGGTCACTCACCCGATTGAAGGCGTTTAATCTCAGCGGCCAGCGGGACCGGAAACAGGTGTCAAGCTTCGTGCTTCAAGTTGCTGAGGCCATCGTTGCAATGGTCGCATGCGATCAGTGATGGCTTACTGCCGATCGTGCCATCTGACGTTCCCTGCGGGCCGGACTTTCGCGGTGCGCGTTGAGCTAGGCCAAACAGCCGGCCCGTTTCACCCTTTCGGGCTTCAATCCCAAACGTTTCCGGCCTTCGGCCTGCGCTCACCAATTAGCTTGAGCCGAGCCAGTGAGTCGAACGCCTGTGGTTGATTGGCGAATTGCTCAACTACGTCGTGGCTGAAGGCTCTGATCAGTGCGGTTGTCAGTTGGGGTTGAGGACGTTGAAGACCTGCGCGCCGACCTGGCTCAGGCGCTGGCAAAAATGTAAACAGCTCCACACAACGAAGCCCGCACGATGCGGGCTTCGTCTTTTTTTGTCCGTCGATCTCCCCGCCGTGGCAGTTCCCGAGGCCGATCCTATACTCAATCGGCTCGATCAAAATTATCTCGACACCCGCACGCCGTTCGGTGTGCCCGTGCCTTTCGCCAACCAGGTAAAACCCAAGCCAATGAGTAACTGCTCCGGGCATACGCAACGGACGACATCTCATCGCATTCTGGCTGCTGGGTCGTGGAGAAAACCATGAAATACAAGTTGTTGTCAGGCGTGCTTCTTGCGGTAGCGGCCAGCGTTGTGGTGCCGAATGTCTTGGCGGCGCAACCGCAGGCGTTGGCTTCGGATGGGGCTGATCATGTTGGTGCTGGGGCGGTGGCTGCCGATGGTGCTGATCGCGTCGGCGCTGGCGCAGTGGCTGCCGATGGCGCCGATCGTGTCGGTGCCGGCGCGGTGGCTGCCGATGGCGCTGATCGTGTCGGTGCCGGCGCGGTGGCTGCCGATGGTGCTGATCGCGTCGGCGCCGGCGCGGTGGCTGCCGATGGTGCTGATCGCGTCGGTGCCGGCGCGGTGGCCGCCGATGGCGCTGATCGCGTCGGCGCGGGCGCGGTGGCTGCCGATGGCGCTGATCGCGTCGGTGCCGGAGCATTGGCAGCGGATGGGGCCGACCGCACCGGCGTCAACCGAGTGGCCTACTCCCGGGTCGGAGTCGGTTCTGATCGCGTGGCATCGGCGCTGATGACCGGCAGCTATTCCGACCAGTTCAACAGCCCACAATAATCGCCGCGAAATAACGGGCGAGCTCCTGAGCCGCCCGTTTACATCGGCCTTTACAGCATCTGTTCAACCGCTGCGCCTTGTCGATCACGCAGGGCGCGCAACGTCGCGCGTAACTCGGCCGGGCGCACAGGTTTCGACAGAATCGCAATCTGCCGGTCATGCAAGGCAGCCTGAATCTTCTCGACGTCATGCCCGGTGATGATCATCGCCGGCACTGCCCAACCGCGCCGCCTGCGCACTTCGTCAATGCATTCGATGCCAGTGGCGTGAGTGCCCAGGTCATAGTCGGCGACGATGATGTCGCAGTCGGTGACCAGGCCTTCAGCCGACCACTCGGCCTGCACCACGCAGCCCCAGCGTTCGAGCAACGCCGAAGTCGCGAGCAACACGTTGCGGTCATCCTCGACCAGACACACCTTCAGCCCGGTCAACAAACCTGCCTGCCGCGCTTCACTGCGAACCACCGGTGACTGCGGCGCCGCCACGATCGGCAACCCCGCAAGCGTCACAGCGGTGCCGCGTCCCAACCGTGAACGCAGAGCAACGTGCACATCGATCAGTTCACCAAGACGCTTGATGATCGACAGGCCCAGCCCGACGCCCTCGACATCTTTGTCGCGCACTTGCCGTACCCGATAAAACTCCTCGAAAACCTTGTGCAGATGCTCTTCGGCAATGCCGTTGCCACGGTCATGGATGACGATGGCCAGCCCTGCCCCACGTCTACGCACGCCGATCAGCACGGGTCGTTGCGCGCCGTATTTGAAGCAGTTGGAGAGCACGTTCTGCACCATGGTCGCGAGCAGCGCCGGGTCGGTTCTGACCCAGTGGTTGCACGGTCGCAGCCGCAGCTCGACGCCTGCCCAACGGGCCGCTTCCTGGTGTTGGCGTATCAGATCCGCAAGCCATTCACCGAGATTCAGCGTTTGCATTTTCGCTTCGATCCGACCGTTATCGAGGGTGTAGAGGTCGAGAATCGAGCGGAACAATTGCGAGACGTTGAGCAGTGAGCGGTCGATGTTATCGACCAGCCGCCGCTCGTCATCGCCCAGGCGCGACTCTCGCAGACACGCGGTAAACAGTCCGATGGAATGAATTGGCTGACGCAAGTCATGACTGGCCTGCGCCAGAAACCGCGACTTTTCCAGGTTAGCCGCCAGCGCTTCTTCCGACGCCTTGCGCGTGCGCTCAAGCAGCAAGTGCGCATAAAACGGAATCACCGTGCTGGTGATCAGCAGCATCAGCACCATGAACGGCTGCGCCTGCCAATACGGCGTCAGGCGATAGACCACCAGCAGCGCCACCAATGCAAGGCCGGTGGCGATTGCCAGATAGCGCGAGCCGTAGCGCATGCCGTTGCCGAGATTGACCCAGACCATCACCGCATACAACGGCAGCGCCGCTTCGCCGCCGATCACCAGTCCAAAACAGGTGCCGGTGTAATCGTGGACCATGGCAAAAATCCGCCGCGCCGGATAATGCCCGGGCCAACGCGCAATGGCTTGGCGGAACGCGATCGAAGCCAGCAGAAACAAGACAATGTAAGTGATGACCGGCAGGTAGGTATCGAAGCGATGGCCCGGCAGAAAACCCAGCACGACCATGTAAACCACCGCAATGGCAGCGATGATAATGCGCAGGTTGGCCTGGTCGAGTTCGGTATTTTTTTCGAACTTCATGGTAAACGTCCTTGTGCAGCAATCGTCAGTTTCGGAAGCAGCCTACAGGCAACCTTCGCGTCCAGTGCTAAGGTGCAGGCCTTGAATCACGCCTGACCCAGGGAGGGTCGCGTCATGACGTGCCGGATCATCATAGCCGACGATCACCCGCTGTTTCGCGAGGCGATGCTGCGCACCGTGCAGCGCTTGCTGCCCGATGCGGATACCTGCGAGGCTGGCGACTTCGACGCGGTGCTCAAGCTGCTGCCACAGGGCGACGAGCCGGACACGCTGATGCTCGATCTGCGTTTTCCCGGACTGACCTGCATCACTCAACTCGCCGACTTGCGCCAACGATTGCCGCGCACCACGCTGATCGTGGTGTCGATGGTTGACGATCAGACGCTGATCAGTGAAGTCATGGCGGCGGGCATTGACGGTTTTATCGGCAAGAACATTGCGCCGGATGAAATTGGCCAGGCGATTCTGGCGATCCGTGAAGGTGAGGTGCTGGTGAAGTCGGCGCCGTCCGGCTTGTTGCCGCTGGAAACTACGACGGCGCTGACGCCGCGTCAGCAGGACGTGCTGCGGTTGATTGCGCAAGGCAAGACCAACAAGGAAATTGCCCGTGAACTGGATATTTCGCCGTTCACGGTGAGGATCCATGTGTCTTCGTTGTTGCGCACGCTGGACGTGCCGACGCGGGCGGCAGCGGCGGTCAAGTATTCGGGTCTGTGAACCCTTTTATGGATCAACCTGCGCCATCAGATCCGGCACCGACTCCGGCCGTTTCGCATAGCGCTGCGCCAGCACCGCGCAGACCATCAGCTGAATCTGGTGGAACAGCATCAGCGGCAGAATCAGCACGCCGATGGTGCTGCCGGCGAACAACACCTGCGCCATCGGCACGCCGGTGGCCAGGCTCTTTTTCGAGCCGCAGAACAGGATGGTGATGCGGTCTTCCTGATTGAAGCCGAAGGCTTTGCTCAACAGAATTGATGCCACCAGAACCAGCGTCAGCAGGATGCAGCAGACCACCACCAGGCCGAGCAACTCGAACAACGGAATCTGCTGCCAGATGCCTTCGTTGACGGCTTCGCTGAATGCGCCGTACACCACCAGCAGAATCGAACCCTGATCAACGAATTTCAGCCAGTTCTTGTTGCGCCCTACCCACGCGCCGATCCAGCGGCGGGCGATCTGCCCGGCAATGAACGGCAGGAGCAATTGCACGCTGATCTTCACGATCGCATCGAGGGTCGAGCCGCCGTCGCCGTGGACGTTGAGCAGCAAAGTCACCAGCAGCGGCGTAAGAAAAATCCCGAACAGACTGGACGCGGCCGCACTGCAGATCGCCGCCGGAATATTGCCTCGCGCCAGCGAAGTGAACGCGATCGCCGACTGTACGGTGGCGGGCAATGCGCAGAGGTAGAGCATGCCCATGTACAGCTGATCACCGATCAGCGGTGACAACAGCGGTTTCAGCGCCAGACCGAGAATCGGGAAGAGCACGAAGGTCAGGCCGAACACCAGCAGATGCAGACGCCAGTGGCCAGCGCCGGCGATGATCGATTCGCGCGACAGCTTGGCGCCGTGCAGGAAAAACAGCAGGGCGATGGCGATGTTGGTCAGCCAGCCGAAGCCGACCGCGACCTGGCCGCTGGCCGGCAGGAAGCTCGCCAGCAGCACAACGCCGATCAAGGTCAGCGTGAAGTTATCGGGCAGAAAACGTGGGCGCGTCATGAGATTCATCCGGGGGTTGCCAGTGCGTACCGACGACTCTAACGTGACTGGCAATTACCGACTAACGCCGAAGAGCCGCAAGATGCCGCCTAAAGGACATAGCAAAAGCGTCCGCCGCAGTGTTCCCGGGTTGCCCAGCCTGCCGCGCCCGGTGTACGGACGCACCGAATCGCTGCCCAATCGCGCCCTCACCCGCCGCCACAGTCATCCGTGGGTGCAGTTGTCCTATGCGATTCAGGGCGTGCTCGAAGTGCAGACCAGCGCCGGCCGTTTTGTCGCGCCGCCGGAACGTGCGGTGTGGATTCCGGCCGGCGAGCCGCACCGGGTGTTCAGCGCACCGCATACGGAAATGCGCAGCCTGTACATCGATAGCAGCGTCACCGGTTGGGCGGCTGAGCATTGCCATGTGCTCGGCGTCAGCGCGCTGCTCAGGGAATTGATTCGCGCCTTCAGTCAGGTCCCGGTGGAATACGACGAGAGTGGCCCTGACGGACGCTTGGCCGAGGTGATCCTCGATCAACTCGCCGACGCACCGACCATCGACCTGATGCTGCCGCTGCCGCAAGACCCGCGCCTGAAGCAGATCTATCAGAGCCTGGAGCAACACCCGGAGCAGCAGACCACGCTGAGCCACTGGAGCGAAAAATTCGGTGTCACCGAAAAGACTCTGACACGGCTGTTTTTGCGCGACACCGGCCTGACCTTCCGCGCCTGGCGCCAGCGCCTGCGCTTGCTTGGCGCCCTGACCCCGCTGGAAAAAGGCGAGCGTGTGACCGATGTTGCGCTGGCTTGTGGATACGACTCGACCTCGGCGTTTATCGCCGCATTTCGTCAGCAGTTTGGCGAGACGCCGGGGGAGTTTTTCCGCTGACACTTCGTTTTTGCCGAACTGTCAGTCAGAAATAAACGATTTTTCTTTGCTCCAGATCCGTCGCTAGCATGGCCCCGTCTGACTTTGATCGAGAAGAGAAGATGATCCCTGTGGGAGCGAGCCTGCTCGCGAACGCGGTGGGTCAGCAACCTCAACTTCGCTGTTCCATCGCATTCGCGAGCAGGCTCGCTCCCACAGGAGATGTGCTTGCTGCAAATAAAAAGACAGGGAGCGTGCCATGCCTGCCACGAACATCAACATCGGCGAACCCTGGATGTGGGGTGCCTTCATCATCTTCGTTCTGGCCATGCTGGCCCTGGACCTGTTTGTCTTCGGTGGGCGCAAGGCGCACCGGGTGTCGGTGCGGGAAGCGTCGGCCTGGGTGGTTGCCTGGTGCCTGTTGGCGCTGAGCTTCGCCGGGTTGCTCTGGTGGTATCTGCATGGCGAATTCGGCAGTGAAATCGCCCGACAGAAAACCCTGGAATTTCTCACCGGTTATCTGATCGAGCAGTCCCTGTCGATCGACAACATGTTCATCTTCGTGATGATCTTCAGCTACTTCGCCGTGCCACCGGAATTGCAGCGGCGGGTGCTGCTGTACGGCGTGCTCGGCGCGATTGTCATGCGCGCGATCATGATTTTTGCCGGGGTGTGGCTGGTGTCGCAGTTCGAATGGCTGCTGTATGCCTTCGGTGTGTTCCTGATCATCACCGGGATCAAGATGCTGGTGTTCGCTGATCATCAACCGGATCTGGAAAAGAATCCGATATTGCGCTGGGTTCGCGGGCATATGCGCATCACCAGTGGCTTTCACGGCGAGAAGTTTTTCATCCTGCAGAACGGCGTTCGCTGGGCAACACCGATGTTCCTGGTGCTGGTGCTGATCGAGGCCAGCGACCTGATGTTCGCGGTCGACAGCATCCCGGCGATCTTCGCCGTCACCACCGACCCGTTCATTGTCTTCACCTCGAACATCTTCGCGATCATGGGCCTGCGCGCGCTGTACTTCCTGCTGGCGGACATGGCTGATCGCTTTCACCTGCTCAAGTATGGCTTGGCGATCGTACTGGTGTTCATCGGCGGCAAGATGGTGCTGATGCCGTGGTTCCACATGCCGGTGGAATGGTCGCTGGCAATCGTCGGGTCGGTGATTCTAGGGTCGGTGCTGTTGAGTCTGGCGACCAGCCGCGAGGCTGAACGCCGCACCGAATGACACCACACAACCCTACCTGTGGGAGCGAGCCTGCTCGCGAATACGCCGGATCATTCAACATAGGAGTTGAATGACACCCCGCTTTCGCGAGCAGGCTCGCTCCCACATTTGAAGTGCGATGCTCTTATTTATCGGATTTGATACTGGTCCACACCCGCGTGCGCACCCGCTCCATTTTCTGCGGCAACGGCTGCACCACATACAGGGTTTTCAGCGCTTCGCTGGTCGGGGTCAGGTTGGGGTTGTCGGTGATGTCCTTGTTGACCAGCGGCATCGAGTCCTTGTTGGCATTTGGGTAACCGAGAAAATCGCTGATCGGTGCGATCACTTTCGGGTCGAGCAAGTGGTTGAGGAATTCGTGGGCCTCGGCGACGTTCTTCGCGCTCTTCGGAATGGCGAACGTGTCGAACCAGATCGGCGCGCCCTCCTTCGGCAAACGCCAGTCGACCACCACGCCATTGCCCGCCTCTTTGGCGCGATTGCCGAACTGGTAGAAGCTGCCGGAATAACCGATCGCCACGCAGATGTCGCCGTTGGCAATGTCGGTCATGTACTTGGCCGAGTTGAAGTAGGTCACGTAAGGGCGAATCTTCATCATCAAGGCCTTGGCCTTTTCATAGTCCGCCGGGTTTTGGCTGTTCGGGTCGAGGCCGAGGTAATGCAGGGCCAGCGGCAGGATCTCCGACGGCGAATCGAGCATCGCCACGCCACAGGCCTTGAGCTTTTCCATGTTCTCGGGCTTGAACACCAGATCCCAACTGTCTACCGGCGCATTTTCGCCCAGGGCGGCCTTGACCTTGGCCGGGTTGAAGCCGATCAGCACGGTGCCGTACATGTACGGCACGCCGTACTGGTTGCCGGGGTCGTTGGCGTCGAGCAATTTGAGCAGGGCCGGATCCTGGTGCTGCCAGTTCGGCAATTTCGACTTGTCGAGTTTCTGGAACACGCCGGCCTTGATCTGGGTTTCGATGAACTGATTGGACGGCACCACCAGGTCGTAACCGGAGTTGCCGGTGAGCAGTTTGGCTTCCAGGGATTCGTTGGTGTCGAAGGTATCCCAGGTCACTTTGATCTTGCTTTGCTCGGCGAAGTCCTTGGGCACTGACGGCAGAATGTAATCCGCCCAGTTGTACACCCGCAGTTCGCGCTGCTCGGCCTGGACGGCGCTGGCCAGCAGCGTCAGGCCACACACGGTGGCGCCCAGAATGCGTTTGATCGTGACCATGGTTGTTTCCCCGAATGCGACGTGAGATCGATGGTTTTTATGTTCTGTACACGGCAGTGGCAGTAACGCTAGCCAAGGGCAAAAAAGGTCGAGCCTGTTGTTATGGTTTCGATTCTTGCTGACAGCGTAGCGCGATGACAGTAGGCGGCAGGCCAAAAGGGGATCGATATGGCCAATTTGCTTGACCGCCGAGATACGCACACAAAAATGCCCGGCACTGGGCCGGGCATTGCTGTGTTGCCGTTGGGATCAGTCGGTATAGCCGAGCCTGGCCGCCCTGCTCTGCTGCGCCTGACCACGGGTTGCGAGGCAGTAATACAGCGGCACCGTTACCACCAGACCGACCAGCCAGGACAGGTCGGCACCTTCCACCAAGTTGGCGTACGGCCCCACGTACAGCGAGGTGTTGGCAAACGGCAGCTGCACGATGATGCCGATGAAATAGGCAATGATCGCGTGCAGGTTGAAGCGCCCGTAGATCCCGCCGTCAGCGCGGAAGATCGAGGCGATGTCGTAGTTGCCGCGCTTGATCAGGTAGAAGTCGATCAGGTTGATCGACGCCCATGGCACCAGCACCAGCAACAGCGCGAGAATCAGTCCAATGAACTCGGAAATGAAATCCGCCGAAGCGCCGAGGGCGACCACGCAGCATCCGGCAAGGATCACGCTCGACAGCACCACGCGCACCTTGATGCTCGGCGTCCACTGGCTGGCGAAGGTCTGAATCGAGGTGATGATCGACAACACCGCGCCATACAGATTGAGCGCGTTGTGGCTGATGATGTTGAGCAGAAACAGCACCATCAGAATCGGCCCCAGCCAGCCGGTAGACTGCTTGACCGCCGCCATCGCTTCAGTGCCTTCCGGCGTCGCCAGCACTGCCACCGCGCCAAAACTGAACGACAGAATCGTGCCCAGCGTCGCGCCCAGATACGTCGCCCATAAGGGTTTGGCGATACCGATGTCTGCTGGCAGATATCGCGAATAGTCGGAGACGTACGGCGAGAAGCTGATCTGCCAGATGATCCCTAGCGACACCGTCGCCAGCCAACCGGAGAGATTGAAACTGCCGCGCGTCAGGAAGTCTGCCGGCAAGTCATGGGCGAAGATGTAGATGAACCCGGCGAGCAACGCGCCGCCCATCACCCAGGTGCCGATGCGGTTGAGGGTGTGGATGAAGTTGTAGCCGATCACACCGATCGCGGTGGCGGCCAGCGCGCCGATCAGAATGCTCAGCGGCACTGGCACCGAGGGCGCAATGCCGACAATGGATTTACCGGCCAGCACGATGTTGGAAATGAAGAAACCGATGTAGATGAGCGCCGCAAAGAACACGATCAGCAGTGCGCCATAACGACCGAACTGACCGCGACTCTGGACCATTTGCGGAATTCCCATGCGCGGGCCTTGGGCCGAGGCCAGCGCAATCACCACGCCGCCGATCATATGCCCCAGCGCAATCGCCAGCAGCCCCCAGAACAGATTGAGGTGGAACACCTGGACCACCATGGCGCCGGTGACGATGGGCAGTGGCGCAATGTTGGTGCTGAACCAAAGAGTGAACAGATCGCGGGCCTTCCCGTGGCGTTCCGCGAGTGGGACGTAATCGACCGTATGATTCTCGATCAACGGATCTTGCCGGGACATCTGGGACATATGCATGAACTCGAGTTTGTCTGTTTTTATCTTTGTATGAAGCCAAACCGGGAGGACTCTTGGGTCGCCCCTCAGATGCAGACCATATTATGGTATTCCAAACTTTGCACAAGCCTGATCCGCTGATTCTGTCGCTGTCTGATCCGCTATCCTCGCTGATCCCACCCCTGACCGGCTAGCTGAAAGCCCCGTAAACACTGAGTTTCCGACGAAAGTGGCACGTTTATCGGTTCACCAGAAAAGCTCTTGCAAGATATGTATTACGGTATACCATCAGACCTACTAACCATAAAAACCGCGTCACACCACCCGAGGACCACCCAATGATCGATGCTGCCATTTACAAACAAGTCATGGGCTCGTTCCCGTCCGGCGTCACCGTTATCACCACGCTGGACGACGACGGTCAGATCGTCGGCCTGACCGCCAGCGCGTTCAGCTCACTGTCGATGGACCCGGCGCTGGTGCTGTTCTGCCCCAACTACAGCTCCGACTCCTATCCCGTACTGATCAAGAACAAACGCTTTGCGATTCACCTGTTGTCCAGCGTGCAGCAAAGCGAGGCCTATGCCTTCGCGCGCAAAGGCAAGGACAAGGCGCAGGGCATCGAGTGGACGTTGAGCGAACTGGGTAACCCGATCCTCGCCAATGCCACGGCGGTGATCGAGTGCGAGTTGTGGCGTGAATACGAAGGTGGCGACCACGCGATCATGGTCGGCGCAGTGAAGAACCTGATCGTCCCCGAGCAGGTCGCCGGGCCGCTGGTGTATTGCCACGGCAAGATGGGTGCGTTGCCGGTTGTGGCGTGATTTTCACATCCGCCGAAAATCCATGTGGGAGCGAGCCTGCTCGCGAATGCGATGGGTCAGTTGTTACATTTTTGACTGACCCGACGCCTTCGCGAGCAAGCTCGCTCCCACAAGTTTTGGTGTTGCCTGGGCGACCGTGTCAGGTCCTAAACCGGCTCACCAACTGATTCAACGTCTGCGACAACGCCGTCAGGTTCTGCGCATCCTGGCGAGTCGAATCCGCCAGGCTCGCCACTAACTGCGCATCACCATGAATCTGGCTGATGTGCCGATTGATGTCCTCCGCCACTTGATGCTGTTCCTCCGCCGCCGTGGCGATCTGGGTGTTCATGTCGCGGATCACGTCGACCGATTCACGGATCAATTCAAAACTCGCCCGCGCCTCGTTGATCGACACCACGGTTTCCTGCGACACCTCAAGGCTGGCGTGCATCTGCTTGCCCATCTGGTGGGTGCGCCGCGCCAGATTGCCCAGCAGTGCGTCAATCTCACCGGTCGAGTCCGAGGTGCGTTTGGCCAGCGCCCGGACTTCATCGGCGACCACGGCAAAGCCCCTGCCCTGTTCACCGGCGCGCGCGGCCTCGATGGCGGCGTTGAGCGCGAGCAGATTGGTCTGCTCGGCAATCGAGCGAATCGTGCCGAGGATCGACTGGATGTCGTTGCTGTCCTGCTCCAGTTGCTGCATCGACTCGGCGCTGTGGCCGATCTCCTGACTCAAACGCCCGACATTACTCACCGCCGCGTCGATCTGCTGCTGCCCGGTGTGAGCCTGACGCTGACCGTTGTCTGCCGAGTCGGCCGCCTGACTGCACGAGCGCGCAACCTCGTTGGAAGTGGCGACCATTTCGTGAAACGCCGTAGAAACCATGTCCACCGCCTCACGCTGACGCGAAGCCACGTCGGCCATTTCCGCCGAGACCTCGGTGGCGCTGCCGGAGCTGCTGTGAATCTGCCCCGCTGCTTGGCCGATGCGCTGAATCAACGTACGAATCGCTTCGAGAAACTGGTTGAACCAGCCGGCCAGTTGCGCGGTTTCGTCCTGCCCACGGACTTCCAGTCGCGCAGTCAGATCGCCCTCGCCTTGCGCGATGCCTTCGAGACCACTGGCGACACCACGAATCGGCTTGACCATCAGTCCGGCAAACCACGCGCCGGCCATCGCGAACAACAATGCGCAAACCACAGCGATAGCGCCGATCAGCCAGGTCAAACGCGTCGCCCCCGCCATCACTTCGCTCGCCTTGACCAAGCCGACAAACCGCCAGCCCAACGCCTGCGAGGGCCAGACCAGCGCCATGTAATCCTCGCCGGCCAGTTGCACCTCGACCAGGCCTTTGCCCGCCTCGGCCAGTTGCTGATAACCGTCGCCGAGATCGCTGAGTTTCTTGAAGTTGTGCGCCGGATCGCTTGGGTCCACCAGCACGGTGTTGTTGGCTTCCATCAACATCAGATAACCGCTCTCGCCGAGGCGGATCTGCTTGACCAGATCGGTCAACTGCTTGAGCGACACATCGATATTGACCACGCCGGCATTGCTGCCCAACTGGTTGTTAAAACTGCGCACGGTGCTCACCAGCACCACGTCATCCGCCGCCCAGTAATAGGCCTCGGTGCGCAAGGTTTTGCCGGGGTTGGCCATCGCGGTTTTGTACCACGGCCGGGTGCGCGGATCGTAGTTCGCCAACTTCGCATCGCCCGGCCAGAACAGATAACCGCCCTGCTCGGTGCCGACGGACAGATAGGTATAGGCCGGATGCGCCTTGGCCAGACCGTCGAACAGCTTGAACAGCTGTTGATCCTGCGGCCCCATCGGCACTTGCGCGGCGTCGCTGCTCAGGTAGCGTTTGAGGCTGGTGTCGATGCTCTGCAGTTGCGGATGCTCGGCCAAGTAAGCAACGTTCTGGCTGATGCCCTCGAAGAACAGCTGCATCGCGTTTTCCACCTGACGCACCTCGCGCCCGGTGCTGTCGGTAAAGGTGTCGCGCGCGCCCTCGCGGACATTGAGGATGATCAGCGCTGCCACCAGCAACACCGGCAGGCTGGCGATTACCGCAAACGCCAGAGTCAGTTTTTGTTTTATGTTCATTGCTTGCGCCTTCCTTGTTCGAAGTGTCGGTCAGAAATATTTTGCGGATATTCCGTATTATGGTATACCAATATTCAATCAACCGAACAGCCGTCCTCGAAGGCGTGCCTGAATGGTGAGAAGACTCGCGAGCGCAACGCGTTCACGTCAGTTCGACAGGCCCGCACACGACCGGCCAATTACAAAAGACTCGAGGTAGCGTCATGAAATTTTCCCTGTTCGTACACATGGAACGCTGGGACGAAAGCGTCAGCCACCGCCAACTGTTCGAAGACCTGACCGAACTGACCCTGATGGCCGAGGCTGGCGGTTTCAGCACCGTGTGGATCGGCGAACACCACGCCATGGAATACACCATCTCCCCAAGCCCGATGCCGCTGCTGGCCTACCTCGCAGCGAAAACCACGACCATCCACCTCGGCGCCGGCACCATCATCGCGCCGTTCTGGCACCCGCTACGCGTCGCCGGCGAATGCGCCCTGCTCGACGTGATCAGCAACGGCCGCATGGAAGTCGGTCTCGCGCGCGGCGCCTATCAAGTTGAATTCGACCGCATGGCCGGCGGCATGCCCGCCTCCAGCGGCGGCCAGGCCCTGCGCGAAATGGTCCCGGTGGTCCGCGCCCTGTGGCAAGGCGACTACGCCCACGACGGTGACATCTGGAAATTCCCCACCTCCACCAGCGTGCCGAAGCCGATCCAGAAGCCCAACCCACCCATGTGGATCGCCGCCCGCGACCCCGACTCGCATAACTTCGCCGTCGCCAACGGCTGCAACGTCATGGTCACGCCATTGATGAAAGGCGACGAAGAAGTCCTCGACCTGAAGAACAAATTCCAGACCGCGCTGGACAACAACCCAGACGTGCCGCGTCCGCAATTGATGGTACTGCGCCACACCCACGTGCACACCGCCGACGACCCGGACGGCTGGAAAGTCGGCGCGAAAGCGATCTCACGTTTCTATCGCACCTTTGATGCGTGGTTCGGTAACAAGCAGACACCGGTCAATGGCTTCCTCGCGCCGAGCCCGGAAGAGAAGTTTGCCGGACGTCCGGAGTTTGAGCTGGAAAGCCTGCACAAGACCGCGATGATCGGCACGCCGGAAGAGATCATTCTGCGGATCAAGTACTACCAGGAACTGGGGGTGGATGAGTTCAGCTTCTGGTGTGACAACAGCTTGCCGCATGAAGAGAAGAAGAAATCGCTGGAGTTGTTTATCAAGCATGTGGTGCCGGCGTTTCGCTAAAGGTTTCGCAGGTTAAACCAAAAAAAACGCCCCGCTTCAGACGGGGCGTTTCTTTGGAAACAGCATCGACTTGTGCAACCTGGCTTTCGCAGCCTATTCGCCGCTGCCACGGTCCTCGCTGAGCACTTTGAAGGAGTGGAAGTTGAAGGCTATTTTTTCTTCTTCCTCATCAACCAGCTCATACCGGATACGATCCAGTCCGCCTTCAACCCGCGACACGCAAAGGTCCATGAACTGTGTCAAGCCACCACCAAATCCCCGCACGTTCAAACCGCCCACGTTAAAAAATATGACCGCGATAGTCGCTGCTCCAGGATCCGCAGACTTCGCCAGCGTCATCAACAGGTTGTAACCGCTAAGTCCATCTTCGGAATCCAGATGAAGACTTTCCACATAAACGTATTCACGTAGAAAGCCATTCAGTGCTTTGAGATTGCTCAGTGGTTGATCCTCGTATGTTGTCCATTGCCACCCTTGCCCGGCCCGTACTGGTAGGTATGAGTATGAGGATCCGTATGAAATGTATAACGCGAAGAGCGATTTATTTGTTCCACCTCACGAAAGGAAAACTATTCACAATCTATATTTTTTCAAAATAGGCATGAAAAGCTGCAATTATTTTATCCAAGGCTTTATCGTAACCTCTAAGACTCTGAAACTCTGCAGAGCTGATCAAGTTGCAGCTTAAACACTCAGAAAACTCACTAGAAGCATGCCGTGAATCGAAAGCCAGCACACCGTACTCTTCGCAAGCACTTTCAAACAATAGCCAATCAAAACTCACATTACCCATGACAACCGGATAATTTACTGTACCCTTGAAAAAATCTCGAAACCCCACGCTTAACTCCTCAACATCTTCTTGAGTATTCTCCCCATCAAAAAGATAACAAGTGCTAGCCAGCGGCGCATCGAACAGGGCAAACGCACTCGTCGAAAAAACTTTAAAGCTAGAACAGAGCAAACTATCGAGTACATCAACATTGCTCAAAAGAGGCCTCTCAAAAAAATAAAACTCTAATCCTGAATCTCGAAAAACCATTTCGGGCAAATCTTTATTCAGTTCAAGACGATTCGATAACATCGCGGTTATCTGATTTAGCTCTTGATGTTCGAGTTTGGTGAGGCTCATTTAGTTACCCTTGAATCGGATTTTGACAATCGTTTTTTTGATACCTGCAATATCCAGCGATGCAGTTGGTTCTTTAGTCGACGTCGACTCTGGATAGAACCTATAGGTCCTATCTCCCTTGGTCAATATTGAAACTTTTCCGTCTTGTGAGAATGTCCTGCTATAACCATTGACTTCAAGCATTTTTATTGCTTCTGCGGGAGAGGTAAAAGCATCGATCTGACCCGAGCTGTTTCGCGTCCATTTTGGCACAAACTCCACTGCGGTAGAGAGGTAACGGGGACAGACCACGTTTTCAGAGTGCTTTCTAAACGTGGTCTGTCCCCATTTACCCCCCGATGGCATCTTCAATATGTTGCGCCGACTCGGGGAAACGGGGACAGATCACGTTTTGGAATGCGTTTTAAACGTGGTCTGTCCCCGTTTATCTGGGTGCTAGGCCGGTGTCAGATCACATCTAGGCCTCTACAATTTACAAGAGACATTCAAACCACAAGCAGAGATAAAATCACGTATCGGTATATCAAGAACGCTACTTTCTCTAGCGGAGAGTACATCTTGCAATGTGACGATGCCTTTTTCAAAGTCTAAAGAAACGTCAAAGCAATTAAACTCGAACGCCCTGAACAGAATGCTCTCTGAGCAAACCCGCTCATCAAAGGCGTTTTTCAAAATAGAGCGAACGCTGTCGTCCAACTCTTGGGCCACAAATCGTTCTATTATCGTGCCGCCACTGCTCATAACCATTCCTAACCAGTACGAGAACGCAGTCTGGATCCCACCATCCCGAACATTTATTTTGATTGTCGAGATTGGAGCGCATCAGACGTTTGTTCCAATCACCTTACTTGAGAAAACGGCGGACAGACACGTTTTACTCCTTCATGTCGTAGAGGGTGCGGCCCTTGTTTTGCGCGGCCAGCAGGTTCAGATCATTACCGGCGTAGACGTAGGCTTCGTTGCCTGTGCAGATCTTCCCCGCGACCAGTGTGGTGTCGAGGTCCGGGCTGGTATTTGCGTCGCCGCCGGCGATGAATCAGCAGCTTCCTGAAAAGAGTAGTCGTCCTCTTCATGGACGCGTTTCTTGCCGTGCCTGCTGTGGATTTCGACGTTGTGTTCATCACCGGCCGAGACAGGGAGATATCGCGCTTGGCCTCGGCGGTAAGGTTGCCGGTAGCTTCGGCGATGGCGACAACGTTGATGTCGCGACCGGCATTGAGCTTCAGGTCGCCACCGCTTTTACGCTGGACGAGAATTGAAAGGTGGTCTGTCCCCGTTTATCTCCTCCATTTGTTGTGAATAACGCTTTTCTAATCTTTCAGCAGACCTTTGAACTCCATCGCGTTCATCTGGAAAGTAAGCAGAATAAACATCAGCTGCAATTTTCATCAGAGAAACGTAGTCAGCCACAGGTATGCTAGAAGTTAACGCTTCCCCCAAGAAGAAACTTACCTCATTGAATTCTTCTGGATCGTCCCAATCCTGATCAAGCGAGTAAAAAAAACCTTCAGCCACTGAGAACCCATGTCCCTGCGAAGCGTCGTAGATGAACGCAGGAAAATTAGTCCTCCCTCTTACGATAGAAGCCTCAATTAACTCGTAAAGACCCTCATAATCTGCGTCAGTTGAAGAAAATGATTCCTTGAGAACCTCTAACCAAACCAAATCAGCCATTATTTCGTCCTCGGCGGCATAGTAATAAATGAGTTTGTTATATCTCCAGTTTTGCTATCACGCGTCACTTGAAAGTAATAACCATCAACTTTGATACTGGCCTCCCTCGTGGCTGGATTAGTTCTGAACAAAGAGCCAGCTTCGACTGCCGCCCTGCTCGACATATCAGCCACCTTGATATCTGACAGAATCTTCGAATCATAAGTTGTTTTGGTAGATTTGGACTTGTATCCACCGACCAACTCGCCCCGAGTGTTAGTTTTAGGCAACTGATAACTATACTCCACAAGGCCAGGATAACGGACATCCGTAGTTTTGTTGGAGATTTTTGCCCCTGTTTTTTCAACCGACTCCAGGAAGGCATCGCTGTTATGAGCACCAGAAATCGTCCCCGCCTTACTATTACGCACGCCGATCTGGGTGTTATGACTAAGAACTTTCTCGCCAAAATCTTTCAAAAATGTAGAGGTTGCCTGACCTCCAACGGTGGCTGCCCCCTCTGAACCTATCGCTGCCGGCCTAACGACTGCCGCAATCTGCTCAGCCGTTAGCTTAGCCCCAGTTTTCGCTTCGATCTCCATCAAACCGCGGAGATCACTCAGTTCCTTGGCTGCGGCCCCACCTGCTGCGGCCCCTAACCCCACGGGAAGTGCCTCCGACATTCCTGCCTCAGCGGTCCAGATCGCGACTTCGTTCGCGCACAGCACTGGGTTTGCTGCACAAGTAGCTGCACCTCTCGTGGCCAACTGTCCAAGCAAACCAATCGCTTCCGGCGCAAGAGCAATAATTCCCGCTGCAGCCAACAATTTCACCGCATTAGCAGGATCCCCTTTCGGAAGGTGGTCGAGGACCGCTCGCGTCCTAGCGTTGGTCGAGTCGGCGATATTGCTATGAAGGAATTGATCTGTGATCCCCGATTTGTCATTTTCCCAAAGTTTATTTAATGCAAGAGAGCCTTCATCAATCTCAGCCTTGATCTGCGCGCAATCGCCGGTCGCCCAACAGTTATTGAGCCGCGCCGTGTTATCCGCATCACGCTTGGCAAACTCAGCTCGAACAGCATCACAGTTGTCTTTACACTCCTTAAGCGCTTTCTCGAGGTCTTTTACATCCTGATGATTCAGGAAGTTGTACTGTGTCGCGTTGTTGGCAACCCAAGAAGCATTTTCCAATGACTCTTGATCAGTATTGCCCAGCGCAGTTGCGGAGAGCACCCCCACAATCTGCGACCCCATGAGCAACAACTCAGGATTGCCCTTGAACCATTTGTTCATCTCACCAACAAGCGCTTCATTCGCACCAGCCGCCAACGCGCCTGTCGCAAAATCCCCGCCGGTCATCTCCGACAACAGCCCACCCACCGCCGCATGAATGATGATTTTGCCCGCTGAGCCATCATCCAGAACGCCCTGCGTGAGATCGCCCACCATGTTGAAGCTGAACGCCGCGACGGTATTGAACAGAGCCGTCTTCAGAACGTCACCGGCACTTGCATCGCCGCCGACTGCCTTGGTGATCAGCGCGGAAGTGCCACCCTGGATGATTTGGCTTCCAGCGAATCTACCGACGCCCTCCCACGTGGCTAACGACGGGCCGAGCAGCTTTCCGGTATTCGGATCGTATTTCATACCCGTCAGCTGGTTCAGGTATTCGGCCATCAATCCGGCTGTCACTCCGGAAATCACATAGCCCTTCAGTGCATCGGATGAAGTAACGTCCGCGAAAACCGCTCCAAGGTTTCCGCCGTTATTGATAAAACTGGTCGTGGCATTTGTGGCTGCACCTGTTGCCACAGCGGCGAGGCCTGCGGCCCAGGCGGTGCCCATGCTCGCGCTTAGCGAAGCGAACGCAGCAGGCCCGACAAAGGCAGCCATCACGATCGCAATAATCATCTGCGAAGCCGGGCCAAGCCCCGAGTTGCTGTATTTAAACGACTCGTGAATCTCCTTCACGCGCCGCCAATCAACATCTCCCCGAGCCTCCGCATCCTTCAACCACGCCAGTTGCGGATCAGCCTTGACCATCGCATCAATGGTCTGGCTGACGGACTCCTGACTCACATCCTTGATATCAATCTTCAGCCCATCGACCGCTTTCAGGACGATGTTGCCCTTGGCAATCATCTGCGTCTGCCGCAGGGTTTCGTCGGTGTTGCCGCGACCCTTGGCCGAGACCCACGCCGCGTTGTTGTTGGTTTTGGTATGGCTCTCGTCATGCAGATCCTTCACCCCTTCGAAGGTGATGGCGCCGCCGCTGTCGAGGAGGATGTCCTTGCCGCTGTCGAGTTTGGCCACCTGGTAATGCTGGTCGCCCTGGCTGACCAGAGACAGGTTGCCGCCGGTCTTGATTTCGCTGCCGACGTGGGTGACCTGGGTGACTTCGTCGCGCTGGAGTTTCAGGTTGCCGAAACCGCCCTTCTCCTTCATGTCGTAGAGGGTGTGGTCCTTGTTCTGCGCGGCCAGAAGACTGAGGTCGTTACCGGCGTAGACGTAGGCTTCATTGCCTGCGCTGATTTTGCTCGCGACCAGTGTGGTGTCACGGCCGGAACTGGTTTTTACGTCGCCGCCGGCGATGAACTCAGCTGCTTTCTGAACAGTGTGGTCATCCTGTTCATGGACACGTTTCTTGCCGTCCTTGCTATGGGTTTCGACGTTGTGTTCATCACCGGCCGAGGACATGTTGATGTCGCGCTTGGCCTCCGCAGTGAGTTTGCCGGTGGCTTCGGCGGTGCTGGCGACGACGTTGATGTCGCGACCGGCATCGAGCTTCAGGTCACCATCGCTTTATAAGCTCGACGCGAATTGAAAGGTGGTCTGTCCCCGTTTATCTCCAGGACAATGTTGCCTATGGAAATCATCTGGGTCTGTCGCAGGGTTTCGTCGGTGTTGCCCCAGACCTTTGGCCGAGACCCACGCGGCGTTGTTATTGGTTTTGGTGTGACTCTCGTCATGCAGATCCTCCACCCCTTCGAAGGTGATGGCGCCGCCGCTATCGAGGACGAAGCCCTTGTCGCTGATCAGCTAGGGCCACCGGTAATGCTGGTCGCCCTAGCTGATCAGCGACAGGTTGCCACCGGTCTCGATTTCGCTGCCGACCATTCCCGAAAGAAGCCACACACCGCACTTCTAGATACGCTGAGCTTTCGACTGCCGAACCTGCCAACTCTTTAGTCAGAGGTAGATTCCAGCTCTTTCAAGCTCGCAGAAAAAAAACCTCATACCTTCTCGTATATTATCTGTGTCCTTTCTTAGAACCACGTTACTTTGCGAAGAGGCATTTAGAACAAAAGTATAAATATCAGACTTCCTTTCACCGTCGATTTTAAATATAAAGAATCCTTCGCATTTTTTTGCTACCAGCTCCATAATCTGAATGAAATCATCCAGATGCACACTATTCATATCTAAAAACCCAAAACGAGCAGCATATTTATCAGAAGGATCACAAGACATCAATCCAGACCTCTCAATGCGTTAGAAATATCTTTAACATCTGTTAATTTCCCTGTAGCAACCTTATCTACGACATTCCATATCACCTGCTTTGGCGGACCATCGACACCGTTTCTTATAATTAGCCGCTCCACAACCTCAACAGCCGTTCGTTTATTCCCATTATCAAACAGATGCCCCCCTGCGATATCTCTTATAATTGAACCAGCCTTATTAAAGAATCCATCATAATTGCTGGCGTTTGCAATAGCCGTATCCACGCTTCGAAACGATATTGAACCATCAAATTTTGAATTGATGGCGTTTATTTCACCCGCGCTTAGTCCAAATTTGAAACCACCAAGTCCTGCTCCCGATGGAATGCTAGGTGACGAGAGTAGGCCTGGTGTCGAACCTAAGCCGGGAAGAGCTACGTCGTCTACGGCTCCGATATCCGCCGCACCTTTTGCACCAACCAGAACCTCCTCGGTTTTGCCAACCAATTTGCTCCCAGCCCCGATCCCTCCAGTCAGAATCGTCCCAGCGATTTCCGCATGATCACCCAGCATCGTTTTATGGTGAGAGTTCAGCTCGTCCGTGTGGTTCGAGTCTTGGAAGTCCTGAACAATCGCTCGCTCTTCAGCACTTAACCCGCCATTTGCATCGTAGTTTTCAAGCGCCAGCGTTCCCCCTTCAGCGGCGTTCGTCTGACCATTACACTGATCGAAACCCTCGCACTTGAACAGTTCGGATCCACTGGTTTTCGCGCTCAGTTTCGCATAGGTATCCTTCACTTTCTCTCGACAGGCTGCTGGATTTTCGCTAGCTCTACAGCCCTTCAACTCTGTGACGAGATCGTCTACTTGCTGATGATTCAGGAAGTTGTACTGTGTCGCGTTGTTGGCAACCCAAGAAGCGTTTTCCAATGACTCTTGATCAGTATTGCCCAGCGCAGTTGCGGAGAGCACCCCCACAATCTGCGACCCCATGAGCAACAACTCGGGATTGCCCTTGAACCATTTGTTCATCTCACCAACAAGCGCTTCATTCGCACCAGCCGCCAACGCGCCTGTCGCAAAATCCCCGCCGGTCATCTCCGACAACAGCCCACCCACCGCCGCATGAATGATGATTTTGCCCGCTGAGCCATCATCCAGAACGCCCTGCGTGAGATCGCCCACCATGTTGAAGCTGAACGCCGCGACGGTATTGAAAAGAGCCGTCTTCAGAACGTCACCGGCACTTGCATCGCCGCCGACTGCCTTGGTGATCAGCGCGGAAGTGCCACCCTGGATGATTTGGCTTCCAGCGAATCTACCGACGCCCTCCCACGTGGCTAACGACGGGCCGAGCAGCTTTCCGGTATTCGGATCGTATTTCATACCCGTCAGCTGGTTCAGGTATTCGGCCATCAATCCGGCTGTCAATCCGGAAATCACATAGCCCTTCAGTGCATCGGATGAAGTAACGTCCGCGAAAACCGCTCCAAGGTTTCCGCCGTTATTGATAAAACTGGTCGTGGCATTCGTGGCTGCACCTGTTGCCACAGCGGCGAGGCCTGCGGCCCAGGCTGTGCCCATGCTCGCGCTTAGCGAAGCGAACGCAGCAGGCCCGACAAAGGCAGCCATGACGATCGCAATAATCATCTGCGAAGCCGGGCCAAGCCCCGAGTTGCTGTATTTAAACGACTCGTGAATCTCCTTCACGCGCCGCCAATCAACATCTCCCCGAGCCTCCGCATCCTTCAACCACGCCAGTTGCGGATCAGCCTTGACCATCGCATCAATGGTCTGGCTGACGGACTCCTGACTCACATCCTTGATATCAATCTTCAGCCCATCGACCGCTTTCAGGACGATGTTGCCCTTGGCGATCATCTGCGTCTGGCGCAGGGTTTCGTCGGTGTTGCCGCGACCCTTGGCCGAGACCCATGCGGCGTTGTTGTTGGTTTTGGTATGGCTCTCGTCATGCAGATCCTTCACCGCTTCGAAGGTGATGGCGCCGCCGCTGTCGAGGAGGATGTCCTTGCCGCTGTCGAGTTTGGCCACCTGGTAATGCTGGTCGCCCAGGCTGACCAGAGACAGGTTGCCGCCGGTCTTGATTTCGCTGCCGACGTGGGTGACCTGGGTGACTTCGTCGCGCTGGAGTTTCAGGTTGCCGAAACCGCCCTTCTCCTTCATGTCGTAGAGCGTGTGGTCCTTGTTCTGGGCGGCCAGCAGACTGAGGTCGTTACCGGCGTAGACGTAGGCTTCATTGCCTGCGCTGATCTTGCTCGCGACCAGTGTGGTGTCACGCCCGGAACTGGTTTTTACGTCGCCGCCGGCAATGAACTCAGCTGCTTTCTGAACAGTGTGGTCATCCTGTTCATGGACACGTTTCTTGCCGTCCTTGCTATGGGTTTCGACGTTGTATTCATCTCCGGCCGAGGACAAATAGATGTTGCGACGGCATCGAGCTGCAGGTCACCGCCGCTTTTACGCTCGACGCGAATTTGAAGGTGGCCTGTCCCCGTTTGTCTCTCGAAAGTTGGTCTGTCCCCATTTATCCCCTCTAACTCCTTAGTCTTGAACCCGGAGTTTGGCGGGTAATCAACATCCAGTGTTTCGTCATAAATGGCTGCCCATTTTATTAGACGCTCCTGAAGTTCTTTAGAGATCGGAAGCTCCCAAGGAGCCATGCCCCCCGTACTCACTGGAGGACGTATTCCAAATTGGATAACATTGATAATCCGCCATTAATTTTATGCTTTTCATTTAACGCTCCCCCTTGGATTTGCACCTACAACGAAGCCGTTATCACCAACGGTAACAGCTATTCGCTGCGTCGACCTTTTATATTGGGGAAACGGGGACAGACTACGTTTTCGTAATGCTTTCTAAACGTGGTCCGCCCCCATTTATTTTCTCCTGTCAGTCCAGACTGAATTTAACCTGAGTACCGTCTGGTAAATTTTTAATCTTATCGGCTATATCGGCTCTGAGCCGCATGCCTTCTACAGCATCGGCAACATATAAATTATCCAAGGAAAAATCACCGCCCATTACAAAAGGCACTTTGGGCAGCAAACGCATCCCCGCACGAACTGGACCATTGCGCTTTTGCCACTGATGAGCCAACGGATAGCCTGTCAATACTTCATAGTCGTGCAGAACTACTTCAGCCCAGCTTTCAACATCCGCAGCCAAGTACTCTAACGAGCCAGTTTCCGGATCAAAAATGTAGATACTGCCATCCTTAATACAGAACTGTCCACCAAAGATATCTTCAGCAAAAAAGACAACGTTATCGGCTAGGCCATTGTAGCTACTGCGCCACAGGTCAGCGTGATTCCAATCAGATATGCCCATTTCACTTTGACTGGAGCCACTTGGAAAAACATGCAGCGCGCCTTCAAAAGCATAGAAGCCATTGCGCTGACGCAGCACATTAACAAGTTGTTCCGCCGAAGTCCCTGCCAGTTTGCGTATTGGCCCAGACAGTTCTGGCTCACGTTCACTCAAGGACGAACTTGCAATCGATAACAACTTATCCAGATTATTCATAATCTAATCTATCACCTCTATTCTAACCTTCGTCCCGTTAGGCAACTCTCTGCATTGAGCGCCAATACAAGCGCCCGCCCCACGGTTATCACCAGCGGGGATATGCCTTACTGAGGCTCCCTGCCCCCCTTCCTGGAACATGGCGGGCGGATATTCATCACGGTCGAGGCCCGGTTTTGTTTCAATTCCGCGCAAAGAATCACGCCTGCGCGTTGCCGCATTATCTCGATCTATGGTCAACGTGTCAGGCTTTCCTGCCCCGATGGCATCTTCAATATGTTGCGCCGACTCGGGGTAGCGATCTTTGCTGATCGTGACGACTTTTTCAGTACCGCCTGCGCCGCCAGCAACCCCTTTTACATCAACAACCTTTTCATCATCCACATGTTTAGCCGTCGTGCCTTTTCCGATAGCCCGCCCCGGAAAAATTCCGGCGCCCATCTCGAAAACCACAGCGCCCAATTTTGCAAAGAAGCCACCCTCCTGTGCTTTCACAACGGAAGCCATTGATCCAGCAGAATATAAATTCCCTCCTTGAACAGAGCTTACCCAATAGGCCTCTGCTCCGTTGCCTTCACTCCTCAGTTTGTTTATTAGTTCTGAAAATTTTTCGTCATCGTCGGCCAAATCGCGTGAGATCTGACGGCAAGTATCAGCTGCTCCTTTACAAAACTCGTCACGCTCCAACTCTCGTTGCTTGTCGAGCGCTTCGTATTTATCCCTGACTGCCAGCTTTTCCTCATCAGTGGATTTGCTGTCCATTTCGGCCAGCATCTCTTTCACCTCACGGTGATAGAGGTAGTTATAGGTCGTCGCACTCCCTGCGATGGCGGCCCCTAGCTGGGTGTTTTCATCCATGGCGGCAGCCGCTAACACGCCCGTCAGCTGCGACAGCATCACCTGCATCTGATCATTGCCACCAGCGAACTTCACAAGGACATTCATCGCCGCTTCGTTCAGCCCGGCAGCCGCCGCACCAGTAGCAAAATCCCCACCCATCGCCTCGGAAAGCAAGCCTCCCATCAGCGCATGCGCGACAACTTTTACTACGCCACCTTCCGGGAACTTGATCGTTTGATCGCCAACAAAATTGAACCCGGTCGCCATCGCGACACTGCCCGCTTCTCCCAGCAACGCGGAACCAAAGTTGTCACCAAAGCTACCGCCACCAATGGTGGTAGAGATGCCACTGGAAATGACCGCGCGACCCGCAGTTCGGATCGCTACGTCGGTAAAATTACTGCTGGTCAGAATACTTGCGGCTTTGCTGCCCCCCGCTGCAAACCAATTGGCATCGGCATAATCAAGCATGCCTGCGGTGAAGCCAGCGATAGCTGCGTTCTTGAGACTGTCGGCGCTGAATGTTTCCTTGAAAGCAGCGCCGAGGTTCCCTTTGTTGCTGATCGTGCTTGTCACGCCCGTCGTAGCGAGGGTTGTGGCGAATGCGCCGCCGAAGCCACCGCCGACCAAGCCCAGTCCTGCCGGCCCCATCACAAAAGACATCATGATGGCGATGGCAATTTGCGCCGCTGGCCCGACGCCCGAATTCTCGTATTTAAACGACTCGTGAATCTCCTTCACGCGCCGCCAATCAACATCTCCCCGAGCCTCCGCATCCTTCAACCACGCCAGTTGCGGATCAGCCTTGACCATCGCATCAATGGTCTGGCTGACGGACTCCTGACTCACATCCTTGATGTCAATTTTCAGCCCATCGACCGCTTTCAGGACGATGTTGCCCTTGGCGATCATCTGCGTCTGGCGCAGGGTTTCGTCGCTGTTGCCGCGACCCTTGGCCGAGACCCATGCGGCGTTGTTGTTGGTTTTGGTATGGCTCTCGTCATGCAGGTCCTTCACCCCTTCGAAGGTGATGGCGCCGCCGCTGTCGAGGAGGATGTCCTTGCCGCTGTCGAGTTTGGCCACCTGGTAATGCTGGTCGCCCAGGCTGACCAGAGACAGGTTGCCGCCGGTCTTGATTTCGCTGCCGACGTGGGTGACCTGGGTGACTTCGTCGCGCTGGAGTTTCAGGTTGCCGAAACCGCCCTTCTCCTTCATGTCGTAGAGCGTGTGGTCCTTGTTCTGCGCGGCCAGAAGACTGAGGTCGTTACCGGCGTAGACGTAGGCTTCATTGCCTGCGCTGATTTTGCTCGAGATCAGTGTGGTGTCACGGCCGGAACTGGTTTTTACGTCGCCGCCGGCGATGAACTCAGCGGCTTTCTGAACAGTGTGGTCATCCTGTTCATGGACACGTTTCTTGCCGTCCTTGCTATGGGTTTCGACGTTGTGTTCATCACCGGCCGAGGACATGTTGATGTCGCGCTTGGCCTCGGCGGTGAGGTTGCCGGTGGCTTCGGCTATGCTGGCGACGACGTTGATGTCGCGACCGGCATCGAGCTTCAGGTCGCCGCCGGTTTTCACTGTCGACGCGAGGTTTTCCACCGTGGTGGTAATGACTGAGCGGTGGCCGCCATCGAACGATTCGTGGAGTTCGTCTTCGTCGCGTGTCGCCAACAGGTTGATGTCGCGCGCTGCACTCAGGCTGGCGTCACCGCCGCTGCTGATGGCAGACGCGTTGGTCAGATCCTGTCCGGACTTGATGGTCAGGCTGTCGCGAGCGCTGATGAAGCCGCCGTCGTCGACAAGGGTGCGCATGCCGCTGCCATCACGTACAGCGATGGCGGTGCGATCGTTGACGATATCGCCCTTGAGTGTCGTCAGTTCGACCTGATTGCCGCGGATTTCGCCGGCCAGTGCGTTGCGGATGCTGTCGGTGGCCATGAGTTTGATGCGCTCATCGGCTTCGACCAGACCGCCCTGATAGAGACTGCCCTTGACGTCGACGGACACGTCGTTGCTGGCCTTCAATGTGCCGACGTTGACCAGATCGCTACCGGCCAGCATTTCCAGATCTCGGCCCTGAATCAGGCTGCCACCGCGCACGTTGCGCGACTCGGCCTGCGCCAGATACAACACCGGCACCAGCACTTTCTGGCCGTCGACGATGCGCTCTTCCATCCAGACAATGTCGTGGGTCAGCGCAGCGACCTGCGCCGAGGTCAGGCTGACGCCGACTGAGAGGTTCAATTGATTTTTGCTGGCGAGCGCGTTATCCATCAGATAACGAAATTGCTCGTAGTCGTTCTCCAGGCCACCGGCGAGAAAACGCTGGCCGGTCTGGGCCATGACGGCGTCGCTAATCAGCCGCGATTCATAGCGACCGTCACCGAGGCGACGCGCCGCTTCGTCGGCGCTGAAGTCGAGCTTACCGAGCAGGTAGTCGGAGCTCATGAACGCCGTCGTCTGAGTCAGCTCTGGGTTGGTTTCGATCAGATAACGGCTCTGCGGATTGGTGCTTTGCACGAACATGCCGTACGGGCCTTTCGGCAACCGGAAGGTCGAGGAAGCCGTCGGGTCGACTGCGGCGAACGGCACACCTTTGAAGTCCACCGGGGTGAAGCTGATCTGCTTCACGCCATCGGCGTCGACATGCTCGATACGGGTAACGGATCTGGAGGTTTGGGCGACAGCGTCGGTGCTATGTTTGCCCAGGTTGATGTTGATGCCGCCGACCGCGTCTGTCTGGTCGCTGGCCAGGGAACCTGTCAGTTGACCATAAGTGTTGTCGTATAGCGTGCCGTTCTGGATGCTGTTGGTGACGTCGAGCTTGACCTTGCCGCCGGCCTGCATCACCGCAGCGTAAACGGCGTTGCCGTTTGCATTCCAGGTGGTGACGTCACTCATCAAAGAGAATCGCGAATCACTGGAGCGACTGATCAGTTCATCGAACCGCGCCTGATCGAAGTTGCCGGCCGCGGTAGCCGCGTTGAACGCCGGAACATCGACGAACTCCATCTTGTCCCAGAGGCTGTTGTCGATACGCCCAGGGGTGCCCCTTTTCACCACTCGCGTCCCCGAACGCGACTCCGCGCCCTGGTTCAGCAGGCTGTCAGCCGTCACGGTCAGGTCGCCGTTGGCGGCCAGCAGGCTGTAACGGTTTTCAACCTGATTGGCGTGGATGGTGAAGTTCTTGCCTGCCACGAATCGCGCCGCGCGCGAGTCCTTGAGCACCTCGTCGTTGAATTGGGTAGTGATGGTGATGGTGCCGCGCTTCCAGCCATCACCACCATCGCAGTGCTGACCGCATACCCAGCTCAAACTGCCGGACGACTGACCGGAAGTCAGCTCGAACTCGGCTTTGGCGTTTTCGAAGGAAACCGCGTTGATATCGACGTCACCCTCGCCTTCGATGGTGCCCGACAAGTTGCTGAACAACGCCGCGCGCCCGCCATCGACAGCGTCGACGCTCATGTTGCCGCGGCTGTAAATATCGCCGTAATAGTTATTCAGGCTGTTGCCGTGCAGCTTCATCGTGCCGCCGCTGAACAGCAGCGTGTCGGCATCGTTGTAGAGACCGTTGGCGGCGGTGAATTCGAGATTGCCTTGGGCGCCGAGGGTGCCTTTGTTATTGATCCGTGCCGCCGTCACCGTGAGGTTCTGGTTGGCGATCAGGCGACCGAGATTGTCCAGTGTGCCGCGCAAGGTCATCACGGTGTCGCCGCCGCTAACCAGTCGCCCGTCCTGCTGGATCACGTCGTTGGCGCTGATCGTGAGTTTCTGCTGCGCGGAGACTTTGCCGCTGTTGAGCAGATTGCCGCCGAGGGTCAGCGCCAGATCGCCGCCGCTGAGCAATTGTCCGGCATTGTTCAGGTTGGCCACGTTGAGGCTGAGCGCCGAAGTACTGGCGATCCGTTCGCCAGCATTGAGCGTCAGGTTCTGCGCACTGGTGTAGGTCAGCCCGCCGTTCAGTTGCCAGGTACCAACACCGTTGACCGAGCCGACATCCCATACACCATTGCCCAGCCCGGTGAGACTGCCCTGGTTGTTGGCCAGTTGGCTCACATCCAGGTCGAAAAGGCCCTGTGCCGCGTGGCGCACATTGCCGCTGAAGTTATTGATTTCGGCACCCGACAGCAGCAGGTCCTGACTGCCGATTTCGATCACGCCGCTCTGGTTGTTCAGATTGCCGGTCAGCTTGATTTGACTCGCAGCGCCACCGAGGGCGCGGAGCTGGCCGCCGGCGCTGTTATCCAAGCCGCTGGCAGTCAGCTTGAGGCTGTTCGCCGATTCGATCAGGCCGCCCTGATTGAGGACCTGCCCGACGGCTTCGAGCCCCAGCTGATTACCGCTGATCTCGCCGCTGGTGTTGTCCAGGCTGGTACCAGTAAAGATCACCTGATCCTTGCCGAACATTTTGCCGGCGCGGTTGGTCAGGCGCGTTACCGTCAACGTCAGGTCATCGATCAGGCTGGAAATCAGCCCGGCCTTGCCGCTGGCTGCACTGTTGTCGAGGTCGGCACTGGTGATGCTCACCGAGTCGGCTTGCAGCGTGCCGCCCTGGTTTTGCAAATTGCCGTTGTTCAGCGCCAGTTCGGCATGGCTGCCGTTGGCCAGAATCACACCTTGCTGGTTGAGCAGTGTTTTGCCAGTAATCTTCAGGCCGTCGCTGCCAGCGATGATCTGCCCGGCAGCGTTGTTGTTGATCCAGACGCTATTGATGTCCAGGCGCTTGCCCTGCAGGGTGCCGCCCCGGTTATCCAGCGAGGTCAGTTGATCAAGGAGCAAGCGCTGTGCGCCAGCATCGACCAGACCGGTGACGTTGCTGAAGACTCCGGCAATGTTGAGGACGACATCGCCGCCATTACCGACGATGCCGCCCTTGTCGTTGTTGCCAAGTTGTTTGGCATTGATGTCGATAGCGTTGCCGAGCAGGACACCGGCGCTGTTGTCGATCTCGTCACCGTCGATGTGCAACTGACCTTCGCTCTGAATCCGGCCCTGTTGATTCAGCAGTTGCGACTGGCTTGGTGCAGTTTGCTTGAGGATCAACCGCGCGCCATCGGCACCTGCGGCCAACAACCCGTTGGCACGGTTATCAAGGCTGGCCGCGTGCAACTCCAGGTCGTCGGCGATCATCCGCCCGCCACGGTTGTCGACGTATCCGTCCTTGGCCACCACCAGCAATTGCCGGGCGGCGACTACACCGCCACGGTTATCGATAGAGCTGGCACGCAGTTCCACATCGCCTTTGATGGATTGCAGACGGCCCAATGCGTTGTTCAAGTGCTGCTGGACGAGGAGCGTCAGTTGCCCGGTTTCGGCGCTGAGCGTGCCGTCGTTGTTGCCGGTCAGATTGCGCAGGTTTGCGTCGACGATGCCGCCCAAAAGTTGGCCGCTGGCGTTTTGCAGATCTTGCGCGGTCAGGCTCAGGCGATCGGTCCCCTGGATCAGGCCAAGGCTGTTATCCAGGTCTGCACTGGAAACCACGCTGTCATCGGACGAAATCGTGCCTTGCGTATTATCCAGCGTGCCGCGACTGGCCACCTCGAGGGTTTTGCCCGTCAGACTTGCGTTGCGGTTGTTGATGCTCTGCGCAGTGACGGTCAAGCGATCCGAGGCTTGCACCTTGCCGTCGTGGTTGTCGAAATCCTGCATCAGCGTCAGATCAGCAGCACCGTTTTCCGCGCTGATCACACCCTTGGCGCTGTTATCAAGGCGAGTGGCCGTGACGTGAATGTCGTCGGCAGCCAGCGTCCCACCCTGATTGAGCAACTCCCCTCCCGACAGTGCCAGCGTGGTTTTCGCCTGGATCTTGCCCGCGCCGTTATTCAGACGTTCGCGGGCGACAACCTTGGCCTCACCGTCGCTGGCGCCGATCAGGCCGCCGCTGTTGTCCAGTTGACGGGCGTCCACGTCGAGGCGACCGGCGATCACTTTGCCGCCGGTGTTTTTTACCTCCTGAGCATTGAGCTTGAGGCTGCCGCCGGCGATTTCGATACGGCCCTGACGGTTGTCGATACTGTCGACCACCAGTGTTGCCGCTTGCCCATCGGCGAAGCGAATCAGGCCGCTGAGGTTGACGATGGCCGGCGCGCTCACGACCAGACGGGTTTCACCATAAACACGCGCATTCACACCTTGGTTGACCAGGCGCGCCGCGTTCAGAGTGAGGTCTTGAGCCTGCACGGTACCGTTCTGGTTCTCGAACGTGTCGGCTGCGCTGGCGTGCAATGTGCGGCTGGCCAGAACGCTGCCACTGTTGCTCACCGAAGCACTGTTGATCGACAGATCACCCTTGGCGTTGCGGCTGTTGTCTGCGTTCACCCCGGCTTCAATCACACCAGCGTTGGTCAGCCTGCCGCCGCTGCTCAGGCTGACGCTGTCACGAGCAGCGAGGCTTTGGCGATTGATCAGGTCTTCGGCGGTTTGTACGGTGACCTGCGTACCGGCATAAACCGCGCCCTGGGCATCGAGACTTTTGGCCTTTACATCGACGGCATTACCCGCCGTGACTTTGGCCAGGGTCAGTTGGCCATTGGCGTCGATCCGGATGTCACCTGCGCTGGCGGCAAGATCCCCTGCCAGCTTCACGCCAACGCCCTGCTCGGTGCCGACCAGTTTGATGGCGCCGGCATACATGCCGCCGAGCGCCGAGGAGTCGATGGCCAGTTGTGGTCTGGCGCTGCCGTCATCGGCACGGGCGGTGGCGCTGAGCGTGTCGGCGTTGACGTCGTTGCGGCCGGTGGTGATGTTCAGGTTTTTTGCGTGGATCTGTGCATTGATCTGCGCACTGCGGGTAATGATTTCGAAACTGTCGACGTTGCTCGCATCAAGACCGACGCCGTCAATCGAAACGCTTCCCTGATCGACCTGAAAGCGCTCCAGGCGACCGTTGTCGAGCACCGGTTTACCGGTGGTCAGCGTGACACGTGGCGTGTTGATGAAACCGCAACCGTTGCAACTGATGCCGTAAGGATTGGAAACGATCACCCGTGCCGATTGCCCTGCGACTTCGGTGTAGCCGCGCAACTGGCTCGGGCTGCCGCCATTGACTTCGTTGAGGATGGTTTGTGCCGCTGCGCCACGCAGGTTCGGGTTGCCGAGAATGATCCCGCCCAGTTGCGTCTGTTGCATGCGGTCGGTGGCGTTGTTGAGGATGACGCCTTGCGCACCGACGTTGTAGTCGTGGAACTGGTTATGCGACAGGCCACTGCCATTGGGCGCTGCGATGTTGACGATTGGCACGCCATTGCCGGCGCGATCCAGACTGGTGCCGGGTGCACTGACAACGATGCCGTCCGCCTGCGCCCAAACCGGTTGCCAGAACATGACGTTCGCCAGCAAAAAGGCCAGACCACGCTTGGGCATGCCGCAGAATTGCTCGCGCTTTTTTACGGCTGCAGAAGGTTGGCTGGCCAGGAAGGCCAGGTGGCGAATGTCCATATCAGAATCTCGATGCGGGCAAAAATTAAATGAAGAAATCCAGGCGGAAATAAATCGGCGCTTCGCGCTCGGTCAGCGCGTCCGGTCGTTCCAGGGAATGGGCGAAAGTCACGCTGGCGGCCACATGCTGACCACGTGCGAACAACTCCAGCGAGTTGCTCGACATGCGCCCGTGCTGGTCGCCGTTGTAGCGATCGCCGCGAATTACGCCCTGGTCGTATCCGAGGCTGGTGCCGTATTCGGCGAACACCGGTTGCAGCCATTCGGCCGTCACCGGGCGGCTCCAGCGCAGGTCGTTGCGCCAGTAGCCACCACTGTCGCCGGACAGCGATTGATCCTTGTAGCCGCGGATCGACGCCGAGCCGCCGAGGCTGGTGCGCTGTGGGCTGAACAGCACATCTTCGCTGCGCTGGCCGGTCATCAGGCTGCTGAAGCTGAAGGATTCACCGAGCAATTTGAACGGCTGCAAATAGCTCAGGGTTGCGGTGTATTTGCGGTAGCGTGCGTCCGGTTCGCCGGGGCCGGGATCGTGACTGCCCTGCGCATCGAAAGCACCAATGCCCTCCTGCACGCCAGCATCGAAGTTGACGAACGCGCTGCCGACACGACGGCCGTGGTTGAAGCCGAATTGCGCTTCGCTGATGCGATTGCTGCTCAGTTTGAGTTTGCTGTCTTCGATGAAGTTGTTGCTGCGCAGGTACGAAAGTCCCGCACTGAGGGAGGTCTTGCTGACCGCGTCGCGATGGATCACGCGCTCGGCGCGCAGTTGATGGTTTTCGCTGTCGCCGGTCTGCTTGAAGTTGTAGCCGTTGGCGGCGATCTGCGAGCGGTACTCGCTCTGGCTGTAGGTGTAACTGAACGTCCACCAGCCCCACGGCAGACTGTAATTGAGCATGGCGTTGTTGGAGGTGTGCTGGTGATCGGTCATCGCATCGTGACCGCCGCGCAGGCTCAATTGGTCGGCGAGGCCCAGCGGGCTGTCCCAATCGAACGATGTGCCCCACTGCTGCTCGCCGGTGCTGCGCTGGCCGTCGTTGCTGCGCGACAGGCCGGCACGCCACGGCTTCTGCGGCGTGTTGGTGACGCGCACTTCACTGCCGCCCACATTCTGCCCCGGCGCCAGCTCCATTTTGGCCTGGTTGGACGGCAGGCGATTGAGCTGGTCGACCATCTGCTCGATCTCGCGCAGGTTGACCAGTTCACCGCTTTTGCCGGGAAAGGCCATGGCCAGTTCGCGATCCGAGAGCTGGCTGTTTTCTGCGCCTTTCATGCCTTCGAGTTTGCCTTCGACCACGAGCACTTTCAGGTGTCCGGCGGACAGATCCTGTTGCGGCAGATAAGCGCGGCTGGTGACCAGACCTTTTTCGATGTAGTGATCGGTGATGACTTTGAGCAGCTCGTTGAGCTGCGGCACGCCGAGGCATTCGCCGATATAGGGTTTGAGCAGACGCGCCTTGTCGCGCTCCGAGAGGCTGTCGGCGCCCTTGAGCTCGATGTCCTTGATGGTGAAGCAGCGCGTATCGGCGGGTGCTGTCAGTTGCGCCGGTTTGGCGTCTTTGCCGGGCAGATCCTTGAGTTCTTCGAGGCGCCGCTGCTGCTCTTCGAGCAAACGGTTCTGACGTTCGCGGATCAGGTCGGTTTCACCGGGAGTGGGCGCGGCCCAGGCAGATTCAAGCGGAGAGAGGCAGAGCAGCGCCAGGCACAACCGCGCCGTGAAGGCGGGTGAAAACATGTTCGATCCCTCGACACAAAAAGTGACATCAAAATAGTGGCGCGATATTAGAGGGCCATCATTTTGACGTCAAACTTAAGTTTGTTCCGCTCATCGGGATTTGCCGCGCTTTCATACGGGTGAAACCAGCACCTGCGTACAAGTGGCGGGCGCGTTTTGCGCGGATAGTGGCCGTTGCCCATTCGGCATCTATTCTTGCCACACACGATCACAAGGAGTTTGCATGAGCACCTTCAAAACCCAAGACGGCACCGAGATCTATTACAAGGACTGGGGCAGCGGCAAGCCCGTGCTGTTCAGCCACGGCTGGCCGCTGGATGCCGACATGTGGGAATACCAGATGGAGTACCTGAGCAGTCGCGGCTATCGCACCATCGCCTTCGACCGCCGTGGTTTCGGTCGCTCGGAGCAGCCGTGGACCGGTTATGACTACGACACCTTCGCCGATGACATCGCTGGCCTGATCAACCATTTGGACCTGCGCGACGTAACCCTGGTCGGCTTCTCCATGGGTGGCGGCGACGTCAGCCGCTACATCGCCCGCCACGGCAGCGAGCGCGTTGCCGGCCTGGTATTACTCGGTGCGGTCACGCCGCTGTTCGGCAAGAAAGCCGACTTCGCCGATGGCGTCGACAAATCGGTGTTCGACGGCATCAAGGCTGGCCTGCTGAAAGATCGCGCGCAGTTCATCGCCGACTTCAACGCGCCGTTCTACGGCACCAATCAGGGCCAGAAAGTCTCTGACGGCGTGCTCACGCAAACCCTGAACATCGCGCTGCTGGCGTCGCTCAAAGGCACCGTCGACTGCGTGACCGCGTTCTCGGAAACCGACTTCCGCCCGGACATGGCCAAGATCGATGTGCCGACGCTGGTGATCCATGGCGACGGCGACCAGATCGTGCCATTCGAAACCACCGGCAAGCAGGCCGCCGCACAAATCAAGGGCGCTGAGTTGAAGGTCTACGCGGGCGCGCCGCACGGGTTTGCCGTGACCCATGCGCAGGCGTTGAATGAGGATCTGCTGGCGTTCCTCAACCGGTAATCCCGCACGGCACACGCCGTAGTCAGATGCTGATGAACCAAGGCCCGCGCGATGCGGGCCTTGTGTTTTACGCTATGGTATTTTTCTGCGTCCACTACCCGGAGAAGGAAATCCCATGCTGCGACTACTCGGCAAAGCCTCATCGATCAACGTGCGCAAAGTGCTGTGGACCTGTGCCGAACTGGACATCCCGTTCGAGCGCGAAGACTGGGGTTCGGGTTTCAAGTCGCCGAACACGCCGGAGTTTCTCGCGCTCAATCCCTGCGCCATGGTGCCGGTGATTCAGGACGGCGATTTCACCTTGTGGGAATCAAACACGATCATTCGTTATCTGGCGACGCGTTACGGCGGCGCGCATTTGTATCCCGCTGAGCCTGTTGCCCGGGCGCGGGTCGATCAGTGGACCGACTGGCAGGCCTCGGAGCTGAATCGCTCGTGGTCGTATCCGCTGATGGCGCTGGTGCGCAAGTCGCCGGACTATCAGGATCGCAATGCCCTGGCCGCCGGCTGCCGGGACTGGACGCGCAACATGCAAATCCTCGATCGCCAACTGGAGAAGACCGGCGCTTACGTCAGTGGCGAGCAATTTTCCCTGGCGGACATCCCGATCGGGCTGTCAGTGAATCGCTGGTTCGAAACGCCGCTCGATCACGGAGATCTGGCTGCGGTGCGCGCCTATTACGATCGCTTGAATCAGCGCGACGGTTATCGTTTGTACGGGCGCAACGGCACGCCATAAAGACACGCTCGATCAGGCTTGCTCACGCACCACGCCCCGCTCTTCAAGCAAGCGCACGAACATGCTCAGACTGCGCGACACCGTGCCCCGGCGCCACACCAGCCAGGTGGTCAGATAGCGGAAGTCCGCCGTCAGCGGCCAGACGCTGACCGTCGCGCTGCCGGGCATGCTTTGCAGCATTTTGCGCGGCATCAGTGCCAGGCCGGCACCGGCGCTGACGCAGGCGAGCATGCCGTGGTAGGACTCCATTTCGAAGATCTTGCCCGGTACGGCAGCGTCAGTGCTGAACCATTTTTCGAAATGATGCCGGTAAGAACAGTTGGAACGGAAGGCGTAGATGTTTTCGCCATTCACGTCCGCCGCACGCTCGACCGGTGAATGATTGAGCGGCGCGATGATGACCATTTCCTCCTCGAACGCCGGCACCCCTTCCAGCGCCGGATGCAGCACCGGGCCGTCGACGAATGCAGCGGCGAGCCGCCCGGACAGCACGCCGTCGATCATCGTCCCCGATGGCCCGGTGGACAGGTCAAGGTCGACCTTCGGGTGTTGCTGGTTGTACGCCGCCAGCAGTTCGGGAATACGCACCGCTGCGGTACTTTCCAGCGAACCCAAGGGGAACGCGCCCTGGGGTTCCTCCCCCGCCACCGTGGCTCGGGCTTCCTGCACCAAATCGAGAATGCGCCGCGTGTATTCGAGAAAACTCCACCCGGCCGGCGACAGGCGCAATCGGCTTTTCTCACGGATGAACAGATCGACGCCGAGATCCTGCTCAAGCTGCTTGATCCGCGTAGTCAGGTTCGACGGCACGCGGTGGATCTGCGTGGCGGCGGCGCTGATGCTGCCGTGCTCGGCCACGGCCTTGAAGATTTCCAGTTGCACCAGATCCAAAGTCATTCTCCAATCGTGAAAGAAACGCTCTTTATTATTCAGTTTCCAGAAAACTAACGCCATCCTACTCTAGGCCCATCCGACGAACCTACAGGACAACGTCATGAGCCAGATTTCCAGCCAGACCCACGCCATCTCGATCAACCCCGCCACCGGCGAGCAGATCGGTGACTACGCGTTTGAATCCGCCGCTGCCCTTGATGCGGCACTGACTCGCGCTGCATTCGCTTTCGGCAAGTGGAAGCGCAAGCCGCTGCAGGATCGTTCGCGCCTGTTGACCGCCCTCGCCGGCGCGCTGCGTGAAACCTCAGAAGCGATGGCAACCATGATCACCCAGGAAATGGGCAAGCCGATCGCCCAGGCCCGTGGCGAAATCGAGAAATGCGCCAAGCTCTGCGAGTGGTACGCCGAACACGGCCCAGCCATGCTCGACGCCGAGGCGACTCAGGTGGAAGGCGGCAAGGCGCGCATCGAGTACCGCCCGCTGGGGCCGATTCTGGCAGTGATGCCGTGGAATTTCCCGATCTGGCAAGTGCTGCGCGGCGCGGTGCCGACGCTGATTGCCGGCAACACCTACGTACTGAAGCACGCGCCGAACGTGATGGGCAGCGCTTACCTGCTGCGCGATGCGTTTGTTCGCGCCGGTTTCCCCGAGGGCGTGTTTGAAGTGATCAACGTGACCCCGGAAGGCGTTTCCACCGCCATCGCCGATTCGCGCATCGCCGCTGTGACGCTGACCGGCAGCGTCCGCGCCGGTATGGCCATCGGCGCTCAGGCCGGTGCGGCATTGAAGAAATGCGTGCTGGAACTCGGCGGCTCCGATCCGTTCATCGTGCTCAACGATGCTGATCTGGATGAGGCGGTGCACGCGGCGGTGGTCGGTCGTTATCAGAATTCCGGCCAGGTCTGCGCGGCTGCCAAACGTCTGATCATCGAACAAGGTGTGGTCGAGGAATTCACCCGCAAGTTCGTTGAAGCGACACGCCAGTTGAAAATGGGCGATCCGCTGAACGCCGACACTTACATCGGGCCGATGGCGCGGTTCGATCTGCGTGATGAACTGGATCAGCAAGTGCGCGACACGTTGGAGGAAGGCGCGACGCTGTTGCTGGGGGGCGGCAAGGTTGAGGGTTCGGGCAACTACTATGAGCCGACGGTACTGGCCGATGTCACCGACCGCATGACCTCGTTCAAGCAAGAGCTGTTCGGCCCGGTCGCTTCGATCATCACCGCCCGCGATTGCGCACACGCCGTGGCCTTGGCCAACGACAGCGATTTCGGCCTGACCGCGACTATCTACACCGCGAACGTGGCGCTGGCTGAGCAACTGACCAGTGAACTGGAAACCGGCGGCGTGTTCATCAACGGCTACTCCGCCAGCGATCCGCGTGTGACCTTCGGCGGCGTGAAAAAAAGCGGCTTCGGTCGTGAGCTGTCGCACTTTGGCGTACGGGAATTCTGCAACGCGCAGACCGTGTGGCTGGATCGTAAATAAGCCGGATGCTGTAAAACCTGTGGGAGCGAGCCTGCTCGCGAAAGCGGTGTATCAAGCGATGAAGATGCCGAATCCACCGGCGCCATCGCTGGCAAGCCAGCTCCCACAAATACTGCGGTGGAAACTGATACAGCAAACACCATAGAACCCTGTGGGAGCTGGCTTGCCAGCGATGGCGGTGCATCAGCCAGCATTTATACCGGCTAATTCACCGCTTTCGTGAGCAAGCTCACTCCCACAAGTCCACGCAATTTAAAGATATTTCAACCAGCTGATGTCCCGGCGCCGCGCTTTCAATGCAGAGAACCAGCGCACTGCCGGGAACAGCACCACGGCAAGAATCACTGCCGCCAGCCACACCGCCGTCACCGTCGAAAAGCCGAAATAGCTGCCCTGATTCAGGCCGAACAGCGCCACGCCGATCAGGTACAACACCTTCAACACATACAAATGCAGCAGATAGAAAAACATCGGTGCCGAACCGAACACCGTCAGCCAGCCAATCCAGCGGCGACTCTGCACGCGCTCAAAGGCGAGCAACAGCAACAGCCCCACGCTCACAGTCAGCGCGATGAACAGCAGCGACGGCGGATATTTGGTGATGTTGAAAAAACTCATCAGTGTCTGCACCAGCGAATCGTTGATCGCCCACGGTTTTTCGCCGTAGCCGTTAATCAAGCGCAGCACCATAAATCCCAGCAATCCAGCGACCCCGGCAATCAGCAAACGACGCTGACGCACCGCCGCGTCCATGCCCCGAGCAAACCACGGCCCCAGCGCATAGCCCAGGCCGATTACACCAATCCACGGCAGCAGCGGGTACGAGGTGCGCAGGCGCAGGGTGTCGCTGATCTCGATCCAGCCTCGATCATGCAGAATCGCCCAAGGCACATGCAGCGCCGACTCGACCGGGAAATGCAGCGTATCAAGCAAGTTGTGCCCGGCGATGATCGCCAGGCTCAGCGTCAGCAGCAGCGCACGTGGCAACCAGACCAGCAGCGCCAGCGCGATCATGCTCAGGCCGATCGCCCAGATCACTTGCAGGTAGATCACGCTGGGCGGCAACTGGAAGGTCCAGGCGAAGTTGACCAAGGTGAACTCCAGCGCCACGAGGAACAATCCGCGCTTGAACAGAAACACGCTGACATCGGCTTTGCCGGCGTATTTTTCGCCGTAGAGCCATGCCGACAAACCGGTCAGCAAGACGAACACTGGCGCACACAGATGCGCCAGAGTGCGGCTGAAAAACAGCGCCGGCTCGGTGCTGGCGATGTCCATCGGATCGGAGACCTGGCGGTGCAGCAGGAAGGTTTCGCGCACGTGATCGAGCAGCATGAACAGGATCACCAGGCCTCGGAGCGCATCAATGGACAGCAGCCGGCCAGTCGTCAATGGGGCAGAACGGGGAAGCACAGGGGTCATGGATCTTTCGCAATCGAGAGGAATAACACCGGACGGCCGCAACGCCGCCCGCAAATTTCGCGTTACCTTATAACATCAGAATAACAAAACCCAAACATCCAGCATCGAAGTTGCCCATCAGCGCCAGCCTTCTATAGTGAACAGATCCGCCCTGCCCTTGAGCGTTGTCCATGGTCAACACCGAACACCTGATCATCTGCGAGCACTGTGATTGTGTGTACGAGAAAGTCGTGCTCGCCAAACACCAGAAAACCCTGTGCGTGCGCTGCGGTGGCGTGCTGCAGCGCTTCAACGGCCTGACCATCGAGCAGCGTCTGGCACTGACGTTCACGGCGGCGATGCTGTGGCTGTTTGCCAATTTCTACCCGGTGATGAGCATCAGCCTCAAAGGCATGAAAAACAGCGCAACCCTGTGGGATTCGGTGCTCGCGCTGAGCCAGGGGCCGATCACCTTTATTGCGATGGTCGCAGCGATTGCGATCATCATCGCCCCGGCATTTCAGTTGGTGTTGTTGATCTGGGTGTTGAGTTTTGCCCTCGGCCTGCGCCGGGCACCGGGGTTCAATCTGTGCATGCGCTGGCTGGAAACCCTGCGCCCGTGGAGCATGCTCGAAGTGTGTCTGCTGGGGGCGATGGTCGCCGTGTTCAAACTTGCCGGCCTGCTCGATGTGCTGCCCGGGATCGGCCTGTTTGCCCTGGCGGTGCTGAGCCTGATGATGATCCGCATTGCCGGCCGGGACATACGCGAACTGTGGGACATTTTATGAAGCGTCCACCGACCGCCAGCGAACTCAACCTGTGCCTGTGCCACAGCTGTGGCCTGGCCTGTGACATGACCGACGAGCCACACCAGTGCCCGCGCTGTGATGCGCCGCTGCATCGGCGCAAGACCAATTCGCTGGCGCGCACCTGGGCGTACATGCTCGCCGCGCTGGCGTTTTATGTTCCCGCCAATCTGCTGCCGGTGATGAATACGGTGATGCTCGGCAACGGCGCCGACAGCACGATCATGAGCGGCGTGCTGGAGTTCTGGGAGGCAGGAGCGTGGGACATCGCCCTGATCATTTTCATCGCCAGCATCGCGGTGCCGGGGGTCAAATTCGTCGCCCTGACCTTGCTGCTCGTCACCGTGCAGCGCAACAGCGACTGGGCGCGCAAGGAGCGTTCCAAGCTGTATCGCTTCGTCGAGCTGATCGGTTACTGGTCGATGCTCGATGTGCTGGTGGTCGCGCTGGTCGCGGCGCTGGTGAAATTCCAGGCGCTGGGCGATATCGAGCCACGACCGGGCATCCTGTTCTTCGGCCTGGTCGTGGTCTTCACCATGCTCGCGGCGATGAGTTTCGACCCGCGCCTGATCTGGGACAAGGACACCAGCGACACGGTCAGCGACGCAGCGTCTGGAGCAGCACCTGCAACGGATGGCGCAGCGCCTGATCCGACTGGCGCTTGACCTGGCTGCGGCAGGAATAGCCGGTCGCCAACGCCTCGCCCTGCTCCGCCGAAGCCTGCACCTGACGCGCCCACGATTGCTCATAAATGACTGCCGAGGTCTGGCGATTACGTGCTTCGTGGCCGTAGGTACCGGACATGCCGCAGCAACCGGTGGCTTGGTTGGCCAGCTTCAGTCCGGCACGTTCGAAGACCTGTTCCCACTGGCGGGTCGCGGCCGGCGCGTTGGTTTTCTCCGTGCAATGGGCGAGCAGACGGAACGCTTTCGGCTGAGCATCAGGCGTCCGTTCTGGCATGACCTTGAGCAACCATTCCTGCACCAGCGCCACTTCAGGACATTCATTCAGGCCCGGTACTTTCAGGTATTCCTGGCGATAGACCAGAGTCATCGCCGGATCCAGCCCCAGCAAGGGCACCCCGGTCTGCGCCAGCGCCTGCAACTGCTCAGCATTACGCAACGCCGCGCGATTGAACGCCGAGAGAAAGCCCTGCACATGCAGCGGTTTGCCATTGGCGCTGAATGGCGCGAGATAGGCCTGATAACCCAGGCGTGAAATCAGCTCGACCAGATCAGCCAGCAGCGGCGCTTCGAAGTAGCGGGTGAAGGCGTCCTGCACGATAACCACGCTGCGTTCGCGTTGCTCTGGGGTCAGCGCCGACAGCGTTGCAACCGTTGCTGGCTGCACCTGCCAACGGCGCATCGCTGCGTGGAAATCGAAACGGCTGAGCAACGGCACATCGACCATGCCACCGATCCGCGCCAGTGCGCCACGCACCCAGCCAGCGCCCATCAGACCGTTGTACAGCGCCGGAATCCGCGCCATGTACGGAACGGTGTATTCCAGCGAAGCAATCAGGTAATCCCGTGCCGGCCGCAGATAACGACTGTGATACAGCTCGAGAAAACGCGAGCGGAATTCCGGCACGTTGACCTTCACCGGGCACTGCCCCGCGCAGGATTTGCAGGCCAGGCAACCGGCCATGGCGTCATACACTTCATGGGAGAAGTCCGCCGACGGATCGCGGCTGTTGCGCCAGCGCTGCCACAGCGTGGGGAAAAACGCCGGTTTGCGAATCGCATCCGAGAGCACGTCGACGCCCGCCTCGCCCTGCAACCGTAGCCATTCGCGAATCAGCGAAGCGCGGCCCTTGGGCGACTGCGCGCGTTCGCGGGTGGCTTTCCACGACGGGCACATCGCGTCATCGGGATCGAAGTTGTAGCACGCGCCGTTGCCATTGCAGTGCATGGCCGCGCCGTAGCTTTGCCAGACTTTCTCGTCAATCTGCCGATCCAGCTCGCCGCGCAGGGTCACTTCGTCGATCTTCAGCAGTGCCGATCCGCTGTTGGCCGGCGTGGCGATTTTGCCCGGATTGAACTGGTTGAATGGGTCGAACGCGGCTTTCAAGGCTTGCAGTGCCGGGTACAACTCGCCGAAGAATGCCGGCGCGTATTCCGAACGCAGGCCCTTGCCATGCTCGCCCCAGAGCAGGCCGCCGTAGCGCTGGGTCAAAGCGGCGACGCCATCGGACACCGGGCGTACCAGCGCCGCTTGCTGCGGGTCTTTCATGTCGAGGATCGGCCGCACGTGCAGTACGCCGGCGTCGACATGGCCGAACATGCCGTACTGCAAACCGTGGCTGTCGAGCAGGTCGCGCAGCTCGGCGATGTATTCGGCCAAATGCTGCGGCGGCACTGCGGTGTCTTCAACGAACGGCTGCGGGCGGGCTTCGCCGGCGACATTGCCGAGCAGGCCCACCGCCCGTTTGCGCATGCCATAGACCTTGTTCACCGCTGCCTGACCGATCGCCAGCGTATGGCCCAGGCGCTCCACCGTGCGGTCGCGTTGCAGATGTTCGAGGAACGCTTCGACGCGACGCTGCAAATCTTCGGGATCGTCACCGCAGAACTCGACCAGGTTGATGCCCAGAGTCGGCCGCTCAGCATTTTCCGGAAAATATTCGGCAACGCCGTGCCAGACGATGTCCTGCATCGCCAGCAGCAAAACCTTGGAATCGACGGTTTCGATCGACAACGGCTTGAGCGCCATCAACGCCCGTGCATCGCGCAAGGCATCCATGAACCCGGCGTAGCGGATATTCACCAGCATCGTGTGCTTGGGAATCGGCAGCACGTTGAGCCGCGCTTCGACGACGAAGCCCAGCGAGCCCTCAGCGCCGCAGAGCACGCTGTTGAGGTTGAAGCGCTGATCGGCCTCACGCAGGTGCGCCAGGTCATAACCGGTCAGGCAGCGGTTGAGATCGGGGAAGCGTGCCTTGATCAGCTCGCCCTGTTCATCAATGATCTGCCGCGCACAACGATAGACTTCGCCGACCCGGTCGTCACGGGCGCACTGCGCTGCAAGCTCATCCTCGGTCAGCGGCAGACCGCGCAAACGCTCGCCGCCGCGCAGGATCATCTCCAGTTCCAGCACATGGTCGCGGGTCTTGCCGTAGGTGCAACTGCCTTGGCCACTGGCGTCGGTATTGATCATGCCGCCGACCGTGGCGCGATTGGAGGTCGACAGTTCCGGGGCGAAGAACAGCCCGGCGGATTTCAACGCGGCGTTGAGCTGATCCTTGACCACCCCGGCCTGCACCCGCACCCAGCGCTGTTCAACGTTGATTTCCAGAATGCGGTTCATGTGCCGCGACAGGTCTACAACGATGCCGTCCGTCAGCGATTGGCCATTGGTACCGGTGCCACCGCCACGCGGGGTGATCACCACTTTCTCGTACGCCGGTTCGGCAATCAGCCGTGCGACACGTGCCACATCGTCCGCATCCAGCGGAAACACAGCGGCTTGCGGCAGGCGCTGATAGATCGAGTTGTCGGTCGCGAGCACCACACGGCTGGCGTAATCGGCGCTGATTTCCCCGCGAAAACCGCTGATTTTCAGGGCGGCGAGGAATTGTTGGTAATCGCCGGTCAAGGCTTTGGCGGGCGACAGCTGGGCAATCATCGGTCGGGTTATCTCGGTCAAATCGGGCTGTGTGGCGGTGGACAGTTGTGCGCAACGAATGATTGCGTCAGGCTCCGCCATCTGATTGCGCCCATGTTCATTGCTGGCGAACCCAGGAACAAGCGTAATTTCGACCCGCTATCGATGAGTTTTACGAATGAATCCGCGCACCCTCACACCGTCCATGTCGCTGCTGCTGGCTTTCGAGGCCGCCGCTCGACACGAGAGCTACACCCGCGCCGCCCATGAACTGTCACTGACGCAGAGCGCGGTCAGCCGCCAGGTACAGATTCTCGAGAAGATGCTCGGCATGCGCTTGTTCAGCCGCGAAGGCCGGCAGGTGGTGCTGACGGATGTCGGGCGCATGTATCAGCGCGAACTCAGCGAAGCCCTCGGGCAGATTCGCAGCGCAACCTTGCAGGCAATGGCGTTTGGTTCGGGCATCCACAGCCTGCGCCTGGCGACGCTGCCGACCTTCGGCTCGAAATGGCTGCTGCCACGGTTGAAGGATTTCTACACGGCGCACCCGGGCATGACCGTGCACCTGCACTCGCGGATCGAAACCATCGACTTCGATACCAGCGAAATCGACGCGGCGATCTGCGTCGGCGGCGGTGAATGGCCAGGCCTGACCGCCCTGCCCCTGCACACCGAAGAACTGGTGGCCATTGCCAGCGCGCAGTTGTCGGCAACGGAACGCGAGGAGGCCGAACGGCACATTGCCGGGCAGTTGCTGCTCAACGTCAGCAGCAATGCCCAGGCATGGGCGGAATGGTTCAGCCATCACCAACTTGCGCATCGCAGCATGCGGATCGGACCGAGCTTTGAAATGACCTCGCACTTGATCCAGGCGGTACGCGCCAATATCGGTGTTGGCCTGGTGCCGCGAATTCTGGTCGAAGACGAATTGCTCAAGGGCGAATTGCTGCAACTGGGCGAGCCGATTACCAGCCGACGCAGCTATTACCTGGTGTACCCGCCGCGTAATGAGAATCTGCCTTCGTTGAAGGCATTCAGGGATTGGCTGATTGATACCCTCTGAAGGATCGAGTCGCGGCCATTCGCGAGCAGGCTCGCTCCCACAGGGAAACGTATGTCAAGTGTGGGAGCGAGCCTGCTCGCGAAGAAGCCAGTCGCAACGAACTTAAAACCTCGGCTTGACCGCCCGCCAATCCGCCTTGTACCGCTGCATCTGCCGCACATCATCCCTCTGGCGAATCCCGCACGTCAGGTACTGGTCATGCAGCTTGGCCAGTTGCTCATGGTCCAGTTCCAGCCCCAACCCCGGCGCACGGCTGATCTTCACACAGCCATCGACAATCGGCAGCTTGCCGCCCTTGATCACTTCCTCGTCCGGCTCCTGCCACGGGTAATGGGTGTCGCAGGCGTAATCCAGATTCGGCACCGCCGCCGCGACGTGCGCCATGGCCATCAGGCTGATGCCCAGGTGCGAGTTGGAATGCATCGACACGCCGAGGCCAAACACATCGCACATTTTCGCCAGCGTCTGCGTATCCCGCAGGCCACCCCAGTAATGGTGGTCGGCGAGGACGATTTGCACGCTGTTCTGCGCAACGCTGCGGCGGAACTCGTCGAAATCGGTAACGACCATATTGGTCGCCAAGGGCAGACCGGTGCGCTTGTGCAGTTCGGCCATGCCATCAAGGCCCGGGGTCGGGTCTTCGTAATACTGCAGATCATCGCCGAGCAGTTCGGCCATGCGAATCGCTGTCCCCAGCGACCAGTTGCCGTTCGGATCGATGCGCAGCGGAAAACCCGGAAAGGCTTTCTTCAGTGCCTTGATGCATGCCACCTCATGCTCCGGCGGCAAGGTGCCGGCCTTGAGCTTGATGCTCTTGAAACCGTACGCCTCGATCATCCGCGCTGCCTGCGCGACGATCTGTTGCTCGCTCAGGGCTTCGCCCCAGTTATCTGGCTTGTAGGGGGAGTCGATATGTTCGGCGTATTTGAAAAACAGGTAGGCGCTGAACGGCACTTCATCGCGGATCGCGCCGCCGAGCAGGTCCACCAGCGGCACGTTCAGGTAGTGCGCCTGCAAATCGAGAAACGCCACTTCGAATGCCGAGTAGGCATTGCTCACCGCTTTGCTGGCGTGGGAACCGGGGGCCAGTTCGGCACCAGCGACGCCGGCGGGTTTATTCGCCGCCACGGTGGCCTGCACGATCGCGCGCAATTGATTGAGGTTGAACGGATCGAGGCCGATCAACTGGCTCTGCAATTGTTGCTGGATCGCCAGCGCCGGGGCATCGCCGTAGCTTTCGCCGAGGCCGATGTAGCCGTTGTCACTTTCAATCTCGATGATCGAGCGCAGAGCAAAGGGTTCGTGGATGCCGCTGGCGTTGAGCAGTGGCGGATCGCGAAAGGCAATCGGGGTGACGCTGACACGGGTGATTTTCAAGATAACGCTCCTGACAGATCAACAATCGATTCAGTGGCTCGCAGCCGGACGAGCCGGCGCCACAACGGCGGCTTCGTCACTTGGCTTTGCCGGGGTTTTATCTTTGGCGCCAGGCGCCGTGCGGGCGAAGAAGATCACCACGGCAGCGATCAGCGATGTCGCCGCCAGGCCATAGAGGCCGCCCTCGATGGAGCCGGTGGTTTGTTCGAGAATGCCGAACGCGGTCGGCGCGACGAAGCCGCCAAGGTTGCCGATGGAGTTGATCAGCGCGATCACCGCCGCAGCGATGCGCGCGTCCAGATAGCTTTGCGGAATCGGCCAGAACAGCGCCGACGCTGCTTTGAAACCGATAGCGGCGAAGCAGATGGCGACGAAGGCAAACACCGGCCCGCCAGTGGTCGACATGAACATGCCGATGGCGGCGATCACCAGGGTCAGCGCGACCCAGGCCTGCTGGAATTTCCACTTGCCGGCCAGCGCCGCGAAGCCGTACATGGCGACAATCGAAATGATCCACGGAATGGAGTTGAGCAGCCCGACCTGGAAATCACCGAGGTTGCCCATCTTCTTGATCATGCTCGGTAGCCAGAAGGTTGCGCCGTAGATGGTCAGGGCAATGGAAAAGTAGATGAAGCAGAACAGCGCGATCTGCCGGTCGGCCAACAGCTTGAACATCGACGGCTTGGCGACTTGTACCGCTTCGCGAGCGCGCTGCTCCTCGGCAATCGCCGCGACCAGCGCTTCACGCTCCTCCTCGCTCAGCCACTTGGCTTGGCGCGGGTGCGATTGCAGCCAGAACCAGACGAAAGCACACAGCACCACCGACGCTGCGCCTTCGATCAGAAACATCCACTGCCAGCCGTGCATGCCCAATCCGCTGATATGCAACAGCGCACCGGACACCGGGCCGGAAATGACCGAGGCAATCGCCGAGCCGCTGAGAAACACCGCCATGGTTTTGCCGCGCTCGGACGCTGGCAGCCACTGGGTGAAGTAGTAAATGATCCCCGGGAAGAACCCGGCCTCAGCCGCGCCAAGAATAAAGCGCAGTACGTAGAAGCTGGTTTCGCCCTGAACAAACGCCATGGCCATGGCTGCGGCACCCCAGGTGAACATGATCCGCGTCAGCCAGACCCGTGCGCCGTAGCGCTGCAACAGCATGTTCGACGGCACTTCGAACAGTGCGTAACCGATGAAAAACAATCCGGCGCCAAGTCCATAAGCCGCTGCGCCAATACCCAGATCGGTCTCCAGATGACTGCGCACGAAACCGATATTGACCCGGTCGATGTAGTTGACGATGAACATCACCACGAACAGCGGCAGTACGTGGCGTTTGACCTTGGCGGCGGCGCGAGCGAGCACCGTGATGTCCGGCGGACTCTGGAGGGTTTTCAAGGGGCGACTCCCGATCTTGTTTTTTTAGGGATGACTTGAAGCAATGAGCCGATCATGGACGTCGCGCATTGATCCCGTCTAATCTAAACAGGCATTCGATTGATACCCGGATTAGATCAATGTTCGAACTCACCCAACTGCGCTGCTTTACCACGGTCGCCACCGAACTCAACTTCCGCCGCGCCGCCGAGCGTCTGAACATGACGCAGCCGCCGCTGAGCCGGCAGATCCAGTTGCTGGAGCATCACCTTGGCGTCGAGCTGTTCACCCGCAGCACACGCAGCGTTGCGCTGACGGCGGCAGGCCGGGCATTTTTCGTTGAAGCGCAGAATCTGCTGGAGCGCGCCCAGCAAGCAGCGATCACCGCACGCCGGTTTGCCGAGGGCGATATTGGTTCGGTAAACATCGCGTTTGTCGGCAGCGCGGTGTATGAGTTTCTGCCCAAGGTGATCGCCGAAGCGCGACTTAAACAGCCCCAGGTGAAAATCGATCTGGCAGAGATGAACACCTATCAACAGCACGAGGCGTTGCGAGCTCGCCGTATCGACCTGGGCATCGCCCGAGCGCCATTGCAGGAACCGGGTTATGCCACCGAATGCCTGGTGCGCGAACCATTTGTGCTGGCAGTGCCCAGCGGGCACAAGTTGGCAAACGCGACTGAAGTGTCTGTCGCCGATCTGGATAAACAACCGTTCCTGATGTACTCCCATGAAGCCTATCCGCCGTTCAACGAACTGTTGACCGGCACGCTACGCTCAGCGCGGGTGGCGCCGGATTACGTGCAGTGGCTGGGCTCGTCGCTGACGATTCTGGCGCTGGTCAACGCTGGCATGGGTCTGGCGCTGGTACCGCGTTGCGCTACCAGCGTGGTGTTCAGGAATGTGGTGTTTCGCGAGATCGATCTGGGCGAAGGGGTGCAAAGCGAACTGCATCTGATCTGGCGGGAGAACAATGACAACCCGGCGTTCGCGATGTTGCTGGAGGCGATTCGCCGGGCGGTGGTGCAGGGTTGGGGCTGAAGAAGTTTATCGTCTAGACCGTGGTTTCAGAGGCGGCGGCGCACTGGGTCCCTTGATCAAGGGCACGTCGAGCATTTTTCCGTCCGGCCCGACAAAGAGTCGCTCTAAATGCTTTGGCATGGGTTGTGGTGCTCTGGCAGTTGGCATGTTGATCCCTCTGATACTGGGCTGAACTCGACCCATTTGACTTTCGCGGAATCTATCAACAAAAACTCCGCGCCAATAGATGCAGGTTGGCCATCATCCGTGAGCCAACGCGGATATTTCATGACGAACTGACCATTTGATGATTCCCGTGGCCACTCGACCGGCCAGCCAAATACGCGCCTTTCGTCGCTTAAATGCAGGGTTATAAAGCGCTCATGTTGGGCAAAGGCGCAGAACCATTCACTGGGGAAAGAAGATTGTTTCGTGACGTTTCGCTTACGTAACCAGCCGTGCAACTTGTCACTCGTAGCCAGGTAACAGGCAAACAAACCCAGCATCAGCGAAAACACAAATGCCCAGAGCGTTTGCGCCCGATCATCCCAGTTTCCTAATGAAAAACCCTTCGAGCCAATCCACAAACAGAGGTTGCCCACCGCCAACACCGCGCCCTGAATCACAAAAGTAAATATCAGCGCCTGCACGATCTGGCCGAACGTATCCGGTCGCTTGAATGCCGTAAGTGAATAGAAGATCCAGGTCGATACAAAACCTGGGATTAGATACTGCAACAGCGGAATGATGTCCTTGACCAGATCATCCATGATCCGAGGCTCCTTTCAGTCATGCCGAACCCGTCACGGGCCGACATTCAAAGCCTAGTCAAGGATTCGGCAGCGCCTCGCGGGCAACTGTCACAGCTCATTGCGAGCGTTTGGCTGGAGTCTCCATCCGATGAAAAAAGGCAGACATCGAACTTCGGTGTCTGCCTTTTTTGAGATCCGGGCGCCCGGTTACAGGCAATCACGCACCGATTGGCGCAGCGATCCGGACTTGGCCCACGGCGGCCCCTGGTAGAGGGACACCTTGCTGCCGTCCTTGTATTTGACGATATCGAGAATCTCATCCGCCGTGATAATGCTCGGCGCGGTAATCCGGTAGCCGTTGGAAATCGACGTCTGCGAGGTCCTGGCAACATCCTTCTGCCACAACGGTAACAAACACGCAGCATATTCCTTGGGTGGCTTGTCACTGGTCTTGCTGAGGTTTGGCTCGCCCGGCACCAGCGACGCCGGTAACGAGCACCCCGTCAACAGAGCAAGTGCCAGACTGCCGATCCATACGCGCATGTTGTTTACCTGTGCGGAAAAAAGCTGAATGTACCGTTTAACTGCTTGCACATCCATCGTGGCAACCCGCCGTTACCGGCGTTTGGACAATTTTTCACATCGGTTCAGCCGGGCGTCAGATGACTTGGCCGCATCCGGGAAAATGCGACTACTCTTTTCTACCGAGAACGTTCAGGAGGTGATCATGCGGCTCAATGAATACGAACACGAACTTCAACGGGATTTGCAAAGCGTGGCGTCGGACCTGAGATGGTCGGCGGTCGATCTCAAGCGCATCGCTGAACAACTGCGTAAATCCGGCAACGAGGCAGACGCCCAGACCGTGTTGCGGTCGTGCGAAATCCTGCAAAGCGACGAAGAGAGATTGCAGATCTATGCCAAGGAGGTAAAAGCCCGGACCATCAGCCGAATCAAGGTGCACTGACAAGCGTTCCAAAGCCACAAATAAGAGGCCCCGGTCAAGACCGGGGCTCTTTCGTTACACAGCCTCAACCGCCATTGTGGCTTTGACCCTGCCGGGAGCGCTTTTTGTAACCGGGAAGCGCCGCCGCATAGGCCATCGCTTCCTCCCTGCTGGTGAATGACGCCAATCGGTCGCCCTGGGTGCAGACCCGCCACGGGCCGCTGTTCACACTGAGCACATCGTAACCATTCATGTGCAGCTTGTTCAGCATTGGAATGCTCATAAGCACCTCCCTTTTGCCAACAGTGTTTTCGGTGTACGGGCTTACCTTACACCCGCTCCCCGCTGCGGTGTGAACCGGATTCACCCTGGCACCTGTCAATTCACTGGCACTTTTTGCTATGTAAATGGCTCCGAATCAAGAAGGAACCTTTAAAACCGCCTGCGGCTCGAATATTGCAGTTTGATTACCGATTTATGACAAGCATCAACAGGGCAATCATGAAAGTACGCGCCACCGTCATTTGCGAACAGGATCGCCATATCCTCCTGGTCCGCAAACCCCGCCATCACTGGTCATTGCCCGGCGGCAAGGTCGAACCCGGGGAAACCCGTGCGGCGGCAGCCGTGCGCGAGTTGCAGGAGGAAACCGGGCTCAATGCTGATGAAGTCCTGTACTTGATGGATCTGCAGGCAGGCAGTACGCGACATCATGTTTATGAGGCTTCGGTGATCAATATCGACGATGTGCGCCCTCAGAACGAAATCGTCGATTGCATCTGGCATCCACTTGATGCCGTGCACAATCTTGAAACCAATGACGCGACACGGCGCATCGTGCAGGCCTTTCAACGGCGTTTATAACGATCAGCCGGCGAACGCCCGGCGACCGGCGCTGATTTCCGTGCGCAACTCACCGATGAAATTGGAAATATCGCGAATCGTCACCAGATGTTCGGGAGAAACGCCGTCAAGCAACAACTCGACACGCCCACTGCGCGGCTCATACACCTTGATCCGCAACAGACCTTGTCCGGTCGGTGTGCAATCACACTTGAACGTGGGGAAGCCTGACTCGACGATCCGGCAAATATCGGCAATGGCAAGCATGGGCGGGCGCCTCGCAGGCGGAGAATCGATCCATCGATCATAGACCCACGGTCTGTTAATTGCCCGCTCGGGAATGCCAAGCCGATCACAACTCACTCACGTCATTCAATGCGCATCATGATCCCAGATCCAGTTCCACATACCGGGCAGATTCACCGGCTCAGCGCTTTGCTGAACCGTACGCGCCAACGCGGCTTTTTCCATTGCGGCCTGATTGTCGTAGAACGGCTTGTCCGCCAGTCTGACCCCGGTCGCCGCCGCGCTATCGAGCAGAATCTGCAGATATTCGCGAGTGTGGCGCGCGGTGTAGCGATTGAGATCATGGAACGTCACCACGACCGGAATCACGCCATCCACGGTCGGCAATTGACCCACCGCGATGCGCTCGCGCACTTCCGATAACTGCCGCAGCATGTTCGCCCGACGCCGAGGGCTGGCGTTGAAGCCCCAGATCTTGCCGTCGTTGGCACTCAGGTCCGTGAGCAAGACGTGCAAGCCGTGTTTTTGATAGGCCGCAAATGTGCGCTTGTCGTAGTTCCAGAACGGTGGGCGCAACAGCTTGGGCGGCGCTCCGGTGATGGCGGCAATGTCAGCGCTGCCATCGGTCAGCGATTGCTCCAGCTCTTGCGGATCGAGCGAGCGATGGTTGGTGTGCCAGTGGGTTGCGGTGTGAAAGGCGAGAATATGCCCCTCGGCGTGTTCACGACGCATCAGGCTGCGACCGATCTCGCTGTTGCCTGCTCTGGGTGCTCGGGTCTGCACGAAAAACACGGCTTTGATGTTTGCCTGCAGCGGATTGCTTTTGAGGCTGTCGAGCACCGTCGCCGTGGGATTCCACCATCCTGAAGCGCTGGGGCCATCGTCAAACGTCAGCAGAAAACGTACGGGGACCTGAGCCTTCAGGCGCGTTTCGGTTTGCGTGGTCATTTCAATCGGCGCGGCGATGCAACCGGCCAGACCGAGCGCGATGAGCGCAACACAAAGAAGTTTGCATCCGGATGTCATGTCTTGCCCCGAGGCCGCGGCCGTGGTGTTGTCGAATGGCAAACCTCCCTCGCCTTTGTCCATCCCTGCGCGGCTATCCGCGAGCGCAGGTTGGATAAGGTACACAGGGTTTGGTTCCGGTGCTGGTTTCAGTGCGTCATCGGCCAGGCACATCGGCATGTCCGACTAGACTCAAATTTCCTCAAGGAGATTTCAGCCATGTGCGGAAGACTCACGCAGTACCGTGGGATTCACGATTTCGTCGCGGTGCTCAGCATCCCCGATGCGTTGATCAATCACGTTGGCGATGCGCCGCTCAATCGCTACAACGCAGCGCCCACCACTGCGCTGGCGGTTCTGCACCAGCACGAACAGGCCATTCATGCCGACAATCTGCGCTGGGGCTGGCGGCCGCATTGGGCCAAGGATCGTGCCGCGCCCATCAACGCACGGGTGGAAAAAGTCGCCCATGGCGCGTTCTTCCGGGCGATCTGGCGGCAGCGGCTAATTGTGCCGGTCGACAACTGGTTTGAATGGGTTGATACCGGGGAAAAATCCCGACAGCCCTGGTTGATTCGTCGGGCGGATCAGGCTCCGGTTTTCTGTGCTGGTATCGGCCAGTTTCCGGCACCGGGGGTTGTGCCGAGGGAGGACGACGGGTTCGTCATCATCACCGCTGACAGCCTGGGCGGCCTGCTCGATATTCACGACCGCCGCCCAGTGGTCTTCGATTCGACGCGGGCTCGGGAATGGCTTGATCCGGCTACGCCGCTGGAACGCGCCGAGCAGATGCTGCTGTTTGAAGGCGAGCCCAGTGAGGCCTTCGAATGGTACAAAGTCGGCAAAGCGGTCGGTAATACGCGTAATCAAGGTGCGCAATTGATAGAACGAGTCGACTAAATAATTACTTCACTGCTGCGTTAATCAAGCGAGCCCGTCACTGAATCCCGCGCGTTACAAAAAGTGTTTCAACCGCGATACAACCCCCATAAAACAGCCGTTTGAGCGAATCAACCGCCTGTCAGACATTTCGACAGTCATACATACATTTCCCCGCGCTGCGGATAGCATGCGCGCCGCCTTTCCGATTGGTATACCAGTTGACCAAAGAGTCAAAGAAATCAGGAATCCATCAACAACTTTCAAGCCTTGCAGAGAAATAAGTGAGCGACGATTTTGCAATCAAACAGGTCAGCGGCCTGAAGTGTGTCCATCTGTCCAAGACAGAACGCCTGGAACTCGACTGTTTTATCGGCCATTACATCAAGACCCGAAACCTGCACAGCGTGCCCGATATCGAACGCACCCTGCGCAGCACCCTCGAGGGTTATCCCGGCCATCCGCCGGTGATGGTCAATGAGCTCAATGCGTGGATCGACCGAACGTTGGGGTATCGAGCGACCTACCCGGATTTCACGCAGCTGGAAGACTTCTGAAACGCGAAGAGCCCCGCTGATGCGGGGCTCTTCGTATGCGCTGTTCAAGGTTTCAGAGGACGCTCCTGGTCGCGGTCCGACAGCTCGCGGCTGTCATCATGCTTCCAGGTTTTTTCCTGCCTCTTCTGCTGCTCGATTTCTTCTTCCGTTGGCTCATCATCTTCCGCACGCGTTTGCTCAGTTGCCATGTGCACCTCACCTCAGAACAGTTGATGATCGTTAAAGGGTAGAACACTTTTGCGCGCCCAGATTCACCAACGCATTTTGTCCCGCGCGGCGTACCATAGCGCCATCTCCCCTTACGTCAGGAAGACGCCATGCTGTACCGAATCGCCGCCGACGGGCTGGTGCTGTTTCACTTGTGTTTCATCTTGTTCGTACTGTTCGGCGGGCTGCTGGTGCTGCGCTGGCCACGATTGATGTGGCTGCACTTGCCGGCGGCTGCCTGGGGCGTAGCGGTCGAGGTGCTGCACCTGACCTGTCCGTTGACCTACTGGGAAAATCTCATGCGCCACGCGGCCGGGCAGACCGAATACGCCGGCGGTTTCATTGAGCATTACATCTGGCCGATCATCTACCCCGCCGGTCTGACGCCGCAGATTCAACTGGCACTTGGCAGCGTGGTGCTGGCGGTCAACCTATTGGTGTACGCACGACTGCTGCGCTCGTGGAAACTGCGTCGCGCCCGGCGCATTCCGTTTTAACGCGAGGCGGGTTTCAACGTTTCCAGCCACTGCGGATCGAAGCGTGGCTGGTCAGGATCAAGGCCCAGCGCCTGCATCCGCGCCTTGTGCTGTGCGACTTCGTCACGCAGTTGTCCATGATCGCTGGAGTTGCCGTCCAGCTCATGCATTTGCAGCAGTCCCAAGTGGTAGAAACGCAACACCTTCATCGCCGTCGGATCGTTGTTCTGCGCCGCCGCTGTTACCTGATGCATCACATTGGTGATGCTCATCAGATTGCGCTTGAGGCGCCAGCTGTACACCGCCGGGGCCATCCAGGTCTGATGCCAGAAACGTCCGCGCAACAGCGCCGCCGTCAGCAGAAACGCCACGAATACGCCGCCGACATTGAAACGCAGGTTATCCCCGTCGGGTTCACCGAACACTGCCACCGCAACCGAGGAAAACAGCATGGCCAGCAGCAGAAACAGCACGGCGACGATAATCGTGCTGCGGCGGGTCTGCTGACGAAAGGTAGCGGGGTCCATCGGCTGAATCTCGAACATCGAAAATGACTTCCTTGAGTGGCAAAACGCGCAACGGAAAAAACTCGCCAGCGCATTATCGCATCGCACCGGGTTTTAGCTATGCTGGGGCTCCTTTTCATCTTTTCAAAGTCCAACGGGACATGGCGGTATAGCGCAGATCGTGCCATCTTCATTCATGGATACACACTATTCGGATGCCATCCGCTGCGTTGTGGATGACATCGTTTTAAGGATCACTGCATGACCCAACGACACGTAATCAATGCCTCGGTCAGCCCGAAAGGCAGTCTGGAAACCCTTTCTCAACGTGAAGTCCAGCAACTGAGCGAAGCCGGATCCGGCAGTACCTATACCCTCTTCCGCCAGTGCGCCCTGGCCATCCTCAACACCGGCGCGCATGTCGACAATGCCAAGACCATCCTCGAAGCCTACAAGGACTTCGAAATCCGTATTCACCAACAGGATCGCGGCGTACGCCTGGAGCTGCTGAACGCTCCGGCCGACGCGTTCGTCGACGGCGAGATGATCGCCAGCACCCGCGAAATGCTCTTCAGCGCCCTGCGCGACATCGTCTACACCGAGAACGAACTCGACAGCCAGCGCATCGACCTGAGCAATTCCCAAGGCATCAGCGACTACGTGTTCCACCTGCTGCGCAACGCGCGCACCCTGCGCCCGGGCGTCGAGCCGAAGATCGTGGTGTGCTGGGGCGGCCACTCGATCAATACCGAAGAATACAAATACACCAAGAAAGTCGGCCACGAACTGGGCCTGCGCAGCCTCGACATCTGCACTGGTTGCGGCCCTGGCGTGATGAAAGGTCCGATGAAGGGCGCGACCATTGCCCATGCCAAACAACGCATTCACGGCGGTCGCTACCTCGGCCTGACCGAGCCAGGCATCATCGCCGCCGAAGCGCCGAACCCGATCGTCAATGAGCTGGTGATCCTGCCGGACATCGAAAAACGTCTGGAAGCCTTCGTCCGTGTTGGCCACGGCATCATCATTTTCCCGGGCGGCGCCGGTACGGCCGAAGAGTTCCTGTACCTGCTCGGCATCCTGATGCACCCGGACAATGAAGGTCTGCCGTTCCCGGTGATCCTCACCGGGCCGAAGCATGCCGCGCCGTATCTGGAACAGCTGGATGCGTTTGTCATCGCGACCCTCGGCGAAGAAGCCAAACAGCATTACGAGATCATCATCGATGATCCGGCCGAAGTAGCGCGGCAGATGACTCAAGGCTTGAAAGCGGTGAAGCAGTTCCGCCGCGAGCGTAACGATGCGTTTCATTTCAACTGGCTGTTGAAGATCGATGAGGGCTTCCAGCGTCCGTTCGATCCGACCCACGAAAACATGGCCAACCTGAAACTGCACCGCGACCAGCCACCGCATGAACTGGCGGCCAATCTGCGTCGGGCGTTTTCCGGGATCGTCGCCGGTAACGTCAAGGACAAGGGCATTCGTCTGATCGAAGAGCACGGGCCGTATCAGATCCGTGGCGATGCGGCGATCATGCAGCCGCTTGATGCACTGCTCAAAGCCTTCGTCGCCCAGCACCGGATGAAACTTCCGGGTGGCGCGGCGTATGTGCCTTGCTACCGGGTAGTCGCATAATCTCAAGCCGTCACAAAAGCCCAATGTGGGAGCTGGCTTGCCAGCGATAGCGGTCTTTCATTCAACAGAGACGTTGAATCAGATGACGCTTTCGCGAGCAAGCTCGCTCCCACAGGATTTATGGTGTGCCGCAAATTGTAGTCACAACCTGAATCCCATTGTGGTAGCGAGCCTGCTCGCGAAGAGGCCCAAGAAAAACACATCAGTCTCTCAGGCTATCCACCAACCGCCGAGCCAACGCTTTAGCCTGCGCAGCGACGTCCGTCACCGCCGTACTCTCCCACCACATCCCGCGCAACGGCGGTCCCATGGCAAACAGCTGACTACTCACGCGCCCTTCGGCATCCACCACTGCGCCGTCCTTTGCTCTAATCCCCAGCGCCAGCGGCCCCGGCTGCACCAGCCCCCGCGCCAGCAACTGCTGTGGCAACGGCCGAGCAACACGCCGCCAGTCGTATTCAATGCCGCTGGAGTTGATCAGCGCTGCACCGCTGACCACGCCTGTTTCAGTCTCACCCCGAGGACGGATGCGAATGGTCACGGCATCGCCAGCGCCGGGCTCAATGCCCTTGAATGACGCGGCGTGAATGCGCAAGCGTCCTTCCTTGTGCAGCCGTTCGATCAACTCGGCACTCAGTGGCGGCGAACGATGGTGGTGACTCTCCCACCATGGCCGTACATGCCGTACGAATTGTCGACGCTGCACGTCAGTCGCCTGACTCCACAACCGCGCGATATGCGCGCGAACCGTATCCAGCGGCGCCTGCCAGTCGACGCCTTGGGCGATTGCGTCGCGACAATGTCGGCGCAATTCGCGCACCAACTGGCGTGGCGTGCGGATGCTGTGATCTGCTGCCAGAAAATCCACCCAGGCCGGCGGTTGACGGCGCACGTGCGGCAGCAGGCCATGCCGGGAGAACACCTCGATCGGCCCGCGATGGCCGGCCTGCTCCAGCGACACCACGGCATCGACCATGGTCAGACCGGAGCCGATAATCAGCACGGTGGACTGCGGGTCGAGTTCGCGCATGGCCGCCACATCCCAGGGATCAAGCGCGGCGGCATTAAGGCCACTGGAGTGCGTCTGCGGCGTGCGGGCGGCGGGAAACATGCCGGTGGCCAGCACTGCCAGCGATCCACGCAAAATCCGGCCATCGCTCAAGGTGAGCTGCATTGAGCCGGTCCCGCTTTGCAAGTCGACGGCTTCAGCACAGATGTGTTCTACGGTCGAACCTTGCAGCGCGCCCACCGCCCGGGCCTCAGCCAGACGCTGTTGCACATAGACCCCGAACAGGCCGCGCGGCGGAAACAGCTCACTGACCGGCACGTCCTGCTCGGCAGATTCCGGCCAGCCGCCGCCGGCAATATGCGCGGTCAGCCACTGCGTCAGATCATCAGGATTATCCGGATCGACGCTCATCCGCGCCGCGTTGCCGTTCAGCGTATGTCCCAACTCGACTGCACTGTAAGCCTCACCACGTCCCAGTTCAGCGCGAGGCTCGATGATGAGAATCTTTAGTTGCCCCGGCAACCGGAGCAATTGCACTGCCAGCATCGTGCCGCTGAGGCCGCCGCCGATGATCAGGATGTCCGCAGTCTGCTCCATTCAGATCACCACATTACGCACGAACCGCGCAGCCACATCGCCATCGTTGCGGTAGGCATGCGGTTGATTGCTGGCGAACATGAAAAACTCTCCTTTGTTGATGTACTGCGGCTGATCGCCGAGCATCAGCGTCAGGCAACCCTCAAATACGTAGATCTGCTCGCTCCAGCCATCGGCGTCCGGTTGCGACGGATAAACCTCGCCCGGTTGCAGGCACCACTCCCATTGCTCGACTTCGCGGCTCGCGGTGGCTTTGGACAGTAGCACGGCTCTGCTGCCGGGAATCGTGCCCGCCCAGGCAACCTCATTGATCCGGCTCGGGTCGCGCGCATCGTGCGCTTGGATCAGATCACTGAACGCAACGTCGAGCGCTTCGGCGACGCGATCAAGCGTGGTCAGGCTGACATTCTTTTCCCCCGCCTCGATCGCCACCAGCATCCGTCGGCTGACCCCGGACTTTTCCGCCAGTGCGGTCTGGCTCATATCCGCCGCATGGCGCAGGCGTCGAACGTTCTGGCTGACGTGTTGCAGGACGGAGGCTCGCTGGGTCGAATCTTTGTGCACTATATTGCTCACTCGGTGGGGTTGGGCAGTATACTGCGCAACGTTGGCGGCATTGTGCGGCCTCCCTTTTAATGTGCGCAAGGTCATGATGCCGCCAAACAATTCTGCGTCCCGAATCCGCTTTTCCCGCTTCAGCAAAGCCGAGTGCGTGCTGGTGCTGATCACCATGATCTGGGGCGGCACGTTTCTGATTGTGCAACATGCCATGACGGTCAGTGGCCCGATGTTTTTTGTCGGCCTGCGCTTTGCCGCCGCGGCGGCGATCGTGGCGATGTTCTCCTGGCGTCATCTGCGCGAACTGACCTTGTTCGAAGTGAAGGCCGGGTCGTTCATCGGCGTGGCGATCATGCTCGGTTACGGCCTGCAGACGGTCGGATTGCAAAGTATTCCGAGCAGTCAGTCGGCGTTCATTACCGCGCTATATGTACCGTTTGTGCCGCTGCTGCAATGGCTGGTGCTGGGACGGCGTCCGGGGTTGATGCCAAGTATCGGGATCATGCTGGCGTTTGCCGGACTGATGTTGTTGTCCGGCCCCTCGGGGGCGGCGTTGAATTTCAGTCCCGGAGAAATCGCGACATTGATCAGCGCCGTTGCGATTGCTGCCGAGATCATTTTGATCAGCACATTCGCCGGACAGGTTGATGTGCGGCGGGTGACGGTGGTGCAACTGGCGGTGACGGCGGTGCTGTCGTTCTTGCTGGTGGTCCCGACCGGTGAAGTGATTCCGGAATTTTCCTGGTTGTTGCTGGTGACCGCTTTGGGTCTGGGCGCAGCAAGTGCGGCGATTCAGGTGGCGATGAACTGGGCGCAGAAGAGTGTTTCGCCGACTCGGGCGACGTTGATCTATGCCGGTGAACCGGTGTGGGCCGGGATTGTCGGACGGATTGCCGGAGAGCGCTTGCCGGCGATTGCACTGGTTGGGGCCGGGTTGATTGTTGCGGCGGTGATTGTCAGTGAGTTGAAGACCAAGGGAAGGTCCACCGAGGCAGAAGCTGAGCTGGAGCGGGAGACGCAGGCGTGACCCGCAATCTTTTCTGGCTGCTCGCGAAAGCGCCGCACCATTGTTGCCCCTGAAACAACGCCAAACACAAAATTCCAGACTACTTTGTAGGATTCTGAGACATCCTCGCGTTTGGTGATCAGGGAGCTGGCACGTATGATGCTTCACAAACTTCCGCAGATTAGAAGCCTATGTCCCTGATAGTTCTACTGCTTCTGCCGTTCATCGGCAGCTGTCTGGCAGCGGTGCTGCCGCACAATGCGCGCAATGCCGAATCGCTGCTGGCGGGTCTGGTCGCTTTGATCGGCACCGTTCAGGTCGCAATGCTGTACCCGCAAATCGCCCACGGCGGCGTGATCCGCGAAGAATTCATGTGGCTGCCCAGTCTGGGGCTGAACTTCATTTTGCGCATGGACGGCTTCGCCTGGCTGTTCTCGATGCTGGTGCTGGGCATCGGCACACTTGTTTCTTTATATGCCCGTTATTACATGTCGCCGGACGATCCGGTGCCGCGTTTTTTCGCGTTTTTTCTCGCGTTCATGGGCGCCATGCTTGGCCTGGTGATCTCCGGCAACCTGATTCAGATCGTGTTCTTCTGGGAGCTGACCAGCCTCTTCTCGTTCCTGCTGATCGGCTACTGGCACCACCGCGCCGATGCGCGGCGCGGGGCTTATATGGCGCTGATGGTCACCGGTGCCGGCGGGTTATGTCTGCTGGCGGGGGTCATGATTCTCGGCCATGTCGTCGGCAGCTATGACCTGGACAAGGTCCTGGCCGCCGGCGATCTGATTCGCGCACATGCCCTCTACCCTGTTCTTTTGCCACTCATCCTGATCGGCGCGCTGAGCAAAAGCGCGCAATTCCCGTTTCACTTCTGGCTGCCCCACGCGATGGCGGCACCGACGCCCGTCTCGGCCTATCTGCACTCGGCGACCATGGTCAAGGCCGGGGTTTTCCTTTTGGCACGTCTGTGGCCGTCGCTGTCCGGCAGTGAGGAATGGTTCTACATCGTCAGCGGAGCGGGCGCCTGTACACTGTTGCTTGGCGCGTACTGCGCGATGTTCCAGAACGATCTCAAAGGTTTGCTGGCCTATTCGACCATCAGCCATCTCGGTCTGATCACTTTGCTCCTGGGCCTCAATAGTTCACTGGCCGCAGTGGCAGCAGTTTTTCACATTCTCAACCACGCGACGTTCAAAGCTTCGCTGTTCATGGCCGCCGGCATCATCGACCACGAAAGCGGCACCCGTGATATCCGCAAGCTCAGCGGTCTGATCAAACTGATTCCCTATACGGCGACGCTGGCCATGGTCGCCAGTGCCTCAATGGCCGGCGTGCCGCTGCTCAACGGTTTCCTGTCGAAAGAAATGTTCTTCGCCGAAACCGTGTTCATCAACGCCACCGCGTGGGTCGAGACCAGTCTGCCAATCGTCGCGACCATCGCCGGCATGTTCAGCGTCGCCTACTCCCTGCGATTCACCGTCGACGTGTTCTTCGGCCCCACCGCCACTGACCTGCCACACACGCCGCACGAGCCGCCGCGCTGGATGCGCGCCCCGGTCGAGTTGCTGGTCTTCACCTGTCTGCTGGTGGGGATTTTCCCGGCGCAGATCGTCGGGCCATTACTCGCCGCTGCGGCACTGCCGGTGGTCGGTGGTGAGTTGCCGGAATACAGCCTGGCCATTTGGCACGGTTTGAACGCACCGATGATCATGAGCCTGATCGCCATGTCCGGCGGCATCATCCTCTATCTGCTGCTGCGCAAGCAGTTCAAGCTCGGCCATTTCAAGTATCCGCCGCTGGTCGGCCGCTTCAACGGCAAGCGTTTGTTCGAGCGCAGTCTGGTCGTGATGATGCGCATCGCCCGGCGCGTCGAGCGGCGCCTGGGTACCAAGCGCTTGCAGATGCAGCTGTTCCTGATGGTTTCGGCCGCCGTGCTCGCCGGTCTGATCCCGATGCTGCACAGCACGCTGACCTGGGGCGACCGGCCGAAAATACCTGGTTCCATCGTCTTCGTGACCCTGTGGCTGTTGGCGATCGCCTGTGCGCTCGGCGCCGCATGGCAGGCGAAATATCACCGTCTCGCTGCACTGACCATGGTCAGCGTCTGTGGCCTGATGACCTGCGTGACCTTCGTCTGGTTCTCCGCGCCTGATCTGGCGCTGACGCAACTGGCGGTCGAAGTGGTGACCACGGTGTTGATCCTGCTTGGTCTGCGCTGGTTGCCGAGACGCATCGAAGAAGTCTCACCACTGCCAGGCAGCCTGCGCAAGGCGCGTATCCGTCGTCTGCGCGACTTGCTGCTGTCGATTGCGGTCGGTGCGGGGATGGCGCTGTTGTCCTACGCCATGCTCACCCGGCAGACGCCGAACCATATTTCCTCTTTCTACCTCAGTCGCGCCCTGCCCGAGGGCGGCGGCAGCAACGTCGTCAACGTGATGCTGGTGGACTTCCGTGGCTTCGACACCCTCGGTGAAATCACCGTGCTGGTCGCCGTGGCGCTCACCGTGTTCGCCCTGCTGCGCCGCTTCCGCCCGCCGAAGGAAAGCCTGCAGTTGCCGGCGCAGCAACGCCTGCTCGCGCCCGACGTGGTCACCGATCTGGTCAACCCGCGTTCGGCCAGCGACACCGCGCTCGGCTTCATGATGGTGCCGGCGGTGCTAGTGCGCCTGCTGCTGCCTGTCGCGCTGGTGGTGTCGTTTTACCTGTTCATGCGCGGGCACAATCAGCCGGGCGGCGGTTTTGTCGCCGGGCTGGTGATGTCGGTGGCTTTTATCCTGCAATACATGGTTGCCGGCACGCAGTGGGTCGAGGCGCAAATGAGCCTGCGCCCATTGCGCTGGATGGGCACCGGTCTGCTGTTCGCCACCGCCACCGGTCTCGGTGCGATGCTGGTCGGCTATCCGTTCCTCACCACTCACACCTGGCACATCAGCGTGCCGGTGCTGGGCGACATCCATATCGCCAGTGCGCTGTTCTTCGACATCGGCGTGTACGCCGTGGTGGTCGGGTCGACGCTGCTGATTCTCACCGCCCTCGCCCACCAATCGGTGCGCGGCCACAAGACGGCCTCGCTGCCCAAGTCAGTCGCCAGCAAAGGAGCCGTCTGATGGAAGAAGTCATCGCAATCGCCATCGGCATTCTCGCCGCGTCCGGGGTCTGGCTGATCCTGCGCCCGCGTACCTTTCAGGTGGTCATGGGCCTGTGTCTGTTGTCGTATGCGGTCAACCTGTTCATTTTCAGCATGGGCAGCCTGTTCATCGGCAAGGAGCCGGTGATCAAGGACGGCGTGACCCAGGACTTGCTGCATTACACCGACCCGCTGCCCCAGGCGCTGGTGCTGACGGCGATCGTCATCAGCTTCGCCATGACCGCACTGTTCCTCGTCGTATTGCTCGCCTCGCGCGGCTTGACCGGCACCGACCATGTCGACGGCCGGGAGCCTAAAGAATGATGGCGATGACTCACCTGATCGCTGCACCGATCCTGCTGCCGCTGCTGACCGCCGCAATCATGCTGATGCTCGGCGAGAAACACCGGCCGCTGAAGGCGAAAATCAACCTGTTCTCCAGCCTCCTCGGCTTGTTCATTTCAGTGATGCTACTGCAATGGACGCAGACCACCGGGGTGCCCGGCTCCATCGGTGTGTACCTGCCGGGCAACTGGCAGGCACCGTTCGGCATCGTCCTGGTGGTTGATCGCCTGTCGGCACTGATGCTGGTGCTGACCGGCGTTATCGGCGTCAGTGCGTTGCTGTTTGCCATGGCCCGCTGGGACGGCGCCGGCTCAAGCTTTCACGCTCTGTTCCAGATCCAGCTGATGGGCCTGTATGGCGCGTTCCTGACGGCGGATCTGTTCAACCTGTTCGTATTCTTCGAAGTGTTGCTCGCGGCATCCTACGGTTTGTTGCTGCACGGCTCGGGCCGGGCGCGGGTGTCGTCGGGGTTGCATTACATTTCGATCAACCTGTTGGCATCGTCACTGTTTTTGATCGGCGCTGCATTGATCTACGGGGTGACCGGCACGCTGAACATGGCCGATCTGGCGATGAAAATCCCGCTGGTGCCGGAAGCCGATCGTGGTCTGCTGCACGCTGGCGCGGGGATTCTAGCGGTAGCGTTTCTGGCCAAGGCCGGGATGTGGCCGCTGAACTTCTGGCTGGTGCCGGCCTATTCCTCGGCCAGCGCGCCAGTGGCGGCGATGTTTGCGATCATGACCAAGGTCGGCGTCTACACCCTGCTGCGCCTGTGGACGCTGCTGTTTTCCGGTCAGGCCGGCGCCTCGGCATTCTTCGGCGGCGACTGGCTCATCTACGGCGGCATGGCGACCATGGCTTGCGCAGGGCTGGCGATTATCGCCGCGCAACGCCTGGAGCGCATGGCCAGCCTGAGCATTCTGGTGTCGGCGGGGATCCTGCTCTCGGCGATCGGCTTCGCCCAGCCGAACCTGATCGGCGCTGCGCTGTTCTATCTGGTCAGCTCGACCCTGGCGCTGAGCGCGCTGTTCCTCTTGGCCGAACTGATCGAGCGCTCGCGCTCGGCCAACGAGATTCCCCTCGAGGACGAAAGCGAACTGCTGCCGCGCCCGCAGGAATCGCTGCAACCGCCCAAGGGCATCAACCTCGACGACGAACAGAAAGCCGTGGTCGGTCAGGTCATCCCGTGGACCATGGCCTTTCTCGGTTTGAGCTTCATTGCCTGCGCGCTGTTGATTATCGGCATGCCACCGCTCTCCGGATTTATCGGCAAGCTCAGCCTGATCGGGGCATTGCTCAACCCGTCGGGACTTGGCACTGCGGCGCCGCTGCCTCCCGGCGCATGGGGATTGCTGGCCCTGTTGATCCTGACCGGTCTGGCCTCCCTCATGGCCTTCTCTCGCCTGGGTATCCAGCGCTTCTGGACGCCGGAGGAGCGCCCGTCACCACTGCTGCGCAAACTCGAATGCGCGCCGATTTTTCTGCTGCTCGGGCTGAGCATTGTTCTGACGTTCAAGGCTGAACCGCTGTTGCGCTACACCCAGGCTACGGCCGATGCGCTGAACAATCCGCAGCAATATGTGCTCGCAGTTCTCGGTACACGTGCGGTGCCGAGTCCGCAAGCCAGAGCTGACATGCTCGAGGTGCAGCCATGAATCGACTGTTTCCGGCTCCGTGGTTATCGCTGGCGCTGTGGGTCTTGTGGCTGACCCTGAACCTGTCCGTCAGCCCGGGCAATCTGCTGCTCGGTGCCGCGCTGGGTTTCGCCGCGCCGCTGATGATGCGCAAATTGCGGCCGAAACGTGCGCGCATTCGCAATCCGGTGGCCGTGCTGCGCCTGTTTCTCCTGGTCGGTCGTGACGTGATCATGTCCAACCTGATCGTCGCCTGGGGCGTACTCAACGCCGGACGGCGCCCGCCCAACTCATGCTTTATCAAGGTGCCGCTCGATCTGCGTGATGCTCATGGTCTGGCGGCACTGGCGATGATCTGCACCGTGGTGCCCGGCACCGTATGGTCGGAACTGGCGCTGGACCGCAGCGTTCTGTTGCTGCACGTCTGGGACCTGCACGACGAGGCGCAGTTTATCGAGCACTTCAAAAGCACCTACGAGCGACCGTTGATGGAGATTTTCGAATGAGCCCATTGCTGTCGAATGCGATTCTGCTGACGTTGTTTCTGTACTGCGTGGCGATGACGCTGACCCTGGTGCGCCTGTTCAAAGGCCCGTCAGCACAGGATCGGGTACTGGCGCTGGATTACCTGTATATCGTCGCCATGCTGATGATGCTGACCCTGGGCATTCGTTACGCCAGTGATACCTACTTTGAGGCGGCGCTGTTGATTGCGCTGTTCGGCTTCGTCGGCTCGTTTGCCCTGGCGAAATTCCTGCTGCGTGGCGAGGTGATCGAATGAACGCCGAATTGTCTTTGTGGGTCGAGATTCCGGTGGCGGTCCTGCTGGTGCTCAGCGGCGTGTTTACCCTGCTGGGCGCAACCGGATTGCTGCGCATGAAGGACTACTTCCAGCGTATGCACCCGCCAGCGCTGGCCTCGACAATCGGTGCCTGGTGTGTGGCACTGGCGTCGATCATTTGCTTTTCAGCGCTGAAGTCCGGGCCAGTGGTGCATGCCTGGCTGATTCCGGTTCTGTTGGCGATCACCGTGCCAGTGACCACCCTGCTGCTGGCGCGGGCGGCGTTGTTCCGCAAGCGGATGGCCGGGGATGATGTGCCGGCAGAGGTGAGCAGTCGTCAGACTGAAAGTGGTAACTGATGATCATGTGGCGCCTGTGATGGCGCCATCGCTACACCAGGAATCCGCTCTCCCATGTGGGAGCGAGCCTGCTCGCGAAGCGGCCAGTCGGGTCGTCGCCAATTCCGGATCAGCTCAAACCCAAGCTACCGCCAACAACCCCGCCCCCAGCACCGCACACAACGGCGAATACACCCAGGTATCCAGCCGCGCAAATCGCGAATCCTTCACTTCCTTGAAAAATCCGACCAGGTTCGAATCACCGATCGCTCGGGCGAACATCAACAACGCTATTGCGCTGATCACCCATTGCAGTGCCTTGTGCTGCACCGCCGGCACGCCCCAACCGACCCGCATGCAAACCAGCGCGGCAATTATCAGCAGCGCAGCGGCGACTGCCAGCGTCAGCCAGCCTGAGGGCTTGAAGGCCGGGCGTACCGAGGCCACGAAGCCCGACACCGGCACCTGCGGCACCGCCACCGCAGCCGCCCATTGCCCACCCAACGCCCAATACACGTGCATCAGGCCGATTGCCGCGAAGACAGTCACCAGCCATTGAGCCAACACAAAGGTCATGGTTGAAATCCTTCAAAGGGATTTGAACAAACCATCCTAGTCGGATTTTTTGGCCGTGCACGACCGGTCGGCGGTGCGCTGCGTTGACCGCGTTATTTCAGATCAGCCGTCACCTTGTCAGCCACATCCTTGGGTAACCAGGCCTGCCACACGTCCGGATGCGCTTTCATGAACGCGACCGCCGCCTCACGAGGTGCGGTGTGCTTGTCACTCATATCCGCCAGTGCCTTGTTCAGCGGCTCGATGGGAAAATCGACCTTGCTGAAGAACTCGGCAATTTGCGGGTTCTGCTTTTGAAACGGCGTAGACACGCCAATCGACAGCTTCGATGCCAGCGAGCGGGTTGGTTTCGGATTGGGATTATCGGCATCTGTCAGCGTCTTCCACGCCTCGGCATCGAACGGCGGCTCTTCCAGCTGCACCAGTTTGAATTTGCCAAGCAGCGGCGTCGGCGACCAGTAATAGAACAACACCGGTTTGCCGCGACGAATCGAAGAGCTGATCTCGGCATCCAGCGCAGCGCCGGAACCGCTGCGGAAGTTGGTGTAGTCGTCCTGCAAGCCATACGCCGTGAGCTTCTGCTTGTTGACCACTTCCGAAGTCCAGCCGATCGGGCTGTTGAGGAAACGCCCTTTGCCCGGGCTTTCCGGGTCTTTGAACACGTCCTTGTATTTCTTCAGATCAGTGACACTGCGCAGATCCGGCGCCAGCGGCTTGATGCCTTTGGCCGGATCGCCCTTGATCACGTACTCCGGCACCCACCAGCCTTCAGTGGCGCCTTTTACCGTATCGCCCAGGCCGACCACTTTGCCCTCGGCTTCGGCCTTGACCCAGACCGGGCTGCGTCCGGCCCACTCCTCGCCAATCACCTGAATGTCGTTGTTCGCCAGCGCGGTCTCAAGCGTGATGGTGGTACCGGGCAAAGTGTCGGTCGGCAGGCCATAGCCTTTCTCGACGATCACCCGCAGCACCTCGGTAATCAGGCTGCCGCTTTCCCAGTTCAGGTCGGCAAAGTGGATCGGCGCCTGTGCCGCCTGCAGCGATTGCGCTGACGTCAGCAAACCAAAGGTGGCCACGCTGGCGGCCAGTAACCGTCGAAATCCGTTCATGCATCGCACCTCGTGCTGTTCACAGCAATGGCAGTTGGCCTGACAGAAACGCAAGCCTCTGAATGACTCAGTCAACTGACTTTAGCCGAGGTTCCTGCTTTTTCCGGGGTCTACCGTGCGCGAGGTTACGTTTCAGAGTTTTCCTGCAGGCTTTGCAGCTCACGTCTGACCATGCTGGCGTAAGCTGCCGGTTGCAATGCATAGAGCTGCGACGCCACCCAACTCAGCCAGGCACCTTGCAGTTCGGCCTTGCGGGCGAACAAGCGCTGAGCTTCTTCGCGTGCGCTGTCGAGATTTTGCGCATGGAAATCCGCGCGCTTCACTCGCTGGCCTTGAAGGTCACCAGTTCACCCTTACGCCATTTGGCGGCTTTGGCAGTGACGGCTTTGAGGGTTTTGGTCAAACCTTCCTGCAGCTGCTCATTGGCGGCGAACACGGTGACGACGCTATGGCCTTCCTTGAACAGGATCGCGTGACCGTCGGCCGTGCTGACAAAGGCGTAATCGCCCAGGCCGTAGACCGTCAGTTTGATGTCGCGAAAACGAATGTCCAGCTTACCGCCTTCACGGCTGGGCAAAACTGACGCGATGAAATGGTCGCCAACCTTGAGTTTGAGTCCCGGTTTGTCATCGACTACCAATGCACTTTCGGTGTCGATTTCGGCGATGTAAATGCCTTCGGCGTTTTGCTCGGTGATGTAAACAAAACGTGATTGGAATTGCTTGACCAGCTTTGCACGCAAATCACCCAGCACGAACAAAGCATGCATATCGAGGTTACTGACTGCCAAAGAAACATCCCCACATTTGAAAAACCGCGCAGCGAAAAACGCCCACGGCAAAGAAACGGCCAGGCCGATGAAAACTGCAAAAACATTCAAACACCCGAAGCGAGCAAAGCACTCTTGAATCGCGAGGTTCGTAGACTACTGGATTGTCATTAGTGAAACCTGCTCTGAAGTCGCCAAAGCTTGAAGGAAAACGCCTCAAGTGCGACTAGAGCAATTCTGACTACGAACTTCAGGGAAATTTCTCACGAAAAAAAGCACTTTTCCGACATATCGCTGGCGAAAAATTGCTTTAGATAAGCCTGGTCGTCAACAGGTACTGGCGATTCTAGAGCAGCGATGCTCATTACGACTACCCGCAACGGCCGTTAAATCCCGGCCGACTGATGAAAAGGACTTCATATGTGCACTTTGACTCATTTTGCCACGTCGGCTGACGCGCGAATCACCCCATCTCTGACGATGAAGGTTGCCGACCTCGACAACCTTCCGACATCTTCTAACAATCATCGAACCCCGCACTTTCAAGTGGTGCCGGCAGGTATTGCGTTCTTTCACATCAAGGAGATATCCACGGGACGTGTCAGAGGTTTCCGCGGCAATCACAACGAAGCCTGCGCCCTTGCCCGCTCGCTTGAATCAAAAATCGAACTCCGCGCCAGCGCCTGCCTCTGATAAGGGAGTGAACGAACAAGCCGTACCGGCACCAACCCAGGAGTAGATGATGGAACTGCCAACCGAGCTTAACCTGACCACCCTTTTCGAACAGCTGGGCCTACCAGCCGATGAAGCGTCGATCAATAATTTTGTCGAAGCCCACCCTTTGAAATCTGATATCAAATTGATCGATGCCGATTTCTGGACGCCCCAACAGGCGCAACTACTAAAAGAGTGGCTGCGTGAGGACGGCGAAGAAGCGATAACTGTCGATGAGCTGAACGTGCGCTTGCATCGCGGTAAATAAGGGCGATCAGTGCAGGCTGTCGCCGGGCTCGATGTTCAGTTGTTCGAGCCAGGCAGCCTTGCACTCCTCCGCTTCATCGCGACTGGCGAAGGCTGTGCCGCGTCGCTCCTCGTTAAGCAAAACCACCCAGCACACACTGCGCCCCATCGCGCGTAAGCCGGCCGGAACGCCGCTGCCGATCATTACTGCCACATCCACCCTGCACTGCATGTGCCCTCCGAAATAATTAGCTACCTAACTAAGTCGTCAGATTAAAGCTTTCCTTCGGGAGGAAACAGCAACCGCCGTGCACAGATTCATTGCGTCAACGGTAATAATCTCAGTGTGGGTTCTCAGGTTTATAGCCCAGACGCAACCCGCCCCAGTGTCGGCCCTTGATCATGATCGGCACCGAAAGATCATGCATCAGCTCACCCGTATCGCGCGTGTAAGTCTGCAGCAAAACTGGTTGTTGATGGCTGCCGCAACGGATGCCCGTGCGGTCAGCGAATTTGCGTTTGGTGCGGTTATTTACCGTGTCGACCTGCACATCACCCGTCAACGGCTGGCTGAATGCCTGGTTATGCGTCGGCACATAACCCTGCTGCGTGCAGGCGATCGCGAAAACCAAACCTTCATGACGCGCTAACAAAGGCTCTTGAATCGCCGGCAAGACCTGATCTGTGTATCGATCAAAGCGGGTTTGAAATTTGGCTGGTTCGGTGCCCGGAATCGGCTGGTAGCTGCGATCGAACAGGTCATCCAGACTAATCCGCCCCTGCTCGACATCTGCCCCGAAGCGCGCCGCGATCAGGCTCGCACCTTCGCGCGCCAGGTCATAAATGCGCTGGTGATAGTCGTCCAGACCGACTTCGGCCAAGCGTTCGCTGATGGTTTCCGCCTGCCCTTCCATCTGCACCGCTGCCTCGGCGAGGCGGCGGGTCTGCTGATCGCTGATCGCCAGATCGCTACGCATTTGCTCAATCGCGCTGAACAGCGCATCAAGCTGCTCGCGATTGGTTTGCGCGCCACGGGCGATTTCGCTGACCTGGGTTTCCACTCCGGCGGCAAGTCGCGCGATGTTCTCCAGATGCTGACCGGTGTGCTCGACCTGTTCGACGCCAGTATGCAGATCACTCGACAACTCGCGAATCTGCGCCACCACTTGCGCGGTGCGCTGCTGAATGTCTGCAACCATCTCACCGACTTCGCCCGTGGCCGCCGCCGTCCGTGCCGCCAATCCGCGTACTTCATCGGCGACCACGGCGAAACCGCGACCATGTTCGCCCGCCCTGGCCGCTTCAATAGCTGCGTTCAAGGCCAGCAGATTGGTCTGGCTGGCGATCGACTGAATCACCAGCGTCACCCGCTGAATGTCGTCGCTGCGCACACTCAGGGCCTCGATCAATTCGCGGCTGGCGTTGGCGCGCTGACTGAGTTGCTGCATGCGCGAAATCGAGTCGAGCAGTTCGCTGCGCCCCGCCGCGCTGCTGTGATGCGCTTGGCTGGCGGCGTCCAGCGCGTCGCGACTGAGCTGTGAAGTCGCCTGTTCGGTGGCGATCATCACTTCGGCATTGCTGACGATCTGCGCCGCCGCGTCGAGTTGCGATTCGAGTTTGTTCGCCAGCGCCTTGACCGAGAACGCCACGCCGGCGGCTGACAGTGCGTTGTGACTGGTGGTGTAGGAGAGATCGCGAGTCAGTGCGGACAATGCGCTCGCACTATCGACCGGGACAGCAGCTGGAACGTTGCGCGAACGCAGGCGCGGCAGCCAGACAATCAGTATCGCCAGCGGCATGCCGAGGTAGAGCGACCACTCGGCCATAGCCATGCCGGCCAGCAACAGCATCAGGGCGATGCTTTGCAGGGTCGGCGCGATCCAGCGGTTTTTCGGCAAAAGCACTGGTGCAGGCAGCGCCGCAACCAGAGATCCATCTCTCGTCATCTTGATCACCCCACGTTTGTTCTCATTGTTGTGACTGCATTAAACGCCACTACAACGCCATTATCCATGGTCCGTTAGTCGTGGGGTCTGTGGCAGGTCAATGGAACGACGGGGGAAATAGCGCAGACGAGCAAAAACAAAGATCGCAGCCTCGCGCAACTCCGTGTAGAAGCTGCCGAAGGCTGCGATCTTTTCAAGGCGCCCCTATTGAGGGTCACCCCACAGAATCAGGCCTGACGCTGGTGCTTGTCGATCTGCTCGTGACGCTCTTGAGCTTCGATGCAGTACTTGGTGGTCGGGCTGATCAGCAGACGCTTCAGGCCAATGGCCTCGCCGCTGTCGTCGCACCAGCCAAAGCTGTCGTCCTTGATGCGCTCAAGAGCTTGTTCCAACTGCGGCAGCATGCGCTGGTCGCGATCGATCGCGTTGACCAGCCAGGTGCGCTCTTCTTCAACCGAAGCCGCGTCCGCCGGGTCAGCCGGGGTGTCCAGGCTTTCGATGGCGATACGGTTTTGCTCAATGCGCTCGTGGGTTTCGACTTTCATGTTCTGCAACAGCTCAGTGAAGAAAGCGTGTTGCTCTGCATTCATGTAGTCATCTGCCGGCATAGCCAGCAACTTGTCCTTTGTCATTGATATCTCTATAAAAAAACGTGCATTAAGGCGAATAAGGGAGCGTTTCGGCGAACCGTGTCGGCCGTCGAAAAGGCATCGTTTTATTGCAAACGCCACCCGGCACTCAATTTACGAGGGGCGGCAGTCTAAGGCCCGATCAAGGCCTCAGCAACTGTAAATACAGGGAATTTGTCCGACAGGACCAGGAAACTGCTCTGACACAGGCTTCACACGGCCATCGGAGTGCGTTTATAGCAAGAAATTCACTCCAGCGGCTGTATATAGAAGACAAACGGCTAACCATGCCGCCATCGACAGCGGAAATTATTCTCGCAAGGTGCATCGTTTCAGCCCGGCAGAGCCCGCGCAGCCCTTCTATGATCAGGCTTACCGCGTGATCAACCCGCCCGAAGGATGTCCTATGCCCCGCCCCGATCTGCCGGCCGCCGACGAACTTTCGCTCGCCAGCCCCCCGATCACTGCCGAGCGTCTGCTGCAAACGATTAGCGACGAATATGACGCCCTTCCGCGTCAGCTTAAACGTATCGCCAGTTACATTAGCCAGCAGAGCGAGCGAATCATGGTCGACCGCATCAGCGACATCGCTCGTGAATGCGAGGTGCATCCGTCCGCCATCGTGCGTTTTTCGCAGCGCTTCGGGTTCAGCGGCTTCAGCGAAATGCAGGCGCTGTTCCGCCAGGCCTGGACGCACAAGGCCACGCCGGCGCAGAACTATCAAAAACGCATCCGCAGCCTCATCGCCAACAAATCGCAGACCGCCAACAGCGGCGAGCTTGTCCGCGAGTGCATCGACGCAACGCTATCGGGCATCGAACGTTTGGGCCGCGAACTGGATGGGGCTGCGTTCGCCAAAGCTGTCGATCTCATCGTCAATGCCGACGACATCTATGTGGTCGGGGTCCGCCGTTCGTTCGCCGTCGCCGATTATCTGGTTTACAACCTGCAGCACACGCAGAAACGCATTCATCTCGTCTCCGGCATCGGCGGCAGCTATCGCGAGCAAATGCGTAGCGTGCGCGCCAACGACCTGGTCATCGCCATCAGTTTTGTGCCCTACGCCAAGGAAACCCAGCACTGCCTGCGATTCGCACAACAGCAAGACGCCAATACCCTGATCATCACCGACAGCCCTCTGTCGCCACTGGCGAAACTTGCCAATAGCGTGTTGATGGTCAATGAAGGCAGTGCGCTGGCCTTTCGTTCGCTAAGCGCGACACTGTGTTTATGTCAGGCGCTGTTTGTGGCGGTGGCCTATCGGCTGGAACTGAATGTCGATGAGATTCACGAACAACCCGGATTCGACGACTGACAATTGTCTCAGGCTCGGCTAGGTTATGCGTTCCCACCGGTTCGACTTGAAGGAACGCGTCATGAAACTGATCGGCATGCTCGACTCTCCCTACGTGCGCCGCGTAGCAATCTCCGCCAAATGCCTGGGGATTGACCTCGAACACGAGTCGGTCTCGGTGTTCCGCCACTTCGAGCAATTCCAGCAGATCAACCCGGTGGTCAAAGCGCCCACGCTGATTCTCGACGACGGCGTGGTCCTGATGGACTCGACCCTCATCCTCGACTACCTCGAAGCCAGTTCCGGCAAGAGCCTGCTGCCCAGCGATCTCACACAACGCGCCCACGCCCTGCGTCTGATCGGCCTCAGCCTCGCCGCTTGCGAAAAAGCCGTGCAGCTGTATTACGAACGCAACTTGCGCCCGGCCGACATTCAGTATCAACCTTGGGTTGAACGCGTTGAAGGCCAACTCGCCGCCGCGTTTACCGCCCTGGAAAAAGAACTTGAGCAAATTGACTTGCCGGTCGACGGCTCCCTCTCCCAGACCGGCATAAGCCTGGCGGTTGCCTGGAGCTTCACCAACCTCGTCGTGCCCGATCAGGTCGACTCCGCGCGTTATGCGCGCATCGCCGAATACACCGCCTACGCAGAAGGCACCGATGCGTTCATCAGCACACCGATGACCTGACCATGAGCACCACCGACACCGCCGCCCCGGCGTTAAAGGAAATCTTCAACGCCGAGCGCTTGCAGCACATCGCTGACGAAATGAGCGCGGTGTACCCGGCATTCAAGGCCAAGGCGTTTCTCAAACACGCCCAGGACGGACTCGCTGAATTATCAGTGATGCAACGCATGGCCCGCGTCGCCGAAAGCCTGCATGCCGTGCTGCCGCTGGACTACGAGGATTCCCTCCAAGTGCTGTTCGAACTCGCGCCACGGCTGAACAGCGGCTTCGTCAGCATGTGCCTGCCGCATTACGTCGCGAGCTATGGCGGGCACGCCTTCGATACCTCCATGGACGCCCTGAAGTACTTCACCACCTTCGGCTCCTCCGAGTTCGCCATCCGCCATTTTCTGCGCGCCGACCTTGAACGCTCGCTGGAACGGATGCACGAGTGGACCCGCGACGAAAACCACCACGTCCGCCGCCTCGCCAGCGAAGGCAGCCGCCCTCGCCTGCCGTGGTCCTTTCGGTTGGAAGCGGTACAAGCGGATCCGCTGCTGGCCGCCGGGATACTGAATCGGTTGAAGGCGGATGAGAGCTTGTACGTGCGCAAGTCCGTGGCGAATCATTTGAATGATGTGACGAAAGTGCATCCGGAGTGGGTGTTGGACACGATTGAAGGTTGGTCGCTGGATAACAAGCACACCGCCTGGATTGCCAAGCATGCGCTGCGCAGCTTGATCAAACAGGGCAACGTGCGCGCGCTGACGGTGATTGGCGCGGGGGCGAAGGCTGAGGTTGAGTTGTCGGATGCGCGGGTTGAGCCGGCGATGGTGAGTTTGGGGGACGCGATTACGTTGTCGTTTACGGTGAAGTCGACGGTGGCGCATGAACAGCGGCTGGTGATCGACTATGCGATTGAGTATGTGAAGGCGAATGGCGGGGTTTCGAGGAAGGTATTCAAGTTGAAGACGGTGGAATTGCCGGGGTTTGGGGTGGCGCTTGTGCAGCGCAGACAGGTCATCAAGGATTTCACGACACGCAAGCATTTTGCCGGCCGGCATGGAGTGCAGGTGATGATTAACGGAAAGGTGGTGGGTAGTGCAGGGTTTGAGGTTTTGATTTGAGAAATGAGTCATTGATTGGTCTTGAAGACCGGTCGCGAATCAGTGCACTGGCAGCCGTGCATCGATAATGAGCGCGGCAGCACAATGGACGAACTCCCGCCTCAGTAGTTACCAACTTCCGTATGGGACGCCGAATTAAGCCCTGAGGGAGCACCTGTTGTCACAAGCACTTTCAACAGCGTATGGCGACTCCACGGGCCGCAGTACTCAGGCACGTGCGCGATCAATCGGTATCCGCAGCGGGTGTACCAACGGGCGACGTCGTCATCCAGTGTTTCGATCAACGCATCTACGCATGCTCTTTCAACCGCTAATGCCTCAAGCTTGTGCAACACCTGAGTACCCAGCCTGGTTCCACGCCATTGCGCGTTGATCCACAGGTAATTGACAAACAGACGCCTGAATTCGGTTCTACCGGAAGCGCCGCCGATTAGTGCCCCGTTCTCCATCAGCGAACAGGCGATGGCCTCAGCTTGTCGGCCGCGAGCCTCGGACAAGGCTCGGCCATGCTGTAAGACGCCGTCACTGATGGCCTTCATGGTGTCCGGGTTGATGTCGCGAACGGTAAGCCATTCCCTCATTGCTGCTCTCCATTGCTAAAAGTCCTTGGCGCTTTCAAGCAAAAGAGGAGCCAACCTGAGATCTTCCCAGCAACAACCCCTGCTCTGCCTCACACAACCCCACCACATAATCCCAGACCACCCGCAGCCGCACCGATTTGTGCAACTCCCGCCGCGTGCTGATCCAGTAGCTGCGTTCGATGCTTTCATCCGGCAGCAGCGCCACCAGATCCGGGTCGGACGCGGCCATGTAACACGGCAGCACGGCGATGCCCAACCCCGAGCGCGCCGCTTCCTGCTGGGCGATGACGCTGGTGCTGTGAAAGACCACGCGCGGGCTGCGGCAGAAGCTGTTGAGGAACATCAGTTCCTGACTGAACAGCAGGTCGTCAACGTAACCGATCCACGCATGTCGGCCCAGGTCTTCGCGGCTATGCAGCGGTGGCGCTTTGTCGAGGTAGGTCTGGCTGGCGTAAAGCGCGAGCCGATAGTCAGTGAGCTTGCGCGTGACCAGCATGTCGGCGGATGGCCGTTCGAGGTGGATGCTGATCTCCGCTTCGCGGTTGAGGATGCTGACGAAGCGCGGCACGGCGACCAGTTCCACCTCCAATCCCGGATAACGCTCGAACAAGCCAATCATGCGACTGGCGAGAAACTTGATGCCGAGGCCTTCGGTGACGCCGACGCGGATCTTGCCCAGCGGCGCGGTGGACTGGGTGATTTCTTCCTGCGCCAGCAGCGCGACGTTTTCCATCGCTTCGGCGTGCTTGAGCAGCGCCTCCCCCGCCGGGGTCATTTCATAGCCCTGGGCGTGCTGGACGAACAGCGCAGTGCCGAGGCTTTTCTCGATCGATTCAATATGCCGCGCCACTGTCGCGTGGGTGGTGTTGAGCCGGCGCGCGGCAGTGAGCAGGCGGCCGCTGCGTTGCAGCTCGAGAAAAAAGCGCAGGTCGTTCCAGTCGAACATGGCAAGTCCTTGTCGGCTATCGTCGTTGCACGCTGTTTGAAAACGCACAGCGGCTGCGCAAAAACTAACATTCTTTTAACGAAAGCTAACAACTAGAGTGTCCGACAATAAAAACAAAAAGCGAGGTCAGGGCATGCAGACGTCCCTGGATGAATTCGACTACATCGTGGTCGGCGCCGGCCCCGCCGGTTGCTTGCTGGCCAACCGGCTCTCTGCGGATCCACAGCAACGGGTGTTGCTGCTCGAAGCCGGCGGACGCGACAACTACGCCTGGATTCACATTCCTGTGGGTTACCTGTTCTGCATCGGTAATCCGCGCACCGACTGGTGCTTCAAAACCGAACAACAACCGGGCCTCAATGGCCGCGCGCTGAGTTATCCGCGCGGCAAGGTGCTGGGCGGCTGTTCGTCGATCAACGGCATGATCTACATGCGCGGCCAGGCCGGCGACTATGACGGCTGGGCGGCCGCAGGCAATCCGGGCTGGGCCTGGAAGGATGTGCTGCCGCTGTTCAAACAGAGCGAAAACCACTTTGCCGGCGGCGCTGAATTTCATGGCGATCAGGGTGAATGGCGGGTCGAACAGCAGCGCCTGTCGTGGCCGATTCTGGATGCCTTTCGCAGCGCTGCCGAGCAAAGCGGCATCGCCAGCATCAATGACTTCAACCAAGGCGACAACGAGGGCTGCGGTTACTTTCAGGTCAACCAGAAAGCCGGGGTACGCTGGAACGCGGCCAAGGCCTTTTTGAAACCGCTGCGCAGCCGGGCGAACCTGACCGTGCTGACCGGCGTCGAGGTTGATCGTGTGTTGCTGGAGAACGGCCGCGCGGCGAAAGTCAGCGCGCAGCATGAAGGTCAGATCAAACAGTTCAAGGCGCGCAAGGAGATTGTTTTGTGCGCCGGTTCAGTCGGCTCGCCGAGCATTCTGCAGCGCTCCGGCATCGGTCCGCGGCCGCTGCTCGAACGCTTGGGCATCGGCGTGATTCATGAGCTGCCCGGCGTCGGCGGTAACCTGCAGGATCACCTGCAATTGCGCCTGATCTACAAACTGGAAAACGCCCGCACCCTGAACCAGATCGCCGGCAGCGTGTGGGGCAAGATGGGCATGGGCCTGCGTTATTTGTATGACCGTAGCGGGCCGTTGTCGATGGCGCCGAGTCAGTTGGGCGCATTCGCCCGCTCCGGTCCCGAGCAAACCTCGGCGAACCTGCAATATCACGTGCAACCGCTGTCGCTGGAGCGTTTTGGTGAGCCGCTGCACAGCTTCCCGGCGTTCACCGCCTCGGTGTGCGACCTGCGCCCGCAGAGCCGTGGACGCATCGAGATTCGTTCGGCCGATCCGCAAGCGGCGCCGCTGATCCAGCCCGATTACCTCAGCCATCCAGAAGATCTGCGCGTCGCCGCCGATGCCATTCGCCTGACCCGGCGCATCGTCAGCGCCCCTGCCCTGCAAGCGTTCAAACCGGTCGAATACCTGCCCGGCGACAGCTTGCAAAGCGAAGAACAATTGCATGAAGCGGCGGCGAAGATCGGCACGACGATTTTCCATCCGGTCGGCACCTGCCGCATGGGCAATGACGGTGACGCGGTGGTCGATGCGCAATTGCGCGTGCATGGTGTGCCGGGTCTGCGCGTTGCCGATGCGTCGATCATGCCGAGAATTACCTCGGGCAACACCTGTTCGCCTACGCTGATGATTGCCGAGAAGGCGGCACAACTGATTTTGTCCAGATCTGCAGATATCTCCCCTGTGGGAGCGAGCCTGCTCGCGAATGCGGTAGCTCACTCAGCCTAGGAGTTAACTGACAAAAAGCTTTCGCGAGCAGGCTCGCTCCCACAGCAATCATCACCAGACTCAGGCATCGCGCATTACCGGACACGCAACACCAGTGGAACAACAAAAACAATCACTGTGAGGGATACCGATATGTCAGAACACGTTCAGCCGCTGGACGCTGCGGGCAGCGCCGAGACCAGCAACGCCACGCAGAAAGTCATCTTCGCTTCATCACTCGGGACGGTGTTCGAGTGGTATGACTTCTTCCTCTACGGCGCCCTCGCGGCAGTGATCAGCAAGCAGTTTTTTGCCGGGGTCAATGACACCACGGCGTTCATCTTCGCGCTCATGGCGTTCGCCGCCGGCTTCATCGTACGGCCGTTCGGTGCGTTGGTATTCGGCCGTCTGGGTGACATGATCGGGCGCAAATACACCTTTCTGGCGACGATCATTCTGATGGGCGTGGCGACGTTCTGCGTCGGCCTGCTGCCGACCTACGCCAGCATCGGCATCGCCGCGCCGATCATTCTGGTGGTGCTGCGCATGCTTCAGGGCCTGGCGCTCGGTGGCGAATACGGCGGTGCGGCGACATACGTGGCCGAACATGCGCCTATCGGCAAACGTGGCTTCCACACCAGCTGGATTCAATCCACCGCGACCCTCGGCCTGTTGCTCTCGCTGCTGGTAGTGCTCGGTTGCCGCTACTTCACCGGCGACCAGTTTGAAGTCTGGGGCTGGCGCATTCCGTTCCTGCTGTCGATCGTCCTGTTGGGCATTTCCACCTGGATTCGCCTGAGCCTGCACGAGTCGCCGGCCTACCTGAAAATGAAGGAAGAAGGCAAAACCTCGAAGGCGCCGATCCGCGAATCCTTCGGCAAATGGGAAAACCTCAAAGTCGTGCTGATCGCCCTGTTCAGCATCAATGCCGGGCAAGCAGTGACCTTCTACGCCGCGCAGTTCTATGTGCTGTTCTTCCTCACCCAGTTCCTGAAAATGGACCCGGCGGTGGCCAACAGCCTGTTGATCATCAGCGTGGTGATCGGCGCGCCATTCTTCATCTTTTTCGGCTGGCTCTCGGACAAGGTCGGGCGCAAACCGGTGCTGATGCTCGGCCTGCTGCTGGCCACCGCGCTGTACTTTCCGATCTTCAAATCCCTGGCCCACTACGCCAACCCGGCGATCGATCAGGCCAGCCGTCAGGCACCGATCACCGTCCTCGCCGATCCCGCCACTTGCACGTTCCAGTTCGATCCGGTGGGTAAGGCCAAATTCGACAGCCCGTGCGACAAGGTCAAGACCTTCCTGGTCAAGCAAGGCCTGCCCTACTCCAGCGTCGCTGCACCTGCGGGCAGCGCCGTGCAAGTGAGTGTCGGCGACGTGAAGCTGGATGGTTTCGATGAGGCGGCACTGCGCGGCGCGATCACCCTCGCCGGCTACCCGCAACAAGCCGATATGCAGCAGATCAACAAACCGATGATCGTCGCCCTGATCGTCGCGCTGATCATCATCTCGGCCATGTGCTACGGCCCGCTGGCCGCGTTGATGGTCGAACTGTTCCCGACCCGCATTCGCTACACCTCGATGTCGCTGCCCTATCACATCGGCAACGGCTGGTTCGGCGGCTTCCTGCCCACCGTGTCGTTTGCGCTGGTGGTGTACACCGGGGATATCTTCTACGGGCTGTGGTATCCGGTATTGATTACCGGGGTGAGCCTGGTGGTGGGGATGGTCTGTCTGCGTGAGACGAAGAATATCGATCTCGATAAAAACTGAAAAACCCGCTGACAACAATGGCGAGGGAAGCGATTCTCTCGCCATTTTTTGCTTCAGACGTCCGGTTTGATCACTTCGAATTTCACCTGGTCCGGATAAAACGCCACGTAGTTGCGGATCGGTGCGACTGAAACCTTTGGATGTTCGTAAGTCCACACCGCATTGGCGCCCTCATGCCCTGGCACCTGCAGGCTGAAGTAATTGGCGTCACCTTTGTATGGGCAATAGCTGGTGTGGTCGGTGCGGGCGAAGTATTTTTCGTCGATGTCTTCGCGCGGGATGTAGTACACCGGCGGATAGTTGGCTTCGTTGAGGATCATCGCGTGAGAGGACGCGGCGACCTGGATGCCGTGGAACTTCACCAGCAGGCAGCCGGCAAGTTGTTCCAGGCTGATCACGGGACTGGGGCTTTTCATGAGGTTCTCCTGAGCACAGCGAAGAGACCGGTTCAGGTATAGCTGATGGTTGCGCAGCTCGACTGGATTACGGCCGAACGGCTAAACCTCCTGCAACGCTTTTATCTGTATATCCATACAGATAAAAGTTGCTCCCGCCGCGAACTCCCGCCATCCTGTGCCCTCTCCACACACCAACCAGCGATGGTAGCTATGCGGCTGTACCTCTGTGAAAAACCTTCCCAGGCCAAAGACATTGCGGCCGTACTCGGCGCCAAGCGTCGCGGCGACGGCTGCTGGTTGGGGACGGACGTCACAGTGACCTGGTGCATCGGCCATTTGCTCGAAACCGCGCCGCCGGACGCCTACGACGCGCGCTACAAACGCTGGGTGCTGGCCGATCTGCCGATCATTCCGGACAAGTGGAAAATGACCGTCAAGCCGCGCACTGCCAGCCAGTACAAAGCGGTAAAGCGCCTGCTCGGCGATGCCAGCGAACTGATCATCGCCACCGATGCCGACCGTGAGGGCGAGATGATCGCCCGGGAACTGGTCGAGCACTGCCGCTATCGCGGGCCGATCCGCCGTTTGTGGCTGTCGGCACTGGACGAGGCGTCGATTCGCAAGGCACTGGGCGCACTGAAGCCCGGAGCAGAAACGTTCAGCCTGTATCACTCGGCGCTGGGCCGTTCGCGGGCGGACTGGTTGATCGGCATGAACATGAGCCGACTGTTCACCTTGCTGGGCCGTCAGTCGGGTTATCAGGGCGTGTTGCCGGTAGGACGAGTACAAACGCCCACCCTGCGACTGGTGGTCGACCGCGACCGCAGCATCGCCGATTTCGTCCCCGTACCGTTCTGGGCAATCGACGTGGATTTGCTGCACAACGGAACGGCGTTTACCGCGCAATGGCGCGCGCCGTCGGACGTTTGTGATGATCAGGATCGCTGCCTGAATCAGGCGTTGGCGCAACAGGCAGCGGCGGCGATCAGCAGTGCTGACAGCGCACGGGTGATCAAGCTGAAGACCGAGCGCATGCGCGAAGTGGCGCCGCTGCCCTTCGATCTTGGCACCTTGCAGGAAGTCTGCTCGAAAAAGCTTGGCCTTGGCGCGCAGGAAACCCTCGACATCGCCCAGGCCCTTTACGAAACCTACAAAGTCATCACCTATCCGCGCAGTGATTGCGGCTTTCTGCCCTTGAGCCAACACAGTGAGGCGCCATCGATCCTCACAGCGTTGCGCCAGGCCGATCCGAGCCTTGAAGCCTTGCAGGGTTATCTCGAACCGCAAAGGCGCTCGCGGGCGTGGAATGACGCCAAGGTCAGCGCTCACCACGGCATCATTCCCACCATCGCCGCGAAGAATCTTGAACGCCTGAGCGGCAAGCATCGTGCGGTGTACACACTGATTCGCGCGCGCTACCTGGCGCAGTTCCTGCCCAATCACGAATACGATCGCACCCAGGCCGATTTCGATTGCAACGGGCAGGCCCTGCGCGCGGTGGGCAAGCAGATCATCGAAGCGGGCTGGAAGCGCGCATTGCCCGAAGCACTGGCACCGGCCAGGGGCCGCGAAGCACCAGCACCGCAAACCTTGCCGACCCTCAGCCAAGGCGTCGAATGCGCTGTGTCGAAAGTGAATCTCAAGCATCTGTGGACGCAGCCACCAAAACCCTACACCGAAGGCGATCTGATCAAGGCGATGAAAAACGTCGCCAAACTGGTCGAGGATCCGCTGCTCAAACAGAAACTCAAGGACACCACCGGCATCGGCACCGAAGCCACCCGCGCATCGATCATCCAAGGGCTGCTGGATCGCGGTTATCTGGTCAAGAACGGCAAGGCGCTGGCGGCGACACCTGCCGCGTTCAGCCTGATCGACGCAGTGCCTCGCGCGATCGCCGACCCTGGCACCACGGCGATCTGGGAACAGGCCCTGGACATGGTGCAGAGCGGCGAGATGAGTCTGGAAGAATTCGTTACCAAACAGGCCGCGTGGATGAGCAAGCAGGTCACCCGCTGCTCCGCCCTCAGCCTGACCATCAGCGGCCCGCCGCCTGCCGGCAAAGCCGCAGCGCCGTGGAAGAAAAAGCGTAAGTCGACGCCCAGCAAAACCGCCGGTACGCGCAAACGCACGGCGCGTCCGACGACTCGCTGAATGCATCGCGGTTCCCTTCTCGACGTTGTTGAAACGGATCTTTTCTCATTCCAAAACAGCTTTGTCCGACAATATGTAGTGCCTGAAAATAATCACTACAAAACCGTTGACGGCGTCGTTTTGCTTTTGCATGATGAAGACGTTCCCCGATCGGGAACACTGGTAACACGCTTGAGCAAACTCGTCTGACCGCCGAGTTGTTTTTTCCGGATACACGCTGCCCACAAGGCAGATTGAAGAAGCTGACCTGGCCTGAACGTCCAGTACAAGGACGAGAAGCGCTGGCGAAAATTCTCAAGACGCTTGTGGCCGACACTGGATTGTCGTCAAGGAGCCTCCCGGTTTTCGCTGCTTCTCCTCGTTGTGACGCTATTGCGTAGCAGTTATTCAACACGACTACATGCAACAGATGCACGACCCCGTACTTCACACGGGCGAACGCTGACGTCCTGGTTTCGGTGCCAGGGATCAACTAACCGATGGGCTACCTGTATTAGCGAATCAACTTTGAAAGATCACCAGACTGGTCAAGGGGCATAACAATGAATCTGAACAATCAACCCACCATCGAAGAACTGGCTCGTATGTTCGCGGCGCAAAAAGACAGCCACGACAGCCATATTCTCTGGATCAGCAAGTCGGGGCAGGTACACATTGACTGCCTTTCGCCTCACGCTGGCGAAGAAGAATTCGACCGCAACCACCAGAACCTGCTGGCCCGCCTGAAGATGTACCGCCGCGGCCACGGTTATGTCGGCAAGAAGGCTGCGGCCGACAAGGACTTCATTGGCAATGTGCTGCAAACGCTGAAACAGGCGTGGGATTCGATGCAGAACAAAAATGAAGTTCGGGTGATTGATCGGTTTTATTGAGTTGTAGATTATTTGACTAAGGGCCTGCTTCCGATTGGGAGCAGGCCCTTTGTTGTTCTTTTGAGTTATGCGGCGTGAGTGCCCCCGTCGCCCCTCACCCCAGCCCTCTCCCGAGGGAGAGGGAGCCGACCGAGTTGCCTCAGCTCAACCGTAGACCTGAATGACCGTGGCGATTATGAGTCAACGAAGCTCGTTCAGGTCGGCGTAACTTGACCAAACACCTCGGTCAGTCCCCTCTCCCGCTGGGAGAGGGTTAGGGTGAGGGGCTTTTCATGCCGAGCACCAGTTCCACAAACGCCAACGCCGCCGCGCTGTGATAATTATTCCTGCGCCGCAACAACGCCGCCCCCCGCTGCGGCGCCTCACCTTCGACCCGCAAGCGGCGCAACGCGCGGTCTTCGCTGGCAATCGCCTCGGGCAGCATGGTCGCCAGCGGCGCATGCCGCACCACTTCCAGCAGCGTACTCACCGAATTCACCTCGATCCGTACCTGCGGCGTAATCCCCTGCTCACGGAAATACTCATCCACCGACAACCGCGTAATGAAGCCCGGCGCCAGCAACGCGAAATCCAGTGATGCCAATTCCGCCGGCGTCAACACCGAAGGGCTGCCATAGAGCGGATGCCCAGGCCCGACCATAATCCCCAGCGTCTCGGTAAACGCTGGTATGCATTCGATATCGGCATTGCGCACCGGGGTAAACGCGATCGCGACATCCAGCGAATCATCCGCCAGCCCGGCCTCGATGTCGTCCATCGACAACTCGAAGATTTCCAGATGAATCCCGGGAAACCGTGCCCTGTAATCACGCACCAACGGCCCGACCAGATACGCCATGAACGTCGGCGTCATCGCCAGGCGCAGGGTGCCGCGCGACAAATCCTTCACATCGTGCAAGGCGCGCTGTCCGGCCTCCAGCTCCACCAGTACGCGCCGTGCGCATTCAATGTAAGCCGCGCCTGCATCCGTCGGCTTCACCGTGCGTGAGGTGCGATCGAACAGGCTGACGCCGAGGGTTTCTTCCAGCTGCCGGATCTGCTGCGACAACGTCGGCTGCGATACATGCAGCGCTTCGGCGGCGCGGGTGAAGCCGCCGTGATCGGCAACGGCGAGCAGATAACGCAAATGTCGCAACAGCATGAACACACCATCTATAGGCAGGACTTATGCGCAGCATTGTATATCGATCTTGGACGCTATGAATCAACCGGCGCAACATTGCTTCCACACAGCAAGCCAAACCTTGAAAGGAGTGACACCATGCAACAGTCCCACGCCTACAACGACAACAGCCTGGCCCTGACTACCCGCGTTCTCGACGCCAAGGCGAAAAAAGATCTGTCGTGGCAGGATCTTGCTGACGGCACCGGCCTCAGCCTTGCCTACGTCACCGCCGCCCTGCTCGGCCAGCATCCTTTGCCGGAAAACGCTGCTCAAGTGGTCGGCAACAAGCTTGACCTCAGCGCAGATGACGTCGCCGCTCTGCAGATCATTCCTTTGCGCGGCAGCCTCAGCGGCGTGCCGACCGATCCGACCATCTACCGTTTTTACGAAATGATCCAGATCTACGGCACCACGCTGAAAGCGCTGGTTCATGAACAGTTCGGTGACGGCATCATCAGCGCGATCAACTTCAAACTGGACATCAAGAAAGTCGAAGACCCGGAAGGCGGCTCCCGCGCCGTGGTGACCCTCGACGGCAAGTTCCTGCCGCTGCGTCCGTTCTGATGCGCCCGGCCCGCAACCTGCGTGCGGGCCATCTCATTTCTGCCACGAGGACATGCCATGAAAGCCCTGATCGACGGCTTCCTGAAATTCCAGAACGAAGCCTTCCCGCAACGCAGCGAACTGTTCAAACACCTGGCCACGACTCAGCAACCCGGCACGCTGTTCATCACCTGTTCCGACAGCCGTGTGGTGCCTGAGCTGCTGACCCAGCAAGAGCCCGGCGAGCTGTTCGTGATCCGTAACGCCGGCAATATCGTGCCCTCCTACAGCCCGCATCCGGGCGGGGTGTCGGCGACGGTGGAATATGCGGTGGCAGTGCTGGGGGTGACCGATATCGTGATTTGCGGCCACTCCGATTGTGGTGCGATGACCGCAATTGCCCAGTGCAAATGCATGGATCACCTGCCCGCTGTCAGTGGCTGGCTGCAGCATGCCGAATCGGCGAAGGTAGTCAACGAAGCGCGCGTGCATGGCAGCGACGCGGCGAAATTGAGTTCGATGGTGCGCGAGAACGTGATCGCGCAACTGGCGAATATCCAGACCCACCCGAGTGTGCGCCTGGCCCAGGAGCAAGGCCGGTTGAATCTGCATGGCTGGGTTTACGACATCGAGACCGGTTCGATCGACGCACTCTCTTCCGATCGTCGCACCTTTGTGCCGCTGGCCGAGCAGCCTGAGACTTGCGCGATCAGCGCGCAAGCCAGCCACGCTGCCTGACTCCCCACCGTGATCGTTCCCACGCTCTGCGTGGGAATGCCTCTAGGGACGCTCTGCGTCCAGTGACGCGGAGCGTCACGGGCTGCATTCCCACGCGGAGCGTGGGAACGATCAACAGATCAGCGTTTTACCGTGAGATCAACCTGAGTCATCCGGCTGCGCACGGTGAACACGCCGTCACCGGAAAGAATCGCACTGCGCGCAAACAGGCGCCCGCTCTCCCAGTTCGAAAGGCCCAGTTCCGGCTTGTTCAACGCGTACTGGCCATCGACCCAACGGGTGATGCCGTTGCCTACGAACGGCGCATTCACCGCGTTGTAGAAGCGTTCCTGAACCGCCGCATCCTCGCTGATCAACGACACGGTGAATTGCGGGCTGTAACGGTTGAACAGCGCAATCGCCTGATCCAGATCGTCAACAATCATCAGGCTGACTTCCGGGGTTTCTTCCCATTCCCACTCGCGGCCCAGGTCCGACTCGGGCAGGGATTCGGCCAGCGCTTCGGTCTGGTAACCCTCGGCGCGATAAACCTCGACTGTTGCGTTCTGCCATTCGCTTGGCAGGCAACTTTCACTGCCCGCGACAATGTGCAATTTGCAGCCTTGGCCGCGCGCAGTACCGGCGTCTTTCAAAGCTTCGAGGAACAGCGGCACAAGCTCAATGGCGCGTTCACGCTGAATCAGGCAGACGTTGAGGGTATTGCAGACCTTGCGGTCCAGCGAGTTGCGCACCACCGCCGCGAAGCGTGTTGCGTCGGCGTCACGGTCGGCAATCAGCCACGCGCCGCCGGTGCCGTGCAGGCTGACGGCAGTGCCGGCCTGCTGGGCAATGCTGCCCAACTGGCTGACCGCACGGCCCGAGCCGCGCGCCACCGCCAGCGACAGACGCCGATCGGCAAACATCGCCCAACCGGCGGCGTGATTGACACTTTCGACCAACGACACCGCCCCCACCGGCAAACCGGCTTCGGCCAGCGCCGGGTTCAAAGCGTGAGTGACGATGGCTTGCGCAGTGCCCAACGCATCGCTGCCGATGCGCAGCACAGCCGTATTGCCGGTGCGCAACACGCCGGCGGCGTCGGCAAATACGTTGGGCCGGCCTTCGAATACAAACGCGACGATGCCCAGCGGCGAGACGACTTGCTCAACCTTCCAGCCGTCGTGCTCGACACTGCTGATCACTTTGCCCCGCGTGGGCGGCGCATCACGCCAGGCGCGCAGCCCGGCGATCATGTCGCGGCGCATGCGTTCATCGGCGAGCAAGCGTGTGGTCGAGCGACCGCGCGCCTTGGCCCGCTCAATGTCGGCGCGGTTGGCGGCTTCGATCTGCGTCCAGCACTGAGGATTTTCCAGGCGCTGGGCAAACAGGTCGAAGAATTGGCTGATGGCTTCATCGGACACCGCCGACAACGCGGTGAATGCCGCAGCCGCACGCTCGATTGCCACCGAGGCGGCCCGCTGATCGGCCACGGGGATCAGCAACAACTCGCCACTGACCTGCTCGACCAGCAGATGGTCACCGGGCTGAAACCGCGCGGCCAGTTCGGGGCTGACCACGGTGACACGGTTACCAGCGAAAGGGATCGGCGTGCCAGCGACTAGACGTTCGAGCGCAAGAGACATGAAGCGGATTCACCATGCAGAGGGCGGTCGGAAAATGTATAGAACACGATCCTGCAAAGCAACACTGCACCCGGTGGGAGCGAGCCTGCTCGCGAAAGCGTCCGAGCAGACGACATCAATGCTGAATGTGCCGACCTCTTCGCGAGCAGGCTCGCTCCCACACTGGAAATCGTGGTGTGTCTTCAGAACACCGACCAGCCAATCCGCGAGCTCAGCAGTTCCAGCGCTGCCATCCCCGCCAGCGAGTTGCCGGCGGCGTTCAACTCCGGCGACCACACGCACACGCTGAACTGCCCCGGCACCACCGCAACGATGCCGCCGCCGACCCCGCTCTTGCCTGGCAAGCCGACGCGATAGGCGAAATTGCCCGCCTCGTCGTACAAACCGCTGGTGGCCATGATCGAATTGACCTGCTGGGTCTGGCGGCGCGTCAGGATCTGCTCGCCGCTGTGCTTGCAGAACCCGTCATTGGCCAGAAAGCAGAACGCCCGGGCCAGATCGATGCAATTCATCCGCAGTGCGCAGTGGCTGAAATAGCTGCGCAACACCGCCTCGACATCGTTGTGAAAGTTGCCGAACGACTGCATCAGATAGGCCATCGCCGCATTGCGCGCGCGGTGCTGGTATTCGGAGTCGGCGACCTTGCCGTCGATCATGATTTGCGGGTTGCCGGACAGACGCCGGACGAAGTCGCGCATCGACAGTGTCGGCGCGGCGAAGCGCGACTGGTTGATGTCGCAGATCACCAGCGCACCGGCATTGATGAACGGATTGCGCGGGCGGCCGCGCTCGAATTCCAGTTGCACCAGCGAGTTGAACGGCTGGCCGGACGGCTCGTGGCCAAGCCGCTCCCAGATCGCTTCGCCGGAATGATCGATGGCCTGCACCAGGCTGAATACCTTGGAAATACTCTGCACCGAGAACGGCGTTTCAGCGTCGCCGGCGCAATACATTTCGCCATCGTTACTGTACACGGCGATGCCCAACTGGTTGGCCGGTACCGTGCCGAGGGCGGGAATATAGTCAGCAACTTTGCCCTGCCCGATCAGGGGCCGGACGGCGTCAAGGATCTCGTTCAACAGCGCTTGCATGCCGGGTTCCGAAAGTCTCGCCCCATGGGATCGCGGGGACACTGGGGCTAGACGCTGCGCCCGCCGGTCGCATCACACCGGCAAGCATCCAGCAGAATGTTCTAGGCTGAAGCGGACCATTCAGACACAGGAGAGCACCATGCACCTCGAAGGCTCCTGCCATTGCGGCGAAGTCACGTTCAGCCTCGACAGCGCCCATCCTTATCCCTATCAACGCTGCTACTGCTCAATCTGCCGCAAGACCCAGGGCGGCGGCGGTTATGCGATCAACCTTGGCGGCGACGCGACCACTCTCAAGGTTCGCGGGCGCAAAAACATCAGCATTTATCACGCGAAGATGAAAGCTGACGGCGACAAGCGCGCCCATCGCAGCAGCGCCGAGCGCCACTTCTGTTCGCTGTGCGGCAGCGGCCTGTGGCTGTTCAGCCCGGAGTGGCCAGAGCTGATTCACCCATTCGCCTCGGCGATCGACACGCCACTGCCGGTGCCGCCGGAACACACGCACCTGATGCTTGGCTCGAAAGCGCCGTGGGTCGAGGTGGAGGCCAAGCCGAAGGATCAGCAGTTTGATGAATATCCTGAAGAATCGATCGCCCAGTGGCATGAGCGACTGGGTGTGACCCGCTGAAAACCGCGCCCTTCGCGAGCAGGCTCGCTCCCACATTTGGATTGCGATCACCTGTGGGAGCGAGCCTGCTCGCGAAGGGGCCGGGTCAGGCAATATCAATCAGTCCAGATGCGCCCAGGTCATCCTGAACAACGCCCCGCCCCACACCGAGTCGCCAACCTCAATCTGCCCGCCATGGGACTGCGACACCCGCCGCACCAGCGCCAGGCCCAGTCCGAAACCACCGGTGCGCCGGTCGCGGCTGGCATCCAGTCGCGAAAACGGTTCGAAGATTTTTTCCCGTCCCTCCAGCGGCACACCCGGCCCGTCATCGCTGACCCGCACTTCATAGTCATTGCCGTTGCGCAGCAGCGACACCTCAACGCGCTGCTCGGCATAGCGAATGGCGTTGCGCAGAAGGTTGATCACCGCGCGCGCCATGAAGCGCGGTTCGATGCTTACAGTGTCGACCTGGCAATCGGTGATCGACAGCTGCACGCCCACTGCTTCGGCCTCAAGCGCCACACTGCCGACGACGCTGTCGAGCCAGTCGGCCGCATGAATATTCTCCCGTTTGATCACTGTCGCGCCGTGCTCGAGGCTGGCGTAGGTCAGCAATTCCGAGACCATCTCCTCCAGCTCACCAAGGTCGGCATACATGTCGGCGATCAGCTCGCGATTCTGGCTCGCGTCGGGTTGCTGTTTGAGCTGATCAAGTTCGAACGACAGCCGCGCGATCGGTGTGCGCAATTCGTGCGACACCGCATTGGTCAGCTCGCGCTGATTGGCGATCAAGCCCTCGATGCGCGCCGCCATCAGATTGAAGTGCTCGGCCAGATCGCGGATGTTCGAGCGCCGCGACAACTGGATGCGCACCGACAGATCGTTGTCGCCGAAACGCTCGGCCGCCAGCCGCAGCTTTTCCAGATCGCGCCAGTGCGGGCGCACCCAGAAAAACAGGACGATGCCGATCAGCACTGCGAGCATCATGTACGCCGCGGTGATGTAGAACGGCATCAGGCTAGGCTCCGGCGGCAGCTTGATGCTGAGCAATTGCGAGCCACCATCGATGTTGCTGATGAACTGCGTGTAATCGTCGCGGATCACCAACAGGTTCCGCGCGAGCTCGGCATTTTCCTGCGGTGTCAGGGCCAGTTGATCGGCCTCGACCAGACTCAGCGACAGACCGTAGTGCGCACGCAATGAATCGAGTTTCTGTTCACGCTCGGCGCCCTGGCGGCCTTGCAGATGATCGACCAGCGACCACGCCTGACCGCGCACGGCTTCACGGTTGTAATCCTGCGTCTGGCTGTCGAGCAAGGCGTTGAAGGTGTGCTCGACCGTCTGCAACGCCAGCACCAGACCCACCGTCATCACCAGAAACAGCCCGAGGAACAAACGCAGCATCTACAGCTCCCACGCGAACGGATTGAACAGATAGCCCTTGCCCCACACGGTCTTGATGCACACCGGCTCGCGGGGATTGTCCTTGAGTTTGTTGCGCAATTTGCTGATGTACACGTCGACGCTGCGGTTGAGGCCGTCGAAAGCGATGCCGCGCATGCGATTGAGAATGTCATCGCGGGAAAGAATCTTGCCCGCCGCGCTGGCGAGCAACCAGAGCAATTCGAACTCCATGGTGGTCAGCTCGATCAGCTCACCGCCCAAGCGCACTTCCCGGCAACTGCGGTCGATGCTCAATTGCCCGAACTCAAGAAAACTCACCACGCTGGTGTCCGGCGTCTGCCGCCGTTGCAGCGCCCGTAGCCGCGCAAGCAATACCGGCGGTTTGATCGGTTTGATCACGTAATCGTCAGCGCCGGACTCCAGACCGAGGATGTGATCGAGATCGTCTTCCTTGGCGGTGAGGATCACGATCGGCGTGTCCGAGACACTGCGAATTTCCCGACAGACCTGCAAACCGCTCTGCCCCGGCAACATCAGGTCGAGCACCAGCACTTTCGGCTTGAATTCCAGGAATGCAGCCATGGCGAGATCGCCGCGATGTACCGTGCGCACCTCGTAGCCGTGTTGTTCTAGAAAGTGTGCGATCAGTGCGGCGAGACGCTCATCGTCTTCGACCAGCAGAACTTTGCCGAAACCCAGGTTATCCATAACAACCGTTGCCAAGCCAAACGTGGAAGGGCCGATATTATGCTGGCATTCATCGAACAGGCGATGACGGCAGACAGCAAAAACCGGCCACTCGGGCCGGTTTTCGGTGATGTTTCATACTCTTAAGAGTTTTTAACAAATTCAGGCGGGCACACCGCTGTGGAAGCGGAATTCCTCGTCCGGCGATTCGATCAGTTCCTGCTCGGCCGCACGGACGCGGTCGATCACCTGCGCGACATCCTTGGCATCACCATACTGATAGGCCAGCTTCAAATAACCCTGAAAATGCCGCGCCTCGCTTTTCAGCAAACCGAAATAGAACTTGCCCAGTTCTTCATCCAGATGCGGCACCAATGCTTCAAAGCGTTCGCAACTGCGCGCTTCGATGAAAGCGCCAACCACCAGCGTATCCACCAGTTTCACCGGCTCATGGCTGCGCACCACTTTGCGCAGGCCCGAGGCGTAGCGGCCGGCGTGCAGCTGACGCAGTTCGATCTTGCGCCGCTTCATGATGCGCATGACTTGCTCGTGGTGCACCAGTTCTTCCCGGGCCAGGCGCGACATCATGTTGATCAGGTCGACATGGGCGTGGTACTTGGCAATCAGGCTCAGCGCCGTGCTGGCGGCCTTGAACTCACAGTTCTTGTGATCGATCAGCAGGGTTTCCTGATCGGCCAGTGCCGCCTGGACCCAGGCGTCGGGCGTGCGGCAGCCAAGGAATTCGTGGATTTCGGGAAGGATCATGGGGCTCACGGTAAAAGGTGTTCGAGCGAAGGGCGCCGATTATACCGGCCTGCCCGCAGACCACCAGCGGCGGCTGTTGATATGCATCAAGTCGCAGACGTTCGGGTAGCAACTATAGTTGTGCAACGCCGTGCCTTTTCTTTGCTGGAGACTCCGCTCATGCAAGCCATTCGCAGCATTCTGGTGGTCATCGAACCTGAACATGCAGAAAGCCTGGCGCTCAAGCGCGCCAAGCTGATCGCCGGTGTCACCCAGGCCCACCTGCATCTATTGGTGTGCGACAAGAAGCATGACCACGCCGGCCTGCTCAGCGTGCTCAAGGCGGCATTGCTCGCCGAAGGCTATAGCGTGACCACCGAACAGGCGTGGAACGAGAGCCTGCACGAAACCATCATCGATGTGCAGCAGGCTGAGGGATGCGGCCTGGTGATCAAACAGCATTTTCCCGACAGCTCGCTGAAAAAGGCCCTGCTGACCCCGGCCGACTGGAAGCTGCTGCGCCACTGCCCTACCCCGGTGCTGCTGGTAAAAACCGCCGGTTCGTGGAAGGACAAAGTGATTCTGGCTGCGGTCGATGTCGGCAATGCCGACGGTGAGCACCGGCATTTGCACAGCACCATCATCGATCACGGCTATGACATCGCCAGTCTGGCCAAGGCGCATCTGCATGTGATTACCGCGCATCCGTCGCCGATGCTCTCGGCGGCGGACCCGACGTTTCAGCTGAAATCGACCATAGAAGCCAAATACCGCGAGCAGTGCCAGGCGTTTCAGGCGGAGTTCGATGTCGATGACGAGCACCTGCACGTCGAGGAAGGCCCGGCAGATGTGCTGATCCCGTTCATGGCGCACAAGCTGCAGGCGGCGGTGACGGTGATTGGCACGGTGGCGCGCAGTGGTCTGTCAGGCGCGTTGATCGGCAATACCGCTGAAGCGGTGCTGGATACGCTGGAAAGCGATGTGCTGGTGCTCAAGCCGCAGGAGGTTGAGGATCATCTGGTGGAATTGACGGCAAAACACTGAGGATTGCCATGCCTGACTGGCGCTTTCGCGAGCAGGCTCGCTCCCACATCTGGAATGCATTTCCCTGTGGGAGCGAGCCTGCTCGCGAAGCTTTTGCTGTTCAGGCGCCGAAGGCGTCTTTCAGGAAGCCCGGGGCGATGTAGCGCTGATAATGCGCTTCCGACAGCAGGAAGAATTCCCGATCAATGGCATCGCGCAGTTCCGGCAGGTTCCAGTCGCGGAACTCCGGCAGCAACACCATCCCGTACGCCTCAAGATTAATGATCACCCGCGCGCCCCGGGCAATCAGCTGATAGGCCCAGCAATATTCCGACTGATGCGGTACGAAGCGGATCTTGCGCTGTTCGAGCTGCTCGCGCAGGCGCGCCGGATCGAAGATCTCGACTTTGCTCGCCATCACTTGTGACAGCAATTGCTCCAGACGCAGCCAGACCGCACGCTTTTCCTCCTCGTTGTACCCGTTCCAATGGATCACTTCGTGGTGGAAACGCTTGCAGCCACGGCACACCAGGTCACCGTAAACGGTGGAGCAGAGGCCGACGCAGGGGGTCTTGATGGTTTGATTGGGCATAAATGGGCAGAACACTGAAACGCGGAACAGGCCGGCATGTTAGCCCTTTGTCGGGCATTGATCACCCCTCAAACAGCAAGGTCTCGCCGGCGTCGCAGGTTTGCTCCGGCCGCGCTGATTGCCACGAAAGTCCAATAGAGCGCGACTTACCTTTAAATTTTTTTTGCCGTAGAATCAGCCAGCCTTTTAAGGCGCCAATGTCCGTTAGAAGCTGTTTTCAAAGCGTCACGAGCACAGTCGTTCCTTCAGAGCGGTGTTGGCGAAGGGTTTTTCCAGCGGGGAAAAGCCCAACGCCAACCCTCATCAGCTCCCCGTTCTGCAGGCGTAAAACTTTGAAAGCAGCTTCTGTAAGGAATTGCCGGTAATTCTGGCCGAACGACCCACAACGTCGTGAGGCGCATGAGTACGGCAATTTCGGGATGAGCGTCCCGGACACCCATTTGGGACCACTGATGAGGGTAATAACTGTGCTTGAAGCCTACCGCAAACATATCGAAGAGCGTGCAGCCCTGGGTATCGTTCCCCAGCCGCTTAACGCCGAACAAACAGCAGGCCTGATCGAGCTGCTGAAGAACCCTCCGGCTGGCGAAGAAGCTTTCCTCGTTGACCTGATCACCAATCGCGTACCGCCTGGAGTGGACGAAGCCGCTTACGTCAAGGCCGGTTTCCTGTCTGCCCTGGCCAAGGGCGAAGCCACCTCCCCTCTGCTGGACAAGAAACGCGCTGTAGAACTGCTCGGCACCATGCAGGGCGGCTACAACATCGTCACCCTCGTTGAACTGCTGGACGACGCCGAGCTGGCGCCAGTCGCCGCCGAAGAACTCAAGCACACCCTGCTGATGTTCGACGCCTTCCACGACGTCGCCGAAAAAGCCAAGAACGGCAACGTTCACGCCAAGGCCGTGCTGCAATCCTGGGCTGACGGCGAGTGGTTCAAGAAGCGCCCGGTGCTGGCCGACAAGATCAGCCTGCGCGTATTCAAGGTCACCGGCGAAACCAACACCGACGACCTCTCCCCTGCGCCAGACGCCTGGTCGCGTCCTGATATCCCGCTGCACGCCCTGGCCATGCTGAAAATGGCCCGTGACGGCATCGTTCCGGACGAGCAAGGCAAGACCGGCCCGATGAAGCAGATCGAAGAAATGCGCGGCCAGGGCTTCCCGATCGCCTACGTCGGTGACGTGGTCGGTACCGGTTCCTCGCGTAAATCGGCCACCAACTCGGTGCTGTGGTTCTTCGGCGACGACATCCCGTACGTGCCGAACAAGCGCGCTGGCGGTTTCTGCTTCGGCAGCAAGATCGCTCCGATCTTCTACAACACCATGGAAGATGCCGGCGCCCTGCCAATCGAGTTCGACGTGTCGAACATGAACATGGGCGACGTGATCGACCTGTACCCGCACGCTGGCAAAGTCTGCAAGCACGGTACCGACGAAGTCATCACCACTTTCGAAATGAAAACCCCGGTGCTGCTGGACGAAGTCCGTGCCGGCGGTCGTATCCCGCTGATCATCGGCCGTGGCCTGACCGAGAAGGCTCGCGCCGAATTGGGTCTGCCGCCGTTCGACCTGTTCAAGAAGCCGGAAGCTCCGGCTGAAAGCACCAAGGGTTTCACCCTGGCGCAGAAAATGGTCGGCAAGGCTTGCGGTCTGGCAGAAGGCCAGGGCGTGCGTCCTGGCACCTACTGCGAACCGAAGATGACCACCGTGGGTTCTCAGGACACCACCGGTCCAATGACCCGTGACGAACTGAAAGACCTGGCGTGCCTGGGCTTCTCCGCTGATCTGGTGATGCAGTCGTTCTGCCACACCGCGGCTTATCCAAAGCCGATCGACGTGACCACCCACCACACCCTGCCTGACTTCATCATGACCCGCGGCGGCGTTTCCCTGCGTCCGGGCGACGGCATCATCCACTCGTGGCTGAACCGCATGCTGCTGCCGGACACCGTCGGTACCGGTGGTGACTCGCACACCCGTTTCCCGATGGGCATCTCGTTCCCGGCCGGTTCCGGTCTGGTCGCGTTCGCCGCTGCCACTGGCGTCATGCCGCTGGACATGCCGGAATCGATCCTGGTGCGTTTCAAAGGCAAGATGAAACCTGGCATCACCCTGCGTGACCTGGTTCATGCCATTCCGTACTTCGCTATCCAGAACGGTCTGCTGACCGTCGAGAAGAAAGGCAAGAAAAACGCCTTCTCCGGCCGCATCCTGGAAATCGAAGGTCTGGAAGGTCTGACCCTGGAGCAGGCGTTCGAACTGTCCGACGCCTCGGCCGAACGTTCGGCTGCCGGTTGCACCATCAAGCTGTCGAAAGAGTCGATCACCGAGTACCTGCAGTCCAACATCACCCTGCTGCGCTGGATGATCGGCGAAGGCTACGGCGATGCGCGTACCCTGGAACGTCGTGCTCAAGCGATGGAAGCCTGGATCGCCAATCCTGAGCTGATGGAAGCCGATGCCGACGCCGAATACGCCGAAGTCATCGAAATCGATCTGGCCGAGATCAACGAGCCTGTGCTCTGCGCGCCGAACGATCCGGACGACGCCCGTCTGCTGTCCAGCGTTGCTGGCGAGAAAATCGACGAAGTGTTCATCGGTTCGTGCATGACCAACATCGGTCACTTCCGCGCTGCCGGTAAACTGCTGGATCAGGTCAAGGGTCAGCTGCCAACCCGTCTGTGGCTGTCGCCGCCGACCAAGATGGACGCTCACCAACTGACCGAAGAAGGCTACTACGGCATCTACGGCAAGGCTGGCGCTCGCATGGAAATGCCAGGCTGCTCGCTGTGCATGGGTAACCAGGCACGCGTTGAGCCGAACAGCACCGTGGTCTCGACGTCGACCCGTAACTTCCCGAACCGTCTGGGCGACGGCGCGAACGTCTACCTGGCCTCGGCCGAGCTCGCGTCCGTTGCTTCGATCCTGGGTCGCCTGCCGACCGTCGAGGAGTACATGGAATACGCTGGCAAGATCGACAGCATGGCGGCCGATGTCTACCGCTACCTGTCCTTCGACCAGATCGCCGAGTTCCGTGAAGCTGCTGCGAACGCCAAGATCCCGGTCGTTCAAGCCTAACGCTGCAAGGCCATAAAAAACGCCGCCCATCGTGAGATGAGCGGCGTTTTTTTATGCCTGCCGGGCAAGCATTCTGATCGTTCCCACGCTCTGCGTTGGAACGCAGCCCCGGACGCTCTGCGTCCCCAAGCGTGACGCAGAGCGTCACAAGAGGCATTCCCACGCAGAGCGTGGGAACGATCAGTGACAGGTCAGACAGCCAGCTTGTAAACCAGCGCCGAAATCGCCACCAGTCCCACCGCGGTAACAAACACGTTCGACGCCTGACCGCGATAGCGCGCCATCGCTGGCACCTTGCGAATCGCGTACATCGGCATCAGGAACAGAATCGCCGCAATCACCGGCCCACCGACCGTTTCGATCATGCCCAGGATGCTCGGATCAAGCGTTGCGACGATCCAGCAGATCACCAGCATGAACGCCGCCACGATGCGATCCAGCGCCTTGGCGCCCGGACGTTTGCCGCTCTTGACGATCAGGCCCTTGAGGCCTTCGCTGGCCCCGATGTAATGACCGAGGAACGACTTGGAGATCGCCACAAACGCAATCAACGGCGCCGCAAACTCGATGGTCGGGTTGCTGAAGTGGTTGGCCAGGTACGACAGGATCGACAGATTCTGCTCTTTTGCCTCAGCCAGTTGCTCTGGCGACAGGGTCAGCACGCAACTGAATACGAAGAACAGCACCAAAATGACCATCAATGCATGAGCGCGCGCGAGGATCTGCGAGCTGCGCTCGTCAGCATGCACACCGTAACGACGCTTCTGATCCATCGCGAACGCCGAGATAATCGGCGAATGGTTGAACGAGAACACCATCACCGTAATCGCCAGCCACAGCGTGTGCAGCAGCGCTGACGGCGCCGGCACTTGCGCGGCGGTGGCGAGGATGCCGCCGTTCCAGTGCGGAATCAGGTACACGGCGAGGAACAGCAGCGCAACGATGAACGGATAGACCATCAGGCTCATGGCCTTGACGATCGCCTGCTCGCCGCAACGCACGACGGCCAGCAGGCCGAGAATCAGCACGAACGAGAGCAGCGCGCGCGGTGGCGGCGTGATGTGCAGTTGGTGTTCGAGGAAACTGGCGACCGTGTTGGTCAGGCCGACGCTGTAGATCAGCAGGATCGGGAAGATGGCAAAGAAGTACAGCAGCGTGATCAAGGCACCGGCCTTGATACCGAAATGCTGCTCGACCACTTCGGTGATATCGGCGCCTTCGCGACCGGACAGCACAAAACGGGTCAGGCCACGGTGCGCGTAAAACGTCATCGGGAAGGCCAGCAGCGCGAGGATCACCAGCGGCCAGAAGCCACCCAATCCTGCGTTGATCGGCAAAAACAGGGTGCCGGCGCCAATGGCCGTCCCAAACAGTCCCAGCATCCAGGTGGTGTCCTGGCGATTCCAGCTCGAAAGTTCAGCGGGTGCTGCTGCGTCGAAGCGCTTTTCGAGGCTATTGGCCTGATCATTCATCCGGTCGGATCTCCGCATTCCGGTCACTTGCCACTCGGTCAGGACGCGTCGGAAAAAACCGACAGACATGCTCCGGCCGAAACAGGGGCGCGATTCTCCGTGATAAATCAATGCAAGCAAAGACTTAGCTGAGGAATGGTTGTGCGGAGCAGATCCAAGGATGGTCGTTTATAGAAAAAACAAGGTCGTTTATGGATACGTCGGATGCCGCAAACGGATACGTTTTGCACCCACCCATGCGTCATCGAATGCGCCTAGAGCGATATGCCGAGCATGAAACCCAATAAAACGCAGTACAGCCCGAAGCCGAAAAGCAACCAGAGCTTGCCATTTTCGCGCTTGTCTCTATTGCGCAACGCTTCGTCATATTCTGCGAACTCTCGCTCAATTTGCTCCAGTCGTGCCTTACGGTCATATGTGCTCATACTGATTAACCTTTGAATAATGCGCCTGACGGTCGTGAAGCATGAAGACTCACAACTTGAAGAAAAACCCTGCCACTGCGGTGATTGCAGTCAAGACTCCACCAAACACTGCAATTGGATAGAGCTTCGTCTCCCTTGATAACTTTTTCTCTTCAACCTGAAGCTTTTTCCATTCAGCCACGAGTTTCCTTGATTCGTTTTCCAGCCTGTCTAGCTCCAGATTTTCGCGATCGTTATGGAACATTTGCCCTCCTTGGCTGCTGGCGGATCGGTGTCAGCATTTGCATGCACATCGACGGCTATCGTCATGCCCTTATCATCAAACTGTTCCATTCACGCTGACCAGCAGACGCATCTGCCATCCCCGTAGGCAAAATCCGCGATTCACGTAAGCCTCCTCATACGAGTGGTCCGCAATATTCCAGACCAACTACCTGCCAGAACTCCGCCATTGATCTAGCGTGAGAGAAGCCATAACCCAAGGAGCCTCCCATGCCACTGGTCCGCGTCGACATCCAGCAAAACCCAGACCCCACTTTCGCCAGGCGCATCGGCGAACAGATCTACGCCGCCCTGCGCACCTGTATCGATGTGCCCGAGCACGACAACTTCCAGATTCTCAACGAGCACGACGGCCAGCACTTCGTGTACGACCCGCAATACCTCGGCATCGAGCGCAGCGACGGCGTGGTGTTCATCCAGATCACCATCAGCGAAGGGCGCAGCGTGGAAAAGAAACAATTGCTGTTCAAGACCATTGCCGAGAGCCTGCATGCGCAACTGGGTATTCGCCTGGAGGATGTATTCATCAATCTGCTGGAGGTAAAGAAAGAGAACTGGTCGTTTGGCAACGGCATTGCGCAATACGTGAGCTGATTCGCAGCGCCCATGCCTGCGTGCTTGCTTGTTCCACGAACCCGTCCAGAATCAAAGCACCACTGCGCGAATGCAACGATTGCCAAGCCGCTGCGGATTCAGCACTCTGAGTCGACTTTCGCGACCCACCCGCCGCCAATCACAGGAGCCGCGCAATGCCCGCAACCGTTCTGGTACTGGTTGAAACGATCAATGACTATCTGCCGATTCTTGAGCATCAGGGATTCCACCTGATCCTCGCACCAACGCCAGCCGAACGTGCGCAAGCCATCGCCACCCATGGCAGTCGCATTGATGCCGTGCTCACTCGCGGCCCACTGGGCCTGACTGCGCAAGAGATCAGCGCCCTGCCCGCCCTGAAAATCATCACGGTGATCGGCGCCGGTTATGAACAGGTCGATCTGCAAGCGGCCAGTGACCGTGGGATCACCGTCACCAATGGCGCCGGAGTCAACGCCTCGTCAGTGGCCGATCATGCGATGGCGTTGCTGCTGGCATTGGTCCGCGATATCCCGCGCTGCGATGCAGCCGTGCGCCGCGGTGAATGGCCGAAAATCATGCGCCCGTCGCTGGCCGGCAAGCGTCTGGGCATCCTCGGGCTGGGCGCAGTGGGCATGGCGATTGCCAAACGTGCGGAGCTCGGGTTCGACATGCGGGTCAGCTACCACAGCCGCCAGGTGCGCAGCGAAGTCGCTTATGCGTTCTGCTCGACACCCACCGATCTGGCGCGAGCCTCGGACTTCCTGGTCGTTGCCACGCCCGGCGGCATTGGTACGCAACATCTGGTGACGCGAGCAGTGCTCGATGCGCTCGGCCCCAAGGGTTTTATCGTCAACATCGCCCGCGCCAGTGTTATCGCAACGGCAGACCTGATCACTGCACTTGAGCAACGTCGTATCGCCGGCGCTGCACTGGACGTGTTCGATCACGAACCGGAAGTGCCTGATGCCCTGAAACACCTCAGCAACGTTGTGCTGACTCCCCACGTCGCTGGGCTTTCCCCCGAAGCCACCCAAGGCACCGTTGAACTGGTGGGGAAAAACCTGATGGCGTTTTTCTCCGGGCAACCGGTGCTGACTCCCGTCGCCTTGCCGCCCAAGTTGAACAACCAGCGCGTGCATTAACGCGCGTGGCATCGTCGAACCGCGCCGATCTTTGCCCCATTCTCAAAGTTGATTATCCAGCAACACGCGAACCTATAAGACCGACCCGCACTTGTGAGTACCCGAGCGCGCCATTAGATTAGCCAATGATGTCTGGCCTCCAAAATAAGCAGAAGGGATAAGCATGGCGCTTACTGACCAGTCCACCCGGATCCGCGCGGGCGAAGAACTCGATGCCAGCCTGATCGATCCGTACCTCAAGGCGCACATTCCCGGCCTGACCGGCACGCCGCAGATCAGCCAGTTTCCTGGCGGCGCGTCGAACCTGACCTACCTGCTGGAATACCCCGAGCAAGAATTCGTTCTGCGCCGTCCGCCGTTCGGCCACAAAGCCAAATCCGCCCACGACATGGGCCGTGAGTTCCGCATTCTCAACCAATTGCGCGACGGCTTTCCGTATTGCCCGAAGGCCTACGTGCATTGCACCGACGAAGCCGTTATCGGCGCCGAGTTCTATGTGATGGAACGGGTCAAGGGCATCATCCTGCGCGCTGAGTTGCCGCCGGAGTTGGGCCTCGATTCGGCGAAAACCGAAGCGCTGTGCAAAAGCTTCATCGACCGATTCGTCGAACTGCATCGGGTCGATTACAACGCCTGCGGCCTCGGCGATCTGGGCAAGCCTGAAGGCTACGTCGCCCGGCAGATCAAGGGCTGGAGCGAGCGCTACGAAAAAGCCCTGACCCCGGACGCGCCGCACTGGGAAGCGGTCAAAGCCTGGCTCAACGACAAGATGCCGGCCGACCACCCGACGTCGAGCATCGTCCACAACGACTACCGCTTCGACAACGTCATTCTCGACCCGGCCAATCCGATGCAAATTATCGGCGTGCTCGACTGGGAACTGACCACCCTCGGCGACCCGCTGATGGACCTGGGCAACACCCTCGCCTACTGGATCGAAGCCGGCGACCCGGCACCGGTGCAACTGATGCGCCGCCAGCCAAGCCACGCGCCGGGCATGCTGACCCGCCGCGAATTCGTCGACTACTACGCCGAGCGCTCGGGCATCCGCATCGACAATTTCGATTTCTACTACACCTACGGCCTGTTCCGCCTGGCCGGCATCGTGCAGCAGATCTACTACCGCTTCTACCATGGCCAGACACAGGACAAACGCTTCGCGCAGTTCATTCACATGAACAAACTGCTGGAGCAGATGAGCCTGCAGGTCATTCAGAAATCCAGCCTCTGATCCGGGCCAATAACAAGACTTTCAACAAGGGAAACCCATGTCCAAGACTCAGTTGTTCGACCTCGACGGCAAAATCGCTTTCGTCTCCGGCGCCAGCCGTGGCATCGGTGAAGCCATCGCCAAACTGCTGGCCCAGCAAGGCGCCCACGTGATCGTCTCGAGCCGCAAGCTCGAAGGCTGCCAACACGTCGCCGACGCCATCATCGCCGCCGGCGGCAAGGCGACAGCCGTGGCCTGCCACATCGGTGAGATGGAGCAGATCAGCCAGGTCTTCGCCGGGATCAAGGAACAATTCGGCCGCCTCGACATCCTGGTCAACAACGCCGCGACCAACCCGCAATTCTGCAACGTGCTGGACACCGATCTGGGGGCGTTCCAGAAGACCGTCGATGTGAACATTCGCGGCTACTTCTTCATGTCGGTCGAAGCCGGCAAGCTCATGCGCGAAAACGGTGGCGGCAGCATCATCAACGTCGCCTCGATCAACGGCATCTCCCCGGGTATCTTCCAGGGCATTTACTCGGTGACCAAAGCGGCGGTCATCAACATGACCAAAGTCTTCGCCAAGGAATGCGCGCAATTCGGCATCCGCTGCAACGCCCTGCTCCCCGGCCTGACCGACACCAAATTCGCCTCGGCGCTGGTCAAGAACGATGCGATTCTAAAACAGGCACTGACCCAGATCCCACTCAAACGCGTAGCCGACCCAAGCGAAATGGCTGGCGCAGTGTTGTACCTGGCCAGCGATGCGTCGAGCTACACCACCGGCGTGGCGCTGAATGTGGATGGCGGATTCCTGTCCTGATTTCCAGGGCAAATTGCTAACCCGTGTGGGAGCGAGCCTGCTCGCGAAGGCGTTGTGTCAGTCAGCTATGTTTTGACTGATACCACGCCTTCGCGAGCAGGCTCGCTCCCACAGGGGCGGTGCCGAAATCCAGAACTCCTGCATCCGCGGGATTGGCCGGCTTATTGGGTTATGCAACGCGTAGTGGTGATGTGACGCGTCACCTGCCCATCCACATACACATCCCCGGCAACCTCAGTATTTTCCAGCACCTCACACCGACGTTCCGGCGGTGGCGGCGGCGCGACAGGCGCAGGGGGTGGAGGACTGGCACAACCGGCCAACAAAAATGCAAGAAAAACCAACGGCAATACGCGTTTCCCAGGATTATTCATAGGACGACCCGCGGTAAAGAGAGACAAACTCCCGCAACCCAACCGGCCACGGAAGACCTGACCACTCATTCTTTATAGCTGAGCGCCTTGTTAGCGCCAGTGCATTGGGGTGATTGGGTGGGATTGGCTGTCGGTTTTGCGGGGATTGTCCGGCAGAGGGCTGGATTGAGATGATGGTTGTCGGCGAGGGCCTCATCGCGAGCAGGCTCACTCCCACAGGTTTGATCGAGTGAGTTCAGTAACAACCAGGTCGGCTGTCAGGCCGCCTTCGCGAGCAGGCTCGCTCCCACAGAAAATCAAAATTAAAATCAAAAGATCCCAGCCTTCGGCAGCTCCTACACACGATGAGCGTTAGCTCGAGTACCGCTTTTGATCTTGATCTTGGAGCCCGTCGGCAGGCTGAGTGGAGGGATTGATCCGGGCGTGGGAGCGCAGCGACCGTACGACGCAGTCGTACACAGCGAGTGTAGGTGCAGCGAAGCAAACCGGAGCCGCTGCGCCAGGATCGATCCCGGAGCGAAGGAACCCGGAGCCTAAGCGAGCGGGCCGAACGTCAGGGCGAAGACCTTTTGGTTACTTTTGGGGCGTTTGCCAAAAGTGACCCGCCGTAAGGGCGGAACCGTAACCAGCAGCACCCGCAGAAACGGATATACACCCACCCCCCCCCCAGAGCATGGCCGGCCCAAAGGCCGCCAAGACCCAAAGCGCGCTTAAGCCAAATCCGGATCCCGCGAAGAACGCAAGGAATTGCTCTCAAGCTCATACCTCAACTCATCCACCAACGCCTCAACCGCCCCGGGCGTACGCAGCGAAGCCAGATCCAGCCCACTGATCACCAGATCCACCTGCCCCGAATCCCGGTGATACAACTTGACCGTCAGCGAATGATCACCATCCACCGAACACTCACAAGCCAGCGGCGCAAAACTGTGCTCGAGCCGAGCGCGCAACTGCGCAAGATTCATCATTGACGTTGTTCCTATGACTGTTTCAAAAGGGGCACGATCGCAGGCCCGAAATGGCCCACACCGCACCCCACCAGCCTAAGAACACAACGTCTTGGCCAATACATGAATTTGCACCCTTGTAACTAGTGCATTTGCACCCCTCAGCGCTGGCCCTTGGTGCCCCACTCCCCCGAAAACAAACCGCGCTCTCGAGCCCAGACGATCGCCTCGCTGCGGCTATGCACATCGATTTTCGAGTACACGGTGGCCACATGATTGCGCACGGTATTGGGCGCCAGCTTCAACCGCGCAGCGATCTCCTTGTCTGCCAGACCTTCACAGATCAAGCCCAGGACATCGCGCTCACGGGCCGTCAGGTCAGTGAATGAGGCACTGGGCAGCTGCGGCGAGTTGATCTTCTTCACGTTGGCCAGCTTCTCGATCAGCGTTCGGCTGAACCACGACGCATCCTTCATCACCTCTTCAATCGCCGCGACCAGCTCAAGCTCAGTGCGCTTGCGCTCGGTCATATCCATCAACACCAGCAGATAGCAGGACGTGTCGTGAATGTTCACGGTGTCAGCCGAGACCGCACACTCCAGCAACTCCTCGTCCTTCTTGCGCACGGGCACGTCGACCCGATCGACCCGACCGTTCTTCGCCAGCGCCGACAGCAGGCGCGTGCGCGCGCTGTCATCGTGGATGAAGCTCAGCTGCGTCACGGTTTTGCCGAGTACGTCATCGCTGTCATAGGCCAGGGTATCGAGGAACGCCTGATTGACGTCGATGACCTCCTGCTTGTCAGCGGTGCAGATCAAAATCGGTACCGGCGTCAGACGAAAAGCCTTGGCAAAGCGCTCCTCGCTCTGACGCAAGGCCACTTCGACCCGGCGCCGAGGCTCCATGTCGACGAAGGAGAACAGCATGCAATTCTCGTCATTGAGCAGCAGCGGCTGACCGGCAACGATCACCTGTTTACTGCCACCGTCGGGAAGGCGCAACTCCGCCTGCATTTGCGGAATGGTCGCGACATCGCGCAAGCGCTGGACAGCCAGATCGCGCTGATCCGCCTGCTCGAAGATATCGATTTCGTAAGCCGAAGTGCCGATCACCTGATCGCGGGTATAGCCGGTCATTTCCAGAAAGCCCGGGTTGACCTTGATGTAGCGCAAATCGCTGAGTCGGCAGATCACTGCCGGTGCAGGGTTGGCATTGAAGGTTTTTTCGAAACGCAGCTCAGCATTGGCCCAATCGGTGACGTCGCTCATGATCAGCACCAGCGACTCGGGCTGGCCGACGCGGTCGGTCAGGACCATGCTGCGCACACTGTGCACCCAGACCCGCTCCGGGTCGTCCACGGACGAAACTTCGATCAGCACATCATTGAACGCCTCGCAGCGGGCGACGCGGCTGATCGGGTAGTTGTCCGGCGGCAAGACATGATTATTGCGATAGCGCAGCGTGAAGCGTCTGGCGTACTCGTCGGCGTTACTGCCCAGATCACCGATGGTGCTGACACCGTGCATGGTCAGCGCCGCTTCGTTGGCCCAGAGAATGCTTTTGTCGAGTTCCAGCAGAATCACCCCGTCCGACAGCCCGGCAATGATCTGCTGCAACTGGCGACGGTTGGTTTCGGTGGTCAGGACTTCCTGGCTCATTGGATCTCCACACTGTGATGCGGCTAGGTGAAGAGTACGACCGCGGCGGCTCGGGATCGTGCCACAACCCCAAAATCGCCAAAAAACCCCTGTGGGAGCGAGCCTGCTCGCGAAAGCGCTGGGTCAGACAGACCATTCGGTGACTGACCCGGCGCATTCGCGAGCACGCTCGCTCCCACAGGTTTACTGGGTGTGTTTACCTTAGGCGGCACGCTCGCTGGCCGCCACCATCGCCGACGCCGCGAGCATCGCCCGCAACAACACCGCGCACCCCGCTGCCAGATCATCCGGCGCGGCATTCTCGATTTCGTTGTGGCTGATCCCGCCCTCGCATGGCACAAAAATCATTCCCGCCGGGCCGAGCTCGGCGAGGAAAATCGCGTCATGCCCGGCACCACTGACGATGTCCATGTGCGACAGACCCAGCCCTTTCGCAGCACCGCGCACCGCTTCCACGCAGCCTTTTTCGAAGTACAGCGGCGGGAAGTCGGCGGTCGGGGTCAGTTCGTAGGTAAGGCCGTGCTCTTCGCAGGTCGCCTCGATCACTTGTTTCACTTCGGCAATCATCGAATCCAGCCGCGCCGGCTCCAGGTGGCGAAAATCCAGAGTCATGCGCACTTCGCCGGGAATCACGTTGCGCGAGCCGGGATAGGCTTGCAGGCAGCCGACCGTGCCACAGGCGTGGGGCTGATGGCCGAGGGCGGCGCGGTTGACGGCGCCGACGATCACCGAGGCACCGACCAAGGCGTCCTTGCGCAGGTGCATCGGCGTCGGGCCGGCGTGGGCTTCGACGCCGCGCAATTTCAGGTCGAACCACTTCTGCCCGAGCGCGCCGAGTACCACGCCGATGGTTTTCTCTTCGTCCTCGAGAATCGGGCCTTGTTCGATGTGCGCTTCGAAATACGCGCCAACCGCGTGCCCGCTAACCTTGCGCGGACCGGCATAGCCGATCGCATTCAGTGCTTCGCCGACCGTGACGCCGTCGGCATCGACCTTGGCGAGGGTTTCTTCGAGGGTGAATTTCTCGGCGAAGACCCCTGAGCCCATCATGCACGGGGCGAAGCGTGAGCCCTCTTCGTTGGTCCAGACCACCACTTCCAGCGGCGCTTCGGTTTCCACGCCGAGGTCGTTGAGGGTGCGCAGCACTTCGACGCCGGCGAGCACGCCGAAGCAGCCGTCGAACTTGCCGCCGGTGGGCTGGGTGTCGATGTGGCTGCCGGTCATCACTGGCGGCAGGCTCGGGTTGCGCCCGGCGCGCCGGGCGAAAATGTTGCCGACGGCATCGACCGTGACGCTGCAACCGGCGTCCTTGCACCACTGCACGAACAGGTCGCGCGCCTGGCGGTCGAGGTCGGTCAGGGCCAGGCGACAGACGCCGCCCTTGACCGTGGCGCCGAGTTTCGCCAGTTCCATGAGCGAGGCCCAGAGGCGATCGCGGTTGATGTGCTGATGGGTGGATTGCAGAACGTCGACGGCTGCGTTCATGGGGATCTCCTCAATGCTGATGCCGATAGTGCCCATGCTCTGCGTGGGCATTCATCCATGGACGCTCTGCGTCCGCTGTTGGGACGCGGAGCGTCCCGGGCTGCATTCCCACGCAGAGCGTGGGAACGATCAGTTTCGGCGGTGTATGGAGCATCGCCTTCGCGAGCAGGCTCGCTCCCACAGTGAGAATGCATTTCCAATGTGGGAGCGAGCCTGCTCGCGAAAAGGCCCTTGCTCACACCGCTGTTTTCACGGCAGAAGGCTGCGCCCGCATCACGCACAGCCCGTAATAAATCACCCCGCCCAACGCCGAGCCGGTGAACCAGCCATAGCTGTAGAACCAGCTGAACGCGTCGCTGCCCAGCGACAGCAGGGTCAGCGCCACCGGCACGCCAAAGGCGAGAAAACCGGCCCAGTTCCACGCCGGATACACGTCATCGCGGTACAGCCCGGCGAGGTCCAGTCGCTGTTTCTTGATCAGGAAATAATCCACCACCATGATCCCGGCGATCGGCCCGAGCAGGCTCGAGTAGCCCAGCAGCCAGTTTGAGTACACGGTTTCCAGGCTGATGTCGGAAACGATCAGGCCAAGCTTTTTCAGCAGTTCATGACCCATCAGCACCAGCCCGACCAGACCGGTGAGCAACACCGCTTTGGTGCGGTTGATCACCTTCGGCGCGATGTTCTGAAAGTCATTGGTCGGCGAGACGATATTCGCGGCGGTGTTGGTCGACAGTGTGGCAACGATGATCAGCGCCATGGCCACGGCCACCCACACCGGGCTCTGGATATGCCCGATCAGCGTGACCGGATCGGACACGGTGACGCCGACCAGTTTCACCGATGCGGCGGTCATCACCACCCCTAGCGCGGCGAAGAGGAACATGGTCAGCGGCAGACCGAAAATCTGCCCGAGGATCTGATCCTTCTGGCTCTTGGCGTAGCGACTGAAGTCGGGAATGTTCAGCGACAGCGTGGCCCAGAAGCCGACCATTGCCGTCAGCCCTGCCGCGAAATAACTGACCACGCTGGCGCCTTCCGGACGCTTGGGCGGGATCGCCAGCAATTCAGTCATCGACACATTGGGCATCGCCCACACCAGCAGGCCGATGCCCACCGCCACCAACAACGGCGCCGACAAGGTTTCCAGCCATTTGATCGACTCGGCGCCGCGAATCACCACCCACAGATTCAGCGCCCAGAACACCATGAAACCGATGACCTCGCCGGTTCCGCCGAGGGATTTCCAGCCCTCGAACACCGAGCCGAGGAACAGGTGAATCGCCAGTCCGCCGAACATGGTCTGGATGCCGAACCAGCCACACGCCACCAACGCGCGGATCAGGCACGGCACATTGGAACCGAGAATGCCGAACGACGAGCGCAGCAGCACCGGAAACGGAATGCCGTACTTGGTGCCCGGGAAGGCGTTGAGGGTCAGCGGAATCAACACAATGACGTTGGCAAACAGAATCGCCAGCAGCGCTTCGCCGACGCTCAAGCCGAAATACGCGGTGAGTACGCCGCCGAGGGTGTAGGTCGGCACGCAAATCGACATCCCGACCCACAGCGCGGTGATGTGCCATTTGTTCCAGGTGCGTTCGCGCACCTTGGTCGGTGCCATGTCGTGGTTGTAACGGGGGCTGTCGAGGACGTCGTTGCCGGCTTCGAGCTCGAACAAGCCGTCGCGCTCGGTCACTTGTGATCTGATCTGTTGCATGGCCGCTCCACTGTTCTTCTGATTATTTTTCGCTCATCAGGCGGCGGGCGCATACGGCGCCAGCCGGACGATGGCCGGAGGAACTGACAACTTTCACGCATCGGCCATTGTGTCAGCGGCGGCATCAATAAACGTGCCGGGTCTGGCGCTGAACGGTTGGGCGGTGCACTGCACGCTTTGCAACTTTCTGATATTCATCAGTTTTAATTGAATATTCGATGAGTCCGGGAAAACTTGTCTGAACGCTCAGGCTAAACGTCGGGCAAGTTGTCCGAAGTGTCAGGACTCAAACTGGTGCACTGCATTTATTTTTGTCGGTGAACCCGCAACCGCAGCACAACTTCAAGCGGCTGATTTCACATAGGAAATCTTGCTCATATTTCCATCCTGTCAAGTGCGTCAAAATGGTGAGCGCCCTACCCATTTTGGTGATTTCTCGTTTTTATCTTTATTTATCAATAGCTTGAAACAGCTATAAGCTTATAAAAAATATTCTTGATCATTCTTGAAATCGCGACTAGTTTCTATTCCTGACAGCGATGACAGGAATACGAACTGCGCCGCTGTACTTCAATAAAACATCTAGAACCGGCACAAGTCGGTCATGCCTGCGAGGAATCCGGAATGTCTCTGTTGATCCGTGGCGCCACCGTTGTTACCCATGATGAAAGTTACCGCGCCGACGTCTATTGCGCTGACGGCGTGATCAAAGCCATTGGTGAAAACCTCGACATTCCCGCCGGCGCAGAAGTGCTCGACGGCAGTGGCCAGTACCTGATGCCCGGCGGCATCGATCCGCATACGCACATGCAGTTGCCGTTCATGGGCACCGTTGCCAGTGAGGACTTCTACAGCGGCACTGCAGCCGGCCTGGCCGGCGGCACCACCTCGATCATCGATTTCGTGATTCCCAATCCGCAGCAATCGCTGATGGAAGCGTTTCATCAGTGGCGCGGCTGGGCGCAAAAGTCTGCGTCGGACTATGGCTTCCACGTCGCGATCACTTGGTGGAGCGAGCAGGTGCGCGAGGAAATGGCCGAGCTGGTCAGCCACCACGGCATCAACAGCTTCAAGCACTTCATGGCCTACAAGAACGCGATCATGGCCGCCGATGACAGTCTGGTGGCGAGTTTCGAGCGCTGTCTGGAACTCGGTGCGGTGCCGACTGTGCACGCAGAAAATGGCGAGCTGGTCTATCACCTGCAACGCAAGCTGATGGCCCAGGGCATTACCGGGCCGGAGGCGCATCCGCTGTCGCGACCTTCGCAGGTCGAAGGTGAAGCCGCGAGCCGGGCGATCCGTATCGCCGAAACCATCGGCACGCCGTTGTACCTGGTGCACGTTTCCACCAAGGAAGCTCTGGACGAAATCACCTATGCCCGCAGCAAGGGCCAGCCGGTGTACGGCGAGGTGCTGGCCGGGCACTTGCTGCTCGACGACAGCGTCTATCAACACCCGGACTGGCAGACCGCCGCCGGCTACGTGATGAGCCCGCCGTTCCGTCCGCGCGGCCATCAGGAGGCGCTGTGGCACGGGCTGCAGAACGGCAATCTGCACACCACCGCCACCGACCACTGCTGCTTTTGCGCCGAGCAGAAAGCCGCCGGGCGCGACGACTTCAGCAAGATTCCCAACGGCACCGCCGGCATCGAAGACCGCATGGCAGTGTTGTGGGATGAAGGCGTCAACTCCGGACGATTGTCGATGCAGGATTTCGTCGCGCTGACCTCCACCAACACCGCGAAGATTTTCAATCTCTATCCACGCAAAGGTGCGATCCGCGTGGGCGCCGATGCCGATTTGGTGCTGTGGGATCCGCAAGGCACACGGACCATTTCCGCCAAGACCCACCATCAGCAGGTGGACTTCAACATCTTCGAAGGCAAGACCGTGCGCGGCGTGCCGAGCCACACCGTCAGCCAGGGCCGCGTGGTCTGGGCCGACGGCGACCTGCGCGCCGAACGCGGCGCCGGACGCTACATCGAACGGCCGGCCTATCCGGCGGTGTTTGATTTGTTGAGCAAGCGGGCGGAGTTGCACAGGCCGACGGCGGTGAAACGCTGACAGCCAGGCCTTCGGCCTTCGCGAGCAGGCTCGCTCCCACAGGTGAGCGCATAGCAAATGTGGGAGCGAGCCTGCTCGCGAAGAGGCCCTCCCTGACGCCATAAAACCACTGCCCACCAGAGGCAGCACCTCAATTAGCCATGAGGCCATGAACCGTGATCGAGACCCTGAACCACCTCCCCCACCCGCACGAAAGCGCGGCCGCCCTCGCCGGCCATTTCACTGATCTGGCGCCGCCGCTCAATGCCCGGCAAGCGCATCTGGAGGCGTCGCGCTGCCTGTATTGCTACGACGCGCCTTGCGTCAATGCATGCCCCAGCGAAATCGATATCCCGTCGTTCATCCGCAACATCCATCAGGACAACGTAAAGGGCGCGGCGCAGAAGATCCTTTCGGCAAACATCCTCGGCGGCAGTTGCGCGCGGGTCTGTCCAACGGAAATCCTCTGCCAGCAGGCCTGCGTGCGCAACAACGCGCAGGAATGCGCACCGGTGCTGATTGGTCTGCTGCAACGTTATGCCGTGGACAACGCGCATTTCGCTGAACACCCGTTCCAGCGCGCCCCGGCCACGGGCAAACGTATCGCCGTGGTCGGCGCCGGGCCGGCCGGGTTGTCCTGCGCCCATCGCAGCGCGATGCACGGGCATGATGTGGTGATTTTCGAAGCACGGGAAAAGGCCGGCGGGCTCAACGAGTACGGCATCGCCAAGTACAAACTGGTCGACGATTACGCGCAGAAGGAGCTGGACTTTCTCCTGCAGATTGGCGGGATAGAAATCCGCCACGGCCAGAAACTCGGTGCAAACCTGACCCTGAGCGAACTGCATCAGCAGTTTGACGCGGTATTCCTCGGCCTCGGCCTGAATGCCAGCAAGCGACTCGGTCTGGCCCACGAAGACGCGCCGGGCCTGCTCGCCGCCACCGATTACATCCGCGAACTGCGCCAGGCCGATGACCTCACGCAGTTGCCCTTGGCTGAACGCTGCATCGTTCTCGGCGCTGGCAACACCGCGATCGACATGGCCGTGCAAATGGCCCGCCTCGGCGCGCGCGACGTCAATCTGGTGTATCGCCGTGGTGCGGCAGACATGGGCGCCACCCACCATGAGCAGGACATCGCCAAAGCCAATCAGGTGCGATTGCTGACCTGGGCGCAGCCGGAGCAAGTGTTGCTTGATGATCAGGGCCGCGTGCGCGGCATGCGTTTCGCCCGCACCGATCTGGTTGAAGGCCGTCTGCAAACCACCGGAGAAACCTTCGAGCTGGCTGCCGATGCGATCTTCAAAGCGATCGGCCAGAGCTTCGATGACAGCGCTCTCAGCGATCCGTTGGCGCGCGAACTCAAGCGTCAGGGCGAACGCATCGCGGTCGATGAACACCTGCGCACCAGCATCCCCGGCGTGTATGCCGGCGGCGACTGCACCAGCCTCGATCAGGACCTCACCGTGCAAGCAGTGCAGCACGGCAAACGCGCCGCCGAGGCGATCAACGCTCAACTGATGCTCAACGTGGAGGCTGCGTAAATGGCCGATCTCTCGATAGTCTTCGCCGGTATCAAAGCGCCCAACCCGTTCTGGCTGGCTTCCGCGCCGCCCACCGACAAGGCCTACAACGTGGTCCGCGCGTTCGAAGCGGGCTGGGGTGGCGTGGTCTGGAAAACCCTGGGTGAGGATCCGGCGGCGGTCAACGTTTCCTCGCGTTATTCGGCGCATTACGGTGCCAATCGCGAAGTGCTGGGCATCAACAACATCGAACTGATCACCGACCGCTCGCTGGAAATCAACCTGCGCGAAATCACCCAGGTGAAGAAGGACTGGCCGGATCGCGCGCTGATCGTGTCGCTGATGGTGCCGTGTGTCGAGGAGTCGTGGAAACACATTCTGCCGCTGGTCGAAGCCACCGGCGCCGACGGCATCGAACTCAACTTCGGCTGCCCCCACGGCATGCCCGAACGCGGCATGGGCGCGGCGGTCGGCCAAGTGCCGGAGTATGTCGAACAGGTGACGCGCTGGTGCAAGACGTACTGCTCGCTGCCGGTGATCGTCAAACTTACCCCGAACATCACCGACATCCGCGTCGCTGCCCGGGCGGCGCATCGTGGTGGCGCCGATGCGGTGTCGCTGATCAACACGATCAACTCGATCACCAGCGTCGACCTGGACCATATGGTCGCCCTGCCCACCGTCGGCAGCAAAAGCACCCACGGCGGTTATTGCGGTTCGGCGGTCAAGCCGATTGCGCTGAACATGGTCGCGGAAATCGCCCGTGATCCGCAGACCCAGGGCTTGCCGATCTGCGGCATCGGCGGCATCGGCAGCTGGCGCGACGCGGCGGAGTTCATGGCGCTGGGCAGCGGCGCGGTGCAGGTGTGCACGGCGGCGATGCTGCATGGTTTCCGCATTGTCGACGAGATGAAGGACGGCTTGTCGCGGTGGATGGACAGCCAGGGCTACGCCAATATCGCCGAGTTTTCCGGGCGCGCCGTGGGCAACACCACGGATTGGAAGTACCTCGATATCAACTACCAGGTCATCGCAAAGATTGACCAGGAGGCGTGCATTGGTTGCGGGCGTTGCCACATTGCTTGCGAAGACACGTCACACCAGGCGATCGACAGTTTGAAACAGGCCGACGGTACGCATAAATATGAAGTGATCGATGAGGAATGTGTGGGCTGCAATCTGTGCCAGATCACCTGCCCCGTGGCCGACTGCATCGAGATGGTACCGATGGACACGGGCAAGCCGTTTCTGGACTGGAATCATGATCCGCGCAACCCCTATCACGTTGCAGTCTGAAAAAAACCCTCACCCTAGCCCTCTCCCAAAGGGAGAGGGGACTGATTGGGGGATGCTGACAAACTTCGCCGACCTGAAAGAGTTGTTGTGAATCCATAATCGACACGGTCTTTCAGGTCGATGTACCTCTCAATACACCTCGGTCGGCCCCCTCTCCCTCTGGGAGAGGGCTGGGGTGAGGGTAAGCCCGTGATGGTGCTCTTCAAGGCTCCAGCCCGATCCCGCGCAAAATCACACCTGTCACTGTCTGCACCGCCCGCTCGAACTGCATATCCGACAACGGCTGGTGATCATTGAGAATGTTCACCTGATGATCAAAGTCGGCGTAATGCTGGGTCGACGCCCAGATCATGTACAGCAAACCCGACGGCTCCACCGGCAGAATCCGCTTGTCCTCGACCCACTGGCGAATCTTCGCTTCCTTCATCTTCGCCCAGTCATACAGGCTCGCATCCAGCGCTTCGCCCAGGGTCGGCGCGCCGTGGATGATCTCGTTGGCCCAGACTTTCGAGCCATAGGGCCGGCTGCGCGAGTGGTTCATCTTGGCGCGGATGTAACTGCTCAGCACCACGCGCGGGTCGTCGAACATCTCGAAGCACAGCGCGTCCTGCTTCCACACTTCCAGCAGATCGAACAGCACTGCGCTGTACAGCTCGCTCTTGGTGCTGAAGTAGTAATGCAGATTGGAACGCGGCAACTGCACTTCGGCAGCGATGTCCGCCATGGCGGTGCTGCCGAAGCCTTTTTCGGCGAAAACCTTTTCCGCCGCCAGCAGGATTTTCTCGACGTTACTGCGGCGAATCTCGATCTTGTGATTGCCCATGTGGGCTCCCTGACAACAGCGTTGCGCAAGACTAGCATCCGCTCTGATCCGGGCGCGACCGCCGCCAACAAAACTTCACAGGTGCAGGCGCTATGGCACAGCGCTCACACCGATAGGCGTTGGTTCACTCACGCCCAAATTGCCTTCGACCTGCCCGGCCATGTGCAACGTGCCGGCCATCACGCCCGTGGTCGGATTTTGCAGCAGCTTCTGCCAGGCCTTGTCGAAGGTGTTGCCGAGGCTGCTGCGAATCAGCGCTTCACTGTCAGGGCGGTCGTTGGCCTGGATGATTGCGCGTATGCCGGCCACGCCGACCGAAATCATCGCCCCGGCCAGTTTCCCCGCCGCTGCCGCCACCGCACTGGCGGCGCCGCGCGGGGCCATTTCGGCTTCGATGCGCTGGCTGGCGCGCTTGGCCACCGGGGCCATGGCTGCTTCGGTGGAAGAGATGCCCTTGGCGCCGCCGTCGGTGTGGATCTTGTCGATCAGCGCGGCGTACGCCGGGAGGGTGTTCAGCGGCTCGGTGCTGATGACTTTGAACAGCGAAGCATCCCGCGCCGGCGGCGGGCCGAGGGCGATGGCCGGGATCTTCTGCAAGCGTCCGTTGAGCTGCGCAATCGGCACACCGTGACGCTGGGCGATGAGCGGCATCTGCTGCGCCATCAACTGCGCATAGAACGCCGTGGCCTGCGCCAGAATCGCATCCGGATCGATCTCCACTGCTACCGGCGCGAGGACTTTTTCCTGATATTGCTCAAGCAGATACGCCGCCAGCCGTTTCGCCGAAGCGTCCTGCTCACCGCCGGCGCTGATCGTGTACCAACTGACCTTCATCGACAGCCATTCCTGGGTCCAGTAGCTGCTGAACCAGGGAATGAAATTTTCTTCAGTTTGCTGATAGACCCGAGTGCGCCAATGTTCCATCGAGCCACGGGCGAACAGCTTGACCTGCTCGGTGGCCTGTTGCGATGCGCTGAGGATCTCGCGGTCGATCTGCTGCCAGGTTTGCGCCGACACCACCACCGCCTGCGGCGCGCTCACCGGCGCCCGAGCCGAGGAGGCGCAGCCGGCCAGCAGAAACAGTGCGGCAACGACCAGCGCGCGCGGGTTCACGGTGGCGGTGTCCTTTGGCTTGGGGAGGTGCAGGTTTGAGTATAGGCAGGTCAGTCGATTTCGATGCTGAAGGTTCCGGCCTCTTCGCGAGCAGGCTCGCTCCCACATTTGAAATGTGTTGCACCTGTGGGAGCGAGCCTGCTCGCGAAGGCGCCATCAGCAGCACCGCAAACCTCAACCATCACCACCATCGATATCCACCATCGCCACGATTGCCTTCCGCCCTCCCATGATGAAAGGCACGATTGACTCATCCGAAACACAACGAGGCGTTCACATCATGATCCACACCCAAGTCACCCTCTCCGTGAGTTTCCCGGTGTTCGGCAGCAACTACTACCAACAGCACGTCGTGCCGCGCAAGGCGCAGACACTGGTGTTCAACGAAGATTTCGACGATCTGCTGATGCCCGCCGCCAGCAATCATTTCAGCAATGAAGTGGTCGGCCTCAACGATCAGTTCCGTTTTCTGAGCGACATACTCGCCACCCATTTGCTCGATCACGAGGCCCCGGTGCCTGCGCGATCCCGCGTCCAGGCGAACGCTCGTTTTTTCAACTGAAGGCTGATGCACAGAGGGCGTTCCTTTAACGGGAACGCCCTCTGCTTTCAATCAGTCATCATCGCGATCACGGTGATAACGACGGCCATCGCGGCGGTCGTCATCGCGGTCGTCCCAACGCCGGTCATGGTCGTAATAGCGGCCGTGGTCGCGGTCGTAGTGCCGGCCATGGCGGTGGTCATCATCAAAATCCGCAATACAGCCGCTCAGCAATACGGCGGCGGTCACAGTGAGCAGCATCGTTGTCGCTTGCTTCATTCAACACTTCCCTAAGACCCAAGGTCTTGACGACGGAAATCGCCACGCTGCCCGCGTCTTCGGGACGCAGTGCGCGCAGCCGCAGATACGACCGGGCAAAAGCACGTTGATTCAGTGGCCACTATCGACCGTTGGTCGGCCCGTTCGCCATGCCCGAACGGCGGCGGAATGCCACCTATACTGCTTGCAACCAACCCCCATGCAATGGATCTGCGCCCTCAATAACAATAAGCAGAGGTGGACCATGGTCTGGCAGCAAATCTACGACCCGTTCGGCAACCCGGTGCTCTCCACGCTGATGGCCGCAGTGCCGGTGGTGGTGATGCTCGCGGCGCTGGCGTTCTTTCACGTCAAGGCACATCTGGCAGCCTTGCTGGCGCTCGCGTCCGCCCTGCTGATCTCGATCTTCGCCTTCGACATGCCAGCGGGCATGGCCGGCTCGGCCGCGCTGTTCGGCGCGGCGAATGGCTTGCTGCCGATCGGCTGGATCGTGCTCAACATCATTTTTCTGCATCGCCTGACCACCGAAAACGGTTCGTTCAAAGTGCTGCAGGACTCCCTCGCGCGCATCACCGATGACCGACGTTTGCAATTGCTGCTGATCGCCTTCTGTTTCGGTGCGTTCTTCGAAGGCGCGGCAGGCTTTGGCACGCCGGTGGCGGTGACCGGTGCGATTCTGATCGGCCTGGGTTTTTCGCCATTGGCCGCATCCGGCCTAGCGCTGATCGCCAACACTGCACCCGTTGCTTTCGGTGCGCTGGGCACACCGATCATCACCTTGGCCAAAGTCACCGGGCTGGATGAGATGGAGCTGTCGATGATGGTCGGGCGGCAGTTGCCGTTCTTCTCGGTGCTGGTGCCGTTCTGGTTGATCTGGGCGTTTGCCGGGTGGCGCAAGATGCTCGAGGTGTGGCCGGCGATTCTGGTGGCCGGGGTGAGTTTCGCCATCCCGCAATTTCTCGTGTCCAACTACCACGGGCCGATGCTGGTGGACGTCATCGCTGCGCTGATTTCCATGGCCTGTCTGACGCTGTTCCTCAAGGTATGGAAACCGGCGACGATCCATACCTCGGCGGCGCTGTCCGGGCGCGTCGACAACTCCAAGGTCGACGAAGAAACAGTCACCGCCAGCGCCGCGTTCAGCGATCAGGCGCGTCCGGCAGTGATGCGTGCGTGGATGCCGTGGATCATCCTCACGGTGTTCGTGTTTGCCTGGGGCACGCAGGGTTTCAAGAACATGTTTGATACGCGCCCGGTGATCGACCCGGTCACGCAATCGGCCAAGCTCGACCCGCAAGGCAAACCGGTACGCGAGGCCAATCCGATCTTCGCCCCTGCGGTGACCTTCACCGGTCTGCATCTGCAAATAGAAAAAGTACCGCCCGTGGTCGCGGCGCCGAAAGCCGAGGAAGCGATTTACAAGTTCACTTGGCTGACCGCGACCGGCAGCGGGATCTTGCTGGCGGCGATTGTTGGCGGTCTGCTGATGGGTTATTCGATCCCGCAACTGATCAAGCAGTACCTGCGCACGTTGTGGGTGGTGCGATTTTCGTTGATCACGATTGCGGCGATGCTCGCGCTGGGTTTCCTCACCCGCTATTCGGGACTGGATGCGACCATGGGCCTGGCGTTCGCGGCGACGGGGGTTTTCTACCCGATGTTCGGCACGCTGCTCGGCTGGCTGGGGGTGGCGCTGACTGGTTCCGATACCGCGTCAAACGTGCTGTTTGGCGGATTGCAACGGGTAACGTCGGAACAGCTGGGTATCAGCCCGGTGCTGATGGCGGCAGCGAACAGTTCCGGTGGGGTGATGGGCAAAATGGTCGACGCGCAGTCGATCGTCGTCGCCTCCACCGCGACCCGTTGGTATGGGCATGAGGGCGAGATCCTGCGTTACGTGTTTTTTCACTCGATCGTGCTGGCGATCCTGGTCGGCGGACTGGTGACGTTGCAGGCGTATGTCGCACCGTTTACCTCGATGGTGGTGGGTGGGCCATAACTGAAAAACACAACTCCACTGTGGGAGCGAGCCTGCTCGCGAAGAGGTCGGCAGATCCAGCAGCGGCTGGGTCTGACCCGACGCTTTCGCGAGCAGGCTCGCTCCCACAGGCCAATTGATGAGTTCAGCACATAACTCTATAGCGCAAATCCGACAAAACCTTTTCCCCTCTCCGGCGGTCACTCCTTTTACGAGACTGGCATGCATGCCGGCGCGCCCGTTTGGGCCTTTTGCAATCCTGCCGCCCGATGAGAGACAAGGAATCGAACCATGCCGATTTCCCGACGCAACTTCATGATCCTCGGCGCCGTAACCGCGACGGCGTTCGCTATGCCCCCCTTTATCAGCCTCAAGGCCTACGCGGCCAGTCTGGAGCAACCGGCCATGAGTCAAGTTACCCTGCGAGTCAACGGTAAACCGCAAACCCTCGAAGTCGACACCCGCACCACCCTGCTCGACGCCCTGCGCGAACACCTGCACCTGACCGGCACCAAGAAAGGCTGCGACCACGGCCAGTGCGGCGCCTGCACGGTGATCGCCGACGGTCGGCGGATCAACTCCTGTCTGACCCTGGCGGTGATGCACGACGGCAGCGAGGTGACCACCATCGAAGGCCTCGGCATGCCGGACAAGCTGCACCCGATGCAGGCCGCGTTCATCAAGCACGACGGTTATCAGTGCGGCTATTGCACGCCGGGGCAGATCTGCTCGGCGGTCGCTGTGCTCAAGGAAATCCGTGACGGCATCCCCAGCCACGTCAGCCCGAGCCTGACCGAGCCGCCGAAACTGATCGCCGCCGAACTGCAGGAGCGCATGAGCGGCAATATCTGCCGCTGCGGCGCTTACTCGAACATCATCGAAGCCATCACTGAAGTCGCGGAGGTGCCGGCATGAGAGCCTTCAATTACAGCCGCGCCGACTCACCTGCCGCAGCCGCTTCCCAGGCTGCGCAAGTCGAAGGCGCCAAGTTCATCGCCGGCGGCACCAACCTGCTCGACCTGATGAAACTCGACATCGAAACCCCAGTCCACCTGATCGACATCAACCACCTCGGCCTGGACCAGATCGAAGCCACACCCGAAGGCGGACTGCGCATCGGCGCGCTGGTGCGCAACACCGATCTGGCCGCCGACGCGCGCGTGCGCAAGGACTACGCCCTGCTCTCCCGCGCCTTGCTCGCCGGGGCTTCCGGGCAGTTGCGCAACATGGCGACCACCGCCGGCAACCTGCTGCAACGCACCCGCTGCCCGTACTTCTACGACACCCACCAGGCGTGCAACAAACGCAATCCAGGCAGCGGTTGCGCGGCGATCGGCGGGGTCACCCGGCAGTTGGGGATCATCGGCGTCAGCGACGCTTGCATCGCCACCCACCCGAGCGACATGGCCATCGCCATGCGCGCACTCGATGCGCAGATCGAAACGGTCAAGCCTGACGGCAGCACGCGCAGCATTGCCATGGCCGATTTCCATCAATTGCCGGGCAACACGCCGCACATCGAAACCAGCCTCACACCCGGCGAATTCATTACCGCCGTGACCCTGCCGGCGCCGGTTGGCGGCACGCACATTTATCACAAGGTGCGGGATCGCTCGTCTTATGCGTTTGCCCTGGTCTCGGTCGGTTTGATCCTGCAAAAGGACGGTACCGGCCGCGTGGCCGTCGGCGGTATCGCGCCGAAACCGTGGCGGGTCGAAGCCGCTGAAGCGTTGCTGCCCAAGGGTGCCAAAGCAGTCAGCGAACGCCTGCTTGAAGGCGCGACGCCCACCGATGACAACCAATTCAAACTGACACTGGTCGAGCGCACGCTGGCCTCGGTGTTGGCGCAAGCGAGGGAAACCGCATGAAATTCGACACGCCCGCCACCACCAATCCCATCGACCGCCTGAAAGTCGTCGGCCAGCCCACTGAGCGCGTCGAAGGCCCGCTGAAAACCAGCGGCCAGGCCACTTACGCCTACGAACAACATGAAGCGGCCGCCAATCAGGCCTACGGCTTCATGGTCGATTCGGCGATCGCCAAAGGGCGGATCAAAGCCATTCATCTGGGCGAGGCCAAAGCGGCGCCCGGCGTGCTGGCGATCGTTACTGCCGAGAATGCCGGCAAGCTCGACAAGGGTGATTACAACGCTGCGCATCTGCTCGCTGGTCCCGAAGTGCAGCATTACCAGCAAGCCGTTGCATTGGTGGTTGCCGAGACCTTCGAACAGGCCCGCGCCGCCGCGCAATTGGTCAAGGTCGATTACGAAACCACCGAGGGCAAGTTCGATCTGGCCAGCGTCAAAGACCTCGGCGTCGAGCCGAAAGACGAGCTGCCCGACGTCAATCACGGCGACTTCGACAAGGCCTTCACCGCCGCACCGGTGCAGTTCGATCAGACCTACACCACGCCAGACCAGTCCCACGCGATGATGGAACCGCACGCCACACTGGCCGCGTGGAAAGGCGATCAGCTGACCGTGTGGACCTCGAACCAGATGGTCGCCTGGAGTGTCGGCGACATTGCGAAAACCCTCGGCCTGCCGAAGGAAAAAGTCCGCTTGATCTCGCCGTACATCGGCGGTGGTTTCGGCGGCAAGCTGTTTATTCGCGCCGACGTGATCCTCGCCGCTCTCGGCGCGCGCATGGCGGGGCGGCCGGTGAAAGTCGCCCTCGCCCGCCCGCAGATGGCCAACAACACCACCCATCGCCCGGCTACGATTCAGCGCATCCGCATGGGCGCAACGGCGGACGGCAAGCTGACCGCCATCGCCCATGAAGGCTGGTCAGGCAACCTTGCTGACGGCAAGGTCGAACTGGCCGCGCAACCGAGCCAGTTGCTCTATGCCGCAGAAAACCGCCGCGTCAGCATGCGCCTCGCCCCGCTCGACCTGCCTGAAGGCAACGCCATGCGCGCGCCGGGTGAAGCGCCGGGGCTGATGGTGCTGGAAATTGCCATGGACGAAATGGCCGAACAGCTGAAGATGGACCCGGTGCTGTTCCGCATCGCTAACGACACTCAAGTCGACCCGGTGAAAACCGAGCGGCCGTTCTCCCAGCGTCAACTGGTCAAATGCCTGCAGATCGGCGCGGAGAAATTCGGCTGGGATCAGCGCAAGGCGCAACCGGGCAGCCGTCGTGAAGGCCGTTGGCTGATCGGCATGGGCGTGGCGGCGGCGTTTCGCAACAACCTGCTGGTCAAGTCCGGAGCCCGTGTGCGCCTGGAGCGTGGCGGCAAAGTCGTTGTCGAAACCGACATGACCGATATCGGCACCGGCAGTTACACGATCATCGCGCAGACCGCTGCCGAGATGATGGGCGTTGGTCTCGATGATGTAGTCGTGCGTCTGGGTGATTCGGACTTCCCGGTTTCGGCTGGTTCTGGCGGTCAGTTTGGTGGGAACTGCTCGACCTCCGGCGTCTATGCCGCCTGTGTGAAACTGCGTGAAGCGGTGGCGCAGAAGCTGGGACTCGCGGCGGATCAGGCGGAGTTCGCCGATGGTCAGGTGCGCGTTGGCGACAAGAGCCTGCCGCTGCGCAACGCGGCTGAAGGCGGCGCACTGGTCGGCGAGGACAGCATCGAGTTCGGTGATCTGGCCGAGAAGTATCAGCAATCGACCTTCGGCGCGCATTTCGTCGAAGTCGCCGTCGATGCTGCCACTGGCGAAGTTCGCGTACGGCGCATGTTGGCGGTGTGCGCTGCGGGGCGGATCCTCAACCCGACGTCGGCGCGCAGTCAGGTCATCGGCGCGATGACCATGGGCGTCGGCGCCGCATTGATGGAAGAGCTGGCGGTGGACAAGCGCCTGGGCTTTTTCGTCAACCATGACCTCGCCGGGTATGAGGTGCCGGTGCACGCCGACATTCCGCATCAGGAAGTGATTTTCCTCGAAGAAACCGACCCGATTTCATCGCCGATGAAAGCCAAGGGCGTGGGTGAATTGGGGATTTGCGGCGTGAGTGCGGCGGTGGCGAATGCGATCTACAACGCCACTGGCGCGAGGGTGCGGGAGTATCCGATTACGCTGGACAAGATTCTTGATTCGTTGCCGGAGATGATCTGAAGCGAAAAGCCCCTCACCCTAGCCCTCTCCCAAAGGGAGAGGGGACCGATCCGGGTATATTCAGGATGTGCAGCGACGTGAAAGTCTTTCTGTGTATCCATAATCGCAACGGCAAGTTCAGGTCGATGCACATCGCAAGACACCTCGGTCGGCTCCCACTCCCCCGGGAGACGCCTGGGGTGAGTCGCATGCTGTTAGCGCACCTGCATGGGGTGCCAGGGGTCGAGTGGATTCACCACCACGCTTGCAGAATGCCGAACGTCTCGAGCATCCCCCAATCGGCTCCCTCTCCCTCGGGAGAGGGCTGGGGTGAGGGGCGCGGTTTCACTCGGTCTTCGGATATTGCTCATCACCGACCTGCTCCATCCAGTCCACCACCTTGCCATCCAGCACTTCGGCAATCGCGATATGACTCATCGCCGTCGTCGGCGCTGCCCCGTGCCAATGCTTGGCGCCCGGAGCAATCCACACGGTATCGCCCGGCCGGATTTCCCGCACTGGCTGCCCCCACTCCTGCACGAACCCTGCCCCCGAGGTGACGATCAGTGTCTGCCCCAGCGGATGGGTATGCCACGCCGTTCGCGCGCCAGGCTCAAACGTTACGGTCGCGCCACTGACCCGCGCCTCGTCGGTACCTTTGAACGGCGCATCCACCCGCACCGTGCCGGTAAACCAGTCAGCCGGGCCTTTGGCCGACGGTTGCGAGCCATTCGGTGTGACCGTGACACGCGGATTTTCGGTGGCCTGCACCTCGCCAGCCAGCAGCGAGAGCGTCAGTGCAGAAGCAGCAATCGGGTTCATGGCATTTCCTCCAATAGATGATGCAACCACTGTAGCGATCCGCACTCTTTGGATAATCGACTAGAATCCGAAAAAACTTATGCAGGACGATCATCAATGCTCCGGGAAAACGCCACCGACCTGCTCGCCTTTCTCGCCGTCGCCCGTGAACGCAGTTTCACCAAGGCCGCAGCCAAACTCGGCGTGTCGCAATCGGCGCTCAGCCACACCATTCGCAGTCTCGAGGCGCGACTCGGCCTGCGCCTGCTGACCCGCACCACGCGCAGCGTGTCGCCGACCGAGGCCGGCGAACACTTGCTGCAAACCATCGGCCCGCGCTTCGACGAAATCGAAGTGGAACTGGCCGCCCTGAGCAACCTGCGCGAAACCCCGGCGGGAAAGATCCGCATCAGCGCCACCGACCATTCGCTGAACTGGATCCTGCGTCCGGTGTTGCAGGATTTCCTGCCGCAGTACCCGGATGTGTCCGTCGAGGTTTGCTGTGACTATGGCTTCGTCGACATCGCCGGCCAAGGCTTCGATGCCGGTGTGCGCCTGGGCGAAGACGTCGCCCAAGGCATGATCGCCACCCGTATCGGTCCGGACATGCGCATGGCGGTGGTCGGCTCACCCGCCTACTTCGCCCGGCGCCCTGCGCCGCAAACCCCGCGCGACCTGACCGACCACGCCTGTAACAACCTGCGTCTGCCAACCAATGGCGGACTGTATTCGTGGGAGTTCGAAAAGGATGGTGAAAGCCTGAAAGTGCGCGTCTCCGGCCAGGTCACCCTGAATGGCGTGTACCCATTGCTCGACGCCGCGCTGGACGGTTTCGGTTTGAGCTACATCCCGGAAAACGTCGTTGCGCCGTTTCTGGCGGACGGTCGCCTGGTCCAGGTGCTGGGAGACTGGTGCCCGGCATTTTCCGGTTATCACCTGTACTACCCGAGCCGACGCCAGGCAGCGCCGGCGTTTGCGTTGTTGCTGGAGGCGTTGCGCTATCGCGGTTGACCCGGCTCAGCCCAGCAACGCAATCAACTGATGCCGTTGCGCATCGGTCAACATCGGCCCAAAACCGGCTCCGGCGTTGTCAGCCATGTAGCGCGGATTGCTGGTCCCGGGAATCACACAGGTCACCGCCGGGTGCGCCAGGAGAAATTTCAGTGCCAGTTGCGGCCAGCTGTTGACCTGTACATCCGAGACCCAGGCCGGCAGCGGCTTGCCCTTGAGCCGGGCGAGCAGATCGCCGCCGCCAAACGGCCGATTACAAATCACCGCCACCCCACGCTCACGGCACAGCGGCAGGATGCGTTTCTCGACCGCGCGATCATCGAGGGCGTAGTTGATCTGCAGAAAATCCAGCTTTTCGGCTTTCAGCACGGCCTCGACCTCGTCATAGGCCGACGAGGTGTAATGGGTGATGCCGATGTAGCGAATCCGCCCCTGCTCCTGCCATTCGCGCAGGGTCGGCAAGTGGGTTTGCCAGTCGAGCAGATTGTGAATCTGCATCAGGTCGATGCGTTCGGTTTGCAGCAGACTGAAGGACTGCTCCATCTGCGCGATGCCCTCCTTGCGCCCGCGCGTCCACACCTTGGTGGCGAGAAAAGCCGGCGAACGTGGTTCGTGGATCGACAGCAGTTCACCGGTGGTCTGCTCGGCGCGGCCGTACATGGGCGAGCTGTCGATCAGCGTGCCGCCCTTTCTGAACAGCGCTTCGAGGACGGCGGGCAACTGCCGGTAAACCGGATCGCCCGGCGCGACGTCGAAACCGCGATATGTGCCCAATCCGACCATGGGCAGTGCCTCGGAGCTCGAAGGGATGGCGCGGGTCTGCATGGTCTGGTCTCCTGCCGTGTGCGGCGCAATGACGGTCGGCGCTACGCTGCTGGCCAACGCCCGATCAATGGTGAACAGCGCCGCAGCCTGGGCAGCCAGGGTGAGCAAGCGGCGGCGGGAATAACCCTCAGTGTGGCGCATGCGTGTCCTCCTGCTGCGCGGATCTGTTGCATGGTGTGTGCGCAGGCTGTCAGGCGCAGGCGCTGAACTACACTGCCACAGCCAACCTCTCACCCCGTTAAAAGTAGCCGAATGTCCCGAACCCTGATGTCACTCGTCGTTTTCATCGTTGCCGTGTACCTGGTGCTGTGCGCCGCGCTGTTCGTGTTTCAGCGCTCGCTGATCTGGTTTCCCCAGCCTGCCGCCGTGGTTGCAGCGGATTCGCGCTTGAAACTGTCGATGCCGGATGCCGAGGTCTGGGTGACTGACCGAGAGCGCAGCGGAACGCGGGCGCTGATCTATTTCGGGGGCAATGCCGAGGACGTCTCGCGAAATCTGCCGGAATTCGCCGAGGCGTTTCCCGACTACGCGCTGTATTTCCTGCACTATCGGGGCTTTGGTGGCAGCACCGGCTCGCCATCGGAAGCCGCGATTGCCGAAGATGCGCTGGCGCTGTTCGATCAGGTGTATGCCAGTCACCCGCAGATTGCAGTCATCGGACGCAGCCTCGGTTCGGGGGTGGCGGTGCGCCTGGCCAGTCAGCGGCCGGTGCAGAATCTGATTCTGGTGACGCCGTTCAACAGCCTCGAGGAAATCGCCGAACGGCAATACCCGTGGGTGCCGGTGAAGTGGTTGCTCAAGGATCGTTTCGAATCGGGCAAATACGCGGCGCATATTCGCGCACCGACGTTGCTGTTGGCGGCGAGTGATGACGAAGTGATTGGACGCAGCAGCACGCAGCGCTTGTTCGAGAGTTTTCCCGCGGGCGTGGCGACGCTGAAGGTGGTGCCGGATTCGGGGCACAACTCGATATCCGAGCGCGAGCAATATTTGCAGTGGATTGTGGATGTGTTGAATCGCTGAAGGATGTAGCGATCAGACGGACGCCATCGCGAGCAGGCTCACTCCTACAGGGGGAACGCATTTTAAATGTAGGAGTGAGCCTGCTCGCGATGACGCCGGTACAGGCAACACCATTTCCAGCTACTGTCCAAAGCTAAGGCTGACTGCCGCTCCGGGCATTTTCATCGCCAGAGGTGGCCGAGCGCGGCGTGACGTGCTGATGCCCGGTCGGGTCGTTGAGCTGCACGGCGTTGCCCTTCTGCCACGCGTCAGCCCCCGATGCGACAGGTGCCGGTTTGATCCCGGCGCGAGCGTTCTTCTTCTCGGCAGTGTCGATGCCCAGGCGCTGATCGCGCTGGCGGACCATTTGTGCATCGGCCTGACCGTCAGCGGTAAAGCCCATCATCAACTGCGGCACGCCCAGCGGCAGTTGCTTGTCCTGATCGGTGTGCCAGGTGTGCCAAGTCTTGCCGTAAGTATTGGCGAGTTTTTCCATCAGGCGCTTTTCCGCCACTTGCGGGATGCCCGGCGCGACCAACTGGCCGGAAGTCACCTCGTGAGCATGGCTGTGCCACAAGGCTTTTTCTTTTGCCGGCAATTGCGTAAACAGGCGCTGACTGATGATGTATTCCACGCCCATCAACTTCGCTTCAGCCGTGTTGCCGTCGTAGATCACGCACTGGAACACTTCCTCATTGAGCGCCGAGCAGTAATGGTGCGCTTCCATCTGCGCGCCGGGATGACCGTTGTAAAAATGAAAGCCATCAAGGTACATGTTCAACGCGCGGATCGGCGGTTTGTCCTGCAACCACTGCGCGCCGACTTCGAGCATTTCAGTATCGGAGGCCTTGGCCTGACCCGGTGTCTGCACCGGTGACTCGGTGTTGCTCATCGCGCAGCCAGTCAGCGCGGCGACCATCAAACCAATGGGAACCCAACGTCCCTGCGAGGTTGTCGTACGCATGTTTCACTCCTCGAACTTCAGTAACGGGCGCATGCTGGCCCTGTTCTGCAACTGAAAGCAGGAGAACGGCGGAGTTCGAAAAAATGCGCGCGGATCAGACTGGAGAGATCGTCGCCAGCACGCCGATCAGAATGGTCAAGGTCAGAAAACCGCCGAGAAAAATTGCCATCTTGTACATGTCGCGCTCCTTGATGCGGGGTGTGCGGTGCACCGGACGCTTCGGAATGAGGTCGGAGGGTGATTGGCCGCACTGCCGGGGCATTCTGAGCCTGTGGCTGTACTGAATACAGAGGCAGATGAAACAGAAAAATACGGATCAGATGCGCATCTGATCCGCTTCGGGCATGAACAGATATTCAGCCTGAGACTTGGGGATTCACTTTCGGCGCGGTTGATCTACAGTCATTGCCGACCGACAACAATAAAAACCGGAGTGACCATGCCCGACCTTGCCTTGCAGCCCAACGTCGCCGCATCCCTCGCGCGCTGGCACGCGATGATCCGCAGCGGCAATCTCAAAGCCCTGCCCGAACTGCTCGATCCGCAAGCTGTGTTCCGCTCGCCCATGGCCCACACGCCCTACCCCGGCGCGCCGGTGGTGGCGATGATCCTCAACACCGTGTTTGAAGTCTTCGAAGATTTCGCCTATCACCGTGAGTTTGCGACGGCGGATGGCCTGAATGTGATTCTCGAATTCAGCGCCAGGGTCGGCAGCAAGGAACTCAAAGGCATCGACATGATTCGCTTCGATGAACACGGCAAGATTGTCGAGTTTGAAGTGATGGTGCGGCCGCTGAGCGGGTTGCAAGCACTGGGCGAAGAAATGGGTCGGCGCCTGGGGGCCTACCTGGCGAACGCGAAAGCCTGACCCTACCGATGTAGGAGCTGACGAGTGCAACGAGGCTGCGATCTTTTGACTTTGACGTTTGAAGATCAAGATCAAAAGATCGCAGCCTCGTTGCACTCGTCAGCTCCTACAGGTCCGGCGTATAAAAAAACCCACTGACCGTCGCCGGTTCAGTGGGTTTTGTGTGTCAGGGTTCTGGTTACAGAGCCATGTCACGTGCAGCGTTTTCCTTCGGCGCTACGGCTTTGTCAGCCGCAGGTGCCGCCGGAGCAGCTACCTGACCGATCGCTGGAGGCGTCGGCAGTTCGAGGATTTTCGCGGTGTAAGCCCACTCGGCAGCCACTTTGGCCGGATCGCTGTTCAGCTGGGTGCCATAGCTCGGCACGATCTGGTGCAGCTTGGTCTGCCACTCAGGGGTTGCGACTTTGTCTTTGAAGACTTTCTGCAGCACGCTCAGCATGATCGGTGCAGCGGTCGACGCGCCTGGCGATGCGCCCAGCAGGCCGGCGATCGAGCCGTCTTGCGAAGCAACGATCTCGGTGCCCAGTTTCAGCACGCCGCCAGCGGCTTCATCACGCTTGATGATTTGTACGCGCTGGCCGGCTTGCCACAGACGCCAGTCTTCGGCCTTGGCGTTCGGGAAGTATTCCTTCAGCGCGTTCAGGCGGTCTTCATCCGACAGCATCAACTGCCCGGCAAGGTACTCGACCAGCGGGTATTCCTTGATGCCGACCTTGGTCATTGGCCAGATGTTGTGGGTGGTGGTGCTGGTCAGCAGGTCGAAGTACGAACCTTCCTTGAGGAACTTGGTGCTGAAGGTCGCGAACGGGCCAAACAGAATGACGCGCTTGCCATCCAGAACACGGGTGTCCAGGTGCGGAACCGACATCGGTGGCGCGCCAACCGAAGCCTTGCCGTAGGCCTTGGCCAGGTGCTGCTCGGCAATCGTCGGGTTCTCGGTCACCAGGAACGAGCCGCCAACCGGGAAGCCTGCGTATTCCTTGGCTTCAGGAATGCCCGACTTCTGCAGCAGGTGCAGAGCACCGCCGCCAGCGCCAATGAACACGAACTTGGCGTCGGTTTCGGTCTTGGTACCGTCCTTGAGGTTTTTGTAGCTCACACGCCAGGTGCCATCGGCGTTCTTGGTGATGTCTTCGACTTCGCTCGACAGTTTCAGATCGAAGTTTGGTTTGGTTTGCAGGTGAGCGGCGAACTGGCGGGTGATTTCGCCGAAGTTCATGTCCGTACCCAGCGGGCTCCAGGTGGCCGCGATTTTCTGGTTCGGGTCACGCCCTTCCATCATCAGCGGTACCCACTTCTTGATCACCGCCGGATCTTCGGAGTACTGCATACCGGCGAACAGCGGGCTCGCCTGCAGGGCTTCGTAGCGCTTTTTCAGGAACTTGATGTTGTCATCGCCCCACACGAAGCTCATGTGCGGTGTGGTGTTGATGAACGAGCGAGGGTTCTTCAGAACGCCCTGCTGAACCTGCCACGCCCAGAACTGACGGGAAACCTGGAACGCTTCGTTGATCTCGACAGCTTTCGGGATCGTTACGTTGCCCTTGTCGTCTTCCGGGGTGTAGTTCAGCTCGGCAAGAGCCGAGTGACCGGTACCGGCGTTGTTCCAGCCGTTGGAGCTTTCCAGAGCGACGCCATCGAGGCGCTCGACCATTTCCATCGACCAGGTCGGTTCCAGCTCATTGATCCACACACCCAGGGTGGTGCTCATGATGCCGCCGCCGATCAGCAGGACGTCAACTTTCTTGGCTTCGGCAGCATTGGCAGACGACATCCCCATCGCCAAAGCCAGACCGAGCAAGGCTGTGTTCACTTTCTTAAACATCTGTTGCACCTATGATAAAACGCCTTCCGCCCGTCGTTGTTATCAGTCTGCGTTGCGCTTTGTTGACGCTCAGGCTGGCGTCGCGCAATCCGGCACACTTCAATATTGACGGGTGGGCACACAAGGCCGACATGTGGCATCGACCTCAGTTAATGTCCCTTCTGAACTGACTTCTTATCGTTATTGGCTTCAGCTGCTTGAGCGACAGGGATCCCGTCGGCCCGCCCGAAAGGCCAGCCAACCGAATTAAGTCAAAGCAAATTTGGCGCGGAGAATATCACGTCAGGGCGAACCCGCGCGTCTGTTCCCGACTTGAAAGTCTTTTTCCGCTCTGGGGCTTATCGGCCATGGGCCACCAAACATGACCGTGATCAGGCATTGGCCTGCAAAGTTTTTTGCGCGATACGCATCGCAACTTGATAAATCATTGCGAACGGCTCGTTGTTCAAGCAGAAAATAACCTGCTACGTTGTACGATGACTGACAAACTAAGCCAGTCATTCCGACTCAATAACAACAAGGAAACAACATGACCAAATCCCGCCTCCTCATCGGTTTGTTCTGCGCCTTCAGCGCCTGCGCCATGGCCGCCCCTGCCCCGGCGGAAAAGGAAGTGGCCCAAGCGGTGGATCACCTGACCCAGGCGATGCTGCACAAAGACATCGCCGAACTGAACGCTCTGACCGCGCCGAACCTGACCTACGGCCACTCCAGCGGCAAGATTCAGGACAAGCAGGAATTCATCGCCGACATCGAAACCGGCCGCAGCGCATTCAAGACCCTGGAGATGCAGAAGCAGACCATCACGATGTCCGGCGATACCGCATTGGTGCGCCACCACTTCTCCGCGCAGGCGTTGAAGGGGACTGAGGTGATTCCGACCGAGATCGAAAATTTCCAGATCTGGCAGAAACAGGGCGGGAAATGGTTGTTGGTGGGGCGGCAGGCGTTCAGATTCTGATTAAGGGCACATAGGTTTGATTCAGTGTTGCCCGAGCTGGCCTAATCGCGGGCAAGCCCGCTCCCACAGTGGATGATGGTGTGCACACCGTTGCATTCACAACATCAGACCCTGTGGGAGCTGGCTTGCCAGCGATAAGGCCGTGATAGACACCAGAAATGTAATGGGTCCTACCGCTATCACAACCGAAACCGATCCACCGACCGCGCCAACTGCCCCGCCAGATTCGACAACTCATCCGTAGTCGTCGCCGTCTGCCCGATCACCCGGCTATTGCCCTCGCTCATCCCGGCAATCATCTCCACCTGATGGGCGATCTCGTTACTGGCCTGGCTCTGTTCGCCAATCGTGCGGGTGATGTCGTTGACCAGTTGCGTGGTGTTCAGCGTGGCGTCGAGGATTTCCCGAATTGCCCGCTCAACCTCCGCTGTTACCGCCATGCCTTTGTCGACCTGCGCCACACCGGCCTCCATGCTGTTGACCGCCTCGCGCGTGCTGCTCTGGATGCGCGCGACCATTGCGGCAATTTCCTGGGTCGAGGCGCTGGTGCGTGCGGCCAGACTGCGCACTTCATCCGCGACCACGGCAAAGCCACGGCCCTGCTCTCCTGCCCGCGCCGCCTCGATCGCGGCGTTGAGGGCCAGCAGGTTGGTCTGGTCGGCGATGCTCTTGATCACCTGAATGATGTTGAAGATCGCCTCGGATTCCTGATCCAGCGTGCGAATCACCTGCGCCGACTGCTGTGCCGAGCGGGCGATGTCGTCCATGTCGCTGACCACTTGATGAATCACCCCGCCGCCCTCCTTCGCTAGAGTTTCCGCCTGATTGGCCATGCTCAGGGCACGTTCGGCGTGGCGGGTGATTTCCTCGATGCTGGCGGTCATCTGACTGGCGGCGGCCGCCATGGTCCCGGCGGCAACGCTTTGCTGCTGGCTGCTGTCGGCGACCTGATGGCAGCCCTGACTGAGCTGCTCGCTCATGCCGCTGACACCGTGGGCGTTGCGCCGGACCACGTCGATCATGTTGCGCAAGTCACGTTGCATGGTCGCCAATGTGCGGATCAGCACACTGGCTTCGTCCTTGCCGGCGGGTTCAACAATCGGTTCGCTGAGATTGCCATGGGCAATGCTTTCAGCGATGCGGCTGGCGGATTTGAGCGGCCCCATGATACTCAGGATCACCCAGCGCCCCTGAATCAGCAGCAGCAACAGACTGGCGATCAGCACCACACCAAGGGCCAGATTGGCATTGCTAATGGCCGCTTCGGTGCCTTCGCTGGTTTGCCGAGTGTTGCTTTCAATCAATTCGCTGAGCGTCGCCATTTGCTCTTCGAGCTGGCTGAACGCGGCATTGAACGTGCCGAGCTGCTGCTGGGCGGCATCCGGCTTGTCCAGCGCCACGCCGACGATCTGCTCGGCGGATTTGATGTAGGTGTCGAGGCTCGGCTTGATCTGCTCCAGCGCCGTGCGCAGCTGCGGGTTGATCGGCAGTTTCAGGTTGTCATCCAGCACTTCACGAAAATGCCCGGCGTGCTCGGCCAGCGAATCGCGCACTTCTGTGGCGGTGGCGGTGCTCTTGCCCAGGCCGACCAGCATCGCCGAATAGACATCGGCGCGCAGGGCGTCGTGCATCATGTCCGCTTCCATGTGATTGCGCAGCGCGCTCATGCTTACCGTGTTATCGCCGACCGCCGTGGCCATCCGCAGATTGCCGACGTAACTGACCAGGCTCACGATCAGCGCCGTCAGCAGGCTGGTCGCAATCAGCAACACCAAACGCAGTTTGATCGACACCGTGGAATCTCCCGTGGGCACGCTGGATTGCGCTTGTCGGATTTCAGTTAAGCCTATGTGCAGGGAACTGCCGACACAGAGCGTATCGGCTGATGTCAGGGGCGACTTGAATCCGGCAAAACTTTTCAAGCGTGAACCCGGTCACACCTTGCAGCGCCGATGGATAACGCCTTCATCGCTGGTTAACAACGACAGGCTATGAATCCATCGCTTCGAACACTCATGCAGCTGAAGGAAACGCTTATGAAACGCGCACTGTGGTTTGGTCTGCTCGGCACGTTGGCAATCGGCACCGCACAGGCAGCAACGGAGAAAGTCGCAATCAATCTGGTCAGCGCCGACGGCGCGCCGCAGGCGATCGGCTCTGTCACTGTCAGCGAAACGCCGTACGGCCTGCTGTTCACACCCGAGCTGAAATCATTGCCGGCCGGCATCCACGGTTTTCATGTCCATGAAAACGGCAGCTGCGAAGCGGGCACGAAGGATGGCGTGAAAGGCGCGGCACTGGCCGCTGGCGGACACTTCGATCCGGCGAAAACCGGCAAGCATCTCGGCCCTTACGCCGACGGGCATCTGGGTGATCTGCCAGCGGTGTATGTGACGGCTGACGGGGTCGCCAACTATCCGGTGCTGGCACCGCGCCTTAAGAAGATTTCCGAGATCAAGGGCCACGCCCTGATGATTCACGCCGGCGGCGATAACCATTCCGACATGCCCAAGCCACTGGGCGGTGGCGGCGATCGCATGGCCTGTGGGGTGATCTGAACCGACTGAGCGGTGAAAACTCTGACTCACGGCTTTTCACCGCTCACGGAACTCCCGCGCGCCGTTCACCTCTGACGTTATGTAGTCCCTTCCCTTTTTGCTTAGCGCTTGTGGAGGAACACGTCATGCGCAAGTTAGTCCTGATTTCTTCTTTAATGCTTTGCCTGCCGGTCGGTTCGGCGCTGGCCCGCGTTGACGCGGGTGACGTCGCCACCTCGGCAGGTGTCTCCGCGTCGCTGTACTCGACCTTCAAGGACGACAAAATGGTCATTCCGGCCCGTGACGACGTGTCTGCGTTCGTTGCCAGCGGCGGGGCCATTCGTGGGGTTTATCTTGAGTCGGTACTGCAACAGGTGCGCCAGGCCAACCCTGGCTTGAACGCCAGTGATGAAGACCTGGCCAACGCCATTCTGGTGCAATACGAAGGCGTGCAGCAGTAGTCACGAGGGAAGCAGCGGCCGATGGACGGCCGCTGAGTGCACATAGGCAAACATGTCCGACGGCCTCTATGATGGAGGCCATGACGACGACCGTGCCCTTGCGCTCACCCTGCCCTCCCGGCGCCTGCATCTGCGGGCGCGATCCGTTGCTGGAAACGCCCGGCGCCGACCTGCGCATCCTGCGCTTGACTCGCGCTGAAGAAAAAATTCTTCTGGCGCGCCTGGAACAACTCAAAGACCTCAACGACCTCAAACGCCTGCAACAGCGCATGTACGAGCAACTCGGCATCCGTGTCGATGTCGCCCCCGGTTTCAACGAGGTACGCACCATGCGCGGCATCGCCATTCAGATCGACGAGCTGCCAGGCCTGTGTCGCAAGACTCGCGCGGCAATCCCGGCAGCGATTCGCAAGGGCCTGGAAAACCACCCGCAAATCGCCTTCGAACTGCTCAACGCCCACGACTTGCTGCGCGACACCTGATCACTTTTTCATGCCGACGCGTTTGCGCATCTCGGCGGTGATGGTCTGACGGGTTTTCTTCATGTCCGCCCAAGGCTCATCGCCGACTTCGGTCAGACGCTCGTGAACGTTGTAGATGTTCCAGTGATTCCCACCCTTGATTTCAGCGACTTCCTCTCGGTACAGCGGCACCGACACCGGCATGCCTTCCCGCGCACGTGCGGCGTAGGCGCAAATGGTGGTGGCACCGAGGCCGTTGCGCAGGTAATCGATGAAGATCCGCCCGACGCGGTTTTTCGGCCCGGACACCGCTGAAATCCGGTCCGGTAGCAACTTGGCCATGTGGCTGACGATGGCGTGGCTGAAGTCCTTCACTTCGTCCCAGCCATGCTTGCGCGTCAACGGCACCACCAGGTGAATGCCTTTGCCGCCGCTGGTTTTCAGGAAGGCTTTGAGGCCCAGCTCATCGAGCACAGTGAGGGTCAGCGCGGTGGCTTCAACCATGCTTTTCCATGGCAACGCAGGATCCGGGTCGAGGTCGAGGACGAAGCGATCGGGCTTGTCCAGATCCACGGTTGTGGCGTTCCAGGTGTGCAGCTCCACCGTGCTCATCTGCACCGCACCGACCAGCGCTTCGGGATTGTTGATCATCATCACTGGCTGGCCGGTGACGTCCTTGTCCAGGGCGGTGATGCCGGGAATGGCCAGGCGATCGGCGTTCTTCTGGAAGAACAGTTCGCCGGCGATGCCGTCCGGTGCACGCACTAAGGCCACGGGACGATCCTTGAGTTGCGGCAGGATGTGTTCGGCAACGCTGGCGTAATACTGCGCCAGTTGCATCTTGGTTGTGCCGCTGACCGCATCGATCACTCGATCGGGGTGAGTGATGCGTACCTTGCCGCCGGCCAGACCTGCTTGCGAAGGCGCGGTTTCGGCTTTTTTGCTGGCGGCGGTTTTCTTTGCCGGCTGCTTTTCGGCGGTTTTGGTCTTTTCGGTCTTTTCGGTCTTTTCGGTTTTTTCGGTTTTTTCGGTTTTTTCGGGCTTGGCAGCTTTCACAGGCTTCGCTCGCTCTTCGGTAATGTCCTTGGCCGGTTTGTCATCGCGCAAACCATGGAACACGGCGTGGCGCACCGAGCCGTCCTTGGTCATCTCGGCGAATGCCACTTCGGCCAGCAGTTTGGGTTTGAGCCAGTGCACGCCTTTGGCCTCGAAACCGCTGGGCGGATTGACCACTGCGGAGGTTTTGGTCTGCAACGGCTTGAGTTGGGCGAGGATGCTTTTCAATGTGGTTTCGTTGAACCCGGTGCCGACCTTGCCGGCGTAGCGCAACTCGCCACTGTCAGCGTCGTGCAGGCCGAGCAGCAACGCGCCGAAAGCACTGCGCGCACCTTTCGGATCGGTGTAGCCGACGATGACGAATTCCTGGCGATGCTTGCACTTGAGCTTGATCCAGTCACCGCTGCGCCGCGATACATAAGGCGAGCCGAGCCGCTTGCCGATCAGGCCTTCCATCTGCATTTGGCAGGCACTGTTGAGCAGCGCGTCCGGGGTTTCTTCGAAGGCTTCGGAGAAGCGCAGCGTTGACGATTCTTTCTGCGCGCCGAGGATGGTGCTCAACGCGGCGCGGCGTTCTTCGACCGGCACGTCGCGCAGGTCGACGCCATTGAGATACGGCACGTCGAACAGGTAATAAACAATATTGCCGCTGCGCCCGGCATCGAAGGCATTCTGCAGCGCTTGAAAATCCGGCACGCCTTGCTCGTTGGCCACGACCATTTCGCCATCGAGCCAGGCCGATTCCAGACCCAGCGCCGCCAGCGCTTTGGCCTGCTGCGGCAGTTTGTGCGTCCAGTCATGGCCGTTGCGGGTGAACAGCTGCACCTCATCGTGATCGATCCGCGCCATGATCCGGTAGCCGTCAAACTTGATCTCGTAGCTCCACTGCCCTTCGGGCGCGCTGTCGACCAGCGTCGCCAGTTCCGGCTTGATCAGCGCTGGGAGCTTGGCCTTGCGCGCGCCGGTAAGCTGCCCGGACGCCTGCTTGCGCGGCTTGGCCGGGGCCTTTTTCACCGGTTTGGCTTTATCGGCAGCAGCCGCCGATTTGCCGACAATCGTGCGCTCGCTGAGCACGCTGTCGGGCTCGGCGACCAGGACGTCGAAATCATCCTGCGGGCGCGCGGCGTTGTCCTGATGCTTGATCAGGAACCATTGTTCCTTCTTGCCCGGCATGTGCGTGCGCACCAGATTCCACACGCCGCCGAGCTTCTCGCCTTGCAACTCAAACTTGAGCCGGCCCTTGGCATAGGCCTTGTGCGGATCTTCCAGCGGAATCCACACGCCGCGATCCCAGACGATCACATCACCGGCACCGTAATGCCCCTCGGGAATGCTGCCTTCGAACGTCGCGTAATCGAGCGGATGATCCTCGACATGAATTGCCAGGCGCTTGACCGACGGGTCCAGCGACGGCCCCTTCGGCACCGCCCAACTCTTCAGGGCGCCGTCGAGTTCAAGGCGAAAGTCGTAATGCAGGTGCGAAGCGTCGTGCTTCTGGATGCAGAACTGCAAGGCATGATCCTTGGCCGACTTACGGCCCGAGCGCTTGACTGCGGCCGGTTCCGACGTCGCGGAAAAATCACGCATGCGGTTGTAATCGTCGAGGTTCCTGTTCATGAGCACACCGATGGCAGACGGGTTCTGTTATGCAGAAGAGCGACACGGCGGCGGAAAAATTCAATCCAGGTAAAAAAGCCCCGGACGGATGGAACGGCCGGGGCTGGCAGTGTCAGGGATTTTTACAGCGGGTCAGGCTTGCCCTTTCGCCTGCTGTTCCAGATGCACCTGCAAGTCGGGATCGATGTTCAAGGCGGCGGCCAGCTCATCGAGATAGCTGCGTTCGGCGTCCTGTTGATCGTCTACCAGCATGACGCTGGCCAGGTACATTTCGGCGGCTACGGCCGGGTCGCCGTCAGCGGATTGCGCCACTTCCCGGGGATCCAGCGGCTTGGCGACTTCGGCGTCGAGCCATTGCTGCAACTGCGGGTCGGCGGTGTGTTTGCCGATTTCGCTGCTGATGAGATGCTTTTCTGCGTCGTCGATGCGGCCGTCAGCCTTGGCGGCGGCGATAAGGGCTCGCAGTACCGCGTGGCTGTGGGTTTCGATTTGCGGGCCGGCGAGCAGGTCGGCGGTTTGTGGCAGCTCCTGCGGCGCGGTGCTGGCCTGGCTGCGTTGCCAGGCTTGATACGCTTGGTAAGCCATCATGCCCAGCGATGCCAGCGCCGCGTAACTGGTCCCGCCGGTACGGCTTCTGCTACCGCCACCGGGGGCGCTTCCCAAGCCACCGCCGCCGAGCAAGCCACCGAGCAAACCACCCAGGCCGCCGAGGCCACCCGAAGCAGCCGCGCCACCCGCTCCGGACTGACTGCCGCCGCCCAACAGTCCACCAAGTAAACCGCCCAGGCCGTCACCGGCCGAAGCTCCGCGTTGTTGTCCCGCCGAGGCCTGGCCTCGGAGCAGTTGTTCAAGCAAATCGCTGGTGTTCATGACGTTATCCTCCGAGGCCACGGCCCGATTGCGTCAGGCAACGATAGACCGACGCAGCCATAGCGCCAGCACCGTTGGGCTGACGCCCGATCACCGTTGAATCGCCACGCGAGAAAATTTTCGCCAGCCAGCTAAGATTCAGGGGTGGTGAACCTTATCCCGGCTAAACCGGTCGATAGCTGCAACCCGACCCGGTTTGCCGACGCCCTTTCTGATGATGGGCGATAACCGGCTTGCTTCACTTTCTGGAGAACGCCCCCGTGATATCAACCGTACACATCGCCAGGCTGAAAGCATGGGGCGCCCATGGTTTTACCGCGACCGGCGTGGTCACCGCCTTCCTCGCCACACTCGCCCTGCTGGAAAACCAGCCGATCCATTGCCTGATGTGGCTGGGCGTAGCGCTGATCGTCGACGGCCTGGACGGTGCACTGGCGCGCAAGGTCAATGTGCAATCGGTGCTGCCGAGTTTCGACGGTTCGATCCTCGATCTGGTCATCGATTACCTGACTTATGTATTCATCCCGGCACTGTTTATCTACCGCTACATTCCCCTGCCCGATTACACCCTGTTGCTGACGGTGTCGGTGATTCTGGTGTCGTCGCTGTTCTGCTTCTGCAACGTCAACATGAAGAGCAAGGACAACTATTTTGTCGGCTTCCCGGCGGCCTGGAACGTGGTTGCGCTGTGCCTGTACATCATTGGCCCGGGGCCGTGGATTACCTTACTCACCGTGATCGGGCTGGCGCTGCTGACGGTGACGCGGATGAAGTTCCTGCACCCGTTTCGCGTGCGGCGTTTCATGCCAATCAATATTGCGGTGACGGCGATCTGGCTGTTGTGCAGTCTGTCGCTGGTGCTCAATCACCCGGTGATCAACCCGCTGGTGATGGGCTTGTGGTTGCTGATGTCGGCTTATTTCCTGGGGATCTGCATCTGGCGCACGGCGCTGGAGTGGTTTGATCGCGGCCATTTGAAATAAGCACATTCCCTGTGGGAGCGAGCCTGCTCGCGAATGCGGTCGTTCCATCAACATCAAGGTTGGCTGGCACACCGCTTTCGCGAGCAGGCTCGCTCCCACAGAGATCTTCATCGATCAGGAGATCCGATGGGGACTAGCGCTTGGTAATCACCACCTCCAGATATTCGCTCGGCACCACCAGCGATGCCTCCCCGGCGCGATTCGCTCGATTGAGCAACTCGGTCAGATCATCCTCCAACGCCTGTCCGGCCTCCGCCGGCAACACCGCAAAAGCCTTGTGCACCGGCCCATACCAGTGCCGAAAGATATCAATGAAATGCGCCGCCGAGCGGTAGCGGAAGTTGAAGTGGCTGCGGGTCACGCGCACGACAAAATCGCGGTCATCGAAATGCTTGTGCAGCCACGCATCCGAGCCCCAGTTCGATGGAGGCTGTGCAACCGCTGGCGGTGGCAGATGCTGGCCGAGAGTCTTGAACATCTGGCCGACGAAGCCCTCCGGCGTCCAGTTCGCCATACCGATCCGTCCGCCGCGACGACAGACCCGCCCCAGTTCAGCAGCGGCGGTGACCTGGTCAGGCGCGAACATCACGCCGAACGTCGACAACACGGCGTCGTAGCTTTCATCGGGAAAAGGCAAAGCCTCGGCATCGGCCACCTGAAAAATCACCTCCAGATGCTCGGCCCGGGCGCGATCCTGACCACGCTCCAGCAATGCCGCCACATAATCGGTCGAAGTCACTACACACCCGCGCCGCGCCGCTGCCAGGGTTGCATTGCCGTTGCCGGCAGCGACATCCAACACCTGTTCATCACAACGCAGATCGCAAGCCTCGGCGAGGTTTTCCCCAACAATTTGCAAGGTGGTGCCGATCACGGCGTAGTCGCCACTGGCCCAAGCGACTTTCTGACGTTCCTTCAGGGCAGTGAGGTCAAGCGGGGTACTCATGACAGCGAGCTCCGTGGCAGAGAGAATGCACAGTCGGCGGCGCAGACTGTGCTTGGTCACTATCGCGCCGAGGCTGCCCGGCGTCCCTGCCAATCGTCCGCCAGCCCCATAAACCCGGCACTTTGCCGATGAGTGGCGCAAATCTGTCAAGCGCCTGATACACCTTGCGCATTGTCAGCGTCGCGGGATTGGTTTCTGATGCGGGCTCGCCCACGCAAAGGACTCGACCGATGTCACTGCACCTCGACTGGCTCGCCGCGCACATGCAACACAGCGATCGCTACGCGGCGTGGATTCACCAACAATTCCACTACGAATACGCCGACCAGCCCCTGGCTCAATGGCAGCGCGAATTTGCCGAGGGCCAAAGCAATGGTGAATGGTCGTGCCTGATTGCCATGGACGGTGAACGCCTGCTCGGTGGTGCCGCACTGGCCCGCAACGACTTGGCTGATCGCGCCGATCTCGGCCCATGGCTCGCCTGCGTATTCGTTGATCCCGAGGCGCGCGGGCAAGGTTTGGCGGAGCAGCTGATTGAAGGGATTTGCGAGGCAGCAAAGCAGCGTGGGGTGTCGCGCTTGTACTTGCACACGCAAGACAAACACGACTACTACCGTAAACGCGGCTGGCAGCTATTGGAGGGTTTCCAGGCGTGGGAAAAACAACAATGGCTCATGGTCCGCGACCTGTGAGCCATTGGTTTTGTTGATCAGGCTGCCGGTGCCTTGGCCTCCTCCAGTAACTGCTTGATCATCTGCTCCTGCTCGGCATAACGACCTTCACCGAAGTGGCTGTAACGCATCTGGCCCTTGGCGTCGATCAGGTAATGCGCCGGCCAGTATTGATTGTCGAAGTTGCGCCAGATCGCATAGTCGTTGTCGATGGCTACCGGGTAGGTGATGCCGAGTTTTTTCACCTGATCCTTGACGTTGTTGATGATGCGCTCGTAGCCATACTCGGGTGTGTGCACGCCGATCACCACCAGGCCGTCCTTCTCGTATTTCTTCGCCCAGTCTTTGACGTACGGCAGGGTGTGCTGGCAGTTGATGCAGTCGTAGGTCCAGAAGTCCACCAGCACCACTTTGCCGCGCAGGGATTCGGCGCTGAGCTGCGGTGAATTGAGCCATTGCACAGCGCCCGACAGCGACGGCATCGCGCCCCGCGCCTCGTCCATCATCGAATCGGCGCGGACCTTGCTGACGAAGTAGTCGACCACTTTCGGCACGTTTTCCAGGACGTTTTTCTCGACGCTGGCCACGCCTTCGGAAGAGGTGTTGGCAAGCAGAGTTTTATCGGCGCCCGTGGAAATCACCGCGACTGTAGCAAGCACCGCAACCCCGGCACCACGGCGCAACCAGCCGCTGAACGGGATCGACGGTTTCAGCCGATTGACCAGACCGCGTCCGGCGAAGATCAACGTGCCCAGCGACAAGGCACTGCCGACGCCGTAAGCCAGCAGCAACAGGCTGGTCTGGGCATTGGCGCCTTGCAACATCGCGCCGGTCAGAATCACCCCAAGGATCGGCCCGGCACAGGGCGCCCACAACAGGCCGGTGGCGACACCGAGCATGATCGAGCCCATCGGTCCGGCACGTTTACGCGTGTCCTGATCGAGACGATTGCCCAGGGCGACGAAGGGCCTGGTCAGCCAGTCACCGACGCGGGCCGAGATCAGCGACAGGGCGAACAGCGCCATGACCAACAAGGCAACGTGGCGGCCGGTGTTGCTGGCCTGAATCACCCACTCGCTGCTGACCACGGCAAGGCTTGAGATCAGCGCAAAGGTCAGCGCCATGCCGGCGAGAGTCAGGAAGATCGAGGAGCGGGTACGGTTGGCGCCAGCGAACAGAAACGGCACCACCGGCAGGATGCACGGACTGAGAACGGTCAGCAGACCGCCGAGAAATGCGATGAGGTACATAACGGGGTCACCTTGAATGTGGGGGGCTGGGCACGCAACCGGGCAGCGAGGGAAACGTCCCTCGCTAGCCTGCTTTATCTACGCCGTGGCTCATGCGGTCTGGCCGTCCAGCAGCTGCCCTTGAGGCGTGCGACTGGCACCGTTTTCCGCGACCAGTTGGCCTTGCGGTGTGCGGCTGGAACCATCAGCGGCAACCATCTGCCCCTGCGGCGTGCGGCTGGAACCATCTGCGGCAACCATCTGCCCCTGCGGTGTGCGGCTGGAACCATCAGCGGCGACCATCTGCCCCTGCGGTGTGCGGCTGGAGCCGTCAGCGGCGATCAAGGCATCGCTGCCCTCCTTCGCCACGGTGGTCAGCTGGAAGCAGGTGCTGCTGGCGCAACTGCTCTGCTCCACAGCACTGTTGGCGTGGGCGGCGGCACCGGTGAAGGCGAAGGCTGCTGCGGTCAGAAAGCGCGAGACGTTGTTCATGGCAAAACTCCTTGCAGAAAAAGTAGGGATGACTCAGTTCTGGTTGTTGCAGCCGTCAGCGAATTTGCTGTAATCCAGCTCGCGGGTTTTGCCGGCGGAATCGAGGTAGGTCATGCGCGCCTCGGTGATGCCGCAGGTCACGGAAGTGTCTTCAGTCATCGACAGCACTTTCTGGATATCCAGATGGGTGCCGTAGGTGTAGGTTTGCCGGCTGACGTCAGCTTCGGCGTGGGCCGACAGGGTGCAGATGTTCAGAGCGGCGAACAGGCAGGCGGCGAATACGGATTTGTTGTTCATGGTGTAGTCCTCAAGGCTTCAGTGGGTTTGAGCCGAGGCGGTCTGTGTGTGTGCCTCGATGGAGCCTATTTGAGGCCTTCGAGGTATCGCGTCTGTGTCAGGAAAGGACGAGAATCACTCGTTGTGTATCCATGCAGTGTGTAGATACAGAGCGATACAAAACCCCGAAAAAATCGTGATTTTGCGTCGGTGTGTATCCGCCGTCGCGACAGATACACTGCAATACAAAGGCAGGCAGGCGTGCGGTCAGCGGCGCTATAGACTGCACGGCATTCCCCCTTTGACAGAGGCTTGAACCGATGGAACATGTCGATCACATTCTCATCGTCGACGACGACCGCGAGATCCGTGAACTGGTAGGCAACTACCTGAAGAAGAACGGCCTGCGCACGACAGTGGTCGCCGATGGCCGACAGATGCGCAGCTTCCTTGATGCCAACACCGTCGACCTGATCGTGCTCGACATCATGATGCCCGGCGACGATGGCCTGCAGTTGTGCCGTGAATTGCGCGTGGGCAAACACAAGGCCACGCCGGTGCTGATGCTCACCGCGCGCAACGATGAGACCGACCGCATCATCGGTCTGGAAATGGGCGCCGACGATTACCTGAGCAAACCCTTCGCCGCCCGCGAACTGCTGGCGCGGATCAACGCTGTGTTGCGCCGTACCCGCATGTTGCCGCCGAACCTGGTGGTCACCGAAGCCGGTCGCCTGCTGGCCTTCGGTCGCTGGCAGCTGGACACCTCGGCCCGGCACCTGCTCGACAGCGACGGCACCATGGTTGCCCTCAGCGGTGCCGAATACCGCTTGCTGCGGGTGTTCCTCGACCACCCGCAACGGGTGCTCAGCCGCGATCAACTGCTCAATCTGACCCAGGGCCGCGAGGCCGATCTGTTCGACCGCTCCATCGATCTGCTGGTCAGTCGCCTGCGTCAACGCCTGCTGGACGATGCTCGCGAGCCGGCTTATATCAAGACCGTGCGCAGTGAAGGTTATGTGTTCTCGCTGCCGGTCGAACTGCTTGGGGCTTCGGCATGAAACTCAAGCTGCAATGGCCGCGCACTCTCGCCTCGCGCCTGTCGCTGATTTTCCTGATCGGGCTGATCCTGGCGCAGGGTCTGTCGTTCGGCGCGCAGTATTACGAGCGTTACCAGAGCGCGAAAAGCACCATGCTCGGCAACCTCGAAACCGACGTCTCGACTTCGATGGCGATCCTCGATCGCCTGCCCGCCGCCGAGCGCGAGGCCTGGCTGCCGCGACTGGCCCGGCGCAATTACGGCTACCTGCTCAACGAGGGCGAACCGGGCATGCCGGTGACCTCAGCTGAAAAGTCCGTCGCGATCGCCTCGATTACGGCGGCCATCGGCGACACTTATCCAATCGTGTTTACCGAAGTTCCCGGCGGTCCGAGACAACACTTCCAGGGCCACCTGCGCCTGAGCGACGGTAGCCCGGTGACCATCGATATCCGTCCGGCGATGGTGCCGTTGTCGCCGTGGTTGCCGGTGGTGCTGCTCGGCCAACTGGCGTTACTGATCCTCTGCACATGGCTCGCCGTGCGCATCGCCATCCGCCCCCTCACTCGCCTCGCCAACGCCGTGGAAACCCTCGATCCCAACGCGCACCCGATCAAACTCGACGAGCAAGGGCCGACCGAAGTGGTCCACGCCGCGCGGGCGTTTAACGCCATGCAGACGCGCATTGCCGCCTACCTGAAAGAACGCATGCAACTGCTCGCGGCGATTTCCCACGACCTGCAAACGCCGATCACCCGGATGAAACTGCGCGCAGAGTTCATGGACGACTCGGTCGAGAAAGACAAACTGAGCAGCGACCTGGGCGAGATCGAGCATCTGGTGCGCGAAGGCGTGGCCTACGCCCGCAGCGTTCACGGCGCCACCGAAGAAAGCCGGCGTACCGATCTCGACTCGTTCCTCGACAGCCTGGTCTTCGACTATCAGGACATGGGCAAGGACGTGCAGCTCGGCGGCAAGAGCAAAGCGGTAATCGAAACCCGCCCGCAGGCCCTGCGCCGGGTCCTGGTGAACCTGACCGACAACGCCCTGAAATTCGCCGGCGCCGCGCAATTGCAGGTCGAAGCGCAGGGCAACAGCCTGTCGGTGAAAGTCCTCGATCGCGGCCCGGGCATCGCCGAGGCCGAACTGGCGCAAGTAATGGAACCGTTCTATCGCGTGGAAAATTCGCGCAATCGCGATACCGGCGGCACCGGGCTCGGGCTGGCGATCGCCCAGCAATTGGCAATGGCGCTGGGTGGCTCGCTGCTGTTGAGCAATCGTGAAGGTGGCGGGTTGTGCGCTGAACTGAAGTTGCCGCTGCCACGCTGAGAAAAACACCGGCTAGACTCATTCATTACCCAGTCGAGGGGGCCGCAGGACGTCTGCTGTGCCCTGCCCCAATCCGTGACCACCGCCCGGTGGCGCCTGCCTCGACATTCAACGCCGCCGGACGGTGATCCTGTTTCAGGAGCACACGTGATGAATGAGGCGAAGCTCAACGAATTCATGGGCAAACTGGTCAACGACATGGGCGGCGCGGCGATGCTGGCCAATGTCATCGTCGGCGAAGAACTCGGCCTGTACCGGGCAATGGCCGACAGCCAACCGATCAGCCCCGAAGCCCTCGCAGCAAAAACCACCTGCAATCCCCGGCTGGTGCGTGAATGGCTCAGCGCCCATGCCGCGTCCGGCTACATGGAACACTCTGACGGTCAGTTTCGTTTGCCCGAAGAGCAGGCCTTGGCGCTGGCCGTGGAGGAATCCCCCGTGTACGTCGCCGGCGGTCTCGGCGTGGTGGCGTCGTTTTTCCATGACAAGGACAAACTGGTCAAGGCCATGCGCGGCAATGGCGCCTTGTCTTGGGGCGATCACCATCCGTGCATGTTCAGCGGCACTGAACGCTTCTTCCGCCCCGGGTACAAAGGTCACCTGATTGCCGAATGGCTTCCGGCCCTGGACGGTGTGGTGGCCAAACTCGAACGCGGCGCCAAGGTTGCCGACATCGGCTGCGGTCACGGCGCCTCGACGGTGATCATGGCCCAGGCGTTTCCCAAATCGCAGTTTGTCGGCTTCGACTTCCATGCGCCGTCAGTCACCGTCGCGACGCAACGGGCCGAAGAAGGCGGTGTGGGCAATCGCGCCAGATTCTTCGAGGGCACGGCGAAAAACTATCCCGGCGGCGACTACGACCTGATCTGCTTTTTCGACTGCCTGCACGACATGGGCGACCCGGTCGGCGCCGCTCGCCACGCTTATGAGTCGCTGAAAGACGACGGCACGGTGTTGCTGGTCGAACCGTTCGCCAACGACAAACTGGACGACAATCTCAACGCGGTCGGGCGCCTGTTCTACGCCGCCTCGACGTTTATCTGCACGCCCAATTCGCTGTCCCAGGAAGTCGGCCTCGGGCTCGGTGCGCAGGCCGGGGAAATGCGCCTGCGCAAAGTCTTTGTCGAGGCCGGGTTCAAGCAGTTCCGTCGCGCCACGCAGACACCGTTCAACCTGATACTGGAGGCGCGCAAGTAACCCGAGCGGATCGCATGCTAACCTGCGGGCACTGCCCATTCTGGAGTGCTGAGCATGCTCGATAGCCCGATCCGCGAACATCTCGATACGCTGTTGCAGGCCATGGCCGACGATAAATTCCTGATATTGACCGGCGCCGGCATCAGCACGCCGTCGGGCATTCCGGACTATCGCGACAGTGACGGCGTGCGTCGCGGGCGGCAGCCGATGATGTATCAGGAATTTCTTGCCGCCCCGGAATCACGCCGGCGCTACTGGGCGCGGGCCATGCTCGGCTGGCCGCGCGTCCGTCAGGCCCGACCGAACGCGGCGCATGAGGCGCTGGCGACGTTGCAGCAGCGCGGCCGGATCAGCGATTTGATCACGCAGAATGTCGATACCTTGCACGATCAGGCCGGCACCCAGGATGTGATCGAGCTGCATGGCAGTCTGCATCGGGTGCTTTGCCTGGATTGCGGGCAACGCAGCGAGCGCGATGCGATCCAGCAGCAGATGGAGGCACAGAATCCCTACCTGAGTGGTGTTGATGCGGTGCAGGCGCCGGATGGCGATACCTTGCTCGACCCGGCATTTGAAGCGCGCTTTCAGGTACCGCAGTGCCCGCATTGCGCGGGTGAGCGGATGAAACCGGATGTGGTGTTTTTCGGCGAGAACGTGGCGCAACCGACGGCCGCGCGGGCCTTGGCCGCTGCCGAGAATGCGGCGGGGTTGCTGGTGGTGGGATCGTCGTTGATGGCGTATTCGGCGTTTCGCTTGTGTCGGGTGATCGCCGAGCGTGGCAAACCGTTGATGGCGATCAATCTGGGCAAGACCCGGGCGGATGATTTGCTGGATTTGAAGATTGAAGGCTCGTGTGAGGAGCTTTTGCCGTGGTTGGTGGAAGAGCTGAGGCGGTGAGATTTTGAGTAATGGGTTCGGCTTGAAATCGGCCCCTCACCCTAGCCCTCTCCCGAGGGAGAGGGGACTGACCGAGGTGTTTGTACGGGATTCGTCGACCTGAAATCACTCATCGAACTCAGATCTTTGACTGCCGTGCTGGTGCCGGACTCAATGCGCCCGATCCAGCCCCGCCAGCAATGCGCTGTCGTGGCTGTAGATGTCCGGCGCATAACGCACATGGCCGCTGCTGTCGACTTGCGCCGTCCAGTAGGTCATCAGGATCGGCACCGGCGCCGACAGGCGAAATTCATGGGTGGTGCCGGTCGCCAGCAAAGTATCGGTACGGGCTTTTTCTGCCGGGGACAGCAGCAGATCGCGCAGTTGCAGCGGGTGCTCGACCCGCACGCAACCGGAGCTGAACGCCCGTGGGCCTTTTTCAAACAGCGCCTTGCTCGGCGTGTCGTGCAGGTACACCGAGAACGGGTTGGGGAAACGGATGACCATTTGCCCCAGCGGATTGCGCGGGCCGGCGTCCTGACGCAGGAGGATGTTGCCCGGGTTGTCCCAGTCGATATCGGCCGCTGCCAGAGGCTGGCCGTTGGCGTCGAGCACTTGCAGGTTCTGGCGGCTGAGGAAGGTCTGGTCCTTGCGGATTTCCGGCAGCTTGTCTTCCTTCCAGATAGTCGGCGGAACGGTCCAGGTCGGGTTCAGCGTCAGCCGGGTGACGCGGGATTTGAGCAGCGGGGTCTGGCGTTCGGCGCGGCCGACCTGAGTGCGGGTCTGCCATACCGGCTGACCGCCCTGATACAGCGTCAGCTCAGCGGCCGCGACATTGACCACCAGACCACTGGACTCCATGTCCTGGGCCATCCAGCGGAAACGTTCGAGATTGACGCGCAGCTGATCGCGGCGGGTCAGCGGGCTGATGTTCAGCTCGGCAATGGTGCCCGGCCCGACCACGCCGTCAGCCTGCAACGAATGGCTGGCCTGAAAGTGCTTCACTGCCTCCACCAGCACGTCATCGTAGGCGTTATCCGGCGTGACCAGCGCATGTGCCAGATAACCTTCGTTGTACAGACGACGGGCCAGTTCCGGCACGCGCGGGTCTTCCATCGCCGGACGCAGCAACGGGCCGTTGCCCACCGGCTGCCATTGCGGCAAGGCTTGCAAGCGTTGCGCGGCGTACAGCTGACGCAGGCTTTGATATTGCGGCAGATGCGGACGCGCCAGGTCGAACGCCGCAGCAATATCGTTCATGCCCGGCACGGCAATGCTGAGCAGTTGCGCCTGACGATCGGTCGGCGGGCCGTCGACACGCCACAGCGGTTCGAAATGCGATTGCAACAGACGGCCGTAATGCAGATCCTGCAAGGCCTGCAGATAGTTGCGGCTGATGTCGATGTCGGCGCACAACTCGCCGTCCTGCGGCGGCGTAGTGGCCACGGCGTAGCGATTCGGATTCAGCCCGTCGTCGGCCAACAGCTGCAATTGCGCGCGCAATGCCGGCAAGCGTGCCGACTCACTCGCCCACACCGGCATCCAGTCCTGCTGTTCATAAAACGCCTGCAACTGGCTCAACGCCGGGCCATTGAGGCGCGGAGCGATCGCCGGGCACGACTGCGCCAGGCTGATCAGAACGGCCTGCAACGGGCTGCGCGGCTCGACCGGCAATTGCGTTTCAGGCGTCGGCAGGGTTTCGAGCGGGGGCAGCGGCTCATCGGCGCAAGCGACAAACGGCGCAGCGAGCAAACAAATGCTCAAGTAGCATGCGTACTTTTTGAACAACTGCTTTACTCCAATCCATGGCCGTCCAGATGACGGTCAACCTTACATCAGGTGCGCTGAACAGTCAGGCTCGAACCGCGAGCCTGCGGGTATTGACTGGGAGTCAGGAGCCAAAGTGCCGTTTATGTAGCAAGTTGAGGACACTTTATAAAATGTTGACGTTTTTGCGCCGACTTCTGTTGAGCACCGCGACCCTTGTCGCTGTGACCAGCCCAGTATTTGCCGCCGGCAAGCCATCGCCGGTTCTCTACAACAGCCTCGCCCACGCCGCGCCGGAACTCAATCCCCAAGCGCTCAAAGGTGCATTGAGTGCCATGCAATGCGCGGTCAACAACGGCGCGAAACCCTCGCGGCATCTGGCGATCATCGATTACTCGCAACCGTCCACCGAACGCCGCCTGTGGATCTTCGATCTGAGCAAAAAGAAACTGGTGCTGCGTGATCTGGTTGCCCACGGTTCCAACTCCGGGGAAAACTTCGCCACGCAGTTTTCCAATCGCGAAGGCAGCTATCAGTCCAGCCTCGGTCTGTTCCGCACTCAGGAAAGCTACGAAGGTACTCACGGCTATTCGCTGCGCATGGATGGTCTGGAACCCGGTTTCAATGATCTGGCCCGTGATCGCGCGATCGTGATTCATGCCGCAAGTTATGTGAACCCGCTGTGGAGCAAGCGTCAGGGGCGTATCGGCCGCAGTCAGGGTTGCCCCGCCGTACGGCCGCAGATCGCCAAACAGGTGATCGATCGCCTGAAGAACGGCCAGTTCATGTTTTCCTGGTATCCGGATCAGCGCTGGCTGCAAAAGTCACCGTATCTGAACTGCCAGCCGCAACAGGTGGCGAGCATTCTCAATACCCACGCCAGTTAACGCGCGTCGCCGCCGGCGGGTTTGTAGAACAGGAACCTGCCGGTCTGCGCGGTGTTGCGATAGGCCTTGGCCCAGCTCGGGTGCACGCCGCGATCGTGAAAATACAGGGCACCGCGCGTGCGGTCCTTGAGCTGACGGTTCAACGCCTTGCCGGCGATTTCCTTGGCCAGCGCGTATTCGGCGTCTTCCTTGACCTGATCGGGCTTGCCATCGCACCACCAGGAAAACTGGCAGTTGCCGCTTTCCGATCCTTGCTTGACCACCGCGCACACTGTGTCGGGAAAGCCGTCGTGGCCGAGGCGATTCATCACCACACTGGCGACGGCTTCCATTTCCGGGGTGTCCTTGCCCTTGGCTTCCCAATAGATACTGCGCGCCAGACAGGTCAGCGGATCGTCCAGCGGCGCGGCGCCGGCCGGATCCACCGCTTGCGCTTCGGTGGGGGTGATGGCTTCGGATTTCGGCGCCGGAGCAGCGCTGACTTTATCTGCCGCTTTCTCCTCCAGCACCTCGGCTTTCTGTTCGGCCTTGGCCTCGATCGGTGCCTGCGCCCCGGCCCATGCCGCGCCGGTCAAAAAGATCCACAACAAACCGCCCGCCAAGCCTTTCGATCCCATGTCGGTTCTTCCGTCAGCGCCCGCCCGGGGCAAGATGTTACGTCGGTGAGACGCCCGGTTTGTGGGGTCTTCGCAGAGTGTAGCGAGCAAATGCACAGGCACACCAGCGCAGAAAAACATCCGCCGCAAAGAAAAACACATTCACTCACCGGGGGCCTTTCGCGCATCATGGGCGCATTCAGCTCAAGGGAGATTTCCATGCGCTTCATGCCGTCCGTTTTGCGTTGTGCCGCACTGTCGCTGGGCGTGGTGTTCGCCACCTCGGCGCTGGCTGCCGATGAACTGCAATTGATCGAGTCGATCAACAGCTATCGCAGCCAGCCGCAGCGTTGCGGCACGCAGGCATCGAACGAGTTGCCACCGCTGTCGGCCGATCCACGTCTGCGCCTGCCGGCCAGCGGCGCGGTCGATCTGCAGCAGGCCATGACCAGCGCCCAGTACCCGATGGTCAACGTGCAGGCGATCACCCTCAACGGCCCGCGCGATGCAGCGGCGGCGATGCAGGCGATCAAGGAAAGCTTCTGTAAGGTGGTGCTCGATCCGCAGTTCGTCGATATCGGCGTCAACCGTGTCGACCGCGACTGGCGCATCGTCCTCGCGCGGCCGTTGCTGACGGCGAAACTCGGCGATGCACAAAGCGAAGGGCAAAAGCTGCTGGCGCAACTCAATACCGCGCGCGGCCAGGCGCGCCAGTGCGGCGGGCAGTCCTTCGCGGCGGCAGCACCGCTGGCGTGGAACGCCACGCTGGGCACGGTCGCTCAGGATCACAGCCGCGACATGGCCAACAACAATTACCTCGACCACAAGGACCGCGACGGCCGCACGCCAGGCGACCGCGCCGAGCTGTCCGGTTACAGTGGGCAACTGGTCGGCGAGAACATCGCCGCCGGGCAAGACACCGTCGGCAAGGTCGTTGACGGCTGGCTCGCCAGCCCAGGCCATTGCGCCAATCTGATGAATCCGCAATATCAGGAACTGGGCGCCGCTTACGCGACCGATCCGAAAAGCAACGCCGGCATTTACTGGACGGCAATGTTTGGCGCACCGTAAGGCATCATCGACGCCTTCAATCACTCGGTCAGCCAGAGTGATTGGACGGCGTGGCGAGCGCAGCCTACCCTGCGCGATCTGCGCCCGCTGACGGCGTTCCACATCCACGAGGCGAGCCCATGACACAGCGTGAATTGATCGATGGTCACAACCGCCGCGTGGATTATCTGCGCCTGTCGGTGACCGACCGCTGCGATTTTCGCTGCGTCTATTGCATGGCCGAGGACATGCAGTTCCTGCCGCGCCAGCAGATCCTCACCCTCGAAGAGTTGTTCCAGGTGGCGCAAAGCTTCGTCGCCCTCGGCACGCGCAAGATCCGCCTCACGGGTGGCGAGCCGCTGATCCGCCCCGGCGTCGTGCAACTCTGCGAACAGATCGCCGCCCTGCCCGGCCTGCGCGAGCTGTGCCTGACCACCAACGGCTCGCAATTGGGCCGACTGGCCAGGCCGCTGTTCGACGCCGGGGTCAAGCGCCTCAACATCAGCCTCGACAGCCTCGATCCGCAGCGCTTCAAAGAGCTGACCCGTACCGGCGATCTGGCGCAGGTCATCGACGGCATCGATGCCGCCCGTGCCGCCGGTTTCACCCGCACCAAACTCAATTGCGTGGTGATGCAGGGCCGCAACGATCACGAGATCAACGATCTGGTCAGTTTCGCCATCGAGCGTGATCTGGATATTTCCTTCATCGAAGAGATGCCGCTGGGCGCGATCGCCGAACATAGCCGCGCCGAATCCTTCTACTCGAGCGCGCAAGTGCGCGAACGCATCGCCGAACGCTTTACCCTGATCGACTCGACCGAATCGACGCAAGGGCCGTCGCGCTACTGGCGTGTGGCCGAAGCGCCGAACATTCGCCTGGGCTTCATTTCGCCGCACAGCCACAACTTCTGCGGCACCTGCAACCGCGTGCGTCTGACCGTCGAAGGTCGCTTGCTGCTGTGTCTGGGCAACGAGCATTCGATGGACCTCAAAGCGGTGTTGCGCGCCCATCCCGGCCACCCGGAACGCCTGGAAAACGCGATCATCGAGGCGATGAAACTCAAGCCGTATCGACACAATTTCGAAGTCAACGACGACGTGCAAGTGGTGCGTTTCATGAACATGACCGGCGGCTGATTCGCCGCGCAACCGGGACCGCGAGATGATCGTCAGACCGAGACCCAATCAGTTCGCCGTGCTGTTCACCCTCAGAGGCTCGATCGCCAAACGCATCGCCGTGCGCACCTTGATGCTGACACTGCTGGCGGCGGCGATTGTGCTGATCGAACTTCTGGTGCCGAGCTACTTCGCCCAGATCAATTCGACGCCGTTCACCCTGCTCGGCCTGTCGCTGTCGATTTTCCTGAGCTTTCGCAACAACGCTTGTTACGACCGTTGGTACGAGGGGCGCAAGGCCTGGGGCGAGGTGCTGTTGCGGGTGCGCGCGGTGATGCGCGAAACCCAAGGCCTCGATGACACCCGCCTGCGTGGACAACTGTTGCGCAACCTGTGCGGTTTCGCCCACGCGTTGAATGCACGGCTGCGTGGAGACAGCGAGGAGCAGGCCAGCACCGACTGGGTCAGCCCACCGATCGATGGGGCTGCGCCGGATCACTGCGGACAGATCCTTCATCAGCTCGGGCGCCAGTGCTCAGCGCTGGAAACGGCCGGTGTGCTGTCGCCATGGCGTTATCAGTTGCTGGCCAATCACCTGACCTGCCTGAGCCAGGCCCAGGCGGTGTGCGACCGGATCAAGAACACGCCATTGCCCTTCCCTTACACCCTGCTGCTGCACCGCACCATCTACCTGTTCTGCCTGCTGCTGCCGTTCGCCATGGCGCAATCGCTGGGTTGGTTGACGCCGCTGTTCACGGCAATTGTCAGCTACACCTTTTTCGGCTTTGACGCGATTGCCGATGAACTCGAAGACCCGTTCGGGCGCGATGAAAACGATCTGCCGACCGATGCACTGGTGCGCACCCTGGAGCGCGATGTGCTGTACGAACTGGGCGTCTCGCCATTGCCCCCCGCGCCGGAGCCGGACGACTACGTGCTGCGCTGAATGGCTCAGCGGCAAACAACGAGATGGCCCGGCGCGTCCGCTCGGGACCGAGGTGCGGCCATTCGCGAGCAGGCTCGCTCCCACAGTTGAAATGCATTCTCCTGTGGGAGCGAGCCTGCTCGCGAAAAAGGCAACTCGGTCAATTAGCCCAAACGGTGGAAAGCGCCACCGACGAATCTTCCGTTTACACGCGCGCGAATTCCCCCTTACTATCCGGGCACACCGGTCGCCGGGCCTGCCCTGCCGCCGACGCTTTCCGCCAACGGAAACACGCGTTATGAGTACGTCACCACAACAACCTCAAAGGTTGCACGTCTCTGCTGTACGCGCCCACTGCAACAGGGGCCGCGTATGAACCGCATCGTCAATCTGCCCATGGCCCTGCGCCGCTCCAAGCTGCGTCACTCCGCACGCCCGCCGGATATCGCCATTCCTGCCTGATCGCGTGAGCTGAAACCGCGACAGTCAATTTCCCGATTTTCCTGATATCCCTGCCGGGACACTTACGCCTTTTTGTCGCGTCGTGTCCGGCCGAATCTGCGCGCCTGTGCGGCGCCATCGTGAGTGATTTGCCATGAAATTCGCAGCCATCGAAGACGCACGCCTGTTCCTCGAACAGAACCCCGATATCGACATGATCGAATTGTTCATCCTCGACGCCAACGGCGTGCCGCGCGGCAAGCTGTTGCACCGCGAAGAACTGCTCGCCGTATACGAAAGCGGTCGACCGCTGCCGAGCACCATCCTTGGCCTGACCGTACAAGGCGAGGACGTCGAGAACTCCGGACTGGTCTGGGATGTGGGCGACATCGACTGCCGCGCCTATCCGCTGCAAGGCAGTCTGGTGCGCTTGCCGTGGCGACAGATTCCGACCGCCGCCGTGCAGGTCAGCATGCACCCGAGCGAGGGCCTGCCGGCGAGCATCGCTGACCCTCGGCACCTGCTGATCAAAGTCATCGACGGACTCAAGGCCGAGGGCTATCACCCGATCATGGCGTGCGAGCTGGAGTTCTATCTGCTCGATGCCAAACGCGACCACAACGGCCGCCCGCAACCGGCGCTGGACGCCGACGGCGGGCGACCGCGACACACGCAAGTCTACGGTTTGCGCGAGCTGGAACAGATCGAGCCGTTCCTCGCCGACCTCTACAGCGCGTGCAAACTGCACGGTATTCCGGCGCGCACGGCGATCTCCGAATACGCCCCGGGGCAAGTGGAAATCACCCTCGAACACGGCGATGCGCTGGAGGCGATGGATCAGGCGGTGCGCTACAAACGTCTGGTCAAAGGCGTGGCGCACAAGCACGGCATGCAGGCGACGTTCATGGCCAAGCCGTTCGATGATCTGGCCGGCACCGGCATGCACATGCACGTCAGCCTGGCCGATGCCGAGGGGCGTAATTTGTTCGCTTCTGAAGACCCGGCCGGCACACCACTGTTGCGCACGGCGATTGGCGGCATGCTCGCCTCGCTGCTCGATTCGCTGCTGCTGTTCTGCCCCAACGCCAACTCCTACCGGCGTTTCCAGGCCAACAGCTATGCGCCACTGGCGCCGACCTGGGGCGTCGATAACCGCACGGTCAGCCTGCGCGTACCCGGTGGCCCGGCCCCTACGCGACACATCGAACACCGCATCTGCGGCGCCGATGCCAACCCTTATCTGGCAGCGGCAGCGATCCTCGCCGGCATTCATCGCGGCATCCGTGAAGAGCTGGATCCGGGGGCACCGGTCGAGGGCAATGGTTATGCCCAGGCGAAAGAACTGCTGCCGACCGATTGGCTGACGTCGTTGCAGGCGCTGGAAAATTCCGCGTGGGCACGGGAGGCGTTGGGGCAGGAATTCCTTGGGGTGTATCTGGCGGTGAAGCGTGCCGAGTATCGGCAGTTCATGGCTGAAGTGGGTGAGCAGGATTGGCGGTGGTACCTGACCGAGGCTTAACGATCCGACACCGAACCTGTGGGAGCGAGCCTGCTCGCGAAGGCGTCGTCACATTCAACATTTTGGGTGACTGACACACCGCTTTCGCGAGCAGGCTCGCTCCCACAGGGAATGCACTTCGAACTAGAATTTTTGTGGACCCTGACATGACCATTCGCTGCAATTCCTACTACACCGCCACCCTCAACCAGGACACCGACTACCCGACCCTGCAAGGTCGGCACAAGGTCGATGTGGTGATCATCGGCGGCGGTTTCACTGGCGTCGCCACTGCCGTCGAGCTGGCGGAAAAAGGCCTGAAAGTCGCCATCGTCGAAAGCCACAAGATCGGCTGGGGCGCCACCGGGCGCAATGGCGGGCAAGTCACCGGCAGCCTTTCAGGCGACGGTGCGATGCGCAAACAGATGCGCGCGAAACTTGGCGATGACGTGGACGATTTCATCTGGCATCTGCGCTGGCGCGGGCATGAAATCATCCGCGAGCGCGTCGAGAAATATGCGATCCAGTGCGACCTCAAACACGGCCATTTGCACGCGGCGTACAAGCCGAGCCACATGACCGATCTGCGCAAGGATTACGACGAAGCCGTGCGTCGCGGATTAGGCGATGAAGTGAGCCTGCTCGACCGCAGCCAGGTTCGCGACCTGCTGCAAAGCGAGCTCTACCACGGCGCGATCAAGAACACCCGCAACATGCATCTGCACCCGCTCAACCTGTGCCTTGGCGAAGCACGCGCAGCCGAAAGCCTGGGCGCGCTGATCTTCGAAAACAGTGAAGTGCTGGAGATCATCCACGGCGACACACCTGGCGTGCGCACCGCTCACGGCCAGATCGACGCCAGTCAGGTGATGCTCGCCGGTGACGTCTATCACAAGCTCGAACCGGGCCAGCTCAAGGGCAAGATTTTCCCGGCCATGGGCGGCATCGTCACCACCGCGCCGCTCGGTGATCTGGCGCAACAGATCAACCCCGAAGACCTCGCCGTGTACGACTGCCGCTTCGTCCTCGATTACTACCGGCTGACCGCCGACGGCCGTTTGCTGTTCGGCGGCGGCGCCAACTACAGCGGCAAGGATTCGCGCGACATCGCTGCGGAACTGCGCCCGTGTATCGAACGCACATTCCCGGCGCTCAAAGGTGTCCCGATCGATTACCAGTGGAGCTGCGCGATGGGCATCGTCATCAACCGCATCCCGCAACTGGGCAAGCTCTCGGACAACGTCTGGTATTGCCAGGGCTACTCGGGACACGGCATCGCCACCACACACATCATGGGCGAGATCATGAGCCGGGCAATCACCGGGCAAATGGAACAGTTCGATACCTTCGCCGCGTGCCAGCACATCCGCGTGCCAATGGGCGACCTGCTAGGCAATCCGTTGCTGGCGGCGGGGATGTGGTATTACCAGATGCTCGAGCGGTTGCGCTGAATTCACTGGCCCTATCGCGAGCAGGCTCGCTCCCACATTGGATTTGTGCACGACACAACACCCTGTGGGAGCGAGCCTGCTCGCGAAGAGGCCCTCAAACCCCACACAAAATTCAATCCGGCAACTGCTCCACCACAATCCCCAGCCGCCGATAATCCTCGACATTCGCCCCCGGATGCCGCTCGGTAATCATCGTATGCAGGCGCGTACACGGCGCCACCACAAACGGCTCCACCGCGCCCAATTTGTCCGCCGTGGTCACCGCAATCACCCGCGTCGCGCTGTCGAGCATCGCCTGTTTGATCGGCACTTCATCGAAATGCAGCGAGGTGATCCCGACCTCGGGATGAATCGCGCACACCCCGGTAATCGCCAGATCCGCCTTGATCTCCGCCAGCAGTCGCAGCGCTTCCTGACCACTGGCCGACATCGAATGCGGATTCAATTCACCGCCCGCCAGAATCACTTTCACGCCCTTGTATTCGGACAAGGCAATCGCCGTCAGTGGGGAAGCGGTCACGGCGGTGATGCGGATATCGGACGGTAACGCGCGCGCCACCTGCAAGGTGGTCGAGCCGGAATCGAACAACACAATCTGCCCATCCTCGATGTGCTGGGCCGCCAATTGCGCCAGGCGCACCTTGACCTCGTCGGTCTCATCCAGACGGGTGAAGTAATCCTTGCCCGAGTCCTTCGGTCGCGGCAACGCCCCGCCATGCACGCGCTGCACCAGCCCGGCGCTGTCCAGTTCGGCAAGGTCGCGGCGGATGGTGTCTTCGGAGACTGCGAAATGCTGGCTCAGCTCGGAAGCCATGACCTTGCCGTCACGTTCGAGAAGCAAAAGGATTTTCTGCCGACGCAGGGACGGAAGTTCAGCGATGGAATGGTCGTGCATGGTTATGCCTGTTTGTGCTTGTAGTTGCAGGTTTAAGCGACACTAGCGAAAGTCTCAGGCAAATACAAACGCAGCGGCTATCAATGCTTTCGATCATTGGAATCAACAAGGCGAATTTTTTCTTTGCGCTGCGCCTGTTCACAATGGCCCCACTCTCAAAAGCTCAGGATGAACAGCCCATGAATCTCAATTTCGCCTTCGCCTGCGTGATTGTCGTCTCGTTCGCGGTTGCCTTGGGCCACGCCTGAAAAAGCGTTAAACCGAGGCCAGCAATTGCTCACGAAGCCGTTTATGCGCAGCAGCCGCCCTGGGGGAAAGGGCTGGGCTGAGGGGGATGGATCTGAATGACACGCCGCAATCGCCAGGCAGCACTGGCTTGCTTCAAGTTTCCTGGCGCACCCGCCTGACCTGCACCAACAACGCCGGAGCAAAATGCAGCAACACCATCCGGCTCAAGTGATGCGTCAGGATAAACACCACGTTCAGCCCGCCGCCAAACGCGACAATCGCAATCGTCTCGATCGCGCCAGGCATGTACGCCAGCCACAGTGACAGCGGATCACTGCCCAGCCAGCGCGCAGCCACCTCGGCAAACACCGCTGCAACGACGATCATCAAACCCACCGAGACCAACGCCGTGCGCCCATGCCGCGCCAGCTCTGCGATGCCGAGTCCCTGAAAACGTGAGCCGATGCGCACGCCGAGAATCAGTGCGGCCAGGTTCAGGCTCCACTCCGGCATGTGAAAGCCGTGCAGCCATCCCGACTTCACAAATACAGCGGTGATGATGATCGCGGTAAGCATGAACGGCGCCGGGACGCCGACCAGCAACAGCAAGCGTCCGAGCAATACGCTCAGCACGATGACAGAGAACGCGGTCAGCGCCATGCCTGTGGTCAACGGATCGCTGGCGACTTCAGCCACCGCTGCTTGCCCGGGAATGAGCAAACTCACCAGCACGGTGATCAACAGCAGTCGCATCAGATGCACGATGATGACTTTGCTCGAAGCCTTTTCCGACTCAAGCAAATCGAACACTGCGGCCAATGCGCCGGGATACACCGCCAGCAGTGCATCGGTGCGATTCCATCCGGCACCGCGTGTCAGCCACCATCCGGCGAGTGCGATTTGTACGGCCAGGCAGATCAGCAACACGCCAAGGCTGGGCAGCATCGTCGTCGCCGTTTCGCTGTCCCATGCTTCGAACATCAGCCCGGTGGCGATGCCCAGCGTGACCTGGATGTAGCCCAAGCCATAAGGAGTTGCCGGGGCGATGCCGGTTTTACTGGCAAACAACGCAGTAACAACAATCGAGCCCAGCAACAAGCCGTGGGGTACGCCTTCAAACTGCAACAACGCGCCGAAACCGGCCGCAATCAACAAGCACACAATGGATTTCATGGTTCGCCTTCCTGGCTATTTATCTGACACACCACCATTCCACTTGTGGGAGCGAGCCTGCTCGCGAAAGCGTCCTGCCAGTCACAGATAAATAACTGATCTATCGCCTTCGCGAGCAGGCTCGCTCCCACAAGAATCCAATACGTCTTACATACGCAAGCGTGCAATCGCCCGCCGATATTTCTCGATCCGCTCCAGATCCTCCCAACTCGGCGAGGCAATCCGCGAGATATCGCTGTTCTCTTCCAGATCCGCCAGCTTCACCACCCGGCCGATCGGGTTTTGCGCGGCGCGGTCGACAAAATCCTCGTAGGACTCACCGGGCACTTTGGTCACTGCCGCAATCGCAGCCAGCACCTCTTCGCTGAACCCTTCCCCACGCAAATCATCCAGACTCAGCCCGCAATCCTCGACCACATCGTGCAGCACAGCGACGATGCGCTCCTCCAGCGTGTGCATGCGCAACATGACTTTCAGCGGATGCAGAATGTACGGCGCCCCGCCCTTGTCCACCTGCCCGCTGTGGGCCGTGGCGGCAATGGCGATAGCGCGTTCGAGGGTTTGGGCCATGGGAATCGGATCCTGCGCTGAATGTTTCTGATTGTTGCGCAGTGTACGCGAAGATCGCGCAGCGCAAAGCGATTGAACCTTGCCCGCCCTCGCCGCCTCGAAACCAGACAAGCGCCAAATCACCGATCAGACGCGGCGCCATTGGAGAGGAATTGCCGATGAAAACCAGACTGCTGCTCCTGATCGCCACGTTCGCCATCATCCCCACCTGCGTCATGGCCGAAGGCTGCGACGTGCAGACCCGCTCCTCCAGCGCCTCGGTGCCGGCGGTGGAAACCCACAGCTGCTACGAATACGACGGCATGCCCGTGGACTCCATCAACTGGTCCTGCAGCAACGAAAGCAAGGACACCCTCAACGCCACCAAGAAAAAAGTCCAACGCTGCGATGACCACTACCAGGCCACCTGCACCGCCCGCCTCACCCAGGAATCCCTCGCCAACCCGCACTCGACCAGCAAAGACAAAAGCGCCAAACCGCTGAACATGCCCGACAACGCCAAGGTCACCACGTATTACTACAACGGTGAGCACCTGGCGCAGGCGAAGATTGATTGCGAAAACAGTGGCGGGAACTGGAAGGCTAAATAGTCTCGGTTATCGAGGATTGCCTGACAGAGAGCCCGGCTTGATGCCGGGCTTGCTGCATCTGCAAACAGCTTCAACCTTCACCTGCACCGCTGCTCGTGCCGCTGTCGTTCGATTGCTTCGAACCACTGGGCTTGGAACCCGAAGGTGTAGAGCCGTCATTGTTGGTGGTGTTGCCCTGCGTGCCTTTGGGCACGGTGGCACCGTTGGAATGAATGTCTTCCGGCGCACTCGGGTTGGTCTGGCTATTGCCGTCGTTAGCGGTGGGTGCCGGGGTATCGCTGGCGGCTGTTGCATAGAGCGAAGTGGCGGATAACAGCGTGGCCAAGGTGAATGCTGCGAGACTGGATTTATGCATGTCGGCGGTTCCTCTGCGGGGGTGAGTTATGCATTGGAAGCGCGTGCGCGGGGAAAATGCGGAAGGGGTGACGAATGGCAGGAACAAACAACCCGACACCCCCTAAAAGATGCCGGGTCAACAAACAATATGCGTTATCCGATCAGAAATTCGCCGGCGTATTCGCACTGATAATCTCCGCCTCATCCGCGCCGATATTGCGGAATTTATGCGGCAACGTCGTCGGAAAGTAATAACCATCCCCCGCACTCAACACACTCACCTGCCCGTCCACGGTCAGTTCTACCGTGCCGCGCGTGACCAGTCCGCACTCTTCGCCTTCGGCATGCACGATCGGTTCTTCGCCGGAGCTGGCGCCGGGGGCATATTGTTCGCGGAGCAGGCGCATCTGCCGGCTAGGGACGGAGGCGCCGATGAGCAGCAGACGCAGGCCGTGGCGGCCGAGGTCGGGTTGTTCGTTGGCGCGGAACACGTATTGGTGTTCGCGCGGGGGCTGGTCGAAGGTGAAGAAGTCGGCCAGGGACATCGGTATGCCTTCGAGCAGCTTTTTCAGCGAGCTGACGGAGGGGCTGACGCGGTTCTGTTCGATCAGCGAGATGGTCGCGTTGGTCACGCCGCTACGCCGGGCGAGCTCGCGCTGGGAGAGTTTGTAGCTTTCGCGTACTAGTTTGAGTCGAGAACCCGTATCCATGACAGCCTTATGTTGAGGTACTTAAGGGTAATGGGGGTGGGTGGCGGGTGACGCGCAGGTCGCGCGGATCACGTTGCTCCCGTGTCCCGGAACCGTGAAAGGCGGCTATTAAATCACGTTTGCCGGTGTTGCTCAGCAGGTTCGATGGATGGTGCGGCAAAAGTCCTGTTGGCCTTGGCAATACAGTCACTGTGGGAGCGAGCCTGCTCGCGAAAGCGTAGTGTCTGGCGAATCGATGTCGCCTGATATGGCCTCTTCGCGAGCAGGCTCGCTCCCACAGTGGACATCAGTGGTTTTGCATAAGTGAAAAACCGGCGAGGTCTTTCGGACCGCCGCCGGTGAGGTCAATCAGACGCCGAAACGGTCGCGCAGGGAGTAGTAGACGGCGCCAAGCGCGGTAAGCGGTGCGGAGAAGGTGCGGCCGCCGAGCATTGGCATGTGCGGCAGTGAGGCAAAGGCGTTGAAGCGTTCGGCGTCGCCGCGGATCATTTCCGAGATCAGTTTGCCGGCCAGGTGCGAGCAGGTGACGCCGTGGCCGCTGTAGCCCTGCATGTAGTAGGCATTCTTTTCGATGCGGCCGAATTGCGGCATGCGCGACATGGTCAGCAGGAAGTTGCCGGTCCAGCGGTAGTCGATCTTCACGTCCTTGAGCTGCGGGAAGGTCTTGAGGATCTTCGGCCGGATCAATTGTTCGATATCGTCCGGCTCCCGCGCGCCATACACCACACCACCACCGTAAAGCAGGCGGTTGTCAGCGGTGAGGCGGTAGTAATCCAGCAGGTAGTTGCAGTCTTCGACGCAATAGTTGTTGGTGATCAGGCTGCGCGCCTGCTGCTCGGTCAGCGGTTCGGTGACGACGATCTGCGAACCACACGGCATGCTTTTCGCGGTAACACGATTGTCTAGGCCTTGTGGCAGATAAGCGTTGCCGGCGATCAGCAGGTATTTGGCGCGGACCAGACCTTTGGCAGTGCGCACGGTGATCGGCTCGCCGTAGGTGATTTCCACCGCCGCCGACTGTTCGTAGATCTTGCCGCCCAAACGCACGATGGCAGCGGCCTCTCCTAGCGCCAGATTCAACGGATGAACGTGGCCACCCTGCATGTCCAGCAAGCCGCCAACGTAGGCGTCGGAGCCGACTTCGCGACGAATATCCGCTGCATCGAGCATCTTCAGATTGCGGTTGCCGTAGCGTTCCCAGTTGCGCTTCTGCTCTGCCAGGCCATTGAGTTGTTTCTTGTTCATCGCCGCGAAGATGCCGCCCGGGCGATAGTCGCACTTGATGTCGTAATCCTTGATGCGCGAACGAATGATATCGGCGCCTTCAAAGATCATGCTGCCGAGGATTTCGGCAGTCTTGTCGCCGTAACGCTCTTCGATGACATCGACGTCGCGGCTATAGGAATTGACCAGTTGCCCGCCATTGCGACCGCTGGCGCCGTAGCCGACTTTCGCCGCTTCCAGCACCGTGACTTTGTAGCCGGCTTCGCTGAGGAACAGTGCCGAGGACAGGCCTGTGTAGCCGGCGCCGATGATGCAGACGTCGCAGTCCAGCGCTTCTTCGAGAATCGGGAAGTCGATGACTTCGTTGCGGGTGGCGGCGTAGTAGCTGTTGACGTGTTGCTGTTTCATACATTTCTCCGAGGGTCGCCAACCAGGGGCGACCGCCGCTGTAAAAGAATTAGAGCTTGATCCAGGTCGCTTTCAGCTCGGTGTACTTGTCGAACGCATGCAGCGATTTGTCGCGGCCGTTGCCCGATTGCTTGAAGCCACCGAACGGCGCAGTCATGTCGCCGCCGTCGTACTGGTTGACCCAGACGCTGCCGGCGCGCAGGCCGCGGGCGAAGGTGTGCGCCTTGCTCAGGTTGCTGGTCCACACCCCGGCGGCGAGGCCGAAGATGCTGTCGTTGGCGATCTGCAGCGCTTCTTCGGCAGTGTCGAAGGTGATCAGCGACAGCACCGGGCCGAAGATTTCTTCCTGAGCGATGGTCATCGCATTGGTCACGCCGTCGAAAATCGCTGGCTGCACGTAGAGGCCGCCGGTTTCTTCGAGGGTGCGCTGGCCGCCGGCAATCAACTCGGCGCCCTGCTCGCGGCCGATGCTGATGTAGCGCAGCACGTTATCGAGCTGACGCTGGTCGACCACGGCGCCGACGGTGGTCGCCGGATCCAGTGCATGCCCCGGTTTCCAGGCTTGCAGCGCCTCGACCAGCAACGGAATGAATTGCTCGCGAATCGAGCGCTCGACCAGCAGACGCGAGCCGGCAGTGCAGACTTCGCCCTGGTTGAAGGCGATGGCACTGGCCGCCGCTTGAGCAGCTGCGCGCAGATCCGGTGCGTCGGCGAACACCACGTTCGGGCTTTTGCCGCCGGCCTCAAGCCAGACGCGTTTCATGTTGCTTTGGCCCGCGTAGATCATCAGTTGCTTGGCGATCGCCGTGGAGCCGGTGAAGGCCAGCACGTCGACGTCCATGTGCAACGCCAGTGCCTTGCCGACGGTGTGGCCGTAGCCCGGCAGCACGTTGAACACGCCCTTTGGAATGCCCGCCTCCAGCGCCAGTTGCGCGATGCGGATGGCGGTCAGCGGTGATTTTTCCGAAGGCTTGAGGATGAACGAGTTACCCGCCGCCAGCGCCGGGGCGAACTTCCAGCTGGCCATGATCAGCGGGAAATTCCACGGCACGATCGCCGCGACCACACCCGAGGGCTCACGGGTGACGAGGCCAAGTTGGTCGTGCGGGGTGGCGGCGACTTCGTCGTAAATCTTGTCGATGGCCTCGGCGCTCCAGCGGATCGCGTTGGCGGTCGCCGGGATGTCGATGCTCATCGAATCGCTGATCGGCTTGCCCATGTCGAGGGTTTCCAGCAGTGCCAGTTCTTCCTGGTGCTGCAGGATCAGATCGGCGAAGCGGATCAGCACGCGCTTGCGCTCGGCCGGGGCTTTTTTCGCCCAGATGCCGGAGTTGAAGGACTGGCGCGCGGCTTCGACGGCGAGGTTGGCGTCGGCTTCATCGGTGCTGGCGACGGCGGCGAGAAAGCGGCCATCGACCGGGCTCAGGCATTCGAAGGTGTCGCCACTGAGTGCCGGGCGGTATTCGCCGTTGATGAAGGCGCGGGATTCGATGGACAGAGACTGGAAGCGTTGTTCCCAGTCGTTGCGGGTTGTGGTCATTGTTTTGAGCTCGACAAGGGGGAATTTGGGGGTTGGTCTGGTTGCTTTGTCTGGCCGGGAATCGCTGCCCTCACCCTAGCCCTCTCCCAGAGGGAGAGGGGACCGATCGGGGGATGCCTGGTAACTGCGCCGACCTGAAAAATCTTTGCCGAATCCATCATCGACTGGATCGTTCAGGTCGCCGGATATCTCTAGACGACGCGGTCAGTCCCCTCTCCCTCCGGGAGAGGGTTAGGGTGAGGGGCTTTTGATCTTCAGACCGTATGCAGATACCAGTTGTACTCAAGGTCAGAGATCGAGTTCTCGAACTCGGCCAGCTCGCTTTCCTTGCACGCAACGAACACGTCGATGTACATCGGGTCGATGTAGCGCGCCATGACTTCGCTGTCGTCGAGCTCGCGCAAGGCGTCGCGCAGGTTGTTCGGCAGGCTCTGCTCGTTCTGCTCGTAGCTGTTGCCTTCGACCGGCGCGCCGGGCTCGATCTGGTTGGTCAGGCCGTGGTGAATACCGGCCAGCACCGACGCCATCAGCAGGTACGGGTTGGCATCGGCACCGGCGACGCGGTGTTCGATGCGCACGGCATCCGCTGAACCGGTCGGCACGCGTACGGCCACGGTGCGGTTGTCGATGCCCCAGCTCGGCGAGTTCGGCACATAGAACTGTGCGCCGAAACGGCGGTACGAGTTGACGTTCGGGCAGAGAAACGCCATTTGCGCCGGCAGGGTCTCGAGCACACCGCCGATCGCGTGACGCAGTGCGGCGTTCTGCTCGGGATCCTCGCTGGCGAAGATGTTGTTGCCTTCTTTGTCCAGAATCGAAATGTGCACGTGCAAACCATTGCCGGCCTGGCCCGGATAAGGCTTGGCCATGAAGGTCGTGTCCATCTCGTGGTCGTAGGCGATGTTCTTCACCAGACGCTTGAGCAGGACCGCGTAATCGCAGGCCTTGATCGGGTCGGAGACGTGATGCAGGTTGACTTCGAACTGCGCCGGGGCGCTTTCCTTGACGATCGCATCAGCGGGAATGCCCTGCTCTTTCGCGCCTTCGAGGATGTCTTGCAGGCAGTCAACGTATTCGTCGAGATCGTCGATCAGGTAAACCTGGGTCGACACCGGACGCTTACCGGATACCGGTGAACGTGGCGATTGCGGACGGCCATTCACGTTGTCCTGGTCGATCAGGTAGAACTCGAGTTCGAACGCCGCGCAGATGGTCAGGCCGAGGTCGTCGAATTTGCGCACAACGTTGGCCAGCACTTCACGCGGGTCGGCGAAGAACGGCTGACCTTCGATCTCGTGCATGGTCATCAGCAGTTGAGCGGTCGGGCGTTTTTGCCACGGCTCGATGCTCAGGGTGCCGGGGATCGGGTAGCAGATGCGATCGGCATCGCCGATATCCAGGCCCAGACCGGTGCTTTCCACCGTCGAGCCGTTGATGTCCAGCGCGAACAGCGACGCCGGCAGGTTGATGCCTTTTTCGTACACCTTATGAAGACTGGTGCGTTCGATGCGCTTGCCGCGCACCACACCGTTCATATCCGCAATCAGAAGGTCGACGTACAAAACCTCAGGATATTTCTTAAGGAATGCGTTGGCTTCGTTGAGTTGAACGGTACGCAGAGGGACCGACATGATGCACCTATTTAGCTGTTAATTATTATGTTCACCACCGTGTTGCGCAGCCAGTCAATCCGAAAGGCAAAGTGAAGTCAATAGCGAACACCCTGCCCTGCAGCCTTTATTTTTCGGGCTTTTCTTAACACTCTCGTGCCATATCCGCCGGCAAACCCCGGTAAACCTGAGTGATTTGATGAATGGCGTTTAGAATTTTTTACATGGCAGTTGTTAATTAAAATCAACGAGGCTAAGCTCCGGAAAAGCTCGTTCAAGTGACAGACTTCGAGGTGAATAAAAATGGCATTCAAGCCATTGATCGGCGTTACTGCGTGCGTCAAACAGATTGGCCTGCACCCCTATCACATCAGCGGCGACAAGTACGTACGTGCTGTCAGCGTTGGCGCTCAAGGGTTGCCAGTGGTCATTCCTTCCCTCGGCAATCTGACTGAGATCGAAGACCTGCTCGGTCAACTCGACGGTCTGTTGCTTACCGGCTCTCCCTCGAACGTGGAGCCCTTCCACTATCAAGGCGCGGCCAGCGCCCCCGGCACGGATCATGATCCGGCCCGCGACGCCACCACCCTTCCTTTATTGCGTGCAGCCATCGCGGCGGGCGTTCCGGTGCTCGGCATCTGCCGTGGTTTCCAGGAAATGAATGTGGCGTTCGGCGGCAGCCTGCATCAGAAGGTGCATGAGCTGCCCGGCATGCTTGATCACCGTGAAGCCGACAGCCCGGATGTCGCCGTGCAATATGCACCGGCCCATGCGGTCAGCGTGATCGCTGGCGGCGTGTTCGAAGCGTTGGGGCTGCCCGACAAATTTCAGGTCAATTCGATTCACAGCCAAGGCATCGACCGCCTCGCTCCCGGCCTGCGTGCTGAAGCCGTGGCGCCGGACGGTTTGATCGAGGCGATCTCGGTCGAGCACAGCCCGACCTTCGCCCTCGGCGTGCAATGGCACCCGGAATGGCAAGTGCTGGACAACCCGAACTACCTGAAGATTTTCCAGACGTTCGGCGCAGCGTGCCGGCAACGGGCGGCGAAGCGCAGTCAGCGCTGACGCAATCCCAGACTCGATAACAATTTACTGCCCCCACGGCTGACGGATGTGCATCTGCACATCCGTCAGCCGTGAACCGCAACACCCGTGATAACAACAAGTACGACCCAGGCAGCCAGGACGGCGGCGCCGAACAAGCCGGATCGGTACGGACAAAGGCCACTCAGGTCAACGCATATCCCCTGTGGGAGCTGACAGGCATTCCGGACCGTTCCGCAATCCACTTAAGCCCGGCCACATTGGCCAGGCACACGACACCTGTTGGGAGTTTCACATGGCAAACGCCTCCAGCACTTACCGCAAGGCACTCGAAGGTCAGCAGCAACCGAAAAAGGTGCTGGTGAAAGTCGATCGTGTCACCAAGAAGTTCGACGAAACCGTGGCCGTGGACGATGTGTCCCTGGAGATCCATCAGGGCGAAATCTTCGCGCTGCTGGGCGGTTCCGGTTCGGGCAAATCGACTCTGCTGCGCATGCTCGCCGGTTTCGAGCGGCCGACCGAGGGGCGGATTCTGCTCGATGGCGTGGACATCACCGACATGCCGCCGTACGAGCGGCCGATCAACATGATGTTCCAGTCCTACGCGCTGTTCCCGCACATGACCGTGGCGCAGAACATCGCCTTCGGCCTCAAGCAGGACCGTTTGCCTGCCAGCGAAATCGATGCCCGCGTCGAAGAAATGCTGCGTCTGGTGCACATGACCCAATACGCCAAGCGCCGCCCGCACCAGTTGTCCGGCGGCCAGCGTCAGCGCGTCGCCCTCGCCCGCTCGTTGGCCAAACGGCCGAAACTGTTGCTGCTCGACGAGCCGATGGGCGCGCTGGATAAAAAGCTGCGGTCGCAGATGCAGCTTGAGCTGGTGGAAATCATCGAGCGCGTTGGCGTGACCTGCGTCATGGTCACCCACGACCAGGAAGAAGCCATGACCATGGCCCAGCGCATCGCGATCATGCACCTGGGCTGGATCGCGCAGATCGGCAGCCCGGTGGACATTTATGAAGCGCCGGTCAGCCGCATGGTCTGCGAATTCATCGGCAACGTGAACGCCTTTGACGGCACCGTGGTGGAAGATCTCGAAGGCCACGCGATCATTCACAGCCCCGACTTGCAGCAGAAGATCTATGTCGGTCACGGCGTCAGCACGTCGGTGCAGGACAAGTCGATCACCTACGCCATTCGCCCGGAAAAAATGCTCGTCAGCACCACTCAACCGGAGTTCCGCTACAACTGGTCCGAAGGCAAGGTCCACGACATCGCCTACCTCGGCGGCCATTCGGTGTTCTACGTCGAGCTGCCCGGCGGCAAGATCGTCCAGTCGTTCATGGCCAATGCCGAGCGGCGTGGCGCGCGGCCGACCTGGGACGACAAAGTCTACGTCTGGTGGGAAGACGACAGCGGCGTGGTGCTGCGCTCATGAGAACTTTCAATCAGCAATTCTTGCGCCTGGTGCCCAGCGGACGAAAACTGGTGATCGGCATTCCGTTCATCTGGCTGTTCCTGTTCTTCATGCTGCCGTTCTTTCTGGTGATGAAGATCAGCTTCTCGGAAGCCGCGCTGTCGATCCCGCCGTACTCGGAGATCTACACCTTCGCCGAACAGAAATTCCAGCTGCTGCTGAACATCGGCAACTACACCCTGCTCGGCGAAGACGAGCTGTACCTGTCGGCGTACCTCGGCTCGCTGAAAGTCGCGGCACTGAGCACGCTGATGTGCCTGGTGATCGGTTTCCCGATGGCGTACGCGATCACCAAGACCGGCAAGGAAACGCAAAATGTCCTGCTGCTGTTGATCATGATGCCGACCTGGACGGCGATCCTGATCCGCGTGTATGCGTGGATGGGCATCCTCAGCAACAACGGTCTGCTCAACGGGTTCCTGATGTGGACCGGGCTCACCGATCACCCGATCGAGATCCTCAACACCAACACTGCCGTCTATATCGGTGTGGTTTACGCGTATCTGCCGTTCATGGTTCTGCCGCTCTACGCCAACCTCGTCAAGCACGACAACAGCCTGCTGGAAGCCGCGCAGGATCTGGGTTCGAGCAACTTCAACAACTTCTGGAAGATCACCGTGCCGCTGGCCAAGAACGGCATCATTGCCGGCTGCATGCTGGTGTTCATTCCGGTAGTTGGCGAGTTCGTGATCCCGGAACTGCTGGGTGGCCCGGAGACGCTGATGATCGGTCGCGTGCTGTGGCAGGAGTTCTTCAATAACCGCGACTGGCCGGTGGCTTCCGCGCTGGCGGTGGTGATGCTGTTGATCCTGATTGTGCCGATTCTGCTGTTCAACCGCAGCCAGGCCAAAGAGATGGAGGCACGGGGATGAAACGCTTCAACTTTTCCAAATTCATGCTGATCTTCGGCTTGATGTTCATTTATCTGCCGATGCTGATTCTGGTGATCTACTCGTTCAACGCCTCGAAACTGGTGACGGTGTGGGGTGGCTGGTCAGTGAAGTGGTATGTCGGCCTGCTCGACAACACGCAACTGATGGGCTCGGTGCTGCGCTCGCTGGAGATCGCCTGCTACACCGCGATTGCCGCTGTGGCACTGGGGACGCTGGCGGCGTTCGTGCTGACGCGGGTGACGCGCTTCAAGGGCCGCACGCTGTTCGGCGGCCTGGTGACCGCGCCGTTGGTGATGCCGGAAGTGATCACCGGTCTGTCGCTGTTGCTGCTGTTCGTGGCGATGGCGCAACTGATCGGCTGGCCGCAGGAGCGCGGCATCGTCACCATCTGGATCGCCCACACCACGTTTTGTGCAGCCTATGTCGCGGTGGTAGTCTCCGCGCGCCTTCGCGAGCTGGATCTGTCGATCGAAGAAGCGGCGATGGACCTCGGCGCCAAACCATTCAAAGTGTTTTTCCTGATCACCATTCCCATGATCGCGCCGTCACTGGCCGCCGGCGGAATGATGTCGTTTGCCTTGTCGCTGGACGATCTGGTGCTGGCGAGTTTCGTTTCCGGGCCGGGCTCGACGACGCTGCCGATGGAAGTGTTCTCGGCGGTGCGTCTGGGTGTGAAACCCGAGATCAACGCCGTGGCCAGCCTGATTCTACTGGCGGTATCGCTGGTGACTTTCCTCGTCTGGTATTTCGGCCGCAAGGCCGAAGCCAATCGCAAACGGGCGATCCAGGAAGCGATGGATCAGACGGCGAGCGAGTCGTGGCAACAGCCGGCAACGGCGACTGCCTGAGCAACACCGATGAACAACTGTGGCGAGGGGATTTATCCCCGTTGGGCTGCGAAGCGGCCCCTGCAGTTCTACCTGAAGACTCCGTATTCAGGTTTTGCGACTGCTACGCAGCCGAGCGGGGATAAATCCCCTCGCCACAAGGTTCAAGTGCACCGAGCTTTTGTGTTTTTGAATAAGAAGAAGGGAGTTGTACCGATGAAAATGTTTGGCAGGACTCTGCTGACACTGTCCTTAATGGGCGCAATGGTCATGGGCGCCCAGGCCAACGACAAGGTGCTGCGTGTTTACAACTGGTCCGATTACATCGCGCCGGACACCGTGAAGAAATTCGAAGACGAGACCGGCATTCGCGTGACCTACGACGTCTTCGACAGCAACGAAACCCTTGAAGCGCGCCTGCTCGCAGGCAAATCCGGCTATGACATCGTCGTGCCGTCGAACAGTTTTCTGGCCAAGCAGATCAAAGCCGGCGTCTACCAGCCGCTGGACAAGTCGAAGCTGCCGAACTGGAAGAATCTCAACCCGGTATTGCTGAAAAACGCTTCCGCCAGTGATCCGGACAACGCGCATGCGTTCCCGTACATGTGGGGCTCGATCGGCATCGGTTTCAACCCGGCGAAGGTCAAGGAAGTGCTCGGCGCCAACGCCCCGACCAACTCCTGGGACTTGCTGTTCAAACCGGAGAACGCGGAAAAACTCAAAGCCTGCGGCATCAGCTTCCTCGATTCGCCGACCGAGATGCTCCCGGCCGCCCTGCACTACCTGGGCTATCCGGTGAACGACAAGGACAAGGCGCACATCGCCGAAGCCGAAGCGCTGTTCATGAAAATCCGCCCTTACGTGGCGTACTTTCATTCCTCGAAGTACATCTCCGACCTGGCCAACGGCAACATCTGCGTGGCGGTCGGTTACTCCGGCGATGTCCTGCAGGCCAAGGCCCGCGCGGTGGAATCGGGCAACAAGGTGGTGATCGACTACAGCATACCCAAGGAAGGCGCCGGCAGTTTCTACGACATGGTCGCCATCCCCCGTGATGCGGCGAACGTCGACAACGCCTACCTGTTCATGGATTTCCTGATGCGCCCGGACATCATTGCCGAAGTCACCAACAGCATCGGCTACAGCAACGCCAACGCAGCGGCCACGCCACTGGTGGACGAAGCGATCCGCAACGAACCGGGCTCGTATCCGTCGCAAGCGGTGATGGCGACGTTGTATGCAGTGCCGGATCAGCCAATTGCCACGCAGCGGATCATGACGCGCGGCTGGACGCGGGTGAAGCTCGGTAAATAAAAACACCGATGATCAAAATGTGGGAGCGAGCCTGCTCGCGAAGGCGTCGTGTCAGGCGATTGAGATGCCGCATGTGCCGACCCTTTCGCGAGCAGGCTCGCTCCCACAATGAAGCAATGCAGTGCTGAAAATTTTCCGTTCACGCAGCGCCTTACCACCGCTGCACCCTGCTCTGAACGGCCTCACCCGGCTCCCTCGGCTCGGGTGAATTTGCAGGCGCCTTCGGGCGCCTTTTTTTGTCCGTTCAGATCAGCGGCCAGTCCTGCACAACTCGATAGCGGCCCTTGTGCGATTCGTACAAGCCGAAGCGTTCAGGGCGCAGGAAAAACTCCGGCGGCGTGCGCGCTTCCGGCTCCGGCGCGCGGTACTCGCGGGCCAGCGTCAAGTGCGGACGGAACTCGTGGGTGGGTTGTTCAAAACCGAACGGCAGCATCGCCTGCTCCAGCGCGTAGACCAGGCGCAACAGCGCCGGCGGTGCCTGCTCGGGCGCCAGCGACAGCACACCGGCGCGATGCCAGACCTGCAAGCGATCCAGCTCAATACGCAACGTTTCGCCCGGAATACGCACACTGCCCGCTGCTTCGCAGACGCCGTGAATCTGCGCCAACGGCACCGCACCGAGGAACAGCAGAGTCAGATGAAAGTTATCCGCCGGCACCGGTTTGCCGCTGCGCAGGCCCAGTTCTGCGCGCCACTGGGCGATTGCCTTGCGCTGCGCCGGCGGGCAATCCAGGGCAAAGAACAGCCGCTTTGCAGGTTCATCCTTGCGCACCCCATCAATCATTGCCCTGCCCCCTTGTTCGTCATGATCGCGCCGATTCTACACAGCCTGTTCTGACGACTCGCGACAGGAAGCTATAGTTCAGGGATTGCCATCAACCGGAGGCTGCCATGCGCGAGATCCTCAGCAAAGAACCCTGGTGGGCCCGGCCACCACATCCCGGACAGGACGAAAGCGAACTGGAATGGGGCTGGCTGGTGCATTACAGCGAAGGCGAACCGCGTTTCGAATTCGTTCGCGAGAGGCCCAGCGACGAGCAGATTCGCAACCGCAAAAGTTGCCGGGTCACCCCCTCGCCCGAATGAATAGAGCCCGTGAGCACTAATCCTGTGGGAGCGAGCCTGCTCGCGAAAGCGGTGTGTCAGATAAAGAAATGTTACTGATACGACGCTTTCGCGAGCAGGCTCGCTCCCACAGGGTTATGCATTGATCAGTGGGGTTGGGTGTCGCCGGCGGCGGTGTCGATGCTGACAACAACTGACATCCCCGGCCGCAAGCGTTCTGCTTCCTGCTGATCGGGATCGATAGTGATGCGCACCGGCACCCGCTGGGCGATCTTGACGAAGTTGCCGGTGGCGTTGTCGGCCTGCAGCAAGGCAAATTCCGAGCCGGTGCCCGGCGAAATATGCTGCACATGGCCGGTGAATCTGCGGTGGTTCAAGGCGTCGACGGTGAAGCGCACCGGTTGCCCGACACGTACGTTGGCCATCTGGGTTTCCTTCATGTTGGCGATCACCCATTTCTGGTCCGGGACCAGCGCCATCAATTGCGCGCCGGAGTTGACGTAGGCGCCCAAGCGCACGCCGATCTGCCCGAGCTGGCCGTCGCGCGGGGCGACAATTCGCGTGTTCGACAGATCGATGCGCGCCAGTTGCACCGCTGCTTCGGCACTGGCCACGGCGGCCTCCAGCGAGCCGCGATTGACGATCACCGTTTGCAGATCCTGACGGGCGATTTCCAGATTGGCCTTGGCCTGCGCCACAGAAGCCGTGCTCTGCGCGTTGGCAGCAAGGGTCACGTCGAATTCGCGCTTGGACACCGAGCCGTCGCGCACCAGTTCCTGATTACGCCGCAGATCGGCCTCGCTCTTGCGCAACTGCGCCTGGCTGTCGGCGAGCACCGCCTGACGCAATTTGATCGTTGCCTCGGCGCTGTTGCGTTGCTGCACGACGTTGGCCAGCCCGGCCTTCTGCACCGCCAGTTGTGCCAGGGACTGGTCGAGGCGTTGCTGATAAATGCGGTCGTCCAGACGCACCAGCAGATCCCCGGCCTTGACGTACTGGAAGTCCTGCACCGGCACCTCGAACACATAGCCGCTGAGCTGCGGGCCGATGATCGTCACCTGCCCGCGCACCAAGGCGTTTTCGGTGGTTTCGACCGCACTGCTGAACGGCGGCAGTTGCCACGCATACAGCACGATCAGCACGCCGACGATGGCGATTGCGGCAAAGCCCAGCGAAGATATGATCCGCACCCGCAGCGAACGCGGCGCAGTGTTCGGCGACGATGGCGGCGCTTCCCCTTCAGGCGTGGCGGCGATGGCATTGGTGGTTGTGGTGGTCGGTTCGGTCATGAAGAAGTGGCACCGCTGGGTGGTACGGAAGGTGTCGGCTCAATGGCTTTGGTGGTGCTCATCAGCCACAACGCACGAATCGAAAGCCAGATCATGGTCAGGACGGCAATGACCGCGATCAGCATGAAGACATCGTTATAGGCCAGCACGTTCGCTTCGCGTGTTGCCGCATTGGCGAGGCTGCGAATGCCGGCCAGATTGCGCAGGCTCGGGTCGGCGAGCAAACCGCCGTAGGCCGAACCGCCACTCTGCACGCGCGCCGCCACCAACGGATCGGACATCACCAGATGATCGACGATGTGGCTGGAGTGGTACTTCTCCCGCACGATCTGAAAAGTGCCAAGCAACGCCGCGCCGAGCAGCCCACCGAGGTTGTTGCAGATCCCGAACAGCACGGAAAAACTCACCAGGTTGCGCGGATTGGTCAGCACGTTGCGCGTGCCGAAGACCATGGTCGGGCCGAGAAAAAACGTACTGCCGAACGCCAGCAGGAACTGGCTGAAGTAGAGATTTTGCGGGCGTGTCAGGTTGTTGGAAAAACTGTCCATCACCGAACCGGTGGCCATCAGTGCCAGCGAGATGATCAACGGCATCAGCAAGTGTTTGGGGTCGATGGTCAGTGCGCTGGTGGCAAGCCCGGCGATACTGCCGATCAGCATCACCACATACAGACTGTGCAATTGCTCATAGCCCATGTTGAGGTTCTGCATGAAACCGACCGCGCCGGTGGATTGCTCCGAGGTGACCATGCGAATCAGGGTCACCGCGAGCGCCAGGCGAATCATCGTTCCGCTGCCCAGCCAGCGGGTCATCAACATCGGGTTGCTGCGATTGTGCTCAATGGCCAGGCCCATAATGATCAGCGCGATCGAACAGGCCAGCGCCACGCCGATCCAGTCCGCCTCCAGCCACCAGTCGATGCGCCCCAGCGACAGCACCGCGCACAACAACGCCACACCGGTGGCGAGAATGGCGAAGGTCAGGAAGTCGAGTTTTTCGAAGGTCTTGAAGCGGTCACCGGGCGGCAACTTCAGCAGCAACACACAGCCGAGTGACAGCAGGGCCATGCCCAATTCGAACAGATAGAGGCCGCGCCATTCGGCGATCTGCAACAGGTCTTCGGAAAACAGCCGCGCCAGCGGCAACGCCAATTGCGAAGTGCCGAGGCCGAGTACCAACGCTTTGAGCCGCCACTTCGCCGGAAACGCCTGCACCATGTAATACAGACCCAGCGAGCTCAGCGCCGCACCGACCATGCCGTGCGCCGCTCGCACCGCCACTGCCGAGTTGAGATCGTTGACGAACAAATGGCCGAAGGTCACCAGCGCATACAGCACCAGAAACACTTCGGTGAACGCGCGCAAGCCGAATTGCTGGCGAAACTTCACCAGCAGCAGGTTCATCGACACGTTGGTCATCACATACGCCGCCGGCAGCCAGGCCATCTCCGCCGTGGTCGCGCCGAGCGAGCCTTGCAGGTAAGGCAGGTTGGCAACCACCAGCGAGTTTCCCAGCCCACCGGTCACCGCCACCAGCACGCCAACCGCCGCGTACGCCAGGCGCTTGGGCGTGGAGTGCAGCGGTGTCGACGGAGAACCGGGCAGGCTGGGCTTTTCGTGGGGTTGCCAGTTGCGCGGGGCGTATTTATCCATGAATCGGCCTGGTGCTGGGGGTGAGGGAAGTTTGCCGCAATTTCACGGGCAATACACGACTCGACAGACACCAAGGAACCCTGTGGGAGCGAGCCTGCTCGCGAAAGCGCTGTGTCAGTCGACAACTTCATTGATTGAAAGTCCGCATTCGCGAGCAGGCTCGCTCCCACATGGGTTCGGCGTCGCATGGGAGGTCATCGTATAACTTCCAGTTGACAATCCCTGAAAATCTGGGAAATATCCGCATCGATGTTGTACGACGACGTATGACAAATAATAAAAACAACAAACGATCCAGGGAGCGTCACAGTGAGCCCACTCGCCCGCAATTCCGTCCGCCCTTCACGTTTTGCCCATTTCAAGCCGCGTTCGACCCTCAGCCTGATCGGTTGCAGCAGCCTCGCTCTGGCCTTGCCCATGAGCGCCGATGCCGAAGGCTTCCTCGACGACAGCAAAGCCACGCTGAACCTGCGCAACGCCTACTTCAACCGCAACTTCGTCAACCCGGCCTATCCGCAGGGCAAGGCTGAAGAGTGGACGCAGAGCTTCATTCTCGATGCCAAATCCGGCTTCACCCAAGGCACGGTGGGCTTCGGCCTCGATGTGCTCGGGCTGTATTCGCAGAAGCTTGATGGCGGCAAAGGCACTGGCGGCACGCAACTGTTGCCGATCCATGATGACGGGCGCCCGGCTGACAATTTCGGCCGCCTCGGCGTGGCGCTGAAAGCCAAAGTCTCGAAGACCGAATTGAAGGTCGGCGAATGGATGCCGGTATTGCCGATCCTGCGCTCCGACGACGGCCGCTCCCTGCCGCAGACCTTTCGCGGTGGCCAGATCACGTCCACTGAAATCAACGGCCTGACCGTCTACGGCGGCCAGTTCCGTGGCAACAGCCCGCGCAACGACGCGAGCATGGAAGACATGTCGATGAACGGCCGCGGTGCATTCACCTCCGATCGCTTCAACTTCGGCGGCGGCGAATACAGCTTCAACGAAAAACGCACGATGGTCGGCGTGTGGTACGCCGAGCTCACCGACATCTATCAGCAGCAGTATTTCAACCTCAGCCACAGCCAGCCGATGGGCGACTGGACGCTGGGCGCCAACCTCGGTTTCTTCACCGGCAAGGAAGACGGCAGCGCTCAGGCCGGCGACCTCGACAACAAGACCGCGTTCGCCCTGCTCTCGGCCAAGTACGGTGGCAACACCTTCTACGTCGGCCTGCAGAAACTCACCGGCGACGATGCCTGGATGCGCGTCAACGGCACCAGCGGCGGCACCCTGGCCAACGACAGTTACAACGCCAGTTATGACAACGCCAAAGAGCGCTCCTGGCAGGTGCGTCACGACTACAACTTCGTTGCGCTGGGCGTGCCTGGCCTGACCCTGATGAACCGCTATATCAGCGGCGATAACGTGCACACCGCCACCACCAACGACGGCAAGGAATGGGGCCGCGAATCGGAACTGGCCTACACCGTGCAGAGCGGCCCGCTGAAGAACCTCAACGTGAAATGGCGCAACGCGACCATTCGCCGGGACTTCAGCACCAACGAATTTGACGAGAACCGGATTTTCATCAGCTATCCGATTTCGTTGTTGTAAGGGTTGGCGGTTTGCCCTGTGGGAGCGAGCCTGCTCGCGAAAGCGCCGGACCAGTCGACTTGTTCTGACTGGCACAACGCCTTCGCGAGCAGGCTCGCTCCCACAAGGGGATTGCATTGCAAGTCAGGTATAGGGTGTTGAGAAAATGAATCGCCCCTTCCGTCATCTACACCAAAAGTCGCGTTGACAAGATCCGGAAACCCTACCGATACTTCAGCGCAGTCATACGACAACCTACAACAAACCTAATAACAATGTGTTCAGGGATTGCCATGACGTCTACCTCTACCCCCCGCGCTCCTTTCAACCGCCTGCTGCTGACCGGTGCCGCCGGAGGCTTGGGCAAAGTTCTGCGCGAACGCCTGCGCCCTTACGCTAATGTGCTGCGCCTGTCCGACATCGCCGCCCTCGCCCCGGCCGTCGATGACCACGAAGAAGTCGTGCTCTGCGACCTCGCCGACAAGCAAGCCGTGCATCAACTGGTCGAAGGAGTCGATGCGATCCTGCATTTCGGCGGCGTCTCGGTCGAGCGCCCGTTCGAAGAAATCCTCGGCGCCAACATCTGCGGCGTGTTCCACATTTACGAAGCGGCACGCAAGCATGGTGTGAAGCGGGTGATCTTCGCCAGCTCCAACCACGTCATCGGTTTCTACAAACAGGACGAGAAACTCGACGCCATATCTCCACGCCGCCCCGACGGTTACTACGGCTTGTCCAAGTCCTACGGCGAAGACATGGCCAGTTTCTACTTCGATCGCTACGGTATCGAAACCGTCAGCATCCGCATCGGCTCCTCGTTCCCCGAACCGCAGAACCGCCGGATGATGCACACCTGGCTGAGCTTCGACGATCTCACGCAACTGCTCGAACGCTCGCTGTACACACCAAACGTCGGCCACACCGTGGTCTACGGCATGTCCGGCAACAAAGACGTCTGGTGGGACAACCGCTACGCCAGCCACCTCGGTTTCGAAGCCAAGGACACCTCGGAAGTGTTCCGCGACAAGGTCGAAGCGCAACCGATGCCAGCCGACGATGATCCGGCGCGGATCTATCAGGGCGGCGCCTTCGTCGCAGCAGGCCCGTTTGGCGATTGATCGCTCGACTTGATCCCCCTCCAATAAAAACCAAGGGAATGAGTATGCAAGCCGAATTGATCGTCGACGCCCGCAACGCGGTCGGTGAAAGCCCGGTCTGGGTGCCGCAGGAAAACGCCCTGTACTGGGTCGATATTCCCAACGGCGGGCTGCAACGCTGGAGCGCTGACACCGGGCACGTCGCCTCGTGGAAAGCCCCGCAAATGCTCGCCTGCATCAGCCGCCACCGCAGTGGCGGCTGGGTCGCCGGCATGGAAAGCGGTTTCTATCGCCTGCACCCGCACAGCGACGGCAGCCTCGACAGCGAATTGCTCGCCACCGTCGGGCACAGCCGCGCGGACATGCGCCTCAACGACGGTCGCTGCGATCGCCAAGGGCGTTTCTGGGCGGGCAGCATGGTGCTGAACATGGGCCTGAACGCGCCTGAAGGCCGGCTCTATCGCTACGGCGCCGGGCAGACTGGCGTGATCGAAGCGCAACTGGATGGCTTCATCGTACCCAACGGCCTCGCTTTCAGCCCTGACGGCAAGACCATGTACCTGTCGGATTCGCACCCCAATGTGCAACTGATCTGGGCCTTCGATTACGACACCGAGACCGGCACTCCATCGAATCGCCGAATCTTCGTCGACATGAACCATTTCCCCGGCCGCCCCGATGGCGCTGCCGTGGATGCCGAAGGCTGCTACTGGATCTGCGCCAACGACGCCGGCCTGATTCACCGCTTCGCCCCGGATGGCCGACTGGATTTCTCGCTGGAAGTACCAGTGAAGAAACCGACCATGTGCGCTTTTGGAGGCAGCAACCTGGACACCTTGTTTGTCGCCTCGATTCGCCCCGGCGATGACCACGATCCGCAATCCCTGGCCGGCGGCGTGTTCGCCCTGAAGCCAGGCGTCAAGGGCCTCGCCGAACCGCAATTCAACGATTTGCTTTAGACCCTCTGCTGCACCGCTGCGCCTTGAACACAAAAATAACAAGACTGGAGACTCACCCCTCATGAACTTCAAACGCACCTTGCTCGCCGCTGCACTTCCGCTGATTTTCACCTTCGCTGGTTCCGCTCAGGCAGAAATAAAACTCAAATTCGCTGACATCCACCCCGCCGGTTATCCAACCGTGGTGGCCGAAGAAAACATGGGCAAGACCCTGACCAAGGAAACCAACGGCGAACTGACCTTCCAGTACTTCCCGGGCGGAGTGCTCGGTTCCGAGAAGGAAGTCATCGAGCAGATGCAAGTCGGCGCGATACAGATGTCCCGGGTCAGCCTGGGTATCGTCGGCCCCGTGGTGCCGGATGTGAACGTGTTCAACATGCCGTTCATTTTCCGCGACCAGCAACACATGCGTAACGTCATCGATGGCCCGGTGGGCGATGAGATTCTCGACAAGATCACCAACTCCGAATTCAAATTGGTGGCCCTGGCGTGGATGGACGGCGGCACGCGCAACATCTACACCAAGAAACCGGTGCGCAAGCTCGAAGACCTCAAGGGCATGAAAATCCGCGTACAAGGCAACCCGATGTTCATCGACATGATGAACGCCATGGGCGGTAACGGTATCGCCATGGACACCGGGGAAATCTTCAGCGCCCTGCAGACCGGCGTGATCGACGGCGCGGAAAACAACCCGCCGACCCTGCTCGAACACAACCACTTCCAGAACGCCAAGTTCTACAGCCTGACCGGTCACCTGATCCTGCCAGAGCCGATCGTGATGTCGAAAATCACCTGGGAAAGACTCACTCCGGATCAACAGAAGATGGTGAAAACGGCGGCCAAAGCTGCCCAGGCTGAAGAACGCGTGTTGTGGGACAAGAAGTCCGCCGCCAGTGAAGAAAAACTCAAGGCCGCCGGCGTCGAGTTCATCACCGTTGACAAGAAACCCTTCTACGACGCCACCGCTCCGGTACGTGAAAAGTACGGTGCGAAGTACGCAGATCTGATCAAAAAGATCGAAGCCGTTCAGTAACACCTCCCGCTCCGTACTCATGAAAAAGGCCCGGCGCGCCAGCGGTTCAGGCGCGCCCGGTTACGGTGGAACCCGATGAAGAATCTGCTGCTGCGTATCAACGACAAGATCTACATGACGTGCATCTGGGTCGCCGGCCTTTCCGTCCTGGCGATTTCCCTGATGATTCCCTGGGGCGTCTTCGCCCGCTACGTGCTCGGCACCGGTTCGAGCTGGCCAGAGCCGACGGCGATCCTGCTGATGATGGTGTTCACCTTCATCGGCGCCGCCGCCAGTTACCGCGCCGGTGCGCACATGGCCGTGGCCATGCTCACCGACCGCATGCCACCGCAGCTGAAATCCGCAGCAGCGATTTTTTCGCAACTGCTGATGGCGGCAATCTGCATCTTCATGACCATCTGGGGCACCAAGCTGTGCATCTCCACCTGGAACCAGTTCATGGCCGCCCTGCCCGATCTGCGCGTTGGCGTGACCTATCTGCCGATCCCCGTGGGCGGCCTGCTGACGCTGATTTTTGTTCTGGAAAAACTCTTGCTCGGTGACCAGAGCAAACGGCGGGTCGTGCAGTTCGACCTGGTTGAAGAAAGTGAAGGTGCCGCTTAATGGACGCTCTGATTCTGCTGGGCAGTTTTATCGTATTGATCCTGATCGGCATGCCGGTCGCCTACGCGTTGGGCGCCGCTGCGCTGATCGGCGCATGGTGGATCGACATCCCGTTCCAGGCGGTGATGATCCAGGTCGCCTCGGGGGTGAACAAATTCTCGCTGCTGGCCATTCCGTTCTTCGTCCTCGCCGGTGCGATCATGGCCGAGGGCGGCATGTCCCGGCGGTTGGTGGCGTGTGCGGGGGTGCTGGTGGGTTTCGTCCGCGGTGGCCTGTCGCTGGTCAACATTGTTGCCTCGACTTTCTTCGGCGCGATCTCCGGTTCGTCGGTGGCTGACACGGCGTCGGTGGGTTCGGTGCTGATTCCGGAAATGGAACGCAAGGGCTATCCACGGGACTTCTCCACCGCCGTGACCGTCAGCGGTTCTGTGCAAGCCCTGCTGACCCCGCCAAGCCATAACTCGGTGCTCTACTCCCTGGCTGCAGGCGGTACGGTGTCGATCGCTTCGCTGTTCATGGCCGGCATCGTCCCGGGCCTGCTGATGAGCGCCTGCCTGATGGTGCTGTGCCTGATCTTCGCGAAAAAGCGCAACTACCCCAAGGGCGAAGTGATTCCGATGCGCCAGGCGCTGAAGATCGTCGGCGAAGCCCTGTGGGGCATGATGGCGATGGTGATCATCCTCGGCGGCATTCTCTCGGGTATTTTCACCGCCACTGAATCGGCGGCCATCGCGGTGCTGTGGTCATTCTTCGTGACCATGTTCATCTACCGCGACTACAAATGGAGCGAACTGCCCAAGCTGATGCACCGCACGGTGCGCACCATCTCCATTGTGATGATCCTGATCGGTTTCGCCGCCAGCTTCGGCTACATCATGACCCTGATGCAGATCCCGGCGAAGATCACCACGCTGTTCCTGACCCTGTCGGACAACCGCTACGTGATCCTGATGTGCATCAACGTGATGTTGCTGCTGTTGGGCACAGTGATGGACATGGCGCCGCTGATCCTGATCCTCACGCCGATCCTGATGCCCGTGATCATGGGCATCGGTGTCGATCCGGTGCAGTTCGGCATGATCATGCTGGTCAACCTGGGGATCGGATTGATAACACCGCCGGTAGGCGCCGTGCTCTTCGTCGGCTCGGCGGTGGGCAAGGTCAGTATCGAAAGCACCGTAAAAGCGCTGCTGCCGTTCTATGGCGTGCTGTTCCTGGTGCTGCTGCTGGTGACCTACGTTCCAGCGATTTCGCTGTGGCTGCCGCACCTGGTGTTGTAACCCGCTGAAAAGATCGCAGCTCCTGCAGGAATCGCATACCCCTGTAGGAGCTGTCGAGTGCAACGAGGCTGTGATCTGTTGATCTTCACGCCCGCACCAACATGTACCCCGCCACCACCAGACAGACACTGGCAAACCCCACCTGCAACGCCCGCGCCGGCACCTGCGCGCACAGCCTGCGACCGACGATCATGCCAACGATGCTGGCGACAATGAACGCCGCACCCTGACTGTCGATACGCACACCCGCATGAAACGCGCCGATCACCCCGATCGCGGAAATCAGACTGATCACCATCAACGACGTCGCAACGATGCCGCGCATCTGCACATCGGTCAGTTGCTTGAACGCCGGCACAATCAGAAAGCCGCCGCCGACGCCAAGTAAACCCGAAACCACGCCGGTAATCGCGCCCAGTGCAGCAAGGGTGGCGGTGCATTTGGCGGTCCAGTCGAAGCGCCCGGTCTGCTCGTTGAGCATGCAGTTTTTCTGGCCCCAACTGGCGTGGCCGTGATCGCTCGGCCCCGCTTGCTGACGGTCCTTTCTGAACATTCGCCAGGCGACCACGACCATCAGCAGACTGAACAGCATCATCAGAATCTTTTCCGGCAACTGATGCGCGAAGTAGATCCCCAGCGGCGAAAACACCGCACCCAACGCGGCGATCAACAGCGCCGCGCGGTAACGCACCAGGCCATGGCGCAAACCATCGATCGCCCCGACCGCTGCCGCGCTGCCGACCGCAAACAAGGCCACCGGCGCCGCTTGCGTCATCGTCCAGCCGAGCCCGAGCACCAGCGCCGGCACTGCGAGAATCCCGCCGCCCGCGCCGGTCAGGCCAAGCACCAGCCCCATCACCACGCCAAACAGACTTGCCAGCAACATAGGAGTTTTTTCAGTCGACCCTGGACAGACGCGTCAGCCACTCGCGGCCCTTGAGCATGCCGTGCCAGTAGAACCACGGCAGCAACGTCGCCTTCAGCCACCATGCCGAACGGCGGGCCACGGTCGGGTCCAGCGGGAAGGTCGGCAGCAGTTTGCCGCCATAGCCGAACTCGGCGAGGATCACCTTGCCCTTCTCCACCGTCAGCGGGCAGGAACCGTAGCCGTCGTACTTGAGCGGCAGCGGCTGTTGTTTGCGCGCGGCCAGCAGGTTCTGCGCAACGACGACAACCTGCTTGCGCACCGCTGCGGCAGTTTTCGCATTGCTGGTGCCGCAGATATCGCCCAGTGCGAACACGTCGGGATAACGCGGATGCTGCAGGCTGTGTGGATCGACTTCGCACCAACCGCCGGCATCGGCCAGCGGACTCTGTGCGATGAAATCCGGCGCGACTTGTGGCGGCACGACGTGCAGCAGGTCGAAGGTTTTCGCGACCCGGCTGACATTGCCGTCGGCGTCCTTGACTTCAAACCACGCGGTTTTTGCCGGGCCGTCGACCTTGACCAGATTCGAGTTGAAAGCCAGTTGCGCGTCGTACTGTTCGATGTACTTCATCAACGGCGGCACGAAGGTCGGCACGCCAAACAGCGCAGCGCCAGCGAGATTGAATTCGACATTGATGTCTTTCAGCACGGCGGATTTGCGCCAGTGATCGCAAGACAGGTACAGGGCTTTTTGCGGCGCGCCGGCGCATTTGATCGGCATCGCCGGCTGGGTGAACAGCGCCCGGCCATCGCGCAGTTTCTGCACTTGATCCCAGGTGTACTGGGCGTGTTGATAGCTGTAGTTGGAGGTGACGCCGTGCTGGCCGAGGCTTTCCTGCAAGCCTTCGATTTTCTCCCAGGCCAGGCGCAGGCCGGGGCAGACGATCAGGTTCTGATAGCTGACGGTGCGCTGGTCGTCGAGGGTGAGTTGACGGCTTTGCGGGTCGATGGCGCTGACACTGGCCTGAATCCACGTCGCCTGACGCGGCATGACTTTGCTCATCGGCCTGACCGTGTGCTTCACGTCAAACGCGCCACCGCCGACCAGCGTCCACGCCGGTTGATAGTAGTGCTGTGAACTCGGTTCGATCACGGTGACTTTAAGCTGCGGGTCACGCTTGAGCAGGCTGGCGACAAAACCGATGCCGGCCGTGCCACCGCCGATGACCACGATGTCCGCACTGATGGATAGGCCCCAGTGTTGATCGTTCATTGCTTGTTCCTTTTGCTGCACGCAAGGATTTGTTCGGGTCAAACCAAAGAACCTGTGGGAGCTGGCTTGCCAGCGATAGCGGTGTGTCAGTCACATAAATGTTCGCTGATAAGTCCTCATCGCTGGCAAGCCAGCTCCCACAGGGTAAGTAAGTGTTAGGGCTGGCATTTATGGCTGTTCCCAGCTCTTGAGTACCGCTCCGCAATAGAGCCCCGAAAGGGTTTTCATCACCTGGATCACTTCGTGACTGGCCAGGCCATAGAAAATGTATTTGCCTTCGCGGCGGGTCGCGACCAGGCCTTCATCGCGCAAGATGCCCAGTTGCTGGGACAGCGTCGGCTGGCGTACGCCGGTCATTTTTTCCAGTTCGCCGACGTTGCGTTCGCCCTGGGTCAGTTGACAGAGGATCAACAGGCGATCCTCATTGGCCAGGGCTTTGAGCAAGGCGCAGGCTTTGGACGCCGAGGCGCGCAGTTGGGCGACTTCACATTCGGTCAGACTGGATTGCATTTGCACGAGGCCTTGAAGGTCACTTAAGCTGCGAACATTATGTTTTTACATAAAGTGTTGCAACCCGAAATTACCCAGCACAGGTTTTCGCCATGCCCGCCCTGATTGAAGCGTTCCTCGACCCCGCCTCCTCGACCTACAGCTACGTGGTCTACGAAGCCGACGGCGGCCAGTGCGCGATCGTCGACCCGGTGCTCGATTACGACGGCGCCGCCGGGCGCACCGGCACGGCGCAGGCGGACAAGATCATCGCCTTCGTCCGAGCGCATCGCTTGCAGGTGCAATGGCTGCTGGAAACCCACGCCCACGCCGATCACCTATCCGCCGCGCCGTACCTGCGTCGAGAACTGGGCGGCAAGATCGCCATCGGTGAATCGATCAGCAAAGTGCAGAATGTGTTCAAGGCGCTGTTCAATCTGGAGCCGGAATTTTGCGTCGATGGCTCGCAGTTCGATCACCTGTTCGCGCCGAACGAGTCGTTCATGATCGGCAACCTCAGGGCCACCGCCCTGCACGTCCCCGGCCATACGCCAGCGGACATGGCCTACCTGGTCGACGGCGAACAGATCCTCGTCGGCGACACGCTGTTCATGCCCGATGTCGGCACCGCGCGCTGTGATTTCCCCGGTGGCAATGCGCAGCACTTGTTCAAGTCGATCCAGAAGCTGTTGGCGTTTCCGGCCAGCGTGAAGCTTTACGTTTGCCACGATTACCCGCCCGAGGGCCGCGCCTCGCAGTGCCAGACCACTGTCGGCGAACAGCGCAAAAGCAATATTCATGTGCATGACGGGATCGATGAAGCGGCGTTCGTCGAAATGCGCACCCAGCGAGATGCCGGGCTGGGCATGCCGACATTGCTGCTCCCGGCGATTCAGGTGAATGTACGGGCGGGGAATATGCCGGCGCCTGAGGACAATGGCGTGGTGTACCTGAAGATTCCGCTCAACAAACTCTGACCCCTAGTCAGGCGCCCTAAGTCTGATCGTTCCCACGCTCTGCGTGGGAATGCATCCCGTGACGCTCTGCGTCACTTCTTAAGGCGGAACGCGGAGCGTCCCTGGCGGCATTCCCACGCGGAGCGTGGGAACGATCGGCGTCGGCGGGTCGGGTCGGGTCGGGTCGGGTCGGGTGCATCAGGTCAGGTTATGCGCCCAGGGTCAATCCATTAGCCGGCAACGGCAACGCGGTCTTATAACGCACTTGCTTCAGCGCAAAGCTGGAGCGGATGTTCGCCACCCCCGGCACCTTGGTCAGAAAATCCATCATGAAGCGTTCCAGCGACTGAATGCTTGGCACCAGCACACGGATCAGATAATCCGGATCGCCGGCCATCAGATAGCACTCCATCACCTCCGGCCGATCAGAAATCGCCTCCTCGAAGTGCTGCAGCGCTTCCTCCACCTGCTTTTCCAGGCTGACGTGAATGAACACATTCACATGCAGCCCCAGCAGATCGGCATCCAGCAGCGTGACCTGCTCGCGAATCAAGCCCAATTCTTCCATGGCCTTGACCCGGTTGAAGCATGGCGTCGGCGACAGGTTCACCGAACGGGCGAGGTCGGCATTGGTGATCCGCGCGTTCTCTTGAAGGCTGTTGAGAATGCCGATGTCGGTACGGTCCAGTTTGCGCATGAGACAAAACCACCTGTTTTTTATGTTTATGCAGAATTTCTATCTGCAAATGGTCGCCAGCGCAACGAAACACAGAGAAATATTCTTCTTGGCCACGCCTATGATTGTTGTAGGACAAGATTTCCCCTACCCGGGAATGACTGCCAGCTCACTACAAGAAATTCACAAGATCGAGCGTAGAAGCCATGACCCAAGCGTATGAACCGCTGCGCCTGCACGTCCCTGAACCCTCGGGCCGTCCCGGCTGCAAAACCGATTTTTCCTACCTGCATCTGACCGATGCCGGTACGGTGCGCAAACCCCCTGTCGATGTAGAACCTGCCGATACCGCCGACCTCGCCCGTGGCCTGATTCGCGTGCTTGACGATCAGGGCAACGCCCTCGGCCCGTGGGCCGAAAACGTGCCGGTCGAGATCCTGCGCAAAGGCATGCGCGCGATGCTCAAGACGCGCATCTACGACAACCGCATGGTCGTCGCCCAGCGGCAGAAAAAGATGTCGTTCTACATGCAGAGCCTTGGCGAAGAAGCCATCGGCAGCGCCCAGGCATTGGCGCTGAACATCGATGACATGTGCTTCCCGACCTATCGCCAGCAAAGCATCCTCATGGCCCGCGATGTACCGCTGGTCGACCTGATCTGCCAGTTGCTGTCCAACGAGCGCGATCCGCTCAAGGGCCGCCAGTTGCCGATCATGTACTCGGTCAAGGACGCTGGCTTCTTCACCATTTCCGGCAACCTCGCCACCCAATTCATTCAGGGCGTTGGCTGGGGCATGGCCTCGGCGATCAAGGGCGACACCAAAATCGCCTCGGCATGGATCGGGGACGGCGCCACCGCCGAATCGGACTTCCACACCGCCCTCACCTTCGCCCACGTTTATCGGGCGCCGGTGATCCTCAACGTGGTCAACAACCAGTGGGCAATTTCCACCTTCCAGGCCATCGCCGGCGGTGAAGCCACGACTTTCGCCGGACGCGGCGTCGGTTGCGGCATCGCCTCGCTGCGCGTGGACGGTAACGACTTCTACGCGGTCTACGCTGCTTCCGCCTGGGCTGCCGAACGCGCCCGCCGCAACCTCGGCCCGACCATGATCGAATGGGTCACCTACCGCGCCGGCCCGCACTCGACCTCCGACGACCCATCGAAATACCGCCCTGCCGATGACTGGAGCCACTTCCCGCTCGGCGATCCGATCGCGCGTCTGAAACAGCACCTGATCGAGGTCGGTCACTGGTCGGAGGATGAGCACACCGCCGTCAGCGCTGAACTCGAGGCCGAAGTGATTGCTGCGCAGAAACAGGCCGAACAGTACGGCACCCTCGCCGGCGGCCAGATTCCAAGCGCCGCGACCATGTTCGAAGACGTCTACAAAGAGATGCCGGAGCACTTGAAGCGCCAGCGTCAGCAGTTGGGGATCTGACATGAACGATCACAACAACAATATTCAGTTGGAAACCGCCATGACCACGACCACCATGACCATGATCCAGGCCCTGCGCTCGGCCATGGATGTGATGCTTGAGCGTGATGACAACGTCGTCGTCTTCGGCCAGGACGTCGGTTACTTCGGCGGTGTGTTCCGCTGCACCGAAGGCCTGCAGACGAAGTACGGCACCTCGCGGGTGTTCGACGCACCGATTTCGGAAAGCGGCATCGTCGGCGTGGCTGTCGGCATGGGCGCCTACGGACTGCGTCCGGTCGCCGAAATCCAGTTCGCCGACTACGTTTACCCCGCCTCCGACCAGATCATCTCCGAAGCAGCGCGTCTGCGTTATCGCTCGGCCGGCGAATTCACTGCACCGATGACCCTGCGCATGCCTTGCGGCGGCGGCATCTACGGCGGCCAGACCCACAGCCAGAGCATCGAGGCGATGTTCACTCAGGTCTGCGGTCTGCGTACGGTGATGCCGTCCAACCCGTACGACGCCAAAGGCTTGCTGATCGCCTCCATCGAAAACGATGACCCGGTGATCTTCCTCGAGCCGAAACGCCTGTACAACGGCCCGTTCGATGGCCATCACGACCGCCCGGTAACCCCGTGGTCGAAACATCCGCAAGCCCAGGTGCCGGACGGTTACTACACCGTGCCGCTGGACGTTGCCGCGATCACTCGCCCGGGCAAGGACGTGACCGTGCTGACCTACGGCACCACCGTCTACGTATCGCAAGTCGCTGCCGAAGAATCCGGCGTCGATGCCGAAGTCATCGACCTGCGCAGCCTGTGGCCGCTGGACCTGGAAACCATCGTCAAGTCGGTGAAGAAAACCGGCCGCTGCGTGGTGGTACACGAAGCCACCCGCACCTGCGGTTTCGGCGCCGAGCTGGTATCGCTGGTGCAAGAGCACTGCTTCCATCACCTGGAAGCGCCGATCGAACGCGTCACCGGTTGGGACACTCCCTACCCGCACGCGCAGGAGTGGGCGTATTTCCCAGGGCCGTCCCGCGTGGGCGCGGCGTTGAAACGGGTCATGGAGGTCTGAATGGGCACGCACGTTATCAAGATGCCGGACATCGGCGAAGGCATCGCAGAAGTAGAACTGTCGCAGTGGCACGTCAAGGTTGGCGATGTAGTGGTTGAAGACCAGGTGCTGGCGGATGTGATGACCGACAAGGCGATGGTCGATATTCCGTCGCCGGTGCACGGGAAAGTGATTGCGCTCGGTGGTCAGCCGGGTGAAGTCATGGCGGTTGGCAGTGTGCTGATCAGCATCGAGGTTGAAGGTGCCGGCAACCTTAAAGAGTCCGCCGCACCCGCGCATGTCAAAGAAGCACCGGTTGCGCCGAACGTTGAGACTGCTGTCGAAAGCAAGCCCGCCGCAGCCGCCGCACCACGTCCGGCTGCCGTTTGCCAGGGTCCGATGGTCGCTCGCGAAGCGGATGAACGCCCGCTAGCCTCGCCAGCCGTGCGCAAACATGCGCTGGATCTGGGCATTCAATTGCGCTTGGTGCGCGGTTCCGGCCCGGCCGGTCGCGTGTTGCACGAAGACCTTGAAGCCTATCTGGCGCAAGGTCAGTCGAACGCTTCGGCGCCGGCCGCTGCCGCTTATGCCCAGCGCCACGACGAAGAACAGATTCAAGTGATCGGCATGCGCCGCAAGATCGCTCAGCGCATGCAGGATGCTACTCAGCGTGCCGCGCACTTCAGTTATGTCGAGGAAATCGACGTCACCGCAATCGAAGAACTGCGCGCGCATCTGAATGAAAAACATGGCGCCAGCCGTGGCAAGTTGACCTTGTTGCCGTTCCTCGTTCGCGCGCTGGTCGTCGCCCTGCGCGACTTCCCGCAGATGAACGCCCGTTACGATGACGAAGCGCAAGTCATCACCCGCCTCGGTGCGGTGCATGTCGGCGTCGCCACGCAAAGCGATGTAGGCCTGATGGTGCCCGTGGTGCGTCACGCCGAAGCGCGCAGCCTGTGGGACAGCGCCGCCGAAATTTCGCGTTTGGCCAACGCCGCGCGCAATGGCAAGGCCAGCCGCGATGAGCTGTCCGGTTCGACCATTACTCTGACCAGCCTCGGCGCATTGGGCGGCATTGTCAGCACGCCGGTGCTGAACCTGCCGGAAGTGGCCATTGTCGGCGTGAACAAAATTGTCGAGCGGCCAATGGTCGTCAAAGGCCAAGTGGTGATCCGCAAGATGATGAACCTCTCCAGCTCCTTCGATCACCGCGTGGTCGACGGCATGGATGCGGCGCTTTTCATTCAGGCCATCCGTGGCTTGCTCGAACAACCCGCTACCTTGTTTGTGGAGTAATGGAATGCAGACTTTGAACACCACGCTGCTGATTATCGGCGGCGGCCCCGGCGGTTACGTCACCGCGATCCGCGCCGGGCAACTGGGTATCCCGACCATTCTGGTCGAAGGCCAGTCATTGGGCGGCACCTGCCTGAATATCGGCTGCATTCCGTCAAAAGCGCTGATTCATGTGGCTGAGCAGTTTCACCAGACGCAGCATCACAGCCAGCATTCGGCGTTGGGCATCAACGTTGCCGCGCCGACCCTGGATATCAGCAAAAGCGTCGAGTGGAAGGATGGCATCGTTGATCGCCTGACCACTGGCGTTGCCGCGCTGTTGAAGAAGAACAAGGTCCAGGTCATCAATGGCTGGGCGAAAATCATCGACGGCAAAACCGTGGAAGTCGGCGATACCCGCATCCAGTGCGAACATCTGGTGCTGGCCACCGGTTCGACCAGCGTCAATCTGCCGATCCTGCCGATTGGCGGGCCGATCATTTCCTCCACCGAAGCGCTGGCACCGACGTCTGTGCCGAAACGTCTGGTGGTGGTCGGCGGTGGTTACATCGGTCTGGAGCTGGGCATCGCTTATCGCAAGCTCGGCGCCGAGGTCAGCGTGGTCGAAGCACAGGACCGCATCCTGCCGGCCTATGACGCGGAGCTGACACAACCGGTCCACGACGCGCTGAAGCAGCTGGGCGTGAAACTGTACCTCAAGCACAGCGTGCTCGGTTTCGACGGCACGTTGCAGGTGCGCGATCCCGAAGGCGAAACCCTCAATCTGGAAACCGATCAGGTACTGGTTGCCGTCGGCCGCAAACCCAATACGCAGGGATTTAATCTCGAAGCGCTGAATCTGGACATGAACGGTTCGGCGATCAGGATCGACAGCCGTTGCCAGACCAGCATGCGCAACGTCTACGCCATTGGCGATGTGAGCGGCGAACCGATGCTGGCCCACCGCGCCATGGCTCAGGGCGAAATGGTTGCCGAGTTGATCAGTGGCAAGAGCCGTGAGTTCAACCCGACCGCCATCGCCGCCGTGTGCTTTACCGACCCGGAACTGGTGGTGGTCGGCAAAACTCCGGATGAGGCCAAGGCTGCGGGGCTGGACTGCATCGTTTCCAGCTTCCCGTTCGCCGCCAACGGCCGGGCGATGACCCTGGAATCGAAAAGCGGCTTCGTGCGCGTGGTCGCACGTCGCGACAATCATCTGATTGTCGGTTGGCAAGCGGTGGGCGTTGGGGTTTCCGAACTGTCGACGGCTTTTGCGCAGAGCCTGGAAATGGGCGCGCGACTGGAAGACATCGGCGGCACCATCCATGCCCACCCGACCTTGGGTGAGGCGGTGCAGGAAGCGGCGTTGCGGGCGCTGGGGCATGCGCTGCATATGTGATGTGCGGTGGCAGTGATGGCCCCTTCGCGAGCAGGCTCGCTCCCACAATGGGAATGCATTTCAAATGTGGGAGCGAGCCTGCTCGCGAATTCTGGAGGGCAACACGATTTATCTGTGTGTCATCCGATAGTCCGGGCTGCGAAACCGCTCAAGAATGAAGTATTGTTGTGCCCATCCAAAAAAACGTCAGAAGCCTTGAACCGTTTCGGCGGTTGTTCAGTGATAGAGGGTGTCATGGGTAACGAAAGCATCAATTGGGACAAGCTGGGTTTTGACTACATCAAGACCGACAAGCGCTATCTGTCGTACTTTCGCGATGGCGAGTGGGACAAAGGCACCCTAACCGAAGATAACGTCCTGCACATCAGCGAAGGCTCCACCGCCCTTCACTATGGTCAGCAGTGCTTCGAAGGCATGAAGGCCTATCGCTGCAAGGACGGCTCGATCAACCTGTTCCGCCCGGACCAGAACGCCCTGCGCATGCAACGCAGCTGCGCGCGTCTGCTGATGCCGACGGTCGACACCGAGCAGTTCATCGAAGCCTGCAAAGCCGTGGTCCGCGCCAACGAGCGTTTCATCCCGCCTTACGGCACTGGCGGCGCGCTGTACCTGCGCCCGTTCGTGATCGGCGTCGGTGACAACATCGGCGTGCGCACTGCGCCCGAATTCATTTTCTCGATTTTCTGCATCCCGGTCGGCGCCTACTTCAAGGGTGGCCTGACCCCGCACAACTTCCAGATCTCCAGCTACGACCGCGCGGCCCCGCAAGGCACCGGTGCGGCCAAGGTCGGTGGCAACTACGCCGCCAGCCTGATGCCGGGCTCGAAAGCCAAGAAGGCCAACTTCGCCGACGCGATCTACCTCGATCCGATGACCCACACCAAGATCGAGGAAGTCGGTTCGGCCAACTTCTTCGGGATCACCCACGACAACAAGTTCGTCACCCCGAACTCGCCATCGGTCCTGCCAGGCATCACCCGCCTGTCGCTGATCGAACTGGCCAAATCGCGTCTGGGCCTGGAAGTGGTTGAAGGCGACGTGCTGATCGACAAGCTGTCGGACTTCAAGGAAGCCGGTGCCTGCGGTACCGCAGCGGTGATCACGCCGATTGGCGGCATCAGCTACAACGACCACCTGCATGTGTTCCACAGCGAAACCGAGGTAGGCCCGGTAACCCAGCAGCTCTACAAAGAGCTGACTGGCGTGCAGACCGGCGACATCGAAGCGCCAGCGGGCTGGATCGTCAAGGTTTGATCTGACGACTGCTGATGCTCAAAAGCCCTCCACCGAGTGATTGGTGGGGGGCTTTTTTGTAGGGCTGGGCTCTGGTGTCGTATTGAAAAACGTCACCCCCTCACCCCAGCCCTCTCCCCCAAGGGGGCGAGGGGGAAAGGGAGCCGACTTGTGCGCTTTTCAAAAATCGCGTTCACCTCGGCCATTCAGGTCGATGGAGTTCGCAAGAACACCTCGGTCGGCTCCCTCTCCCTCCGGGAGAGGGCTGGGGTGAGGGTCTGCTTTTGATTTTTGGAGGCAATGCGCTTGCCCGTCCGGTCCGAAATCCCGCTCGCCTGCCCATTCTGTTGCTTGCCCATCCGCGCCTGGGTGATCAATCCCGGTATCAACTCCCCCTCCGGCAGATTCTTCCAGAACCGCACCGGCAGATGCCCTTGCATGACCTTCGGGTTCAACCGCGCCGGGTTGAAGATGTGGCTGTAGTAGGTCAACCACAAATCGCCGTGGGGATCGTCGACGTTCTGCGCCAGTTGCTGCCACTCAATCGGGCACTGCCGCTCGTGAATCAATTGCTCACCGTCGTAATAAACGCCGTCACGCGGTGTGGCGATCAACCAGCGATGCTGGCCCATGCGCCCGATAAAGTGCTCGCTGGCGCTGTGCAGAATGTCATGCGCCGGCTCATGCCACGCCACGTATTGTGGACCGGGCAGATCCTTCGACCGCTCGATGAAACGCACGAATGCATGCAGATGATGGGCCTCGCGGCTGACCTGCTTGATGCGCCGCTGCAACTCGCTGCCGAGTTTGTCGCCGGCCATCATCGCCGTGCGGTCGCCGTGACTGACGCGCCAGAGCACTTCATACAACAGGCTCCAGCGTTGCTCGCCGCGATAGCGCGCCGCTTGTTCGAGGGTGTCGAGCAGCGCTCGGGGAATACGCGCCTGAAACGGCCCCTGCCCTTCGGGCACGTGCTCATCACTGGCAAACAGATCGCCCCCCCCTTCCGCCGCCCAGCTCACCAAACTCGGATCGATTTCATGGCTGAGCAACCAGCGCGCCTGCTGACGCCATGTGTCGAACAGGTCATCGCAATCAAGACTGATCATCCCCACAACCCCATCTGCTGCGGCATCGGTCGGTCGCGCAATTGCTGATAGAGCATGTGGCTGGTGACTTCCGCCTGTTGCGGGTGGTAATCGCTGGTGATGATGAAAGGCTTGGCCTTGGCCAGCACACAGCGCATCCGAGCGACGTCTTCGTAACGGATGCGGCGCTGGCGACGCAACTCGACCAGGCGCTCGGTGGTGCGCAAGCCGATGCCGGGGATGCGCGCGATCAACGTCGCGTCGGCACGGTTCAGGTCCAGCGGAAACACTTCGCGATTTTCCAGCGCCCAAGCCAGCTTCGGGTCGATATCGAGCGCCAGATTTCCCGGGCCTTTGAGCAGTTCGTCAGCGCTGTAGCCGTAGCTGCGCAGGAGGAAATCAGCCTGATACAAACGGTGCTCGCGCATCAGCGGAGGCGCGGCGAGCGGTACGCTTTTCGGGCTGTCGGGGATCGGGCTGAACGCCGAGTAATAGACCCGACGCAAACGGAAGTTGCCGTACAGCGACTGGGCGCTGTGGAGGATGGTGCTGTCATCGGTGTCATCGGCACCGACGATCAACTGCGTGCTTTGCCCGGCCGGGGCGAATTTTGCCGAGCGCGGCTCGTTCAACACTGTTTGCACGCCGGTGTAGATGGTGTTCATCGCTTGCTTGATCGAGGTGATGTCCTTCTCCGGCGCCAGCGTCTGCAGACTGGCATCGGTGGGCAGTTCGATGTTGACGCTGAGGCGGTCGGCATAACGCCCGGCCTCCTCGATCAAGGCCGGATCGGCTTCCGGAATGGTCTTCAAATGGATGTAGCCGCGAAATTCGTGCTCTTCACGGAGCAACTTCGCCACCCGCACCAGTTGCTCCATGGTGTAGTCCGCCGAGCGAATGATCCCGGAGCTGAGAAACAGGCCGCTGACGCAGTTGCGGCGGTAGAAATCCATGGTCAGCGTCACGACTTCTTCCGGGGTGAAGCGCGCACGCGGCACATCGCTGGAACGGCGGTTGACGCAATATTGGCAATCGTAAAGGCAGAAATTGGTCAGCAGGATTTTCAGCAACGACACACAGCGCCCGTCCGGCGTATAGCTGTGACAGATACCCATGCCATCCGTCGAACCGAGGCCGCTCTTGCCCTCGGAGCTGCGCTTGGGCGCACCACTGCTGGCGCAGGAGGCGTCGTACTTGGCGGCGTCGGCGAGGATGCTGAGCTTGTCGATGATTTGCATGGCACGGACTCTTTACTGTGTGCATATACAGTATAGGCTCGCCCGCCGCGAAACAAGTTGATGGATGACCCCTCGTCGGCTGGCCAGCTGAATTGTGGCCGCCCGCGAAAACCTGTGGGAGCGAGCCTGCTCGCGAAGAGTCCCTGCCAGTCACCGCAACTCAGTGATCAAACCGCCCACTGCAATATCAACCAGCTGTTCGCCCCGCTGATCAACACAAACAGCCCCCAGGCCAGCACCCGCGTGGGCCAGCGATTCACAAACGGCCCCATCAGCCGTTTGTCGTTGGTCATGCGGATCAGTGGGAACAGGGCAAACGGCAACTGCAGACTCAACACCACCTGGCTCAACACCAGCAACTTGCCGATCGCGTTATCGCCCATGAGCCAGACGCCGATGAACGCCGGAATCAGCGCCAGCCCGCGAGTGATCAAACGCCGCTGCCAGCACGGGATGCGCAGGTTCAGATAGCCCTCCATGATGACCTGCCCGGCGATGGTCCCGGTGAAGGTCGAACTTTGCCCCGACGCGAGCAGCGCCACGCCGAACAGCACACTGGCCAGCGCACCGCCAACCAGCGGGTCGAGCAGGTGATACGCGTCCTGAATGTCGACCACGTCGGTGTGTCCGGACTGGTGAAACGCCGCCGCCGCGAGAATCAGGATCGCCGCGTTGACCAGCAGCGCCAGGGCCAGCGAACCGATGGTGTCGATACGTGCCAGTTTCACCGCGTCCTGCTTGCTCGCCAGATCCTTGCCGATCATCCGCGTCTGCACGATCGAGGTGTGCAAGTAAAGGTTATGCGGCATTACTGTGGCGCCGAGGATGCCAATGGCCAGATACAGCGGCGCGGCATCGCCGATGGCCGCCAGCGAAGGTTTGAAGCCCAGCGCCACGTCTGGCCAGTACGGTTTGATCAACAACAACTCGACGAAGAAACACACGCCGATGGTCGCGACCAGCACCAGCATGATCGCTTCGAGACGGCGGAAGCCCCGGTTTTGCAGGGCCAGCACCAGCAACGTGTCGAACGCCGTCAGGGCGATGCCGAAGGTCAGCGAGCAACCGAGCAGCAAGTGAAACGCGAGAGCGCAGCCAAGCACTTCGGCGAGGTCGGTGGCGATGATCGAGATCTCCGCCAGTATCCATTGCAGGCGCGCTGTCGGGGTGCTGTAGCGCTCGCGGGACAACTGCGCCAGATCGCGCCCGGTGGCGATGCCCAGCCGCGAGCACAGACATTGCACGACCATGCCGGCCAGACTCGCCAGCAACACCACGAACAACAGGCTGTAGCCAAAACGCGAACCGGCCTCGATCGCGGTCGCCCAGTTGCCCGGATCCATGTAGCCGATCGACACCAGCAAACCGGGACCGGCGAAACGCAGCACACGTTTGAAGAACGAGGCAGTCGGATCAACCGCAACACTGCCAGCCACTTCCGGCGGGCAAAACGGCGCGGTGGCGATTTTGGGCAGACTGAATTTCACGCACACATCCAGAAACAAAAACGGGAGCCCGGCAGCTTAGTCGTTTCGCCTGATGCCTTGAAGCGCAAAGATCACTGAACCTATGGGTTCACCCCCAACAACTGCTCGCGCAACTCGGGACTGCGTGTTCGCGGATCCAGCCAGATATCGAAAAACGCCTTGGCAAACTGTGGATCCTCAATCTCATGCTGGAGCTTCTGGCCGACAAAAAACCGCGCGCCCTGCCCCGGCAGATACACGCCGGTAATCCGCGTGCCGGCCTGAACGTCGACAAACGATTGCTGCATCTGCGTCTGCCAGCCGGCCAATTGCGCTGAAGTGACCCGGGGACCGGCAAGGCGTTTGATCTCATCGACGCTGGTGCTGACCAGATCGTCGCGCGAGATGTTGCGCCGGTAGATCAGCTCCAGAGCAAACGGCTGGCCCGGCGCCAGAGGCCGCGCGGCACTCCACAAGCGCGCGCTGTAAACGTCGAAGCCGAACACGCTGAAATCGCCGCTGCCGATAATTTGCGCGCCCGGGACTGCGTCCTGCCAATTGGCCCATGTCGGTGTGAGCAACAGCGCCCATAAACCGATGCCACAACAGCCACGAACGAGCTTGGGTGTTCTGTTCATCGCCGTATCGTCTCCGCTGCATTCTGATGATCAAAGCATAGCCGGATTTGCGCCTGAATTTTTGTATACAAAAATTGCGAACATAGGCAGCAATCTTTAATCGGCAGTGCTAACGTGGCTCATCCTGACCCGACGGAGACACCCGCGTGCTGATCCTGAAATTGCTGCTGATTCCCGGTTTTCTCCTGCTGATTTCCCTGGCGGGCAAGCGCTGGGGGCCGAGCGTGGCCGGGTGGCTGTCGGGATTGCCGGTGGTGGTCGGGCCGATTCTGTTTTTTCTGGCGATCGAACAAGGGCCGCAGTTTGCCGCGCAATCGGCGGTCGCGGCGCTGTCGGCAATGTTCGCGATGATCGCTTTCTGCATCACCTATGCGCAGGTGGCGCAGCGGGCGAACTGGCCGTGGGCGTTGACCATTTCACTGGCGGTTTGGGCCGCGCTGGCGGCGGTCTTGTCGGTGATCCCGGCGTCCTTGCCGTTCTCGGTGATTGCGGCAGCGGTGGCACTGCTCGCTTCGCCTTATCTGTTCCCCGAGGTGCAGCCGGTGTTGAACGGGCCAGCACCGAAGTCGGACAAACTGATCTGGCGGATGATCGCCGGTGCGGCGCTGACGCTGGTGGTGACGATGCTGGCCAGCACCGTCGGCGAACGCTGGAGCGGCCTTCTCGCGGTGTTCCCGGTGCTCGGCAGCGTCATGGCGGTGTTCTCGCAACAAACCCGCGGCCCGGCGTTTACCGCTGCGTTATTGCGCGCAACGGCAACCGGCATGTATTCGTTCTCGGCGTTCTGCCTGGTGTCGGCCTTGACGCTGCCGACCATGGGCCTCAGCGGCTTCGCAGTGGGAGTGGCAGTGTCGGTGGCGATGCTCGGGGTGACCCGGCGTCTGCTGGCGCGGCCAGTGGCCAAGGCGCAAGCGCAATAACCCCCCGGACGAATCGCGCTGGAACGCCCGGCACGCTCCGTGGGATGATCGCCCGCCTCGCGCGACCATTCACCGGAGATTCACATGTCATTGTTGAGCAAAAAAGCCGTCGTCCTGTTGCTGGCGGCCATCGCTGGTTTCGCCGCGATCAACGCGCACGCCGCCAAGGAAAAGGTCAAAACCGAGAAGGTCTCGCTGCTCGACGGCAAGTTTGCCTTTGTCCTACCCAAAGGCTTTGTCGCCAACCCGCTGCCCGCCAGCCCGAGCGGGGCCAAGGGCACGATGTACACCAACCAGACCACCAAGACCGTGGTCATCGCCGCCGAAAACCAGATCCCGGCTGGGCAGAACGTCAAGGACAACGACGGTGAGTTTCTCGACGGCAGCGTGTCGAGTTTCATCGACGATCAGCGCAAGGCCCTGCCGGACTTCAACAAGCTCAGCGAAAAAAGCCTGACCCAGAAAGGCACCGGCCTGGGGCTGCGTCAGGTTGACAGCACCGCCACTCAGGGCGGTGGCCAAACCCTGAACACCACGCTGCTGGCCGGCTCGGGGACGAAGATGGCGCTGGTGCAGGTAATTTCCCGCGCCAGCGACAAGAAAGCTCACGATGCCTTGATCAAAGCCATCGTCAAGGATTGAGCCGCTGCAACCAGCCATTCAGATCGCGCAATTCGGCCGCACTGATGCTGTGGCCGACGCCCGGATAAGCGTGAAACTCGGGCTTGTAATCGAGTTTCTGCAATAGCGCGTTGGCCTCGGTGCCGTGACGGTAAGGCACCGGATCATCAGCGGTGCCGTGGCCGATAAAAATGCTCAGCGGCAGCGGCGCTTGCCCAGGCTTGAGTTCGGCTTTGAGCACCGGCAACAAGCGCCCGCTCAACGCGGCAAACCCGCCCACGACCGCTGGCGCGCGCAGGCCCACTTCGTAGCTCATCATCGCGCCTTGGCTGAAGCCGATCAGGTACACCTTGTCCGGCGCGGCGTGATATTTCTTCGCCGCCTGGGCGATAAAGTCGCGCAGCTTCTGGCCGCTGACCTTCAGATCATCGGTCTCGCCGTTGTAGGCGCCTTCGCCCTTCTTGCGAAACCACTGGAAACGTCCTTCACCCAATGTCATCGGCGCGCGCACGGAAAGGTAGTTGTACTGCGCCGGCAGCTGAAATTTCATGCCGATCAGATCGGCCTCGTTACTGCCGTAACCGTGCAGGAAAATCACCAGCGGACGTGGTTCAGCGTCGGCGTGGACCTGTTCGAGGTATTTGAGCGGCAAGTCGGATTGCAGGGTGGCTTGCGCGTGGACGGCGGTGGATGCGAGCAGGGTCAGCAGGGCGAACAATTTCAGCATTGCAGCGTTCCTTCACAGAGTGTCGGGTTCGCGGGGGAGCCTAACATTCTCGGCTGAGGATCCAAATTTTGTGGAGTGGCTGATGCCGCTATCGCTGGCAAGCCAGCTCCCACAAGAATTACGGCGTCTACAAAATCTGGGATCAACCGCAACCCTGTGGGAGCTGGCTTGCCAGCGATGGGGTCAGCAAATTCAGCGAAGAGCCATCAGTCGTTGGTGAGCTTCCCGGTTCTAAAAGGCACCCGCCCCGCCACTTTCGCCTGCCAGATCCCCGGCTCGGTATAACGCCCGCGATCAATCGCAAACAGCACCCCGCTGGTGCCGGCGCGCACGGTGGTCACGCGATCCTGCAACGGGTCAACAACCTCGAACAGCGCATCGCCCTGCTCTACCCACTCGCCGGCATTGCGCAAGAAACTGACCACGCCATGGTGCGGGGCGAACAGGTATTCGGTGCCTTCAAACGGCAGACCTTCACAACATTCGCTCGGCGCCGCCGGCCATTCGCCGCTGATGAAACCCTGCTCGGCGAGAAAGCCCAGAATCGCTTCGCAATTGGCCTGAGCCTGATCGACGCGGGTGTCGCCCATGCTGCCCAGCTCCAGCGTGGTCGCCAGATTCGCCGCCGGAATCGCCGCGTTCGGGAATGCTTTGGCCAGACGCAACCATGGCGTCGAGCAGGACTCATCGAACGAGCTGCCACCGGAGTCCTCGCAGAGCAATGCCACGCCCGCCTTCAGCCGCGCCGCCAGCGATTGCCACTGCGGCCAGTGTTGCGGCAGCGCATAGAGGTGAATCGCAGCGTCGAAGTCGCAATGCAGATCGAGGGTGATGTCGGCGTCGCACGCGTGGCGCAGCAACAAGCGGTGCAAGGCCTCCAGTTGCGAGGCCGGCGCCGGCAATTCTTCGAAGACTTGAGCCATGGCCTGGCGAATCAGCGCGACGTTGGCCTCGGCATCCGCGCCCAGACGCTCGCCAACCAGCGCCGCCACCGGGGCGCTGAGCTCGACGAACGCGCGGTTGAAGTTCTTGCCGCTGCCCAATTCGAAGCGGCCCATGTGATTGCCTTGCAGATGCTGATCCAGGCCGATCGGATTGGCCACCGGCACCAGTTCGATAACGCCCTGCAAACGGCCCTGCCGTTCCAGTTCGTTCAGGCGCAGCTTGAGTTCCCACGCGGTACGCATGCCCGGCAGTTCATCAGCGTGCAGGCTGGCCTGGATATACACCTTGCGGCTGCCGGCGCCGTAGCGGAACACGCTGAGGGAGCGCTCGCTGCCCAAATGGCTCCAGGGCAGAACGTGGTCGATGCGTTGCATGAAAAACTCCTGAATAGCTGGGTTACGTAAAACCCTGTGGGAGCGAGCCTGCTCGCGAATGCGTCAGGTCAGACGATGACGATATCGAATGTCAGACCGCATTCGCGAGCAGGCTCGCTCCCACAGAGAATTTCCATAAATAAAAAAGCATAAAAAAAGTGGCCACCGCGCAAACGGGGCCACTTTTTTTCACGGCGTATTAATGGCCGTACACGTCAAAGTCGAAGTACTTGTCCTGGACTTTCTTGTACTCGCCATTGGCGCGGATTTCGGTGATGGCTTTGTTGAATTGCTCAGCCAGTGCGGTATCGCCCTTGCGCACGGCAATGCCAGCGCCGCCGCCGAAGTATTTGGCGTCTTCGTAGGTCGGGCCGACGAATTCGAAGCCTTTGCCGGCGTCGGTTTTCAGGAAACCATCGCTGAGGTTGACCGAGTCAGCGAGCATCGCGTCGATACGCCCGGAAACCATGTCGAGGTTGGCTTCCTGCTGCGAGCCGTAGCGCACCAGTTCGATCCCGGCCGGAACCAGCACTTCGGTCGCGTAGCGGTCATGGGTACTGGCACGCAGCACGCCGACTTTCTTGCCCTTGAGTTCGGTCAGCGGGTCTTTCACGCCCGAGCCTTCCTTCATCACGAAGCGCGCCGGGGTGTGGTAGTACTTGATGGTGAAATCGACGTTTTTCTTGCGATCGTCAGTGATGGTCATCGACGACAGGATCGCGTCGATCTTCTTCACTTTCAGCGCCGGGATCAGGCCATCGAACTCTTGCTCGACCCACGTGCATTTAACTTTCATCTGCGTGCACAGTGCGTCACCGATGTCCACGTCAAAACCAGTGAGTTTGCCGTCAGCGGTTTTCATCGAGAATGGCGGGTACCCGGCTTCGATACCGATGCGGATCGGCTTGGCGTCTTCGGCCACAGCGGTCAGGGACAACATCGACAGTGCCAGGGCACCGAACATCACTAGCTTTTTCATTTATTACTCCCGTGCGGAGGCTTTTATTGGCAGCTTTCGAGTCAGCGTTCGGTCATGGCGTTCTAACGGCAAAAACCGAAGTGGCCGGCAGTCTATGGCGGCGCGCACGGAGGCAATTGTTTTTAAGCGACAAATACTTACAGAACATCGGCGATCACTTTGACGAGAGTAAACGCGTGCGCCGTGTTGGTGCGAAGGATGTAGGACAAGACTGTTTTCAGAGCAAGAAACGCCGATCCCCCGTAGAGCTGGCGGAGGCTGCGATCTTTTGATCTTGTTTTTTTTAGATCAAGATCAAAAGATCGCAGCCTCCGGCAGCTCCTACAGAAACGTCAGCATTCGCAGGCGACAGGAGTATTGGCGACTGACGCCGCGCTCAGTTCGAAACCTTCATCGAGCCATCCGGTGACGCCGCCGATCATCTCCTTGACTGGATAGCCCAATGCCGCCAGCTTCACCGCAGCCTTGTTCGCCCCATTGCAATGCGGCCCGGCGCAATAGACTACGAACAAAGTGTGTTTCGGGTAATCGGCCAAGCGCTCCGCCGTGAGCAAGCGTGTCGGGATATTGATCGCGCCGGGCACATGGCCGCGCTCGAACGCCAATGGGCCGCGCACATCCACCAGAACGAAGTCGACCTCCCCGGCCTCTTGGCTACTGAACACGTCGGAACAATCGGTTTCGAAGGTCAGACGATTGCTGAAATGCATCAGGGCAATCGCCGAAGGTGCGGCGGGGATTTCGCGAACCAGGCTGGTCATGTTGTGTTGCTCCTTTGTCTGTGGGGATGAACAGACTTTATCGAGACGGCGCTTGCCGCTACAGTGGCGCGCAAGACACCGACCGGGAGTTTTCCGCCAAATGCTCACTCAGCCCAATCTGGTTGCCATTCTGGCCTACGATGGCCTCTGCACGTTCGAGTTCGGCATTGCCGTGGAGATCTTCGGCCTGGCCCGGCCAGAGTTCGACTTCCCTTGGTACGAACACGCGATTGCTGCAGTCGATCCAGGCCCGATGCGCGCCATGGGTGGCATTCAGGTACTGGCCGATGGCGGCCTGGAACTGCTCGCCGCAGCGCGCACCATCGTCATTCCCGGCTGGCGCGACCGCAACGCCTCGGTACCGCCTGCGCTGATCGACGCGTTGCGTCAGGCCCATGACCGAGGCGCGCGGTTGCTGTCGATCTGCTCGGGCGTGTTCGTCCTCGCCGCCAGCGGCCTGCTCGACGGCCACCGCGCTACCACGCACTGGCGCTACACCGGTGAACTGGCGCAACGCTTCCCGGCCATCGAGGTCGATCCGGACGTGCTCTACGTCGACGCCGGTCAACTGATCACCTCCGCCGGCAGCGCCGCCGGCATCGACGCCTGCCTGCATCTGGTGACACGTGACTTCGGCACGCAGGTCGCCAACGCCGTCGCGCGGCGCCTGGTCATGTCGCCACAACGCACCGGCGGCCAGGCCCAGTTCATCCCCACCCCGGTTAGCCCGACGCCCCGCAGCGACCTGTCGCGCGTCATGCAATGGGCCCGCGAACGCCTGCACGAACCACTGGAAGTCCGCGATCTGGCCAGCGAAGCGGCAATGAGCGAGCGCACGTTTCTGCGGCGCTTCACCGAAGCCAGCGGGCAATCGCCGAAAGCCTGGCTGCAACATGAACGCCTGGCGCGAGCGCGGGAGCTGCTTGAGAGCACCCATCAACACACCGAGCAGATCGCCCAGCGCTGCGGCTATCGCTCGGTGGAAAGTTTTCGTGTGGCGTTCCGCAGCGTGGTGGGCGTACCGCCGTCGGTTTATCGGGAGCGGTTTGGGCGAAGCAACAAGCTTTCGCTCCATCCCGCAGCGTTTTAAGCGCTGACGTTGACGGCGAGGCCGGCAGAAACGCTCACGGTGAAAATTGTGAAACGGAAAATGCGGCTTGCTTTATATTGATTCTGATATAGCCTGAAAATCAAACGGGCACTGGCATTTCTTGCAATAAAACTCACCGTCGCCGCTTACGTTCAGCTATTACGCTTTTCCTTTTGACACAGGACAAGCCGATGCCGAAACACAAGGATGTGGTGGTCGTGGGAAGCGCATTGAAAGATCTCAAAGCGTTCCCGGTTGATGCCCGAAGAGCGGCGGGGTTTCAGCTGGACCTGTTGCAACAGGGTGATGCCCCACTCGATTGGCGCCCTGTGAAAACCGTAGGACGCGGTGTCAACGAAATCAGGATCACCGAGGACTCAGGGGCGTTTCGCGTGTTTTATGTAGTCAATCGACCTGAAGCAATCTATGTGCTTCACGCCATGCACAAAACCACACGTAAAACGGAAATTAGAGACATCGAACTGGCCCGGGCCAGATATCAGGAAATAGGTTAAGCCATGAAGGAACATCAAGACTCATCCCAACGATTTTCCAGTGTATGGGATGCATTGGAGGACACGCCTCAGGAAGCTGCCAACATGCGTCTGCGAGCCAAGCTCATGCGTTCGCTTTGCGAGACCATCCGAGCGTGGGAGTTCCCTCAAAAGGACGCGGCACAGAGATTGGGAATCTCGCAGCCACGCCTCAATGATGTACTCAACGGGAAAATCGACAAATTCTCGCTGGATGCGTTGGTCAACCTGTCAGCTGCTGCAAGGCTGGAGGTGGACATTTGCTTTCCGTCAGGCCCGTTGCAATGGGCCTGACACTGGCTTTGCGTGGCAATGTACACCCTGCATTCCGAGTTTTGAAATCGAGGGAGTTGAATAGCATTCAACTTCGCGGTTAACCATCGACATCATCCAGCTGCACAGGAGTTCCGCTGGATGATTCCTCCCCTTCAATCCTCCCGCGTCAAAACCTCCAGCAACTCAATTTCAAACACCAGATTCGAATTCGGCGGAATCTTGCCCATGGTCCGCTCGCCGTAGCCCAGATGCGCCGGTACCAGCAATTTGCGTTTGCCGCCGACCTGCATGCCCATCAGCCCCTGATCCCAGCCTTTGATCACGCGGCCAGTGCCGATCACGCACTGAAACGGTTTGCCCCGGCTCCAGGACGAATCGAATTCAGTGCCGTCTTCCAGCCAACCGGTGTATTGGGTGGTGATCAGCGCGCCTTTCACCGCGGCTTTGCCGTCGCCCGGTTGCAGGTCGATGATTTGCAGTTCGTCTGTCATGTCGTTGGCTCTCGAGATGTTTGCAGGCGGCGTTTTTCGCAGAATCCGGCGGCGATGGCAATCCATGGAACCGAAAACACGCATAGCCGCTCACATGTGTATCGACATCGAATGACGACAAGGATGCTTAGATGACCGACTCTCGATTGCTGCGCAGTTTCATCCCGCCCTACATCCTCAACCGCATCATCGCCCACGGTTCCGAGCCGCAGCGCAACGCCGCGATGCAGACGCTCAACCATGTACGCAGCCTGCTGCCCAACCCCGGCCGCCCTTCGCAGCCGCCGGCGCGGGCGATTCTGCCGGAAGCGAGCAAGCCTGGCCTGGCGCGGCGCAGTGTGCATGATGCGCAGAACAAAATGCTCTTGCCGGGCATGCCGGTGCGCCTCGAGGGCCAGCCGGCATCGGGAGATCCGGCGGTCGACGAGGCTTACGATGCGCTGGGCGCCAGCTATGATTTCTTTTGGAAGGTGCTTGGTCGCGACTCGATCGACAATCAGGGATTCGCGCTGATCGGCAGCGTGCATTACGGGCAAGGCTACGAGAACGCATTCTGGAACGGCGCGCAGATGGTCTTCGGTGACGGCGATGGCGAAATCTTCCAGCGCTTCACCCGCTCGCTCGACGTCATCGGCCATGAACTGGCCCACGGCGTCACCGAAAGCGAAGCCGGGCTGATTTATGCCAACCAGTCCGGCGCGCTGAACGAGTCGCTCTCGGATGTATTCGGCGTGTTGATCAAGCAATACATCCTCGGCCAAACCGCCGAGCAGGCAGACTGGCTGATCGGCGCCGACCTGCTGATGCCACAGATCCAAGGCAAGGGCCTGCGCTCGATGTCGCATCCCGGCACGGCATACGACGACCCGATGCTGGGCAAGGATCCGCAACCGGATCACATGCGCAAGTTCGTCATCACCAGCGAAGACAATGGCGGCGTACACATCAACTCCGGCATTCCCAACCGCGCGTTTTACCTGGCAGCGCGAGCGTTTGGCGGCTTCGCTTGGGAAAAGGCCGGACACATCTGGTACGACACGCTGTGTGATGACCGCTTGAGCAAGGAGGCAACGTTCGACGCGTTCGCAAAACTGACGATCGACCACGCCGCCCAGCGCTTCGGCGCAGAAGCAGCCGACACAGTGCAGCAAGCCTGGGCACAGGTCGGTATCGAATAATCCGAGGAGACCGTATGAAAACGCTACCCGAGCTGGATAAAGATTCCGTTTTGCGTGTATCTCGCCAGGGTGGCGTTGCAGCGATTCACAGCCTGAGCCGCCCACGGGAAATCGAATTCGCGCAATGCGACATCAGTCAGCGTTCGAGAATATGCTCGGTGCTTGAGGGTTGCCTGCCACTGGACAGCAGCGAATCCGGCCGTGGGGATCAGCGCTTCTACCAGATTGAGGTGCGCTACCCGTCAGGGGAAATGGTGTTGAAGGTGCCAGAGGATCAGGCGCCTGGGGAGCTGGTGCAGCTTTGGGACAAGGGGGAGCTTCTGTAAACGCTCCCCCCGATGTTCAGGCTATTTCTCGACGGGATGCATCTCGACAATCGTGCCGTTGGTGATCATCACCATCACGTACTTGTCATTGATCTGCACCCACTGCGCCTGCTCGATCGGTGCTTTCAGACCTTTGGCTTTCCAGTTCTTCAGCGCCTTGTCTTCGCGCTGGTACATTTCCGGTGCGCGGTCGTTGACCTTCAGTTGGCGATCGCTGGTCGGCGATTGCACGGCGGGTTCGCTGGAGGTTTGCGCCGCTTGAACAACGGGCGTGATCCCGGCAATACCGGCAACAAGGGCCAGGCTGGCGATTAGGGTTTTGCTGTTCATCGGTGAACCTCTTTCAGATGGGTAGTACCTGAACTCCGACTGCGTGGCGCGGGAAACATTCCTTGTTTTTTGCCGGATGCGGCCGTTAGAAGGCTTTGTCCATCAGACCGCCATCGCTGGCAAGCCAGCTCCCACAGGGATTGGTATTACAGCGCAATTATTGTCCAGAGCTCCGGTCCTCTCCTACAAAACCAAGCAAAGCAAAGCAAGATCAAAAGATCGCAGCCTTCGGCAGCTCCTACAGTTGGATCGCGTGAATTCGATGGAAACGGGTTCACCTGCAGGCCGTCGTCGCGATCAGGCTCGCCCCCACCAGAAAAGCAAAGCAGCGCAGCTGCCCGCGGCGAAGCCGCCCCACTCAACAATGAGCGCAAGCTCGAGTGCTTTTGATCCTGCTTTTGATCCACCGGCGACGTCGGAAGGCTGAGTGGAGGGATTGATCCGGGGGTGGGAGCGCAGCGACCGTCTGGCGCAGCCAGACACAGCGGAAGGAGGTGCAGCGAAGCAAACCGTAGCCGCTGCGCCCGGATCGATCCCGCAGCGAAGGAACCCGAGCCTGCGAGGGCCGAACGCAGGAGCAAGCCTTTTCGGTTACCTTTTCGGCGTTTGGAAAAGGTGACTCGCCGTAAGGGCGAAACCTTAAGCAGCCGTTACCGCAGCAACGGATATGTACCCGGTCGACCGAAACAAATCATCACTTGACCAGGCGCCTTCGCGAGCAGGCTTGCTCCCACAAATGCGCCAGGCACTGAAGCCATTGATCCGCCCCACGCATCAATCCATGCCAACAATGCAATTAACAGATTGTTACATCTGCGCCACCATCCACCCCAATAAAAACCGTGCGCCGCTTCTCCGTAGCGCACGTCATAAAAGCGGTGGAGTACTTTTCTATGACAGCCTCAATCCCAACCAACGGCTCGCGGGCCGGTGCCATCTTCCGGGTGACCTCGGGCAACTTCCTCGAACAGTTCGACTTCTTTCTGTTCGGCTTCTACGCCACGCAGATCGCGGCGGTGTTCTTCCCGGCGAGCAGCGAGTTCGCCTCGCTGATGATGACTTTCGCAGTATTCGGCGCCGGTTTCCTGATGCGTCCGCTGGGCGCCATTGTGCTCGGCGCCTACATCGATGACGTCGGCCGGCGCAAAGGTCTGATCGTCACCCTGTCGATCATGGCCAGCGGCACGATATTGATCGTGCTGGTGCCCGGCTACGAAACCATTGGCCTGTTCGCCCCGGCGCTGGTGTTGATCGGGCGACTGCTGCAAGGCTTCTCCGCCGGCGCGGAACTCGGTGGTGTCTCGGTGTATCTGTCCGAAATCGCTACGCCGGGCCGCAAAGGCTTTTTCACCGCTTGGCAGTCGGCCAGCCAGCAAGTGGCGATCATCGTCGCGGCAGCGCTGGGCTACGGTCTGAACCAGTGGATGGAGCCGCAAGCCGTGGCCGCCTGGGGCTGGCGCATTCCGTTTTTCGTCGGCTGCATGATCGTCCCGTTCATCTTCTTCCTGCGCCGCAACCTGGCGGAAACCGAAGAGTTCGCCGCACGCAAACACCGTCCAAGCATGCGCGAAGTGTTCCGCACCCTCGGCCAGAACTGGAGCGTGGTACTCGGCGGAATGTTGATGGTCGCGCTGACCACCACCGCGTTCTACCTGATCACCGTGTACGCACCGACCTTCGGTAAGACCGTGCTGCACCTGAGCACTTCCGACGCGTTGCTGGTAACGCTGTTGGTGGGCGTGTCGAACTTCTTCTGGCTGCCGATTGGCGGCGCGTTGTCCGACCGTATCGGCCGTCGTCCGGTGCTGATCGGCATGGCCGTGCTGGCACTGGCCACGACTTATCCGGCGCTGTCGTTCCTGGTGCAGGCGCCGAGCTTCACCAACATGCTGCTGTCGCTGCTGTGGTTGTCCTTCATTTACGGCTTGTACAACGGCGCGATGATTCCGGCGCTGACCGAAATCATGCCGGTTGAAGTGCGCGTCGCCGGTTTCTCCCTGGCTTACAGCCTGGCCACGGCGATCTTCGGCGGTTTCACCCCGGCGATGTCGACCTTTCTGATCCAGTACACCGGCGACAAAGCCGCGCCAGGCTACTGGATGAGCATCGGTGCCCTGTGCGCGCTGTGCGCCACTCTTTACTTGTACCGCCGTGCCGGTGGTCGTCTGCAACCTGTCGCGGCCTGAGGAATACTCGCCATGAAAAAACTCTTTACTGTCACCGCCCTGCTCGCCGGTCTCGCCCTCAACTTCGCGGCCCAGGCCGAAGAACTCAGCGTGATGACCTCCGGTGGTTTCACTGCCGCCTACAAGATCCTCGGGCCGAAATTCGCCGCCGCAACGGGCAACACGCTGACCACCAGCCTCGGCCCGTCGATGGGCAAGGCGCCGGAAGCGATTCCCAATCGTCTGGCACGCGGTGAGCACGCCGACGTGGTGATCATGGTCGGTTACGCCCTCGATGAGCTGATCAAACAAGGCAAGGTCGACCCGGCCTCCCGCGTTGAACTGGCGGACTCGCGGATCGGCATGGTGGTGCGTGAAGGCGCGGCGAAACCGGACATCAGCAGCGTCGACGGCCTGAAGAAAACCCTGCTCGACGCGCAGTCGGTGGCCTACTCCGACAGCGCCAGCGGCGTGTACATCGAACAGCAGTTGTTCAAGAAACTCGGCATCGAAGACCAGCTGAAACCGAAAGCGAAAATGATTGCCAGGATCCCGGTCGGTTCGGTGGTTGCCACTGGCGACTATCAGCTGGGCTTCCAGCAGGTCAGCGAATTGCTGCCGGTGCCGGGCGTGAGCTTCGTCGCGAAGATTCCGGAATCGGTGCAGTCGGTGACACGTTTTGCCGCTGGCATTCCGGTCAAGGCCGAGCATCCGGAAGAGGCCAAAGCCCTGCTCGCCTACCTCGCTGCACCGGCCGCTCAGGCTGATGTACAGGCCACCGGGCTGGATTCGGTCAAGCGTTGATCGCTGGCGGCTGGACGCGCATCTCCACGACCAGCCGCTCCAGTTCCAGTGCCGCCGGGGTCAACGTGCGATCCCGGCGCTTGATGATGCCGACACTGCGCATCACTTGCGGCTCAATCAGCGGCACCCGCGTCAGGATCGGATGATCCGGCCCGGGCATCGCCATCAACGGCACCGCTGCCACGCCCAGACCCGCCTCTACCAGACCGATCATCGTCGTCACATGCCGCGTCTCGCAGATGCTCTGACGCTGCGGCACCACCCCGCCCAAGGCCTGATCGAGCAGAAAGCGATTGCCCGAGGTCTTGTCCAGCGCGATGTAATCCTGCTTATAGAACTCGTCCCAACTGACGCTGCTGCGCCCGGCCAGCGGATGATCGCGACGACAGGCGACAACGTAGCACTCCTGCACAAGCGGTTCGAACTCGACTTTGGCATCCTGCGTGCCGAGAAAACTCAAACCGAAATCCGCCTCGCCATTGACCACCGCACTCAACACATCGTGAGCGCTGGAATCGAGGACTTTGACCTTGATCCGCGGAAACTGCTGGTGATAGCGCGCGACCACGCGGGGCATGAAGTAGTACGCCGCCGAGGGCACGCAGGCGACGGTGACATGGCCCAGACGGGTCGAGGCGACTTCGCTGATGCCGAGCAAGGCAATGTCGAGATCATCCAGCAAGCGCTCGACGCTGGGCATGAAGCCGCGCCCGGCCTGGGTCAGGCTGACCTTGCGCGTGGTGCGCTCGAACAGTTTCACGCCGAGGGCATCTTCGAGCTTTTCAATGCGCCGGCTCAGCGCCGGTTGTGACAGGCGCACGGTGTCGGCAGCCTTGCGAAAACTGCCCTGCTCGACCACCGCGCGAAAGGCTTGCAGGTCGTTGAGGTCGAAGTTGATGGCCATGGCGTTTCCGGAAATTGATGCGCAGGGGTTATAAATGTAACCAGTTGATGCAAATTATTACAGACCTGATGGAAGCTGCCCTTGTGGGAGCGAGCCTGCTCGCGAACGCGGGGCATCAGTCAATGGATAGGTGGCTGACCCGGCGCATTCGCGAGCAGGCTCGCTCCCACATTGGTTCTCGAATGGTCTGGAGACCGCGTAACCCTTATCCTTGTCACCCCCGCCGTAGCCGTAGTCAGGAGTCGTTCCATGCCCCATGAAGGCAATTTGTTGCAAGCCGCCGTCGTGTTTCTGTTCGCGGCCGTGCTCACCGTGCCTTTGGCCAAACGTCTGCAACTGGGCGCGGTGCTCGGTTATCTGTTCGCCGGGGTGATCATCGGCCCGTCGGTGCTCGGTCTGATCGGCAACCCGCAAAGCGTTGCGCATATTTCCGAGCTGGGCGTGGTGTTGCTGCTGTTCATCATCGGCCTCGAATTGTCGCCGCGGCGCTTGTGGGTGATGCGCAAATCGGTGTTCGGCGTCGGTCTGGCGCAGGTGCTGCTGACCGCGTCGGTGATCGGCGTGCTGGCACTGGCGGTGTTCGGCCAGCCGCTGAACAGCGCGATTGTGCTGGGCCTCGGTCTGGCGCTGTCCTCCACTGCCTTTGGCTTGCAAAGCCTTGCCGAACGCAAGGAACTGACCAGCCCCCATGGGCGGCTGGCGTTTGCGATTCTGCTGTTCCAGGACATCGCGGCGATTCCATTGATCGCCCTGGTGCCGATGCTCGCCGGCGTCGATCATCACACCAGCACCGCCGACGATATTCGTCACAGCTTGCAGGTGCTCGGCGGCATTGCCGTGGTGGTGATCGGCGGACGGTATCTGCTGCGTCCGGTGTTCCGCGTGGTGGCAAAAACCGGTCTGCCGGAAGTGTCCACCGCCACCGCGTTGCTGGTGGTGATCGGCACGGCGTGGCTGATGGATCTGGTCGGTGTGTCGATGGCGCTGGGTGCGTTTCTCGCTGGTCTGCTGCTGGCGGATTCGGAATACCGGCATGAGCTGGAAGCGCAGATCGAACCGTTCAAGGGCCTGCTGCTCGGGCTGTTTTTCATCAGCGTCGGCATGGGCGCCAATCTCAGCCTGTTGTTGAGCGCGCCGATCACCGTATTGGGCCTGACCTTGTTGCTGATCGGTCTGAAATTGCCGCTGCTGTTCGTGGTTGGGCGCTTGGCAGGAGGATTGAACAAGATCAGCGCAATCCGCCTCGGCATCGTCCTTGCCGCCGGCGGTGAGTTTGCGTTCGTGGTGTTCAAGATCGGCCGCGATCAGGGCCTGTTCGAGCCGCGTCTGTACGATTTGCTGGTGCTGACCATCACTCTGTCGATGGCGCTGACGCCGTTGTTGCTGTTGATCTGCGCGCGTCTGGTCAGCCCGAAAGTGCAGCCGGTGGAAGTGCCGGAGAAATTCCGCGAAATCGACACCGAAGCACCGCGCGTGGTGATTGCCGGCATGGGCCGGATGGGCCAGATCGTGGCGCGGATTCTGCGCGCGCAGAACATCAAGTTCGTTGCGCTGGACACCTCGGTGGAAACCATCGAACTGTCACGCAGCTTCGGCGGCGTACCGGTGTTCTACGGCGACCCGATGCGCCCGGAAATCCTTCACGCGGCGAAGGTCGGCGAGGCGGAATATTTCGTCATCGCCACGGACGATCCGGAGACCAACATCAAGACTGCCGAAGTGGTGCACAAGCTATATCCGCACATGAAAATCATCGCCCGCGCGCGTAACCGTCAGCACGTGCATCGCCTGGTGGATGTCGGCGCGGAAGCGATTCGTGAGACCTATTACTCGAGCCTGGAAATGAGCCGGCGCACGCTGGTCGGCCTCGGTCTGACCCAAGCCCAGGCCGATGCGCGGATCAAGCGTTTCAAGCATCACGACGAACAGGTGCTGGAGGCGCAACACGCCGTCTACGACGACGCCGCCAAAGTCCTGCAGACCGCCCAGGAAGCCCGGGCGGAACTGGCCAAATTGTTTGAATCGGATCAGCTCGAAGAGGAAGCCCGAAAATCCTGATCGTGCCTTGCCCAGAACCAACTGTGGGAGCGAGCCTGCTCGCGAAAGCGTCGTATCAGTCACCCAATACTTCACTGACAGATTGCATTCGCGAGCAGGCTCGCTCCCACAGGGGATTGGGTCAGACCAGTTCCAGCGCGGGCGCAGGCTCGACGGCTGTGACTGCAAACCGATCCGCCAGAAACGGCGTGATATCCAGCGGCAAGGGCTCGTCATTCACCAGTTTATCCAGCAGCACACCGGTAATCGCTGAGGTCAGAATGCCGGTGCGGAAGTGCCCGCAAGCATTCAGATAACCCTCGACCCCACGCATCGGCCCGAGGATCGGCAACTCATCCGGCGAGCCCGGGCGCAGCCCCGCCCAGGTGCGCTTCAGATTGACGTCCACAAGCTCCGGCAGACAGCGCACCGCGCCCTGCACCAGCCCGGCGATTTCCGGGTAGGTGGTGGTGACGTCGAAGCCTTTGTCTTCGGTGGTGCTGCCGATAAGGATTTCGCCGTTGTCCTTTTGCGCCACGTAGCAATCGCTGGTGGTCAGGCAGCCGTTGAGGATTTTCGGCATGCGTTCGGTCAGCAGAATCTGTCCTTTCACCGGTTTCACCGGAATGCGAATCCCCGTGGCCCACTCACTCAGATCCGCCGCCCAGGCACCGGCGGCGTTGATCAGCGTCTTGCAGTGGAACACCCCCGCCTCCGCCGTCTGCACGCCGGTCACGCGAGTGCCGTGATGCAGCACGCCGGTGACGTTGGTGTTGACGAAGATATCGACGCCGTTCTGCCGCGCACCTTCCATGTAGGCATCCGCGAGGCGGAACGGGCTGACCTGATGGTCGCAGAGAAACTCCAGCGCCCCGCGTGCTTCATGGCTGACACTCGGTTCCGCCGCGCGCAACGCCGCCTGATCGAGCCAACGCACCTGATCGGCCAGATGCGGAATGCAGCCGACGATGTGCTCGGCGTAGAGCCGGTCTTCATCGTCATAGATCACGAATTTCAATCCGGTCTTCTCGAACTTGCAATCCATGCCGTGATTGTCTTTCAGCTCGCGGTGCAGCGCCGGGTACAGCGCGTTGGACTGCAAGGCAAAATCGAAAAACGACGCCGGCAAGATATGCGGCGTACTGGCGTCCACCGCGACTGCGGCGCCCTGGGTTTCGCGCTTGCGGTTGGCCGACATCATGCGAAAGAAAATCACCCCGCAGCCGAGGCCGACCGACTCGCCGATCGCCCACAAACCGCCAGCCGAAGCGCGGGTCGCGTTGCCGGGGCGCTTGGCGTCGATCAGCGCAACTTTCAGATTTTTGCGCTTGGACAATTGGTAGGCGCAGGAGGCGCCGATCACTCCGCCACCGGCAATGACCACGTCGTAGAACTTACTCATGGCAAGCGCCCTCCTTGCCGACGGACTGGAACGCGGAAAACGGCACCGGATCAATCGGGAAGCGCGGGCGCAACCAGCCGACATCCTGACGTCCGGTGGCCTGGCGCAGGCGATCGCTGCAATAGCCGACGCACATCCGCCCCTGGCAATCGCCCATGCTCACGCGGGTGCGCATTTTCAGGCTGGCGATGTCTTGCACACCCTGCTCCAGCGCCAGATCGATGTCGGCGCGGGTCGCATGTTCGCAGCGGCAGATCACTGTGTCGGCCGCAGGCAAAGCAATCTGCCCGACACCGCGCTCGGTGTAGCGATCCACCGCCGCACGAAAGCGCACGATGGCTCTGAGCTTGCTCGCGTAACGATCGCGGCGCACCCGGGCCAGCTCGGCGTCGAGCACACCGCGTTGCAGCAGGATCGAAGTGGCGGCGATCTTGCCGGCGAGCATCGCCGCTTCGCCGCCGCGGATCCCGCCCATGTCGCCGGCCAGATGCACATGCGCCACGCTGCTTTGCTGCCAGACACTGGCGTGGGCACGCAGGTAGCCATCGGCGCTGAAGCCGTGATCAAGGCCCATCTGCTGGCTCAATTGCGTGCGCGGAATAAAACCGTAACCCACCGCCAGCGTCTGCGCTTCAAAGCGCTCGACCCGCGACAGATCTGCCTCCCACGTCGGCGAATACGGCGCGACGCTAACGCTTTTCAGCTCGCCGTCGCCATGGGCTTCAACCACGCCCCAACCATAGTTCATCGGGATGCCGTGCAGCTTCAGATAAGCGAGCATGCTCAAGCCGTCGAGGAACAGCTGCGGCTTGTTCAGCAGCGCCAGACTCTCGCGGGCGATCTTGCCGAACGCACACGCCTCGTAGACGCCAGCGACACGCACGCCGGAGGCATGCAACTGGGTCGCAACCAGCGGCAGCAACGGCCCGGTGCCGGCGATGATCACCGGCCCCCGCGGCTTGACCACGCCACTCTTGATCTGCAATTGAAGACCACCGAGCAGAATCACTCCCGGCAACGTCCAGCCGGGGAACGGCACACTGCGTTCGTGACATCCAGCGGCCAACAGCAGTTGCGGATAAGCGATCTCGTGCAGTTGCTCATCACCGTCGAGCACCACCACTGCGCGGGTGCCTTCGGCGCCGACCACGCGATGGTTGAGGCGCACGTCGATCAGCCCTGACTGCTGCTGAAATTCACCGTGCAGTTTGTCCAGTGCTTCGGAATAACGCGGGCCGAGATAATCCAGCTGCACACCATCACGCAGCGGCCCGCGATAGACCACGCCGCCGAGGCGCGAAGCCTCTTCGAGCAAGGTGCAGCGCACGCCGTGGCGCGCCAGTTCGATGGCCGCCGCCATTCCCGCCGGCCCGCCGCCGACTATCAACGGTTGCAGGCTCATACAACCTCCTGCCCGACGACGCGGTTGACTTGGGTTTCAATCAGCATGCCGTCGCACACCACGGTCTGGCAGGCGCGGCGCTTGTGCCGACCGTTGATTTTCACCAGACAGCACTGGCACACGCCCATGCCGCAATAGGCGCCGCTGATCTGATCGTGGTCATTGCGTGCGATCTGGCGCACGCCGAGGGACTGGATGACGCTGAGAACGGTTTCGCCGATGGCGGCGCTGACCGCTTGGCCATTGATGTGCACGGTCATGTCCGCCTGCACCAAGGGCTGGATATCGAAGGTTCTTTCTAGGCAGTTCATTACGGTGTTCGTCCGTGAAGATTCAGTTGAGGTTGTGTCAGCTCCTTGCTGCACTACGCCTCGTCGACGCTTTTTATTGCTGTGTTTTCAACGTCGACGCGGATACTTCGTCAGCGCAACAAGGTGCGCGACAAGCACTGTAGCTCATACCTCAGCGAAGGCCTGGATCATTTACGGTAGGCGATATCGCCAGACGAAATATTGATCCAGGCCAGTGAAAATGGCGGGATGGAAACGGTTAGTTGGAGAAAACGAACTGGCCCCGCAGAAAGCAAAAAGCCGCTTTCACCCGAAGATGAAAGCGGCAGAGGCATCCTGCCTCAGAGGGATCAGTGTACGAACAGGGCGATCAGGATGATGATCGGGATCGGTACGCCGAGGAAAAACAGCAGTAATGAGCGCATGGTGACTCTCCTTTTTAACGGACCGGAGTGGTAGTGGTGTAGGTGTCGACTTCAACGTACTCGACTGCATCGCGACGACGACCGCCGAAGGTGGCTGCCAGGCTGGCGAAGAACGCACCGGCCAGCAGCGCGACGAACATCCACAGCGAGGTGTAGGCAGCGACTTTGGCGGCGGTATCGGCCGCTTGCTGAGCTTTCAGTTTGGCGTCAGCGATGGCTTTCTGGGTGTTGGCGTAGATTTCGTCGACACGACGTTCAGCATCGGCCTGGCTCAGGTTGGTACGTTGCGATACCAGTTGTGCGAGGTAGGTGCGATCTTCGGCGCTGAGCTGACCGTTGGCCAGGCTTTGCGTGAAGATGCGGGTCACAGTGCCGCGTGCAGCGTCATCGCTGACGGCAGCAGGACGATCATCGCGGAACAGGCTGTCGACGAAGTAGCCGTACTGATCGCTGTCAGTATTGGCTGCGGCAGAGCCGGCGGCCTGGCTCATCGCACCGGCAGCACCGCCGACGACGTTGGCACCCGCCTGCACACCGCCACTGACGACGCTGCTGACCGAACCGACCACCAGCACAGCGGTCACCAAAGTAGCGACGCACCAGGCGAGGAAACCATGGGCGGTGTCGCGGAAGTAGACTTCGTCACCGTGCATGTTTGCCCACTTAACGCGCAGACGGCCGGCAATGTAGCCGCCCATGCCGGAAGCGATGATCTGCGTCACCGCCAGCCAGACGATCGTTGAAATGCCCAGGCCCTTGGCGCTGACGCCTTCTCCGGCCCACGGTGATACAGCCGAAAAGCCCAGGCCAAACCCGAGCAGCACCAGAATCATCGACAGCGCGGCGGCAGCCGCAGCACCGGCGAAGATCGCGCCCCAGGACACGCCTGACACGCTGCTCGACTCTTCCAAGGCAGGATAATAGCCATCAGGGGATCTATTCATTGTTGTAGTGCTCCAGGCATGAAAAATGGTGTTACAAGTCGTCGTGTGAGCAATTGCAGTGACCGTGCCAGTCGCACACTTTTAATAACTTCTTTTCTTTCAATGAGTTACAAAACTTGAACTTCCTCGGACCGTGCAAGTTGCAATAAAGCGCATCCGATTGCGGGTTTTCTGCATTAACCAAAGCGTGGCAAATCCGATCAGTTCTGATTCAACAGGCGATGAAGATGAAAGTTAATTTAAAGCGTCACGGCAAATTCTTGGCAAAATGCTGCCATTCCGTTTGAACCGATCAGCAGGCCTGCCTATGACTCGTATCTTGACCATCGAAGACGACGCCGTGACCGCGCGGGAAATCGTTGCCGAACTGAGCAGCCACGGGCTGGACGTCGACTGGGTCGACAATGGCCGCGAAGGCCTAGACCGCGCCGTGAGCGGCAACTACGACCTGATCACCCTCGACCGCATGCTGCCCGAGCTGGATGGTCTGGCCATCGTCACCACCCTGCGCACCATGGGCGTGGCGACGCCGATTCTGATGATCAGCGCCCTCTCCGATGTCGATGAGCGCGTACGCGGCTTGCGCGCCGGTGGCGATGACTACCTGACCAAGCCGTTCGCCACCGATGAAATGGCCGCGCGGGTCGAAGTGCTGCTGCGCCGGCAGAACAGCGTCGCCACCCAGGCCACCACGCTGAAAGTCGCCGACCTCGAGCTCGACCTGATCAGCCACGAAGCCCGCCGCGCCGAGCAGGTGCTGACGCTGTTGCCCACCGAATACAAACTGCTCGAGTTTCTGATGCGCAACAGCGGCCAGATTCTCTCGCGGATGATGATTTTCGAAGAGGTCTGGGGTTATCACTTCGACCCGGGCACCAACCTGATCGACGTGCATATCGGCCGGCTGCGCAAAAAGATCGACGCGGCCGGCAACGTTCCGCTGATCCGCACGGTACGGGGCTCGGGCTATGTCATTGCCGAACCCGTCTGACGGCTGGCGCTCCTCCAGCAGCCGCTTGCTGGCGCTGTACAGCTCGCTGTTCGTGGCGTGGAGCGCGATCCTCATGGGGGTCATGTATTACGAGGTGTCCGGCTACCTCGACAAGCTCGCCAAACATTCGTTGATGCAACGTCAGCACCTGTTCTCGCATTTTCGCGGCGAGCAACTCGAAGACGCGCTCGCGGCCAGCATGACCTTCGATATTCGCGGTATCGACGCCTATGGTCTGTTCAGCGCTGACGGTGTTTACCTGGGCGGCGCACTCCAGCAAATTCCCGAAGGACTGCCGCTGGATGGCAAGATCCATATGCTCGCCGAGTGCGCCGATTCCGATGACCCGACCCTGCCGAGCGACAGCTGCGATGCCGTAGCCACGCAAACCCGTGACGGGCGCTGGCTGGTGCTGCTGCGTGACAATGGCTCGCTGTTCGCGGTGACGCGGATCATTTTGCACGCGTTGTTCTGGGGCGTGTCGTTGACGATTATTCCCGGGGTCGCCGGTTGGCATCTGCTGCGGCGTCGACCGTTGCAGCGCATCCGCGCGATCCAGAACAGCGCCCAGGCCATCGTTGCCGGCGACCTGACGCACCGCTTGCCGCTGTCCAATCGCCGCGATGAACTGGACATGCTCGCCGCCATCGTCAACGCCATGCTTGAGCGCATCGAGCGCTTGATGAACGAGGTCAAAGGCGTCTGCGACAACATCGCCCACGATTTGCGCACGCCGCTGACCCGCCTGCGCGCGCAGTTGTATCGCATGCAGCAACAGGCCGGCGAAGGTTCGCAAGAAGCGGCGCAACTGGACTTGGTACTGGCTGAGGCGGACACGCTGATGGCGCGGTTTCGCGGTTTGCTGCGGATTTCCGAACTGGAAGATCGCCAGCGCCGTTCAGGTTTCGTCGAACTTGATCCGGTGCGTTTGCTGGAGGAGTTGCACGAGTTCTATCTGCCGCTGGCCGAGGAAGGCGATCTGCGCTTTCAGTTGAACATGCCGGAGACGCTGCCGCCGCTCAATGGCGACCGCGCGTTGCTGTTCGAAGCGCTGGCGAACCTGTTGAGCAACTCGATCAAATTCACCCCGCCCGGCGGTACGGTGATGTTGCGTGGGGTCAATGCCGGTGGGCAGACGCGGATCGAGGTGCACGATTCAGGGCCTGGGATTCCCGAGGCGGAACGTGAGGCGGTGTTCCAGCGGTTTTACCGCACCGAGGGTGGCCAGCCGCAGAGTGGTTTTGGTCTGGGGTTGTCGATCGTTGCGGCGATAGTCAGCTTGCACGGCTTCAGTCTTGAAGTCGGCAGCAGTGATCTGGGTGGGGCGAAACTGGTGCTGGATTGTCGGCAGAGTTTGATCAGTCAGGCCTGACGTCTCGCGCCGATCGTTCCCACGCTCCGCGTGGGAATGCCTCAAGGGACGCTCCGCGTTCCGGCTTTCGAAATGGGACGCAGAGCGTCCCGGGCTGCATTCCCACGCAGAGCGTGGGAACGATCTGCGTCTCAGGTTGGGTAATTGGCCCGCAAGGCTTCGAGCCCGCCCTGGTAGATGCCGTTGAACAGCGCCACCACTTCTTCATCGCTCACGCCGACCGCATTGAAGCGCCCCGACCACGTCACACGCGAGCCCTGCCCTTGGGCTTCAACCTTGATCGTCGCCAGGTAATCGCTGGCCGGAAACGGTGCCTGTTCGATCGAATAGCTGTACGTTCGGGCAGCGTTGTCGAAAGTCTGCAGACGTTCGACCACTACGCCGCCGTCAGCGGTGTGCAGGGTGCGCACTCGCCCGCCTTCGCTCAGTTCGCTGTTGGTGATCAACGGCAGCCAGTCCGGCAGCGTGTTGAAGCCGCCGATCAATTGCCAGACCTGATCGGCCGAGGCCGGGATGTCGATGGTTGCGGATGCAGTTGGCATAAAACCTCTCTTTTGGAAAATTCAGATAGTCAGGCTGTCGACCACACCGCCATCAACGCGCAACGCTGCGCCAGTGGTGGCCGAGGACAGCGGTGAAGCAATGTAAGTGACCAGATGCGCCACTTCCGAAACATCCGCCACGCGCTGAATGATCGAGGTCGGACGGGCCTTGCGCACAAAGGCGTCGGCTTCGTCGCGCAGATTGCGCCCGGACTCGGCGGCCGCGTCCTTGAGCATGTCCTGCAGGCCATCGGTGAAAGTCGGCCCCGGCAGGATCGCGTTGACCGTAACACCGGTACCAGCCAGACGTTTGGCCAAGCCGTGGGACACCGCCAGGTTGGCGCTTTTGGTCACGCCGTAATTGAGCATGTCCGCCGGCGTCGCCACCCCGGATTCCGATGACAGAAAGATCACCCGGCCCCAACCCTGCTCAACCATCGCCGGCACATAATGCCGCGCTAGGCGCACGCCGGAAATCACGTTGACCTCGTAGAAGCGCGTCCACTCGCTGTCGGGAGTCTCGAAGAAATCGACGTCGTTGAAGATGCCGAGGTTGTTCACCAGAATGTCCGCGCGCGGTTCGGCGGCGAACAGCTTTTCCGCACCCTCGGCCGTGCCCAGATCAGCGGTCAGACCACGCAACTGCGCGCTGGGCACCGCGTTGCGTATGCTCGCCAGCGCCTGCTCGACCTTGGCCGTGTCACGACCGATCACCACCACCGTCGCCCCGGCTTCGGCCAGCGACTGGCTGATACCCAGACCGATGCCGCCGGTACTGCCGCTGACGATGGCCAGTTTTCCACTCAGATCGATCTTCATGCGTTTACCTCATTAGCAAGGAGTTCCACCGCGCTCGACTTTAGCGACGATTTCAGAAGCATGGATCAGCGTAGTTGCGATATTGCCGGCATGGTTGAGCTGCCGACCGGTGACGGGGATGTTGTTTGATCGACGATCCCCTGTGTCTGGCAGACCGTAGCCCCTCACCCTAGCCCTCTCCCGGGGGAGAGGGAACCGATCGAGTTGTGCCGAATTTGACGTCGACCTGAAAGACCATAGCGATTATGGATTCAGAGAAGACTTTTCAAGTCGGCGTATTACCTGAATATCCCCCGGTCAGTCCCCTCTCCTTCCGGGAGAGGGCTAGGGTGAGGGGCATTTCGGAACAGATCAGATTTCCGTCAGACGAAGCAGACCATCGGCGCCGACGCTGACGCTGATCGCAGCGTAACTGGCCAACGTCGCATGCGCCGTTTCGATCGGATGCTGGTGCGTGGTGGTGATGATCATCAGTGCAGCGCCCGCCGCTTCCGCAGCCTGAATACCAACCGTGGCGTCTTCAAAAATGAGGCAATCCGCCGGCTCGACACCGAGCTTTTTCGCCGCCAGCAGATACCCCGCAGGATCAGGTTTGCCAGCCTTTACATCTTCCGCCGTGATCATGACCGCCGGCTCGGGGATACCCGCCGCCGCCATCCGCCGCAACGCCAGATCGCGAGGCGCAGACGTCACCATTGCCCAGCGATCTTTCGGCAGAGCGTTGAGAAATGCCGCCGCCGCAGGAATCTCGACAATGCCTTCAACGTCATTGATTTCCGCTGCGGTGATGAACGCCGCTTGTTCATCGGCATCCACTCCCGGCAGATTCAGCCGGGTGATGGTGTCGATCGCACGTGCGCCATGTATGGTCGGCAAAAACGTCTCGACATCAACACCATGACGCACCGCCCACGCTGACCAGATGCGCTCGGCGGCGGCGATGGAATTGAGGACGGTGCCGTCCATGTCGAACAGGAACGCGCCGAATGCGCGATCAAAAACCGATGCTTGTGCAGACAAAAGAACAAATCCTCTGACAGTTGGCCGGGCAGCCTGGCCCGGCAATGTAGCACTTGTCAGTGCAACTGCGGGGCCTTGGATTTGAACGCACTTTCCACACAGTCGAGCAATTGACCGATCGCCCACGGCTTCTTGATGAACGCCACCGAATGCTTGACCCCGGAGGTCTCGGGCGTCTCGTAGCCGGACATGACCATCACCGGTTTTTCCGGCCAGCGATCGCCGACCAGATTCGCCAGGTCGGCGCCGTTAAGCGTGCCGGGCATGGTGATGTCGGTCAGCAATAGCGCGACGTTCGCCGCGTGTTCTTCCAGATACAGTGAGGCGGCGTCGGCGCTGGTTTGCGGTTCGACCTTGAACCCTTCCTCCTGAAGAATTTCGCAAAGAAACTCCAGAATCAACGGATCGTCCTCGACAACCAGAATCAACCCGCCAGGAAGATGCGCGCTCGACGTAGGTGTAGGGCACATGAACAGCACTCCCCCGAATTACATTTTTGATAAGCGGTTTTGAATCCGCTGCTTATCTGGTATGAGCAGCGCGCCCTGTAGAAATTCATTTTTGATACAGAGGATTTCGCCAAGGTGTTGTTTTTCGAAGCGCAGCGCCCATCGAATCCCCTCATTTGTGGTTAAAATGCCGGCCCTTTGCCTGGCCGATCCTGATCCATGACCCCTGAAGCCCTCGCGACCCTCCACGCTCATTTGCTGCCCGTACTGGCAACGGCGCCCAGCGAAACCCGCCGTTTGTTTCACGGCCGCGGGCGCTGCTGGCCGGGGTTGGAGCAGTTGACCGTGGACTGGTTGCAGGGCGTAGTGCTGGTGTCGCTGTTCAAAGAACCGGCGCCTGAGCAACTGCAGGATCTGCGGGATTCGCTGCTGCAACTCGCCGCCTCGCCCCAATGGCAGCAGTCCGGTGCACATACCCTGCTGATCCAGCACCGTTACCTGCCGCAAAGCACGGCCGAATGGCTGATCGGTGAGGAAATCGAAGAAATGACCATCGTCGAGGGCGGCTTGCAGTACCGGGTCGACCTGGGACGCAAGCAGAACACCGGACTGTTTCTCGACATGCGTTACGGCCGCAAGTGGGTCCGCGAACAGGCAGCGGGCAAGCGGGTGTTGAACCTGTTCGCTTACACCTGCGGCTTTTCCGTAGCGGCAATCGAGGGTGGCGCCAGCCATGTGGTGAATCTCGACATGTCCCGCGCGGCCCTGAGCCGAGGGCGTGACAATCACCGCCTGAACGGCCACGACCTGAGCAAGGTCAGCTTTCTCGGCCACGACCTGTTCAAATCCTGGGGCAAAGTGATCAACAGCGGCCCGTACGATCTGGTGATCATCGACCCGCCGTCGTTTCAGAAAGGCAGCTTTTTGCTGACCAAGGACTATCAACGGGTGCTGCGCCGCTTGCCGGAACTGTTGACTGAGCAAGGCACAGTGCTGGCGTGCATGAACGATCCGTCGTTCGGTTCCGACTTTCTGATTGATGGCGTGACCCAGGAAGCGCCGACCCTGCGCTTCGATCATCGGCTGGACAATCCGCCGGAGTTTCCCGATATCGATCCAGAGAGCGGCCTGAAAGCCCTGGTCTTCCAGCGCAGCCACTAACACAGCGTAAGTTCACCTGTGGGAGCGAGCCTGCTCGCGAAAGCGCAGTGTCAGATAACAATTTTGTTGACTGATACACCGCTTTCGCGAGCAGGCTCGCTCCCACACAAATTCTGCGTTGGTCACAAAGCCGTCGGCCGCAGCACCAGTGCAAACAACTCACCATGCCCGGTGACGTTGAGCTTGTGATAGAGATTGCGTCGATGCACTTTCACTGTCTCCGGCGAAATCCCCATCTGCTGGGCCATCGCCTTGCTGGAAAAGCCCTGCAGGATCAGACGCGCCGTGTCGATCTCGCGCGCGGTCAGCCGGGCATCGAAACGGTCCAGCAGCGTCGCCAGATCACCTACCACCGCGTCAGCCACCGGCCCTTGCGGCGGCAGCAACTGCATGTGGCGATGCATCGCCGCCACTACCCAGTCACGAATGCACAACAGTCGGCCCTGCTCGGCCATGCCAAACGCGGTCGAGCGGCCCAGGGACAAGCCGAGTACCGCGCCTTCGACGTTGATCAGAAACTGCAATTCATCCTCGCCCACCACGGCACGAAAGTAGCTCTGGTAATACTCGCTGTGCAGAAACTGATCCGGCGCAACAGAGGCCAGGCTGTGCAGGCCGTCGCTGATCCCGCTGACGGCGGCTTGATAGAACGGATCGAGCAGGTACATGCCGGCGGTATAACCGGCCAGCTCCTGCTGGTCGTCCACGCCCCCCTTGCTGTCGAAGTCGATCAGCAAACGCGGCGGCTGGCCGGGCTGCATCAGGGCGACGAGGGCATTGTCCAGCGGCACCAGCAGGCGCAGGGTGTCGACCAGCGCGCGCCAGAAACCGTCCTGCCCGAGGTGGGAAAATACCCGCGCCAGACTCTGATGCACCGGCAATTCCTGCAACAACGCGTCCACGCACTACCCCTTTCGAGTAACCCATGATGGGAATGGGGCTGGTGTGACCGGCCCGTTAGCCTGACCACTCCAGTTCCTCACCGGCCTGCGACAGGCCAGGAGTGCCGCATCATGCGTCGTCACCGTGGATCTATCAACCCGGGCCTGCTGGCCTGTTTTTGTCTCTCCTCGGTCGCCATGGCGGCAGACGTACCGAGCGTGCATGTCTACAACTGGTACGACTACATCGGGCCGAACACGCTGCACGATTTCCAGCGCGACAGCGGCATCCGGCCGGTGTACGACACCTTCGACAGCGCCGAAGTGCTCGAAGGCAAACTGATGACCAGCCGCAGCGGCTACGACGTTGTCGTGGCGAGCAACTTCAGCCTGCCGACCCTGATCAAGGCCGGCGCCCTCGCCCCCTTGCCTCGCGATCAACTGCCAGGCTGGCAGAATCTCGACCCCGAGCTGTTGAAAAAACTCGCGGTCAACGATCCGGGTAATCAGTACGCCGTGCCTTACCTGTGGGGTACCAACGGCATCGGCTACAACGTCGACAAAGTCCGCGCCGCGTTGGGTGACAAAGCGCCGGTGGATTCCTGGGAGTTGCTGTTCGACGAAGCCAATCTGGCCAAACTGAGCGAGTGCGGCGTAGCGATGCTCGATTCGCCGTCGGAGATGCTGCCGGTCGCCCTGCATTACCTGGGTTTGCCGCCCAATAGCACCGATCCCGAGGACTACAAAAAAGCCGAAGCACTGCTGCTCAGGCTGCGCCCGCACATCGCCTACTTCAACTCTTCGAAGTTCATCAGCGATCTGTCCAACGGCAATATCTGCGTGGCGGTTGGCTGGTCCGGGGCGATGCTCGAAGCCAAGACCAACGCCGAGCAGGCCAATAACGGCGTAAAGATCGCCTACAGCCTGCCAAAGGAAGGCGCGCCGGTGTGGTTCGACACTCTGGTACTGCTCAAGGACGCGCCCAATCGCGCCCAAGGCCTGGCGTTTATCGATTACCTGCTGCGGCCGGAGGTGATCGCGCCGGTCAGTGATCACCTGTCGTACCCGAATGGCAATCGCGCCGCGACAACGCTGGTGGCAGCAGCAACTCGCGACAACCCGGCGGTCTACCCGTCCCCTGCCGCCATGGCCACTCTCTACACCCTCGAACCCTTGCCCAAAGCCGCCGAACGTGTGCGTACGCGGGTGTGGAGCAAGGTCAAGAACGGCCAGTAACCCGCGCAAGAAATCTGCCTGCCTCATCCGAGCGGTAAGCCGCCCGACCTTTTGAATCAAGAGACTGAATCTATGAATCCGCGTGCCCGTGATCTCGATATCCTGATTGGCCAGATGCAACCCGGCCCGCTCAATGCCATCACCGATGTGCCGGGCGTGCGCGTCGGTCACAGCAATGTACGCGGTCGCAGCAGCAGCGGCCGTGACATCTGCACCGGCGTCACGCTGATCGAGCCGCGCCCCGGCTCGACCTGCCAGAAACCGTGCTTTGCCGGCGTGCATGTACTCAATGGCAACGGTGATGCGACCGGCCTGGAATGGATTCGCGAGGCCGGTCTGCTGACCAGTCCGATTGCCTTTACCAACACCCACAGCCTGGGTGTGGTGCGGGATGCGCTGATTGTGCTGGACCGTGAGCAACAGCCGGATGACGGGCGGCTTTACTGGAATATGCCGGTGGTGCTGGAAACCTTCGATGGACTGCTCAATGACATCAACGGCTTTCACGTCAAGCCCGAGCATGTCGCCGAGGCACTGAACGGCGCCGTGGATGGGCCGGTAGTCGAAGGTGCGGTGGGTGGTGGCAGCGGCATGATCTGCCATGAATTCAAGGGTGGTATCGGCACCGCATCGCGCCGTTTGAGTGCTGCCCAGGGAGGCTGGACCGTTGGCGCGATCGTGCAGGCCAACCACGGCATTCGCAGTGAATTACGCGTCGATGGTTACCCGGTCGGGCGCTATATGGAACAGAAGGATTCACCGTTCCTGCGGGCAGCGTTGCCGCACCCGGGCATGGGCTCGATCGTCGTTTGCCTGGCGACTGATGCGCCGCTGCTGCCCCATCAATGCACGCGCCTGGCACAGCGTGCCAGCCTGGGCCTGGCGCGTACCGGCGGCGGTAACGAAGACCACAGCGGCGACATCTTCATTGCCTTCGCCACCGGCAATGATCACGTCCCGCCTGCCGCTTACGAGGCTAAACGCGCAGCCACCTGTGACGGTTTGCGCATGGTCAACAACGACCACATCAGCGAGCTGTTTCTGGCCGCGACCGAAGCCGTTGAAGAAGCGATCATCAATGCCCTGCTCGCCAGCGACAGCAGCGAGGGCAACGGTCATTCGGTGCCGGGCCTGGATGCGCAGACGCTTCTGGCGGCGCTGAAAAAATCCGGTTGGCCGGGATCGCGTCCGGCATGAACCGGCATTGTGCAGGGACGACTGGCGGTACTTGAGTCGTCCATTGCACGCTCCCAGGATGAAGCTACGCGGTGCCTGGATTGATCCGGCGCTGCGTAGGCGTGGGTGTACTGACTCCCAATCAAGCCCAAGTTCTGCTTCACACGCCTCTTGAGCCTCACGGGCTCTACTTCCTCCCCATCAAAGAGCTTGGAGGCTCTTTTTTTGTCTGCGTATTTCAGTTCTCGGCGAGACCTTCGGCGCGAATCGACCGCCATGCCGCCTGCGCAAGCACTTCGCGATAAGCCATCGGACTGCCCTTAACTCGCCCTGCCAGCCAGGCCCGGCAGTAACTGTCCGCCTGGCCGATGATCAGCGATGGCAGCAACTCCGCAGGCAAATCCTTAAGCTCAGCGGCGCGACCCGATTCGGCCAACCACTGGCCCAAGCGCAGGTTGCGCGTCTTGTTGCGCTCGGCCAGCTCTTCCTTGAACGGGCCTTTGGTCACTGCAAATCGTGCGTGGTACTGAAAGCGCGCCCACTGCGGCTGCTGCTCGACCCAGTCGACATAGCTGAAGACCAGCGCCTGCACTCCTTCCTCCGTGGTATTGGCCGCGTCCAGATACGCATCACGCAGACGCGCCTGATCCTCCAGCGCGGTGAAAAACAGCGCCGCGACCAGTCCTTCCTTGTTGCCGAAATGGTGGTAGATCGCGCCGACGCTGGTGTCGCATTCGGCGCGAATCATCTCGATGGTGGTCGCCTCGATTCCCTGTTCGTTGAACAGGTTCAAGGCCTGGCGAAAGATATCGCGTTTGAGTTCGGCGCGGCGGCCGGGGTAGCTGCGTTCCAGTAGATCGGCGGTGTCCATTCTGCTCGGGTCCAAAAACGAAGGTTGAAAAAGGCATCAAGTGCCCGTGAGCAAATCGCGCCTAGGTTGACAGATTTGCCGCGAACAGAATACCGTTCCGTTACAGAACATTATTCTGTAACGGAACATCATTCTGCAAACCACCCAGTGAGGCTTCCATGAGTCAATCTCTCAGCATGTTCAACAGCGTCGGCGCGGATGCATTCAGCAAAATGGCCTGTCAGTTCGCCCCGTACTTCAGCACCATCAATCCGCTGATCAGCGAATTGCGCCCGAACGCCGCCACCGTACAAGTGCCGTTTCGCAAGGAAATTACCAATCACCTTGGCACGGTGCATGCGATCGCCCTGTGCAACGCGGCGGAACTGGCCGGCGGAATGATGACCGACGTCTCGATCCCGTCCGGCGCGCGCTGGATTCCAAAGGGCATGACCGTGGAATACCTGGCCAAGGCGAAAACCGACGTCACCGCCGTGGCCAGCGCCGAAGGTGTGGATTGGCAAAGCGATGGCGACAAGGTGGTCAACGTCAACATTCACGATGCCGAGGGCAAAAAAGTCTTCACCGCGCGCATCACCATGAACGTCAAGATCGGTTGAAATTGCAGGCACAAAAAAGCCCTTGCTGCGCAATGCGCAGCAAGGGCTTTTTACTGGCCGGGTCAGTGCAGAGTCAGGCGCTGACGGACAAACTCTTCTACGTGGCGGCTGGTCTGGTCCAGATGGCGGTCGCGTTGTTTTTCCGCATCGAGCATCGCGCGCTTGCCGTTTTTCTGCAGCAAGTAAGTATGAATCTGCTGCACTTCCAGCGAGCGGTAGATCGGCGTGGTGTCGATGAACCCGCGCAAGCCGTTGCTGCGGTAATGCCGCGTGCTCATCAGCACCTGCGTTTCGCGCTGGCCGATCACTTCAAAACCCAGCGCCTCGAAATACGGCACCTTGCCAATGCTGCAGGCCAGTTCCGCATGCGGATAGCGCCCGACCATGTCCGCGAGCATCGCCCGCGCCACACCCTGACGCCGATGGCCTTCACGCACCGCCATGTACGCGACGCTGCACGCCTCCCAATCGCCCTGCACCGGCAGACAGATGAGAAATCCGATGACTTGCTCTGGATCCTCATCGTCAGTGGCCACCAGCAATTCCACCTCGGTGCCCTTCTGGCCGTTCAACGCCTCGAGGTACAGATGCACCTCATAACCCACCGCGTACTGATAAACGTTGTACAGCAGATTGCTCGGGCCGAGGCCGACAGCACTGATGTCGGTCAGGTAATCGACGACCATTTGCAGGATCTGGCTGTTGACGCTTTCCGGGCATGGGGAGGTGTAGTGGGTGATGCGTGGCATGGGCAAACTCCGGCGATAAAAAACGTTGCCGATGATCAGAGCCGTCGACGAACCGCGACATCATACCGCGCCGAATCTATCGAACCGTCACTGTTGTGGCGCCACCACCCTGAATTTGATGTAGATGTCCTTCGACACCACGCTGTCCGCCCACTCCCCTGCGCCGAGGCCGAACTCCTCACGGTTGAGCACCAGCTCGCCGTCGAAAATGCCAATGGCGTTGTCCGGTTTCAGCTCCACCGGCACCTCGACATCGCGAGTGACGCCCTTGAGCGTGAGCTGACCGGCGACCTGGTAACGATGCTCGGCCACCTGGGTGAAGCGGCGGGACTCGAATACCGCGAGCGGGAATTTTTCAGTATCGAACCAGGCGGGTTTCACCAGCTCGGTATTGGCGTCTTCGCTGCCGGCGTCAATGCTGCTCAGGTCGATATGCAAGGTGGTGCGGGCGTTGGCAAGGTTTTCGGTATCTAAATCCAGAGCCGCCTCGAACTTGCCAAAGGTGCCGTACATTCGCGAGCCCATCTGGTTGTAGGTGAAACTGATCTGGCTGGCGCTGGTGTTGACCCGGTTATATTCAGCGGCCTGCGCACAGGCCATGACAAAGGATGTAAACGCGGCAACCAGCAGCAATCGCGACGTCATGGAATTCTCCGGGCGGCGTGTGTCGTCGGGGCCTTGGTTGACTTAAGCAAACAGCCGAGCGTTATGCCAGTTCACGCTCACTCACAGGGAATACAATTTTCTCGGCGCTCCCCGGTTGAACCGGCCTTTCCTTCGCCCTGCCGCGCAGGTGGTGACGCAACTTCAGCGCCGGTCGCTCGACGCAGTAATACGTCAGGCCACTGCAGAAAAATGACAACGCCAGCACCGCTCCGACAACGTAGGCGTCATACGCGACGGGCCAAAAACCCCGCAGTAGATACATCACCACAAAGTGGTTAAGAAACACGCCATAACTGATATTGCCCAGGAACTCGTCCATCCGGTGGAACTTGAGTTTGGTCAACAGGTAGACCAAGGGAATGCCCACCGCGATACCGAGAGTGACTTCGGCATTGAACGGATGACGCTCAATCCATCCGACCATGATCGCTACAAACATCAGTCCCGCCGCAACGGCTGTGCCGGTGACAACGACCATTGCTCTGATATTGCGTTGGTACAGATAGCAGCCGCACAGGAAGATGAACAACACGCCCGGCAGCAGACGATATCCATAGACGTCGGTATTGATAAAGCCAAGGCAAGCCAGCAAAAAAATCCCGACCGAGACAGCAAAGGCGACACCCTGCGTCTTGAAAATCAGCAGAAATGGGATCAACAGATAAAAACTCATTTCCAGCCCCAGCGACCAGCCCGGTGGCAGGATCTCGGTCCCGCCGACGCCGAACATGTAATAGCCAAGCGGTAGCATGAGCAAACTGGTGGACAGGGTCTTCCATGTCAGCTCAGCCGCTTGGGGCGTACCGGGCAACAGAAAATGAATAACCAGACACGAGGCGACGAAGTAGACCAGAAATTGCGGATACAACCTCAGAGCCCTGTCGATATAGAACAGACCGATCTTCCTCGGCTCACGGTAGTTTCGCTCGATGAGCGAAGCCATGACGAATCCACTGATGATCAGGAACGAGATGACGGCGATCACACCAGGATTCAGTCCGGCGAACTTTTTGCCCATATGAGATACAGCGACCAACACCGCCAACAGCAGTCGAAAAGCTCCCACTTGAACCCTCGTCATTCCCTTATTGTTGTGGGCGCATACGCTACGATGCTTTCGTCTCGGGGGACAGAGAAATGTTTGTCCGCCGTGCCTAAATCAACCGCTCGATCTTCTGGTGCTTCCAGACCAGTTTGTAATAGAGCGTCTGCAGTATCAGCATCCCCAGATAGGCAACCGGAAAAGCCATCCACACACCCTGCAAACCGAACTGCCCATCGAGCCAGTACGCCGCCGGCAACTGCACGCCGACCACGCAGACAATCGAAATGACCACCGGCACCAGGACGGTGCCGCTGGCGCGCATGATCCCGCCGATGATGGCCTGGAAGCCGAACACCAACAGGCTCCAGAGCATGATGTGCAGCAGATGCTCGGCCATCGCCCGGGTCGAGTCCTCGGTCAGGAACAGGCCCAGCAACCAGTGCGATAGCAGATAACCCAACACAATCAGGCCACCGGTCAGGCACACGTTGATCAACAGCCCGGTGCGCAGGATCGGCCCCATGCGTTGCAAATGCCCGGCGCCGATCGCCTGGGCACCGAGAATCGATGCGGTGATCGCAATCGACAGCGCCGGAAACTGCACATAGTTGACGATCTGCGTTACTGCGCCATACGCCGCCGTCGCTTGCGAGCCGTGCTGGTTGACCAGTGCCAGGATCACCAGCTCCGACAACGACAGCACGATCATCTGTACGCCGGTGGGCAGGCCGATGCGCAGGACCTTGCCGAGAATGGCCCGATCCAGTCGCAGTGCGGCAAAGAACTCTCGATCCGGCGCCAGCGGATGGCCCTTGCGGATCAGCCGCCAGGCCAGCCACGCCATTGCTGAGAGATTCCCCGCCAGCCCGGCATACGCCGCGCTCTGAATGCCCAACGGTGGCAAGCCCAGCCAGCCGCGAATCAACGCTGGCGTCAGCGCCAGCCCCACGGCGGTGGAGACGATCAGCGCGAGTAGTGGCGACAGCGTATCGCTGACACCACGCAGCAATTGGGTGAACAGCACGAATACCAGTAGCGATGGCAGAATCCACAACATGACGTGGGCATAGTCCACCGCGTCGTCGAGCACATCCGCCGGCGTGCCCAACCCCGTCAGTGCCTGTCGCGCAAACACCGTGCCCAGCACCGCCGCGACCAAACCGATCAACACACCCAGTAGCAACGTCGCTCCGGCAATCGCCTTGACCATGTGCGTTTCGCGCGCGCCCCACGCCTGACCGATCAACACGCCCGCGCCAGCTCCAAGGCCGATGACCAGGGCGATGAAAAAGAACACGACGGGAAACATGCCGGATACCGCCGCCAGCGCCTGTGTGCCGAGCATCTGGCCGATATAGATGCTGTTGACCGTCCCGGACATCGATTGCAGGAAGTTCGACAGCACCATCGGCGCGAGAAACAGCAGATAGGTTTGCCAGAGCGGCTTGGCGAAGGTGGCGCTTTGCATTGAATGGAGGTCCATCTCGACGGCGGCAGGCCTGATTGACGATAGCTTCGGTGAGTTGCGTGCAGCGTGCAATCAACATTTCCCATCGGCGTTGATTGCCTGTTTTGCATTTGTGTAAATGCCAGGCATCGCTTTGTGTCAGTGTGCGGCTGTGGTAAATCAGCGATTCTCTCGACACTGACTATTGAGGCTCGGTTCATGCGTAACGTTGCAAATTTTCTGCTTGGCTCCCTCCTCGCTCTGTCGGCCGCCTACGCTCAAGCGGCCGCACCCGCAGCGGCGCCTGCTTCATTGAAACCGCTACTGGCCACTTTGAATGAACGCCTGAGCATCGGCGATCTGGTTGCGTTGACCAAGTGGGACAGCGGCAAGCCGATCCAGGACAGCCCGAGAGAGGCGCAGGTCATCGCCAATGCCCGAACTCTGGCCGCCGAACATCAACTCGACGCAGACGATGTCGCGCAACTGATCGCCGCACAGATGGAAGCGAACAAACTGGTGCAATACGGTCTGCTCGCGCAATGGCAAGCGGCAGGTGCTGCACCGGACACACCGCGTCCGGATCTGGGCAAACAGATCCGCCCGCGCCTGGATGAACTGCAAAAGCGCTTGTTGCAGCAGTACGCCGCCTTCGCGCCCTATCGCCAGGATCCGAATTGCCCGGCATGGCTGGCCAATGTCCGCAACGGTCTGGCCGCCGATTCGCTGCATGACATGGCGCTGATTCGTGCCAGCGGCGAGTTGTGCATTCGGGCAAAAGCCCTTTGAATCGCCGCTTATGGCAAACATCATCGGCGTCGATGTTCACCATCACGTCAATGAAGTTCTCATAAAAACTGCGCGGCGTAACATCGGCTCCAGACAAACAAACAACTTCCTGGAGCACACGATCATGAAACGCCAAACCCTTCTCGGCATCGCTTTCTCGGTTTTCGCAGTTAACGCTTTTGCAGTAACGCCTGCTCACACCCTGGTCGCTGAAGGCGGCTCGGACAAGCTGATCGAAAGCCGTCTGGCTGAAGGTGGTTCAGATCGTCTGCTCGAACGCCGTGTTGCTGAAGGTGGTTCGGATCGTCTGATTGAACGCCGTGTTGCCGAGGGTGGCTCCGATCGCTTGATCGATCGCCGCGTTGCTGAAGGTGGCTCTGATCGTCTGCTCGAACGCCGCGTTGCTGAAGGTGGCTCTGATCGTCTGATCGAGCGCCGCGTTGCTGAAGGTGGCTCTGATCGTCTGCTCGAACGCCGCGTTGCCGAGGGTGGCTCTGATCGTCTGATCGAGCGCCGCGTTGCCGAAGGTGGTTCGGATCGTCTGCTCGAACGCCGTGTCGCCGAAGGTGGTTCTGATCGTCTGATCGAACGCCGTGTCGCCTGAATCATCTGCATGACCGCAACACCCATGAAAAAGCCCGGCCTGATCAGCCGGGCTTTTTTGCATTCAACCGTCGCTTACTGCGCGGTTTTCAGCTTGACCACATCACCGGAGATGGTGGTGGTGTAACCGGTCAGGACCCAGGCCCAGAACCAGTTTTCCTGAACCTGCGTGTTGATCATTGCATCGCCGCCCTTGGCTTGGATGGCCGCGTTTTGCGCGCGCACAAATCGGCTGTTCTGGCGGATAGGGATGATGCCAAACAGCAGCAGGCCGGTGGCCGATGCTTCGCTGTGGCCAACCACGGTGTATTGGTTGCTGTCGTAATGGGCGGTTTTCATCGGGGCGCCGGTGCAACCTGCCAGAACCACACCGAACAGTGCGGCGGCGACTACTTTGCTGAGGTATTTCACGGTAAAACTCCATGGGAAAACGCCCGGGATCCGTCTCTCGGGCGGCGCGCATTCTAACCAAAATGATGGCTCATTAACATCAATCTTCTTTATATTTACATGAACCCGTTCGCTGGCCGCCCATCGGCGATGTCGCATACCATGGCGCCACTTCAATAAAGACAGACACCCGCCTCCATGTTCAAAGCCAGTCTGCGTAGCCATCTCACCCTGTGGTTCGGCGGTTTGTCCCTGCTGACGTTATTGAGCGTCGGCTTTTATGTCGGTCATATCGCCACCGAACAAATGAAGCAGGCCAGCGGCAACGCCTTGCTGAACACCGCGCGTGCAGCGGCGACGCTGTTGGGCGAACAACTGCGCGAACGGCAACTGGAGGTCTACCTGCTCAGTCGCGCACCGCATCTGGAGCGCGGAGATCTGGACAACCCAGCCATCCTCAAGTCGATGCAGTTGCGCACCCAGGCGCGCGCCGAATATGCGTGGATGGGCGTCACCGACGCCGAGGGTAATGTGCGCCAGGCGGTCAATGATCTGCTGGTCGGTCAATCGGTGCAGAAACGCCCGTGGTTCCAGATCGGCTTGCGCCGGCAATACACCGGCGATCCCCACGAAGCAGTGTTGCTGGCCAAGTTGTTGCCGGGCCTGCCCAATGGCGAGCCGCTGCGCTTCATCGATTTCGCCGCGCCAATCCACAATGCCGAAGGACAGGTGATTGGCGTGCTGGGCGCACATGCACACTGGAGTTGGGTAACGCGCATCGTCGAGTCGGCAGCGTTTTCCCACAAGAACTCGGCGCCGGATATCCAGGCGCTGATTGTCGATCACGACGGCAAGGTGCTCTACCCCGAAGCGCTGATGGGCCAACAGCTGGCGACCAACGATCCGGTATTGTCGGGCTGGACGGCGGCCAACGGTTACCTGACCAGCATGGTCACCGTGCCGACGCCATCGGGCACGGCGCTATCATGGTCGATCGCCATTCGCCAGCCATTGGAGACTGCGCTGCAACCGGCGCGGATGCTGCAATACGAATTGCTGATCCTCGGCGTTTTCGCCGCCATCGTTTTCGGTCTGGTGGCTTATTACCTGGCGCTGTACCTGAGCCGCCCTATCGAACAACTGGCACGCTCGGCCAAACAAGTGCAAAACAACCAGGCCGGGGCACAGTTCCAGCTGCAGCATCCGGTGCTGGAAATCGCCCAGCTCGGCCAGTCCATCGACGCAATGACGCAGTCACTGCTCGGCAAGGAACGCGAGCTGCAAGAAGCCAACGCCTCGCTGGAAGCCACCGTGGCACAACGCACCGCCGCACTCACCGAGGCCAACGCCGAACTGCTGAGCCTGGCCACACATGACGGCTTGACCGGCGTTTACAACCGTCGCCGTTTTGACGAAAAAATCACTGAATACTCGCTGCTGTCCCGACGCACCGGACGCCCGTTTGCCCTGCTGCTGATCGATGCCGACCACTTCAAACGCATCAATGACAGCCACGGCCACGCGGTCGGTGACGAGGTCCTGCAACAACTGGCGACCTTGATCCAGAACAGCGTGCGCAGCACCGATTTCGTCGCCCGCTACGGCGGCGAAGAGTTCGCCGTACTGCTGCCGGAAGTCGCGCAACCCGACACCCCGGAAGTCGTTGCCGAAAAAATTCGCATGGCAGTCGCCGAAGCGCAGTTTCCCGGCGTCGGCAACGTCACGGTGAGTATTGGCCTTGGCCTGGCAGATCCGGCAGACAACAACCACACGGCCCTGATCAAACGCGCCGATCAGCAGCTGTATCAGGCGAAAGCTGCGGGGCGCAATCAGGTGGCGTTCCATGCTCACTGACACCGGCGTATATCAACCAGAGACAGGCTGCCATCGCTGGCAAGCCAGCTCCCACAGGGATGAGGTAAAGCCGGAGATATTGGTCGTTTGGAGAACCGCTTTCGCGAGCAGGCTCGCTCCCACAAAAAAGCAAAGCAGCGCAGCTGCCCGCGGCGAAGCCGCCCCACTCCACAATGAGCGCAAGCTCGAGTACCGCTTTTGATCTTGATCCACCGGCGACGTCGGAAGGCTGAGCGGAGGGATTGATCCGGGCGTGGGAGCGCAGCGACCGTCTGGCGCAGCCAGACACAGCGGAAGGAGGTGCAGCGAAGCAAACCGTAGCCGCTGCGCCCGGATCGATCCCGCAGCGAAGGGACCCGAGCCTGCGAGGGCCGAACGCAGGAGCAAGCCTTTTGGGTTACCTTTTTGGCGTTTGAAAAAGGTGACCCGCCGTAAGGGCGGAACCCTAAGCAGCCGTTACCGCAGCAATGGATATGTACTCAATCAGCCAGGAAACCATCGCCCGACTAGGGCTCAGCACTGAACCTCTGCAGATAAGCCAACAAATTATTCAACTTCTCCTCATCACTCAGCCCCCAGAAAATCATTCGCGTCCCCGGCACCACCCCTTTCGGATCCTTCAGATACGCTTTCAACGTCGCCCGATCCCAAGTAATCCCCGAGTTTTTCATCGCAGCGGAATAAACATAATTGGCCGAAGCCCCCGCAGCCCGGCCAACGATGCCGTTCAACTGCGGACCAAACCCCGAACGCGCCGACTCGCCAACCTGATGGCAACCGCCGCACAGACGCGGAAAGATTTTCGCCCCGGCTTCAGGATCGCCCTCAGCCTGAGCGCTGGTGCTGAAGATCAAGGCGAGAAGCAGTGCTGTGGTGAATTTCATTAAACAGTCCAAACCTGGCTTTTCATGGCGTGAACGCAGTTTACAGATAAGCGCCGACAATCGTTCTGACAGTGATCAACGCCTGACGCAACACGTGCATGTCCACCGACCCGAGAGCCAGACGAATCGCATGGGGCGTATTGGCCGACAGCGAAAACGGCTCGGCGGTGGTGACCGAAATCTGCTGCTGCATCAACTCGACCACGATCTGATCGGCACGCACATCTTCGGGCAACGGCAACCACAGAAAATACGAGGCCGGATGAGCAATGTAGCGCAGCCCCTTCAGCACCTCGGCGGCCAAGGCCTGTCGTGCCATCGCATCACTACGCTTCTGCTTCTCAAGCACGGTGACGGTGCCGTCGTCGAGCCAACCGCACGCAATGGCGGTCATCACCCCGGGCGTGTTCCACGTTGTCGCGCGAATGATTCGTTCCAGTGCGGGCACTTGAGGCAGCGGCGCCGCGATGAAGCCGACGCGCAAACCGGTGGCGATGTTTTTCGACAGGCCCGATACGTAAAACGTCCGTTCCGGTGCCAGATCGATCAAGGTTCGCGGCGGATTTTCCACCAGAAACGCGTAGGCCGCATCTTCGATAAGTGTCAGATCATAGCGCCGGGCAATCGCCACCAATTGCTCGCGCTGTTCCAGTGGCATGACCCAGCCCAGCGGATTGTGCAGCGTCGGCATGCTGTACACGGCGCGCACCGCACGCTGGCGGCAGAGCCTGTCCAGTGCCGGCAAATCCGGGCCGTGCTCTGTCATCGGGATCGCCAGCACTTCCAGATGCAACGCGTCGGCCAGCACCTTGAACCCGGAATACGTCAGCGCATCGGCGGCGATCACATCACCGGGTTTGAGCAGGGCCATCAGCGTCACCGCCAAACCTTGCTGAGCGCCATTGACGATCAGCACTTGGTCGGCTCCAACGGTCACGCCGCGTGTCGACAAATGTCGCGCCACCGAGGCGCGTTCGTGGGCACGTCCGGCGTGGGGTTGATAACGCAGCAACGCTTCGAGATCGCCGGACAACGCCAGTTGCCGCAACGCCGTGCGCAACAGCTCAGCCTGACCGGGCAACGACGGATAGTTGAAATTCAGGTCGATCATGCCGACCGCTACGTCTTTCTGATCGATGCCCTGCCCCGGCGCCAGCGACGTTTCCCGCACAAAAGTGCCGCGCCCGGCTTCGCCACTGACCAGGCCCATCGCCTCAAGCTCGGCATAAACCCGTGAAGCGGTAACCAGCGCCAGTCCTTCCTGCGCCGCCAGTTGCCGATGCGTAGGCAATCGCGTGCCCGGCGGCAGTCGTCCGCCACGAATATCCGCCGCATAACGGTCAACCAAGGTCTTGTAACGGGATCGGGGCATGCCGGCTGTATCCATGACAATTTTTTGATTGTGCTGATTCTCAGCCCTAGGATCGCCGCAATACAACCCACTATTTGAGCGCAACCGACATGCACACAACATCGACTGCGGCCCACCCGGCGCTGGAAAAAACCAGTGGCTGGATCAACGGTTTTATCGGCGTGCTGATTTTCAGCGGTTCGCTGCCGGCCACACGTTTGGCGGTGCTGGAATTCGATCCGGTGTTTCTGACCGTGGTGCGAGCAGCGATTGCCGGCGCACTGGCGGTCGGACTTCTGCTGTTGTTCAAGCAACCGCGACCGTCGCGCCATCAGTGGCTGTCGCTGGTGATTGTGGCGCTGGGCGTGGTGTTGGGTTTTCCGCTGTTGACCGCGCTGGCATTGCAGCACTTAACGTCAGCGCATTCGATCGTGTTTGTAGGATTGCTGCCGCTGGCCACGGCAATGTTTGGTGTCTTGCGTGGCGGTGAGCGGCCACGGCCGGTGTTCTGGATCTTTTCGGTGCTGGGCAGCGCATTGGTGGTGGGCTTCGCTCTGTCCCAAGGCCTGAGCGCGTCGCCGACCGGGGACTTGCTGATGCTCGCGGCGATTCTCGCCTGCGGCCTCGGTTACGCCGAAGGCGCGAAACTGTCACGCAGCCTCGGCGGCTGGCAGGTGATCTGCTGGGCGCTGGTAATGTCGTTACCGCTGATGGCAGTGCTGAGCCTGTGGCTGGCGCCCGCCTCGTTCGGCAACATCAGCTTGCCTGCGTGGATGTGCCTGGGCTACGTGTCGCTGTTCAGCATGCTGATCGGCTTTGTGTTCTGGTATCGCGGCCTGGCCCAGGGCGGGATTGCGGCGATCGGGCAGTTGCAGTTGCTGCAGCCGTTTTTTGGTCTGGCACTGGCGGCGACGTTGCTGCATGAGCAGGTCAGCGTCGGCATGCTCGGCGTAACGCTTGGGGTGATTCTTTGCGTGGCCGGAGCGAAGAAATTCGCCAGGTAATGTTCAGTGTCCGGCTTTCCATTGCCGAGGACTCAGCCCGGTCTTGCGCCGAAACGCCCGGGCCAGCGCCGACGGACTTTCGTAACCGACCTCTTCGGCAATCAGCGCAATCGGCCGGCCTTCGCGCAGGCGTTTCTGCGCAAGACTGACGCGCCAGCTCAGCAGATAATCGGCCGGCGTCTGCCCGACCACGCGGCGAAACTGCTCGGCGAAACCGGCGCGGGACTGGTTCGCCGCCGCCGCGAGATCGGCCACACTCCAAGGCTTGTGCGGCTGCTCATGGATCAGGTTCAAAGCGCGAGACAAGCGCGGGTCAGCCAGCCCGGCCATCATGCCCGGTTGCTGATCTCGACTGCCGATGAGATGGCGCAGCAACAGAATCACCAGCAATTCGAACAGGCGATCCATCACCGCCACGCGCCCGCAATGCCCTTCAAAGGCTTCATTGAACAGCCAGTCAAGGGTGCTGCGCAGTTCCGGGATGTCGGTGAGTTTCAATACCAGATAGTCGGGTAGCGCGGCGGCCAGGGCATTGCCCGAGCCGCCGTCGAAGGTCAGCGATGCACAGACAATCTGACTGGCCATGGCTTCGTCGGCAAACATTCGATGGGTAAACGGCCGGGGAAAGAAAATCAGTGACGGTTCGTCCAGACGGATCTCCCGCTCGTTGCCCGGTTTGAGCAGCAACGCCCCGGCTTGCAGAACATGCACGTGCCCGACCGGCTCGCCTTCGTGAACGCTCACGCCGCAAAACGCGCCGCTATGGAAGGTGCCGGCGTTCACGCCGAAATGACTGAGTAATGTGGAAAGGCGATCCATGGCTGACTCCCGAAGGCATATCTGGACGATCTGCCGCATATCCTCGACGATTTGCCGCCAAAGCGCCATTGGCAGCCCCTAAGATCTCTCCATCGCCGCTGCACTTCGCTGCGGAATTTCGGAGAATCACCATGAGCCGCATCCCCGCTATCAGCCTCGACACCGCCACCGATGCCACCCGTCCTGCACTGGAAGGCGTGAAGAAAAAAATCGGCTTCCTGCCCAACGTCTTCACTACCCTCGCCCAAGCGCCAGTTGCATTCGACACTTACCTGCAAGCTTCGGCGATCCTCGGCAAGACCTCGCTCAGCGCCCAGGAAAAAGAAGCCGTCTACCTCGCCACTTCGCAAGTAAACGGCTGCGACTACTGCCTGTCCGCACACACAATGTTCGCCGGCAAGGCCGGGCTCTCGCCACAGGACATCGTCGCGGCCCGTCAAGGCGAACTGAATGCCTACGCCGCCCTCGCCCGCCAACTGACCGAAACCCGTGGCCACTTGAGCGATGAACAGTTGGCCGCTGCTCGCGCTGCCGGTATCGATGACCGCAAGATCATCGAAGTGATTGCCCTGGTGGCCGTGCAGACATTGACCAACTACCTGAACAACACGGCGTTGACCGACATTGATTTCCCGACCGTCGAGGCCTGAGCAGTCGCTCACGAACTGAAGAAAAATCCGCTGGCGAAAAGATGCTCTTTTCGCCAGCGCTGTTTTTTGCTGCCATGATGTAGGTCAGAATAATTCGCAGCGCAAACAGTGTCTGGTGCGCTGAAACCAAACACCCTGCGCGCAGGTCTTTGTTCTCAGACAAATGCCCGGAAAGATACGAACCCCATGACAGACTGGTTGCAAGACAACGGCGAGATGGCCGGGCAGATCCGCCGTCACGACTGGGCGAATTCGCCCCTCGGCCCGTTGGAAAACTGGCCCGATGTACTCAAGACCACTGTCTCGCTCAGTCTCGCGTCGCATTTCCCTCAGGCGATCGTCTGGGGCCCGCAATTGATCACTCTCTATAACGACGCCTTCGTGCCGATTCTCGGCGACAAGCCGCATGCGCTGGGACGTCCTTTCAGCGACATCTGGAAAGAAGCCTGGCATGAGATCAGCCCGATAGCCGAGGCGGCCTATGCCGGCCAAGCCACCTACATCGAAAACTTTGCCCTGAAGATCGAACGCGGCAACGGTCCGGAGCAGGCGTTCTTCACTTTCTGTTACAGCCCGATTCGTGACTCCCACGGCAATGTCGTCGGCATGCTCGACACGGTCACCGAGACCACCCAGACCGTTTATCTCAACCAACGCCTGGCCGTCCTCGATGCCATCGGCGAAGCGGTGACCAATGCCACCGATGCGCAAGCAATCCTGGCGGCGAGCACCCGGCTGATGGTCGAGCAGTTGCAATTGTCCAACTGCGCGTACGCCGACATGGATGCCGACGAGGACGGCTTCACCATTCGCGGCGACTATGCGGCACCGGGTTCGCCAAGCATCGTCGGCCACTACCGCCTGCGCGATTTCGGTGAGAAGGCAGTGCGTCTGCTGCGCGCCGGGGAACCGCTGGTCATCCATGACAACCGCGGCGAGCTACCACCGGAAGAGTCGGCGACCTTTCAGGCCATCGGTATTACCGCGACCATTTGTGTACCACTGATCAAGCAGGGCCGTCTGACCGCATTGATGGCCGTCCACGACAAAGTGCCGCGGGTCTGGTCGCAATTTGAGCAGGCATTGATGAGCGAAGTGACCGAACGGTGCTGGGCGCACATCGAGCGGGTGCGCGCCGATGCCAATGTGCGCGAAGGCCTGCTGGCGCTGGCGGAGCTCAACGCCACGCTGGAGCAACGGGTCGAAGAGCGCAGCTTGCGCCTGGCCCAGGCCGAGTCGGCGTTGCGCCAGTCGCAGAAGCTCGAAGCCATCGGCCAATTGACCGGCGGCGTCGCCCACGACTTCAACAATCTGCTGACGATCATTCGTTCGTCGGTGGACTTTCTGCGCCAGCCCAACCTGCCGGAAGAACGCCGTCAGCGCTACATGCGCGCGGTGTCCGACACCGTCGAGCGCGCCTCCAAGCTGACCAGCCAGTTGCTCGCGTTCGCCCGCCGCCAGCCGCTCAATCCGCAAGTGGTCGATGCCGGCGAACGTCTGGCCAATATTGGCGAAATGCTCGAATCGGTCACCGGCGCGCAGATTCACGTGTGCGTCGAACGTCCGGATCACCCCTGCTACATCCGTGTCGATCTGAGTCAGTTTGAAACCGCGTTGATCAACATTGCGCTTAACGCCCGCGACGCCATGAATGGTCAAGGTGAGCTGAAATTGCGCCTGGAGTGCCACAAAGCGCTGCCGCCGATTCGCGGTCACGCCGGGTCCAGCAGCCATTTCGTGTCGATTGCCCTGGCCGACACCGGTGCCGGCATCGACGCACACACCCTTGAACACATCTTCGAACCGTTCTTTACCACCAAGGCTGTCGGCAAAGGCACGGGGCTGGGGCTGTCGCAGGTGTTCGGCTTCGCCAAGCAATCCGGCGGCAACGTCGATGTTTCCAGCGTGCTTGGCCAAGGCACCGAGTTCACCTTGTATTTGCCGCAAGTGCCGGCGATCGAGGCAGAAATGGACCAGGCAGAGGACGATGGCGAGGTGCAGCCGGCCTGCGAAAAACGCCGGGTGCTGGTGGTAGAAGACAATCTCGACGTCGGCCGTTTCGCCAACCAGATCCTCCAGGATCTGGGCTATGAAACCGCATGGGCAACCAACGCTGAAGAAGCCCTGCAGTTGGCGGGCAGCGATGCCAGCGCGTTCGATGCGGTGTTTTCCGACGTGGTCATGCCGGGCATCACCGGCGTCGCGCTGGCCAGGGAGCTGCGCCAGCGCCGCCCCGATCTACCGGTGATTCTGACCTCCGGCTACAGCGAAGAACTGGCCCGCAGCGGGTACGAAGGTTTCGAGTTTCTCGCCAAGCCCTATTCCGCCGAACAGGTCTCGCGGATTCTCGGCAAGACCTGGCTCAAGGACGCAAAACCAGCGGCGTCAGTCGTGATCGACGCCGGCGCGCTTGAGTAATTTCTTGCAGCGTTCCGACAGGTGAAACACCTGTAAATGCTTGCCAGCCTTGGCGTAGCGTTCACGCAAGGTTTTCAACGCGGCAATCGCCGAGTAATCGACAAAGCTCAGGTGTCGGCAGTCGAGAGTGACTTTCGCCGGATCGTTGGCCGGATCGAACTGATTGAGAAACGGCGTGGTCGAGGCAAAGAACAGCGTGCCGTGCAGGCGATAGAGCTTGCTGCCGTCGGCCTCCAGGTGTTCATCGGCGTACAGTTCGCGCGCCTGCTGCCAGGCGAAGTTGAGCGCGGCGATGATGATCCCGCACAGCACGGCCGTGGCCAGATCGGTGAACACGGTGATGGTGGTCACGGCGATGATCACCAGCACATCGTGCAGCGGCACCTTGTTGATCACCCGCAACGACGCCCAGGCGAACGTCTGCTGCGATACCACAAACATCACCCCAACCAGTGCGGCCAGCGGAATACGCTCGATCAGCGGTGACAGAAACAGAATGAACAACAGAATCAGCACACCGGCAACCACGCCGGACAAGCGCCCGCGCCCGCCGGAGCTGAGGTTGATCACGGTCTGGCCGATCATCGCGCAACCGCCCATGCCGCCGAACGCACCGGACACCATGTTGGCCGCGCCGAGCGCCACGCACTCACGATCCGGATAGCCACGGGTCTCGGTGATTTCGTCGGTCAGGTTCAGTGTCAGCAAGGTTTCCAGCAGTCCGACCATCGCCATCAGGATTGCGTACGGGGCGATGATGCGCAGCGTTTCCAGGCTCCATGGAATGTCTGGCATGGCGAAAGTCGGCAGACCGCCGGCAATGTGCGCCATGTCGCCGAGGGTGCGGGTCGGCAGGCCGAAGAGGTAAACCAGCAGGCCGACACCAAGGATCGCCACCAGCGCCGGCGGTACCGCTTTGGTCAGGCGCGGCAGAATGTAAACGATGGCCATGGTCAGCAGCACCAGCCCGGTCATCAGATACAGCGGCGTACCGCTGAGCCAGTGCTCGCCGCTTTTGAAGTGCTCCAGTTGCGCCAGGGCAATGATGATCGCCAGGCCGTTGACGAAACCGAGCATCACCGGATGCGGCACCATGCGCACCAGTTTGCCCAAGCGCAACAGCCCGAACGCCATCATGATCAGACCGCCGAGCAGCACCGTTGCCAGCAGATATTGCACGCCGTGTTGCACCACCAGCGCGACGATCACCACCGCCATCGAGCCCGCCGCGCCGGAAACCATGCCCGGCCGGCCGCCAAACAGCGCCGTCAGCGTACAAATGATGAACGCGCCATACAGGCCCATCAGCGGATTGAGATGCGCGACCAGGGCGAAAGCAATGCATTCGGGCAACAGGGCGAACGAGGTGGTGAGTCCGGCGAGGACATCGGCGCGCAGACGAATCGGTTTCATGGCTTACCTGACTGAGCGGCCGCTGGGCACGGCTGCTGTTTTCGCGAAAAAAGAGGGAGGCGAATGTTACGGAATTGTTCGGCCTCGGGCCAGTGAAACGCTGACATGGAGTAGCGCGGACCTTATCCTTGCAGGCTTGTCCATCGAATCGAGTCGCAGCATGTCAGCGTTTTTGTCCGCCCGGGATGTGTGTCAGCGTCTGCGCGAAGCTGCGCTGGGCGTGCTTGCGTTCGAAGTCTGCGAGGTAATGTCCCAGTCCGGGCTGATTGCCGTTTACATCGAGGGCTGGCATCTGCTGTTGGACTTCGCCGACGGACATTTGCATCACTGTGAATACGCGCGCAACTGCGCCGGGGATGAAGCGACGCTGGACACTTGGCAGCGTTATGGCACGGACCCGGTGAGTCTGCTCAGCACATGGGAACTGGCGCAGATCGAGCGGTTGCTGTGTGAGGCGAATCGTGTCCAAACCTAGTGCATCGTTTCCGACTGCGGTGCTCTCTGATGTTGAGACCGACCAAACGCCTGTGGGAGCGAGCCTGCTCGCGAAGGCGGTATATCAGTCGGTTTGATCTTGGCTGTCATAGCGCTTTCGCGAGCAGGCTCGCTCCCACAGGGGGTTTGTGTGAGTTCAGAAGGTGATTTGGGCTACCGGTTTGACGTCGATCCGTGCCACGGAACTGGTCAGGGCGGCGAAGTCCTTGTTGTGTTGGGCAATGATGTCTTCGGCGCTCATGTTGCCGTTATCGACCGTCGAATGCGCATCCCGCGCAACGACGATGTCGTAGCCCAGTGAATGCGCGCTGCGCACCGTGGCGTTGACGCAGTAATCGGTTTGCAGGCCGCAGATGATCAGGCGTTCGAAGTCCTCGCTGGGCAGCAGCTTGCCGAGATCGGTCTGGTAGAAAGAATCCCCGGTAGTCTTGCCTACACGCAGGTCTTTCGTCGAAGTCAGCAAACCTTCGGCCAGTTGCCAACCGTCCGCGCCATGCACGAACGGACCGTCCTTTTCTTCGTGCTGAATCAACACCACCGGAACGCCAGCCGTGCGCGCGCGTTGGCTGAGATCATTGATCGTGGTGATCACGCGGTCGATTTCAAAACACTGATATTCACCAGCGCACAGTGCTTGCTGGACGTCGATGATCAGTAATGCGGTGGTCATGTCGAGCCTTCCTTGATCAGTCCTTGAGATGGGGCGGACCTGAGCCCGCCCCTTTTTACTCCGCTCAGTAACCCAGTGACAAGCCGGTATTACGCCGTGGATCATTGGCGCCGTAGAAGCGATTCTTGCCAACCGGTTTGCCGTCCAGTGACGGCGCGCCGACCAGAATCGCGGCGATGTGGTTGGGATCCTGCGGGCCGGCAAACTTGTGGCCCCAGCTCTCGAGGAGCTTTTTCGTATCCGGGCTGGCGGCGAAGTCTTCGAGGTTGGTTTCCTCCGGCATCCACTGCTGATGGAAACGCGGCGCGTCGACCGCTTCCTGCAGCCCCATGCCGTAATCGATCACATTGAGCATGGTCAGCAAGGTCGCGGTGATGATCCGGCTACCGCCCGGCGTGCCGACCACCATCACCACTTTGCCATCCTTGGTGACGATGGTCGGACTCATTGACGACAGCGGCGCCTTGCCCGGCGCGATGGCATTGGCTTCCCCCTGAACCAGACCGTACATGTTCGGCACGCCGACCTTGGAGGTGAAGTCGTCCATTTCGTCGTTGAGGATCACCCCGGTCTTGCTCGCCATCACGCCAGCGCCGAACCAGTCATTAAGGGTGTAGGTGACCGAAACGGCATTGCCCCACTTGTCGACGATCGAATAGTGCGTGGTGTTGCTGCCTTCATGCGGCGCTACACCGGGTTTGAGCTCAGCCGACACGCCGGCCTTTTGCGGCTGGATGGCGTTGCGCAGTTTGGTCGCATAGTTCTTGTCCAGCAGGTGCTCGATCGGATTCTTCACGAAATCCGGATCGCCGAGGTAGCTGTTGCGATCAACGTACGCGTGGCGCATCGCTTCGATCTGGTAGTGCATGCCCTGAGCGGAATGGAAGCCCAGGTCCTTCATCGGATAGCCTTCGAGGATATTCATGATCTGGCAGATCACCACCCCGCCGGAGCTGGGCGGTGGCGCCGAGACTACGTGATAGCCGCGATAATCGCATTCCACCGGGGCCAGTTCGCGAGTCTTGTATTTGTCCAGGTCGGCCTGGCTGATGATGCCTTTGTTGGCTTGGCTGGACGTGACAATGGCATCGGCGACCCAACCTTTGTAGAAGCCGTCGGCGCCCTTCTCGGAAATCGTCCGCAGGGTTTTCGCCAGATCCTTCTGCACCAGTTTCTGCCCGACCTGCATCGGCTCGCCGTTGCTGAGGAAGATCGAGCCGGAATCGCGCATGTCCTTCTTGAACACATCCGTCGCGTATTCGAGCAGCTCGACATCGCCCTGCTGCAGCTCGAAACCGTCTTCGGCCAGTTTGATCGCCGGGGCAATCATGTCCTTGCGCTGTTTGGTGCCATATTTGCTCAGCGCCAGCTCCATGCCGGACACAGTGCCCGGCACCCCGACGGCCAGATGGCCGCGCGTGCTCAGTTCCGGAATGACGTTACCGTCCTTGTCCAGATACATGTTGGCGGTCGCTGCCAGCGGGGCTTTCTCGCGGAAGTCGAGAAAGGTCTTGCGTCCGTCCGCCAGTTGAATGGTCATGAACCCGCCACCGCCAAGATTGCCCGCAGCCGGATAGACCACCGCCAGCGCATAGCCCACGGCCACTGCCGCATCCACGGCATTGCCGCCGTTTTTCAACACATCGACGCCGACATGGGTCGCCAGATGTTGCGCGGTGACCACCATGCCGTTTTCCGCCGCCACCGGCGCCACTGATGCCGCGTGAGCCATGAGACAGCTGAGCGCCAGGGAGGTCGCAATGAGCGATCTGGCCAAAGGTTCGTACTTCATGAGTCGATCTCTTTTTGTTTTTGGGGACTGCGCAAAACGCAGGGCAGCGCTTCAGGAGCAACAAGCAGTATGGCCGGCTTTGCGTATTGCGCCTCCCCGTTCAGCCAGTATGCTGAGCCATCGCAGCATTTGGCAGCTCCTGAAAAATGCGTCGAAGGCTGCGATCTTTCATCAAGCGAAGAGGTTGTTCATCGCTGCGTATTGCAACAGCATGATGGTCTTGGCGTCACAGATCTCGCCGCGTTGAAATGCTGCCAGTGCCTCATCGAAGCCCCACTCGAGCACTTCCAGTTCTTCGGTTTCCTCTTCCAGCCCACCACCGTCGCTGACTTTGGACGCGGCGTCGTATTCGGCGATAAAAAAGTGCAGCTTCTCCGTCACCGAGCCGGGGCTCATATACGCCTCGAATACTTTCTTCACGTCATGCACGCGATAACCGGTTTCCTCCTCGGCTTCGTCACGAATGCGTTGCTCCGGCGCGGCACCTTCCAGCAACCCCGCCGCCACCTCGATCAACAATCCATCGTGGCCGTTGACGAACACCGGCAAACGAAACTGGCGGGTCAGCACCACCGTGCGCTTTTCGCGGTTGAACAGCAGAATCGCCGCGCCGTTGCCCCGGTCGTAGACCTCGCGGGTCTGGCGCTGCCATTCGCCGTTGTTGCGGTGGTAATCAAAAGTGATTTTCTTCAACAGATACCAGTCGTGGGACAACACCTGTGTGTCGACGATGTTGACCCGTTCGGCTGTGTTGGACATCGCGTCTGATCCTGTTTTCATGGGGGACTGCCATGGTCGGACAATTGCGCCGACAAAAAAAGCCCGGCAGCGCTACCGGGCTCGTTCAGCTTGGGTTGTTACTGGAAGTCGACGTCGAAGGCCTGGTAGAAGGCGTTGCCGGTGTTGGCGACGATCCACATCAGCACAATGACGTGATGACCCTTCTTGTTCGTCGGCAGTTGCACTTGGTGATCAACCTTGGCCTTCAATTCGCCGGCATGGCTGTAATACGGCACTTGCGGGTAGAAGTCTTCGAAGAACGGCTGGGTTTCGAGCTGCGCACGGCTGATGCGTTGCTGTGGATCCCAGCCGTCTTTGGTGATCAGCCAGCGATAACCACGGGTGGTGTGCGGCGCGGTGTACGCCCAGCTGACCTCGAGAATCTGCCCCGGATCGACATTCAGCAGCGGCCAGTTGAATGAACGGCCGAGCTTCTTGCTCATCTCGTCGTCGGTGTAATTGACGCAATCGCGGGCATCGGTCTTGCCGCCGCTGAGAATGTAGCCATCGGCCGGCGGCGCGACGCTGTCCGAGTCGGTCTCGAAGGGTTGCGGGAACGGCCCGGCATTCACGGCCGGAAAGTTTTTGCCGCCCTCCATTTCATTGACTTGCCAAGCGCCGAGCAAGCCGAGGTCAATGGCCACTGCGCCGCGACTTGCTGGCGAGATGACACGACCGTGTTTGAGTTGGGTTTGTGGGATTGCCTGATTCATCGTCTTCACTCCGTTGATTTGAGAACTCTCCTTCCCGAGGAGAGGCCTTCAAGCTAACGGAGGTGAATTTTTTGTCCATTGGCGCTTTTGTCGCAATGCGATTTTGCAGGACGTAAAAAACCCTAAAACACTGGATGGATAACCAGTTCAAGTCGACACGTCGCACTCAACGTGTAGCTGAACACCTACACGCCGAGTCGCCTTTGGTCATTCAGACAGTTGCGCCTGATACTCCTTTTCGTACTGCCCGGCGAGTTGCGTTTTCTGTTTATCGTCGAGCAGTTTGCCGGCCATTTGGAAGAACTTGTGCTCTTCTTCCTCAAGGTGGTGATGAACCTTGTCGGAAAGCTTCTTGGCCGTGGCCAGCCACGCCGGACTGGACATTTCGGTCTCGTCGAGTTCTTCCATCATTTCGTCCATTTCGTGGTGCTCGGCGATGGCGTGGCGGCTCAGGTCAACGCCTTCGTCGATTTCCATCAACGGGATGTAGAAGTGCCGCTCTTCAGCGGTTTCATGCGCTTGCAGTTCTGCTTTGAGCTGCTTGTAGGCCTCGACCCGCTCAGGGCTGTCGCCGCTGGTCGCGATCAGAGCCTTGGCGTAAGTGCGCTGGCGCTCGTGGCTTTCGCGCAGGGCTTCAAAAATATTCACGGGATTTCCTCATCAATCGCGCTCAGGGAAAGACGCGATAAAAGCCTAGACCGCAACGCTGGTTTGACGGTTCCGCTTGTTCGATCGAAGGGCTTGGAGGCGTTTGCCCGGACGGGTTAGGCTGGGCGTTCAATCACACAAGGAAGTCATGCATGAATTTGCGTATCGAGTTGACGGACAATCCTACCGAGGAACAGCGTCAGGCCATTCTCCAACCGTTAATTGAATACAACGATGCGAAGACCGGCATATCGAAAACCGAGCCGTTCGCCTTGATGGTAAAAGATGAGTATGGCGCGATACTGGGCGGGTTGTACGGGCGAGTGACTTTGCGCTGGATGTTCATCGATTTGCTGTCAGTACCGGAACAAAGTCGCGGAGAGGGGATTGGTTCCCGGTTAATGGCACAGGCAGAAGCATTGGCCGAAGACAGGAACTGCTACGGAATCTGGCTCGACACCTTCGATTTTCAGGCGCCGGAGTTCTACAAGAAGCTGGGCTTCAGCCAGTTCGGTGAGATCGTAGACTATCCACCAGGGCACAAGCGGCATTTTTTCCAGAAGCGGCTGATCAACTGACTGTGTCGCTCTTTGCGCAAGCAGGCTCGCTCCCACACTGGAAAGCATTCAATCGGTGGGAGCGAGCCTGCTCGCGAAAGCGCCAGCCGCCTCGACACACAATCAGAGGCAGGTCGCCATCGCCGCCATGCGCCGCATCGCGACAAAATCACTCTGCTGTGCGTAGTAATTCAAAGTCGTACCCGAGGCTTCGGTAATCACATCGACAAACGACTCCGCTGAACGCGTGTAGACCGTCGTGCCGCCAGACTCGCGCGGCTCCAGATAGGCCGCCGCGTCGACGCCGAAAACCGCTTCATCCTGCCAGGCGAATTGCACGCACCGGGCGACGTCTTTCTCCGGCTTGTCCGAGGTCAGGACCTTGTCCGGGCTCTTGCTGCGAGCATCGTTCATCACCGAACCGGCGCACCCGGCCAACAGGGCCGCCGCCAGCACTACCATCAGCATTCGCATTGCATTTGCTCATCGAGAAAAAAGCGGACTGTAGCACTGCAACGCGGCAAATCGTTCTGCTTTACTGTTTTTATGCGCGACACGCGTGAGCAGCTGCGGCACTCTGAGATCTTCAGCCACACAAGGACATTACATGGCGCCTGGCGACCAACGACATGAACACGCCCTGAAACTGTTTCTCGATGCGCGACCCGAACTGCGTGAGACTCTCGACCACCTCAATCCGCTGTTGGCTCAGGCCAAGGGTGAAACCCAGGCGCAGTACCGCGAAGAACGCTTGCATGAAGCATTCGAGGCTGAGGCGGAAAGCCAGGGGTTGTTTGCCTGGGAGCTGACGTTGCAGCTGACCGCTGATTCACCGGAGGACTATCAGGCGCAACGCCTGGAAGTGCATCGGGAAGTGGCGGAAATGGCGGGGATGGACTGGATCGAGTATTGCGATCTTTACGGCATCACCCCGTAATCGATGTAGGAGCTGCCGAAGGCTGCGATCTTTTGATTTTGCTCTTCAAGATCAAAAGATCGCAGCCTTCGGCAGCTCCTACAAAGGTATCTGCGTAAAACTCGGGTTTCGCGGCACGAGCGATAAAGCTTTATCATGGCCGCAGTTTCGCTGATCGAGTCCATCATGAAGTTCGCCATCGCGCTGTTTTCCGCCGCCCATGCGCCCTCCTCGCGCCGTGCCCTGCTGTTTGCCCAGGCTGCGCTGGCCGGCGGCCATGAGATTGTCCGGCTGTTCTTCTATCAGGACGGCGTGTTCAACGCCTCCGATGCAGTGGTGACGCCGCAGGATGAACAGGATTTGCCCAAGCAATGGCGCGCCTTCATCAACGAAAAGCAACTGGATGGGGTGGTCTGCATCGCCGCCGCTCTGCGCCGTGGCGTGTTGAACGAAGAAGAATCCAAGCGTTACCAGCGTGAAGCGATTTCGCTGAGCGCGCCGTGGGAATTGTCCGGTCTGGGTCAATTGCACGATGCCGTGCAGGACGCTGACCGTCTCATCTGTTTCGGAGGCGCTTGAACATGGCCAAATCGCTGTTGATCATCAGCCGCCAATCGCCATGGTCCGGCCCCGGTGCGCGGGAAGCGCTGGATATCGTGCTGGCCGGTGGCGCCTTTGATCTGCCGATCGGTTTGCTGTTTCTCGATGACGGCGTGCTGCAACTGGCCGCCGGGCAGAACGCCAAGGCCTTGCAGCAGAAAGACCTCAGCGCCAATCTGCAGGCGCTGCCGATGTTTGGTGTCGAAGAGCTGTTCTATTGCGCCGAAAGCGCCAATGCTCGCGGTCTTGGCAACCTGTCGCTGGACGAGGCGCAGCCGCTTGCTGCTGACCACATCACCGCCCTTATTGACCGTTACGATCAGGTGATCACCCTCTGATGTCGACTTTGCATGTGTTGTCTCATTCCCCGTTCGCCGACGATCGTCTGAGCAGTTGCCTGCGCCTGCTCGGCAGCGCCGATGCGGTATTGTTGTCCGGCGATGCGGTGTATGCGCTGCAACCGGACACTGTGCCGTTCTCAACCCTTCAAGAGCGAGCAATCAGACTGTTTGTATTGATTGAGGACGCACAGGCGCGTGCGATCGAGATTCCAGACTGGGCCGAGGCCATCGATTACCCGGCGTTTGTCGAACTGTCGATCCATCACGCCAAGGTCAACAGCTGGCTATGAATTCAATGACCGTCGGCGCCCGCGCCATCGAACTGGACAAGGACGGCTTTCTCGTTGACCTCAGCGACTGGTCGGCTGAAGTCGCCAGCGCCCTCGCCGCCGCTGAAGACATCGAGTTGACGCCCGAACACTGGGAAGTCCTCGAACTGCTGCGCAGCTTCTACGCCGAATTCCAGCTATCGCCGGCCACGCGGCCGCTGATCAAGTACACCGCGTTGAAACTCGGCGCGGACAAAGGCAACAGCCTGCACCTGAACCGACTGTTCAAAGGCACCCCTGCCAAACTCGCCGCGAAACTGGCGGGCCTGCCCAAACCGACGAATTGCCTATGAACGACTTTCCAGCATTGACCCTCGAAACGCCTGCCGAGCACCCGTTCGCGCAATTCGTGCGCATTCTCGGCAAGGGCAAGCGCGGCGCCCGCGACCTGACGCGCGAGGAAGCCCGCGAGGCCATGGGCATGGTGCTCGATGACAAGGTCGAAGATACGCAACTGGGTGCCTTCCTGATGTTGCTGCGCCACAAGGAAGAAAGTGCCGAGGAAATGGCCGGTTTCACCGAAGCCCTGCGCGCACGCTTGCAGGCGCCGTCGCTGAATGTCGACCTGGACTGGCCGACCTACGCCGGCAAAAAACGCCACCTGCCGTGGTATCTGCTGGCGGCCAAGTGCCTGGCGCAAAACGGCGTACGCATTTTCATGCATGGCGGCGGCGCGCACACGGCCGGGCGTCTGTACAGCGAACAACTGCTGGGCGAATTGAACATTCCCCTGTGCCGTGATTGGCAGCAGGTCGGCACGGCACTGGACAACGGCGGCCTCGCGTTTATGCCGCTGGTGGACTGGGCGCCGCAGTTGCAAAAGATGATCGACCTGCGCAACACCCTGGGCCTGCGGTCGCCGATCCACTCGCTGGCGCGGATTCTCAATCCGTTGGGCGCACGCTGCGGCCTGCAAAGCATTTTCCATCCGGGCTACCAGGCGGTACATCGCGATGCCAGCGGCTTGCTCGGCGACACGGCAATTGTGGTCAAGGGCGATGGCGGTGAAATCGAGATCAACCCCGACGCCACCAGCCACCTGTATGGCACCAGCGGCGGTCAGAGCTGGGATGAAGAATGGCCGCAGCTGTCAGCGCAGCGCCACGTCAAACCCGCTTCGCTGGAAATCGAGCACTTGAAAGCCGTGTGGCGTGGCGATGTGGTCGACAGTTACCCGCAAATGGCTTTGATTGCGACCATGGCCCTCGCCCTGCGCGGTCTCGGTCAGAATCGCGAAGAGGCGTTCGCAACCGCCGAGCAGTATTGGGCGGCGCGCAACACATCGATCTAACCGATCATTAGCGCCCGATCTTTGCGCTTTTTGTTCGAACTCATCGGAATAGACTCGACTCCAACGAATATTGTTTTAGGGAGTCTTGATCATGGGTTTACTCGTCGACGGCCACTGGCAGGACAAGTGGTACGAAAGCAGCAAGGACGGCGCGTTCCAGCGCGAACAAGCGCAACGCCGCAACTGGGTGACCGCCGACGGTCAGCCAGGCCCCAGCGGTGAAGGCGGTTTCACTGCCGAAGCCGGACGCTATCACCTGTACGTTTCCCTCGCCTGCCCTTGGGCGCATCGCACGCTGATCGTGCGCAAACTCAAAGGGCTGGAAAGTCTCATCGACGTGTCGGTGGTCAGCTGGCTCATGCTGGAGAACGGCTGGACCTTCGACAAGGCGCTCGGTTCGACAGGCGACAAACTCGATGGCTTCGACTTCATGCACCAGCGGTATACGGCTGATACGCCTGACTACACCGGCCGCGTGACGGTGCCTGTGTTGTGGGACAAGAAACTCAAGCGCATCGTCAGCAATGAGTCGGCGGAAATCATCCGCATGTTCAACAGCGCCTTCGACGGGATCACTGGTAACGATCTGGACTTTTATCCGGCGCCGCTACGCAACGAAATCGATGCGCTGAACGAGCGGATCTACCCGGCGGTGAACAACGGAGTCTATCGCGCCGGGTTCGCCACCTCGCAACAGGCGTACGAACAGGCGTTCGATGAAGTATTCGCCGAACTGGATCATCTGGAGCAACTGCTGGGTGCCAATCGCTACCTGAGCGGGGAATACCTGACTGAGGCCGACGTGCGCCTGTTTACCACGATGATTCGCTTTGACGCGGTGTATCACGGGCACTTCAAGTGCAACCTGCGGCGGATTGCCGATTATCCGAATCTTTCGAACTGGTTGCGTGAGATGTATCAGTGGCCGGGGATTGCCGAAACGGTGGATTTCCAGCACATCAAGCATCATTACTACGGCAGCCACAAGACGATTAACCCGACAGGGGTTGTGCCGAAGGGGCCGGAGCAGGATTTCAGCGTTGCGCATGACCGGTCGCGGTTGATCGGGAAAGGGGTTTGGCGCCGGGGTTGATTAGCTCGGTGTTTTCGAGACCCCATTCGCGAGCAGGCTCGCTCCCACACGGGATTTGTGCATGACACAGATCCAATGTGGGAGCGAGCCTGCTCGCGAAGGGAACGACGCGGCGTTTAGACCTGCGACTGAGCACCTTCAAACCACGCCAGTTTCTCGCGCAGTTGCACCACTTCGCCGACGATCACCAGAGTCGGGGCATGCACTTCATGCTCCGCCACCATTCGCGGCAGATCCGCCAGCGTTCCGGTGAAAACCCGCTGATTGACTGTAGTGCCCTGCTGAATCAACGCCGCCGGGGTATCCGCCGCGCGACCATGCTTGATCAACTGCTCGCAGATGATCGGCAGGCCCACCAGGCCCATGTAGAACACCAGCGTCTGCGCCGGAGCCACCAGGTCAGCCCATGGCAGATCGGTGGAACCATCCTTCAAGTGGCCAGTGACAAACCGCACGGATTGCGCATGGTCACGGTGGGTCAGGGGAATCCCCGCATAAGCGGCGCAACCGCTGGCCGCCGTGATGCCTGGCACCACCTGGAATGGAATACCGTGGGCCGCGAGTTCTTCGATCTCTTCGCCACCGCGGCCGAAGATAAACGGATCGCCGCCCTTCAACCGCACCACACGCTTGCCAGCCTTGGCCAGATCGACCAGTCGCTGGTTGATCTGATCCTGCGGCACGGCGTGTTCGGAGCGCCGCTTGCCGACATACACCCGCTCGGCATCGCGACGGCACAACTCGAGAATCGCCGGCGCCACCAGGCGGTCATAGAGCACCACATCGGCTTGCTGCATCAGACGCAGTGCGCGGAAGGTCAACAGATCCGGATCACCCGGACCGGCACCGACCAGATAAACCTCGCCAGTGGTGACCATTGGCTCGCCATCGACCTTGGCCTGCAACAGGCGCTCGGCTTCAGCGCCCTGCCCGGCCAGTTGACGATCGGCGATCGGGCCCTGGAAAACGTCTTCCCAGAAGCCGCGACGCTGCTGAACATCCGGAAACAGGTTTTTCACCTGATGACGGAAACGCGCAGCCAGCCCTGCCAATTGACCGTAGGTCGAAGGAATCCAGGTTTCGATTTTCGCGCGGATCAGACGCGCCAGTACCGGCGCATCGCCGCCGCTGGACACGGCGATGATCAACGGCGAGCGATCGACGATCGCCGGGAAGATCACGCTGCACAAGGCCGGCGCATCGACCACGTTGACCGGCACGCAACGGCGGTGGGCGTCGGTGGAGACTTGCGCGTTGAGCGTTTCGTCGTCGGTAGCGGCAATGATCAGCCCGCAACCGTCCAGATCCGTTTCGGCGTAACCGCGCAACAGGCACTCACCGCCACTGGCAGCGACCAGTTCGGCCAGTTGCGTTTCGATTTCAGGTGCGACCACCCGCAGCAGCGCACCGGCATCGGCCAGCAGGCGGGATTTGCGCAAGGCAATTTCCCCCCCACCGACAACCAACACACGACTGCCGCGCAGGTTGTGAAACAGCGGCAGATATTTCATTTAGCCGATGACCTCAAGGCCACCCATGTACGGCTTCAGCACGTCCGGCACACGGATCGAACCGTCGGGCTGCTGGTAGTTTTCCAGTACCGCAACCAGAGTACGACCGACCGCCAGACCAGAGCCGTTCAAGGTGTGCACCAGCTCAGGCTTGCCGGTTTCCGGGTTACGGAAACGCGCCTGCATGCGACGCGCCTGGAAGTCACCGCAGTTGGAGCACGAGGAGATTTCGCGGTATTTGTCCTGGCTCGGAATCCACACTTCGAGGTCGTAGGTCTTGACCGCGCTGAAGCCCATGTCGCCGGTGCACAGCGCCAGGGTGCGGTAAGGCAGGCCGAGCAGTTGCAGAACCTTTTCGGCGTTGGCAGTCAGGCTTTCCAGCGCTTCCATCGATTGCGACGGCTCGACGACCTGGACCATTTCGACTTTGTCGAACTGGTGCTGGCGGATCATGCCACGCGTGTCGCGACCCGACGCGCCGGCTTCGCTGCGGAAGCATGGGGTGTGGGCGACAAACTTGATCGGCAACAATTTCGAATCGACGATTTCGCCGGCAACGATGTTGGTCAGCGACACTTCGGCGGTTGGAATCAGGTACAGATCGGCTTCGCCTTCGCGGGCAATCTTGAACAGATCTTCTTCGAACTTCGGCAGCTGGCCGGTACCTTGCAGCGCCGGAGCCTGAACCAGATAAGGCGTGTAAGCCTCTTCGTAGCCATGTTCGGTGACATGCAGGTTGATCATGAACTGCGCCAGTGCGCGATGCAGACGCGCGATCGGGCCGCGCAGCAAGGCGAAACGAGCACCGGACAGCTTGGCGGCGGTTTCGAAGTCCAGCCAGCCGAACTTCTCGCCGAGGGCGACGTGGTCTTTCACTTCGAAATCGAACTGAGTCGGGGTGCCCCAACGGCGTACTTCGACGTTGTCGTCTTCGTCCTTGCCGACCGGAACCGATTCGTGCGGCAGGTTGGGGATACCGAGCAGGATCGAATCGAGTTCAGTCTGGATCGCGTCCAGCTCAACCTTGCCAGCGCTCAACTCGCCTGCCATGCGCTCGACGTCCGCCATCAGCGGCGCGATGTCTTCGCCGCGCTGCTTGGCCTGCCCGATGGATTTGGAACGCGCGTTACGCTCAGCCTGCAGTGCTTCGGTGCGGGTCTGGACGGTCTTGCGCTGTTCTTCCAGCGCTTCGATGCGCGCGGTGTCCAGGGCAAAGCCACGGGAAGCCAGGCGGTCCGCTACGTCCTGAAGGTTGCTACGTAACAGTTTGGAATCGAGCATGTCGGTTTCTCGTTATCAAAGTTTGGTCAGGGACAGGCCGGCCCACGTCGCGAGCAGCCCGCCGAATACGCTGAGTGCCGCGTAGCCCAGGGCCAGCAACACTTGCCCGCTTTCCAGCAGGCGCACCGTATCCAGTGAAAAGGATGAAAAAGTCGTCAGCCCCCCGAGGAAGCCGACCATCAACCCGGCGCGCACCTCGATCGGCACCTCCGGGCGTATCAGAAACAGGCCGTACAACACGCCAATCAGCAGGCAGCCCACGATATTAACGGCCAGCGTCGCGGTATAGAAGTGCCGCGGCCAATTGGCGCTGACCCAATTACCGGTGGCGAAGCGCAACAAGGTGCCGGCAACACCGCCGACCGACACTGCGAGTATCAATGGAACCACTATTTTCTCCGCTGCCGAGGGCTCAGACGATCGAGTTGAGCGAGGTGATTGAGTTTTTCGCCGATCTTCAACTCCAGGCCGCGGGGTACGGGCTGATAGAACGGAATCGGCTCGAGTTCTTCCGGAAAATAGTCTTCACCGGCAGCATAAGCATCCGGTTCATCATGAGCGTAGCGGTATTCGTCGCCGTAACCCAATTGCTTCATCAGCTTGGTCGGTGCGTTGCGCAGATGCAGCGGCACTTCCAGCGAGCCGTTTTCGGCAGCCGCGCGTAACGCGGTTTTGAAGCCCATGTACACCGCGTTGCTTTTCGGTGCACAGGCCAGATAAGTGATGGCCTGGGCGACTGCCAATTCGCCCTCGGGGCTGCCAAGACGCTCCTGCACCTCCCATGCCGCCAGGCACAGGCTCAATGCACGCGGGTCGGCGTTGCCGATGTCTTCGCTGGCCATGCGCACCACGCGTCGCGCCAGATACAGCGGATCGCAGCCGCCGTCGATCATCCGCGCAAACCAGTACAGCGCGCCGTCGGGATTGGAGCCGCGCACGGATTTGTGCAGCGCCGAGATCTGGTCGTAAAACGCTTCACCGCCCTTGTCGAAACGTCGGCGCGTATCGCCGAGCAGGCTTTGCAGCAACTCGGTGCCGATTTCGCTGTTGTCTTCGGCCAGATCAGAGGCGTTTTCCAGCAGATTGAGCAGGCGCCGGCCATCGCCATCAGCGGCGGACAGCAACATCTGGAAGCCTTCATCGCTCAGGGTCAGGTTGCGCTTGCCCAGGCCGCGCTCTTCGGTGAGTGCGCGGTGGACCAGTTTGCGCAAGGCCGCTTCGTCGAGGCTTTTCAGCACGTAGACGCGGGCCCGAGACAATAAGGCGTTGTTCAGTTCGAACGAAGGGTTTTCGGTGGTGGCGCCGATGAAGATCAGCGTGCCGTCTTCAACGTAAGGCAGAAACGCGTCCTGCTGCGACTTGTTGAAACGGTGTACTTCGTCGACAAACAGGATCGTGCGCTTGCCGTACTGGCCGGCCTGCTGCTTGGCAATTTCAACGGCCTGACGGATTTCCTTGACCCCGGCGAGCACCGCCGAGACCGTTTCGAAGTGCGCATCCGAGACTTCTGCGAGCAAGCGCGCCAGGGTGGTCTTGCCCACGCCCGGCGGCCCCCAGAAGATCATCGAATGCAGCGCGCCCTGCTCCAGCGCCTCACGCAAAGGCTTGCCGCGAGCGAGCACGTGTTCCTGACCGACGTACTCATCCAGATTGGCCGCACGCAGACGGGCGGCCAAGGGTTGGGCAATCGGTGCACTGCGAAACAGATCCATCACGTAGCGTTGAAACCTCTGATTTTCTGAAATCTGCTGAAGAACCTGTGGTGAGGGGATTTATCCCCGTTGGGCTGCGAAGCGGCCCCAAAAGCGACGACTGCTGCGCAGCCGGACGGGGATAAATCCCCTCGCCACAATAGCCCCTCAATAGCGGGCCCTCACCACAAAGGCCCTGACACAAAGTGCCGGTGTTTATTCCTGGATAACGTCGGCACCCTTGGGAATGTCGAATTTGAATTTGGACGCAGGCACCGCTTCGTTGGCCTTGACCCCGGTAAACAGGATATTGGTGCGCTGGCCGACGCTGTCAATCAGTTGCATGTCATTGAGCAGGCCGTTGCGGAACGACAGGCGCAGATTGTCGAACAGGGTGTCCTTGGTTTTCGGCTTCAGGGTGAAGTCGATCACGCCGCCCGCCTCTTTTGCGCTGATATCGAAGCTCTGGCTGATCTTCGAGACATCGCCGGACAACAGCAAGGCCGGCGTCTGGGTCAGACGCTCATCGAGCTTCTTGATGGTTGCCTGCTCCAGATCCGGGTCCCACAGGGTGACTTTCTTGCCATCGGAGACCATGGTCTGCTCGGCCGGCGCATTGGTGTGCCAGTAGAACAGGCCCGGACGCTGCAGGGTCATGTTGCCGGTGGTTTCCTGCAACTGGGTGCCGGTGCCATCGAGGGTCAACTGCGAAAAGTTCGCCGACAGGGTTTTCGATGTTTCGAGCAATTGGGTCAGACGCGCCACGTCCTTTTCATCGGCGTGGGCCGTGAGTGTGGTCAGCGCCAGTACTGGCAACAGCATGCGGATAAGGCGCATGAGAGTCCTCTTGAATACTCGTGGGAGAGCGAGTGGCGCGTCATTGCGCCACTCGAATCGTTGCGTTTCAGTCGCGTACCGGGCCCGGGGCCAGGACTTCACGCGAACCGTTGGTGTTCATTGAGGTAACGACGCCGGCCATTTCCATCGCCTCGATCATCCGCGCGGCGCGGTTGTAGCCGATCTTCAGCTTGCGCTGCACAGCGGAAATCGACGCGCGACGGCTTTCGAGGACGAACTGCACCGCTTCGTCATACAGCGCGTCGGCTTCCGGATCATCACCGTCGCCACCACCGCTGCTGCCTTCAAAGCCGCTGCCCGCCTCTTCGACACCGTTGAGAATGTCGTCGTTGTACTCAGGCGCACCGCGCAATTTCCACGCCTCGACCACGCGGTGAACCTCATCGTCGGAGACGAACGCGCCGTGAACCCGGATCGGCAAACTGGTGCCCGGCGGCATGTAGAGCATGTCACCGTGACCGAGCAGTTGCTCGGCGCCACCCTGGTCGATGATGGTTCGCGAGTCGATCTTGCTCGATACCTGGAACGCCATACGTGTCGGGATGTTGGCTTTGATCAGACCAGTGATCACGTCCACCGACGGGCGCTGGGTGGCAAGAATCAAGTGAATCCCCGCCGCTCGCGCCTTTTGCGCAATACGCGCGATCAGTTCTTCAACCTTCTTGCCGACGATCATCATCATGTCGGCGAATTCATCCACCACTACGACGATGGTCGGCAGTTTCTGCAGCAGCGGCGCTTCGTCGTGAATGCTTTCGCGCTTGTACAGCGGATCGCTCAACGGCTCGCCGGCATCCTGGGCTTCCTTGACCTTGGCGTTGAAGCCGGACAGGTTACGCACGCCCATTTTCGCCATCAGTTTGTAGCGACGCTCCATCTCGGCAACGCTCCAGCGCAAGGCGTTGGCAGCGTCCTTCATGTCGGTCACAACCGGGCAGAGCAGGTGCGGAATGCCTTCGTAGATCGACAGCTCAAGCATTTTCGGGTCGATCATGATCAGCTTGGCGTCGTCAGGCCCGGACTTGAACAGGATCGACAGGATCATCGCGTTCACGCCCACGGACTTACCGGAACCGGTGGTACCGGCCACCAGCAAGTGCGGCATCTTCGCCAGGTCGGTAATGACCGGCTTGCCGCCGATATCATGACCGAGCGCCAGGGTGACCGGCGATTTGAAGTTGTCGTACTCGGGGGTCGACAGCACCTCGGAGAAACGCACGATCTGGCGGTCTTCGTTGGGAATCTCGATACCCACAGTGGTCTTGCCCGGAATCACCTCGACCACCCGCACACTGGTCACCGCCAGCGAACGCGCCAGGTCTTTGGCCAGGTTGGCGATGCGGCTGACTTTTACCCCGGCGGCAGGCTGGATTTCGTATCGGGTAATCACTGGACCCGGATGGATCGAATCAACGGTGACTTCGACGCCGAATTCCTTGAGCTTGATTTCCAGCAAGTGGCCGACCGCTGCCAAGGACTCAGGCGAATAGTTGAGCTGTTTCTTTTCCGCAGGATCAAGAATGGAGATCGGCGGCAAGGTGCCTTCGACCGCGCTGTCGACGAACAACGGCGCCTGCTTCTCTTTCTGCACGCGTTTGCTCGGCTCCGGCGCCTTGGCTGGTGCCGGCGCGATCACCGGTGGCACCTGCTTCTCGCGGTCGGACATGTGCTTGCTCAACGCTTGCTCACGCTCGATCAGGCGTTCCTTGACCTTGGCCTGTTCGCGTTTGTCGGTGACAGTCGGTGCGACCACATCGTGGACGCGGTCATCAACCTCACGCAGTTGCGCAACCAGTTGCTTGCGTTCAGTGCGCGCCGACCACCAGCGGTTGAGGGCGCCCTGGAACAGTTCGAACAGATCGAGGGTGATCTTGCCGGTGACGTCCATCACCTTGAACCACGACAGGTCGGTGAATACGGTCAGGCCGAACAGGAACAGAGCGATGAACAACAGCGTGCTGCCCTGGATGTTCAGCGCATTCTTCGCCAGATCGCCAAGGCTTTCGCCCAGGGCACCGCCAGCGCCGGCCGGCAGACCGGTCGCGGCATGGAAATGAATGTGCGCCAGCGCAGCACCGGAGAGCACGAGGAATACCAGGCCGATCAGACGCCAGGAAAACAGCCAGCCGCTCCACTGCCATGGTTCGTGGCGTTGACGGAAGATCTGGTACGCCTTGACCGCCAGCAGCAACGGAAAGATATAGGCGAAGTAACCGAGCACCATGAACAGGATATCGGCGCTGTATGAGCCGGCCGGGCCACCGAAGTTCTGCACATCGTCGATCTTGCTGTTATGGCTCCACCCCGGATCGTCCTTGCCGTAGGTCAGCAAAGCCATCATCAGGAACAGGCACAAAGCGCCAATGGCGATCAATGCACCTTCCTTGAGCCGGTAGTGCAGTTGCTGGCGCCAGAGCGGAACGACTGTTTTGGGTGCTTCGGTGGTCTTCTTCAAAACGCTTCTTTTCCTGCGCCCGAGGCGCGTCCATCTATTGAATGACGATAAAAAACTGCCCAATCCAGGCAGGTAAAAAAGGTGAAAAGCTCAACTGGGACTACTTTTAACACTGTGCCACTGGTTTTATAAACACAGCCATAAACGCTGTGCGCAGCGTATAGCCTGTCACAACCCGGCATTGTACGGGTTTGTGCGTCCGATGCCATGTTTGAGACCCCAGCCTTGAGCATAGCCAAACGTACATGCACTGCGTTGCAATTGGAGCATGCATTGTCTTTTGTGACAAAGGCTTATGAGCTGTATTTGATGAACGTAGCGAACCTGGCCGGATCAGGCTCACAGGAATGCTCGACAGCATCGGTACGGTGACGCTTACGACCACGGGCGACACATCAAGTTGCAGCTCAATGCTCACTGCAGCAGACATCTGTGCAGGACAGCGGCGCCGTTTCGCGGCAAACTCTTTCGCGGGGCCTGCACGCCCCTGACTGCCCTCCCCTTCTGCAAGCCTGGATGCCATGCTGACTTGGTTACAACGTAACTCCCTGACCTTTCCGCCACTGGAAAAAGCCATGCGCGAGCCGAACGGATTGCTCGCCGCCGGCGGCGATCTTTCCGCCGATCGACTGATCCAGGCCTATCGCCATGGCTGCTTCCCCTGGTTTTCCGAGGGCCAGCCGATTCTCTGGTGGTCGCCAGACCCTCGCACCGTGCTGTTTCCCGACGAACTGCACGTCTCGCGCAGTCTCGGCAAGCTGCTGCGCAAGCAACGCTATCAAGTGACCTTCGATAAGGATTTCGACGCCGTCATCCGCGCCTGCGCTGCACCGCGTGATTACGCCGACGGCACCTGGATCACCGAGGCCATGCAGGATGCTTACGTAGAATTGCATCGGCGCGGTTTCGCGCATTCGGTTGAGGTCTGGGACGAGGGACAGCTGGTCGGCGGCCTGTACGGCCTGGCGATGGGCCAACTGTTTTTTGGCGAGTCGATGTTCAGCCGCGCTGACAACGCGTCCAAATATGGCTTTGCCACGCTGGTCCAGCATTTGAAAGCCGCCGGATTTGTGCTGATCGACTGCCAGATGCCGACCGATCACCTGCACAGCCTCGGTGCGCGGTCGATTCCGCGCGGCGAATTCGCCGACTATCTGCGGCGCCATCTAGATCAACCGAATTCAGCGACCTGGGTTTGCTGAGCGACTTTTGCGCAAGTGGCTTACACTTAATCCACCAGCTTATCCCGAGGGTTGATTCATGACCGAGTTGGCCCGTTTGAAGTTTTATGCCACTCAGCCCCACTCTTGCAGTTATCTGCCCGAGGAGCAGGCCACGACGCTGTTTCTCGACCCGAGTCAGCCCATGGATGTGCATGTCTACGCAGACCTGTCGGAAATGGGCTTTCGTCGCAGCGGCGATCATTTGTACCGGCCGCATTGCCAGAATTGCAATGCGTGCGTGCCTGCGCGCATTCCCTCCGCACAATTCATCACTAATCGCCAGCAAAAGCGCATCTACAAACGCAACGCGGATTTGCAGGTGCAGCCGGTCAAACCGCACTTCAGCGAAGAATATTTCGACCTGTACCAGCGCTACATAGAACAGCGCCATGCCGACGGCGACATGTACCCGCCAAGCCGCGATCAGTTCTCGACGTTCCTGGTGCGTGACCTGCCCTTCTCGCGCTTCTACGAGTTTCGACTCGACGGACGGTTGCTCGCGGTGGCGGTGACCGATCTGCTGCCCAACGGTTTGTCAGCGGTGTACACCTTCTACGAACCGAACGAAGAACGCCGCAGCCTCGGCCGTTACGCAATCCTCTGGCAAATCGCCGAGAGCCAGCGTCTGGGCCTTGAGGCCGTGTACTTGGGTTACTGGATCAAGAACTGCAAAAAGATGAACTACAAGACGCAATATCGGCCCATCGAATTGCTGATCAATCAGCGCTGGGTCATCCTGAACTGAACCCGCGGCCTAAACCCCTTGGCGTAAACACCATTTTTCGGGCACAATGCACGCCGCTTTTGCCTGGCGCAGTTGCACCGGGCCATTCATTGGATACCGAGGGCTTTACTGCATGTCGAAAGAAGACAGCTTCGAAATGGAAGGCACTGTCGTCGACACCCTGCCCAACACCATGTTTCGTGTGGAGTTGGAAAATGGGCACGTCGTAACCGCGCATATTTCCGGCAAGATGCGCAAGAACTACATTCGTATTCTTACCGGTGACAAAGTGCGCGTCGAGCTGACGCCCTATGACTTGAGCAAAGGGCGGATCACTTACCGCGCTCGTTAATCAAGTCAATACAGAACGCCCGGGTTATGCCGGGCGTTTTTGTTTGTCTGGGGTTTGGATTTTTGTGGGTTTTGCGGGCATATCCGTTGCTGCGGGTGCTGCCGCTGGCGGTTTCGCTCTTACAGCGACTCACTTTTTCAAACGCCGGAGTGCCGGCCCAGCAAAAAGTAAGCAAAAGGCTTTGCCCCGGCGTTCGGCCCACTCGCTGGGGCTCGGGGTTCCTTCGTTACGGGATCGATCCCGTAACGAAGCCTGCCGAAGGGGCAAAAGATCAAGAGCCAGAGCTAAAGCAGAAGCCAGATCAAAAGATCGCAGCCTTCGGCAGCTCCTACAGTTGGATCGCGCCACTGCTCAAGAACAGATCGGCTGTCAGGCCGCCTTCGCGAGCAGGCTCGCTCCCACAAAAAGGCAAAGCAGCGCAGCTGCCCGCGGCGAAGCCGCACCACTCAACAATGAGCGTTAGCTCGAGTGCCCTTGATCTTGATCCACCGGCGACGTCGGAAGGCTGAGTGGAGGGATTGATCCGGGGGTGGGAGCGCAGCGACCGTCTGGCGCAGCCAGACACAGCGGAAGGAGGTGCAGCGAAGCAAACCGGAGCCGCTGCGCCCGGATCAGTCCCGGAGCGAAGGAACCCGAGCCTGCGAGGGCCGAACGTAGGAGCTAGCGTTTTTTGCTTACTTTTTCTGGCGCTTGTAAAAAAGTAAGTCGCCGTCAGGCGAAACCGTCAGTGGCCACTACCGATGCAACGGATATTCACCCAAACCCACCAAACAACGAGCAACAAAAAGGCGCCCGAAGGCGCCCTCTTGATATACGACCGTCAGGCCATCTCAGCCGTGGTTTCGAAGTCGAACGTCAACTCCCCATCCTTGATGTCGATGTGCACCACACCGCCATGCTCGGCCAGCTCGCCAAACAGAATCTCCTCCGCCAGCGGACGCTTGATCTTGTCCTGGATCAGACGCGCCATCGGACGTGCGCCCATCGCCGAGTCATAACCACCCGCCGCCAGCCAGCTGCGTGCCGCATCAGTAACCTCAAGCAACACACGCTTGTCTTCCAGCTGCGCCTGAAGCTCGGTGAGGAACTTGTCCACCACACTTTTGATGACCTCATGACTGAGGCGACCAAACTGGATAATGGTGTCCAGACGGTTACGGAATTCCGGCGTGAAGCTCTTCTTGATCACTTCCATCGCATCGGACGAGTGGTCCTGATGGGTGAAACCGATCGAAGCCCGCGCGGCCGTCTCGGCACCGGCGTTGGTGGTCATGATCACGATCACATTGCGGAAGTCCGCCTTGCGCCCGTTGTTGTCGGTCAGCGTGCCGTGATCCATGACCTGCAACAGCAGGTTGAAGACTTCCGGATGCGCCTTCTCGATTTCATCGAGCAGCAATACGCAATGTGGCTGCTTGGTGATCGCTTCGGTCAGCAGACCGCCCTGATCGAAACCGACATAGCCAGGAGGCGCACCGATCAGACGCGATACGGTGTGACGCTCCATGTACTCGGACATGTCGAAGCGCACCAGCTCGATGCCCAGCGCCTTGGCCAACTGTCGCGCGGCCTCGGTTTTACCGACACCGGTAGGCCCGGCGAACAGGAACGAACCGACCGGCTTGTCCGGCGATTTGAGCCCGGCACGGGACAATTTGATCGCAGTGGACAGCGAATCGATCGCCGCGTCCTGACCAAACACCGTAAGCTTCAGGTCACGCTCCAGGTTACGCAGCAGCTCTTTGTCGGAACTGGTGACATGCTTCGGCGGAATCCGCGCGATTTTCGCGACGATGTCCTCGACCTGCGGCACTTCGATACGCTTGACGCGCATTTCCACCGGTTGCAGACGCTGGTAGGCGCCCGCCTCGTCGATCACGTCGATGGCCTTGTCCGGCATGTGCCGGTCATTGATGTAGCGCGACGCCAGTTCGGCAGCGGCACGCAACGACTCATCGCTGTACTCGATATTGTGATGCTGCTCGAAACGCCCTTTCAGGCCACGCAGGATACCGATGGTGTCTTCCACCGACGGCTCGACGACATCGACCTTCTGGAAGCGACGCGCCAAGGCACGGTCCTTCTCGAAGATGCCGCGAAATTCCTGGAACGTGGTCGAACCGATGCAGCGAATGTCGCCAGACGACAGCAGCGGCTTGAGCAGATTGGATGCATCCATCACGCCACCGGACGCTGCGCCCGCACCGATGATGGTGTGGATCTCGTCGATGAACAGGATCGCCTGCGGACGTTTCTTCAGCTCATTGAGCAGCGCCTTGAAGCGCTTCTCGAAATCACCGCGATACTTGGTACCCGCGAGCAGAGCGCCGAGGTCGAGCGAATAAACAACCGCATTGGCCAGCAGATCCGGCACCTGATTGTCGACGATGCGCTTGGCCAGGCCTTCGGCAATCGCGGTTTTACCCACGCCTGCCTCACCCACCAGCAGCGGATTGTTCTTGCGCCGGCGCGCAAGAATCTGCGCGACACGCTCGACTTCCGACTCACGACCAACCAACGGATCAATGCGACCCTGGCGCGCGAGTTCGTTGAGGTTACTGGCATAAGCATCCAGAGGATTGCCTGAAGAAGAAGACTCACCGCCCTCGTCGTCCTGCATATCTTGTTCACCTTCAGAGTGATCGCCGTGCCCCGGTACTTTCGAAATGCCGTGGGCGATGTAGTTGACGACATCGATGCGCGCCACGCTCTGCTGTTTCAGCAGGAACACGGCCTGACTCTCTTGCTCACTGAAGATGGCGACCAGCACGTTGGCGCCGGTCACTTCGCGCTTGCCCGAGCTCTGTACGTGAAAAACAGCACGCTGCAGGACACGCTGGAAGCCCAGGGTTGGCTGGGTTTCGCGATCCTCGTCATGCACGGGGATCAATGGCGTGGTGGAGTCGATGAACTCCTGCAGATCATGCTTGAGTTTGTCGAGGTTTGCGCCGCAGGCACGCAAAACGGTGGCGGCAGCCTCATTATCCAATAGGGCCAGCAGGAGATGTTCGACGGTCATGAACTCATGACGCTTCGAACGAGCCTCCTTGAAGGCAAGATTGAGGGTGACTTCGAGCTCGCGGTTTAACATAGCTTCACCTCATACCCAAGTGGTCGGCGATTAACCGTCCTTCTCGATTTCACAGAGTAGCGGATGCTGGCTTTCCCTGGCGTACTGGTTGACCTGCATGGCCTTTGTCTCGGCGATGTCGCGGGTAAACACTCCACATACTGCCCGTCCTTCTGTATGGACGGCCAGCATGACCTTGGTCGCCAGCTCGCGATTCAGGTTAAAAAACACCTCGAGCACTTCGACGACGAAATCCATCGGTGTGTAGTCATCGTTGAACAAAACCACCTTGTACATCGGCGGCGCCTGTAACGCGGGCTTTGCTTCCTGAACAGCAACGCCTGCCGAATCGTCGTCGTGCTCCTGTGGAAGATCCTTTTGGAGAAGCGGGCGATCCTGATTGAATGTTAGTCGAATCTGGCTGATTGCATGCATGGAAAAAAAGGTTCGTCAGTTGTGCGAATACAGTGGTGGGGGCGGTTGCACACGTTTTCAACTACGACTGCCCGGTCACCTTGACTATCGGGAAAACGGTGTTACAACCAATAGAGCCCACAGTGGGTAAAAAAGATCCGCGGAGTCAATTCTTTTATCGAATTCGATTGCGGATGTCGTGGATGATACTCCAGCGATGGAGTCTGTTGCAGAGGGATTTGAGCATGGCTGTCGGCAAGGTGAAATGGTTCAACAATGCCAAGGGATTCGGCTTTATCAATACCGACGCCCGGGAAGGTCGCGATGAGGATGGCAAGGACATTGATTTCTTTGCCCACTACTCGGCCATTGAAATGGATGGGTACAAGACCCTGAAAGCAGGTCAGGCGGTGAACTTCGAGATCGTTCAAGGCCCTAAAGGCTTGCATGCCGTGAAGATAACTTCGGTCGAAGTCGCTTCGGCGCCGAGCTCGATTGCCACGGAAAAACAAACGGCAACCAGTTGAAGCCTCAAAACATTCGGTCATAAAAAAACCGCCTGACTCAACCCATCGAGCCAGGCGGTTTTTGCGTGCCTGCAACTTTTACATATGCGAAATCAGCGCATCTCCGAACCCGGAGGACGAAACCAGCTTCGCGCCATCCATCAAACGCTCGAAATCATAAGTAACAGTCTTCGCGCCGATCGCACCGTTGGTGCCCTTGATGATCAGGTCCGCCGCTTCAGTCCAGCCCATGTGACGCAACATCATCTCGGCCGAGAGAATCAGCGAGCCCGGGTTGACCTGATCCTTGCCGGCGTATTTCGGTGCGGTACCGTGGGTCGCCTCGAACATCGCTACGGTGTCGGACAGGTTGGCACCCGGCGCGATGCCGATACCGCCCACTTCCGCCGCCAGGGCGTCAGACAGGTAGTCACCGTTGAGGTTAAGCGTAGCGATGACATCGTATTCGGCCGGGCGCAGCAGGATCTGCTGGAGCATGGCATCGGCGATGGCGTCCTTGACCACAACGTTCTTGCCGGTTTTCGGGTTCTTGAACTGCATCCACGGACCGCCATCGAGCAGCGTCGCACCGAATTCTTCGGCCGCCACTTCGTAGGCCCATTCCTTGAAGGCACCTTCGGTGAACTTCATGATGTTGCCTTTGTGCACGATGGTCAGCGAGTCGCGGTCATTGTCGACCACGTATTGCAGAGCCTTGCGCGCTAGGCGCTTGGTGCCTTCGCGGGAGACCGGCTTGACGCCGATGCCGCAGTTTTCGTCGAAACGGATCTTGGTGACGCCCATTTCTTCTTTAAGGAATTTGATGACCTTGGTGGCTTCCGGCGAACCGGCCTTCCATTCGATACCGGCGTAAATGTCTTCGGAGTTCTCGCGGAAGATGGTCATGTCGACATCGCCGGGCTTTTTCACCGGGCTTGGCACGCCTTCGAACCAGCGCACCGGGCGCAGGCAGACGTACAGGTCGAGTTGCTGACGCAGGGCCACGTTCAGCGAGCGGATACCGCCACCGACCGGAGTGGTCAGCGGGCCTTTGATGGAGACCACGTAATCCTTGACCGCGTCGAGGGTTTCCTGCGGCAGCCAGGTGTCCTGGTCATAAACCTGAGTGGCCTTTTCGCCGGCGTAGACTTCCATCCAGGAAATCTTGCGCTTGCCGCCGTAGGCCTTTTCAACAGCAGCATCGACAACCTTGATCATCACCGGACTGATGTCGACACCAATACCGTCACCTTCGATGAAGGGGATGATCGGGTTATCAGGAACATTGAGAGAATGGTCTGCATTGACGGTGATTTTGTCGCCGACGGCTGGAACCTGAATCTTCTTGTAACCCATGCTGAACTCCATTGTTTGGATTGAACACCTGGCTTGCTTCGAGCGTAACCCAGTTGAATCAACACGCAAACCCTATGTTCCTGCGCCGCGCACATCTCGTTTCCTACAAGCCTGAAAGCAAAGGGAAAAGCGCCAAACTCCAGCATTCGTAACGAGTCTTTGCCCGGTCGCGCCCTGCGACCTTTAGACCAATGGACGAGAATCGTTGCATATGAACCATCGGCAGATTGCCAGCTACCTATGTATAATGCCGCCCGCTGACCACAGGGTCACGACGGCTGGCCTCTCTAGCACGAGACTTTCCGCCTGATTGGTCGGGTTGTTACCGCAGCCTGACTGCTTGACGCTCTACTGATGCACCCAACATCACCGCGAAGAATCTCGACATTCGGTTCATGGATGACTTTGAACGAACGCGCTTACCCGGCGCCCTCGAGTTTCTGCGCACGCTTTAGCAAAGAAGAGAGAGTTAATCCGAATATGCCCACCCGCTCGAAGATCATCTATACCTTCACCGACGAAGCTCCTGCCCTCGCCACCTATTCCCTGCTGCCGATCATCGAGGCTTACACCGCCTCGGCCGATATCGCCGTGGAAACCCGCGATATCTCTCTTGCAGCGCGCATCCTGGCAAGCTTCCCCGAGCAACTGGGCGACAAAGCCGTAGCCGACCACCTCGCCGAACTGGGCGACCTGGCCGTTACGCCTGAAGCCAACATAATCAAGCTGCCGAACATCAGTGCTTCGGTGCCACAGTTGCAAGCCGCGATCAAAGAGCTGCAGGCGCAGGGCTACAACCTGCCGGACTACCCGGAAACCGTGACCAGCGACGCCGACAAAGACGCCAAGGCGCGTTACGACAAGGTCAAGGGCAGCGCCGTGAACCCGGTTCTGCGTGAAGGCAACTCCGACCGCCGCGCTCCACTGTCGGTGAAGAACTATGCGCGCAAGCACCCGCACAAAATGGGCGCCTGGGCCAAGGACTCCAAGTCTCACGTCGCGCACATGAGCACCGGCGATTTCTACGGCAGCGAAAAAGCTGTCCTGATCGACGCCGCTGACGCTGTGAAGATCGAACTGATCGCCAAGGACGGTGCTGCCACCGTTCTGAAAGAAAAAACCACCGTTCAGGCTGGCGAGATCCTCGACTGCGCCGTGATGAGCAAAAACGCCTTGCGTGCGTTCATCGCTGCCGAGATCGAAAGCGCCAAGGCCCAGGGCGTGCTGCTCTCGGTTCACCTGAAAGCGACCATGATGAAGGTCTCCGACCCGATCATGTTCGGCCAGATCGTTGCCGAGTTCTATAAAGACGCACTGACCAAGCACGCTGACGTGCTGAACCAGATCGGCTTCAATCTGAACAACGGCATCGGCGATCTGTACGCGCGCATCAAGGCCCTGCCGGCCGAGCAGCAAGCGCAGATCGAAGCCGATATCGCAGCGGTCTACGCCGTTCGTCCGTCGCTGGCGATGGTCAACTCCGACAAAGGCATCACCAACCTGCACGTGCCTAGCGACGTCATCGTCGACGCCTCGATGCCAGCGATGATCCGTGACTCCGGCAAGATGTGGGGCACCGACGGTCAGCTGCACGACACCAAGGCTGTGATCCCGGATCGTTGCTACGCGACCATCTACCAGGCTGTGATCGAAGATTGCAAAGCCAACGGCGCTTTCGACCCGACCACCATGGGCAGCGTGCCGAACGTCGGTTTGATGGCGAAGAAAGCCGAAGAGTACGGCTCGCACGACAAGACCTTCCAGATCAAGGCTGACGGCGTTGTTCGCGTCACCGACAGCAAAGGCAAGCTGCTGATGGAACAGGCTGTCGAAGCCGGCGACATCTTCCGCATGTGCCAGACCAAAGACGCGCCGATCCAGGACTGGGTCAAACTGGCCGTCAACCGTGCTCGCGCGAGCAGCACGCCGGCGATCTTCTGGCTCGACCCGATGCGCGCTCACGATGGCGTGGTGATCGAGAAGGTTCAGGCCTACCTGAAGGACCACGACACCAGCGGTCTGGACATCCAGATCATGGCGCCGGTCGACGCGATGAAGTACACCCTGCAGCGCACCCGCGAAGGCAAGGACACCATTTCGGTGACCGGCAACGTACTGCGCGACTACCTGACCGACCTGTTCCCGATCATGGAACTGGGCACCAGCGCCAAGATGCTGTCGATCGTGCCGCTGATGAACGGCGGTGGTCTGTTCGAAACCGGCGCCGGCGGTTCGGCTCCGAAGCACGTGCAGCAACTGGTTGAAGAAAACTTCCTGCGCTGGGATTCGCTGGGTGAGTTCCTTGCCCTCGCCGCTTCCCTTGAGCACCTGGGCGTGAACTACAACAACCCGAAAGCACTGGTGCTGTCGAAAACCCTGGACCAGGCCACCGGCCAGTTCCTCGACAACAACAAGTCGCCATCGCGCAAGGTCGGCAACATCGACAACCGCGGCAGCCACTTCTACCTGGCGATGTACTGGGCTCAGGCCCTGGCTGCCCAGACCGAAGACGCTGCACTGCAAGCGCAGTTCGCGACTCTGGCCAAAACCCTGACCGAGAACGAGGCAACCATCGTTGCCGAGCTCAACGCCGTTCAGGGCAAGCCAGTCGACATCGGCGGTTACTACCACGCCGACGCCGAGCTGATCAGCAAGGCCATGCGTCCAAGCGCAACCTTCAACGCGGCGATTGCTGCGCTGGTTTAAGGTTGTAATGCGGTGAACAGACCCCGGCCTTGTGCCGGGGTTTGTGTTTCCGGGTTTTGTGATCACCACAAAACTTTGTGGGAGCTGGCTTGCCAGCGATGGCGGTTTATCATCCAGCATGGATGGTGACTGAACCACCGCTATCGCTGGCAAGCCAGCTCCCACAGGGATTGGGGTTTAACCAATAGATTGAGGAAGGCTTTATGGAATGGCTCCCCCACATCACCGTCGCCACCATCGTCGAGGACAACGGCCGCTTCCTGATGGTCGAAGAGCACAAAGGCGGGCGCAATGTGCTCAACCAGCCCGCCGGCCATCTCGATCCGGATGAAACCCTGATCGACGCGGCGATTCGCGAAACCCTCGAAGAAACCGGTTGGGACGTCGAACCTACCGGCGTGATCGGCATTTATCTGTATACAGCGCCGAGCAACGGCGTGACTTACCAGCGCATATGCTTCAGCGCCAAAGCCGTGCAGCATCACCCGGATTTCCAGCTTGACGACGGAATTGTCGGCGCCAAGTGGCTGACCCGCGACGAATTAATCGCCCAGCGCGACAACTGGCGCAGTGAACTGATCATCCGTTGCATCGACGATTATCTGGCCGGTCATCACTTCAGCCTCGAACTGATCCGCCCTTCTCTTTAGCCTTGCGGCCGCGAGCCTGATAGAATCGCGCCCTTTTCCAAGACACTCATTGAATCCCTATGCGTGATCCAGCCCCTTCTGACACATCCAAGAAGCGCGTCATTGTCGGCATGTCCGGCGGCGTGGACTCTTCCGTTTCCGCCCTTCTGCTGATCGAGCAGGGTTATGAAGTGGAAGGCCTGTTCATGAAGAACTGGGAAGAAGACGACGGAACGGAATACTGCACCGCCATGGACGACCTGGCGGATGCTCAGGCTGTATGCGACAAGATCGGCATCAAGCTGCACACCGCCAACTTCGCAGCCGAATACTGGGACAACGTGTTCGAGCACTTCCTCGCCGAATACAAGGCCGGGCGTACGCCGAACCCGGACATCCTGTGCAACCGCGAGATCAAGTTCAAAGCGTTTCTCGACTACGCGATGATGCTCGGTGCCGACCTGATCGCCACCGGTCACTACGTGCGCCGCCGCGACATCGATGGCCGCACCGAACTGCTCAAGGGCCTCGATCCGAACAAGGATCAGAGCTACTTCCTGCACGCCGTTGGTGGCGAACAGATCGCCAAGACCCTGTTCCCGGTCGGCGAACTGGAAAAGCCTGAAGTGCGCGCGATTGCCGAGAAATACGAACTGGCCACCGCCAAGAAGAAGGATTCCACCGGGATTTGTTTCATCGGCGAGCGCCGTTTCAGCGATTTCCTCAAGCAGTACCTGCCGGCACAACCGGGCGAAATCAAGACCACCGAAGGCGAAGTCATCGGCCGTCACCACGGCTTGATGTACCACACCATCGGCCAGCGCCAGGGCCTCGGTATCGGCGGCTTGAAAGATGCCGGTGACGAGCCGTGGTACGTGCTGCGCAAGGATCTGCAGAACAACGAGCTGATCGTCGGCCAGGGCAACAACCATCCGTGGCTGTTCTCCAGCGCCCTGCTCGCCTCGGAAATCTACTGGGTCAACCCGATCGACCTGAGCCAGCCGCTGCGCCTGACGGCGAAAGTGCGCTATCGCCAGAGCGATCAGGCCTGCACCCTGGAAAAAACCGCCAGCGGTTATCGCGCCGTGTTCGACGAAGCGCAACGCGCGGTGACGCCGGGCCAATCGGTGGTGTTCTATGACGGTGAAATCTGCTTGGGTGGCGGCGTGATCGAAGTGGCCGAGCCGTGGAGCGGCCAGGCATGAGCCCGACTCAGGAGCAACTGACGGCGCTGGGCGGCGTGTTTCTCGCCGCCGTGCTGGTCGATCGCATCGCCAAGACCGGCCAGACCAACGAGGCCGGCCTGAGTTGCATGCTCGGCAGCCTGCTGGTCCGCGACCCGAAAGATACGCTGGACGTGTACGGCGGCGACGACATCAATCTGCGCGAGGGTTATCGCGCGCTGATTGGCGCCCTTGAGCGCGATCCGAGCACCTTGCAGCGCGAGCCGTTGCGCTACGCCCTGTCGATGCTCGGTCTGGAGCGGCAATTGGCCAAGCGTGACGACATGCTTGAGACGATTGCCAAACGCCTGCCGCAGATCCAGTCGCAGGTGGAGCATTTTGGCCCGGCCCACGAAAACGTCGTGGCCGCTTGCGGCGCGTTGTACCAGGACACTTTGAGCACCCTGCGCCAGCGCATTCAGGTGCACGGCGACATGCGCAACCTGCAACAGCCGAGCAATGCCTCGAAGATCCGCGCCCTGCTCCTCGCCGGTATCCGCTCGGCGCGCCTGTGGCGTCAGCTCGGTGGTCATCGCTGGCAGTTGGTGATCAGCCGCCGCAAGTTGCTTAAAGAGCTTTATCCGTTGATGCGCAGCGAGTAAACGCCGCGTCACGAAGGCTTTGTAGTCTGTAACGCGTAATACGCCGGTCAGTTGGCGACGGACCGGCGGATTTTTTCATGTATGATACGCGCCCCATTTCGTTGCCCGACTGTCCGAGAACACCCCATGCAGCTCTCTTCGCTCACTGCGGTTTCCCCTGTTGACGGCCGCTACGCCGGCAAAACCCAGGCCCTGCGCCCGATTTTCAGCGAGTACGGCCTGATCCGTGCCCGCGTTCTGGTTGAAGTGCGTTGGCTTCAGCGCCTGGCCGCCCACGCTGGCATCCCTGAAGTGCCAGCCTTCTCCGCCGAGGCCAACGCCGTTCTCAATGAACTGGCTGAAAACTTCTCGCTGGAGCACGCCGAGCGCGTCAAAGAGATCGAGCGCACCACCAACCACGACGTCAAAGCGATCGAATACCTGCTCAAAGAGCAGGCGGCCAAGCTGCCGGAGCTGGCCAAGGTCAGCGAATTCATCCACTTTGCCTGCACCAGCGAAGACATCAACAACCTGTCCCACGCCCTGATGCTGCGCGAAGGTCGTGACGACGTGATGCTGCCGCTGATGCGCCAGACCGCCAACGCCATCCGCGAACTGGCCATCCGTTTCGCCGACGTGCCGATGCTGTCGCGCACCCACGGCCAGCCGGCTTCGCCGACTACTCTGGGTAAAGAACTGGCCAACGTGGTTTACCGTCTCGAGCGTCAGATCGCTCAAGTCGCTGCCGTGCCGCTGCTGGGCAAGATCAACGGCGCTGTCGGCAACTACAACGCGCACCTGTCGGCCTATCCGCAGATCGACTGGGAAGCCAACGCCCGCGCCTTCATCGAAGACGAACTGGGCCTGGGCTTCAACCCGTACACCACGCAGATCGAACCGCACGACTACATCGCCGAGCTGTTCGACGCTATCGCACGCTTCAACACCATCCTGATCGACTTCGACCGCGACATCTGGGGCTATATCTCCTTGGGTTATTTCAAGCAGCGCACCATCGCTGGTGAAATCGGTTCGTCGACCATGCCGCACAAGGTCAACCCGATCGACTTCGAAAACTCCGAAGGCAACCTGGGTATCGCCAACGCATTGTTCCAGCACCTGGCGAGCAAGCTGCCGATCTCCCGCTGGCAGCGCGACCTGACCGACTCCACCGTCCTGCGCAACCTCGGTGTCGGCTTCGCCCACAGCGTGATCGCTTACGAAGCCAGCCTCAAAGGCATCAGCAAACTCGAGCTCAACGAGCAGAAGATTGCCGCTGACCTCGATGCTTGCTGGGAAGTATTGGCTGAGCCGATCCAGACCGTGATGCGTCGCTACAACATCGAAAACCCGTACGAAAAGCTGAAAGAACTGACCCGCGGCAAGGGCATCAGCCCTGAAGCGTTGCAGACTTTCATCGATGGCCTGGACATGCCAGCCGAAGCCAAAGCCGAGCTCAAGCAACTGACGCCGGCCAACTACATCGGCAACGCAGTGGCACAAGCCAAACGCATCTGATCGACCGTTTGCTCCGTTTGAGACGCCCGGCCGCGCCGGGCGTTTTTATTCCCGTCTGAAAAGTGCTTTTTTTCAATAGGTTACATATGAATTCCGATATTCCTCTTCAACTTCTGGGCGGCCTCACAGCACGCGAATTCCTGCGTGACTACTGGCAGAAAAAACCGCTGCTGATTCGTCAGGCGATTCCTGACTTCGAAAGCCCGATCGACGCCGACGAACTGGCCGGCCTGGCCCTGGAAGAAGAAGTCGAATCGCGCCTGGTGATCGAACATGGCGAGCGTCCATGGGAACTGCGTCGCGGCCCGTTCGCCGAAGACGAGTTCAGCAAATTGCCAGAAAAAGAGTGGACACTGCTGGTGCAAGCGGTTGATCAGTTCGTGCCGGAAGTCAGCGAACTGCTGGAAAACTTCCGCTTCCTGCCGAGCTGGCGCGTCGATGACGTGATGATCAGCTTTGCCGCACCGGGTGGCAGCGTCGGCCCGCATTTCGACAACTACGATGTGTTCCTGCTGCAGGGCCATGGCAAGCGCAACTGGAAAATCGGCCAGATGTGCGATTCCGAGAGCCCGCTCCTGCAGCACGCTGACCTGCGCATCCTCGCTGAATTCCACGAGACCGAAGAATGGGTGCTGGAGCCAGGCGACATGCTCTACCTGCCGCCGCGTCTGGCCCATTGCGGCGTCGCAGTCGACAACTGCATGACCTACTCGGTCGGCTTCCGTGCGCCGAGCGCTGCTGAAGTGCTGACCCACTTCACCGACTTCCTCAGCCAGTTCCTGACCGACGAAGAGCGCTACACCGATGCCGACGCCAAGCCGGCAGTCGATCCGCACCAGATTCAACACGATGCACTGGATCGTCTGAAAAGCCTGCTCGCCGAACACATGAGCGACGAGCGTCTGCTGCTGACCTGGTTCGGCCAGTACATGACCGAGCCGCGCTACCCCGAATTGGTGGTCGGCCCGGAAGACGTCGAAGAAGAAGACTTCCTCGCCGCCCTGCAGGACGGCGCCGTGCTGATCCGCAACCCGAGCGCGCGCCTGGCCTGGTCGGAAGTCGATGACGATCTGCTGCTGTTCGCTAGTGGCCAGAGCCGCTACCTGCCGGGCAAGCTGCGCGAACTGTTGAAGCTGATCTGCGCCGCTGACGCTCTGCACGCCGATAACCTCGGCGAGTGGCTGAGCGACGAAGACGGCCGCAGCCTGCTCTGCGAACTGGTCAAGCAAGGAAGCCTGGGGTTCGCCGATGAATAAAATTCGCGTTCGTGTCGCAGACTGGCAGAAGGATATCGCCGAGATCCGGCGCATTCGTGAAACGGTGTTCATCGCCGAACAATCGGTGCCACCCGAGCTTGAGTGGGACGCCGATGACGCGACCGCCGTGCATTTTCTGGCGTTCGAAGGCGACTTCCCGATCGGCACGGCGCGACTGCTGCCCGATGGGCATATCGGTCGGGTTTCGGTACTCAAAGACTGGCGCGGAATGAAGGTCGGTGACGCGCTGATGCAAGCGGTCATCGCCGAAGCCGAAGCGCGCGGCTTGAAGCAACAAAAGCTCAGCGCTCAGGTGCAGGCAACGGCGTTCTATGAACGCCTGGGCTTCAGCCTGGTCAGCGAGGAGTTTCTCGAGGCCGGCATTCCGCATGTCGACATGGTTCGGCATTCGGCCTGATTCCGAGACCTCTAGATCCCTGTGGCGAGGGGATTTATCCCCGCTGGGCTGCGAAGCAGCCCCAAATCCAGAAAACTCGGTGAGTCAGTTAAATCGAGCGCGATGGGTCGGCGACTGCTGCGCAGCCGAGCGGGGATAAATCCCCTCGCCACAATGGCCGCCAGCACACCACAAAACGCCCCGCCATTTTCGGATGCCGGGGCGTTTTGCTGTCTACGATTCAACTTGCCCCACCCCAAGCCGACAAACTGGCAATATCAAGCCTTTCGAACGCGGAGATAACGGACATGTCCCTACGCACCCTGCTCACCACCCTGCTGCTCGGCTGCAGTTTTTCGGTGCTGGCAGCCACAGAAATCGTCCCCCTCAAATACCACACCAGCGCTGACATATTGCCGGTCGCGCAGGATTTCATCGGCCAGGACGGTCAGGTCAGCGCTTACGGCAATCAACTGATCGTCAAAGCCGAGCCGGGCAAGATACAGGAACTGAAAGATCTGCTGGCGCAACTCGATACCGCACCGAAGCGCTTGCTGATCACCGTCGACACCAACGAAAACAATGGCCGTGGCGACGAAGGTTATTCGGTCAACGGCGCCCAGCCGAACCAGACCCGGATCATCAGCCGCAGCACCACCAGCCGCAATGGCGGCGTTCAGCAAGTGCAGACCAGTGAAGGCACTCCGGCGCTGATTCAGGTTGGCCAGAGCGTGCCGATCACCAACACCCAGAGCGACTCCTACGGCGGTTACAGCAGCGAGACCCAATACCGCAACGTCACCCAGGGTTTCTACGTCACCGCCAGCGTTACCGGCGAGACCGTTCATCTGGCGATCAGTACCAACCGTGACCGCATGAGCCAGGAACGTCCCGATGTAGTGAACGTGCAAAGCACCGACACAACCGTCACCGGACGCCTCGGTGAATGGATCACCCTGGCGGGCGTCAACAGCCAGACTCAGGCCGACAAACACGGGCTGACCCGCAGCTACTCGACTCAAGGCCGGGATGACATGACCTTGCGGGTGAAAGTCGACACACTGGACTAAAGCACCGAAAACTGACTGATTAGTCGTATTAGACGAAAGATGTAGTGCCTTAAAAAAAGCACTACAAAACGTTTGACGAGGCCAAAAAGCGAAGGCATGATGGCCTCGCTCCCGCTAATCAGAGGCCCTGGCAAGGGCCTTCGAAGCGCCGTTCGCACCTATCCCGCGAACCGTTTCGTGTCTGTACCGCCCACAAGGTGTGTTTGACGAGGTTGCCGACTGGAACGAAGTTGTCCCGAGGGACGGAAGCGTATTTAGGTAACCCGGCTTCACGCTGCAGACCGTATAAAGGCCCACGACGCCGGAATGCGCCCGCACCGCGCCACTACCTGCTCACCTCCCCTCGAGCCCATCGTTCATCCCGTCGCCTACCCCGCCGAATCCGACTTGACCACCTAAGCTTCTGGTCAGCGAGCGCAGGAATTTTCCACCGCAGAACAACTTTTCATAAAAGACGCGACGAGGTTTATCTCCATGGCACTGACACGCGAACAGCAAATTGCAGCCCTCGAAAAAGACTGGGCCGAGAACCCGCGCTGGAAAGGCGTGACTCGCACTTACTCCGCTGCCGACGTGGTCCGCCTGCGTGGCTCGGTTCAGCCTGAGCACACCTTCGCGAAGATGGGCGCCGAGAAGCTGTGGAACCTGGTTACCCAGGGTGCCAAGCCGTCCTTCCGTCCAGAGAAAGATTTCGTCAACTGCATGGGCGCCCTGACCGGCGGCCAGGCTGTTCAGCAGGTCAAGGCCGGTATCCAGGCGATCTACCTGTCCGGCTGGCAGGTGGCTGCGGACAACAACTCCGCCGAATCGATGTACCCGGATCAGTCGCTGTACCCGGTTGACTCGGTACCGACCGTGGTCAAGCGCATCAACAACTCGTTCCGTCGCGCTGACCAGATCCAGTGGAAGGCCGGCAAGAATCCGGGCGATGAAGGCTACATCGACTACTTCGCGCCAATCGTGGCCGACGCTGAAGCCGGCTTCGGCGGCGTACTCAACGCCTACGAGCTGATGAAGAGCATGATCGAAGCAGGCGCCGCCGGCGTTCACTTCGAAGACCAACTGGCTTCGGTGAAGAAGTGCGGCCACATGGGCGGCAAGGTTCTGGTGCCAACCCAGGAAGCCGTACAGAAGCTGACCGCTGCCCGTCTGGCAGCTGACGTTGCCGGCACGCCGACCATCATTCTGGCCCGCACCGACGCCAACGCGGCTGACCTGCTGACTTCCGACTGCGACCCGTACGATCAGCCATTCGTGACCGGCGAGCGTACTCAGGAAGGTTTCTACAAGGTACGTGCCGGCCTGGATCAAGCGATCGCCCGTGGCCTGGCTTACGCACCGTACGCCGACCTGATCTGGTGCGAAACCGCCAAGCCGGATCTGGAAGAAGCCCGTCGCTTCGCTGAAGCGATCAAAAAGGAATACCCGGACCAGCTGCTGTCGTACAACTGCTCGCCTTCCTTCAACTGGAAGAAGAACCTGGACGACGCGACCATCGCCAAGTTCCAGCGCGAACTGTCCGCCATGGGCTACAAGCACCAGTTCATCACCCTGGCCGGCATTCACAACATGTGGCACAGCATGTTCAACCTGGCGCACGACTACGCCCGCAACGACATGACCGCCTACGTGAAGCTGCAAGAGCAGGAATTCGCTGACGCCGCCAAGGGTTACACCTTCGTTGCGCACCAGCAGGAAGTGGGCACTGGCTACTTCGACGACATGACCACCGTGATCCAGGGCGGCTCGTCCTCGGTGACCGCGCTGACCGGTTCGACCGAAGAAGAACAGTTCCACTGATTCGGCTTCACCTGAGCAAACGGCCTTTGCGGATCGAATAAAAAGCTAACCGCAGAGCCGCAAGACTGACGCCCCGACTGGATCGGGGCGTTTTTTTGCCTGTTGGAATCTCAAAGCCCCCATAAATTTCCTGTGGGAGCGAGCCTGCTCGCGAAGGCGATAAGTCAGCTTGCACATCTGGAGGCTGATCCACCGCTTTCGCGAGCAGGCTCGCTCCCACAGGGCTACCGTCAGCCGAGAGATGGAACATTGATCTGAAGCGCTACAAGCGTCAGAAATTTCCGCTAAAACGGTAGGCTTCGCTACTTGCAGTAATGCGCAAGTAAGACAACTTCCCAGCCACTCACTGGTTAAACAGTTACAAAACCACTCCAAACGATATCAATTATCATTTAGCGGCAACTATGTTCGTTACAAAGCCTACAAAACATAATTGACGGAAACCCGGCTAATGCCCGCAACGCATGGGCCGCAGCGCCTTCAGGAGACGCTATGTCCTTAATCCGGTAAATAATTTCGCCTTTGGAATTTTACTTGCCGGGTGTTTAGCCATAAAATCAGCCCGATTGATTGCTGCGACATATCGTCACTGCCTTATTTCTTTATCAAGCTCAGAGACCTTTGCTCTCTGTTAAGGATTACCAGCATGCCCGAAGCGACAGGACTCATGGCCCACAACTGGGGCTTTGCCATTTTCCTTCTGGGTGTCGTCGGCCTGTGTGCCTTCATGCTTGGCGTCTCCAGCCTCCTCGGGTCAAAAGCCTGGGGTCGCAGCAAAAACGAACCGTTCGAGTCGGGCATGCTACCTACCGGTGGCGCCCGCTTGCGGCTCTCAGCCAAATTCTATCTGGTCGCGATGCTCTTCGTGATCTTCGATATCGAAGCCCTCTTTCTCTTTGCATGGTCTGTGTCCGTCCGCGAAAGCGGCTGGACCGGATTCGTCGAAGCTCTCGTTTTCATAGCAATTCTGTTGGCAGGTCTTGTCTACCTGTTCCGAGTGGGCGCCCTTGACTGGGCTCCGGAAGCTCGTCGCAAGCGGCAGGCGAAGCTGAAACAATGAGGCTTTGGCAATGCAATACAATCTCACCAGGATCGACCCCGATGCTCCTAACGAGCAGTATCCGATTGGCCAGCGGGAAACCGTTGCCGATCCGTTAGAAGATCAAGTCCACAAAAACATTTTCATGGGCAAGCTGGAAGACGTGCTGAGTGGCGCGGTCAACTGGGGACGTAAGAACTCCCTGTGGCCGTACAACTTCGGCCTGTCGTGCTGCTACGTGGAAATGACCACCGCCTTCACGGCGCCCCACGACATCGCGCGCTTTGGCGCCGAAGTCATCCGGGCCTCGCCGCGTCAGGCCGACTTCATGGTTATCGCCGGTACCTGCTTCATCAAGATGGCGCCGATCATTCAGCGTCTCTACGAGCAAATGCTCGAACCGAAATGGGTTATCTCCATGGGTTCGTGCGCCAACTCCGGCGGCATGTACGACATCTACTCCGTGGTTCAAGGGGTGGACAAGTTCCTGCCCGTGGACGTCTACGTACCTGGCTGCCCGCCCCGTCCGGAAGCATTTCTGCAAGGCTTGATGCTGTTGCAGGAATCGATTGGACAGGAGCGTCGTCCGCTTTCCTGGGTCGTTGGTGATCAAGGCGTATATCGCGCCGACATGCCATCGCAGAAGGAACAGCGCCGCGAACAGCGAATCGCAGTCACCAATCTGCGCAGCCCTGACGAAGTCTGATCCAGTTCTGTTCCAAGTAACGAGAAGCTGGCTTCATTCTTTACGTTGACCGAAAGCGAAAAAATAACCATGACTACAGGCAGTGCTCTGTACATCCCGCCTTACAAGGCAGACGACCAGGATGTGGTCGTCGAACTGAACAACCGTTTTGGCGCCGAAGCGTTCACCGCGCAGGCAACCCGCACCGGCATGCCGGTGCTCTGGGTGGCCCGTGCCAAACTGGTTGAAGTCCTGACTTTCCTGCGCAACCTGCCCAAGCCGTACGTCATGCTCTATGACCTGCACGGCGTGGACGAGCGTCTGCGCACCAAGCGTCAAGGGCTGCCGACCGGCGCCGATTTCACCGTGTTCTATCACCTCATGTCGCTGGAGCGTAATAGTGACGTGATGATCAAGGTGGCCTTGTCCGAAGGCGACCTCAGCATGCCTTCCGTCACCAGCATCTGGCCCAACGCCAACTGGTACGAGCGCGAAGTCTGGGACATGTTCGGCATCGACTTCAAAGGCCACCCGCACCTGTCGCGCATCATGATGCCGCCGACCTGGGAAGGTCACCCGCTGCGCAAGGACTTCCCGGCGCGCGCCACCGAATTCGATCCGTTCAGCCTCAACCTCGCCAAGCAGCAGCTTGAGGAAGAAGCCGCGCGTTTCCGTCCGGAAGACTGGGGCATGAAGCGTTCCGGAGCCAACGAGGACTACATGTTCCTCAACCTCGGCCCGAACCACCCTTCGGCGCACGGTGCGTTCCGCATCATCCTGCAGCTGGACGGTGAAGAGATCGTCGACTGCGTCCCGGACATCGGATACCACCACCGTGGCGCCGAGAAGATGGGCGAGCGTCAGTCCTGGCACAGCTACATTCCGTACACCGACCGTATCGACTACCTCGGCGGCGTGATGAACAACCTGCCGTACGTGCTCTCGGTCGAGAAGCTCGCCGGCATCAAAGTGCCGCAGAAGGTCGATGTCATCCGCATCATGATGGCCGAATTCTTCCGGATCACCAGCCACCTGCTGTTCCTCGGTACCTACATCCAGGACGTCGGCGCCATGACCCCGGTGTTCTTCACTTTCACCGACCGCCAGAAGGCGTACACGGTGATCGAGGCGATCACCGGTTTCCGTCTGCACCCGGCCTGGTACCGCATCGGTGGCGTCGCCCACGACCTGCCGCGCGGCTGGGAAAAACTGGTCAAGGATTTCGTCGAGTGGATGCCCAAGCGTCTGGACGAATACACCAAGGCCGCCCTGCAGAACAGCATCCTCAAGGGGCGTACTGTCGGCGTCGCTGCCTACAACACCAAAGAGGCCCTGGAATGGGGCGTCACCGGTGCCGGCCTGCGTTCGACCGGTTGCGATTTCGACCTGCGCAAAGCGCGTCCGTACTCGGGCTACGAGAACTTCGAATTCGAAGTGCCACTGGCCGTCAACGGCGATGCCTATGACCGCTGCATGGTCCGCGTCGAAGAGATGCGCCAGAGCATCAAGATCATCGATCAATGCATGCGCAACATGCCGGAAGGCCCGTACAAGGCGGATCACCCGCTGACCACGCCGCCGCCGAAAGAGCGCACGCTGCAGCACATCGAAACCCTGATCACGCACTTCCTGCAGGTTTCGTGGGGCCCGGTCATGCCGGCCAACGAATCCTTCCAGATGATCGAAGCGACCAAGGGCATCAACAGTTATTACCTGACGAGCGACGGCGGCACCATGAGCTACCGTACCCGGATCCGTACTCCGAGCTTCCCGCACCTGCAACAGATCCCTTCGGTGATCAAAGGCAGCATGGTCGCGGACTTGATTGCGTACCTGGGTAGTATCGACTTCGTTATGGCCGACGTGGACCGCTAAGCATGAACAGCACGCTTATCCAGACAGACCGTTTCACCTTGAGTGAAACCGAGCGCTCGGCCATCGAGCACGAGCTGCATCACTACGAAGACCCGCGCGCGGCGTCGATCGAGGCCCTGAAGATCGTGCAGAAGGAACGCGGCTGGGTGCCGGATGGCGCCCTGTACGCGATCGGCGAGATCCTCGGCATCCCGGCCAGCGACGTTGAAGGCGTGGCGACGTTCTACAGCCAGATCTTCCGTCAGCCGGTCGGCCGCCACATCATTCGCGTCTGCGACAGCATGGTCTGCTACATCGGCGGCCACGAGTCGGTGGTCAGCGAAATCCAGAACAATCTGGGCATCGGCCTGGGTCAGACCACCGCCGACGGTCGTTTCACCCTGCTGCCTGTCTGCTGCCTCGGCAACTGCGACAAGGCACCGGCGCTGATGATCGACGACGACACCTTTGGCGACGTGCAGCCTGCTGGCGTGGCCAAACTGCTCGAGGGCTACGTATGACCCTGACATCTTTTGGTCCAGCCAACCGCATCCAGCGCTCGGCCGAGACGCACCCGCTGACCTGGCGTCTGCGCGATGACGGCGAAGCCGTGTGGCTCGACGAGTACCAGGCCAAGAACGGTTACGCCGCTGCGCGCAAAGCCTTCGCCGAGATGGATCAGGACGCGATCGTCCAGACCGTCAAAGACGCTGGCCTCAAGGGTCGCGGCGGTGCCGGCTTCCCCACTGGTGTGAAGTGGGGCCTGATGCCCAAGGACGAATCCATCAACATCCGCTACCTGCTGTGCAACGCGGATGAAATGGAGCCGAACACCTGGAAAGACCGCATGCTGATGGAGCAACTGCCCCATCTGCTGATCGAAGGCATGCTGATCAGTGCCCGCGCGCTGAAAACCTACCGTGGCTACATCTTCCTGCGCGGCGAATACACCACCGCCGCCAAGCACCTCAACCGTGCCGTGGAAGAAGCCAAGGCGGCCGGCCTGCTGGGCAAGAACATTCTCGGTTCGGGTTTCGATTTCGAGCTGTTCGTCCACACCGGCGCCGGGCGTTACATCTGCGGTGAAGAAACCGCACTGATCAACTCCCTTGAAGGCCGCCGCGCCAACCCGCGCTCCAAACCGCCCTTCCCTGCCGCCGTCGGCGTGTGGGGCAAGCCGACCTGCGTGAACAACGTCGAAACCCTGTGCAACGTGCCGGCGATCATTGCCGACGGCGTTGACTGGTACAAATCGTTGGCCCGCGAAGGTTCCGAAGACATGGGCACCAAACTCATGGGCTTCTCCGGCAAGGTCAAGAACCCGGGCCTGTGGGAACTGCCATTCGGCGTCACCGGTCGTGAACTGTTCGAAGATTACGCCGGCGGCATGCGCGACGGCTTCAAGCTCAAGGCCTGGCAACCAGGGGGTGCCGGTACCGGTTTCCTCCTGCCGGAGCACCTCGACGCGCAAATGTACGCCGGCGGTATCGCCAAGGTCGGCACCCGGATGGGTACCGGTCTGGCGATGGCGGTGGACGACAGCGTCAACATGGTCTCGCTGCTGCGCAACATGGAGCAGTTCTTCGCTCGCGAATCCTGCGGTTTCTGCACCCCGTGCCGCGATGGTCTGCCATGGAGCGTCAAGCTCCTGATGGCCATCGAACAGGGCAAGGGCCAGCCGGGCGACATCGAGACCCTGCTGGGTCTGGTCGGTTTCCTCGGCCCGGGCAAGACCTTCTGTGCTCACGCACCGGGAGCCGTGGAGCCGCTGGGCAGCGCGATCAAATACTTCCGTCCAGAGTTCGAAGCCGGTATCGCGCCTGTCAGCGCCGCCGTCCCGCCTCTGGCAAGGCCGATCGTAGTCGGCGCTTAAACGCTTAAAAAGGCGAAGGGTCCGTGCCCTTCGCCTTTCGTCCGATGACGCCCTCCGGGGCTGTTTGGATTCGGACGCATAACAAGATTCCATTAGCCACGCCCGCTGACACCGGGCCAACGAAGACCTTTGAACCATGGCCACTATCCACGTAGACGGCAAAGCGCTCGAAGTCGACGGGGCAGACAACCTGTTACAGGCATGTCTGTCGCTGGGCCTCGACATTCCATATTTCTGCTGGCATCCCGCGCTTGGTAGCGTCGGGGCCTGCCGCCAGTGCGCGGTCAAGCAGTACACCGACGAGAACGACACCCGTGGTCGCATCGTCATGTCCTGCATGACCCCTGCCACCGACAACACCTGGATCTCCATCGACGATGAAGAATCCAAGGCGTTCCGCGCCAGCGTTGTCGAATGGCTGATGACCAACCACCCGCACGACTGCCCGGTGTGCGAGGAAGGCGGTCACTGCCACCTGCAAGACATGACAGTGATGACCGGCCACAACGAGCGCCGTTATCGCTTCAGCAAACGCACCCACCAGAACCAGCAACTCGGCCCGTTCATTTCTCACGAAATGAACCGCTGCATCGCCTGCTACCGCTGTGTGCGTTTCTACAAGGACTACGCCGGCGGTACCGACCTCGGTGTATTCGGCGCCCACGACAACGTGTACTTCGGTCGCGTTGAAGACGGCACCCTCGAAAGCGAGTTCTCCGGCAACCTCACCGAGGTCTGCCCGACCGGCGTGTTCACCGACAAGACTCACTCCGAGCGCTACAACCGCAAGTGGGACATGCAGTTCGCCCCGAGCATCTGCCATGGCTGCTCGAGCGGTTGCAACATTTCCCCGGGCGAGCGTTACGGTGAACTGCGTCGCATCGAAAACCGTTTCAACGGTTCGGTGAACCAGTATTTCCTCTGCGACCGTGGCCGTTTCGGTTATGGCTACGTGAACCGCACTGACCGTCCACGTCAGCCGCTGCTGGCCGATGGCACCAAGCTCAGCCTCGACGCTGCGCTGGACAAAGCCGCCGACCTGCTGCGCGGACGCAACATCGTTGGTATCGGTTCGCCGCGTGCCAGCCTTGAGAGCAACTACGCGTTGCGCGAACTGGTCGGTGCCGAGCACTTCTATTCGGGTATCGAAGCCTCCGAGCTGGAGCGCATTCGTCTGGTCCTGCAGGTGCTGAACGACAGCCCGCTGCCAGTGCCGAACATGCGCGACATCGAAGATCACGACGCGATTTTCGTCCTCGGTGAAGACCTGACCCAGACCGCTGCACGTATGGCGCTGGCTCTGCGTCAGTCGGTCAAGGGCAAGGCTGAAGACATGGCTGAAGCCATGCGCGTCCAGCCTTGGCTCGACGCGGCGGTGAAGAACATCGGCCAGCACGCGCTGAACCCGCTGTTCATCGCCAGCCTCGCCGAAACCAAACTCGACGACGTTGCCGAAGAATGCGTACACGCCGCTCCCGACGATCTGGCGCGCATCGGTTTCGCCGTGGCTCACGCGCTGGATGCCAGCGCGCCGGCCGTTGAAGGTCTGGACACCGAAGCCCTGGAACTGGCGCAGCGCATCGCCGATGCCCTGCTCGCCGCCAAGCGCCCGCTGATCATCGCCGGTACTTCGCTGGGCTCCAAAGCCTTGATCGAAGCTGCCGCGAACATCGCCAAAGCCCTGAAGCTGCGCGAGAAGAACGGTTCGATCAGCCTGATCGTGCCGGAGGCCAACAGCCTCGGTCTGGCCATGCTCGGTGGCGAGTCGGTCGACGCCGCGCTGCAAGCGGTCATCGATGGCAAGGCCGACGCGATCGTCGTGCTGGAAAACGATCTGTACACCCGCACCGCCAAAGCCAAGGTCGATGCCGCACTGAACGCTGCAAAAGTGGTGATCGTTGCCGACCATCAGAAAACCGCCACCACCGATCGCGCGCACCTGGTTCTGCCAGCGGCGAGCTTCGCCGAGGGCGACGGTACGCTGGTCAGCCAGGAAGGCCGCGCCCAGCGCTTCTTCCAGGTTTTCGATCCGCAATACATGGACGCGAGCATCCTGGTTCACGAAGGCTGGCGCTGGCTGCACGCCCTGCGCGCGACCCTGCTGAACCAGCCGATCGACTGGACGCAACTCGACCACGTCACCGCTGCCGTTGCCTCGAGCACCGCGCAACTGGCACGTATCGTCGATGCTGCACCTTCCGCTGCGTTCCGCATCAAGGGTCTGAAACTGGCCCGTGAGCCGCTGCGTTACTCCGGTCGCACCGCGATGCGCGCCGACATCAGCGTTCACGAACCACGCACCCCGCAAGACCAGGACACCGCGTTCGCCTTCTCCATGGAAGGTTACTCGGGCTCCGCCGAACCGCGTCAACAAGTGCCATTCGCATGGTCGCCGGGCTGGAACTCGCCACAAGCCTGGAACAAGTTCCAGGACGAAGTCGGTGGTCATCTGCGCGCTGGCGATCCGGGCACGCGCCTGATCGAAAGCACTGGCGACTCGCTGAACTGGTTCGCTGCTGCTCCGCGCGCATTCAATCCGGCGCCGGGCACTTGGCAGGCCGTGCCGTTCTACCACCTGTTCGGCAGCGAAGAAAATTCTTCGAAAGCCGCGCCGGTGCAAGAGCGCATTCCGGCTCCGTACGTGGCTCTGGCGAAATCCGAAGCGGATCGCCTCGGCGTCAACGACGGTGCTCTGCTGAGCCTGAACGTTGCCGGCCAGACCCTGCGTCTGCCGCTGCGCATCAATGAAGAACTGGGCGCCGGTCTGGTGGCATTGCCTGCGGGCATCGCCGGCATTCCACCGGCATTCGCCGGCGTATCCGTCGACGGTCTGCAGGAGGCAGCGCAATGACCTGGTTCACCCCTGAAGTGATCGATGTGATCCTGACGGTCATCAAAGCCATCGTGATCCTGCTGGCCGTGGTGGTCGCGGGCGCCTTGCTCAGCTTTGTCGAACGTCGCCTGCTGGGCTGGTGGCAGGACCGTTACGGTCCGAACCGCGTTGGCCCGTTCGGCATGTTCCAGATCGCCGCCGACATGCTGAAGATGTTCTTCAAGGAAGACTGGACCCCGCCGTTTGCCGACAAGGTGATCTTCACTTTGGCGCCGGTGGTGGCCATGTCCGCCCTGCTGATCGCCTTCGCGATCATCCCGATCACCCCGACCTGGGGCGTGGCGGATCTGAACATCGGCCTGCTGTTCTTCTTCGCCATGGCCGGTCTGTCGGTGTACGCGGTGCTGTTCGCCGGCTGGTCGAGCAACAACAAGTTCGCCCTGCTCGGCAGCTTGCGTGCCTCGGCGCAGACCGTGTCCTACGAAGTGTTCATGGGCCTGGCCCTGATGGGCATCGTGGTGCAGGTCGGCTCGTTCAACATGCGCGACATCGTCGAGTACCAGGCGCAGAACCTGTGGTTCATCATTCCGCAGTTCTTCGGCTTCTGTACCTTCTTCATCGCTGGCGTCGCCGTGACTCACCGTCACCCGTTCGACCAGCCGGAAGCGGAACAGGAACTGGCCGACGGTTACCACATTGAATACGCCGGTATGAAATGGGGCATGTTCTTCGTCGGTGAATACATCGGCATCATCCTGATCTCGGCGCTGCTGGTCACCCTGTTCTTCGGTGGCTGGCACGGTCCGTTCGGCATCCTGCCGCAACTGTCCTTCGTCTGGTTCGCACTGAAGACCGCGTTCTTCATCATGCTGTTCATCCTGCTGCGCGCTTCCATCCCGCGTCCGCGTTATGACCAGGTGATGGATTTCAGCTGGAAATTCTGCCTGCCACTGACCCTGATCAATTTGCTGGTGACCGCTGCGGTTGTGTTGTTGAACACGCCTGCGGTTGCGGTTCAGTGAGGATTTGACCCATGTTCAAATATATTGGCGACATCGTTAAGGGTACCGGTACCCAGTTGCGCAGCCTGGTCATGGTCTTCGGCCATGGCTTTCGCAAACGCGACACCCTGCAATACCCCGAAGAGCAGGTCTATCTGCCGCCGCGCTACCGTGGCCGCATCGTCCTGACCCGCGACCCCGATGGCGAAGAACGCTGCGTGGCCTGCAACCTGTGCGCCGTGGCTTGCCCGGTGGGTTGCATCTCGCTGCAGAAAGCTGAAACCGAAGACGGTCGCTGGTACCCGGACTTCTTCCGGATCAACTTCTCGCGCTGCATTTTCTGCGGTCTCTGCGAGGAAGCCTGCCCGACCACCGCGATCCAGCTGACCCCGGATTTCGAGATGGCCGAGTTCAAACGTCAGGACCTGGTGTACGAGAAAGAAGATCTGCTGATCTCCGGCCCCGGCAAAAACCCTGATTACAACTTCTATCGTGTTGCAGGTATGGCAATCGCTGGCAAGCCGAAAGGCGCTGCGCAGAACGAAGCCGAACCGATCAACGTGAAGAGCTTGCTGCCTTAAGGAAGAACGATGGAATTCGCTTTCTATTTCGCATCGGGTATTGCTGTGGTGTCCACGCTGCGTGTGGTCACCAACACCAACCCCGTGCACGCCCTGCTCTACCTGATCATCTCGTTGATCGCCGTGGCCATGACCTTCTTCGCCCTCGGCGCACCGTTCGCCGGCGTGCTCGAAGTGATCGCCTACGCCGGTGCCATCATGGTGCTGTTCGTGTTCGTGGTGATGATGCTCAACCTGGGTCCCGCCTCGGTGCAGCAGGAACGCACCTGGCTCAAGCCCGGCATCTGGGCAGGACCGGTGATTCTTGCCGCGCTGCTGCTGGCCGAACTGCTGTATGTGCTGTTCGCTCACCAGAGCGGCCAGGCCATCGGCCACACCACCGTAGACGCGAAAGCCGTGGGCATCAGCCTGTTCGGCCCGTACCTGCTGGTGGTCGAACTCGCCTCGATGCTGCTGCTCGCCGCAGCCGTCACGGCGTTCCATTTGGGCCGTAACGAGGCGAAGGAGTAAGACATGCCTGCTATCCCTCTCGAACATGGTTTAGCCGTTGCCGGCATCCTGTTCTGCCTTGGTCTGGTCGGCCTGATGGTCCGCCGCAACATTTTGTTCGTGTTGATGAGTCTGGAAGTGATGATGAACGCCTCTGCCCTGGCCTTCATCGTTGCGGGCGCCCGCTGGGCGCAGCCGGATGGACAGATCATGTTCATCCTGGTGATCAGCCTTGCCGCAGCCGAGGCCAGTATTGGCCTGGCGATCCTGCTGCAACTGTATCGCCGCTTCCACACGCTCGATATCGACGCTGCCAGTGAGATGCGCGGATGAACCTACTCTTTCTGACTTTCGTATTCCCTCTGATCGGGTTCCTGTTGCTGTCGTTCTCGCGCGGCCGCTTCTCGGAAAACCTCTCGGCGCTGATCGGTGTCGGTTCGATCGGCCTGTCGGCCATCGTCACCGCTTACGTGATCTGGCAATTCAACGTCGCGCCGCCGGAAGGTGGCGTGTACACCCAGGTGCTGTGGCGCTGGATGTCGGTGGAAGGTTTCCAGCCGAACTTCGCGCTGTACCTGGATGGCCTGTCGGTGACCATGCTCGGCGTGGTCGTCGGCGTCGGCTTCCTGATCCACCTGTTCGCGTCCTGGTACATGCGTGGTGAAGACGGTTACTCGCGCTTCTTCTCGTACACCAACCTGTTCATCGCCAGCATGCTGTTCCTGATCCTCGGCGATAACCTGCTGTTCATCTACTTCGGCTGGGAAGGCGTGGGCCTGTGCTCGTACCTGTTGATCGGTTTCTACTACAGCAACCGCAACAACGGTAACGCGGCACTCAAGGCATTCATCGTCACCCGCATCGGCGACGTGTTCATGGCCATCGGCCTGTTCATCCTGTTCCAGCAACTGGGCACGTTGAACGTCCAGGAACTGCTGGTGCGTGCGCCTGAGCACTTCAAGGTCGGCGATTTCTGGATCGTTCTGGCAACCCTGATGCTGCTCGGCGGTGCTGTCGGCAAATCGGCGCAACTGCCGCTGCAAACCTGGCTCGCGGATGCGATGGCCGGCCCAACCCCGGTTTCGGCACTGATCCACGCCGCGACCATGGTCACCGCCGGTGTCTACCTGATTGCCCGTACCCACGGTCTGTTTGCGCTGGCGCCGGACATCCTGCACCTCGTCGGCATCGTCGGTGGCGTGACCCTGGTACTGGCCGGTTTCGCCGCGCTGGTGCAGACCGACATCAAACGTATCCTTGCCTACTCGACCATGAGCCAGATCGGCTACATGTTCCTCGCGCTGGGCGTTGGTGCCTGGGAAGGCGCGATCTTCCACCTGATGACTCACGCCTTCTTCAAGGCCCTGCTGTTCCTTGCTTCCGGTGCGGTGATCGTTGCCTGCCACCACGAGCAGAACATCTTCAAGATGGGCGGTCTGTGGAAGAAACTGCCACTGGCCTACGCCAGCTTCATCGTCGGTGGTGCCGCGCTGGCCGCTCTGCCACTGGTTACCGCAGGCTTCTACTCCAAGGACGAAATCCTCTGGGAAGCGTTCGCCAGCGGTAACCAGGGTCTGCTTTACGCAGGTCTGGTCGGTGCGTTCATGACGTCGCTGTATACCTTCCGCCTGATCTTCATCGCGTTCCACGGTGAAGCCAAGACCGAAGCCCACGCCGGCCACGGCATTGCCCACTGGCTGCCATTGTCGGTGCTGATCGTGCTGTCGACTTTCGTCGGCGCGATGATCGTGCCACCGCTGCACGGCGTACTGCCGCAAAGCGTTGGCCATGCCGGTGGCGAAGCCAAGCACAGTCTGGAAATCGCCTCGGGCGCCATCGCCCTGGCCGGTATCCTGCTGGCAGCGCTGCTGTTCCTCGGCAAGCGTCGCTTCGTCACGGCGATCGCCAACAGCGGCATCGGCCGTTTCCTTTCGGCCTGGTGGTTCGCTGCCTGGGGCTTCGACTGGATCTACGACAAACTGTTCGTCAAGCCGTACCTTGCGATCAGCCATGTACTGCGCAAAGACCCGCTCGACCAGACCATCGGTCTGATCCCGCGTATGGCCAAGGGTGGTCACACTGCCCTGAGCCGCACCGAGACCGGTCAACTGCGTTGGTACGCCGCCTCGATGGCTGCTGGTGCCGTGCTGGTGATCGGTGCCATCGTGCTGGTAGCGGTCTGATATGAACCTTGCGAATTTGCGAAAGGAAACGAGCCCGTCATGATTCTGCCTTGGCTAATCCTGATCCCCTTCATCGGCGGCCTGCTGTGCTGGATGGGTGAGCGCTTCGGCGCTACCCTCCCGCGCTGGATTGCGCTGTTGACCATGACCCTGGAACTCGCGCTCGGCCTCTGGCTGTGGGCCCACGGTGACTATTCATTCGCACCGGCGCCGGGCGCCGATCCGACCTGGGCGCTTGAGTTCAAGCATGTCTGGATCCAGCGTTTCGGCATCAACGTGCACCTGGCCCTCGACGGCCTGTCGCTGTTGATGATTCTGCTGACCGGTCTGCTGGGTATCCTCTCGGTACTCTGCTCGTGGAAAGAGATTCAACGTCACGTTGGCTTCTTCCACCTGAACCTGATGTGGATCCTGGGCGGCGTCGTCGGCGTGTTCCTCGCCCTCGACCTGTTCATGTTCTTCTTCTTCTGGGAAATGATGCTGGTGCCGATGTACTTCCTCATCGCGCTCTGGGGTCACAGTTCTTCGGACGGCAAGAAAACCCGGATCTACGCAGCGACCAAGTTCTTCATCTTCACTCAGGCGTCCGGCCTGATCATGCTGGTGGCGATCCTCGGTCTGGTGCTGGTCAACTTCAACAACACCGGCGTGATCACCTTCAACTACGCCGACCTGTTGAAAACCAAGATGTCGATGACCACCGAGTACATTCTGATGCTCGGTTTCTTCATCGCTTTCGCGGTCAAGCTGCCCGTCGTACCGTTCCACTCCTGGCTGCCTGATGCTCACGCCCAGGCACCGACTGCCGGTTCCGTCGACCTCGCCGGTATCCTGCTGAAAACCGCTGCGTACGGTCTGCTGCGTTTCGCCCTGCCGCTGTTCCCGAACGCTTCGGCGGAGTTCGCGCCGATCGCCATGACCCTCGGTCTGATCGGGATCTTCTACGGCGCGTTCCTCGCGTTCGCACAAACCGACATCAAGCGTCTGATTGCCTTCTCTTCCGTTTCCCACATGGGCTTCGTGTTGATCGGTATCTACTCCGGCAGCCAACTGGCGCTGCAAGGCGCAGTGATCCAGATGCTGGCGCACGGTCTGTCGGCAGCGGCGCTGTTTATCCTCAGCGGCCAGTTGTACGAGCGTCTGCATACGCGTGACATGCGTGAGATGGGCGGTCTGTGGTCGCGTATCGCGTACCTGCCGGCGATCAGCCTGTTCTTCGCGGCGGCGTCGCTGGGCTTGCCGGGCACCGGTAACTTTGTCGGCGAGTTCCTGATCCTGATCGGCTCCTTCGCCAGCGCTCCATGGGTCACGGCGATTGCCACTTCCGGTCTGGTGTTCGGGTCGGTCTACTCGCTGATCATGATCCACCGTGCCTACTTCGGCCCGTCGAAATCCGACGCGGTGCTGCACGGCATGGACGCGCGCGAACTGATCATGGTGCTCGGTCTGGCGGTGTTGCTGATTTACCTCGGCGTCTACCCGCAACCGTTCCTCGACACCTCTGCCGCCACCATGCATGGCGTGCAGCAGTGGCTCGGCACCGCCTTCTCTCAACTCGCTTCGGCCCGGTAAGAGCGCTATGGAATTCACGATTCAACACTTTATTGCGCTTGCGCCACTGTTGATCACCAGCCTCACCATTATCGTGGTGATGCTGGCAATCGCCTGGCGCCGCAACCACTCGCAGACCTTCCTGATTTCGGTGGCGGGTCTGAACCTGGCCCTGCTGTCGATCCTGCCTGCGTTGAAAGTCGCGCCTCTGGCCGTGACCCCGTTGCTGCAGATCGACGCGTTTGCCTGTCTGTACATGGCGATGATCCTGGTCGCCACGCTCGCCTGCGTCACCCTCGCCCACGCTTATCTGGGTGATGGCGGTTCGGGCTACCCGGGCAACCGCGAAGAACTGTACCTGCTGATCCTGATGGCCGCCGCCGGTGGTCTGGTTTTGGTCAGCGCGCAGCACCTGGCCGGGTTGTTCATCGGTCTGGAACTGCTCTCGGTACCGGTCTACGGTCTGGTGGCTTACGCCTTTTTCAACAAGCGTTCGCTGGAAGCCGGCATCAAGTACATGGTGCTGTCGGCTGCCGGTTCCGCGTTCCTGCTGTTCGGTATGGCGCTGCTCTACGCCGACGCCGGTTCGCTGAGCTTCGTCGGCATCGGTCAGGCCCTGGCTGCGACCGGCCTGCCAAGCCCGCTGGCGCAACTGGGCCTGGGCATGATGCTGATCGGTCTGGCGTTCAAGCTGTCGCTGGTACCGTTCCACCTGTGGACGCCGGACGTCTACGAAGGTGCTCCGGCACCGGTGGCGGCGTTCCTCGCCACCGCTTCGAAGGTCGCGGTGTTTGCGGTGATGGTGCGTCTGTTCCAGCTCTCCCCTGCTGCCAGCAGTGGTGTGCTGAGCGATGTGCTCAGCGTTATCGCGGTCGCCTCGATCCTGTTCGGTAACCTGCTGGCCCTGACCCAGAGCAACCTCAAGCGTCTGCTCGGTTACTCGTCGATTGCGCACTTCGGCTATCTGCTGATCGCGCTGGTGGCGAGCAAGGGTCTGGCGGTGGAAGCCATCGGCGTCTATCTGGTGACTTATGTCATCACCAGCCTCGGCGCGTTCGGCGTGATCACCCTGATGTCCTCGCCGTACAACGGCCGCGACGCCGACGCCCTGTACGAGTACCGCGGCCTGTTCTGGCGCCGTCCGTATCTGACCGCCGTGCTCACCGTGATGATGCTGTCCCTGGCCGGCATTCCGCTGACCGCTGGCTTCATCGGCAAGTTCTACATCATCGCCAGCGGCGTCGAAACGCGTCAGTGGTGGCTGGTCGGCGCACTGGTACTGGGCAGCGCCATCGGCGTGTTCTACTACCTGCGCGTGATGGTCACCCTGTACCTGATCGAGCCAAACCTGCGTCGCCACGACGCCCAGCTGCACTGGGAACAGAAAGCAGGCGGCGTGATGCTGCTGGCCATCGCCCTGGTCGCTTTCTTCCTGGGCGTGTACCCGCAGCCATTGCTGGTGCTGGTACAGCAGGCTGGTCTGGCGGGCTGATTGCTCGGCTGATCTGGCTACACATGAAAACGGCACCTTCGCAGGTGCCGTTTTTTTTGTCCGGGATTTGTTGCACAGCAAACTACCCTCGACGAGTACCGCGCCTCACTCCCCTTGTCGACGCTTGCTCAGCCACTACTTTCCATAGCGGTTACGAATGGTCAGGCTTGCAGACTCTCCGTCGTAGTAGCTGATAAATATCCAACCATCGCGAGCAGTAATATTTTCCATGGTTGGCTTGCCAGTCACCGCGACGGTCACCGGCACTCCCCCCGCCGGCAGTCCCGTGAAAGTGGAAACCGCGCGAATGCCATATCTCCAGAACGAGGCCGAACCTCCCATTTGCTGAGGGCCGAATCTTTCAGATACCTCAGCACTGTTATGCGCCAGCGACATGGGCAACTCCAGCGAACTGAATTCCAGCGCCGGCACCTTCAACCAGACTGCGAAATCGCCGGCACTGGTACTGTCGACGCAGTTCAGCAACCAGCTCACCCCGTCCTCGCCGAGCGTTTGCGGGATGCTCGGACTCAAGGTCACGCCTAGATCGGCCGCTTGCGCACTCAACTCCAGAACCACGTCCTGGCCGAGCAAAAAACTGCTGTCCTGGGGTCGCAAAGTCAATGTATGCGTGGCCCCAAGGCAGGGGTACGCCGGGGCACCACCGAACACCTGGGGGAACCCATCCAGATCAAACCTCACGGCGTCAGCCAAATCCCCCGCTTCCACTCGCCCGGGCAGCTCCCAGTCGGGCAGTATCGAACTGGCCAGACTCAAACCATAAAAACCACTGTTCGCCTCTTCGGTAGAAATATACCAATGGATTGACGATCCTTTGTTTATTGTCAGCGGCGTGCCCAGATCAGGGTTGAAAGTCAGGCCTCGTTCCTTCGCGCCCCAGAAGTTCTGCAAAGTGACGGTAGAGCCAATCAAAACACTGTCGTCGGCAATCTTCAGCTCCAGCTTATAGGGCAGGTTTTTTCTCAACAGCACGAGTTCGCTTGCAGGGTCGACGCGCTCGCCGTCCAGATAAAGCTCTGCTGCCTGCGCCCAAACATCGTCCAGTACGGCATTCACTTCATAGAGTTCGGTCAAAATCACACCGGCGTTATCCTGAGTGACGTCCGCCAGAATTTCATGCTTGCCGACTGTCTCAGGTGTATAGCGATAACTGGTCCAGCCGTTGACGTCGGTCTGCGTTGTCGCCAGCAATTCCTCCTCGCCATTGACGCGCCACTTCACCTCCACGCCAGCCGCTACCTCCCCGCTGACACCGGAGATGACCTGGATTCGCAACAGCACGCTCTGCTCGGTGCCCACCACCGGTGTACCGATGGCGGGTGTAGCGTCGCCAATGGCATACCGCGATTCGCTGACCTTGAAGGAGCGAGCCTCAGTCCAGTCGGACCAGTCGCCGTCGAATGTCTGCCGGGCCTGCACGGCGTAGTCTCTGAGGGGCCACGCTTTTTCTGCGGTCCAATTCCACCGGGTTGAACCGTCGACGATGGCAAACTCTTCCTTGGGATCAAGCGCATGACGCAGGACAATCTCACCTCCCGTTGCTCCTGTGCCTCGAATCCTCGGATAGCGTGATGTTTCGGAGTTCGCCCGTGGCGCTTCGATCGATGGAGTTGACGGGGCAGCCTTGACCGTAAACCGATGCGGCGCACTCCAATCCGAATCAGTCCCACCGCTGGCCTGTTTAGCCTCAAGGACAATGGTGCCTGGATCCAACGGTTCCACCACTGTGAATGTCAGGATCCCGTCTGCACCCGCTGTCTCTTCGTGCAACGTCGCGCCGTTCTCAAAACGAACGGTTTGCAGCGCGCCTGGCAGGCCGGCGATCTTGAGGGTGGGATACCTTGAGGTTATGCCTCCCGCCTGTGGCTGCCGGAATTGAGGGGCGTCGGGCCGGTCCTCCACCTCCACGGTGAAAGTGCACAAGTCACTGGGGTCAGAGTCCACGCCGTTTACTGTCTGGATGACGTAGACGGTGTTTTCGCCCGACGACCAATCCGCCGCCGGTGTGAAGAGGCGGTTGGCCCCACTGCCGGTGAATTTGCCAGCCACCGGTGCACCTCCCTCGGTGGACATTTGCACCGTGACGATACCTGCCACGACGTCGGTAATAGTCAGTGTCTGTCTTGCTGAGGCTGGGCGGGGCGGCGGTGTGATGGCTGGTCTGGATGGCTTCGCTGAGAAGACGATGAGATCGCTCGGATCCGAACTCACCAAACTCAGGACTTGAACGACCTTTACCTGATTAGTGCCTGGAGCCCAGTCCGAAGCTGGCATAAAAGTACGTGTGCTTCCGCTGCCAGTGAAATCGCCAGCCACCGGCGCGTCTTTCTCTGTGGTCAGCCGTAGCGTGACGTTACCTGCTACGACGCCAGTAATGGTCAACGCCTGATTCGGCAGAGTCGGCTCAGGCGGTAGAGTGATGGCCGGTCTGGATGGCTTCACTATGATTGAAACAACATCGCTCCAATATGAAGGAACGCCCCCAACGATTTGAAGGACCTTGACATAGGTCGCGCCTGTAGCCCATTCCAGGGTTGGCGTAAAAATAAAGGTGCCGCCGCCAGTGAGATGACCAGCCACCGGTTCACCTTCCTGGGTGGACATTTGCAGCGTGACGTTACCTATCACGACGCCGGTAATAGTCAGTCTCTGTTTTGGTGAAGTCGGGATGGGCGGCCTTTCAATAGCAGGTCTGTATGGCCTCACTCCAATGGAAACAATTTCGCTCGGATCCGAGGCCACGCCGCCTACAGTTTGGACGACCTTGACTCTGGAGCCAGCCGCCCAGTCCGAAGCTGGCATAAAAGTACGCGTGCTTCCACTGCCAGTGAAAGCGCCCGCCACCGGTGCGCCTGCCTCGGTGGACATTTGAAGCGTAACGTTACCTGTCACGACGCCGGTGATGGTCAGCGCCTGTCTGATCTCGGATGGGCTGGGTGGCGGTGTAATGGATGGTCTGGGTGGCTTCACTACGATGGAAACGAGATCGCTCGGATCCGAAGCCACGCCGCCTACGGATTGAGTAGCCTTGACCCGGCCTGCAATCCAGTCGGCTGTTGGAGTGAAATTGCGTGTGTTGCCGCTGCCGCTGAAAGTGCCAGCCACCGGTGCGCCTGCCTCGGTGGATATTTGCAGCGTGACGTTTCCTGCGACGACGCCAGTAATGATGAGTATCTGTCTTGCCGGCCCCGGATTGAGCGGCGGTGTAATGGATGGTCTGGATGGCTTGACTGCGATGGATACAAGATGGCTCGGATCAGAAGCCACACCCTCTACGGTTTGAACTACCTTGACCCGGGTGGTGCCTGCATCCCATCTCCAGGTCGGCGTAAAGGTGCGTAAGGTGCCACCGCCCATGAAACTTCCTTCCACCGGTGCGCCTTCCTCGGTAGACATTTGCATCGGAACGTTGCCTGCCACGACGCCGGTTATCTCCAGGGTCTGCATGGGCGAGGCCGGGCTGGGCGGCGGTGTGATGGCTGGTCTGGATGGCTTAACTGGAATAGAAACAAGATCGCTCGGATCCGAAGCCACTCCATCCAAGAATTGAACGACCTTGACCCGAATGCCTGCAACCCAGTCCGAGGTTGGCGTAAAAGCGCGCGTTGCACCACTGCCAGTGAAACCGCCAGCAACCGGTGCGCCCGCTTCAGTGTACATTTGCAGCGTGACGTCACCTGTCACGACGCCGGTAATGGTCAGTATCTGTCTTGCTGAGGCAGGCTTGGGTGGCGCAGGTATGGCGGGACTGGATGGCTTCACTGCAAGGGAAACAGGATCGCTCGGGTCTGAAGCCAAGCCATCTACGGTTTGAACGACCTTGATCCACGTGAGGCCTGCTGCCCAGTTCGCGCTTGGCGTAAAAATGCGCGTACTGCCACTGCCAGTGAAACTGCCAGCCACCGGTGCGCCTGCATCGGTGGACATTTGCAGCGTGACGTTGCCTGCGACGACGCCGGTAATAGTCAGCGCCTGTTTGACCGCCGCCGGGTAAGGCGGCGTGTTGATGGTCGGTCTGGGCGGTTTGGGTTGCGGCACATACAAATTGTGACATTCAGCCCATTCACTCCAGACCCAGACCTGCTTGTACCTGACTTTGAAATTGAAGTACGCACCAAAGCGATCAAAAGACGTATCAGGTACCCAATGCTCCAGCTTTGCCCACTCATCTTCTGAACCATGATGGTCAGTTGCTTCTCCCCAGCATTCGATTTTCCAACTATCAGTGACTCCTCCAGGAGATAGAGCGACGATATTGAACCCGCCTGGCGAGACTGTAGAGTTGCTTAAAGGTGACAAAATCAAAGGCGCCGGCCACAGGCCATTCGGTTGCAGCTTGTTCTCGTCGTCCATATCCATCGCTCCCGTTATCCCGGCGCAATTGCCGATCTTCAGACGCGATTCTTGATGTCGGGCATCCCTTGCGCCTACCTGTCAACTCTGACAGTTCTGACGAACGGTCACGCTTGAGCATGGAAAAATCGGCATTTCCAAACTGCATAACAGCAATCAGATTGATTTCCATAAGGCCTAAAAAACTGTTGAAAACCTGTCAGGTTTGACAGGTTACCCAAGTTCATTTTGTCGTTACTTTGTTCCTGCCCAGGCATTTTTCCAATGCCTCCCCTTCTGGCAGGAGATCCAAAGTCATGGCCGACACCCCCTCCCTGATGAATGCCCTCATCAGTTCCGACGCCAGATTGAAGAAAGACCGCAGCGACTTCCCCACCGCCATGCAGCAAATGGGCTTCACGTCAGTTTTCGACATCGTCCGTTTATCCAAAGCAGCGTTCGCTCGCCAGCTCGCCCTTCACAGCGACGCCAACGCCGATGTGGCTTATGACAATGCGATGAAGTATGCGGCGCTCATTTCGCGCCTGTATCGGGAATACCAGACCTCTTCCGGCGCGTTGCAGCAACTGGCTCAACGCAGTGGTGTGAGCTCGCTGGTTTCGCTGGGCGCTACCTATCAACGCATGTTCAATGAAAACTGGGACGAGTTCACCAAGGTCGGAGCCATTGCCGCCAACGATAGTCCGGTGGCCTACCTGACTGAACTGCGGAGATTCTCCCTTCAACTGGAAGCCACCAGTGAGGATCCCAAGCGGCTGTTGATGGATCAACGCCGTCCTGACCTCAAGGACCTGTTGATCAGCCAGGAGAGCACCTTCACACCGAGGCCAATGCTGGAAATTGTCACGCAGGTATTGGAAAGTCATCTGCGCACCTATCTGGATGGCAATCTTCCCGACAAAAGCAAATCCACCTATCAGGTACTGGCCGAACGGAGCTACCCCTTCGAACTGCCCTACAACTTCTATCATCACCAATGCCAACTTGGGCTCGCGGATAATAAGCCGCGTCTGGGCGAGTTGAATTACCGGGCCAGTCTGTTGCTACCGATCAAACAGGTGGCAATCAATGACTATGGGCAATTGCAGCAACCGGCGCTACAGGCACAACGGTTGCTGTGCGGGTTGAGCCCACAACAACAGCAATTGCTGCTCGCCCCCCCGGTGTTCAGCCATTTTTATCTGACCCGCAGCAATCTCATCAACGGCTGGCAAAACCCTCTCACTGCCTACCTGCGGCCACATACCACACCAAGCAGATGTTACTTGCTCCTGTCCGGGCAGCCCGACGACGTGGTCGCGACTCCGTTGGCGGACGCACCAACGAATCAAGGCGGCTCCAAAACCGTTGTCTCACTGACCTTTCGTAAAGACGACAAGACCGTGCCTGCCAGTATCGATCTGAGCTCTAACGTGCCGGACCTCACAGGGACTGGCTGGCTGATAAATCGTCTGCACGCTGCGATAGATAAACCCATCGTTGTGCATTTCCAGGCTGCCACCCTTCCCACGCCGACCGAGCAGGAATACACAGCCAGATTCGATCTGATCACCGCCACCGGGACGGTGGAGCAACCGGTCCGTCTGGCCAGACAGCGCTTCGCCTTTACGCTGGATGAGCAGTACCGCCTGACGACGACAGAAAAGAACTTTTTCAAAGGCGCCTACGGTGTCGAAGTCACCAGCGATGCGCCTGTGCAGCAATTGACCCTGTTGACCGACTTCATGCAGCACACTGGCCTCACCGCTGAACAGGTCGAGCAACTTGTGGCCCGCCGCAGCTTTGCAGTGCGATTGTCGCCCAATTGTCCATACCTGCAGCCGACCCCGAACAGGATTGACCTGCTGACCGGGTCTTTTCCAAATCACTACGGTGCCTGCTACGTCAATGGCATCGGTCCCGGTGCTGAACTGTCCGACAACGCGCCGGAACCGGCCCCGGAAACAGACCTGAGCGATGAGCCAGACCACGCCATAGGACTGGAGCGGATAGCGTCGGGTGACAACACACAATGGTGTCTGACCAAAACCTCACTTGATCGTCTCGATCGTCTTCAGCGGATGATCCGCCTGCAACGCTGGAGCGGCATTCCTTTCGCCGGGCTCGACACGTTGATCTGCAGTGCCATCCGCGCCGAGGGCGAATCAAACCTGGGCATGGAGCTCAACGAAAACACCCTGCGTGCGCTGGGCGTCTATCGCTACCTGAACCAGCGCTACAGCATCGAACCTGAAGAGTTCGCGGCGCTGCTGCACGACCTCAGCCCCTATGCCAGCGGCAAGGACGCGGTGCCGTTGTTCGATCAAGTGTTCAACCATGTGCAACTGTTCGACACACCGCTGATTCTTGATCAAACACCCATCGATTTGACCACCCTCGATGCCGCGACGCAGAAAACCCTGCTGCAACTCTGTGCCGGGCTCGGTGTGCAACCCACCGAAGACTCTTTGCTGTTGATTGCCCGTCAGACCGAAAAGCACGTGGGCGCGCTCAAGCGTGACTTGCCTACCGTTTCCTCGTTGTACCGCCAGGCGCGGATAGCCCGGTTGTTCGGTCACTCGGTCGAAGAACTGCTGGCGTTGGCGGGACTTCTCGGAGGCTCGTCTTACAAAACCGCACTGGCCAGCGGCCGCTTGAGTGCAACGACTGCGGAGGCGAATCCGGACATCCTCGATGTGCTGATGCAACTGGATTGGGCCTTCGCCTGGCTCAAAGACAGTCAGCAGACCGTGACGCAGGTATTGCAACGCCTGGGCATCGATGCCCCGCCAAATCCCGAAGAGCAGGAAAATGATCAGCAGATCAGATTGGCTGAGCAAGCTCCCCTGCCCGATGAGTTGCGGGCGCGTCTGACCACGCTGCAGAGTGATACGCGCCGCAGCCTGGCGACCGAGGCGCAAGTCAATGCGCTGGGTCTGCCACTGCAAGAGGATGGCAAACGCAAGCGAGGAGAAATCAACTGGTTTCAATTGCTGATCGAACACCATCTGATCACTGCTGACGGCCTGCTGTCTGGCCTTGATCGCACACTGACCCTGACAGATGAACCCGTTGCCTGGTTACAGGCCGATGTCGCGCAAGCGCTCAAAGGTCTAGGGCTGGCCCAACCTGTCAAAGATGCTTGCGCAGACAGACTCGTCAAGTTCCTGCTCGATGTGCATGACCGTCAGGCCCAGTTGCTCGAAGGGCTTTTCCAGGAAACCGCGAAACTCGCGCCGGATTGCTGCCGGGCGGTCATTCACTGGGCGTGGGCCACGCCCTATAGCATTTTGCAGCAAGCACTCAAGACCCCGCTGCCCCAAGCGTTGATCGAGGATTATCAACGGGTGGCTCGCCACGCCGAGATCGTCAGAGAGCTGCGTTTGAGCAATAGCGCTCTGCGCCTGTTTGCAATCAATCCGACGTGGCTGGGTGGCGCGGCATACGAGGAAGGCAGTAACAGCATGCCTTCGCTTGCCGATCTCTATCTGCTTGAACGCTTCAGTCATTGGTTCCACAGCCAGAGCCAGTCCGAAGACCATGTCCTGAGTTATTTCAGCTGCGCCAATCCAGCCAAGGCCCAATTGAAAAACAAGGCCCTGCGCCAGCTCGCCAGCGAAACGGCCGATGCTGCCCTTGCTCGTTTGCTGAACTGGCCGCAGGCGCAAGTTGCCGAGCTGACCAGCTCGCTCCCCGATAAACGCGCCACCTCGATGGCTCAAGTCGACTGGGTCCGTCGTTGCCAGGCCGCTTGTCAGGCCAGCGGCTTGGCCGCCAGAACCCTATTGCAAGCCACCGCGCTGGGCGAACAAAGCGATCTGCTGGCCTGGAAAGCCGTCGGTGAGGGAGTCATGGCCGCCCACTCTAACGCCGCCCCATCACGTGACAATGGTTGAGGAACGATCATGACGACTGCCTTCGATGCGCCCCTTAACGAAGCACTGCGTGACGCGATGCTCGCCCTTTATCTGCACGAAGCCATACCCAGCGATCCCTACCTGATCGAGCAAGGGCTGGCTCAAACGATCAAGACCGCCAACGACCTTTATGAATTCTGGTTGCTGGATGTACTGGTCAGCCAGGATGTCCCGACCAGTCCGGTGGCCTGCGCCATTGCCAGCTACCAACAGCAAATCAACAGCATGATGCTGAACCTGGAGCCCGGTTACAGCGATGACAGCTTTACGCCTTTGCAAACCAGCACCTGGCGCGACGGCCTCAATCGCTACTCGATCTGGCCCGCCCTCCAGCAGTTGCGCACGTTCCCGGACATCTATCTGGACCCGACTTTGCGCCTGACCAAGAGCGCCAGTTTCGAGCAACTGGAGAATGACCTCAACCAGGCGCAGATTCAGCCCGAAACAGTACAAACCGCAGTGCTGGCTTACCTTGCCAGGTTCGAAGAAATTGCCAACCTGAAAATCTGCAATGGCTACATTGACGGGGAAGATTTTGCCAACAGTACTTATTATTTCATCGGCAAATCCCCTGCCGAAAATGCTTATTACTGGCGCTCACTGGACATGTCGCAGCGCGCGGTCAAAGCGCCCGCGAGTGCAGCAGGCGAAACCCCGGTCAAATATGACAAGCCGCTGCCCAATGCCTGGTCGGATTGGCAAAAAGCCAACGTGCCCATTTCGGAAAAGGCGCTGGAACACACCATTCGCCCGTGCTGGTTCAACAATCGTCTGTTCGTGATCTGGGCCGAGCTGGAGCTTCAGGATGCGGACGCCGTGCAGACCCCCGTTGACGGCAAGGCCGACCAGAGCGTCAAGGTCAATCCCAGGTTCCGCCTATATGCCAGCTACAAGAAATATGACGAGACCTGGAGTACGCCGCGGGTTTACATCGAGAGTTACTGCCAGACCAAAGCGCTGATCGAAAAACCGCAGGAAGAAATTGCGGAGCAAACCCAGACCATTGCGGTGTATGACCACTCGACGTCACCTGAGTCGATGGTGCTCATGCTGTATTCGAACTATCAGGGCGTCCCTTCCGAGATTCCGGGCGATGCAGATACCTATGATTTTCTGCGAACGGTACAGATAGACAAGAACTTCAATGTTACACCGCTGCCACCGTCATTCGGCATGGCGCCGGAGGTCAGACCGGCCTCACCTCCCTCCGTCGAGGTCCTCAAGAACGGCGAAGCCCACGTGAGGCTGATCGGCAATATTTTCGCCAATGGCAACGCTGGTCGTTTCCAATACTGGCTTCCCTCTGGCACGCCAATGTTTGGTGCAGTGGAGTACCAGACACCGGATAGCGAAAAGACCACCTGGGATTATCAGGGGTGGCAGTCGCGAATCGAGACCAGCGTGAAAGACGTCGACTTTGTCTATAACCGGGCGGCGTCCAATATCGAGTTGACCGCAAGACTGGCGGCAGGATTCAACAACCTCCTGATTTTCAAACTTTCCGTCTTCGACAAACACGACGAAAACAAGGAGCTCATCAAAGTTACGCTGGTGTTCGATCCTTCGGAAAATCACCTTGAAGTTCCGCTACTTCCAGGCTCCATCATTGAACCTGTTGGTACCGACTTCATGGATGTCGCAGATACGGCATTCTGTTTCAAGGGGTACCCTGATCGGCTGCGTAGCTTGATCGCCGACCCTGTCGGGAATCCGACTGAATTTACGGTACCCGCCACCAAGCAAGGAGAAACGGCGTGCCTTGCAGGTAAACATGCAAATCGAAGGGTGCTCTATGAACTGATCGGCTCCAGCATGGTTTTGTTTACGTCCTTTTGGCGTTCTACCACCGATCACAATGAAATCGATCTTCATCCTTCAGCAGGGCGCTATAACAGCAGCGTGGGCTACCAGTTTTTCATCGCACACCCGCTAAATGTTCTGTCAACAAAGCCGCCTGAAACATTCAGCGCAATGCGCAAGCTGGCGTCTACAGCCATCGTCAATAGCCTGTCGAAGGACTCCTCGCTGACTTATTCGTTTTCGGTCGATCAATCCACCCTCCAGCCCGACGGCTGGCCAGTGGAGTGGCCTGAGGATCCAAAGGAACTGAAAATCCCGCTGATCTATGGTGTTCTGGTTTATCACGCAGGCTCCTTGGCAACCACGCTGATTGGCGGAGCACTCAAGGCGCTGACCGTTGAATGGGCAGAAGTGCCTCCCTCAAACTTGCAAATAGCGCCCAGCATCAACAGCATGATCGACCCGTCTCTGGGGGACAGCCCTTCTTTGGGCAAGGCGCAATTCATTGACTTCAGCGGCTCCGGCATCGAGTTGAGCGACGGGCAGGAACCCGAAGGATCACGTCGGGCCGCTGTGCGCATGAACACCACCTTCGCCCGGCAACTGATCAACCTTGCCGAAGGCGGCATGGAACCTCTGCTGAGCTGGGAAACCCAGACCCAGCACACAGAACCACCTATCCCGGACGGTCAGGGATCGCAAGCCATGGATTTCTCGGGCGCTTACTACCTGTATTTCCTGGAACTGTTCCTGTACCTGCCCTGGCTGGTGGCCTACCGCTTGAACGAAGAGCAGCAGTACGACGAAGCGAAACAGTGGCTTGCGTATCTGTTTGACCCGACACGACAAAGCGCGGACCCGGGACACCCCGGTTACTGGCAGGCCGTACCGTTGGAAGAGCCGGTATGGCCCGGTCCGGTCGACCCCAGCCTGGCCATTCTGTACCCGGACGATCCGCATCAGATTGCCTTGAGTTTTCCGGTGCACTTTCGCAAGGCGCTGTGGAAACTGTTTATCGAGATCGAAAGCCGCCAGGCTGATCTGGCGTATGCAGAGTTGACGCCGGACGGCCTGGCTGAAGCCAAGATGCGCTACGTCCACATCATGGATCTGCTGGGACCGCGCCCGGATGTACGCCAGATCGACGAATGGTTGCCGCTCACGCTCGACGAATTGAGTTCGTCGAAGAATGTGCAACTGCGTCAATTCGAACAGCGCCTGATCAGCGCCCACCAGCGGCTGCAACAACAGCCACCTTTGCGTATCGGCAGGGCCCCGGCTTCGCAGCCCGCACCACTATTGTGTCTGCGGCCTGACGGCCATGACCCGCTACTGGCGAGCGCGGACACTGAGTATTTCCGTCGGCCCTTCAACCCCGAACTGATCATGCACTGGGATCGAGCCGAAAGCCGCTTGTTTAACCTGCGACATAACCTCGATATGGCCGGCGCTCCGCTGAACCTGCCATTATTCGCCACGCCGCTGGATCCGCGCGCACTGCTCGCCGCGTGGGGCCAAGGCTTGTCCGGGGCAGCACTCAGCCGCTTGTTGAACCCGCAGATTCCCCATTGTCGCTTCAGTTTCATGTTCGCACTCGCGCAGAACGCGGTGGACAGCGTGATCGCGTTCGGCGCCACGCTACTGTCGCTGATCGAACGCAAGGAGCAGGCGCAGTACCTGGAACTGCAACAGCAGCAGGCGTGGAACCTCGCGGAGATGGCGGTGCAAATACAGGTTCAGGCCGAGAAGATTGATGAAAAAAACAAGGAGGCGTTGCTGGCGAGTCAGGACACCATTCTGGACCGAGTGAGTTATTACGAGAAATTGCTGAAAGACGGTGTCAGCACCTTGGAAATCGGCGCGGGAGCTTCTTACCTGCTGGGAAGTCTCGGCCAGACCGGAGCGACGATTGCCCACGGAATCGGCCAGGCAATGACTGTAGCACCGAACATATTTGGCATGGCGGCCGGTGGCGCACGCCTGGAAGGTGCTGCCAACGGCTTCGCGGCCCATATGCAAGCGTTTTCACACGTTGCGTATGGCGCAAGCCAAACCATGGATCGCATCGAACAATACCGGCGCCGCGCCCAGGAATGGACCCAGGCCCGCGACCAGGCAAAACTCGAAGCCGAGCAAATCAAGGCCCAGCTTGCCGTCTCCGACGAACAACATAAAGCCACGCAACTGCAACTGCGCCAGGCGCGAGCAGCACTCAACCAGGCCAAGGCCACCCACGATTTCCTGCTGAGCAGCAATCGTTTCAGCCGATCGCAGACCTACGACTGGCTCAACAGCAAATTCGCCGGTTTCTACCATACCGCCTTCACCAACGCACAATCGCTATGCCAGGCCGCTGAGGCCTGCTGGCAATACGAAATGGGCGATTTCACCCGAACCTTTGTCCATCCCGGCGCGTGGAATGCCACGTACCGCGGCCTCGGTGCCGGGGAAGAGTTGAAGATGAGCCTGCAACAGATGTACAGCCAGTACGTGCAGCACAACCGCCGCGATCTGGAAATCAGGAAAACCGTGTCACTGAAGGATTTGACCGGCAAGGACCCGAGTTCAACCATCAATAAACCGTGGGCACAGATCAAGCAATCGCTGATCGACAACGGCACGTGTGAATTGGAACTGACTCAGCAAATGTTCGACGATGATTACGCCGGGCAAAATCATTACCTGCGCCGGATCAAGACTATAAGCGTGACGCTACCGGCCGTGCTTGGGCCTTATCAAGATATTCGAGCGGTGCTGAAACAGACCTACAGCAAAGTTGAAATGGCCCCCACGGTCGGCAGCAGCGTCAAAGAAAACCTGCGATCCAGTCAACAGATCGCCCTGTCGAGTTCGCTGGAAGACAACGGCATGTTTCAGCTCAACTTCCAGGACGAACGCTATCTGCCATTCGAATACACCGGCGCGATTTCACGCTGGATCCTGACGTTTCCCAAGGGTCAGGAGCACATACTCCAGCGCTTGCCCGACATCATCCTGCATGTGTGCTACACCGCGAGATGCGAAGGCGGTTCGCTATGAACGAACAGCCGCCGCCGCAACAGTCGACAATGCAGATCAACACACCGAGCCTGCCCAAGGGCGGCGGCGCCATCCAGAGTATTGGCAAGGGATCGGCCGGCGTGGGTACCAAAGGCACTGCGTCGCTGGAACTGTCGTTGCCGATTTCCACCGGACGCGGTTTTGTCCCGCCATTGGGTCTGGGCTATAGCAGTGGCACGGGCAACAGTTCCTGCGGGATTGGCTGGCAGTTGACGGTTGACGCGGTGACCCTGCGCACGGTCAATGGCGTGCCGACTTATGACGGCACTGACCAGGTCGTGGGGCCTGACGGTGATGTATGGCTGCCCGAGCGCAATGAAAGCACCGGTGAATTGATCTTCCGCACTACTGAGCAATACAACGGCTTGCCCCTGACGACAGCGTATGACGTCGTTCGCCACTGGCCACGGGTCGAGGGTGCATTCGCCTTGATCGAACATTGGTCGAACGAGACCGACAAAGCCGGTTTCTGGCTGATTCACGGTGCCGACGGCAGCCTGCATATCTATGGCACCACCGCCAATTCACGCCGGGCCGACCCTGCCGACCCGCAGCGCGTCGGCGTCTGGATGATCGACGAAAGCCTCAATACCCGCGGCGAACACATCATCTACGAATACAAGGCGGAAACCGAACTGCCAGTCGCTCCGCAGTATCGCGACTATCGCGCTCAGCGCTATCTCAAACGCGTGTGTTATGGCAACGAAAAAGCCTCAGCGCACCTGTATGCCTGGGACAGCGGTAGCCGGGAAAAACAGTTGTGGCACTTTCAACTGGTGTTCGACTATGGCGAACGCAGCAGCGATCTGGAACAAGTGCCAACGTTTGAAGAACAACAGCCATGGGCCGAGCGCAGCGACCCTTACTGGATCTACGCCTACGGTTTCGAACTGGGCAACCGACGCCTGTGTCGACAAGTGCTGATGTTTCATCACTTCCCCGAAGAGTTGGGTGACCATCCGGTTCTGGTGCAGCGCCTGCTCCTGCAATATCGCCTCAGCCCACTGGGTTACAGCCATCTGAGCGCGGCGCATCAGCAGGCCTATGACGGCCTCGGCCAGATCGAAAGCCGACCGCCCATGGAGTTCAGCTACAACACGTTCGACCTCGCCCCGCAGCCGCAGGGCTGGAAAGAATTCACGGCCATGCCCGGCCTCGACGATGGTCATCAATATCAGTTGGTTGACCTGTACGGTGAGGGCCTGGCGGGTGTGCTCTGCCGTTATGACCACGGCTGGTATTACCGCGAGCCGTTGCGCGCAGAGACCGGCAGCGACCAGGTCGAGTACAGCGAGTGGAAACTTCTTGAAGGCGTGCCGATGTCCGACGCCGGCAAACCCGTGCATCAGTCGCTTACCGATCTGACCGGCGACGGCAAGCTCGACTGGGTGCTCGCCGCGCCGGGCATGTGCGGATTTTTCACCCTCGACCCAGATCGCAACTGGTCAGGGTTCGTGCCCTTCGATGCATTTCCCGGCGAATTTTCCCACCCGATGGCGCAGATCGCCGACTTGCTGGGTGACGGCCTGAGCGACCTGACGCTGGTCGGCCCGCGCAGCGTGCGTTTGTATGCCAATCGTCGCGCGGCTGGCTTCGCCGAGGCCGTCGACGTGCCGCATGCGGAAAAAACCGCCGCAGGCGATGATGATGAGCTGCCTGTGCTGAGCAATACACCGAGCGAAATCGTTGCATTCGCCGATCTCATCGGCAGCGGTCAGCAACATCTGGTGCGGATCCGTCATAACGAAGTCAAGTGCTGGCCGAATTTGGGACATGGTCGTTTCGGCAAAGGCTTTGTGCTGTGCACCCTGCCCTTCGCCTACGATGAATTCAACGCCTCACGGGTCTTGCTGGCGGATCTCGACGGCTCGGGTGCGGCTGACCTGATCTACATGGAAGCCGAGCGCCTGCGTATTTTCATGAACCATGCCGGCAGCGGTTTCGCCCAGACATCCATTGATCTTCCCTGGCCTGAGGGCCTCGCCCATGACGCGCTCTGGCAGGTCACCAGCGCAGATCTGCAAGGCCTGGGCTGCTCGAGCCTGGTGGTGACATTGCCGCACATGTCGCCCAGACACTGGCGTTACGATTTCGTCGACGCCAAACCCTATCTGCTCAACAGAAGCTGCAACAACATGGGTTGCAGCGCCAGCGTGAATTACCGCAGTTCGGCGCAGGAATGGCTGGATGAAAAACGTGAGCAACAGGCAGCCGGTGTTGAAAATCCAGTGTCCGGTCTACCCATGGCCATGCACCTGGTACACGAGCAAATCCAACATGATGAGATCACCGGCAACACACTGACACAGCTCTTCAGCTATCGCGGCGGTTATTACGACCGTTTCGAGCGCGAATCCCGTGGTTTTCGCCTGCTGCTGCAAAGCGACACCGAAGCGTCAGCAACCGAGTTCACCGCGCCGATTCTCAGTAAGACCTGGTTTCACACAGGCGAAACCATCGACCCGTCAAGAACCGGTTATTACAGCCGTGACGATGATGCGGTCGATCTCAAACCCACACTGCTGCAGCTCTATCACTTCAATGATCGCATCGCGCAACCTTTCACCGAAGCCGATGAGGAGACTGCGCGAGAGATCGCCCGCACCCTGAGCGGCCGAGTGATGCGCTCGGAAGTGTTCGCCGCCGGTGACGACGCGGCGACCGCAGTCCCCTATGTGGTCCAGGAACATCGCTATGGTGCACGGGTGCTGCGCCCCAAAGGCAAGTACCAGCCTTATGCAGTGATCTTGCCCCTGGACGCGGAATCCATCAGTTATCAGTACGAACCGGCAATTGCCGACGATCCGATGTGCCAGCACCAGTTGAATCTGGAATGGGACCCCTACGGCCGTGTGGTGCATGCTTTCACGGTGAACTACGCGCGACGCAAAACCAGCAGCGATGCGCCGCCGTTCACTGAAGAGCATCAGCAGAACTGGTGGAAGGATGCTCATGACGATGCGCAACAAAAATGGTACCTGACGCAGCTCCGGTCAGAATCGATTCATTTGCCCAATGACGAGGCCTGGCGCCTTGGATTGCCCTGCCGCTTGCGCAGCAATTCGCTGGTGCTGGAAAAAGCGGCGCTGAGTGCCGCAACGATCCACCATGAACATATTTTGCTAATGGCCCGCGAGGATGGCGAATGGGCGCAGCAAGCAGTGTTGTCTGCATTGACGCTGCAGCGCTACATCGACCCTCGCAGCGGTGCAACGCTGGATCCGGGCGACGCGACTTTCGAGGGTTTGCCCGCCTACATGGAGACGGCCGAACTGGACGCCGTCGCCCTCAGCGCATATGACAAACTCGAGGTGGATGGCCAATTACCCTTCAACCTGAAAGAAAAACTCGAATCGCAGGAGGTCGGTTACCACATCATGCCGCTGTTCCTGCCCGAGCAAGATCACGGTCCGATCGATGATCCTGACGATGCGAAGAACTATCTGTGGTCAGTGCACAGAGGTTTCTCCACCTACCACGCACTCGACGGCTTTCATAACGTGCAGAAATACCGTGAAACCCGCAGTCACGGCGAAACCCTGATTACCTATGACGCGTATTGGTGTGTGACAACCGCTGTGACCTTACCGGACGGCTGCACTACCCGCAGCCTCGACGTGGACTACCGCACCTTCCTCCCTGCGGCCATTGAAGATGCCAACCGCAACCTGCAGGAAGCGCGCTACAACGCTTTCGGCGAGCCGCTGGTGAGCAGTTCCCACGGCACCGAACTTGGAGAACCGGTGGGTTTTGACCCGCTGCAAACCTACGTCCCGCCGGCAGACCGCGACCCGGCCATTGCCATCGCCGATCCGAAACAAGCCATTGGCAACTTCGCCCATGCCGCTTTCTGGGATACGTTCAGTTGGATGGGTTGCATCTCCCGCACGTCCTCACGCTCCCAAGAGTGGTGGGACTGGGCGAAAAGCCAAGGCTACATTCTGCCCGAAGGACACATTTGCGATCGCGCCCGACAGTACCTTGCCGCTGTGGAAAATCCCGATCGGAATGAAACCGAACTCCAGCAGCAAATCGATAATGCACAGCGTGAGCCCGTGTATGCCGTCTCTCTGGTGGCCGACCGCTATCCGCTTGATCCCGATCTGCAAGTGCGAGTCAGCATTGCTTGCCTGGACGGTTTCGGCCGCACTCTGCAAACCAAACATGAGGTCCCCCCGGGCGTGGCCTGGCAGGTCGATGACAACGGTGAGTTGGTCCTCGACGACAATGGCAAACCAATAGACGCCCAGGCCCAGCGACGCTGGCGTGTCAGCGAGCCAGTGGAATACAACAACAAAGGCCAGACTGTGCGGATTTACCGGCCCTACTTCGCCGATCAACCGCGCTACATCAATGATCGCTCGATGCGCAAGCATGCTTTTCACGACCAGCAGTTCTACGACGCGGTGGGCCGACCGACCGCAACCGTGCTGGCGAAGCAAATGCTGCAAGGCAATCCACCGACGCTCAAACCCCTGCGCCGGGAAGTCTGGTACTGGATCTGGTGTAACGTCGCCTTCGACGAAAATGACCTGTTCGACCCGCCACCGGAACAACGGCGACGCAACTGGTGGACAGGAAGGTGAGCAAGCATGCGCAGACACCGCATCTTAGCGTCACTGATGCCCGAGGCTTACCGGTGCGGCAGGTTGCCTACTGGCGCGAAGATGGCAGCGAATCTGAAGCGCGCATCACCGCGGTTCAGCATGACGTTGACGGGCGACGGGTGGCGCAGCGCGATCCACGATTGTTCGCCGACGCATCAGCCCCCGCCAATCTCAGGACGGTTTACTCACTGACCGGTCAGGTGCTGATCACGCTCAGCGTCGATGCCGGATGGCACGTCAGTCTGTGGGGCGAGGCGCGTCAACCGCTGCACGGTTGGGATGGCCGGGGTAGCGTGCGCAGCATCGAGTATGACGAACAGCTGCGACCACTGGCTGTGTTCGAACACGCCGATGACGGAAAACCTTTGTGCACGGAGCGATATGGTTATGCCGGCAGCAATCCGACATTTGCCACGCGGAATCAGTGCGGACAGATCATCCGCCTCGATGATCCGGCCGGCACGCAGTTGTTCGAACAGTTCGGATTGACCGGTGGAATCATCGCTCAGTCTCGACGCTTTCTGCGCTCACTCGACCCTCCTGACTGGCCGGTATCGCTCAGCGAGCGTGACAAATTGCTCGAAGACGCGCCTGCCGCCACGAGCTACTCGCGTTTCAACCCGCTCTCGGAAACCATCGAACAAATCGACGCCAGAGGACACCGACAGCTTTTCAGCCAGACCCTGGACGGCCAGTTGCGAGACGTTCGACTGCAATTGAAGGGCATCGCGCCGAAAACCCTGGTCGGCGCCATCCAGTACGATGCCCAAGGACATACCCTTCGGGAAACCGCTGACAACGGAGTGATCACCACATTGGACTACGCCGCCGAGGATGGCAGGCTGATCAGCCTGCAAAGCCAGCGCGGCAATGACATCCTGCAAGACCTGCGTTATGTCTACGACCCGGTAGGCAACGTGCTGAGTATTGAAGACGCCGCCCTCCCGATTCGATACTTTGCCAACCAGCGCATCGAACCGGTCAACCGCTACCGTTATGACAGTCTCGATCAGTTGATCGAGGCCACGGGTTGGGAGGCCGGTCAGACATCGAAGTTTTCACTGGCGGATCCTGCAGCGATCGCCAATTACACCCAGACCTATCACTATGACTGCGGTGGCAATTTGCTCAAATTGATCCACGACGGCCCACAAGGCCACGGTCACCGCCTGGTCGCCGCCAAGCACAGTAACCGCTGCTTGCCGGTGCGCGATGGCATGGACCCGGGCGAGGAAGATTTGCGCAACGGCTTCGATGCCAATGGCAATCTGCTTGGCCTGCAACCAGGACAGACTTTCAACTGGGACTTGCGTAACCGATTGCGTGAAGTCCGGCTGGTTTTGCGTGAAGACCGTTCGGCTGATAACGAGCAATACCGATACGCCGCAGACGGCATGCGCGTGCGCAAAGTGCGGCTGATGCAGACCAACGCTAAAACGCTGATGAACGAAGTGCGTTATCTGCCGAATCTGCAAATCCGTACCCACAGTGGTACGGGAGAAATACTGCAGGTGATCAGTGTCCAGGCCGGGCGCAGCAGCGTGCAGGTGTTGCACTGGGAATCCGAACCGCCCCAAGGCATCGACAACGATCAAGCGCGTTACAGCCTCAACGACCATTTGGGTTCCTGCACCCTGGAACTCGACGCCACGGGCAAGCTCATCAGTCAGGAGCGATACCACCCTTTCGGCACCACCGCGTGGTTTGCCGGGCGTAGCGAAATCGAGACAAGCTATAAAACGCTGCGCTATTCGGGCAAAGAGCGGGATGCGACCGGGCTTTATTATTACGGGTTCAGGTATTACGTGGCGGGTTGGCAGCGATGGTTGAATCCGGATCCGTCCGGGGCGATTGATGGTCTGAATCTGTTCAGCATGGTGAAAGGCAATCCGTTGGCCTACTTCGATACTGATGGGCGAATTCGTGAAGGCGTCAATGAGGAGTACCCGACTCAAGCGACCATCGGATCTTCGCCTTCGCCGCAATCATCAACGCCATTTTCAGCAAACTCTGTAAATAACGAAAGCACGAGATTCGGATTTCCTGATACACCACCATTGTCTCCAGAAGTAGCGAGCGCAAGCCACTCCATCGAAGTGTTGATGGAGAAAGTGCAATTGACCGATTCTTCGCTGAAGAACAAGCCAACGTCGATTGCAGATGATATTGGTGGTCGCCCTGCTATAGGCGGCGGGGGCGAAGGAGAAATATACGAAAGCGCCGACGGGAAACATGTCTATAAAAAGTTCAGAGGAGCCGACAAGCGAAACAGTATTCCGGGGTATGTAAAAACCGAAGCCGAGGGTTTCAATGCTTACTATGGAGCAGGCTCGGCGACGGCACTTATTGAAGACAATCAGAGTTACCTCAAGATGATAAAACTCGATGGCATCCCCCTCGGCGACATCAAGAAAGGTTCCATTCCGGCAAGCGGCGCCAATGCACTTTTGGAGATGTTTAATGAAATGGAAGCAAAGGACCTATATCACCAGGATGTACAGGACCATAATTTCCTCTGGTCGGAGAGAGATACTAAAGTTTACCCCGTCGACATGCAGCCGTTCCCCTTCGAGCTTGCCCAGTACACGATAGACTCATACGAGCGAAGTAAAAAACAGTTGCTGACTCAATTTGCTCGCAACGTGAAACGCTGACTTCCATCCCCCCTCAAGCCCTTGAAGGGACATCGAGGTGTATGCGAAATGCGTGCATTACAGTACATATGGGAGCCAGGCCGCTGTCGATTCAAGTAAAGGGGGGAGAAAAGCAAACGGCACCTTCCGGTGCCGTTCGCTTCTTACACTTCCAACATCATTTACGCGCATCCGCCCAGGATTTCAGCAGTTCGCTATAGCTCACCGTTTCACCCTTCGGCTTCTCGTTAGCCAGTTTCGGCTTCGGTGCGCCCGGTTGATCGAACCAGTATTGCGCATCGCGTTCCGGGTTCATCTTCGGCGCGCAAGTGGCCTGGGCCTTGGAGCGTTCGAGGCGTTCCATGATGCGGTCCTGATCCTTGGCCAGGCCATCAAGCGCCTGTTGTGGGGTCTTCTCGCCGCTGGCGGCTTCGGCGATATGGCTCCACCACAGTTGCGCCAGACGCGGGTAGTCGGGCACGTTGGTACCGGTCGGCGACCATTGCACGCGGGCCGGGCTGCGATAGAACTCGACCAGACCACCGAGTTTCGGCGCCAGATCGGTCATCGCCTGCGAGTTGATGTCCGACTCGCGAATAGGTGTCAGACCGACAATGGTTTTCTTCAGCGAAACAGTTTTCGAGGTCACGAACTGCGCGTACAGCCACGCCGCGAGTTTCTGTTTCTCAGGCGTGGATTTCATGAACGTCCACGACCCCACATCCTGGTAGCCGAGCTTCATACCCTCTTCCCAATACGGGCCTTTAGGCGACGGCGCCATGCGCCATTTCGGCGTGCCGTCGGCGTTGACCACCGGCAGGCCGGGTTTGGTCATGTCGGCGGTGAACGCGGTGTACCAGAAAATCTGCTGGGCGATGTTGCCCTGCGAGGGCACCGGGCCGGACTCGGAGAAAGTCATGCCGGCCGCTTCCGGTGGCGCATATTTCTTCAGCCAGTCGACGTATTTGGTGGTGGCAAACACGGCCGCCGGGCCGTTGGTGTCGCCGCCACGGGTCACGCTTGAACCGACGGGATGACAGTCCTCGACGCGGATCCCCCACTCGTCCACCGGCAAGCCGTTGGGCAGTCCCTTGTCGCCGCCACCGGCCATGGAGAACCAGGCATCGGTGAAGCGCCAGCCCAGCGACGGGTCTTTCTTGCCGTAATCCATGTGGCCGTAGACGCGTTTGCCGTCGATTTCCTTGACGTCTTCGCTGAAGAATTTGGCGATGTCTTCATAGGCCGACCAGTTCACCGGCACGCCCAGCTCGTAACCGTACTTCTCCTTGAACTTGGCTTTCAGATCGGCGCGCTCGAACCAGTCGGCGCGGAACCAGTACAGGTTGGCGAATTGCTGGTCGGGCAGTTGATAGATCTTGCCGTCCGGTGCGGTGGTGAAGGAGATGCCGATGAAGTCCTTGATGTCGAGGGTCGGCGAAGTGAAGTTCTTGCCTTCGTTGGCCATCAGGTCGGTGATCGATTCGGTCTTGCCGTAGCGAAAGTGCGTGCCGATCAGGTCGGAGTCGTTGACCCAGCCGTCGTAGATGTTCTTGTCCGACTGCATCACCGTCTGCATTTTCTCGACCACGTCGCCTTCCTGCAGCAGGTCGTGGGTGAGTTTGATCCCGGTGATTTCGCTGAAGGCCTTGGCCAGCACCTTGGACTCGTATTCGTGGGTGGTCAGGGTTTCGGAAACGACCTTGATGTCCATGCCGCGAAACGGCTCGGCGGCCTTGATGAACCACTTCAGTTCTTCAAGCTGCTGTTCGGCCGTCAGGGTCGAGGGCTTGAACTCGCTGCCGATCCATTTTTTCGCAGCATCTTCGTAGGCGTCGGCCCAGGCAGATGCGCTCAGACCGCTGAGTGCCAGCATGGCTGCCAATGAAATGCTATGTCGCAGCTTATTGTTTTTATCGAACATAGAGACCTCCTGTTTAAGTTGTGGAGCCGCGTTGCCGAACGATTCGACTAGCCCCAACGCATCACAGCCAACAGCCACACCAGGGACAACGCGGACGCCACCCAGATGCTCCAGTCGGTGACGCCGATTACCAGCAAATGCAGGTAGGCGCTGCCGAGAAGACCGATAAACAAGCGATCGCCACGGGTGGTGGCAATCGGCAGAAACCCGCGCCGCAGAATGCTCGGCGAGCGCAATTCCCAGGTGGTCATGCCCACCAGAATCAGACCGATGCCGATGAAGAACGCGGCGGTCGGTGTCGTCCAGCTCATCCATTCCATCATCAGCTCCTCAGACTCGACCGAGGGCAAAGCCCTTGGCCACGTGGTTGCGCACAAACCAGATCACCAGCATGCCCGGCAGGATGGTCAATACCCCCGCCGCTGCCAGCACGCCCCAATCGATCCCCGATGCCGACACCGTGCGCGTCATCACTGCCGCAATCGGCTTGGCGTTAACCGAGGTCAGCGTGCGCGCCAGCAACAGTTCGACCCAGGAAAACATGAAGCAGAAAAACGCCGTGACGCCGATACCGGAGCCGATTAACGGGATGAAAATCTTCACGAAGAACTTAGGGAAACTGTAGCCGTCGATGTAGGCCGTTTCGTCGATCTCCTTGGGCACGCCAGACATGAAACCTTCCAGAATCCACACCGCCAGGGGCACGTTGAACAAGCAGTGCGCCAAGGCTACGGCGATGTGCGTGTCGAACAGGCCGATCGACGAATACAACTGAAAGAACGGCAGCAAAAACACCGCCGGCGGCGCCATGCGATTGGTCAGCAGCCAGAAGAACAGGTGTTTGTCGCCGAGGAAACGATAGCGTGAAAACGCATAGGCCGCCGGTAACGCGACGCTCAGGGAAATCACCGTGTTGAGGCTGACGTAATACAGCGAGTTCAGATAGCCGGTGTACCAGCTCGGATCGGTGAAGATCACCTTGTAGTTCGCCAGCGTGAATTCCTGTGGGAAAAGCGTCAGGCCGCCGAGGATTTCGGTGTTGCTCTTGAACGACATGTTCAGCAGCCAGTAGATCGGCACCAGCAGGAACAGGATGTAGACCAGCAATGGAATAAGCTTTCTCTTGCTCATGGCCGGGCCTCAGCGGTTGGCGTCGGAGTGCGTCATGGCGGTATAGAACAGCCAGGACACCAACAGGATGATCAGGAAGTACACCAGCGAAAACGCCGCTGCCGGACCGAGGTCGAATTGCCCTACAGCCATCTGCGTCAACGTTTGACTGAGGAAGGTCGTGGCATTGCCCGGCCCGCCGCCGGTGAGCACGAACGGCTCGGTGTAGATCATGAAACTGTCCATGAAGCGCAGCATCACCGCGATCAGCAGCACGCTCTTCAGCTTGGGCAACTGAATGTGGCGGAACACCGCCCAGGCCGAGGCGCGGTCGATCCGCGCCGCCTGGTAATAGACGTCGGGAATCGCCCGCAAACCGGAGAAACATAGCAGCGCGACCAGCGAAGTCCAATGCCAGACGTCCATCACCAGCACCGTCACCCAGGCGTCCATGGTGTTGGCCGCGTAGTTGTAGCTGATGCCCATCGCGTTGAGGCTGGAACCGAGCAGGCCGATGTCGGCGCGGCCGAAGATCTGCCAGATGGTGCCGACCACGTTCCACGGAATCAGCAGCGGTATCGCCAGAATGATCAGCACCACCGAGGACCAGCGGCCCTTGGTCGGCATGGTCAGCGCGACGGCGATGCCCAGCGGGATTTCGATCAGCAGCACGCAGGCTGAATAGATGAACTGACGCAGCAGCGAGTCATGCAGGCGCGGATCAAGCAACACTTGCTTGTACCAGTCAGCGCCAACGAAGTAGCGGCTGGACTGGTCGAAGATGTCCTGCACCGAATAGTTGACCACGGTCATCATCGGGATCACCGCACTGAATGCCACCAGCAGGAACACCGGCAACACCAGCCACCAGGCCTTGTTGTTCTGCACTTTGTTCATGGCTGCGCCTCCTCGTCGCTGACTTCCAGGAGAAATTCATCGGCATAGACCATCAGCCATTGCGCCGGGAAACTGATGTAAGCCGTGCCCTGCGGCACCGGTTTGTCTTCGGCCAGACGCACCTTCAACGGCGCGCCGTCGAGGTTGAGAGTCATGATCTTGTAGGTGCCGAGGTCTTCGACGTGTACGACTTTGGCCTGCATCGCGTCGTCAAACGGCTCGTGCCACACGTGAATGAACTCGGGGCGGATGCCGACCTTGAGATTTTTCCACTGGCCGTGCTCGATATGGCGCTGCAAGGCGTCGGACAACGGCAGGTGCGTCGAGGCGAAACCGACGCCCCCGGGCTGCGGCTGCACCTCGATCAGATTCATCCCCGGGCTGCCGATGAAATAGCCGACAAAAGTGTGGCTCGGCCGCTCGAACAATTCCCGTGGCGTACCGAACTGGACGATCTGGCCGCCGTACATCACTGCGATCTTGTCGGCGAACGTCGAGGCTTCAAGTTGGTCGTGGGTGACGTAGACCATGGTGATGTTGAACTGCTCGTGGATCTGCTTGAGCTTGCGCCGCAGCTTCCACTTCAGGTGCGGGTCGATCACCGTCAGCGGCTCATCGAAGAGGATTGCCGAGACGTCATCGCGCACCAGTCCACGACCCATGGAGACTTTCTGCTTTTCGTCGGCGGTGAGATTGCGCGCCTTCTTGCTCAGCAGATTCTGCAGGTCGAGCACTTCGGCAATTTCCTGCACCTTGCTGTGCACTTTCGCCTCGGCCATGCCCTGATTGCGCAGCGGGAAAGCGAGGTTGTCGAACACGGTCATGGTGTCGTAGACCACCGGAAACTGGAAAACCTGGGCGATGTTGCGCTTCTCCGGCGTGAGGTCGTTGACCGCTTTGCCGTCAAACAACACGTGGCCCTGGGACGGGCTGAGCAGGCCGGAAATGATGTTGAGCAAGGTCGACTTGCCGCAACCGGACGGGCCGAGCAAAGCATAGGCGCCGCCCTGCTCCCAGACGTGATCCATCTCGCGGATCGCATAATCCTCCGCGCCGCTCGGGGTTTTGCTGTAGCTGTGGGCGAGGTGCTGCAAACGGATTTCGGCCATCAGGCAACCCTCGCGACACGCCGGCCCGGTGCTTGCACCAGACGGCCCTGCGCATCGAAAACGAACAGTTTGTGGGTCGGGATATAGATGCGGATCGGCGCATCGACGTCGTATTCATGAACACCCGGCAAGTGCAGCACCAGCAGGAAATGCTCGTTGCGCACATGCAGGAAGGTTTCCGAGCCGCTGATTTCGGCGACCTCGACGGTCACGGCCAATTCGAGATCGTCATCGTTGCTCGGCACCAGCGAGATATGACTCGGGCGTACGCCGAAGCGGAACTCACCCTCGCCCACCGGGCGCAGATCGACGTTCAACGGAAAGTGGACGAAGTTGGCGAAGCTGACTTCGTTGCCGGCAATGCGTCCCGGCATCAGGTTGATCGGCGGTTCGGAGAACAATTCAGCGGCGAGCACCGACTGCGGCTGGTGATAGACCTCGGTCGACGGCCCGCTCTGGATCACCCGGCCTTCGTGCAGGATGGTCGTGGTGCCGCCGAGGGCCAGCGCTTCGTTGGGTTCGGTGGTGGCGTAAATGGCGATGGTGTGACGGGCCTTGAACAGCTCGCGCATTTCCTGACGCAGCTCTTCGCGCAGCTTGTAGTCGAGGTTGACCAACGGCTCGTCGAAGAGGATCAGTTCAGCATCCTTGACCAGGGCGCGGGCCATGGCCGTGCGCTGTTGCTGCCCACCGGAGAGCTCCAGCGGATAGCGCTGCAAGAACTTCTCGATGCGCAGCATGCGTGCGGTTTCCTGCACCTTGCTGTGGATGATCTCTTTCGAGATGCCGGCCTGACGCAGTGGCGAGGCGATGTTCTCGAACACCGTCATGGTCGGGTAATTGATGAACTGCTGATAGACCATCGACACGTTGCGCAGCCGCACCGGGCGCTGGGTGACGTCGACACCGTTCATCAGCACGCGGCCGCTGTCGGGCTTGTCGAGGCCGGCCATCAGGCGCATGAGGCTGGTCTTGCCGGACAGGGTGCGCCCGAGCAGTACGTTGAAGGATCCGGGTTCGAATTTCAGGCACGCATCGTCGATCCAGATCTGGCCCTCGACGGTACGGCTGACGTGCTCCAGGGTGAGTGACATGGCTCGGCCTTTTTTATTTTTGGAGTCAAGCGACCGGAGCAACAGAGCGACATTCGTGCCAGAAATGGCAAGTGGTTGATTTGTCTTGAGAAGCAGTGTTTACGGGGGCAAGCGGCGTTCACAGCTGAACACTTTTGAACAGTCGGGGTGATTGACAATGAACAATAGTGAACAACACTCTATGCACGCTTTTGCCCAATCCTGAATGCAAAATGGATCCCCTGTGGGAGCGAGCCTGCTCGCGAAAGCGGTGTGTCATTCAATGAATCCATTGACTGAACCGACGCTTTCGCGAGCAGGCTCGCTCCCACATGGGGATTTGTGTAGTTTTGAAGATCGGGCTCATAACAATAATAAAATCGCTGCACTCAGAGGCTCGCCCCATGGCCGCACCTGCTTCGCCGCTGTCCCACGACGCGATCGTCCAGACCTCCTGGCAACGTTGCCGCGCGTTCGGCCTCGACCACCAGAGCGCGCCGGCCTTCGATCAATTACCCGCCGCCGGCATTGCACGATTGCTCGACAGCCATCATTCGCTGGTGCAGACCACGCATCAGGAAGTCCTGCCCTACTACGAAAACATCCTCAGCAATTCCAACTGCCTGATCATGCTCGCCGACAATCAGGGCCAAGTGCTGACCTCGTGGGGCACGCAGCGCTTTATCGAACCGAATCTGGCCCGGGGCTTTCAGGCCGGGGCGAGCTGGATGGAGCGCAGCAGCGGCACCAATGCAATCGGCACCGCACTGGCCTGTGAGCAGGCTGTGCACATCGAACACGATGAACACTTCCTCAAGGCCAACCGCTTCATGACCGGCTCCGCCGCGCCGATTTTCGACGCCGAGCGCAAGGTCATCGCCGTGCTCGATGTCTCCAGCGACAGCTATCTGCCACCCTCGCACACCCTCGGCATGGTCAAGATGATGAGCCAGACCGTGGAAAACCGGCTGATCCTCAACCTGTTCCATGGCCAGCACTTTCAACTGACATTCAACACCGGGTTGAACAACCTCGACAGCCAGTGGGCCGGGTTGCTGATCTTCGATGAAAGCGGTCAAGTGCTGTCGGCCAATCGCCGCGCCGACAATTTGCTCGGTGTGCGTTTGTCGCGCGTCAGCGTTGAAAGCCTGTTCAAGGTGTCGCTGCTGGAGTTGATCAATCAGCCCGAGGGTCTGCCGTTTGCCCTGCAGACCTCTGGACGCAACCGTTTCCAGTGTTTGCTGAAACGGCCGAAACAGGCACCGGTGCAGGCGCGGGTGTTTGTCGCCGAGGACAAGCCTGCGCCAGCCAGCGTGATCAGCCTCAACACGCTGCATTTCGGCGACAGCCGTGTGGAAAAAGCCGTGCGCCAGGCCGAGCGTTTGCTGGAGAAAGACATTCCGCTACTGATTCACGGTGAAACCGGCGTCGGCAAGGAAGTGTTCGTCAAAGCCTTGCACCAAGCCAGCTCCCGGCAAAAACAGGCATTCATCGCGGTGAACTGTGCAGCGATCCCCGCTGAACTGGTCGAGTCCGAGTTGTTCGGTTACGAGAAAGGCGCGTTCACCGGGGCCAACCAGAAAGGCAGCATCGGCCTGATCCGCAAGGCCGACAAAGGCACGCTGTTTCTCGATGAGATCGGTGACATGCCGCTGCCGACCCAGGCGCGTTTGTTGCGTGTGTTGCAAGAGCGCTGCGTGCAGCCGGTGGGCAGCAGCGAGTTGTTCCCGGTTGATTTGCGGATCATTTCCGCGACCAACCGTTCGTTGCGCGAGCAGGTGCAACTGGGCCGTTTCCGCGAAGATTTGTATTACCGCATTGGTGGGCTGACGCTGGAGCTGCCGCCGTTACGCGAGCGCAGTGACAAGCAGGCGCTGTTCAAACGGCTGTGGGAGCAGCATCGCGAGCCGACGCAATGGGCGGGGCTGAGCCCTGAAGTTCTGGAGTTGTTTGAAAAGCATCCGTGGCCGGGGAATTTGCGTCAGGTCAGCAGCGTGATGCAGGTGGCGCTGGCCATGGCCGAGGAACAACCAGTGCGACCGGAGCATTTGCCGGATGATTTTTTTGTCGATCTGGAGATGGAGCCGGTGGAAACAGCGGCGCCGCTGGGGCTGGATTTGAATGATGTTGAGGCGTTGAATCGCGAGTTGAAGGCGGCCGGGGGAAATATTTCGCATCTGGCGCGGCGGCTGGGGGTTAGCCGCAATACGCTTTACAAGCGGTTGCGGCAGGCTGAATGACAAGTTGTCTGGACGGGCCTCTTCGCGAGCAGGCTCGCTCCCACAGGGGATCGATCGTTCCCACGCTCCGCGTGGGAGTGCAGCCCGGGAAGCTCCGCGTCCCTACAGAGCCGAACGCGGAGCGTCCGTTGAGGCATTCCCACGCAGAGCGTGGGAACGATCATGGTAGGGGCTTTGGGCCTCAGTCAGCCAGACGCCAGGTAGTCCCACCCTTGCCGTCTTCCAGCACGACACCCATCGCCGTAAGCTGATCACGGATACGATCGGACTCAGCCCAATCCTTACTCGCCCGAGCCGCCAGACGCGCCGCAATCAGCGCATCAACCTCAGCCGCATCGACACGCCCTTCAGCGCCCGCCTGCAGGAAGTCATCGGCCTCAAGTTGCAACACACCCAGCACACTCGCCAGTTCTTTCAGACGTGCCGCCAGCCCCGCCGCTGCATCAAGATCGCTCTCGCGCAGACGGTTGATCTCGCGCACCATCTCGAACAGCACAGCGCACGCTTCAGGGGTGCCGAAGTCGTCGTTCATCACCGTGGTGAAACGCTCGACGAACGCCTCGCCACCGGCCGGCGCCACGCTCGGCAGGCCTTTCAGCGCATGGTAGAAACGCTCCAGTGCGCCCTTGGCGTCCTTGAGGTTGTCTTCCGAATAGTTGATCGCGCTGCGGTAGTGGCTCGAGACCAACAGGTAACGCACCACTTCCGGGTGGTACTTGTCGAGCACGTCGCGGATGGTGAAGAAGTTGTTCAAGGACTTGGACATCTTCTCGCCATTGATGCGAATCATGCCGCAATGCATCCACGCGTTGGCGTAGGTCTTGCCGGTGGCCGCTTCGCTCTGGGCGATTTCGTTTTCGTGGTGCGGGAACTCCAGGTCGCTGCCGCCGCCATGAATATCGAAAGTCTCACCGAGGCAGCAGGTCGACATCACCGAGCACTCGATGTGCCAGCCCGGACGCCCGGCGCCCCATGGCGATTCCCAGCTCGGCTCGCCCGGCTTGGCGGCTTTCCACAGGACGAAGTCGAGCGGGTCTTCTTTCGACTCATCGACTTCGATGCGCGCGCCAATGCGCAAATCTTCGATCTTCTTGCGCGACAGCTTGCCGTAGCCCATGAACTTGGCGACGCGGTAGTACACGTCGCCATTGCCCGGTGCGTAGGCGTAGCCCTTGTCGATCAGGGTCTGGATCATCGCGTGCATGCCAGCGATGTGATCGGTGGCGCGCGGTTCCATGTCCGGCTTCTGGATGTTCAGGCGCGCTTCGTCTTCGTGCATCGCGGCGATCATGCGCTCGGTCAGCGCTTCGAACGATTCACCGTTCTCGCGCGCACGATTGATGATCTTGTCGTCGATGTCGGTGATGTTGCGCACGTAGGTCAGGTCATAACCGCTGAAGCGCAACCAGCGCGTCACCAGGTCGAACGCGACCATGCTGCGGCCGTGGCCGAGGTGGCAGTAGTCGTACACGGTCATCCCGCAGACGTACATGCGCACCTTGTTGCCATCAAGCGGCTTGAAGACTTCTTTGCTCTTGGTGAGCGTGTTGTAGATCGTTAGCACGTTAGTTCCTTGACTCACTCACTGGCCCCACGAATCACGCAGGGTCACGGTACGGTTGAATACCGGCTGACCGGGTTTCGAGTCCTTCAGATCCGCGACGAAGTAGCCTTCGCGCTCGAACTGGAAACGGTCTTCCGGCTGTGCGTTGCCGAGCGATGGCTCAGCGCGACAACCGGTCAGCACTTGCAGCGAGTCAGGGTTGATGTTGTCGAGGAAGCTGGCGCTGTCTTCGGCCTTCTCCGGGTTCGGCGAACGGAACAAGCGATCGTACAGACGTACTTCGCACTCGACGCTGGCGGCGGCCGGCACCCAGTGGATCACGCCTTTGACCTTGCGCCCTTCCGGGTTCTTGCCCAGGGTTTCCGGGTCGTACGAGCAACGCAGTTCGACGATGTTGCCGTCGGCGTCCTTGATCGCTTCGTCGGCACGGATCACGTAGCTGCCGCGCAGACGCACTTCACCGGCCGGTTCCAGGCGCTTGTAGCCCTTCGGCGGCTCTTCCATGAAGTCTTCACGGTCGATGTAGATTTCCCGAGCGAATGGCAACGCGCGCACGCCCATGTCTTCTTTCGGGTGACGTGGCAGTTCGAGGTTTTCGACCTGGCCTTCCGGGTAGTTGGTGATGACCACTTTCAGCGGACGCAGCACGCACATGGCGCGCGGTGCGCTGTGGTCGAGGTCGTCGCGGATGCTGAATTCAAGCATGCCGAAATCGACCACGCCGTCGGAACGGTTGGTGCCGATCATTTCGCAGAAGTTGCGGATCGATTTCGGCGTGTAGCCACGGCGGCGGAAGCCCGACAGCGTGGACATGCGCGGATCGTCCCAGCCGTTGACGTGCTTCTCGTCAACCAGTTGCTTGAGCTTGCGCTTGCTGGTGATCGTGTAGTTCAGGTTCAGGCGGCTGAACTCGTACTGGCGCGGGTTCGCCGGCACCGGCAGGTTCTCCAGGAACCATTCGTACAGCGGGCGATGGCTTTCGAACTCGAGGGTGCAGATCGAATGCGTGATGCCTTCGATGGCGTCCGACTGACCGTGGGTGAAGTCGTAGTTCGGGTAGATGCACCACTTGTCACCGGTCTGGTGGTGATGCGCGTGGCGGATGCGATACATGATCGGGTCGCGCAAGTTCATGTTCGGCGAGGCCATGTCGATCTTCGCCCGCAGCACGCGCGCGCCGTCAGGGAAGTCACCGGCCTTCATGCGCGCGAACAGGTCGAGGTTTTCCTCAACCGAACGGTCACGGAACGGGCTGTTCTTGCCCGGCTCGGTCAGGCTGCCACGGTATTCCTTGGCCTGTTCCGGGGTCAGGTCGTCGACGTAGGCCTTGCCGGCCTTGATCAGCTCGACGGCCCAGTCGTGCAACTGGTCGAAATACTGCGAGGCGTAGCGCACTTCACCGGACCATTCGAAGCCCAGCCATTTGACGTCGCTTTCGATGGCGTCGATGTATTCCTGATCTTCCTTGGCCGGGTTGGTGTCGTCGAAACGCAGGTGCGTGACGCCACCGAACTCCTGGGCCAGGCCGAAGTTGACGCAGATCGACTTGGCGTGGCCGATGTGCAGATAGCCGTTAGGCTCCGGCGGGAAGCGAGTCACGATCTGGGTGTGCTTGCCCGAGTCCAGGTCTGCCTGGATGATCGGCCGCAGGAAGTTGACCGGCACGGCAGGGCCGGACTTGGCATTCGAGGTAGGGTCGACAGTGGGCTTGCTCATAGGATCCTTGACGTACAGGTGCGCGGCCGCAAAGAGGGGCCAGACAAAACAAAGCCGCTATCATAGCCGATGCTGTCAAGGGCCTGACAGAGCAGCCCCGATAAAGGCATGCATTTAATCGCCGGGAAATGAAAAACCGCCTCGAAATTCGCGCCTGTCACGCTAAACTGCGCACCTTGGCCGAAGCAGGCTGAACCGGTTGTGGGGCTCAATGTCCCAGAACCACGAATTCCTCAGAAGAGTAGCGATCATGACTCAAGTCAAACTGACCACCAACCATGGCGACATCGTCATCGAACTGAACGCTGAAAAGGCGCCGATCACCGTTGCCAACTTCATCGAGTACGTCAACGCCGGTCACTACACCAACACCGTATTCCACCGCGTCATCGGTAACTTCATGATCCAGGGCGGCGGTTTCGAGCCTGGCATGAAAGAAAAGAAAGACAAGCGCCCAAGCATCCAGAACGAAGCGGACAACGGTCTCTCCAACGACAAATACACCGTCGCCATGGCCCGCACCATGGAGCCGCATTCGGCTTCGGCGCAGTTCTTCATCAACGTCGCCGACAACACCTTTCTCAACCACAGCGGCAAGACCACTCAGGGCTGGGGCTACGCGGTATTCGGTAAAGTGACCGCCGGCACCGACGTTGTCGACAAGATCAAAGGCGTGTCGACCACCTCCAAGTCCGGCCACCAGGACGTACCCGCAGACGACGTGATCATCGAGAAAGCCGAGATCATCGCAGCGTGATATTGCTGATTTCAGACTTGCATCTGGAAGAGGAGCGCCCGGACATTACCCGGGCGTTTCTGGATTTGCTCGCCGGACGCGCCCGCTCGGCGAGTGCGTTGTACATCCTCGGCGACTTCTTCGAGGCGTGGATTGGCGACGACACCATGACGCCCTTTCAGCGTTCCATCTGCCAGGCCCTGCGCGATTTGAGCGACAGCGGCACGGCCATATTCCTGATGCACGGCAATCGCGACTTCATGCTCGGCAAGGCCTTCTGCAAACAGGCCGGCTGCACATTGCTGAAGGACCCGAGTGTCGTGCAGTTCTACGGCGAGCCGGTGCTGCTGATGCACGGCGACAGCCTGTGCACCCGCGACGTTGGCTATATGAAGCTGCGGCGTTATCTGCGTAACCCGATCACCCTGTTCATCCTCCGTCACCTGCCACTGCGCAGCCGCCACAAACTGGCGCGCAAGCTACGCAGCGAAAGCCGCGCACAGACGCGGATGAAGGCCAATGACATCGTTGATGTCACCCCGGAAGAGATTCCGCGAGTGATGCAGGAGTTCGGCGTGAAAACCCTGATCCACGGCCACACCCACCGCCCGGCAATTCACAAGTTGCAGCTGGGTGAACAAGCGGCTAAGCGGATTGTGCTGGGAGATTGGGATCGTCAGGGTTGGGCGTTGCAGGTGGATGAGAGCGGGTATGCCTTGGCGCCGTTCGATTTCGCCCCGCCGCTGGCATTGCCGCACGGCTGAAGAGCTTTACCCCCTCACCCCAGCCCTCTCCCCCAGGGGGGCGAGGGGGAAAGGGAGCTGATCGCATGCAGTTCAAAACCTGAGTTCGACTCGGTATCGCAAGTCGATGTACCTCGAACATGCACCGCGGTCAGTCCCCTCTCCCTCCGGGAGAGGGTTAGGGTGAGGGGCTCTTGATTCTAGTGCCCCGAAGCTGCCGGCCCGGCCTTGGCGGCAAACGGCGGTTTCGCCAGCCATACAATCAAAATCAGCCCCATGAATCCCCACCCTAGCAACGTGAAGTAATCCACGGTCGAAAGCATGTACGCCTGGCTGGTGAGGATCTGATCCATCTGCGCATACGCCGACTGGCTCGCTCCACCCAACTGATTCAAGGTCTCGCGGGTGGCAGGCTCAAACGTGCTGATGCTTTCGCTCATATACGCATGATGCTGATCGGCCCGGCGAATCCAGATCCAGGTGGTCAACGACGCCGCAAAGCTGCCGCCCAGTGTCCGCAGGAAAGTCGCCAGGCCTGCGCCATCAGCGATCTGGCTCGGCGGCAAGTCCGACATCAGAATACTCAGGGTCGGCATGAAGAACAGCGCCACACCGATACCCATGAATAACTGCACCAGAGCGATGTGCTGGAAGTCGACCTCGTTGGTGAACTCGGCACGCATGAAGCAGCTCAGGCCAATCGCCAGAAACGCAATGCCGGCGAGCAGTCGCAGGTCGAACTTGTGCGCGTATTTGCCGACAAATGGCGACAGCACCACCGGCAGAATCCCGATCGGCGCCACGGCAAGTCCCGCCCAGGTCGCGGTGTAGCCCATTTGCGTTTGCAGCCACTGCGGCAGGATCAGGTTGATGCCGAAGAACCCGGCGTAACCCAAGACCAGCACCAGCGTGCCGATGCGGAAGTTGCGATGGGCGAACAGGCGCAGGTTGACCACCGGATGGCGGTCGGTCATTTCCCAGATCACGAACACCGCCAGCGCGACCACGGAAATCGCCGCGCCGACGATGATGAAGTTCGATTCGAACCAGTCCAGGTCATTGCCCTTGTCGAGGATCACCTGCAACGCGCCAACGCCAATGATCAGGGTGATCAGACCGACGTAATCCATTGGCTGGCGACTGGTCACCACCGGCCGTTTCGCCAGTTGCGAACGCACCACCATCACCGCAAAGATGCCGATCGGCACGTTGATAAAGAAGATCCACGGCCAGCTGTAACTGTCGGTAATCCAGCCGCCGAGAATGGGCCCGGCAATCGGCGCGACCACCGTGACCATCGCCAGCAGCGCCAGGGCCATCCCGCGTTTCGCCGGCGGATACACCGCGATCAACAGCGTCTGCGTCATCGGATACAGCGGCCCGGCCACCAGGCCTTGCAGCACACGAAAGCCGATCAGCTCGGGCATTGAGGTCGAGATACCGCAGAGAAACGACGCCAGTACAAACAGCATCGTCGCCCACAGAAACAGCTTCACCTCGCCGAAGCGGCGGCTGAGCCAACCGGTCAGCGGCAGCGCAATCGCGTTGCTCACGGCGAACGAGGTGATCACCCAGGTGCCCTGCTCCGAACTCACCCCGAGGTTGCCGGAAATCGTCGGCAGCGCCACGTTGGCGATGGTCGTGTCGAGCACTTGCATGAACGTCGCCAGCGACAGGCCGATGGTGCTGAGCAACAGGCTGGGCGGCGTGAAAGAAGCGTTATTGCTCATTGTGAATCCTATGAAACCTGATGGTCGCTGCGGTCTGATGAACACAGCAGGCCCTGTGGTAACAGGCCCTTGTGGCGAGGGGATTTATCCCCGCTGGGTCGCGAAGCGGCCCCTCTTTTGGCTCAGGAAAAACGGGCCTGCTGCGCAGTCCGGCGGGGATAAATCCCCTCGCCATAGATAAATCCCCTCGCCACAGATAACCGCTCACCACAGAGCCCCTTCTGATCCGGTGTGCTCTCAGCGCTGTGCGGTCTTGCCTGCTGCTGCGCTGTTGTCGTGAATCAACTGGGCAATCATCGCGTCCGCCTCAGCCAGTTGGCGCTCGTAGACATTGGTGCTGAACGAGGCCTTTTGCGGCGGTTGCTGGGCCAGCACCGGGCCGCTCTGGTCGTGCAGATTGACCTCGACATTGGTCGACAGACCGACACGCAGCGGGTGCTTGGCCAGCTCTTCGGCGTTGATGTGGATACGCACCGGCACACGCTGAACAATCTTGATCCAGTTACCGGTGGCGTTCTGTGCCGGCAGCAGAGCAAACGCGCTACCCGTACCGGCACCGAGGCTGTCGACGGTGCCGCTGTATTTCACGTCGCTGCCATAAATATCGGCCTCGATATCGACAGGCTGACCGATGCGCATGTCACGCAGTTGGGTTTCCTTGAAGTTGGCATCGATCCACAGCTGATCCAGCGGAATCACCGCCATCAACGCGGTGCCCGGCTGTACGCGCTGACCCAGTTGCACGGTGCGCTTGGCGACGTAACCGGTGACCGGCGCAATCAAGGTGCTGCGCGCATTGGTCAGGTAGGCCTGACGCAGATCGGCGGCCGCCGACATCACGTCTGGATGCGACGAGACCACGGTGTCGTCGACCAGTGCGCTAGTGGTTTTCAGTTGCTGTTTGGCGTTGGCCAGTGCGTTCTGCGCCGAGGTCAGGTCGTCGCGGGCGTGGGACAGTTCTTCCTGGGAAATCGCCCCGCCTTGGGCGAGATTTTTCCGTCGGTTGTAGTTGTCCTGGGCTTTCTGCACTTCGGCCTGCTGCGCGTTGACCTGCGCTTTCATGCCGTCGACGTTGCTGTACAACCCGCGCACCTGACGCACGGTGCGCGCCAGTTTGGCCTTGGCACTTTGCAGGCCGACTTCGGCATCGTTGGGGTCGAAGTTGACCAGCACCTGGCCTTCATGGACCAGATCACCGTCGTCGGCGCCGATGCTGACCACGGTGCCGGTGACCAGCGGCGTGATCTCCACGACGTTGCCGTTGACGTAGGCATCGTCGGTGCTTTCGTTAAAGCGCCCGATGAATTCGTGATAGGCCCAGACGCCGGCAATGGCGAGCAGGACGACCACGGCGAGGGCCAGCAGCATCACCTTGCGTTTGCGCGGGTTGCCGGTGTCCGGGGTGTTGTCTTGAGCTTGGGTGTTTTCGGCAGTGGCCATGACAAATACCTTGAATTAATGGTGCGACGAGGCGGGGCTGGCGTTGGCTGCGTTCAGGTTTTCACCCTGAAAGCCGCCGCCCAGCGCTTGCATCAGTTGAATCGACAGGTCGATCTGCTCGGCATTGAGGGTCGCCAGCTGACGCTGGGCCTGGAGCAATTGCTGCTCGATGCTGAGCACGTCCAGGTAGTTGCCGATACCGGAACCGTAACGCTGGACGACGGTGTTGTAAGAGTCTTGAGCAATGTCGGTGGCGTGTTGCTGCGCGCCGATCTGCCGGCCGATATCGCGCAGCTGATTGATCGTATCGCCGACATCGCCGAGGGCTTTCACCAGACTTTTGTTGTACTGCGCCACCGCCAGATCGTAATCGGCGTCGCGCGCATCGAGGTTGGCGCGCAGGCGTCCGCCATCGAAGATCGGCAGCGATACGGTCGGAGCGATGTTGAAGAAGCGGCTGGCCGAACCGAACATCGCATCACCCAGCAACGACTCGGCGCCGGCCGAGGCCGACAGGTTGAGGTTGGGATAGAAGCGGGTTTTCGCCGCATCGATGTCTTTGCTCGCCGCCTCGACACGCCAGCGCGCCGCGACCAGATCCGGGCGGCGGCCGAGCAGTTCCGCCGGCAACACCGACGGCACCGCCACGGCGCTGGCTTGCAGAACTTTCGGTCGAGCGATTTCGTTGCCACGATCCGGGCCTTTGCCGAGCAATACCGCCAAGGCGATTTTCGCGCTGTTCAGGCGTTTTTCCGCGTCGATCAGGCTCGCTTGAGAACTGGTTTCCAGACTCTGGGTTTGCTGGAACTGGTACTGGCTATCGATCCCCGAACTCAAGCGGCGCTGACTGAGGTCGAGCATTTGCCGGGTGCGCTTGAGGTCTTCGCTGGCAAGGTCGTGAACGATGTGCGCCTGACCGAGATCGCTGTAAGCACGAGCGACGTCAGCGGCGAGGGTCAGCTGCGCGGCCTGACGGTCGACTTCAGCAGCGCGCGCCTCGCCGAGTGCGGCTTCCCAGGCATCGCGCTGGCCGCCCCACAAATCGAAGTTGTAATTGAAACCGGCGCTGACATTGCGCACCGTCGCATAGGCACCGCCCTGCCCCAGCGGATCCTGATCACGAGCCAGCCGCGAACGGCTGATGCCGGCGCTGGCGTCGAGGGTCGGATAACGCTCGGCATCGGCGGCATAGGCGGCGGCACTGGCCTGATGGGCGCGGGCTGCGGCGATCTGCATGTCCGGGCTGTCGTGCAGGGCTTCGCGGATCAGGCCGTCGAGCTGCGGATCGCCGAGGCTGCTCCACCAATCGCTTTTCGGCCACGCCGCCGGCGACAGGCTGACGCCTTCCAGAGACTGCGCTGTCTTCAGGCTCTTCGCGTCGAGGCGCTGGCCTTCGGTGTCGAGGCCGCTGTAATTGGCGCAACCGGCGAGGATCATCGCCGACAGCAACAGCGTCAGGCTGCTGCGCATGACTTTAGCGTTCATTGTGTTCACCCAAACGCTGGACGGTGATCGGGTCACCGGCGGCCAGGAGGATTTTCTTCAGGATGTATTCCAGGGTTTTCAACTCTTCGCGGGAGATCGCGCCGGCCAGCTCATTCATCGCATCGGCACCGATGTGCGGCAGACGATCAGCCAGTTGCTGGCCCTGCTCGGTCAGCTTCAACTGCACCTGACGCCGGTCGCCTTCGCTGCGCTGACGAAGCAGAAAAGCCTTCTGCTCGAGGCGATCGAGCATGCGCGTCATCGACCCGCTGTCCAGCGACAGATGGCGGCACAGCTCGGCCGGGGTGTCGACGCCGAACTGGGCCATGATGATCAACACCTTGAACTGCGCGGCGGTGATGCCGTGGGGTTCCATGTGGGTATCGATGATCCGGTCCTTGAGCAACGCGGCACGACCGAGCAACAGGCCGAGGTGGCAATGTTTGAATTCTTCCGGGGTGAAATGCTTCATGGGTCGACCTGATAACTGCCTAGGCAGTGAATGTATGTCGGGATGTTACTGCTTAGGCAGCGAATGTCAACGCAATAGTTAGGGGGCTTTGTAATTAATCACTGACCGGCCACGCGGGATCGTTCCCACGCTCCGCGTGGGAATGCAGCCGGGGACGCTCTGCGTCCGTTTTTTTTGAGAGCCGGGACGCAGAGCGTCCCTTGAGGCATTCCCACGCAGAGCGTGGGAACGATCATTGGAGAGAACGCGCTCTAGAAATCCCGCTTGTAGAAAATATCCAGCGAACTCGCCACGCCGCTCGCCGCTTCGACGTAGACCTTCTTGCTCAGCTTGTAGCGCAAGGCGATGGTGCTGGCCGGTTCGAAGACGCCGACGCCGTAGCGCAGGCTGAGTTTCTCGGAGATGTTGCCGCTGGCGACGACGCTGGTGTCGTTGCCGCTGCCTTGGGTGTCGAGCTGGAAATCCTCGATGCCCAGATCCTTGGCCAGACCACTGGTGACCCCGGCGCTGCCCATCAGGCCCAGGCCCAGCGCGGCTTGCGCGAGCATGTTGTTATCTTCGCCGCTGGTGCTCAGCGGACGGCCCAGCACCAGGTACGACAGCGCCTGTTCCTGACTCATCGCCGGTTCGGAGAAGATCTGCGTGGTCGGTTGTTCGGCGCTGCCGCTCAGGCGAATGCCGGCGATGACGTCGTCGGTCTGGCGGATCGCTTCGATGTCCAGATACGGCTGGTCGATGGGGCCGGCGAACAACAGGCGCGCACGCCGCACCGTCAGGCGCTGGCCATAGGCGCGATAGCGGCCGTCGTTGAGCCAGAGTTCGCCACGGGTGTCCATGTTGTCGCCGATGTGCACCTGACCTTGCAGATTGGCGGTCAGGCCGAAACCGGCAAAGCTCAGCTTGTCCTGGCCGACGATCACGTCGATGTCCATTTTCATCGCGATCGGTGGTTTGCCCTCTTCGGTCTGTGCGCCGACGATGATCGTGTCGTCGGAGACTTTTACCGTCGATGGCGGCAGCTCGCGCACGGTGATTTCGCCTTTCGGCACCAGCACCTTGCCAGCAACTTTCAGCTCATCGCCGGCCATGGAAATCTTCAGATCCGGGGCCATTTCCAGTTTGGCGTAGGGCTCGACGCTGACCGGCAATTGCGTGCCCTTGAGCGCCAGATCGACCACCAGCGCCTGCCCCCAGGCGACGTTGCCGTTGAGGCTGCCCTTGCCAGTCTTGCCGCTGTTCCAGCCTCCGTCCAGGCGTACCGATTCACCGGCAATCGCCGCAGTCAGTTGCAGGTTCTGCAGCTCCATCGGCAGTTCGGCGCCGGACACTTCGCCATCGCTGAGCTGCACAGTGCCGTTGACAAGCGGCGCGAGCAAACCACCGGAGATCGTGCCACTGCCGTTGAGGCGGCCGGTGAGTTTCTCGACCATCGGTACAAACGGCCGCGCCACCGACAGGTCGAGGCCAGAGAGGCGGAACGAGCCGCTCAGCGGTTTGTTCTTCGGCAGCGGATTGAGCTGCGCCTGGACCATCAATTCGCCGAGCTTGCCGCCGACAAAATTGAGCTCGGTGTCGACGCGCTTGGGCGTGAGCTTGCTGCTGAGTTTGAGGGTCTGGTAGGGGAAATCCAGCCAGCGATCCTTGTCGCGCACGCGCAGGGTGCCGCCGCTGGCATCGACATTGACCACGCCGTTCGGGCCGCTGGCCGGCAAGTCCAGTTGCAGATCGGCGTTGAGCCGGCCCTGCCAGGCGAAGTCCTTGGGCAACCATTGCGCAAGGCTTTCGATCGGGAATTGCTTGAGGTGATAACGCAGCTTCGGCTCGGGCATCAGGCGCTGGTCTTCGCCACACAGGCTGGCGTTGCCGGACAGCCAGCAATGCGCGCCGAAATTGATCTGGCCGTCCGCCAGGCGCTCCAGTCTGGCCGGGCTTTGCAGCTTCCAGTCCTGGCCACCGGCCTGAATGTCACCACTGGCCAAGCGTCCGCGCCAGTTGCCCTTGTCCAGATTGCCGTCCAGCCCCAGCGCCAATTTCAGCTTCGGTCCGATCAGGTCGAGATTGAGTTTCTGGCTTTTGATATCGCCCTGAGCACTGGCGGTCAGCGTGCCGAGCGAGGTATCGCCGGTCTGAATGCCGCTGCCTTTGAGATTGATCTTCGCCCGCTGCGCACTGTCGAGCGTGGCGTCGAGGTTGAGGCTTTGCAGGCGACTGTCCTGGAAGGCCAGTTGCGAACCTTGCAGATCGAGCTTGCCCTGCGGGGCCTTCAGCGTGCCGGCGACGTTGATCTGACCGTTGACCTGACCGCGCAATTGCGGCCACAACTGCGCGAGACGCGGCAGCTTGATGTCGATCTGTCCGCCGAGTTTGTCCTGCAGGCTGCCCTTGCCGTTGATGCTGTTGTCGCCGAGGCGGATCTGCAGAGCGTTGAGGTTCCAGCGCTCGCCCGCGCCGTCAGCCTTGGCCTGCAGGACCGCCGGCTGACCGCGCAATTTGCCTTTGAGATCGAGGTTGGCGCTGAGGCTGAGCTGATCATTCTTCATCTCGCCTTTGCTCTGCAAAGGCCCGGCCAGGGTGCCCGGCAGTTCGGCGACCCAGTACGCCGGGTTGAGCGCCGACAGGTCCAGCGCGGTATCCCAGGCGATGCCGTCGGCGAAGCGCACATTCACGTGCCCTTCGGCCTTGCCCTGCCCGGCCTGCATGACCAGTTGCGGCAAAGCGATCTGTTCCAGACTGCCGCTGAACGGACTGCTCAAGGTGAACGCGCCGGCCGGGCCATCCAGCGCGGCGTCGAAATTACCGAGGTACTGACCGTCGGTGTAGGACACTTCGCCGGTAAAGGTGCGCAACGTCACTTGCGGCTCGTCGATTTCCGGATAGAGCCAGTGCCACGGGAAGTCTTGCCAGTTGATATTGGCCTGGGCGCTGAGACCCTTGCTCCAGTCGACATTGCCGCTGAGCTTGAGGCTTTGCGTGTCGTTGGCATTAAGGTCGAGCCCGGCGATCTGCGCGCCGTTGGCGTCAACCTTGCCCTTGAGCAGCAGCGCCACCGGTGATTTCTCGGCGGGCAACGATGCGTTGCCGAGCAGTTGGTAACCGTTTTTCAGGTCGCCTTCGCCCGTGAGCACAAGCTGATTGAATTGCAGGGTGTCCGGCAGATCGGCGCTCGGCTTGAACGCATCGCTGGTGATGCGCACCCTGGCCGGCAGGTTTTCCGCCAGCGCTTGCAGCTCGCCGTTCAACTGGCCGTCGAGGTAGCCGCGGCTGTCGGCGTGCAGGTTGAGGGTTTTCAGCAGATCACCTTCAACTTTCAGCGCCAGCGTCCACGGCTCGCTGCCGGGAGACGGCAAAGTCAAATCGCCCTGAATCGTCAGCGGCCAGTTGCCGCTCGGTTGCAGCAGGCCGGACAGGTTCAGGCTGAGCTCGTCGCGCTGCAATCTCACGCTGTCGATCTGCAGGCCTTGTGCGGTCCAGTGCGCCGCCAGTTGCAAACCCTTGAGCTGTTCGCTGCCGTTGAACAACAAGCTGCCCACCTCGACGTCGCCCAATTCGATGGCCAACGGCAATTGCAGGTCCGGCAGTTTGATCGGGCCGCTCTCGGTGGTTTTTTCGCTCGGCGGGAATTGCAGGATCACCTGAGCGGCCTTGAGCTGATCGATGCACAAGGTCATGCGCGTCAGGCACAGCGGCGACCAGGCGAAGATTGCCTTGTTCAGCTCGACGCGGCTGGTGTCCTGCTGCCACACCAGGTGATCGGCACTCCACTGCCCAGCGAGGCGACCGTGGAAATTCTCCACGCTCAAGCCGGGTACAAGGCCCAGCGCCCAACGGCTGCCGGCCTGCGTGCCAAGCAGTGCAGCCAGGCTCAGGACGACCAACATGACCAGCGCCAACAGCGTCAGCGCCGTTATTTTCACACCACGCTTCACAGCTCAGGCCCCATGGAAAAGTGCAGCCGGATGCCGCCGTCGTCGTCCAGCGCATGGGCCAGGTCAAGGCGGATCGGCCCGACTGGAGAGACCCAGCGCACACCTACACCGACCCCGGTCTTGAGGTCGGGCAGTTCGAGTTTGTTGAAAGAGTTGCCTTGGTCGACGAAGGTCGCGACCCGCCATTTCTCGGCGATCGAATACTGATACTCGACGCTGCCGGCAATCATGTAGCGGCCACCGATGCGGTCGCCGTCAGAGTTTTTCGGCGACAGGCTCTGATAGTCGTAACCGCGCACGCTCTGATCGCCACCGGCAAAGAAGCGCAGCGACGGCGGAATCGAGTTGTAGCCGTTGGTGGCGCTGCCGCCGACCTGCACGCGACCGAGCAAGCGGTGCTTGTCGAACACCGTAGTCAGGCCCTTGACCAGCGCGGTGCCATATAGAAGGTTGTTGTCCGAACCGAGGCCTTCCTTGGCCACTTTGCTTTCGAAGCTCAGGCGATAGCCGTTACGCGGATCGATGCGGTTGTCGCTTTTCAGATAGGAATAACTGATGCCGGGCATGAGCAACGTGCTCAGGCCGGAGTCGTCGCCGAGTTCGTATTCTTCACGTTGCCATTTCAGCGAGATCACCCGCTGCCAGCCGCTGGGCAACTTGCTGTGCCATTCCGGGCCGAAAGTCAGCAGCTTGCTGAGGGTGTCGGAGCCTTCGATGTCTTCGAACTGATAGCCGCCGGCCCAGCGCAGTTTGTCGGTCAATGGCGGGTCGAGCGGGATGTCGTAAAACAGCCCGACGTTCTGCCGGGGCGCCGAGAGCTCGGCCTCCCAGCCATAGCTGTCGCCCTGCGGGTTGACCCAGTGACGCGTCCAGTTGGCCTTGATCCGTGGCCCGACGTCGGTCGAATAACCGAGGCCCAGGCCCATGGTGCGCGGCTTGCGCGTGTCGAGTTTGACGGCGACCGGAATCACATCGTTCTGCGCTGCCGTCGGTGCCGCGTCGACGCGCACGCCTTCGAAATAGCCGCTCGATTGCAGATCGCGATTGAGTTCGGCGATCAGTTCCGAATCGTAAGGCTCGCCTGCCTTGAACGGCACCATGCGTTGCAGCAGGTCTTCGTCGAACGGCGTATCGCCCTCGAAACTGACTTTGCCCAGCGCATAACGCGGGCCGCTGTCGTAGATCAATTCGATGTCGGCCACGCCCGCGCGCGGATCGACCATGAGCTTCTGGCTGGTGAAATGACCGCTGAAGTAACCGAAGCGCGAGGCCTGATTTTGAATCACGCGCTTGGCGTCTTCGTAACGGCCATGGTTGAGCACGGCGCCGGACTTGAGCAGGTCGCTTTTCGGCACGCGAAAGGATTTCAGCGAGGCTGCCGGGCCGTCGACGCGCACGGTGACGTTGCGCAGGCGAATCGGCTCGCCGGGATCGATGTTCAACACCAGACGCGGTTTTTCTCCGCCCTTGACGTCACTGTCGATCTGCGGCTGGTAATAGCCCAACGCCTGCGCCGCTTTGCGCGCCTGCTCTTCGGCGCCGCGACTGAAACGCAGCAAGGCTTCTTCGTCGCGATCGCCGAGGCTGCCGATATAGCCTTCTATATTGGCCTTGAGTTCATCGTTGGACGGCTTGATCCGTACATCCAATTCACTTTGCGCCAGCGCCGCGCAGCTGGATAACAGCATCAGCACGCCGCTGGTAAATCTTCGTGGAAACTTCATAGGCGCGGATGCTATCACGGGCTCGGGAGCCTGATAGAACAGGTAATTTGTGAAGAAGTTCGATCATTATCCCGTTGCTGTTTGTAACACCTGCGGATTGGCGTGGAAAAATACGTGTTCGCGCACCGGCCCGACGGCAACCTCGCCGATCTCCTGATAACCCTGCCTTTTATAGAATTCCAGGTAGCGCGGGTTGCCGGTGTCGAGCACCACGCCTTGCGATGTTTCATCGACGGCGCACCAGTTGTGCACGGCAGTGAGCAATTGTTCGCCGTAATGCTTGCCCTGAAACTGCGGGTGAACGCCGAGCAACGGCAGCATGTGCACCGAATCACCCGGCACGCATGCAGCAACGGCATCGTGGTATTCCAGATAACGCCGGGTGCAGCGAAAACCGGTGCTGAGCACCATGCGCAGGCGCCATGCCCAGCTTTCGGTAACGCCCAGGCGCCGTTGCGGCGGTGCGATCAGGGCGATGCCGATCAAGCGATCGTTGACCAACAGGCCGATCGCCGGCAGGTCCTGGAGAAAATGCTGTTTGACCAACTCGCGCACCGTCGCGCGCACCCGTTGTTCATAGCCGGGACGTTCGGCTTCGAACAGGTAGCCGAAGGTCGGCTCGTGGCGATAGGCCTGATACAGCAACGAGCGGGCTTCGCGCGAATAGCCGCGGTCGAGCATGTGGATGTCGGCAACGGCGGTCTGGGTTTCAGGCATTGCAGTGATTCTCCCCGGGGGCGCGCTCGGAGGCTGGCGCGCTTGTTGGTACGAACCTTGGGCGGGTGATGTGGTTCCCCTCACAGGTATAGACCAAGTCGGGATCTTCATCGATCTTGCCGGCCTCTTCGCGAGCAGGCTCGCTCCCACAGAGGCGCTGCATAGGGCATCACAAATCCCACAGGTGAAATTGATTTGTCCCACACTGGCCCATCTCCCCCATGTCAGCTAGCATCGCCCTTTTGCCAGGACTGCCGACCATGAAGATTGTTTCCTTCAACATCAACGGACTGCGTGCCCGTCCGCATCAGCTGGCAGCGCTGATCGAAAAACATCAGCCCGACGTGATCGGCCTGCAGGAAACCAAGGTCCACGACGACCAGTTCCCCCTGGATGACATACGCGCCCTCGGCTATCACGTGCACTTCCATGGCCAGAAGGGCCATTACGGTGTCGCCCTGCTCTCGCGCAACGAACCGATCGCCATCCATAAAGGCTTTGCCACCGATGAAGAAGACGCGCAGCGGCGCTTTATCTGGGGCACTTTCGCTGATGCCAATGGCGTGCCGGTGACGATCATGAACGGCTATTTCCCACAAGGTGAAAGCCGCGACCACCCAACCAAATTCCCTGCCAAAGAGCGTTTCTACAGCGATCTGCAAGCGCTGCTGGAAAGCCAGTTCCACAATGAACAGCCACTGGTGGTGATGGGCGATGTGAACATTTCCCCGGAAGACTGCGACATCGGCATCGGCCCGGACAACATGAAGCGCTGGCTGAAAACCGGCAAATGCAGCTTCCTGCCGGAGGAGCGCGAGTGGATGGCGCGCCTGAAAAACTGGGGCCTGACCGACAGCTACCGTCACCTCAATCCCGACGTGAGCGACATGTTCAGCTGGTTCGACTACCGCAGCCGTGGCTTTGAAGATGAGCCCAAACGCGGCCTGCGCATCGATGTAATTCTGGCTTCCCATGGCCTGCTGCCACGGGTCAAGGATGCCGGCGTGGACTACGAACTGCGCGGCATGGAAAAGCCATCGGACCATGCGCCGATCTGGCTTGAGCTGGCCTGAGGGAATTTTCATTGTGGGAGCGAGCCTGCTCGCGAATGCGGTGGATCAGCGACGAATTTTTCGACTGACACGGCGCCTTCGCGAGCAGGCTCGCTCCCACAGGTAATCCCCTGTCATATTTCGGTCACGCGCCTGACTTAATCTCCCCGGCAATCCCCTTGGCTTGATTCGGTGCCGGCATGACCCTGCGTGTTCTCTGCGTTTTCCTGTTGAGTGGCTGGCTGTCGATCTACGCCGCCGCCCTGCCGATCCCCGAAAACGGCCCGGCATTGCGCATTCAGGGTTCCAACACCATCGGCGCCGATCTCGGTCCGGCGCTGGTCGAAGGCCTGTTGCAGCAACAAGGCCTGCTGAAAATCCACCGCGAAACCCCGGATACCGCCAACGAACAACGCATCGTCGGCCAGACCGCACAAGGGCAACGCGTCATCATCGAAGTTGCCGCTCACGGTTCCAGCACCGGTTTCGCTGCGTTGAAAAACGCCAGCGCCGATCTGGCCGCCTCTTCCCGTGAGATCAAGGACAGCGAACTGCTTGCCCTGCAAACCCTCGGCGATCTGAAAAGCCCGGCGGCCGAGCAAGTCATTGCCATCGATGGCCTGGCGATCATCCTCAACCCGGCCAACCCGCTTGAGCAGTTGAACACCGAGCAACTGGCGCGGATTTTTGCCGGCGAAGTGAAAAACTGGGAAGAACTCGGTGGCCGTGGCGGCGCCATTCATTTATACGCGCGGGATGATCAATCGGGGACGTACGACACGTTCAAGGAACTGGTCCTGAGCCGGCGTGGGAAAAGTCTCAGCAGCGCGGCGAAACGTTTCGAATCCAGCGAGCAATTGTCCGACGCGGTCAGCGCCGATCCGCAAGGTATCGGCTTCATCGGCTTGCCCTATGTGCGTCAAGCCAAAGCCGTAGCGATTGCCGACGGCGCGTCGCAAGCGATGCTGCCGCTGAACAGCCTGATCGCCACCGAAGACTATCCGCTGTCGCGGCGCTTGTTCTTTTATCTGCCGCCGGACAGCCGCAATCCGTGGGCGCAGGCGTTGGCCAGCTTTGCCCAGAGCCCAGAGGGTCAGGCGATCGTCGCGGCCAGCGGTTTTGTCAGCCAGACCGTACAAGCCATGAGCGTGGCGCCGAATGCGCTGATGCCCGAGGGTTACCAATCCCTCAGCCGGCATGCCCAGCGTCTGACAGTGAATTTCCGTTTTGCCGAGGGCAGCGCCAGTCTGGACAACAAGGCGCGGCAGGATCTGGCGCGGGTGCTCGACTATATAAAGCGCAATGGCAAGACCGAACGGGCGGTGACGCTGGTGGGGTTTGGTGATTTGAAGGATGACCCGGCGCGGGCCGATCTGCTGTCGAAGCTGCGAGCGATGGCGGTGCGGCGCGAGCTGGTCAGGAACGGTGTGGTCATGCGCGAAGTACGCGGCTTTGGTGCGCTGATGCCGGTGGCGACCAACAGCGCGGATGAAGGGCGGATCAAGAATCGGCGGGTTGAGGTTTGGGTGTATTGATCCTGATGTCGATGTGCTGAGTGTACAGGCCCTTTCGCGAGCAGGCTCGCTCCCACATTGGATCTGTGGCGTGCACAAATCTTGTGGGAGCGAGCCTGCTCGCGAATGAGGCGACGCGGTATTACTGGCCGCTACGCATCATCTCCTTCGGCACATACTTGCCGATCTCGAACTTGCCAATCGCCGCGCGGTGCACTTCGTCCGGGCCGTCGGCCAGACGCAGGGTGCGCTGCATCGCATACATGTAGGCCAGCGGGAAATCGTTCGACACCCCTGCCCCGCCATGCATCTGGATCGCCCGGTCGATCACCCGCAGGGCGACATTCGGTGCGACGACTTTGATCTGCGCAATCTCGCTTTTCGCCACTTTGTTGCCGACGGTATCCATCATGTACGCCGCTTTCAACGTCAGCAGGCGCGCCATGTCGATCTCCATCCGCGAGTCGGCGATCTTGTCGATGTTGCCACCCAGACGCGCCAGCGGTTTGCCGAATGCGGTGCGGCTCACCGAGCGTTTGCACATCAGTTCCAGCGCACGCTCGGCCATGCCGATCGAACGCATGCAGTGGTGAATGCGGCCTGGGCCAAGGCGACCCTGAGCGATTTCGAAGCCGCGTCCTTCACCGAGCAGGACGTTTTCGTACGGCACGCGAACGTTGTCGAACAGCACTTCGGCGTGACCGTGCGGTGCGTCGTCGTAGCCGAACACCGGCAGCGGACGGACGATTTTCACCCCGGGGGTGTCGACCGGCACGAGAATCATCGAGTGCTGGGCGTGACGCGGCGCGTCGGGGTTGCTCAGGCCCATGAAAATCAGGATCTTGCAGCGCGGATCGCAGGCGCCGGAAGTCCACCATTTCTTGCCGTTGATCACCCACTGATCGCCATCACGCACGGCCCGAGCGGCCATGTTGGTCGCGTCGGAAGACGCCACGTCAGGCTCGGTCATGGCGAACGCCGAACGGATCTCGCCGCGCAGCAGCGGCTCGAGCCAGCGCTGTTTCTGCTCTTCGTTGGCGTAGCGCACCAATACTTCCATGTTGCCGGTGTCCGGCGCCGAGCAGTTGAACGGCTCCGGCCCCAGCAGGGAACGGCCCATGATTTCCGCCAATGGCGCATATTCGAGGTTGCTCAGGCCGGCGCCCAGCTCGGACTCAGGCAGAAACAAATTCCACAGACCCTCAGCCTTGGCCTTGGCCTTGAGCTCTTCCATGATTGCGGTCGGCTGCCAGCGATCGCCCTCGGCGACCTGGCGTTCGAACACCGCTTCGGCCGGGTAAACGTAAGTGTCCATGAACGCGGTCACGCGCTCACGCAGTTCTTGCACCTTGGGCGAATAAGCGAAATCCATGGGTAGTTACCTTCTCGGGCAGAGGTTGTTCAAGTCATGCAATCGATGCTAGAACAGCGCTGATCATTTACCTAGCCTATTCTCGGCGTGTATAAACATTCATCACCAATATATGATCCGCTGATCGTCAGCCCCAAAACACTTGCACTTAATAACAAGAGAAGCCGCGTTATGAATCTGAGCAAGGTCGACCTGAACCTTTTCATCGTCTTCGACGCGATCTACACCGAAGCCAACCTGACCCGCGCCGGGCAGATTGTCGGTATCACCCAGCCGGCGGTGTCCAACGCCCTGGCGCGGTTGCGCGAAACCTTCAACGACCCGCTCTTCGTGCGTACTGCCCAAGGCATGGTGCCCACGCCGATGGCGCAAAACATCATCGGCCCGGTGCGCAACGCCCTGTCGCTGCTGCGCGTGTCGGTGCAGGAAAGCCGCATCTTCAACCCGGCGCAGGCGGCCAAGACTTACCGCATCAGCATGACCGACCTGACGGAGGCAATCATTCTGCCGCCCCTGTTCCAGCGCCTGCGCCGCCTGGCGCCGACGGTGATCATCGAAAGCTTTCTGTCCAAACGCCGGGAAACCACCAAGGAACTGGCCGCCGGGCGTCTGGATTTCGCTGTGGATGCGCCGCTCAACACCGACCCGCAGGTGCGCCACGTCAAGCTGATGGACGACCGTTACGTCTGCGCCATGCGCAAGGGCCATCCGATGGCGGGCAAGGAAAAACTCAGTCTCGATGACTATTTGTCGCTGACTCACATCCATATTTCCAGCCGCCGCAGTGGTCTGGGTTATGTCGATCTGGCGCTGGGCAAAATGGGCATCCAGCGCAAGATCGCCCTGCGCTCGCAGCACTATCTGATGGCCTCGCAAGTGATGCAGCAGACCGACATGGTCATGACCGTGCCGGAACGCTTCGCCCGCCGCCATGATCTGCAATCGTTCAATTTGCCGGTGAATGATGTGCCCTCGGTGGAAACGCATTTGTACTGGCACGAAAGCACCGACCAAGACCCGGCCAACCGCTGGATGCGCGAGCAGATGATCGAGTTGTGCCAACAGGTGACGGCGCAGGAGAAGAAGCTGGAGAAGGTGTAGGGCTTTTTTACCGCGTTATCGTTCTTCGCGAGCAGGCTCGCTCCCACAATGAATTGCATTTCATCTGAAGGAACGCGGTCGAATGTGGGAGCGAGCCTGCTCGCGAAGAGGCCTGTACGGACACCCCAAATCCATCCCGCTTGACGTAAACGTAAACCACCGATTAGCTTAGCGCCATGCCCCTTTTCCGAGCGCTTTCATGAGCAGTCAGACCTATAGCATTTCCGACCTCGCCCGCGAGCTGGACATTACCACCCGGGCGATCCGCTTTTATGAAGAGCAAGGCCTGCTCAGCCCCGAGCGTCGTGGCCAGGAACGTATCTATTCGCCGCGCGACAAGGTCACCCTGAAGCTGATCCTGCGTGGCAAGCGCATCGGTTTTTCCCTGGCCGAATGCCGCGAGCTGATCGAGCTCTATGATCCGTCCGGCGGTAACACCAAACAGCTCAACAGCATGCTGGCAAAAATCAGCGAACGCCGCGAACAGCTCGAACAGCAGTTGCTGGATATCGAACAGATGAAGCTTGAGCTGGATACAGCAGAAGAGCGCTGCGTGCAGGCGTTGGAGCAGACGCTCAAGAGCCAGCAGGCGGTCTAGCCAACACTGGCGCCCCTGTGGGAGCGAGCCTGCTCGCGAATGCATTCTGTCATCCAACATTAACGGTGACTGATCCACCGCTTTCGCGAGCAGGCTCGCTCCCACAGGGTTCTTCGTGAACTAAAAAAACAGGCAGGTCCCACCCATGTCCCTCCCCTCCCAAGTACGCCTGATCGAAGTCGGCCCGCGCGATGGCCTGCAGAACGAAGCCCAACCGATCAGCGTGGCTGACAAGGTGCAACTGGTCGATGCCCTGAGCGCCGCCGGGCTCGGCTACATCGAAGTCGGCAGTTTCGTCTCGCCGAAATGGGTGCCGCAAATGGCCGGATCCGCCGAGGTGTTTGCGCAGATCCAGCGCAAGCCCGGCGTGACCTACGGCGCGCTGGCGCCGAACCTGCGCGGCTTTGAAGACGCGCTAGCCGCCGGGGTCAAGGAAGTCGCGGTGTTCGCCGCCGCCTCCGAGGCGTTCTCGCAGCGCAACATCAATTGCTCGATCAGCGAGAGCCTGGCGCGGTTTGCGCCGATCATGGAAGCCGCGAAACAACACGGCGTTACCGTGCGCGGTTATGTTTCCTGTGTGCTGGGCTGCCCGTATGAAGGCACGGTTGCGCCGGAGCAAGTGGCGATGGTCGCGCGCGAGCTGTACGCGATGGGCTGCTACGAAGTGTCGCTGGGCGACACCATCGGCACCGGCACGGCGGGCGCGACCCGGCGCCTGTTCGAGGTGGTCTCGGCGCAGGTACCACGGGACAAGCTTGCCGGGCATTTCCACGACACCTATGGCCAAGCCATGGCCAATATCTATGCCAGCCTGCTCGAAGGCATTGCGGTGTTCGACAGCTCTATCGCCGGCCTCGGCGGCTGCCCGTACGCCAAAGGCGCGAGCGGTAACGTTGCGACCGAAGACGTGGTGTACCTGCTCAATGGCTTGGGCATCGAGACCGGTATCGACCTGGACGCCTTGATTGCCGCGGGCCAGCAGATCAGTGCAGTGCTCGGCCGTCCAAGCGGTTCGCGAGTGGCCAAGGCACGCAGCGCGCAGTGAGGTGTTACCGCTGGGTCAGTGCTGTGGGCAAAAGCGAGTAACACGGAAACAAATTGTCTGGCTTTGCCCTGGGGTGAAAAAACCCGAAAAACTTAAATCACTGATTTATAAGACTTTTTAAAAGTTGGCACGACACCTGCTATCTCTATGGCATAACAAGAATAAAAAGCCGCAAACCAATAAAAACAAGACGAAACGACTCTGACATAACAAGAACAACACGGCAGAGACGCAGCTAACAGATTTTTTTGGAGAAGGTGTGCTTTTCAGGGTGCTCTCAGGAGTGACCCGCAACCGGGCAGAGAACAATAAAACTACCTTCAGGTAGCTCCCGAATCGGTTGGATCGTTAAACGAGAAAGCAGATCAGCGCTCAAAAAAATACGTTTGCTCTTGACCCCGGATGGGGGTCGCCAAAAAGCTGTACAGGGCCACGGTTGCCAAAAACAACAACAGACCGACCCTCAATAATAAAAAGAGCACGCAACGACAAATTAAAGGGGAGCTTCGGCTCCCCTTTGTGCTTTCTGCAATTCGTCTCTCTATCACTGCATCCCTGTGGGAGCGAGCCTGCTCGCGAAAACGGTGTGCCAGACACATTTGCGCTGAATGACACACCGCATTCGCGAGCAGGCTCGCTCCCACAGAAATTTTGTGATTATCCCTCGATTGTTTTCAGCTCCTCGATACTGATCTCACGCATCCTGAATTTCTGGATCTTGCCCGTCACCGTCATCGGAAACGCGTCGACGAATTTGAAGTAGCGCGGTGTCTTGAAATGGGCGATGCGCTCCTTGCACCAGGCTTGCAGCTCCAGCTCCGAGGCGCTGTGGCCGGGGTGGAATTTGATCCAGGCGACGATTTCCTCACCGTAGCGCGAGCACGGAATACCGATCACCTGCACGTCCGCCACCGCCGGATGGGTGAAGAAGAATTCCTCCAGCTCACGCGGATAAACGTTCTCGCCGCCACGAATGATCATGTCCTTGTTACGCCCGGCGATGTTGACGTAACCCTCCTCGTTCATGCTCGCCAGGTCGCCGGTGTGCATCCACCCCGCCTCATCGATGGCTTCGGCAGTAGCCTGCGGGTTGTTCCAGTAGCCGAGCATCACGCTGTAACCGCGCGTGCACAATTCGCCAATGGTGCCGCGCGGCACAAGGTTGCCGGCGGTGTCGATGATCTTGCTTTCCAGTTGCGGCTGGGTGCGCCCGACCGTGGTGACGCGCAACTCCAGCTCATCCGCTGGCCCGGTCTGCAGCGACACCGGACTGGTTTCGGTCATGCCGTAGGCGATCTGCACTTCGCTCATGTGCATTTCGTTGATGACCCGGCGCATGACCTCAATCGGACAGGTCGCGCCGGCCATGATCCCGGTGCGCAGGCTCGACAGGTCGAAGGTCTGCCGCTGCGGCTGATCGAGCATGGCGATAAACATGGTCGGCACACCGTACAGCGCCGTGGCTTTTTCTTCGGCGACCGCTTGCAGGGTCAGCGCCGGATCGAAAGCGTCGTTGGGGTAGATCATCGTGCTGCCATGGGTGACGCAACCGAGGTTGCCCATGACCATGCCGAAGCAGTGATACAGCGGCACCGGAATCACCAGACGATCGGCAGTCGTCAGGCCGAGGCTTTCGCCGACCATGTAGCCGTTGTTGAGAATGTTGTAGTGACTGAGGGTCGCGCCCTTGGGGAAACCGGTGGTGCCGGAGGTGTACTGGATGTTCACCGGTTGATCGAAATGCAGACTGGCGCTGCGTTCGCGCAATTGATCGGGCGAGACGCTGACGGCCAGATCGCTGAGCTGCGACCACGGCAGAAAACCGGGCGGCGGATTGGCATCGAGGCTGATCACGCCGCGCAACTCCGGCAGGCGTTCGCTACGCAGCTGACCGATGGCGTGCTCAGCCAATTCCGGCGCCAGGCTCTGGAGCATTTCGTGGTAATTCGAGGTTTTGAACGCTCCGGCACAGACCAGCCACTGGCAGCCGGATTGCTTGAGCACGTACTCGAGTTCGGAGCTGCGGTAGGCGGGATTGATGTTGACCAGGATCACGCCGATCTTCGCCGTGGCGAACTGAGTGATGCACCACTGCGCGCAATTCGGCGCCCAGATGCCGAGGCGATCTCCGGTCTGCAAGCCCAGCGCGAGCAAGGCCCTGGCCTGCTCATCCACCGCGTCGGCCAGTTGCCGCCAGGAGTAACGCAACTGTTGATGGCGCACCACCAAAGCCTCGCCGTCCGGGTATTGCGCGACAGTCTGATCGAAGCGCTGACCGATGGTCATCGCCAGCAGGGCTTTGTCCTGAGAGCCACGGGTGTAGCTGCGCTGCGGGTTTGCACTGGGTAGATCCATGACGACCCCTATTGTCTTTATTAGTGGGTTTTCCCGGTTTTGAATCCCTGTGGGAGCGAGCCTGCTCGCGAATACGCCGCGTCATTCAGCCTTGAGGGCGACTGATACAGCGCTTTCGCGAGCAGGCTCGCTCCCACCAGAAACAAACCGATATCTGATCCTGAACTGTCCTTACTCTCGCCCAAGTTGACGCTTACGTAAAGCCGATTGACAGTCGAACTGTGGAAGCTTTACGTTAACGTAAAGCTGAACGCCGATTCGTCGTGCGCTCCACCCGATAAAAAAGCCAAAAGGTGCCTCATGAGCTATCCATCCCTGAATTTCGCCCTCGGTGAAACCATTGACATGCTGCGCGATCAGGTGCAGTCCTTCGTCGCCGATCAGATCGCCCCGCGTGCCGCGCAGATCGACCACGACAACCTGTTCCCCGCCGACATGTGGCGCAAATTCGGTGACATGGGCCTGCTCGGCATCACCGTGCCGGAGGAGTACGGCGGCGCAGGTCTGGGTTATCTGGCGCATGTGGTGGCGATGGAAGAAATCAGCCGTGGCTCGGCGTCGGTGGCGTTGTCCTATGGCGCGCACTCCAACCTTTGCGTCAACCAGATCAACCGCAACGGCAACCACGAACAGAAAACCAAATACCTGCCGAAGCTGATCAGCGGCGAGCACGTCGGCGCCCTGGCGATGAGCGAGCCCAACGCCGGTTCCGATGTGGTCTCGATGAAGCTGCGCGCCGACAAACGCGGCGATCGCTTCGTACTCAACGGCAGCAAAACCTGGATCACCAACGGCCCTGACGCAAACACCTACGTGATCTACGCCAAGACCGATCTGGAAAAAGGCCCGCACGGCATTACTGCATTCATCGTCGAGCGTGACTGGAAAGGCTTCAGCCGCAGCAACAAGTTCGACAAGCTTGGCATGCGTGGCTCCAACACCTGCGAGTTGTTTTTCGATGACGTCGAAGTGCCGGAAGAGAACATCCTCGGCGTGCTCAACGGTGGCGTGAAAGTGCTGATGAGCGGCCTCGATTACGAACGCGTAGTGCTCTCCGGCGGCCCGACCGGGATCATGCAGTCGTGCATGGACCTGATCGTGCCGTACATCCACGACCGCAAGCAGTTCGGCCAGAGCATCGGCGAATTTCAGCTGATCCAGGGCAAAGTCGCCGACATGTACACCCAGCTCAATGCCAGTCGCGCCTACCTCTACGCGGTGGCCCAGGCGTGCGAGCGCGGCGAAACCACCCGTAAGGACGCTGCCGGGGTGATCCTCTATACCGCCGAACGCGCCACACAAATGGCCCTCGACGCGATCCAGATTCTCGGCGGCAATGGCTATATCAACGAATTCCCCGCCGGCCGCCTGCTGCGCGACGCCAAGCTCTACGAAATCGGCGCCGGCACCAGCGAGATCCGCCGCATGCTGATCGGCCGCGAACTGTTCAACGAGACGAAATGAATTTCGTCAGCTGCAAGCCGCAAGCTGCAAGAGAACCACGCTCTTGCCCCAACTTGCAGCTTGCCGCTTGTAGCTAGAAGCTGCTTACGGAGTAAGCCCAATGATTCTGCACACTCAGCTCAACCCGCGCTCGGCGGAGTTCGCCGCCAACAGTGCGGCGATGCTCAAACAGGTCGACGCGCTGCACACCTTGCTCGCTCAAGTCGCGCAGGGTGGCGGTGTCAAAGCGCAGGAACGCCACACCTCGCGGGGTAAATTGCTGCCGCGCGAGCGCATCAATCGCTTGCTCGACCCCGGCTCGCCGTTTCTCGAAATCAGCCAACTGGCCGCCCATGCGGTTTACGGCGAAGACGTGCCGGCTGCCGGTGTGATCGCCGGGATCGGCCGCGTCGAAGGCGTGGAGTGCATGATCGTCGCCAACGATGCGACGGTGAAAGGTGGCTCGTATTACCCGCTCACCGTGAAAAAACACCTGCGCGCGCAGACCATCGCCCAGCAGAATCGCCTGCCGTGCATTTATCTGGTGGATTCCGGTGGTGCCAACCTGCCGCGTCAGGACGAAGTGTTTCCGGATCGCGAGCATTTCGGGCGGATATTCTTCAATCAGGCCAACATGAGCGCCATGGGCATCCCGCAGATCGCTGTGGTCATGGGCTCGTGCACCGCAGGCGGCGCGTATGTGCCGGCGATGGCAGACGAAGCGATCATGGTGCGCAACCAGGCGACGATTTTCCTCGCCGGCCCGCCGCTGGTAAAAGCCGCGACCGGCGAAGTGGTCAGCGCCGAAGACCTCGGCGGCGCCGATGTGCACTGCAAGACCTCCGGCGTGGCCGACCATTACGCCGAGAACGACGAACACGCCCTCGCCCTCGCCCGCCGCAGCGTCGCCAACCTCAACTGGCGCAAGCTCGGCGAGGTGCAGCAACGCACACCGATCGCGCCGCTGTACGCCAGCGACGAGTTGTACGGCGTGGTTCCGGCTGACGCCAAGCAGCCATTCGATGTGCGCGAAGTGATCGCGCGGCTGGTCGACGGTTCGGTGTTCGATGAATTCAAAGCGCTGTTCGGCACCACGCTGGTCTGCGGTTTCGCGCACTTGCACGGCTACCCGATCGCGATTCTGGCAAACAACGGCATCCTCTTCGCCGAAGCTGCGCAGAAAGGTGCGCACTTCATCGAACTGGCCTGCCAGCGCGGCATTCCGCTGCTGTTTCTGCAGAACATCACCGGTTTCATGGTCGGCCAGAAATACGAAGCCGGCGGCATCGCCAAGCACGGCGCGAAACTGGTGACCGCGGTGGCCTGTGCCAAGGTGCCGAAATTCACCGTGATCATCGGCGGCAGCTTCGGTGCCGGCAACTACGGTATGTGCGGGCGCGCTTACGATCCGCGTTTCTTGTGGATGTGGCCGAACGCGCGGATTGGCGTGATGGGCGCCGAACAGGCCGCCGGTGTGCTGGTGCAGGTCAAGCGCGAACAGGCCGAACGCAGCGGTCAGGCGTTCAGCGCCGAGCAGGAGACCGAGATCAAGCAGCCGATTCTCGATCAGTACGAAGAACAGGGTCACCCTTATTACTCCAGCGCTCGGCTGTGGGACGACGGCGTCATCGACCCGGCGCAGACCCGCGATGTACTGGCCCTGGCCTTGTCCGCGTCGCTGAACGCGCCAATCGAACCGAGCCGCTTCGGCGTGTTCCGGATGTGATGTTTTTTTGTGGGAGCGAGCCTGCTCGCGAATGCGCTCTGTCAGGCAGCGGATAGATCGACTGATACCCCGCTTTCGCGAGTAGGCTCGCTCCCACAAGAACCGTGGAGACGGATGAATATGAGCGACTTCAATACCCTCGAACTGCAAAACGACCCACGCGGTTTCGCGACGCTGTGGCTAAATCGCGCGGAGAAAAACAACGCGTTCAACGCCGAGATGATCCGCGAACTGATCCTCGCCCTCGACAAGGTCGCCAGCGATTCGAACCTGCGTTTCCTGCTGCTGCGCGGGCGTGGCAAGCATTTCAGTGCCGGTGCCGACCTGGCCTGGATGCAGCAATCGGCGGAACTCGATTACCACACCAATCTTGACGATGCCCGCGAACTGGCCGAGCTGATGTACAACCTCGCCAAGCTGAAAATCCCCACTCTGGCTGTGGTTCAGGGCGCGGCGTTTGGTGGCGCGCTGGGCTTGATCAGTTGCTGTGACATGGCGATCGGCGCCGATGACGCGCAGTTCTGCCTGTCGGAAGTACGCATCGGCCTGGCACCGGCCGTGATCAGCCCGTTCGTGGTGCAAGCGATTGGTGAGCGTGCGGCGCGGCGCTATGCGCTGACTGCCGAGCGCTTCAGCGGGCAGCGGGCGCGGGAGATCGGCTTGCTCGCCGAAAGCTATCCTGCGGCTGAACTGGAGCAACAGGTCGAACAGTGGATCGACAACCTGCTGCTCAACAGCCCCGCGGCCATGCGCGCCAGCAAGGACTTGCTGCGCGAAGTCGGCAACGGCGCGCTGACCCCGGCCCTGCGCCGCTACACCGAAAATGCCATCGCGCGGATTCGCGTCAGCCCTGAAGGCCAGGAAGGCTTGCGCGCCTTCCTGCAAAAGCGCCCGCCGAGCTGGCAAGCCGCATCCACCAAGGAGTCGCGTTGATGAGCGCACCTGTGATTACCACCCTATTGGTGGCCAACCGCGGCGAAATCGCCTGCCGAGTGATGCGCACCGCCAAGGCCCTGGGCCTGACTACCGTCGCTGTGCACAGCACCACCGACCGCGATGCGCGGCACAGCCGTGAAGCCGATATCCGCGTGGATCTGGGCGGCAGCAAGGCTGCCGAGAGTTATCTGCAAATCGATAAATTGATCGCCGCCGCCAAGGCCAGCGGTGCCCAGGCGATTCATCCCGGCTATGGCTTTCTCTCGGAAAACGCTGGATTCGCCCGCGCCATCGAAGCCGCCGGGCTGATCTTCCTCGGCCCGCCCGCCTCGGCCATCGACGCGATGGGCAGCAAATCCGCCGCCAAGGCGCTGATGGAAAAGGCCGGTGTGCCTTTGGTGCCGGGCTATCACGGCGAAGCGCAGGACCTCGACACCTTCCGCGAAGCTTGCGAACGCATTGGTTATCCGGTGCTGCTCAAGGCCACCGCCGGTGGTGGCGGCAAGGGTATGAAGGTGGTTGAGGATGTCAGCCAACTGGCTGAAGCCCTCGCCTCGGCGCAGCGCGAAGCGCAATCGTCGTTTGGCGACTCGCGGATGCTGGTGGAAAAGTATTTGCTCAAGCCACGTCACGTGGAGATTCAGGTGTTCGCCGATCAGCACGGCAACTGCCTGTATCTCAACGAGCGCGACTGCTCGATCCAGCGCCGTCACCAGAAAGTCGTCGAAGAAGCCCCGGCGCCGGGCCTGTCGCCCGAGTTGCGCCGAGCAATGGGCGAAGCGGCCGTGCGTTCGGCGCAGGCGATCGGTTATGTCGGCGCCGGCACCGTGGAGTTTTTGCTGGATGCGCGCGGCGAGTTTTTCTTCATGGAGATGAACACGCGGCTGCAGGTCGAGCACCCGGTGACCGAAGCAATCACCGGGCTTGATCTGGTCGCCTGGCAGATTCGCGTCGCCCGTGGGGAAACGCTGCCGATCACTCAGGCGCAGGTGCCGCTCAATGGTCATGCGATCGAAGTGCGTTTGTATGCCGAGGATCCGGCGAATGATTTCCTGCCGGCCACCGGGCGGCTGGACTTGTATCGCGAATCGGCACAGGGCGCGGGGCGGCGGGTGGACAGCGGCGTTGAGGAAGGTGACGAGATATCGCCCTTCTACGACCCGATGCTCGGCAAGCTGATTGCCTGGGGTGAAGATCGCGAACAGGCACGCTTGCGTCTGTTGAGCATGCTCGACGAGTTTGCGATTGGCGGGCTGAAGACCAACATCAATTTCCTGCGCAGGATCATCGCGCATCCGGCGTTTGCGGCGGCAGAGCTGGATACCGGGTTCATTCCGCGCTATCAGGAGCAATTGCTGCCAGCACCAGGCACGTTGAGCGATGAGTTCTGGCAGGCGGCGGCGCAGGCGTTTGCGCAGAGTCTGCCGCAGCGTGCTCGGGCGGATGATCCCGCTTCGCCGTGGGCTTCAGGTGGCGGATTGCGAGCAGGTTTGCCGGCGCAAATCACCTTGCATTTGAGTTGCGAGGGACAGGATCGCGCGTTGACCTTGAGAACTGCGGCCCATGCAAAACTGCTGGGCGAAGCACTAATCGTCGAGCATGACGGCGTGCGCCGCACATTGCGGGCGATTCGTCAGGCTGGCGCGTTGTATCTGGAATGGGACGGCGAGTTGCGGCGCATCGAAGCGTTCGATCCGATCAGCGCCGTCGAGGCCAGCCACAGCCATCAGGGCGGTCTGACCGCGCCAATGAACGGCAGCATCGTACGCGTGCTGGTCGAAACGGGACAGTCGGTTGAGGCCGGGGCGCAACTGGTGGTGCTGGAAGCCATGAAGATGGAACACAGCATCCGCGCGCCGCAGGCCGGTGTGATCAAAGCGCTGTCTTGCCAGGAAGGCGATATGGTCAGTGAAGGCAGCGCTTTGGTTGAACTGGAAGAGGGATGAAATAAAAGGATCGATCCTGGCCTTGAGCGAGGATCGATCCGTTCAGTAACGCGCCGTTGCCTGAACCACCACGCCGATGATCCGGCATTCATCGGTGAGCAGGGTTTTCGGCCAGGTCGGATTGAGCGGCACCAGGTAACGCTGGCCGGCCTGTTCGTCGAGTTTGCGGAAAATCGCCTCTTCGCTGTCCGGCCACTGGGCGATCACCAGTTTGCCAGGCACTGCCTCCAACTCCGGATCGACCAGAATCAGCATGCCCTCGGCAACGCTCTGGCCGCTCGGCGCGGTCATCGAATCCCCCGTCACCGTCAGCCAGAACGCCGCACCGCCGCGAGCGTGGTAATCCGTCAGTTCGAAGCGCTGCTTCGCTGATGCTCCGGGATAGCTCGCCGCAGTGTCACGCACTTCGCACGGTGCACGCCAATCGCAAACCGGATAACGGAAGTACGGGTTGTACTTCTGCGCCAGCGGCATCTCGTCTTCCGGCGTCGGCTGCGGTTCGCGAATCACCAGAACGACTTCAAGGAAGTCCATTCCCAGCGCCTTGAGCACGCGGTTCATTTCGGTAACACCGGGTTCGCGACGCTTGTTCAGCCAATGACCGATCCCGCCCTGGGACATGCCGACGCGCTCTCCGAGCTCTGTTTGAGTGACTTTGAGTTCACTCATCTTGGCCTTGACCAACTCAATCCATTTATCCATGTGCCGCACCTTACGCGGACGTCTTCGACCGGCAAAACACATATTGTAGTATTTAAATCCTAGTCACAAATACAGGCGGTACTATCCTAGAGGAACGGACTTTCAATCGAACATGGAGTGACGTTTCATGATGAACATCAGCAGCAAAGACCTGCCCGATCTGCAAATCGACACCAGCTTCACCTCCCCTCAAGGCAATGCCGCCGCACAGCGCGCGCTGGACTACTACTTGAAACCGACTGTTTCGAAATCCGAGACGGACGAACGTTTTTTCAATGTCAAAAACCATCTCAGCGGCGAGGAAGCACTGGTGCACGCCTCGGACTTGTTGCGATGTGCAGCCGCCACCGCGTTCAAGGCCGCAGAAAACCTGCAAGGCACCAGTCGCGATCTGGCCTTTTCGGTGGTGCACATGGTGGATATGGCGCGGGCGATGGTCGACCATTCGATCGACAACGACGAAGTCACGGCGGACAAGGTACGGGCGGACAGGAAAGAATTTTCCCATCGCGCAGATAAAAACATTTGACTTGCAAATGATAATGATTATTATTGCAAGCAGCTGGTCGCGAGATCAGTCGATGGACCAGAGACCTTAGGTCGGTCTTCTGGACTATCTCCTCATCAGGCTAATCACGGTTTTTGACCCGGCTTTTTGCCGGGTCTTTTTTTGCCCGTTTTTCGGGCTTGTGTCTTCAGGCTAATGAAGTCTTTGGGTGCTGCAAATTCGATGGCGCGGATAATATCAAAAGAATATTGATTGGCAAGCCGAGCCCAGCCACATTGGGCGAAACTAATGGCAATCAGCACTTGAGAATCAATCGCATAGCCTCTAAGCTGCTGGCGCGTCACGGAAGACGCCCCCCGCTACACCCGCGATTCCCCTCGGTTTCAGCCCTGCCTGCGTGTAAAGTACCGGTCATAAAAATCCTGATCAGGAACCGACCATGACCGTGGCCAAATCTTCGTTCGACATCAGCGCCAATTTCGACAGCGGCAATATCCAAGTCATCGATATCAGCAACCCGCTCAGTCCCGTCCTGGCCATCCGCCCGGACACCCGCAGCGCTCATTTTCAGTGGTTCCACTTCAAGGCCAGCGGCCTGCATGTGCACCAGGAACACTGGTTTCGCCTGGTCAACGCCAGCCAATCGACCTACAGCAAAGGCTGGCCGGGCTATCAAGCGGTGGCGTCGTATGATCACGTCAACTGGTTCCGCATCCCCACCAGCTTCGAAGGCGACAGCCTGCGCTTCTGCCTCGAAGCGGAACAGACCCACGCCTGGTTCGCCTACTTCGAACCCTACAGCCGCGGCCGCCACGACTGGTTGATCGAGCAAGCGCTAAGCAAGGCTGGCACCGAATTGCTGGCGACCGGCAAAAGTGTCGAGGGCCGCGACATTCAGCTGCTGCGCAAAGGCACCGGTGCCGAAGGCCAGCGCAAAATCTGGATCATCGCCCAGCAGCATCCGGGCGAGCACATGGCTGAATGGTTCATGGAAGGTGTGATCGAGCGTCTGGAACGACAGGACGATCCGGTATTGAACAAACTGCTGGCCAGCGCCGATCTGTATCTGGTGCCGAACATGAACCCGGACGGCGCGTTCCACGGCCACCTGCGCACCAATGCCATGGGGCAGGACTTGAACCGGGCCTGGCAGAACGCCAGCCAGGACATCAGCCCGGAAGTGCTATTCGTTCAGCAGCAGATGCAAAAGTATGGCGTCGATGCGTTTATCGACGTACACGGCGACGAAACCATACCTCACGTTTTCACCGCCGGCTGTGAAGGCAATCCTGGTTTTACGCCGCGCATCGAAAAGCTTGAAGAGCATTTCCGCAGCCACTTGAAGCACACCACCAAAGACTTCCAGACCACCTATGGCTACACCCGCGACGAACCGGGACAGGCCAACATGACCCTGGCCTGCAACAGCGTCGGACAGAAATACGACTGCCTGTCGCTGACCCTGGAGATGCCGTTCAAGGACCACGACGACCACCCGGACAAGATCACCGGCTGGTCGGGCAAACGTTCCAAGCAACTGGGTAAAGACGTGTTGACCACCCTCGCCGACATGGTCGACACCCTGCGCTGATCCCCTTCCCTGCAACAACAAAAGATCGCAGCCGGCCTGCGATCTTTTGCGTTATAGGGTCAGCCGCGATCGCGCCCGCGCAACATGCTGTCGAGCACTTCGTCACGACGCACCCAGCCATGGAACAGCGCCGCCGCCAGGTGCAGCAGCACTGTCAGAAACAGCAGATACGCCAAATAGCCATGGGACTTGCGCAGCAACGCAAACAGTTGCGCGTCGGCCGGCACAATTGGCGGCAGATGCAGCGACGCCGAGAGCATCACCGGCTCGCCCGAGGCACTGATCATCGCCCAGCCGAGCAACGGCAACACCAGCATCAACGCATACAACAAGACGTGGGAAGCCTTGGCTGCGAGCACCTGCCAGCCCGGCAGATCATCCGGCAGCGGCGGTTGGCGCGTGGTGAAGCGCACCAGCAGGCGCACGATCACCAGCGCCAGAATCGCGATGCCCAGCGGCTTGTGCAAATGAATCAGCCATTCATGGCGAGACGACACCGAAGTGACCATGCCCGCGCCGATAAACAGCATGGCGATGATCATCAGCGCCATCAGCCAGTGCAGCAGGCGCGCCAGCAAAACGAAATGCGTCGGTTGCTTGTTCATGGACGAGCCTCCTGTTTGGCGGCGGGCAACTGGCTGACTTCGCTGGTGCGACGCAGGTAGGAATCGGCATAGCCGGCAGAACGCGCGGCCAGCAGTGGATCTTCCGAGCCTTGAATCCCGGCCGGCAGCACCAGCGGGTCGTAGTTGATGTCACGGCACTCGCCACTGAGTTGCGGCTGGGTCTTCTCCAGCACCAGGGTTCCGGCGTTCAGCACTTTGCGATCTGCGGGCCAGGTCTTGCTGGCATCGTTCACCGGGTCACCGGCGTTGGCCAGGGTGATGTTCAACTGAAAGCGCAAGGGTGCGGCGGCCAGGCGTTGCACCAGATCCTTCTCGAGAAAGTCCGCGCCTTCAGGAGCCGTGGCACCCGCCGCGTCCTGCGCCAGCGGCGTCATGCTCCAGCGTACGGCCTGTTTTTTACCGTTGCCATCGACCAGATAGAACGCATTGATGCTGTTATAGGTTTCGGTGGCGTAGCTGGCCGAAGGCTTGGCGGTCTTCACCCACGTCAGAAACGGCACGGCTTCCGGATGTGCGGCAAAAAACGCCGGCACCTTCGTCGGGTCTGGCTTGCCGGTGGCTGGATCCGGCGACTGCGCCTGCTGCAATTGGTAGAACGCTTCGGGCGTGCCCACCGGAAACACCGGCATGCTGTTCATGCCGGTGCGCCATTGCTGACCGTTCGCCTGGGTGAAGCGCAGCGCCAGGCTGCGGATCGGTACGGCGCTGTCCGGCGCGTAGGGATTGCCGGCCGGCAAGGCGAAACGCCCCACCACCGGTGTCTGCGGCAGGTTGAATACTTGTGCTGTAGAGAATGCCCGCGCCTCGCCACTGCTTTCGAAATGGCCGATCACGCACACGCCCTTGGCGTGATTGCGACGAAAGCCGGGATGCACGCCGTTGTTCTTTTCCAGCACATCGACCAACGCTTTTGGCGTCAATCGTTGTGGGTCAAGGTTGCCATGCACGTAGGCAAACGCCCCGGCCACGGCGGCGACAATCACGGCAATGCCGCCCAGACGTAAAACCAGGCTCGCGGCGCTCAGTGGCTGGCGCGGCGGCCTGCCGGGCGGTGCAGCGTTGGGGGACGAGCGATCAACCATGAATATCTCCAGGCCATCGGCCACAAGTGGAAAGAGTCAGCAAGACGCACCCCGTCCGGGTTTATTCCACGGCGCGGTATTTATTTTTGCGCACGGGGAATAACCTGCGCTGACGGGCGTCTTCCTAGTCCACAGCGTAGCGACCAGCAGAAATTCATGAGCGAATTCGACGAACAGTTGAGAGAAATCATTCCCAGATTGCGCCGTTTTGCCGTGTCGTTGACGCGCAACAGCAGCAGCGCTGACGATCTGGTCCAGGCCAGCCTCGAGCGGGCGCTGTCGGCCTGGGGCGAGAAACGCGCTGAGGGCGACTTGCGCGCCTGGCTGTTCGCAATTCTCTATCGGCAATTTCTCGACGCGCACCGTCGTTCGCGGCGCTATGCGCGCATGCTGGAATTTTTCACCGGTCGCGACGACGCCGAGCCGTCGGTGGAACGCACGGTGATTGCCCAGTCGACCCTGCAAGCCTTCGAACGCCTGCCCACCGAACAGCGCGCCTTGCTGCTGATGGTCTCGGTGGAAGGCCTGTCCTATAAAGAGGTCGCCGAGATCCTCGGCGCCCCGATCGGCACCGTGATGTCGCGCCTGTCCCGCGCCCGCCAGGCCTTGCGCCAACTCAGCGACGGCGAAATCAGCAGCCCTTCCTTGCGGATACTCAAATGATCAGCCTGCCTCCCAGCGAACGTGATTTGCACGCCTACGTCGACCACCAGCTCAGCGACGCCGATCGGCGCGTGCTCGAGACCTGGCTGGCCAGCCACCCCGAAGAAGCGGCGCAGGTGCGCGCCTGGCAACGCGATGCTCAACAGTTGCGCGCAGCGCTGAGTGGCGCGTTGCAGCAACCGGCCAATCCGGCGCTTGACCCGATGATGATTCGCCAGCGCCGTCGCCAGCAGTCCCGTCGGCACCTGGCCAGCGCGGCGGTGTTGCTGATTGCCGTGAGCATTGGCGGTTTCAGTGGCTGGCAGGCACGGGAAATGACCCTGGCGCGCCCTGCGCAATTGCCGATGACTGACGCGTTGCAAGCCTATCGCCTGATCGCCCAGCAAGGCGTACTGCCCGCCGATTACAAGGTCGACAGCGACGGCGACATGCAGCGCTGGCTCGACCGCTACTTCAGTGGTGCCGGGCGCTTGCCGGACTTGAAAGCTGCCGGATTCGAGCCGGTCAGCGGGCGTTTGCTCAGCACCGATGAAGGCGCGGCGGCGATGGTGATGTATGAGGATGGCAGCGGTCACAAGGTCAGTTTCTACCTGCGTCCACCGGGGCCGAAAAACACCCTGCTGCCGCGCGGTTCGCGCAGCGATGGCGATCTGCAGGCCGATTACTGGTCAGGGCCGGGTTACAACTATGCGGTGGTCAGCCCGACCGACTCGCCGGCAGCAGAGTTGCTCAAGCAATCGCCACCGTTCTGAAATCCGCCCCTTGTAGGAGCTGACGAGTGCAACGAGGCTGCGATCTGTTCGCGGCAACCCAGGATCAAAAGATCGCAGCCTCGTTGCACTCGTCAGCTCCTACAGGGGAATCATGCATATTTCATGGAGCCTATGTCCGAGGTCTGGTTAAACTTTAGCGCCGAGCTCCGGTGGAGTCGGCCCAATCAACCAGGAGCCTGCCCCGCGTGCCCGCCCGAACGCTAAAACGATCACGACTGAGCCAACGCTGGCCGTTGTTGCGCCGCCTGTTCGGCAAAAGCCTGCCCGTCAGCGCCGGGCACGATGCTCATGCCGCGACCATCCGCGATTATTTCCGCGACAAAGCCAAAAGCCAGGGCTACACCCTTAGCCGCAGTCAGCAGCACGTCATCGACTGCATGGCGCAGCAGGCCAGCGTACTGCTGGGCGACAGCGGCCACACACCGCCGAGTCTGTACCTGTACGGAGCCGTCGGGCGCGGCAAGAGCTGGTTGCTCGAGGGGTTCTTCCAGGCGCTGCCGATCACGCGCAAACGTCGCCTGCATTTCCATCAGTTTTTTGCCCGGCTGCACGACGGCATGTTCCGTCACCGCCTGCAGGAAGACGCGCTGGAAATCACCCTGGATGAGTTGCTGGAAGATTGCCAGGTGCTGTGTTTCGACGAATTTCATGTGCACGACATCGGCGACGCGATGCTGATCACGCGTTTGTTCAAGGCACTGTTCAAACGGCGGATCATGCTGCTGGTAACCTCCAACTACGCGCCGGAAGGCCTGCTGCCCAATCCGCTGTATCACGCACGCTTCAAACCGGTGATCGAGCTGATCAACACGCGCATGCAGGTGATGGAAGTCGGCGGCGACCACGACTACCGCACGCTGAACCGCCAGCATTCGCATCAAGTGTTTACCCAAGGGCATTACGTCTGGCCGGCTACAACAGCGCAGCGCCAGGCCCAGGACCTGCCACCAGCCGATGCGCCTGCCCTTGCCCTCGAAGTTGGCAAGCGCCAGCTTCAGGCCCGTTTCTGCCAAGGCCGGCGAGTCGCGTTCACCTTCAACGACCTGTGTGAACAGCCAACGGCAGTGATGGATTATCTGCAACTGTGCCAGCGTTTCGACCAGTGGATCATCGATGACCTGCCGCCGCTCGGCGAGTGTCCGATCGCCGTGCAACAGCGCTTCATCAATCTGATCGACGTGCTCTACGATCAGGACAAGCACCTGACCCTGCTCGGCCAACTGCCGCTAGGCCAGAGCCTGGAAGGTCACGCCATTGACCTGGCGCGCACGCGCAGCCGGTTGGGGCAATTGCAGGAAATCCACGCTCCCAACTGACACCCTACCCTGTGGGAGCGAGCCTGCTCGCGAAAGCGGTATGTCAGTCAGAGTTCATTTAACTGATACACCGCTTTCGCGAGCAGGCTCGCTCCCACAAGGTCCCGGGACAACTCAAAATCCGTTCAGCATCCGCTTTACCGCTATCATGTCGCCCATTCCCGCGCCCCCGCGTCGCTCCACCGATCAATAGCGAAACCAGACATGCACACCCTTGCTCAACTGCGCGCCGGCGAGCTGTCAGGCATTACCCGCCTCGACCTGTCCTGCGGGCTGACCGAATTCCCCCGCGAAATATTCCAACTGGCCGACACGCTGGAAGTGCTCAACCTCAGCGGCAACGCGTTATCCAGCCTGCCCGATGACCTGCATCGCCTGACCCGCCTGCGCGTGCTGTTCTGCTCCGACAACCAGTTCAGCGAACTGCCGGCGTGCCTCGGCCAATGCACCGCGCTGACCATGGTCGGCTTCAAGGCCAACCGCATCGTCAATGTCCCTGGTGACGCTCTGCCGCCGCAGCTGCGCTGGCTGATCCTCACCGATAACCGCATCGAGAACCTGCCGAAAGAACTGGGTGAACGCCGCGCTTTGCAGAAGCTCATGCTCGCCGGCAATCGCCTGCAATCGCTGCCAGACTCCCTGCGTCACTGCCATCGGCTGGAATTACTCCGCATCGCCGCCAACCAGCTCAACGAGCTGCCGCAATGGCTGCTGACCTTGCCGAGCCTGACCTGGCTGGCCTACGCCGGCAATCCGCTGGAAACCGAAGCCGATGCCGCTGCCCTTGAGGCTACGCCGCTGATCGACTGGTCAGCGCTGCGCCTGGAGCAGCAACTGGGCGAAGGCGCTTCCGGGGTGATTTACCGCGCAGTCTGGCAGCGCGACGACGGCTCGGCGCAGGCGGTTGCGGTGAAGCTGTACAAAGGCGAGATGACCAGCGACGGCTCGCCATTGCACGAGATGAACGCCTGCATCACTGCCGGTTTGCACCCCAACCTGATCCGCGTCGAGGGCCGCATCAGCGGCCACCCCGATCAGCAGCAGGGATTGGTGATGCAGTTGATAGATCCGAGCTTCGGCAATCTCGCCGGCTTGCCGAGCCTGGTCTCGTGCTCGCGGGATGTTTATGCCGAGGACTGCCGGTTCACGGCGGAGGTTGCCCTGCGCGTCGCCCAAGGCATCGCCTCAGCGGCCGAGCACCTGCACCACCAAGGCATTACCCACGGCGATCTGTATGGCCACAACATTCTGTTGAACGATCAGGGCGATTGTCTGCTCGGGGATTTCGGCGCGGCGTCGTTTCATGCAACCCGCGATGATGTGCAGACGCGCGCATTGCAGCGCCTGGAAGTCCGTGCGTTCGGTGTGTTGTTGGGGGAATTGCTGGAGCGTGTCGACTCAGGATTGAGTACGGAGCGGCGCGCGCACCTGGAGGCGCTGGAACGACGTTGCTGTCAGGCGGATGTGCTGGGGCGGCCGGGGTTCAGTGAAGTCATCGAGATGCTGGAGAATCTGTGACCGCTGCGCGGTCATTCGCGAGCAGGCTCGCTCCCACATTGGAATGCATTGCAAATGTGGGAGCCAGCCTGCTCGAGAAGAGGTCATTACTGGCGCGACGGATCAGCCAGCCAGACCAACAAACATGTCCTGCACGTCATCATGGTTGTCGAGGCCTTCGAGGAACGCTTCGACTTCAGCCATCTGCTCGTCGCTCAAGCCGCTGACCGGGTTCTTCGGCTGGTAGCCGAGCTTGGCCGAGAGCACGGTGAAGCCTTGTTCCGGCAGGGCTTTCTGCACAGCGTCGAGGTCGGTCGGGTCGGTGAGGAACAGCGTCGCGCCCTCTTCGCCCGGCTCGAAATCCTGGGCACCGGCTTCGATCGCAGCCATTTCCGGATCGGCTTCCGGGCTGTCCGGCGAGGCTTCGATCATGCCGACGTGGTTGAACATCCACGCCACCGAACCCGAAGCGCCCAACTGGCCCTTGCGGAACGCCACACGAATTTCCGCGACGGTGCGGTTGATGTTGTCGGTGACGCATTCGACGATCAGCGGCACCTGATGCGGCGCGAAGCCTTCGTAGGTCACGCGATGGTATTGCACGGTTTCACCCAGCAGACCGGCGCCTTTCTTGATCGCGCGATCGAGGGTTTCTTTTGGCATCGAGGCTTTTTTCGCCTGTTCGACCACCAGACGCAGGTGTGCGTTGGTGGCGGTATCGGCACCGTTGCGCGCAGCAATGGTGATTTCCTTCACCAGTTTGCCGAAGATCTTCCCTTTGGCGTTGGCTGCCGCTTCTTTGTGTTTAACCTTCCACTGTGCGCCCATTACTCACTCTCTTGATCTGTGGCGCCGAGACATCTATTGGCCGACGCGTGGCGGCAAGTTTATACGGCCTAAAGTCGGCAATCGACCAAAAAAACAGCCGACGGAATCGACATCTTCACCAAAGCATGTAGGGGGATTCTGAAAAGCGCCTTTGACATGACCATTCAGCCCGACGGTTTCGTACCCTTGAAACCCCGTATCGCCTGACAGGGCCTGCTCGAATGCTCAATGACAAGGAAAGTCCCTTCACCCTTACGCTGACCGACAGCGGATTGCGCCTGCCGGTGGTGCGTTTTCGCGGCGAGGAAGCGCTGAACCAGCCTTACCGTTTCGACATCGAACTGCTCGGACTGGCCCCGGCCATCGTCCCGGGATCCTTCCTGCACAGGCCAGCCTTTTTGCGGCTCAGTGAGCAGCACGGATTCCACGGCGTCATTTCCAGCGCCAGCTGCGAACATCGCGGGACGCATCGGGTCGGCTATCGACTGATTCTGGTGCCGCATCTGCAACAACTGGCGCAAACGCATAAGCGCCGCGTGTTTACTCACCTGAGTGTGCCGCAGATCATTCAACAACTGCTCGAAGAACATGCCCTGCCAGCGCACAGCTACCGCATTGAAATGAGCGTCGGTCACTACCCGGCAAGGGCGTTTTGCATTCAGTACGAAGAAAGCGATCTGGCACTGGTGCAGCGGCTATGCGAAGAAGAAGGCATCCACTATCACTTCGAACACGGGCCGGACGGACATGTCGTGGTGTTCGCTGACGACAGCCTGAGCCTGCCGCAGGAACCGGTTGAAATCCCTTTCAATGCTGATGAGCAACCACCGTCGCCCTGCGTCAGCGCGCTCTATCAACAGCATCGCGCGGCGCCTGTACCGATGCTGCATGCGGTGCGCAATCGCGGTCAGCCAACCGGCAATGCCGAAGCCGCCAACGAGGTCTCGACCGAGTTGCCGATGCCCGCGCGATCGCCGGAACGTCTGCACGCCGAACAACGCAGTCGACGTCATCTGCAACGCCAACGCTGCCAGTTGCGCTCCATTCACGGGCGCAGTGATTGCAGCGATTTGCTCAGTGGCCGACTGCTGCTTGTGGCCGACCACCCGATTCATCATTTCAACGAACAATGGCTGATCAGCGCGGTGCGCCACCACGGGCAGCACCCTTCGATCCTTGATCCGGCGCCAAGCGTTCAGCGTTATCAGAACGACTTCACTGCGCAGCCCTGGTCGACCGACTTCCGTCCGCCACTCAAACAAGCTCGCCCGAATATTGCCGGTTATCACTTGGCGAAAGTGGCGGGTGCGCCTGGGCAACCTGCGCAAGTGGACGAAAACGGCTGCCTCGCTGTAAGCCTGTGGCCGTCTGCGGATAAATCCGCCAGCGACGCCCTGTGGCTGCCGATCGCCATGAGCCGGCTCAGCGGCCCTGTCGCGGTCGATCAATTACCGCGCGCCGGCAGTGAAGTGTGGGTGAGTTTCCTCGACAGCGATCCGGACCGACCGATCCTGTGCCTCAGCCACGCACGCCAGCCGCCGGAGCGCGAATCAGAGCCCGTGCGCGACAGCCTGTTGCTCGACTGGCTGAGCCACCGCGCCGAGCATTGATCGGCGCCTCAGCCTTTGTCCGCCTTGCCCGCCGCCGCCGCGAACTTGGCCAGGCGCACGTCCAGATGCCGAGGCCGACGCCCGTGATCTTCGGCGCGCTCCTTGCGGCGGATGGCGTTGCGCACCATCAACGAGCCGAGGTAGCGGATGGGTTCCGGCGGGAAATAACCCAGCGGCCCGTTGACCAGCGGCGAGCGGGTCCACGGGTTATCCAGGCCTTGCACCAGCGCGGCGAGAATCTGCCCGCCCATGTGACACGGGCCGACGCCGCTGCCGGAATAACCGAAGCCGTAAAACACGTTGCCCGCCGAGCTCATCTGGCCGAAGAACGGCAAACCGGTCACCGAACGATCCGACGGGCCGTTCCACGTCGCGTCGATTTTGACCTCGGCGAACGCCGGGAAAAAATCCGCGAGACTGCGCTTGAGCAATCCGGCATAAGGCGACGGCTGATCGAACACCGGCAGCATCCGCCCGCCATAGGCGAAGGTGTTGCCGCCCTTGCCGAGCATGATCCGGCCGTCCGGGGTGTTGTGGTAGTAATGCACGAAAATCCGCGAATCGAGGACGCTGACGCCGCTGGTCAAACCGATTTGCTGCAACAGGTCCGGGCGCGGTTCGGTGATCAGCATGTCACTGGAAACGATCGCCACACTGCGCTCGAACTGAGGAAACGCGCGGGCCATCCACGCATTCATCGCCAGCACCACCCGGTCGGCGATGACCTTGCCGCCGGGCGTGTGGATGCGTGCCGGGCGGCCCTCTTCCAGCCCGGTCATCGCCGTGCCTTCATGGATCTTCACGCCCGATTGCAGCGCCACCCGGCGCAGGCCGCGCACCAGTTTGCCCGGTTGCACGCTGGCAGCCGCCGGGGAAAACCAGCCCTCCAGGTGTTTTGCTGAGCCAGCCATGCGCTGCACATCGGCGAGGGGTCGCTGGCTGAACGAGTTGATGCCGTTACGCTCCAGCGCCGCGATCACCGCGTCAGTTGCGCCGACCTGGGCGCGATTGGTCGCGGTGTACAGCGTGCCGTCGAGGCGGTAGTCGGCATCGACGCCGTACTGCTCGCAGAACTCGCCGATCGCATGGATGCTGCGCTCGGATTCCTTGACCAGACGCACCGCCTCGTCGACGCCGAACAAGCGTTCCAGGGTGAAATATTTCGCCGACCACGACAGCGCACAGCCGCCATTGCGGCCACTGGCGCCAGCGCCGCAGATGTCCGCCTCGATCAGCAGCACCTCCAGCTCGGGGTTTTGCTGCTTGAGCATGATCGCCGTCCACAATCCGGTGTAGCCGCCGCCAACGATGCACACATCGGTGCGCACCTCGCCTTGCAGCGGTGGACACTGCTCGGATGGGTCGGCCTGCAAGGCTTGCTCGAGCCAGAACGGTCGCATGGGAAATCTCCAGTCAGAAAGCCACGACGCAGCCTGCCGCGCACCGCGCAGCAGGCCACGGGGCGAAGGGTTTCAGGAACGCAGCGGTTTGACGCTCAGCGGGCAGTTGGGGATCGCCGCGCGCGGCTCCATCACGCCGACCGGCCGACTGTTCCAGTGCGGAATCAGCACCAGCGCCGAGAACAGCGCGCATCCGGCGAAGACGATGAACACCGTCACCGAGTCGAAGTAGCCCGGTAGCAAACCGCCGAGCACCGCGCCTACGGAGCCGCAGCCGTTGACGAAACCGGCGGCGGTGGCACCGGCCTTGGCCTTGCCGAAATCGATGGCGGCCGCACCGCTGATCATCGAGTCCGGGCCGTACAACGTCAGGCCCATGACGAACAGCAACGCGACGACCAACAACACGCTGCCGGTGTTCAGCGCGGCCATGAACAATGCCAGCGTTACGGTCAGCGCCAGCAGACTCAGCACACAGGCCGGCATGCGTCGGGCGCCGAAAAGTTTGTCCGAGGCCAGGCCGATCATGATCGGCCCGAGCAACCCAGCCAGTTCAAACGCGGTGGGAATGATCGCCGCGCCAACCTTGCCGACACTGGGCATCTGCTCGAAAACAATCACTGGCCCCCACAACAGAATCGCGTAGCGCGCCGGTTTCAGCAGGAAATACGCCAGGCCCAGCACCAGCACCGTGCGGTTGCGCAGGATTTCCTTTAACGGCTCCCACACGCTGAGTTTGCTGTTGGCTGCGGTTTCCTCGGCGGTCAGTTCCGGCTCGGGCTCCACCGCCGGCAAGCCGACGTCTTCCGGTTTGTTGCGCTGGAAGATAAAGAACAGCACGGCCACCACCGCGACCACCGCCGCGCTGGAAATGAATGCCGCGTGCCAGGTGCCGACCAGCGTGTAGGCCCACCAGCCGGCGAACGGCGAGGCGACCAGACCACCAAACGCGTAACAGGAACTCCACAAGCCGAGCACCCGCCCGCGCTGCTCTGACGGGAAGAAGCTGCCAAGGTTTTTACACAGCCCCGACCAGCCAGTGGACTGCGCCAGACCTTGAATCAACATGCACGTGGCGAAGATCGGCAATGTAGCGAAACTGCCCATCACCAGCGCCGCAGCGGCGGATATCAGCAAACCGCCAAGCACCACCACTCGCGGGCCAAAGCGATCGGCGAGCATGCCCCAGGTGAACTGTCCGAGGGCATACGCCGCCAGATAGATCGCGTCGAGGTTGGCCATGGCCATTTTGTCGAGGGTGAAATCAGGGTCTTCGGCGATGCCCAGTTTGGCCACCGAAAAGGCTTTGCGGGTGAAGTAGAACGCGGCGTACGCGAGCCAGGTAATAGCGAAGATCTGCACGCGCCAACGCGCCAGGGTGCCGATGTGCTTGTTCATGGTGGTTCTGACCTCAGGGTGTGAGTGTGCCGGCAGAGTCGATTAAGAAAAACGCCTGTGTTTTTTATTGTTGAGCACTGCGATACCGCCCCTTCCCTTCGGCGATAACGGTCAGATGAGTCTGCTGTTGCACGCACAGGCTCATGGGCCGGCGCCGCTGCTCGACCGAGCAGTCAGCGATGGCGTGAGCCGATCAAAGCAATTACTGTTTAATAAATAAAATCGATTTATCGTATTTCACACATAAGCTGAGCTTGTTACTGGAGCCACCATGTCTGTCTCTCACGCCCAACTCAAAGCGTTCCACGCGGTGGCCGTCCATGGCAGCTTCACCCGCGCCGCCGAGCGGCTTTATCTGACGCAACCAGCGATTTCCGACCAAGTACGCAAACTCGAAGAACGCTTCGGCGTGCTGCTGTTTCACCGCAATAAACGTTCCGTACGCCTGACCGATCTCGGCGAGCGCCTGCTGGCGATCACTCAGCGCCTGTTCGTGATCGAAGCCGAAGCGCAGGAATTGCTGCAAGAATCCCAGGCCCTGCAGACCGGCAGCCTGATTCTCGCGGTGGACGCGCCGATCCACGTGTTGCCGCAGATCGCACGGTTCTGCGAGCGCTACCCGGGCATCAGCGTGAAAATCGAGACCGGCAATACCGATGAATCGCTGTTTCGCCTGTTCAACTATCAGGCCGATCTGGCGCTGCTCGGCCGCGACGTAACCGATGAACGCTTGCTGTGTGTGCCGTTGCGCAACGATCCGATGGTGGCGTTCGTTTCGCGCAATCATCCGTGGGCCGAACGCGAATCGATCTGTCTGGCCGATCTGGATGACACGCCACTGGTGCTGCGTGAGACCGGTTCGGTGACACGGCAGACCCTGGAGGAGGAAATGGCCCGCGCAGGTTTGCGCATCCGCCCGGCGATTCAGGTTGAAGGTCGGGAAGCGGCGCGCGAAGCCGTGGTGGTGGGGATCGGGGTTGGTGTGGTTTCAGCGGCGGAGTTCGGCGCCGACTCACGGGTCTGCGCGTTGCCGATCACCGATTGCACGAGGCGCCTGACCGAAACCCTGGTGTGCTTGCGCGAGCAGAGTTCGCGGCGGGTGGTGGCGACGTTTCTCGATATGGTTCGCGAGAGCCTTGTGTAAGCAGCACTGGCCCCTTCGCGAGCAGGCTCGCTCCCACATGGGAGCGCGCTCTGTAGTGCGGGAGCGAGTCTGCTCGCGAAGGAGTCGCCTCGGTATTCAGTCTGGCGCCAGATCAAAAAACGCCTGAATCAAGCGCAACTCGCGCCGGCGCTCCATGCAGCCAATCATGTGCCGGTTCATCAGCCCTTCCCCGGCAATCGGGACCGCCACCACGCGCGGGTCATGACTGACCTCCACCGATGACACCACACCGACACCCAACTCGGCCGCGACCGCTTCGGTCACCGCCTCGCGACTGTCCAGCTCCAGCAACACCCGCGGCTGAATCGAGGCCTGCGCACACGCTTGATCAAAAGTGCGCCGGGTAATCGAACTCGGCTCGCGCAGGACCATGATCACTTGGTCCAGCTCCTTGAGTTTCACGTCAGCGGAGCGATTCGCCCAGCGATGCCCCGCCGGCACCAACGCGCAGATCCGCGATTCGCTCAGCGCTTGCAGATGCAGGCCCTTGCGCGGCTCGACCTCGGTCAGCACCGCGACATCGGCGTGTTCCGACAACAGCGCCGCCAGGGTTTCCTGCGCGTTGCCCAGACGCAGGTTGACGGTGATCCCCGGATAGCGCGCGCGCAGGCTTGCCAGCATCGGCATGACCATGTGCGGCCCATCCGCCGCCACCTCCAGACGCCCGGTCAACAATTGCCGATTGGCCTCGAGCAGCGTCTGCGCTTCTTCAGCCAGGCCGAACATGGCGCGGGTGATCGCCGCCAGTTTGGTGCCCTCCTCGGTCAGTTCCACCCGTCGCGCCGTGCGCCGCAGCAAGGTGATCTGGTAGTGCTCTTCCAGTGCCTTGATGTGTCCGGTGACCGCCGGCTGGCTGATGAACAACCGCGCAGCCGCGCGGGTGAAGCTGCCTTCGCGGGCCACGGCATCGAAGGCGCGCAGCTGAAACAGATTCATGGATAAACCTCACTGATGGCTGGCATAACAACAAACAATTTGATTGATGAAGCGGCGAATTGCAACGTAGGCCCCGTAGCTTCATCCCACAGCGTTTTCGCGAGGACACACGAATGAGTACCGCCGCACCGATTCTGCTCACTCCCGGCCCGTTGACCACTTCGGCCCGCACCCGTCAGGCCATGATGGTCGACTGGGGTTCGTGGGATGACCGCTTCAACCAGCTGACCGCCAGCCTGTGCGAGCAATTGCTGGCCATCCTCAACGGCGCCGCCAGCCACCATTGCGTACCGTTACAGGGCAGCGGCACGTTCGCTGTCGAAGCGGCGATCGGCACGTTGGTACCGCGTGATGGCAAAATCCTCGTGCTGATCAACGGCGCTTACGGCAAGCGCCTGGCGAAGATCTGCGAAGTGCTCGGCCGCTCGTTCAGCACCTTCGAAACCGCCGAAGACGAGCCGACCACCGCCGCCGACGTCGACCGCTTGCTGCGCGCCGACGCTGACATCACCCACGTGGCGCTGATCCACTGCGAAACCAGCACCGGCATTCTCAATCCGCTGGCAGAAATCGCCGAGGTCGTCGCGCAACACGGCAAACGTCTGATCATCGACGCCATGAGCTCATTCGGCGCGTTGCCGGTGGATGCGCAAAAAGTACCGTTCGACGCGCTGATCGCCGCCTCCGGCAAATGCCTGGAAGGCGTACCGGGTATGGGTTTTGTCTTCGCCCGCAAGGAATCGCTGGCCGCCGCGGCTGGCAACTCGCACTCGCTGGCGATGGACCTGTACGACCAGCACGCCTACATGATGAAAACCGGGCAATGGCGCTTCACCCCGCCCACCCATGTGGTCGCGGCGCTGCACGAAGCGTTGCTGCAATACCGCGAAGAAGGCGGTCTGCCGGCGCGGCATGCGCGTTATGCCGCCAACTGTCAGGCGCTGATGGAAGAGATGAACAAGCTCGGCTTGCGCAGCTTCCTGCCGGCGGCGATTCAGGCGCCGATCATCGCCACTTTCCATGCCCCGCAGGATCCGCGCTACCAGTTCAAGGACTTCTATGAGCGGGTCAAGGCCAAGGGTTACATCCTCTACCCCGGCAAGCTGACCCAGGTCGAAACTTTCCGCGTCGGCTGCATCGGCCACGTCACCCCGGACGAAATGCGCCAGGCCGTAGCAGCAGTAGGTGAAGTGCTGCGCGAGATGGAAGTGCTCGATATCTGAGCCTCACCAAAAATCCCCTGTGGGAGCGAGCCTGCTCGCGAAAGCGTCGTCCCAGGCGACACATACGCTGATGTCAGACCGCTTTCGCGAGCAGGCTCGCTCCCACATTTTGATCTCATTTTCAAATCAGGAATTGATTGCCATGAACTACACCAATCCAAGCAAGCTGCAAGCCGCGATCCTCGACTGGGCCGGTACCGTGGTCGATTTCGGCTCGTTCGCGCCGACGCAGATCTTCGTCGAAGCCTTCGCCGAGTTCGATGTGCAGGTGTCGATTGAAGAGGCCCGTGGGCCGATGGGCATGGGCAAGTGGGATCACATCCGCACCCTCTGTGATCAGCCGCAAGTGGCCGAGCGTTATCGCAAGGTATTCGGTCGCACGCCGACCGACGATGACGTCACCGCTATCTACAACCGCTTCATGCCGTTGCAGATCGAGAAAATCGCCGAGCACTCGGCACTGATTCCCGGCGCGCTGGACGCCATCGCCCAACTGCGCGCACAAGGCATCAAGATCGGTTCCTGCTCCGGTTACCCGAAAGCGGTCATGGACAAAGTCGTCGAACTCGCCGCCAGCAACGGCTACGTCGCCGACCACGTGGTCGCCACCGACGAAGTGCCAAACGGTCGTCCATGGCCGGCGCAAGCGTTGGCCAACGTGATCGCTCTGGGCATCGACGATGTTGCAGCGTGCGTGAAGATCGACGACACCGTGCCGGGCATTCTCGAAGGTCGCCGGGCCGGCATGTGGACGGTTGCGCTGATTTGCTCGGGCAACGCGCTGGGTCTGGATTATGAGGGTTTCCGCGCGCTGGGCAGCGATGAACTGGCCAGCGAGCGCAAGCGCATCCACGCGCTGTTCGCAAGTTCGCGGCCGCATTACATGATCGACACCATCAGCGATCTGCCGGAAGTGATCGCCGACATCAACAAGCGTCTGGCCAACGGTGAGATGCCGCAAAACGCCTGAGGCCGATAACCGGAACACCGCTGATCCATGACAATCAGCGGTGTTTTTTTGCACTGTCTTGAATAAATATATTGCCCGGTTATTACTTACTCTGAAACAAGGTTGCCCTCTGCGTCGTACGCACTACCATCGGGATGTTTAACGCTTCCGTCAGGCAATTGTTCAGTACCATCTTCCCAGACAATACGGCCATCCGGATATTCAACGGTATTATCAGACCATACGATTCGCCCGTCCGGATACTCTACCCGGCCGTCGTCATATTGAATGATGCCGTCGGGACGCTTGATCGAAGTCTTATCAACGTCAACCACGCTACCGTCAGGCAGTGTGGTCGAACCATCGACATTGACGGTCGCACCGAGTGTTTGAATCAGCGTAATCAAGGCCACCGGATCGATGTTGATGTTAAGGGTCGGCCATGGCATTGGCGGACGCTTGGTATCGACCGGCGCTACTGGTGCGGTCGGCGCAACTGGTTTGGTTGGGGCTACCGGTTTGGTTGGCGCCACTGGTTTGGTCGGTGCTACTGGCTTGGTTGGCGCCACTGGCTTGGTCGGCGCTACCGGTTTGGTTGGTGCCACTGGCTTGGTCGGCGCTACCGGTTTGGTTGGTGCTACTGGCTTGGTTGGCGCTACCGGCTTGGTCGGCGCTACCGGCTTGGTCGGCGCTACCGGTTTGGTTGGTGCTACTGGCTTGGTTGGTGCCACTGGTTTGGTCGGTGCTACGGGTTTGGTCGGTGCTACGGGTTTGGTTGGCGCCACTGGCTTTGGTGTAGTGGTAGTGGGGCGAGGCTTGGAGATCGGACTTTTCATATTCACACTCAAATTTACAAATATAATTATGATCTTTAATAACAAACTAAAGAGCCGAACCAACAATAATCACGCACAACAAACTATTCAAACCAAAAGAACCTACAAGATATAAGCAACATAGAGTTACGCCCACAGTTCAACGCACACCAACAACTTTAAATAAGCAGAAATAATAAACCGTACAAATAAGACTTTTGTGTATTGCAAATATCATTACGCCGAAACGCTGGCATGTACTGATCGCGTCCATCGGCTATGTCATTGCAAATCCGCGTCGCCCCTGCAAGCCCCCCGTGTGGATAAAGATCAGACGCGTGCCGATGGCAAATTCGCCTGCTTCGACATGCTGCTTGAGCGCCAGCAAGGCCTTGCCGGTGTACAGCGGTTCCAAAGGGATGCCGCTGGTTTGCTCGGTCTGATCGATGAAGGTCAGCAACGCCTCGTCAACTTTGGCGAAACCACCACGGCTGGCGTCGATCAGTTGATAGCCCGCCGCATGCTCGGTGGCGGGCGCGAGGATCGACTCGATGTTCGGCGCTACGCCGTGATCATCCGGCACTGCCAGAGCGCCGTACACCGCGCGCTTGCCTTTCTCGGCGAGCGCCAGCCCGGCCAGTGTCGTGCCGGTGCCACAGGCCAGCCACCAGGCGTCGAAATCATCCCAGCCGAGCTTGGCCAATTGCTCTTCGGCTTGCTGCCTGATCGCTGCGCAACCCAGTGCGCCGGCCACGCCACCACCGCCCTCGGGCACTGCATGCAGCGTCGGATATTGCGCGTGCCACGGTACCCAGAATCCCGCTTCGTGCCGCGCGCGATAGCCGGCGTAACCCAGCCAATGCAACTGCATGCCGAACGCTTGCAGATCTCGCACTGTCGGCGTGTCCTGCGGGTGCCCGCGCAGCAGTCCCACGGTTTTGAAACCCAGCCGCTTGCCCGCCGCCGCCAGCGCATGCAGGTGATTGGAATGCGCACCGCCGAGGCTGGTGATGCCCTCGGCGCCGGCACGCTCGGCGGCTTTGAGGTGTTCGACGAGTTTGAACCACTTGTTGCCGCTGATCAGCGGGTCGATGCGGTCCAGGCGCAGGATCGCAACCTCGATGCCGGCAGCTGCAAGCCAGTCCAGATGGAGCGGTTCGAGAGGGGCCGGGGGTAGCCAGTTGGGGGGAGGCAAAAGCATGGGCACTGCACAATCTGGAAAAGACCACATACTAGTAGGAGCTGCCGCAGGCTGCGATCTTTTGATCTTGCTTTTGAAATCAGGATCAACAGATCGCAGCCTTCGGCAGCTCCTACAGAATGTGTTTACAACTCAGCCGCCAGCCGCGAACCTTGATTGATCGCCCGCTTGGCGTCCAGCTCCGCCGCCACATCCGCGCCGCCGATCAAGTGCACGTTCTGCCCGGCTTCAACCAGACCGTCGTGCAATTCACGCAACGGATCCTGCCCCGCGCAGATCACGATGTTGTCCACTGCCAGCAGTTGCGGCTCGCCGGATTCGCCGATGCGAATGTGCAAGCCTTGGTCATCGATGCTCAGGTATTCGACGCTGTTGAGCATCTGCACCTGCTTGTTCTTCAGACCGGTGCGATGAATCCAGCCGGTGGTTTTGCCCAGACCGTCGCCGACCTTGGTTTTCTTGCGCTGCAACAGGAACACCTCACGGGCCGGCGCATGCGGTGCCGCTTTGATTCCCGCCACACCACCACGGGCCTCCAGTTGCGTGTCGATGCCCCACTCTTTCCAGAACGCCGCGCGATCCAGACTGGTGGCTACGCCTTGATGAACGAGAAATTCCGAGACATCGAAACCGATCCCGCCAGCACCGATTACCGCGACACGCTTGCCGACCGGTTTGCGCTCGAGGATCACATCCAGATAACTCAGCACCTTGGCATTTTCGATGCCCGGAATCGCCGGCACGCGCGGGGCGATACCGGTGGCGAGAATGATTTCGTCGTAGCCGCCCTCAACCAACTTGGCCACGTCGACGCGGGTGTTCAGGCACACCTCGACATTGGTGGTTTGCAGCTTGCGGTTGAAGTAGCGCAGGGTTTCGAAAAACTCTTCCTTGCCCGGCACGCGCTTGGCAATGTTGAACTGGCCACCAATCTCACTGGCCGAATCGAACAACGTCACCTGATGACCGCGCTCGGCGGCTACGGTGGCGGCAGACAAGCCGGCAGGGCCGGCACCGACCACGGCGATTTTCTTGATCTGCTGCACCGGCAGGTAATTGAGTTCGGTTTCGTGGCAGGCGCGCGGGTTGACCAGGCAACTGGTGAGCTTGCCGCCAAAGGTGTGGTCGAGGCACGCTTGGTTGCAGCCGATGCAGGTGTTGATTTCGTCGGCGCGGCCTTCGGCGGCTTTGTTGACGAAGTCCGGATCGGCGAGGAATGGTCGGGCCATGGAGACCATGTCGGCATCGCCCTCGGCAAGAATCTGCTCGGCAATTTCCGGGGTATTGATGCGGTTGGTGGTGATCAGCGGGATGCTCACCGAGCCGCGCAACTTGGCCGTGACCTTGCTGAACGCTGCACGCGGAACCTTGGTGGCGATGGTCGGAATCCGCGCTTCGTGCCAGCCGATACCAGTGTTGATGATGGTCGCACCGGCCTGCTCGATGGCTTTGGCCAGCATGACGATTTCATCCCAGGTGCTGCCACCTTCGACCAGATCGAGCATCGACAGGCGGAAGATGATGATGAAATTCGGCCCGACCGCTTCGCGCACACGACGGACAATTTCTACCGGCAGGCGCATGCGGTTTTCGTAGCTGCCACCCCAGCGGTCGGTGCGGTGATTCGTGTGCGCGGCGAGGAACTGGTTAATGAAGTAACCTTCCGAGCCCATGATCTCGACGCCGTCGTATTCGGCGGTTTGCGCCAATACCGAGCAGGTGACGAAATCACTGATCTGCTTTTCGATGCCCTCTTCGTCCAGCTCTTTGGGCTTGAACGGGTTGATCGGCGCCTGAATCGCGCTCGGTGCTACCTGTTTCGGGCTGTAGGCGTAACGCCCGGCGTGAAGAATCTGCATGCAGATCTTGCCGCCTGCCTCGTGCACCGCGCGAGTGACGATGCGGTGCTTGAGCGCCTCTTCCTCGGTAGTGAGCTTGGCCGCGCCGGAATACACGCCGCCCTCGTCATTCGGGCCGATGCCGCCGGTGACCATCAGGCCGACACCGCCACGGGCACGTTCGGCGAAGTACGCCGCCATGCGTTCGAAGCCACCCGGCTTTTCTTCAAGGCCAGTGTGCATCGAGCCCATCAGGGTGCGGTTGCGCAGCGTGGTGAATCCCAGGTCCAGCGGGGCCAGCAGATGCGGGTAATGAGCGGCGGTCATCGGTAACTCCACAACGAGCGATCACGGAAAAATTGCGGGAGCTCTGCGTCCCCCGTCAGTCATGTTCGACAGACTAAGAGTCGCACCGCTGTCACTCAATGACCGTAACTGACAAGTTATTGATCCAAATGCACAGCGCCCCTTGGCAACCCGGGCCATGGGCCCTACCCTAGTCGGCACATCCTGTACCCGGCTGTTGTTGGTTTTCATGCGCAAACTTCTGTATCTGTTTTTCTCCATGGCCCTCGTTGCCGCCCTGACCACCTACGCCATGTGGGCGGCAGACCGGCCGGCGGGGCATTACCTGTCGGACCTGCGCATCAAGCTCGCCGTCAATCAGGGCACGCCCGGCGACCGCGGCAATCTGCTCGGCATCCAGCCCGAACTGTTCCCCACCGATTACCAAAGCTCCGCACGCCTGCACCGCAAACTCGCGGCGTATCTGCAGCAGGCGCGCGATCAGGGCTTGCTCAACGAAAAAACCGTGGTGGTGTTGCCCGAGCACGTCGGCACCTGGCTGATGGTCAGCGGCGAGAAAGACGAGCTTTATCAGGCGCCGACCCTGGCGGAGGCGATGAACTGGCTGGCGGCGAGCAATCCACTGCTGTTTGCCCGAGCGTGGCTGCGGGCCAAGGGCGAGCAACGGCTGGACGATGCTTATCTGCGGATGAAAGCGAAGGCCATGGCCAAGGATTACCAGGCGCTGTTCGGCGGTCTGGCCAAAGAGTTCCAGGTCACCCTGGTGGCCGGCTCCATCGTGCTGCCGGAGCCAAGCATCCGCGACGGCCGGCTCAAGCCCGGCAGCGGCGCCCTGTTCAACAGCAGCGTGGTGTTTGGTCGCGACGGCGTACCGTTGGGCCAGCCGCAGCGGCAGATGCATCCGATCTTTGATCAGCAAGGTGTGATTCAGGCCGAAGATAAACACGCCATACAGGTCGTCGACACACCGGCCGGACGCCTGGGCATCCTGATCGGCAGTGACAGCTGGTACCCCGGCAACTACCGCACCCTCGATGAGCAAGGCGCGCAACTGGTGGCCGTGCCGGCGCAGGTTATCGGCCAAGGCGCCTGGGACAAGCCATGGCGTGGCTACAAGGGCTCGAGCACGCCGGGCTCGGTCAGCCTCAAGCCCGGCGACCTCAGCGAAGGTCAGGCCTGGCACCGATTGACCCTCACCGCACAACCACCGAGCAGCCGCGCGATTGCCGGCGTCAGTGTGTTCATGCGCGGGCAGTTCTGGGACAAGTCGAGTACCGGCACAAGCTTCCTCAGCAGCAACGGCCAGCAGTTCGCCGATGGCGAGGCCCGTGGTGCGCGCTTGCTGAACGTCTGGCTGTAAACCATGAAGCCGCAGCCGATGCGCCTCGGGGATCTGTCGGTGGGTTTCGTCCATAGTCTGGCCGACGCCGTGCGCAGCCACGACGTCGATCCGCTGCCTCTGCTTGAACAATATGGCCTTGATGCAGCGCGACTGGCCGAGGCCGGGGCGCGATTGTCGATCCCGCGTTACATGCGCCTGGGCCATGCGGCGATTCAACTCACCGGCGACCCGGCCCTGGGCCTGCGCATGGGCCGAATGATCCGCTTGAATCAAGCCGGTCTGGCCGGCATCACTGCGGCGCAAGCACCCACCGTGCGTGAAGCGGCCCGCTGCCTGACGCGCTTCGAGCCGCTTTACGGCTCGAACTATCGCGGGCAGTCCAGTTTTCATGAAGATGCCAACGGTGCCTGGTTGCGCTTCTACTCGATCAGCCCATACAACGCCTATAACCGCTTCGTGGTCGACTCGATCCTCGCCGGCTGGCTGCATCAGCTGTCGAGCCTTTGCGGCGAAACGTTGCGCGCCGAGCGAATCGAAATCGAATTCGAAGCCCCGGATTACCGCGAAGCCTACACAATGCTCGGTGACTGCCCGATCCAGTTCAGCGCCGAGCGCAACCAACTGCGCCTGAGCCTGAGCAGCCTCGCCCTGCGCAACCCTGAACATTGCCCGAGCACCTGGCGACATCTGCTGCAATTGTGCGAGCGGGAGCTGGAACAACTGACCCGCACCCGCAGCCTGCGCGAGCGCATCACTCAGTTGCTCGGCCCGCTGCTCAATGGCGGCCGCGAGCCGGACCTTGAAGAAGTCGCGGCACGCCTGAAACTGCCGACCTGGACCTTGCGCCGCAAGCTCACTGAGGAAGGCACGCAATTTCGCGCGATCCTCAATGACACACGCCGCGACCTGGCGATGACCTACATCCGCGACACCGAACTGGCATTCGGCGAAATCGCCTACCTGCTGGGCTTCGCCTCAGCTGAAGCCTTCCAGCGCGCATTCAAGCGCTGGAGCGGGCAGACGCCCGGCGAATCCCGACGAAATTACCGCTCGGGGGCCTGAAGCTCAGAGTTCCGTCGCGTCGTCAGCCGGCTCTGGTTGATCCAGTTCAAAGGCCTGGTATTCGAGCAGTTCTTCCTGATACTCATCCATCGTATGAATCCCCCAACTGCTCGCTATGAAAATGGCCTGATCAATCGACCTGTGCCCCGAGCATAAAGTGCCCGTGTGAAGGAAAAGTGAAACGCTGCCTTCATGAATAAAACGTAGCAGGTGGTTGGGGATTTATCGCGGCGATGATGCCGCAGGTGTGTTACCAGATTTTAAGCCAACCCGAAAACCACTGTGGGAGCGAGCCTGCTCGCGAAGCGGTGTGTCAGTCTAATCATCTGTCGACTGATACACCGCTTCGCGAGCAGGCTCGCTCCCACAGGGTTTCGCTTGGTTTCTTATTGGCCCGAAGCCGGCATCGCCGGAATCGGCTCGGATGGTGGCGGAATATCCGGGTTGGTCGGCGGAGTGATGGTTTCGCTGGCCGGCGCTGGCTCTTCCACGGGCGCTGGCGCAGGCGTAATCGGCGTCGACTCCGCTGGGGGCACCATCGGTTCGGAACTCACTGGCGCGGTTTCAACCGGGGCCGGTGCAGTTTCCGCAGCCGGCACGGGGACCGGTTCCGCTGCAGGTGTCGGCGCCAGAGGCGCAGGTGCAGGTGCCGCTTTTGGTTCTGGCACACCAAGATCGGTTTTCGGCTTTTCTTCGATGTGTGCAGCTTTCTTCGCATCGGCGGGCAGGAACTGCTCCACCAGCGTGAAGAAACGCTCGTAGAACTTCTGCGCAATGACCGTCTCACTGGCGACCTTGACCATCGAGTCGTCCGAGGAGCCGATCGGCATCGACACCGAGCCCAACACACCGACACCGAGGCTGGCGGAATTGTTGGTCTTCTTCAACGCATAACGGTCCTGCAAGGCGTTGGCGAACACCGTCGCATGATGCCCGGCGCTGCCATCTTCGGCGCAGACCACGTTGAAACTGATCTCGAGGTGCGTCTCGCCGGTCTGCTGGAAGCTCTTGTGCCCGCTGACCAGTTTGGGATCACTGCTGGTAATGATGTAGCCCTGACTGAGCAACGCGCGCCGGGCCGCTTCGCAACTGGCGGTGTCGGTTACCGGGTAATTGCGCGAAAAGGTGCCGGAGTCATCGAAGTTCTCATGCTCATAGATCGGCTTGTCCTTCGAACAACCGGCCACCGCAGTCAACAAAAGCGCCAGCCCGACAACACGCATGGGAGTGGAAATCAACATTGAACATCCTGAGGGAAAACAGTCCGGGGCGTATTGTGCAACAGATCGTCGCCCCATGGCGCATGGAATAGTGTCAAGAATCGGTTACAACTTTACCGGTCATGGCCGTCAGGAAAAAGCCGCGTGGACAAATGATCGATCAACGCGCGAAATTTCGCCATGGCTTGTCGGCTCGACGGCCATAACACCCCAGAACCGACCGGCGTGTTCTAAAGCAAAAGAAAGGTAAAAACTCAAGATCAGGTCGGCTGCCAAGCCGCCTTCGCGAGCAGGCTCGCTCCCACAAAAGCAAAAGCAAAGCAGCGCAGCTGCCCGCGGCAAAGCCGCCCCACTCAACAATGAGCGCAAGCTCGAGTGCTTCTGATCTTGCTTTTGATCCACCGGCGACGTCGGAAGGCTGAGTGGAGGGATTGATCCGGGCGTGGGAGCGCAGCGACCGTCTGGCGCAGCCAGACACAGCGGAAGGAGGTGCAGCGAAGCAAACCGGAGCCGCTGCGACCGGATCGATCCCGCAGCGAAGGAACCCGAGCCTGCGAGGGCCGAACGTAGGAGCAAGCCTTTTTGGGTACTTTTTCGGCGTCTGGAAAAAGTGCCTCGCCGTAAGGGCGAAACCACCAGCCGCCGCACCCGAAGAAACGGATATTCACCCAAACCACCCAGAGCATGGCCGGCCCAAAGGCCGCCAAGCCACCAAAACAAAAAAGCCCCGACCATCAGGCCGGGGCTCCTTCAAACGTCAGTCAAAAGATCAGAACCGCTCGATCTTCGCCTCAGCTTCCAGTTGCTTGCGATACGCCGCAAAGTCCTGCTGCCCTTCACGGGAAGCCAGGAAGCGACGATATTGCGCCTTCTCTTCATCAGTAGGCGCAGCAGCTTCGTTAACACCGTTGAGGCGCACCACCATCAGGCTGCCATCCGGCAAGGTAACGCTGGAGAACGTCGGCTTGTCCTTGGCAGCCGGCTTCGGCATACGGAACAGTGCCTGCAGCACAGCCGGATCAACCCCTTCCTGACCACGGGTGGCCGCTTCGGTGATCTTCCAGTTCTGACCGTCAATGGCCTTGTCCAGCGGCGCCTTGCCGTCGCGCAGATCAGCGATCAGCTTCTCGGCACGGGTCTTGGCCTCGGCACTGGCGTGCTCCTTGGTCAACTGAGTGCGGATCGCCGCGTTGACGCTTTCCAGTGGCAATTGCGCAGGCTTGAGATGCTCCTTGGCGCGCAGCACGATCACGGTTTCCGGGTCCAGCTCGATGGCGGTGCTGTTGGCACCTTCATCAATCACTTCCGGGCTGAACGCGGCAGTGACCACGGCACGGTTGGCTGCAACACCTTCGCCACCTTCACGGCCGAACGGCTTGGAAGTGTGCACGGTCAGTTTCAGATCCGCTGCTGGCTGCGCCAGGTCAGAAGCTTCGAACGCCGAGTCTTCCAGTTGTTTGGTCGCCTCAACAAAACGCTGCTCGACCTGAGCGGCTTTCAGCTCGCGGGTCAGCTTGTCTTTCAGGCTGGCCAGGGTCGGCACTTCAGGCGCTTCCACGCCCAACAGCTTGATCAGGTGATAACCGAAGTCGGTACGAATCGGCTCGGACACCTGGTCTTTCGACAAGGAGTACAGCGCTTTTTCGAAAGCCGGGTCGTAAACGCCAGGACCGGCATAACCAAGGTCACCACCATTGTTGGCGGAACCCGGATCCTGCGAGAACTCCTTGGCCAGCGCTTCGAACTTCTCGCCCTTGGCCAGACGCGCCTGGACTTCGTCGATCTTCGCTTTCGCCTGCGCTTCGGTAGTCTTGTCGTTCACTTCGATGAGGATGTGCGCGGCACGACGCTGTTCCGACAGGTTGGCGATCTCTTTCTGGTAAGCCGCCTCAAGATCTTCATCCTTGACCGCAACCTGATCGAAGAACGACGATTTCTTCAGCTCGACGTAATCGATGATCACCTGATCCGGCGTCATGAATTCCTTGGCGTGCTCGTCGTAGTAAGCCTTGACCTCGTCATCGGTCAGCTTGACCGCAGCCGGGTCGGCCTTGACGTTAAGAGTGGCGAAATCACGGGTCTGTTTTTCCAGACGGGCAAAAGCCAGCACTTCGGCGTCGGTGACGAAACCGCTGCCGGCAACACCAGCGCGCAACTGGCCGATAAGCATTTCCTGAGCCAGCATCTGACGGAACTGCATGCGGCTGTAGCCCAGTTGACGGATCACCTGGTCGAAGCGCTCGGAGCTGAACTTGCCGTCGACCTGGAATTCAGGCGTCTGCAGGATCACTTGATCCAGCGCGGCTTCGGAGAACGAGAACTTCGCCTGTTCAGCGCCTTGCAGCAGCAACTTGCGGTCGATCAGGCCTTTGAGCGCCGATTCGCGGAGCATTTTTTCGTCGAGCAAGGACGCATCGAAGTCCTTGCCCAGTTGTTGCATCAGCTGACGGCGTTGCATATCAACGGCCTGGCTCAGCTCGTTCTGGCTGATTTCGTCACCGTTGACCTTGGCCGCCTCGTTCTTGTGAGTCGTGGCCTGGAAAATGGCATCGAAACCGGTCAGGGCCATCAGTGCAACGATGACCCCGATAATGGTCTTGGCAATCCAGCCTTGTGAATTGTCCCTGATATTTTGCAGCATGCGTCCCCCAGAAACGGTTGAACTTCAATTTAGGCAACCGTGGAGCGTGGGTAGAATCCGGATAGAAGAAAGGCGCATCCGAGGATGCGCCTTCTCGTAACTGGCGGAGCGGACAGGGCTCGAACCCTCGATCCCGGCGTTACAGGTAGCTCTTTCAGCCACCTGTTCTACCGCTCCGCTGCCAAGTCAGGCTTGACCCCGACCCGGATGGGTAAAAACCTGGAAACTCAGTTAACAGCTTCTTTCAGCGCTTTACCGGCTTTGAAACCTGGCTTCTTGGCAGCCGGGATTTCCAGAGACTTGCCAGTTTGCGGGTTGCGACCGGTACGAGCCGGACGGTCAGTCACGGAGAAAGTACCGAAACCAACCAGAACAACGGAGTCGCCAGCCTTCAGAGCGCCAGTGACGGATTCGATTACAGCGTCCAGCGCACGGCCAGCAGCAGCTTTCGGGATATCAGCGGATGCAGCGATAGCATCAATCAGTTCCGACTTGTTCACTCTAAGTCCCCTTATATCTATTTTGAGATGTTTCTAAGTTTTTTGGTGAAAGCAAAAACGAGTGCTGAATGGCCTACAGACACTTAAGAGCCGCTTTATAACAAGGGCTCTAAAATGCTGTCAAGGAAAGCCCCCCAGGCTAAAACGTATTAATGCGTGCTAATTCTTTCCTTGGCATCAGACTCGCGTTTTTCGTCCTTGGCAACTATCTCCGGAGCCACATCCGGCAAGGGCTCCGGCGCGTATTGCAGCGCAATTTGCAGGACCTCGTCAATCCATTTAACCGGCTTGATCTGCAGATCCTGCTTGATATTGTCAGGAATCTCCTTCAGATCGCGGACGTTTTCTTCCGGAATAATCACAATCTTGATTCCGCCGCGGTGAGCCGCCAGCAGTTTTTCTTTCAAACCGCCAATTGCCAGCACTTGCCCACGCAGAGTGATCTCACCGGTCATGGCGACATCGGCGCGCACCGGAATACCGGTCAATGCCGAAACCAACGCCGTGCACATACCGACGCCAGCACTTGGGCCGTCTTTCGGCGTAGCACCTTCCGGCATGTGAATGTGCGTGTCGCGCTTCTCGTGGAAGTCCAGCGGGATGCCCAGACTCTTGGCGCGGCTGCGCACAACGGTCTGTGCGGCAGTGATCGATTCGACCATCACATCACCCAGCGAACCGGTCTTGATCAGTTGACCTTTACCCGGAATCACTGCGGCTTCGATAGTCAGCAATTCACCGCCAACCTGAGTCCACGCCAGGCCAGTCACCTGCCCCACCTGATCCTGCTGCTCGGCCAGGCCGTAGCGGAACTTGCGCACGCCGAGGAAATGCTCGAGCAGGTCAGCTGTCACTTTTACCGAGAAGCGTTTTTCCAGCGCATGCTCTTTGACTGCCTTGCGGCAGACCTTGGCGATCTGTCGCTCGAGCCCCCGCACGCCCGCTTCACGGGTGTAATAACGGATGATGTCGCGGATCGCTTCCTCATCGAATTCCAGCTCGCCCTTCTTCAGACCATTGGCGGCGATCTGTTTCGGCGAGAGGTATTTCACGGCGATGTTGATCTTCTCGTCTTCGGTGTAACCCGGCAGACGGATGACTTCCATCCGGTCCAGCAGCGCTGGCGGGATATTCATCGAGTTCGAGGTGCACAGGAACATCACATCAGAGAGGTCGTAATCGACTTCCAGATAGTGATCGTTGAAGTTGTGATTTTGCTCGGGATCAAGCACTTCCAGCAACGCCGAAGCCGGATCGCCACGCATATCGCTGCCCATTTTGTCGATTTCATCGAGCAGGAACAGCGGGTTGCGTACGCCCACTTTTGTCATCTTTTGAATCAATCTACCCGGCATCGAACCGATGTAAGTCCGGCGGTGACCACGAATTTCCGCTTCGTCACGCACGCCGCCCAAGGCCATACGTACGAATTTGCGATTGGTGGCATGGGCAATCGATTCCGCCAGCGAGGTTTTACCCACACCTGGAGGACCAACCAGGCACAACACCGGGCCACGGATTTTCTTCACGCGCTTCTGCACGGCGAGGTATTCAAGGATGCGCTCCTTGACCTCTTCGAGGCCGTAGTGATCGGCGTCGAGAATGTCTTCTGCACGGGCCAGGTCGAGGCGTACTTTGCTCTGCGCCTTCCACGGCACCTGCACCAGCCAGTCGATGTAGGAGCGCACCACGGTGGCTTCAGCCGACATCGGCGACATCTGCTTGAGCTTGTTCAGCTCAGCGGTGGCCTTGGCCAGCGCATCTTTCGGCAGGCCGGCAGCATCGATGCGCTTTTTCAGCTCTTCTATTTCATTGTGGCCTTCGTCGCCGTCACCGAGTTCTTTCTGAATGGCCTTCATCTGCTCATTCAGGTAGTACTCGCGCTGGCTGCGCTCCATTTGCTTTTTGACGCGGCCGCGAATGCGCTTTTCAACCTGCAGCAGGTCGATTTCGGCATCCAGCAGTGCCAGCACGTGCTCGACACGGGCCGACAGATCGATGATCTCGAGGATTTCCTGCTTCTGCTCGATTTTCAGCGCCATGTGCGCGGCCATGGTGTCGACCAGACGACCGGGCTCATCGATGCTGTTGAGCGACGACAGGACTTCAGCCGGAACCTTCTTGCCCAGCTGGACGTATTGTTCAAACTGCGACAGCAGCGTGCGCACGAAGACTTCCGACTCGCGCTCGGCGGCGTCGACTTCTTCGATCAGAGAAACTTCGGCGCGGCAGTGGCCATCGACTTCGCTGAAGCGTTCGACGGTGCCACGCTGCTCGCCTTCGACCAGAACCTTGACAGTGCCATCAGGCAGCTTCAGCAGTTGCAGTACCGTGGCAATCGTACCTACGCGATAGAGAGCGTCTTCACCGGGATCATCGTCAGCCGGGTTTCGCTGGGCCAGCAGCAGAATCTGCTTGTCACCCGTCATCGCGGCCTCGAGGGCTTCGATGGATTTCTCGCGCCCCACGAACAGCGGGATAACCATGTGCGGATAAACCACGACATCACGCAATGGCAGGAGAGGCAATTCGATGGTTGTCTTCATGATTTCGCCTCTACGGCGGCCGTATGGCCGTAATCAGATGGAATTAAGCTTGAAACCAAGATGGGGGCTGCCTCGAAAAAAAACAAGCGCAAAGCGGAGGTAAAAAACGACTTAAAAAAAAAGAGGCCCGAAGGCCCCTTCTTTGCTGCGGCGCTGTGAACGCTTACGCGTCCGGCGCTGCCTTGGCCGTCGGCTCACTGTTTTCGTAGATATACAGTGGCTTGGACTTGCCTTCGATCACGCTTTCATCGATCACGACTTTGCTCACCTCGGACTGCGAGGGGATTTCATACATCGTGTCGAGCAATACACCTTCGAGAATCGAACGCAGGCCACGGGCACCGGTTTTACGTTCCAGAGCACGCTTGGCGACCGATTTCAGCGCGTCGGAACGGAATTCCAGATCCACGCCTTCCATCTCGAACAGCTTGGCATACTGTTTGGTCAGAGCATTTTTCGGCTCGGTGAGGATTTGCATCAGCGCAGCCTCGTCGAGCTCATCCAGTGTCGCCAGGACCGGCAGACGACCGACGAATTCCGGGATCAGACCGAACTTGACCAGATCGTCAGGCTCGACTTCACGCAGGGATTCACCAACCTTCTTACCCTCTTCCTTGCTGCGCACTTCGGCGTTGAAGCCGATGCCGCCTTTGGTGGAACGGTTCTGAATGACCTTTTCCAGGCCGGAGAACGCACCACCGCAGATGAACAGGATGTTACGGGTGTCGACCTGCAGGAATTCCTGCTGCGGATGCTTGCGGCCACCTTGCGGCGGTACCGAAGCGACCGTGCCTTCGATCAACTTGAGCAAGGCCTGCTGCACGCCTTCACCGGAAACATCACGGGTGATCGACGGGTTGTCGGACTTGCGGGAAATCTTGTCGATTTCGTCGATGTAGACAATGCCCATCTGGGCTTTCTCTACGTCGTAATCGCACTTCTGCAGCAGCTTCTGAATGATGTTCTCGACATCTTCACCCACGTAACCGGCCTCAGTGAGGGTGGTTGCGTCGGCAATGGTGAACGGAACGTTCAGCAAGCGGGCCAGTGTTTCGGCCAGCAGGGTTTTACCGGAGCCTGTCGGGCCGATCAGCAGAATGTTGCTCTTGCCGAGTTCGACGTCGTCAGCCTTTTTGTCACGCTGGTTCAGGCGCTTGTAGTGGTTGTACACCGCTACGGCCAAAACCTTTTTCGCACGCTCCTGACCAATGACGTACTGGTCAAGGATGCCGCTGATTTCTTTAGGCGAAGGCAATTTATGCGCGCTGCTTTCGGCCTGTGCTTCCTGCACCTCCTCGCGGATGATGTCATTGCACAGGTCGACGCACTCGTCGCAGATAAAGACCGAGGGGCCGGCAATCAATTTGCGCACTTCATGCTGGCTTTTGCCACAGAAGGAGCAATAGAGCAGCTTGCCGTTGTCCTCGCCGTTGCGGGTGTCAGTCATTCGTTCGATCCAAATCCGATAGGCTTGCAACACAAGATGAAGGCTATTGCGGGCTTTTTCAAGCCCGCCGCTGATCGGACATGCCGATCAGGCCTGTTTTGCGCTGCTTATATTAAGCTGGACGCTGGTTGATCACTTCGTCGATCAGGCCGTATTCCTTCGCAGCTTCAGCACTCATGAAGTTGTCGCGATTGGTATCGCGCTCGATTTCTTCCAGAGTACGGCCGCTGTGCTTGGCCATCAGCATGTTCAGACGCTCGCGGATGAAGAGGATTTCCTTGGCGTGGATTTCGATGTCCGACGCCTGGCCCTGGAAACCGCCCAGTGGCTGGTGAATCATCACGCGCGAGTTCGGCAGGCAGAAACGCTTGCCCGGTGCACCTGCGGTAAGCAGGAATGCGCCCATGCTGCAGGCCTGACCGATGCAGGTGGTCGATACGTTCGGCTTGATGAACTGCATGGTGTCGTAGATCGACATGCCGGCAGTCACCGAACCGCCCGGCGAGTTGATGTACAGATGGATGTCCTTGTCCGGGTTTTCCGCTTCAAGGAACAGCAGTTGCGCACAGATCAGGTTGGCCATGTAGTCCTCTACCGGGCCCACCAGAAATATCACTCGCTCCTTGAGCAGGCGCGAGTAGATGTCGTAGGCGCGTTCGCCACGAGCGGACTGCTCGACAACCATCGGGACCAGGCCGCCGGCGGCCTGGATATCAGAGTTCTGCTGAATATAAGAATTACGGAACATGCTCTGCAGTCGCTCCCAAATAGTTATGTCTTGAATACGCATAAGCCAGCTCGAGAGCTGGCTTATGGTGTGCACTTCTAACGCAAAATCAATCAGTCGGCTGCTGGAGCTTCTACCGGCTTGACTGCTTCTTCGTAGGAGACCGATTTGTCGGTCACACTAGCTTTCTGCAGAACAGTATCCACAACTTGTTCTTCCAGCACAACCGAACGCACTTCGTTCAGTTGCTGCTCGTTTTTGTAGTACCACGACACGACCTGCTCTGGCTCCTGGTAAGCGGAAGCCATTTCCTGAATCATTTCGCGAACGCGAGCTTCATCAGGCTTCAGATCGAACTGCTTGACTACTTCAGCAACGATCAGGCCCAGCACGACGCGGCGCTTGGCTTGCTCTTCGAACAGCTCGGCCGGCAGTTGGTCTGGCTTGATGTTGCCGCCGAACTGCTGAACAGCCTGCACGCGCAGACGGTCAACTTCGTTGGACAGCAGAGCCTTTGGCACTTCGATCGGGTTGGTGGCCAGCAGACCGTCCATTACCTGATTCTTGACCTTCGATTTGATCGCCTGACGCAGTTCACGCTCCATGTTCTTGCGAACTTCGGTGCGGAAACCGTCGATGCCGCTTTCCTTGATGCCGAATTGAGCGAAGAACTCTTCGTTCAGCTCAGGCAGCTTAGGCTCGGACACAGTGTTGACGGTCACGGTGAACTCGGCGGTTTTGCCAGCCAGGTCCAGGTTCTGATAGTCCTCAGGGAAGGTCAGGTTCAGAACGCGTTCTTCGCCGGCTTTAGCGCCAACCAGGCCTTCTTCGAAGCCCGGGATCATGCGGCCGGAACCCAGCACCAGCTGAGTACCCTTGGCGGAGCCGCCAGCGAACACTTCGCCGTCAACCTTGCCAACGAAATCGATGTTCAGCTGATCTTCGTTCTGCGCAGCGCGGTCGGCCACTTCGAAACGGGTGTTCTGCTTGCGCAGGATGTCGAGCATCTTGTCCAGATCAGCGTCAGCCACTTCAGCGCTCAGACGCTCAACGGTGATGCCTTCGAAGCCAGCAACGGTGAACTCAGGGAAGACTTCGAATACAGCAACGTATTCCAGATCCTTGCCCGCTTCGAGCGACTTTGGCTCGATCGAAGGCGAACCGGCAGGGTTGAGCTTCTGCTCGACCACAGCTTCGTAGAAGGAAGACTGGATGACGTCGCCTACCGCTTCCTGACGCGCATCAGCACCGAAACGGCGCTTGATTTCGCTCATTGGCACTTTGCCTGGACGGAAGCCAGCAATTTTGGCCTTTTGGGCAGTCTGCTGCAGACGCTTGTTGACCTGAGTCTCGATGCGCTCTGCCGGCACGGTGACGCTCATGCGGCGCTCGAGAGCAGTAGTATTTTCAACAGAAACTTGCATGGATATTCCTCGTTGCACAGACGTTAGCCGGCCGTTTCCGACCCCAGAATCAAGGGCATGCATTCTAGTGGGTCAAACTCAAGAAGTCACCCTACTGGAAACGGGTAAAAAAACAGCAGGCAATTTATAGGGAGCGCCGCACGAATGCCGTGCACTCCACTGGCGAATACAAGCGATCACGTCAGGGCTCTGCAGCAACGCTTCTATATATAGAAGCAACTATCAGATACGCCTCGACAGGTGTTCCAGCAAAACCGGAACGACGAGCAGCTCAGCGTCATCGGATCCTTTAAAAGCGATGAAGTGCCCTGCCCTGCGCTTCGAAATCGGCCATGGCCGGATTTCGAAACCGCTAAAACAAAAAAGGCGCCAGACTGTTAAATCTGGCGCCTTTCGAAATATGGGGTGGACGATGGGGATCGAACCCACGACAACGGGAGTCACAATCCCGTGCTCTACCAACTGAGCTACGCCCACCATATTGCGTAACAAAAAAGCCAAACAACTTCTTTGTCGAAACTTCATCAGGCCCTAGGCACAGATGAAGCTTTATTTGGTGCGGATGAAGAGACTCGAACTCTTACGCCTCGCGGCGCTGGAACCTAAATCCAGTGTGTCTACCAATTCCACCACATCCGCGGATGAAGCTTTTAAAGCAAAGGCGCCAGACCGTTAAATCTGGCGCCTTTCGAAATATGGGGTGGACGATGGGGATCGAACCCACGACAACGGGAGTCACAATCCCGTGCTCTACCAACTGAGCTACGCCCACCATATCGCGTTACTTGTGCCAAAGCTGCCTAATGGCGCACCCGGCAGGACTCGAACCTGCGACCATCCGCTTAGAAGGCGGATGCTCTATCCAGCTGAGCTACGGGCGCCTTGTTAATCTGTACTCTTAAAGGACTACAAACTAAGTGCTTTCCAGTGTCGCAGAACCTTGATTCCGCTTCACCTTCTTAACCAGTGCTAGGCTGTGCCCGACAAGTGCGACGAATAGTATAGAGGGCTCCAAAGGTCGTCAAATCCTTTTTGAAAAAAATTCATTTAATTAAAGGAGTTAGAGGAATTTGCTGACCAAGCGCCTTTGCCCTCACCGCTCGACATGCGAGAATGCGTTCTCATTTTTTCCCCTCTCGATGGTTAATCACGCGCAATGACTGCACAACTAATCGACGGCAAATCGATCGCCGCCAGCCTGCGCCAGCAGATCGCCCAACGAGTTGCCGAGCGTCGCCAGCAAGGCCTGCGCACCCCCGGCCTCGCGGTGATCCTGGTCGGCAGCGATCCTGCCTCTCAGGTTTATGTCTCGCACAAGCGTAAAGACTGTGAAGAGGTTGGCTTCCTCTCTCAAGCCTACGACCTGCCCTCCGACACCACTCAGGACGCCCTGACCGATCTGATCGATCGCCTCAACGACGATCCGGCTATCGACGGCGTTCTCCTGCAGTTGCCTCTGCCCGAACACCTCGACGCGTCCAAGCTGCTGGAACGCATCCGCCCGGACAAAGACGTCGACGGTTTCCATCCCTACAACGTCGGCCGCCTGGCCCAGCGTATTCCGCTGCTGCGCCCCTGCACCCCGAAAGGCATCATGACCTTGCTGGAAAGCACTGGCGCTGATCTTTACGGGATGGACGCGGTAGTCGTGGGCGCCTCCAATATCGTCGGTCGCCCGATGGCCATGGAATTGCTGCTGGCCGGCTGCACCGTCACTGTGACTCACCGCTTCACCAAGGATCTGGCGGGCCACGTCGGCCGCGCTGATCTGGTGGTCGTTGCCGCCGGCAAGCCGGGCCTGGTCAAGGGCGAGTGGATCAAGGAAGGCGCGATCGTGATCGACGTCGGCATCAACCGTCAGGACGACGGCAAACTGGTCGGTGATGTCGTTTACGAAACCGCCCTGCCCCGCGCCGGCTGGATCACCCCGGTACCGGGCGGCGTTGGCCCGATGACCCGCGCCTGCCTGCTGGAAAACACGCTCTACGCCGCAGAAACCCTGCACGTCTGACCGGGTTTTTACGCCGCATCAGAACCCCGCCTCGTGCGGGGTTTTTCTTGCCTGAGAAAAAACTTCAACCGTTCGCCGGAAACCGCTCTTTTTACAGGCCTTTTCACGAGATTTTCAGGTCTTACAAACAACCATCGACAGTTCTTCAGCCATACTCCTAAAATGCGCCGGTTTTGAGAAATAACCCGTTACAAACTAACGGTATATCCAACCTTTTAGAGTTCGCCCGCGTGAAAATTCGTCTCTCGATTCTGAGCCTGTTGTTTGCTGTTACAGGCACATTCATCACGCCAACGATCAACGCTGCGGAAACCACCGCTGCTCCACGTGACGCTTCGACATTGAAGATCGCGTCTGGCAGCGCCCTGCTCATGGATATGCAGACCAACAAAGTCATTTATTCCAGCAACCCTGACGTGATCGTACCGATCGCTTCCGTCAGCAAGCTGATGACTGGCCTTGTCGTGGTGGAAGCTCGACAGAACATGGACGAATGGATCGATGTCGATATCAGGAACACCCCGGAAATGAAGGGTGTGTTCTCCCGCGTCAAACTCAAGAGTGAGCTGCCTCGCCGCGAGATGCTGCTGATCGCCTTGATGTCTTCGGAAAACCGCGCCGCCGCCAGCCTCGCGCACCACTATCCAGGTGGCTACGCTGCTTTTATTGCGGCAATGAACGCCAAGGCCAAGGCGCTGGGCATGACCAGCACGCACTTTGTCGAGCCGACCGGGCTGTCAGAGCGCAACGTTTCCACCGCCCGCGACCTGAGCAAATTGCTGGTGGCCGCGCACAAGCAACCGCTTCTGGTGCAACTGACCACCACCAAGGAAAAGACCGTGGCGTTCCGCAAGCCCAACTACACCTTGGGCTTCCGCAATACCGACCACTTGGTTACCAAGGCCGATTGGGACATCAAGATTACCAAGACCGGTTTTACCAACCCGGCCGGCCATTGCCTGGTGCTGGTGACGAAGATGGGCAACCGTCCGGTCGCCCTGGTGATTCTCGATGCGTTTGGCAAATATACGCATTTTGCCGACGCCAGCCGTATCCGCAGCTGGGTGGAAACCGGGCGCAGCGCGAGTGTTCCAGCGGTGGCACAGCAGTACAAAGCCGACAAGAACCTCAAGAGCCGTCAGAGCGGCGTGGTCGAAGCGGCAAAGTAGATCCGGCAATCATGAAAAAGCCCCGAATGTTCGGGGCTTTTTTTCGTCTGCGCGTCAGTCGTTGGGCAGTGGCATCTTGTCGTCATCAGGAATGCCATCGCCCGAGCTCGGCTCTGGCGAAACGTCCGGCGTCAGCACATTTGGCCGCGCCATCGGGTCGCGCATCGGGCTGTCCGGGTCCAGCACCGGATCAACCTCCGGCTCCGGCGTGGTCGGTACGCTGTCAGGTTTGTGGTCATCGAAGCTTGAATCGGTACTCATACGCACCTCACATCAAGGTTTCAGATCGGCTAACGGATCATAGGGCTTGGCCGGTTTCTTCGGATCTTCACCGGGCTCGACATCCTGCGGGGCCTTAGCCGGACCGACCGGATCAACTTGCGGATCCTCGAGGTCCGGCGAATCCGGATCGAAGCCCAGATCATCGCCCGAGGAATGTTCGGACGAGTGTGGGCCTTTCGGGGTTTGGGAATCTGCCATGTTGCCTCCTTGATTCACCCGCGAAGCACGGGCATTAATCTTCAGAGGCCGGCCCGGCGCAGTCGTGCCCGGCAGATGACGAACGGAGGTTTATTGCGCCGCCAGAGCCTTTCGCGCCTGCGCCGCAGCGTTTTCTTCACCGGCCTGCGCCAGTTCATCGGCGGCTTTCAGCCAAAGGGAGCGGTCGACGGCTGCCGGGATCTGCGACGGTTTCTGAATCAGGATCGCCCAGCCACCGGCCTTTTCGAGCGCTGCTTGAAAGCTGCCGAAATCCATCAACTGCCGACGATTCATGCCGGCGCGCAGCAGGACCTTCTGTTTGTTGCGGTCGTAGCCGGACAGGATCGCGTAACGCGGCTCGGCCCAGAATGCCGAACCTTCGCTGAAACGTACCATGACCGGATAGCCCGCCGCGACCTGGGTCAGCAAGGCTGGCAGCTCGCTGTCGAGCGGATAAACCACCAGGCCATATTCGCGGGCGAGGTTCTGCATGTTCTGCTGCAACTTGTCCTCAGCCCCCGGCAAGTGCAGCGGTTTTTCCAGAAGGCCCGGGGTGATGACGATGCCTTGTTGCGACAGCAGACTGGCGAGCACCTGCGGCCCGCTCTGATTGGCTTCGCCACGATAAAAGGTGCCACTGAGCTCAACCCGCTCCGGCAAGCGCTTGACTTCCGGGGCCACGTTGCCCGCGCATCCGCTCAGCAACACCGCGCAAGCGCCGGCAAGCAACGCTCCGCGCACTCGAGAAAATACCTGAACCATCGTCACTCTCTTCCAGACGCCGGTCATCGTGTTCCGGCAACGCCAGCGATCATAGAGCCGCACCCGCCTGCGGTATAGCCTTAAACCGCAGAGCGGGCGATTGCATCGAGCAAACTGATTGGTCACTAACGACCTTTGGTCAATAGCTTGAAACACCCCATTGACTAGACTGTCACTGAAATAGAGCGAATTGCGAAAAGCGAGCGCCCGACGCAGGGCGAAGAGGAGGCACCAATGAGCCTGACCATGACCATTGTGATGTTGATAGCCGGCTGGCTGGCCGTGGCGACTGCCATGTTGTGGGGTGTGCTGCGGATTTCGCGGCGGCATCATCCGGTGCAGACGATGCCGGTTGAGAAAACAGAGAAGCATCCAGTGCGGCACGCTGCTGCGCATTGAAGATCAAGAGCCCCTCACCCTAGCCCTCTCTCGGAGGGAGAGGGAACTGACCGGGTTGTTCTTCCGAATTAGGTCGACGTGAAATATGCAGCCGAACTCAGGATCTGAAAAGCCACTCAATCGGCCCCCTCTCCCTCGGGAGAGGGCTGGGCGGGCGGCGTTCCGATGAGGGGCAAGCTCTAAACCACACCCCCCAACACCAAAGCGAAAAAAAACCGCCTGAGCTCAACCAGCCCAGGCGGTTTTTTGTGTTCTCAGCAATTACGCCTGCTGAGCAACCTTCTTCTGCTTCGCCCGGCGCGACAGCATGTTCAACACTTCGATACCGGCCGAGAACGCCATGGCCGCGTACACATAACCTTTCGGTACGTGGGCGCCGAAGCCCTCAGCGATCAGCGTCATGCCGATCATGATCAGGAAGCCCAGCGCCAGCATGACCACGGTCGGGTTGTCGTTGATGAACTTGGCCAGCGGATCAGCCGCGAGCAGCATCACCAGCACCGACACCACCACCGCGATGATCATGATCGGCAAGTGTTCAGTCATGCCGACAGCGGTAATGATGCTGTCGATCGAGAACACCATGTCGAGCATCAGGATCTGACCGATGGCCGCGGCAAAACCAAGCGTTACGGTGGAAGTCGCGGTCTTCGGGTCTTCCGGCGACGGGTCCATGCTGTGATGGATCTCGGTCGTGGCCTTCCACACCAGGAACAGGCCACCGGCGATCAGGATCATGTCCTTCCAGGAGAACGCCTGGCCAAGGATTTCGATCACAGGCTCGGTCAACTGCACGATGAACGCGATGGTGCTCAACAGGGCCAGACGCAGAATCAGGGCCATGCCGATACCGATACGACGCGCCTTCTGCCGATGCTGTTCGGGCAATTTGTTGGTCAGGATCGAAATAAAGATCAGGTTATCGATGCCGAGCACGATTTCCATTACCACCAGTGTGGCCAAAGCAACCCAAGCGGTGGGGCTGGCGGCGAGTTCTAACAGATATTCCATGGGTCAGTCCTGACTCTGTGTAAGACGGTTTAGATGGTCTTGGAGGAAGATTCGGATTCTTCCGCTTGTTTTTCCGGTGTTTCTTTTTTCTCGATCAAACCACCAGTGGCATCGCTGAGCGCTTGCTCAGCGGCTTTATGGGTGTCGTCGATTGCTTGTTTGGCGGTTTCAGCCGCCGCGCCCATCAGTTGCTGGGCGCTTTTTTCCGCCTGATCACAACCGGCCAGAACCAGTAAAGACGCAAACATCACTGCGGGAAATGTGTATTTCATAAGGTTTCCTTCGAATAAACAGACAGGCGCACACACCGGCCGTCGATGGCTGGGCATTCTAGGGAGATGAACACTTCAGGAAAATTCGTATTTTTAGCGGCTATACTTCGGTTTTCACGAAGTGGCCATCACTATGCTCAATTACCGACAACTGCATTACTTCTGGGTTGTAGCCAAAACCGGCAGCATCGTCCGGGCGTGCGAGCAGCTGAACCTGACGCCACAGACGATCAGCGGACAGATTTCACTGCTCGAACAAACCTATGGCGTGGAATTGTTTCGCCGGGTTGGCCGCCAGTTGGAGCTCACGGAAGCCGGGCGCCAGGCCCTGCCCTACGCCGAGCAAATGTTTCAACTGGGCGGCGAGCTGGAGCTGATGCTGCGTGCGCAGCCCAACGAGCAGCAGATCCTCTTTCGCGTCGGCGTGGCCGATGTGGTGCCCAAATCGATTGTTTATCGCCTGATCGCGCCGACCATGGAATTGAGCGAGCCGCTGCGCATCACCTGCCGCGAGGACAAACTCGAGCGCCTGCTCGCCGATCTGGCCATTCAGCGTCTGGATCTGGTGATTTCCGACAGCCCGATGCCTTCGCATCTGGACATCAAAGGCTACAGCCAGAAGCTCGGTGAATGCGGGATCAGTTTCTTCGCCACCGCCGAACTTGCCGCGCAGTATGGCCAGGATTTCCCGCGCAGCCTGCACGGCGCACCGCTGCTGATTCCCGGCGCGGAAACCGTGGTGCGCAGCCGTTTGCAGCGCTGGTTCGCCGAACAGCAGATCCAGCCGCAGATTGTCGGCGAATTCGATGACAGCGCTTTGATGCAGGCCTTCGGCCAATCCGGCAGCGGGATCTTTATTGGCCCGAGCGTGATTGCCGAGGAAGTGAAGCGCCAGTACGGCGTCGAGCTGATCGGCCAGACCGACGCGGTGAGCGAGTCGTTCTATGCCATTTCGGTGGAACGCAAGGTCAAGCACCCTGGCATCGTAGCGATTACCGAAGGTGCCCGACGCGAGTTGTTTACCGGGTTATGAAGCGCAGACTTCCCGTGGTTTGAGCGTCATCAGCACCATGGCGAGGAACACCGACAGCAAAATGAAGCCGGCAGCGGCAAAGCCCAGGAAGCCCAGCCCGGCACTGTCGATCACCCGGCCGCCGACCATCGCCCCCAAGCCGATACCGAGATTGGCTCCGGCGATGTTCAGCGACGCGGCAAAGGCCGGCGCTTCCGGCGCGGCTTTCATCAAGCGCACATGGCTGACCAGGAACAACGCCGCCTGAGTCACGCCCCAGATGCCCATCGCCACCGCCAGCCCCACTGGCGAATGAATGTTCGGCACCAGCGAAACCATACCGGCGATCATGAACGCGCAGAACAACACCGACGCCCCCAGCGGATGCCGATCCACCGCACGCCCGCCAAGCGAGTTGCCGATCAGCCCGACTGCGCCAAACGCCATCAGGCACCAGCCGACCACGGTGCCGTTGAAACCGGCGAGTCGTTCGAGGATGTCGGCAAGGTAGGTGTAAGCGGTAAACATGCCGCTGAACACCAGAATCGACAACAAGATATGGCCGAGCATCAGCGGGCTGCGCAGGATCTTGAATTGTGAACGGAAGCTGACCTGATGCTGGTGCAGACTGGTTTTCGGCAGATAGACAAACAGCAGCAAGGCTTTGGCAAATGCGATCAACGCCAGAATGCCGAATGCGCTGCGCCAGCCGAACGCGTCGGAAATCAGCGTGCCGACCGGAATGCCAAACACCGTGGCGCAGACGATACCGAAGCCGATCTTGGCGATGGCGCGGCCGGCGAAATCCGGGCCGACGATGTCCACCGCTGTCTCACTGGCCAAGGCCCAGAACACCGGCAAACCCAACGCCGGAATCAGACGCGCGATGGCCATCACCCAGATATTCGGCGCCAACGCTGCAACGGTATTGGCCAGACCGAACATGATCAGAATGCTGATGAACAGTTTGCGCCGTTCGAAACGGGCGAAATACGCGGTCAGGAATGGGCCGAACAGCGCCACGGTAAAGGCAAACAAGGTCACCAGCAGCCCGGCTTGCGGGATGCTGACTTCGAGGTCTCGGGCGATCGCCGGCAACAGGCCGACAATGACGAATTCCGTGGTCAGCACCGTGAACCCGGCGGCGGACAACAGAAGAATAGGCAACAGCATGCGCAACTCCAGCAAAACGACGACACCAGCGATGACCCGGAGGCCCGCTGGCAGAACTTGAAAATGAGGATGGCGAAGCTTAACAGACTGCGTCCGCACTGAGTTGCCCAAAACTGCCGATCTGCCGGGCCGATCCGGTGGCAGATCGTCACAGGCCTGAAGGTTCACGCTTACGCTGTGATAAAGTCCGCGCCCTGAAAATCGTACAGCTGTTCAACGTGCCGTTTGGCGGCGTTGATGTCACTTCGACAGGCGTTTCGTGACTGCCCACGACGCTTCGCACCCTATAAAAAACAGAGATGCCGCTATGACCGCTTCATCCCCTTCGTTACTGCAACGCCTGAAACGCCTGAGTCTGGTCAGCCAGATCGTCATTGGTCTGATCGCCGGTATTGCCCTGGCCCTGATTGCACCGGAGCTGGCGAAGTCCACCGCGTTCATCGGCAAGGTGTTTGTCTCGGCGTTGAAAGCCGTGGCGCCGATTCTGGTGTTCGTGCTGGTGATGGCCTCGATCGCCAACCACAAGCACGGCCAGGAAACCCACATCCGGCCAATCCTGTTCCTTTACCTGCTGGGCACATTCAGCGCTGCGGTGGTGGCCGTGGTCGCCAGCATGGCGTTCCCGTCAAATCTGGTGTTGTCCACCGAGAACGTTGCCGTGACTGCGCCCGGCGGCATCGGCGAAGTGCTGCAAAGCCTGTTGCTGAGCGTCGTCGACAACCCGGTCAGCGCGCTGATGAATGCCAACTTCATCGGCATTCTGGCCTGGGCGATCGGTATGGGCATTGCCATCCGGCATGCCGGCGACACCACCCGCGAGGTGCTGGGTGACTTGTCCAACGGCGTCACCGTGATCGTCCGTGTGGTCATTCGCTTCGCGCCGCTGGGCATCTTCGGCCTGGTCGCGTCGACACTGGCCACCTCCGGTTTCGGCGCGCTGCTCGGCTACGCGCACCTGCTGGCGGTGCTGCTGGGCTGCATGCTGTTCGTCGCGCTGGTGATGAACCCGCTGATCGTGTTCTGGAAGCTGCGCCGCAATCCGTACCCGCTGACCCTGATGTGCCTGCGTGAAAGCGGCATTACCGCGTTCTTCACCCGCAGCTCGGCGGCGAACATTCCGGTCAATCTGGAATTGAGCAAGCGCCTGGGCCTGCACGAAGACACCTACTCGGTATCGATCCCGCTCGGCGCGACCATCAACATGGCCGGTGCGGCGATCACCATTACCGTGCTGACCCTGGCGGCGGTGCACACTTTGGGCATCGCAGTGGACATTCCGACCGCAATCCTGCTCAGCGTCGTCGCAGCCATTTGCGCCTGTGGCGCGTCCGGTGTGGCCGGTGGTTCGCTGCTGCTGATTCCGCTGGCGTGCAGCCTGTTCGGCATCCCGAGCGAGATCGCCATGCAGGTCGTGGCGGTGGGCTTCATTATTGGCGTGCTGCAGGATTCGGCGGAGACCGCGCTGAACTCGTCGACTGACGTGCTGTTTACCGCGGCGGCTTGCCTGGGCGAGGAAGAGAAGGCTCAGCGTACGGCGTAACCGCCTTACCTTGTGGGAGCGAGCCTGCTCGCGAAAGGGGCGAGACATTCAGTATTAATATCGCCTGATACGCCGCATTCGCGAGCAGGCTCGCTCCCACAGAAAAACAAAAGCCCGCCAAGGCGCGAACCTTGGCGGGCTTTTTCGTATCCGGGTGTTTAGAACGCGCCCATGTAATCGCGCTTGCCCACTTCAACGCCGTTATGACGCAGCAGCGCGTAGGTGGTGGTAACGTGGAAGAAGAACTGCGGCAGGCCGTAAGTCAGCAGATACGCCTGACCACTGAAGCGCTTCTCTTTCGGCGTGCCCGGACGGGTCACGATTTCGATGCCTTCCTTGCCGTCGATCTGCTCTGGCTTGATCTCGCCAATGAAGGCCAGAACCTTGGTGATCAGCGCTTGCAGTTCGGCAAAGGTAGTTTCAGTGTCGTCGTACTTCGGCAGTTCGACTTCGGCCAGACGTGCCGACACGCCTTTGGCGAAATCCACGGCGATCTGCACCTGACGCACCAGCGGGAACATGTCCGGGTACAGACGCGCTTGCAGGAAGACGCTCTGGTCGATGTTTTTCGCGCTGGCGTGGGCTTCGGCCTTTTTCAGCACATCGCTCAGGGCGTTGAGCATTTGTTGAAAAACCGGGACGGATGCGGCGTACAGTGAAATGGTCATGGCAGTCTCATGTGATGGCTGGGTAATACGTGGTGGCGATTATAGCCATGCTTGATGAGCACACGGCTTGCCTTTTGTTTGGCAAGGATTAGGCTAGGCGGCTTCGACTGCAGAGGGAACGCGCGATGAGCAACGAACAAGAATCCACCTCCGAACAGCCACGGTTAAATGCCACGGAAATCCGCATTCTCGGTGCGCTGATCGAAAAACAGGCCACCAGCCCCGAAACCTATCCGCTGACCCTCAACGCACTGGTGCTGGCCTGCAATCAGAAAACCAGTCGCGAGCCGGTAATGAACCTCAATCAGGGTCAGGTCGGGCAGAGCCTGCGGGCGCTGGAAGGTCGAGGTTTCACCCGGCTGGTGATGGGCAGCCGCGCCGACCGCTGGGAGCACAAGGTCGACAAGGCGCTGGAACTGGTGCCGGCACAGGTGATTCTGACGGGTTTGATGTTTCTGCGCGGTCCGCAGACCGTCAACGAACTGCTGACCCGCAGCGGACGCATGCACGAGTTCGAGGACGCCGAGCAGGTGGTTCATCAGCTTGAACGGCTGATCGCACGCGGTTTGGCGGTATTGATTCCGCGTCAGGCCGGGCAGCGTGAGGATCGTTATACCCATGCCCTGGGCGACCCGGCGGATGTCGAGGCAATATTGGCGGCGCGGCAAAATCCTGGGGAGCGCTCGAGCGCTGGCGTTTCCCTGGAGCGTATCGAAGAACTGGAAGCGCGGATCGCCGCACTGGAAGAACGCCTGGCCCGCCTCGAATAATCGCAACAGAACCTCTGTGGGAGCGAGCCTGCTCGCGAAAGCGTAGTGTCAGTCACCACGACCTCGAATGACCTGCCGCCTTCGCGAGCAGGCTCGCTCCCACAGGGTCTGCGCGATATTCAGCAGCCCGCGTCACTCCCCATCCCAGTAATCCACCCCATCCACCTGCCGCGCGACAGCGACAAAGCCCGAGGCCTTGCCCTCGGCATCCACCGTGAAATTATCCATCACCGCATACTTGTTCGAATCCGGGTACTCGCAGATCTCCGGCTGCTGCTGAGTGCTGATCGCCAGATAACGCAGCTCATCCGCGCTGGTATTGATGATCTGGTGAGCCTTTTCCGGTCCGCCGGGTGGGCAGGCGATCACATCACCGGCGCGGATCGGAAAACGCTCGCCTCCCAACCGCACCTCGCCCTCCCCGGCCACCACGTAGAACATCTCCTCATTGACCCGATGGCTGTGGAATGGACTGCCGCGCATGCCTGCTGGCAGCGCGTACAGACGGTAACCGAGTTTCTGCGCACCGAGTTGCTGGCCGATCCGCGCGAAACGCTGCAGATAACGACCGGCGGTGTCGCCTTCAGGGGCCAGGGCTTCGGGAAGGGCTTCGAGTTCGACCTCGTTGAGGTTGAGGATGGGCGGATGCATGGGCGGCCTCAGTTAAGGTTTTAGTGGTGGGCACGTCTGTGCGTGCTGGCGAGGATTATAGATAGTGATCCAGAACCGCAGCGCCGCCTTCGCGAGCAGGCTCGCTCCCACATTCAATCGCATTCCAGCTCAACCTGTGGGAGCGAGCCTGCTCGCGAAGAGGCCAGCCCAGCCACTAAAAGATCAATCAGCTACGCGCAAAATCCACCGCCGCCGCAAACTGAGCCTCATTCGGCCGCACCCCGGTGTAGAGGACAAACTGCTCCAGCGCCTGAATCGCAATCACCTCAAGCCCGGTAATCACTCGCTTGCCCTCGGCCCGCGCCCGCACAATCAGCGGCGTCTCCGATGGGATTGCCACCACGTCGAATACGGTCTCAGCCGCTTTGATCACTTCAGGCTCGAACGCCAGTTGCCCCGCCTCCGGCCCGCCGTCCATGCCTACCGGGGTGACATTGATCAGCATCTGCGGGCGCTCGTCACCCAGCTCTGCCTGCCAGCGATAACCCAGCGAATCCGCCAGGGCGCGGCCGGCCCGCTCGTTACGGGCGACAATCAAACCGTTCTTGTAGCCACCATCGCGCAGGGCGCTGGCCACCGCTTTGGCCATGCCGCCGCTGCCACGCAGAGCGAAGGTGGAATCCTTCGGCACCGCGTGGCTCTCCAGCAATTGCGCGACGGCGATGTAATCGGTGTTGTAGGCCTTGAGGTGGCCACCAGTGTTGACGATGGTGTTGATCGACTGGATCGCCGCCGCCGACGCATCCAGCTCATCGACCAGCGCAATGCAGGCTTCCTTGAACGGCATCGACACGCCGCAGCCACGAATGCCCAGTGCCCGGATGCCACCGACCGCGCCGGTCAGGTCCTGGCTGCTGAACGCCTTGTAGTAGAAGTTCAGGCCCAGCTGTTCATACAAATGGTTGTGAAAACGCAGACCGAAATTCCCCGGCCGCCCGGACAGGGACATGCACAATTGGGTGTCTTTGTTCGGGTTCATCTGCATGAAACTTCTCCTTCAAACGCACTTTCGGATGGACGGGATTGGCCAGCCCACCGGGTTCTGAATCATCATTGCGGCTTGTCTGTGGCGCTGCGCAGCCGGGTAAAGAAGCCGCTACAGACCTTACACAAAATTTACCCAGCGGCTGTGCTGAATTTCGCAAATTTGCTGTCTTAGCTGTATCCCCGCGACAACTGTGGGCCTGATTCAGGCCGCGGCGCCGGGTCGAAGAACCGAGGACTTATCATGATTCGTAAACTTCCCATCATGGCTTTGTTGATTGGCGCACTTGCCGTCACCGGCCAGGCTGAAGCGGGTGGTGGCCATGGCTGGCAGGGCCCTGCAGTGTTTGGCGCGATCGTCGGCTCGGCCATCATCGGCTCGGCACTGATCAACCAGGATCGGCCGGTGTACGTGCAGCAGCAGCCGGTTTATGTACAGCCGCAACCGGTCTACGTGCAGCAACCGCCACCGCCGGTCTATTACCAGCCGGCGCCGGTGTATGTGCAGCAACCGGTTTACGTGCAGCCGGCCCCCGTCTATTACGGTCCGCCTCGTGGTTATTACGGTCGGCCCCACGGCTACTACGGCGGCCCGCATGGCTACTACGGCGGTCCACGCTGGTAAGCGCAACACAGAGCCCCGTTTTCAAGCGGGGCTTTTTTATGACCGCTGGTCGGCCAACGTCTGAAAAAATCTCGCCAGGGTCGCTGTGAGAACAGTTTGAGCAGCTAAAGTCGGCATGATGGAATCGACCGTAGTGATTTTTTTCATCAAACGGTCACCGCTTTGTCATGACGGAACCGCAATCTGAATCCGTCCGTAAACAACAGATCGATAACAACAAGGACGACTGTATGCCCACACAAAACCCGCACCGCATCGTCGGTCTGTGCACCTCGAACAAGGTGTACAGCGCGCTCACCGAGCTCAAGCACCTGGAAGGCCATCGCTGCGCCAAGCTGCTGTCCCTGCTCGCCGAAAACCTCGTGCACAAGGGCCTGCTCAATGAGCGCGAAGTCATGCACATGCTCGATCAAGTGGTCGAATGACGCCAGACCTCACTGGCATCAATGACCACTATCGAAAGCGTTGATTGTCCGTCGTGCCGGCAAATCCCTAAGGTAGCCCCATCAGTTTGATGGAGGTTTTCCCATGGCACAGGTTCAAATCATGTCGGTGATCGGCAGCGCAGTTCCCGCTTCGCTGCGTGCATCCGGTTTGCTCGCTTGCTGGTATCTGGTGCGCGATGGCGAGCCGATCAGCGGCCCGCTCACGTCGTTGCCAGCAGCGCAGGCCTTGTCGCAACAAGTCGCCAGCAGCACATTTCACGCTTAGGGCAGTTGCACCTTGGGCTTGGTCTCGACGAACAGCGCCCAGCTCGACAGGAACAATGCGGCAATCAGCGGCCCGATCACAAAGCCGTTGAGGCCGAATACCGCGAGGCCGCCGAGGGTCGAGACCAGAATCAGGTAATCGGGCATCTTGGTATCTTTGCCGACCAGGATCGGGCGCAGCACGTTATCGACCAGGCCGATCACGAATACGCCGAACAAGCCCAGCACCACACCCTGCCAGATCATGCCGCTGAGCAGGAAGTACACCGCCACCGGCGCCCAGACAATCCCCGCGCCCACCGCTGGCAACAGCGACAGAAACGCCATCAGTACCGCCCAGAGCAACGCGCTGGGAATGTCGAGAAACCAGAAAATCAGCCCGCCCAGCGCACCTTGGGTCACGGCCACCACCACGTTGCCTTTGACTGTCGCGCGCACCACGCGGTTGAACTTCAGTTGCAGGCGGCGCTTGTGGTTTTCTTCCAGCGGCACGGCAGTGCGCATCTTGCGCGCCAGCTCGGGGCCGTCACGCAGAAAGAAAAACAGCAGATACAGCATGATGAAAAAGCTCACCACGAATTCGAACGTGCCCTGGCCGAAACTGAACGCCTGAGTCGCCAGCGCCTGGCTGCCCTGCATCGCCGCTTTGACGATCTTCTCGCGCAAGCTGTCGAGTTCGCCCATGCCAAAGCGGTCGAGCAAGTGCTGAAAGTAAGGCGGCAGGCTGTGCTTGAACTGCGCCAGATACGCAGCGATGTCCAGCTCGCCGCTTTCAATGTTCTTGTAGACCGTCGCCCCTTCCTGGACCAGCAGGATGCTGACGATGATCACCGGCAGAATCGCGACCACCAGGCACAGGCTCAAGGTGCACAGCGACGTCACGTTGCGTTGCCAGCCGAACTTCTGCTGCAACCTGCGCTGTACCGGCGCAAACAGAATGCCGAGGATGACAGCCCAGAATACCGCGCCGTAGAACGGCAGCAGAATCCAGATAAAGGCCACCGTGACCAGCACCAGCAGCACTGTCAGGGATTTGAATTGCAGACTCTTTTCGTTCATATCCGGTCCATGTCAGTCAGGCGTCACGCACGCCCGCCCCACTTAGTCAGCCGCCGAGCGCGCGAGTGCCATGTTTATTCATGGAGCATAGATCCAGATCAATGAACCCTCGCAACAGCTGCCCTACCCTGCGCGGCTTTTGCGACTGACATCCAAATGCAGACTCTCATCGCCCCCGAGCTTCTCGCCCCCGCCGGCACCCTGAAAAACATGCGCTACGCCTTCGCCTACGGCGCCGATGCGGTCTACGCTGGCCAGCCGCGCTACAGCCTGCGGGTGCGCAACAACGAGTTCGATCATGCCAACCTGGCGCTGGGCATCCGTGAGGCGCAGGCGCAGGGCAAGCGTTTCTACGTCGTGGTCAACATCGCCCCGCACAACGCCAAGCTGAAGACGTTTCTCAAGGATCTGGCGCCGGTGATCGAGATGGCCCCGGATGCGCTGATCATCTCCGACCCCGGCCTGATCATGCTGGTGCGCCGGCATTTTCCGCAGATGCCGATTCACCTGTCGGTGCAGGCCAACACGGTGAATTGGGCGAGCGTCGAGTTCTGGCAGCAACAGGGGCTGAGCCGGATCATTCTGTCGCGCGAACTGTCCCTCGAAGAAATCGGTGAAATCCGCGAGCAGGTGCCGGGCATGGAGCTGGAAGTGTTCGTGCACGGCGCGCTGTGCATGGCCTATTCCGGGCGCTGCCTGCTTTCCGGTTACATGAACAAGCGCGATGCCAATCAGGGCACCTGCACCAACGCCTGCCGCTGGAAGTACACGGCGCAAGAAGCGACGGAAAACCAGCTCGGCGAGATCGTCCAGACCTTTCAACCCGAGCCGACGCTGGGTCTCGGCGCACCGACCGATCAGGTCTTTCTGTTGCAGGAAGCCAACCGCCCCGACGAATTGATGCCGGCGTTCGAAGACGAACACGGCACCTACATCATGAACGCCAAGGACCTGCGCGCGGTGCAGCATGTCGAACGGCTGACGCGCATGGGTGTGCATTCATTGAAGATAGAAGGCCGGACCAAATCGCATTTCTACTGCGCGCGCACCACCCAGGTATATCGCCGGGCGATCGATGATGCCGTGGCCGGGCGCGAGTTTGATCGCAGCCTGATGCTGGATCTGGAATCGCTGGCCCAGCGCGGCTACACCGAAGGTTTTCTGCGCCGGCATGTGCACGACGAATATCAGAATTATCAGCACGGCAGTTCGGTGTCGGAGCGTCAGCAGTTCGTTGGCGAGCTGACCGGCGAGCGCCGGGATCGCCTGGCCGAAGTGAAAGTGAAGAATCGTTTTGCCGTGGGCGATCATCTGGAACTGATGACGCCCAAGGGCAATTTCCATTTTGATCTGCATGAATTGCAGAGTGTCAGCGGCCAAGCGATCGAAGTGGCGCCGGGGGACGGGCATACGGTGTACGTGCCGATTCCGGACGCGGTGGATTTGCGCTTTGGGTTGTTGATGCGGGATTTGCGTGTTGGTTGACTGGCGATCTTGTCTGGCACTCGCAGCATGGCCGTAATTTGTTGCGAAGCCGATGCCGTCTTCGCGAGCAGGCTCGCTCCCACAGGGAGTTTGTGTCATCCACTGTGGGAGCGAGCCTGCTCGCGAAGAGGCCGGCCCACTCAATGAATAATCCAGACCTCAGCGCAAATCATCCGACAACGGCGTCGGCTCATCCGCTGGCGGCACATCCTCGTCATCCGGCGGATCCTTCCAGTCATCCGGGCGGTCGGCATCGCTCAACGGGTCGCGGCCCGGGTCCATGCCCGGCGGTGCGTCGTGATCGCTCAGGGTCGGCTCGTCGGTGCCGGATACGGGGCGGGTCTGGTCGGTGGGCGCCATGCCACCGGGAACAAGCGAGTCATCAGCCATGCTGCACCTCACAATACTGGCCCGGATTATCCGGGGCGTATTGTTTGGAAGCGCGACCGTTGACGGCGTGCGATAGATCAGACCAGCGGCATCAGCCTTGGGCGATAAAGCGATCACGACTGTTGGTCAGGTGCAGCCACATCGCGGCACGGGCGGCATCGGCGTCCTGACGCTTGATCGCATTCAGAATCGCCTCGTGTTCCAGATTGGCCAAGTGCCCGAGCTTGCTCAGATCCGCCGCGCCGCGCTCGGCAGCATTCAGGCGATTGCGCGGGATCATCGCACTGCCCAGGTGCTGCATGATTTCGCTGAAACAAGCGTTGCCGGTGGCCTCGGCGATCAGCAGATGAAAACGCCGATCGGCTTCCACGCAGCTGTCATTGTTTGCCAGCATCCGTTGATAGTCATCCAGCGCCTGACGCATCTGCTGCACCTGCTGCTCACTGCGCCGCTGCGCCGCCAGCGCCGCCGCTTGCGTTTCCAGGCCCATGCGCAGCTCAAGAATGCTGCGCACGCCGAGCGCCGTGTCGACATTCAGGCGCAGGCCCTGCTCCGCTGCGCGTTCGATCACGAAAGTACCGATGCCATGGCGCGTCTCCACCAGCCCCGAGGCCTGCAACTTGGAAATCGCCTCGCGCACCACCGTGCGGCTGACGCCGTGCTCCTGAACGATGGAGTTCTCCGAAGGCAGCTTGTCACCGGGCGACAGTTGCCCGAGCAGGATGCTCTGGGTGAGCTTTTCCACCAAGTCATGAGCGAGGTTGTGAGTGCGTTTGCGCGCGGGCGCGTCGAGGTCTTCTTGCATGGTCGGTTCCGGTGATCGGGGCTTGCCGATCGTAGCACTGCGGAATGACGGTTGAGATGGATTTTAGCGGTCGATGAGACATCAACTTGTATGACAACACTCAATTACGTCGAATATTTTCGATAGCCAGCCATCACGCACCACCATTCATATCTCAAAAAGGCGCTCCGCTCGACTGGCGCAACAATCAACAAATACGAGCTTAAATCCTGTTTTCGCATAAGAAACCGAACAATCAGAAGAATTTAATCGCCCCTCCCCACTTGTCGGACAAAAAAACACAGTTGTATGATGTCTATCAACAACGCAACACCCAGTCCTACCCGCATAAAAATAATCAGTGGGAGAAACATCAGTGAAAACCTCCGTCTCCGGGATGCAGGACAGCGTCGATCCGACGCTCGCCTCAGCCATCTCGAAAGTCAAACGCCACGTCCTGCCGCTCTTCGTGATCATGTTCATCGTCAATTACATTGACCGGGTGAACATCGGTTTCGTCCGCACCCACATGGAAACCGATCTGGGCATTGGTGCTGCTGCCTACGGCTTCGGCGCCGGTCTGTTCTTCATCGGCTACGCGCTGTTCGAAGTGCCGTCCAATATGCTTCTGCAAAAAGTCGGCGCACGGATCTGGCTGACCCGCATCATGTTCACCTGGGGCATAGTCGCGGCCTGCATGGCGTTCATTCAGAACGAAACCCACTTCTATATTCTGCGTTTCCTGCTCGGTGTCGCCGAGGCCGGGTTCTTTCCCGGGGTGATTTATTACTTCACCCGTTGGCTGCCCGGCGTCGAGCGCGGCAAAGCGATCGCGATCTTCCTCAGCGGCTCTGCCGTGGCCTCGCTGATCTCCGGCCCGCTGTCCGGTCTGCTCCTGCAGATCAATGGGCTGGGCATGCACGGCTGGCAATGGATGTACTTCATCGAGGGGATGTTCTCGGTGTGCCTGTGCGTGTTTGTCTGGTTCTGGCTGGATGCCAAACCCCACGACGCCAAATGGCTGAGCCGCGCCGAACAGGATGCGCTGGTCAGCGCCATCGACGACGAGCAAAAGGCCCGCGAAGCCGCGACGCCGATCCGGCCGTCGCTGGGCAAACTGCTCAAGGACCGGCAGATCATTCTGTTCTGCCTGATCTACTTCTTCATTCAGTTGACCATTTATGCGGCGACTTTCTGGCTGCCGAGCATCATCAAGAAGATGGGCGAACTCAGCGACGTGCAGGTCGGCCTGTTCAACTCGATTCCATGGTTGCTGTCGATCGTCGGCATGTACGCCTTCGCCTCGCTGTCGGCGAAGTGGAAACATCAGCAAGCGTGGGTCGCCACTGCCCTGTTGATCGCCGCAGCGGGGATGTTCATGTCCACCACTGGCGGGCCGATCTTTGCCTTCGTCGCGATCTGCTTTGCGGCGCTGGGTTTCAAATCCGCCTCGTCGCTGTTCTGGCCGATTCCCCAGGCTTATCTGGATGCACGCATCGCGGCGGCAGTGATCGCGCTGATCAACTCGGTGGGCAACCTCGGCGGCTTCGTCGCGCCAACCACCTTCGGCCTGCTGGAACAGCACACCGGCTCGATTCAGGGCGGCCTCTATGGTCTGGCCGCGACCTCGATCATCGCCGCAATCATCGTCTTCGCCGCGCGCACCACGCCGAAACCCGCTGCTGAAAAGGCTGTGGCCGACGCCGCGCCGAAACACGCCTGACTTCGTCTCGACAAGGAAAACAATAATGACTACTCACGACACCGCCAAAGCTCCGATCATCACCGACATGCAAGTGATTCCGGTGGCCGGTCACGACGGCATGCTGCTCAACCTGAGCGGCGCCCACGGGCCGTTTTTCACCCGCAACATCGTCATCCTCAAGGACAACGCCGGCCACACCGGCGTCGGCGAAGTGCCCGGTGGCGAGCGCATTCGCCAGACCCTGGAGGACGCGCGCAATCTGGTGGTCGGCAGCCCCATCGGCACCTACCAGAAGATCCTCAACCAGGTGCGCCAGACCTTCGCAGACCGCGATGCCGGCGGCCGTGGTCTGCAGACGTTCGACCTGCGCATCACCATTCACGCGGTCACCGGCCTGGAAGCCGCCCTCCTCGACCTGCTCGGCCAACATCTGGACGTGCCGGTGGCGGCGCTGCTCGGTGAAGGTCAGCAACGCGACGAAGTGAAGATGCTCGGTTATCTGTTCTACGTTGGCGATCAACACGAAACCGATCTCGCCTACCGCAGCGAACCGGACGCCGACAACGACTGGTTCCGCGTGCGCCACGAGAAAGCCATGACCGCCGAAGCGGTCGTGCGTCTGGCGGAGGCGGCGCATGCCAAATACGGCTTCAAGGATTTCAAACTCAAGGGCGGCGTGCTCAGCGGCGATGCCGAAATCGAAGCGGTCACGGCACTGGCCGAGCGTTTCCCCGACGCGCGGATCACCCTCGATCCGAACGGCGCCTGGTCGCTGAAAGAAGCAATTCGTCTGTGCCGCGATCAGCACCAAGTGCTCGCCTACGCCGAAGACCCTTGCGGCGCGGAAAACGGTTATTCCGGGCGCGAAGTCATGGCCGAATTCCGCCGCGCCACCGGGCTGAAAACCGCGACCAACATGATCGCCACCGATTGGCGTGAAATGGGCCACGCGATTCAGTTGCAGTCAGTGGACATCCCGCTGGCCGACCCGCACTTCTGGACCATGCAGGGTTCGGTGCGCGTCGCGCAGATGTGCCACGAATGGGGCCTGACTTGGGGTTCGCATTCCAACAACCACTTCGATATCTCTCTGGCGATGTTTACCCATGTCGCCGCTGCGGCACCGGGCGACATCACGGCCATCGACACCCATTGGATCTGGCAGGACGGCCAGCGTCTGACCAAGGCACCGCTGCAAATTGTCGACGGCTGCGTGCAAGTGCCGCAGAAACCGGGACTGGGCGTGGAACTGGACATGGATCAAGTGGCCAAGGCCCACGAACTGTACAAAGGCATGGGCCTCGGCGCGCGGGATGACAGCGTGGCGATGCAGTTCCTGATTCCGGGGTGGAAATTCGATAACAAACGGCCGTGTCTGGTGCGGTGATCCAGCAGGCGCCGCTGATTTCAATTGTGGGAGCGAGCCTGCTCGCGAAGGCGTCAGGTCAGTCGATAGTGCTGTCGCTGATGCACCGCTTTCGCGAGCAGGCTCGCTCCCACAAGGGGGGGGTTTGTGTCAGGCAGAAACTTGCAGTAACCACGCCTTGAACGCGTTCATCGCCGCCGTTTCCGCTCGCGACTGCAACCGCGTCAGCCAGTAACTGCCGGTGGTGATCTCGATCGCGAACGGCTGGCAAATCGCATCAGCCGCCAGTTGCCGGGCGAACATCAGTGGCGGCGCCAACGCCACGCCGCCGCCCTGCAACGCCGTTTCCATCATCGCCAGTGAAGAGTCGAAGACGATGCTTTGCGGTGGCGCGGCCTGGGTCGCCAGGCCCGCCGCCTGAAACCACTGCGGCCATTCATCAGTGCGATAGGAACGCAGCAAGGTCTGCTGCAACAGGTCCGCCGGCGCGTGCAGTTGCCGGGCAATCTCCGGCACGCATAACACCGACAACGGCGCATCGAGCAAGCGTGTCGCCTCAATGCCATGCCAGGCGCCAGCGCCGAACCGAATCGCGTAATCCAGCCCTTCCGCCGCCACATCGACCCGGTTGTTGTGGGTCGACAGGCGTAAATCGATCAGCGGATATTTCGCCCGAAAGTCCGCCAGCCTCGGCAACAGCCAGCCCACCGCAAACGTGCCCACTGCGCCGACCGTCAACATGTCGCGATACTGCCCACCGGCCAGACGCTCAAGCATCTGCGCAATGTGGTCGAATGAGGTGCTGAGCACCGGCAGCAAGGTTTCGCCTTCACTGGTCAGCATCAGCCCACGGGGCAGGCGTTTGAACAGGGTCAGGTTGAGCTGCGCTTCCAGGCTTTTGACCTGATGGCTGACCGCTGCCTGCGTTACGCACAGTTCGACGGCGGCGCGGGTGAAGCTCAGGTGGCGTGCCGAAGCTTCAAACGCGCGCAGAGCGTTGAGCGGCAGTTGCGATCGAATCATGGGTTGTCCCAAATTTTTCTAAGGCTTCGTGCGAGTTTTCATCGTTTGTCGAAGGTCGGCAAAGTGCCTAAATTAACCGCGCTGATCAGCCGCCCGATGAAAAAATCACCCGCAGTGTAGCGGGATACAACAAACGACACTCATGGAGAGTGATTCACTCATGTGTTCCTTCAACCCGAGCAAGGTCTTTTCCCACAGCGCTTTCGCACTGTTCTTCGGCAGCGTTGCCTGTCATGCCGCAACGCCGACGGATGCGCAATTGCAGGCACTGGTCAGCCAAGCCGTCACCCCGGTGATGCAGCAAAACAACATCCCGGGGCTGACCGTAGCGATCACGCTGAATGGCCAGGCGCATTACTTTAATTACGGAGTCGCTGCCAAAGACACCGGGCAAAAAGTCAGTGAAAACACCCTGTTCGAAGTCGGCTCGGTGAGTAAAACCTTCACCGCCACCCTCGCCGGTTACGCCCAGGCCACCGGCAAACTCGACCTGTCGAGCAAGGCCAGCCAGCTCTGGCCGGAGCTCAAGGGCAGCGCCTTCGACAACATCAGCGTGCTGCAACTGGGCACCTACAGCGCTGGCGGTCTGCCGTTGCAATTTCCTGCCGAGGCGGATTCTTCCGACAAGATGCTCGGCTATTACCAACAGTGGAAACCGCAATTTCCCGCCGGCAGCCATCGCCTGTATTCCAACCCGAGCCTGGGCCTGTTCGGCTACCTGACGGCGAAAAGCCTCGGCCAGCCGTTCGACCAGGCAATGACGCAAACCCTGCTGCCGAAACTCGGCCTTCAGCACACCTTCCTCAGCGTACCGTCAGCGCAGTCGAAGCTTTACGCCCAAGGCTACGACAGCGCCGACCAACCGGTACGCGTCAGCCCCGGCGCCCTCGACGCCGAAGCCTACGGCATCAAAACCAGCGCCGCCGACCTGCTGCGTTACGTCCAGGCACAACTGAAACCGGCCAGCCTTGCGCCTGATCTGCACCGAGCCATCGCCAACACCCACATCGGTTATTACCGCGTCGGCGACATGACCCAAGGCCTGGGCTGGGAAGGCTACGCCTACCCGATCACCCTGGAAAAACTGCAAAACGGCAACTCGACCCCCATGGCCATGGAACCTCACAAAGTCGAGTGGCTGACCCCACCGCAAGCTGAGCCGGCCAATGTGCTGTTCAATAAAACAGGTTCTACACGGGGCTTTGGCGCGTATGTGGCGTTTGTGCCGTCGCGGGACATGGGCATTGTGATTCTTGCCAACAAGAATTACCCGAATGCCGAACGGGTGAAGATTGCGCACACAGTTTTCGCGGCGTTGGCGGATTAAGAGCAGAAGATCGCAGCCTGCGGCGGCTCCTACAGGATCGGGTTTTCACTCGGTTGATGGTGGAGCTGCCGCAGGCTGCGATCTTTTTCGTTTCAGCGCTTAAAGCTGCGCCTGCAAGCGCCAGCCAATCACATCCATCAAGTCACAGCTATCGCGCAACGGAATCGCCAGCACCCGGGCGAAATCCTGCAACAGCAATGCATCGTGTCCCTTGCCCTCGTCCAGCGAAAGGCTCTCCATCAGCTGCGTCACACAGCGCAATCGGTAAGCCGCGGTGCCGTGCAACACGTCGATGGGGGCTTCGCTGTCGATCAGCACACAGGGAATTTTGCAGTCAATCCCGGTGATCGGTATGTAGCGCGCCATGGTAGAACCTCCCTGTTCAATGTTGAGTCGCCGTTGCGGGTGAATCGAGATTGTCCAGCGCGCGGTTGACCAGCAGTTCTCCGACTACCGCCAACTGCTGGATCGACAACGTCAGGCTGCGCTGCGCACCGCTCAATTCACAGGCAAGGTCGGTGGTCAGTACGTTCAGTGAGGCAAGGGTTTCGCAGGCATGGCTCAGCAGTGTCGCCGTGTCGATGTCGGGGAGAATGGTGAAGACGTGGCTGATGGGATCGGGTTGGCCGGGGTGGCGCAGACGCGGGTTATTGGAGTCGAAGGAGCTTGAATCCATGGGGGATTCGGGGGGATTTGGAGTGTGTTTTTTCATGTGTTGATTACCGTTGTGGATTGTAGGAAACACTACCTGTCTCACTTCCACATGAGGGTGGCAGCTGTACGCAGGTGTGGAAGACCAGGCCAATCCACCAATACCCGGCGCACTCGAGAGTGCTCCTGCGCACAGCCGCCAAAACGCGGCGATGTTGACATAAAACCCGTCGACATGCGCTTTTGAGACATTGATGGATGTAACCGAACAACCGGACTTCCACATCCGACCACTGTGTTTTTCAGCGGCCAAAAGAGGTTATCCCCCTGCGCCACAACGCACCAGTTCACCACGGCCGCCGCGTCTTGCAGGAAAAATCCACAGAGATTGAAGGCGATTTGTGTCAGACATTTCGGCAGGCACATGCTGCAACGACTTTCGATCAGCAGATGACTTGTGGGAGCGAGCCTGCTCGCGAATGCGCTCGATCAGTCACCTTTCAGCGCCTGAAAAACCGCTATCGCGAGCAGGCTCGCTGCCACATTTGAACTGTGCACTTCACAAAAAAATGTGGGAGCTGGTCTACCAGCTCCCACAGGGATTTTGCTTCACTCACGCAACGCGCAATCAATCATCCGGCATCTGCGGCGGTTTGCTCGGTTTCGCCGGTTTGCTGCCCTTCGCGCCTTTGGCCGGTTCCGGCTCGGTGGCGGCAGGTGTTTGTGCGGCGGCGGCCGCAGCGGCGGCTTCTTTTTCGGCCATGGGCATGGCGTCGATGGTTTCGAAGATTTTCGCCAGGCTCAATGCCTTGGCTTCGTCACCCGAGGCGGAGAGCTTGGTTTCGCCGTCCTTGCCCACCAGGAACACTTTTGGATAAGCGCCGGCGCCGAGCTTCAGCGAGCGCAGCAGGGCCATGGTGTCCTGCTGGCCCATGTCCTTGCCGTCGAGCTGGCCGGACATGCTGAGGATGGTGTAGACCTTGATGTTGCGGTCGGTGACGCCCTTTTTGTTGGCCGGGTCTTCCAGTGACTTTTTCAGGCTCAGCCACACCGGGTCGACGGTGCTTTGCGCAATCACGATCAGCGGACGGGCGCGGCCCACGTCCCCGGCCAGGGGTGAATCGCTGTCGGCGGCGAACAGGGGGCCGGCGATTGCCAGCAAGAGGGTCAGGGTCAGGGACCTGATGAGCATGCGCATCTCCTTTTGATATCCACGCACTACTGATTGCGCATCGTGGCGATTGTTCCGGCGGCGTCTGGCAAAAAGGCATTGCCCTGTCAGAAGCTTAGGTCAGGGAGAACTTTGCGCAACATGACGCAAGCGATCATTGGCACATCCCTACGGCCGCTGCACAGGAAGTGTTTTCTCCAGGCTGACTCAGAACGCCAACTTGTAACCAATCAACACCAGCATCGTCGCCAGGCACGGGCGCAGGACTTCGTCGGAGATGCGACCGGTCAGGTGGCTGCCGAGCCAGATGCCCGGCAGCGAGCCCATCAGCAGGAAGCCCAGCACGCCCCAGTCCATGTTGCCCATGCTTGCGTGGCCGAGGCCGGCGACGAGGGTCAGTGGAACGGCGTGGGCGATTTCCGTGCCGACCAGGCGCCGGGTTGGCAGCAGTGGGTAAAGGATGAACAAGGCGACGGTGCCCAGTGCGCCGGCACCGATCGAGGTCAGGGCAACCATGGTGCCGAGGATCAGACCGGTGATCACCGTCATCACGTTAAGCCGCGAACCGCTCGGGTTGTAGTTGCCGCCGGCGCGTTTGTGGGCAAATTCGAGCAAGCGTTTCTTGAAGAAAATCGCCAGGGCGGTGGCGAAGAGGACGAAGCCGAGCGCCTGCTTGATAATGGCGTTCATCGCGTCCGGCGCGGTGTGCAGGGTGCTGAGGAACCACAGGGTCATGGCCACGGCTGGCACACTGCCGAGGGTCAGCCAGCCGGTGATCGCCCAGTCGATGTTCTTGTTCTTCTTGTGAACGAGGACGCCGCTGGATTTGGTGATCGCGGCGTACAACAGGTCCGTACCCACCGCCGTCGCCGGGTTGATGCCGAACCACAGCAGGATCGGCGTCATCAACGAACCGCCGCCGACACCGGTCATGCCGACGATAAACCCCACCACCAGCCCGGCAATCACCAGGCCGAAATTTGCCAATTCCATTCAAACGTCCAGAAAACGACAGGAAAATCTGGCCCGCAGCATAGCGATTTTTCTTATAACCACATATATCGATGCGGTCTATGGTTATGCCATATCGAATTTGCTGCAGTTCCCTGTGGGAGCGAGCCTGCTCGCGAAGGGGGTGTCAGCCGACCGATGAGTTGAATGATGCAACGCTTTCGCGAGCAGGCTCGCTCCCACAGTGGCCCCTGGCGCTACAGAAAACTTGCCGGGTTCACTGCACCGGCAGGAAATTCAAGAACAAGAGGCTTTGCGCGTAATTCAGTCCGATCCTGCGATAGCGCTCATCGAGCATCTGCGTGAGCAGGTCGAGGCGCGCGACGATTTTGCTGAATTCGGTGGCGAAGCTGAGGTTGCTGCCCTCCTCCGAGATTTCGTTGGAGAACAGCAACGGCTGGCCTTCCTTGTTTTGTCGTTGCGACAGAATCCACATGGCTTTTTCGATGTTACGCGCGGCGTTGTGCACGAAAGTCGGGTTGATCGCGTCGGTCATGTAGAACTCGGTGCGATTGCCGTGAGCGGTAACCAGCATGCTGCCGATCGCATAGATGAAGGCGCCGACGCGGTCGCCGAGGAATTCCGGACTCATCGCATAGCTCAGTGCCGCCAGATCCTTGCGTCCGCCCAGCACGGGCAACGGCTGCTGTTGCTCGACAGCGAGACGCACCTGTTTCACGGCGGCGTTGACGGTGAGGAAACCGGATTTGCGCAGTTCTTCCGGGTTGCGCAAGTAAAGCTTGCCCATCAATCGATAGAGACTGTCGAGGTTATCGCGCATCGCCAGGGTGGCCATACGGTCGACGCTGGTCTGGAGAAATTCCTGCGGCTGCCCTTCTCGTATCTGATTGAAAAATCCATTGCCGTTCTGGTGGCTGCAGCCGCTGAGCAACAGCGACAACAGGCAGGCCAGCAGCAGGCACGGGCGGCGGTGAGCGACGGTGATCAGGGCAAAAACACTCGGCATGAAATCTCGGACAGGCACATTCCTGTGCGGCGGGAGTCACCGCATCCTGGCCATGCATAGAGCCGCCGATTACGAAAAAGTGCGGTGCCCGGGCGGTGAGCCGACCTTCGGTGCTTTTCGCCATATCAATTAGTCGGACTTTATATTTGCCAACAGCGGTAAATCCGCTATAAATCTTCTTTCTCGGCTCAAATAGCATGACTAGTGACATATAGGAGCAGCCTTCGGCAGCTCCTACGGTCAATACGAAAACAACAACAAAAAGGAAGGTCAACCATGCTTCAATCCCGTCACCTGCTCTCCGGCCTCGGACTGTCCCTGATGATCGCTACCCTTTCCGCCAACGCGGCGGGCCTGACCGCCGAACACAAAGCCTTCGGCAAAACCAATGACGGCACGCCTGTCGAACAGTACATCCTGCGCAACAGCCACGGCATGCAGGCCACCGTGATCACCTACGGCGCGACCCTGCAAGCGCTGAAAGTCGCCGACAAGCACGGCAAGTTCGACGACATCGTGTTGGGTTTTGACGATGTGCAGGGCTATCAGAAAGGCACCGCGTACTTCGGCGCGACCATCGGCCGCTTCGGCAATCGTTTGGCCGAAGGTGCTTTCGAACTTGATGGCAAGCGTTATCAAGTGCCGCAGAACGACAAATCCAACGCCCTGCACGGCGGCCCCGAAGGTTTCGACAAGAAAGTCTGGAAGGCCAAAGAAACCAAGGACAAGGATTCGGTTGGCGTAACCCTGACCTACCTCTCGGCCGACGGCGAGATGGGCTTCCCAGGCAATCTGACCACCGAAGTCACCTATCGCCTGACCGACAACAACGAGCTGCGCATCGACTACAAGGCCAGCACCGACAAGCCGACCGTGCTCAACCTGACCAACCATAGCTACTTCAACCTGGCCGGTGCCGGCAATGGCGATATTCTCAAGCAAGTCGCCATGATCAACTCCAGCCGTTACACGCCGGTCACCGCGAAACTGATCCCGACCGGGGAGCTGGCGGCTGTCGCCGGCACGCCGATGGACTTCAGCAAACCGACGGCAATCGGCACGCACATCAAGGCTGATCATCCGCAGCTGAAATTCGCCGAGCCGAAACAGGGCGGCTTCGATTTCAACTGGGCGCTGGACACCAAGGGCGATGTCAGCAAGCTCGCCACCGAAGTCAGCGATCCGCAATCCGGACGGGTCCTGCAACTGTTCACCAGCGAGCCGGGCGTGCAGTTCTACACCAGCAACTTCCTCGACGGCACGGTCAAGGGCAAGGGTGGCAAGGTCTATCCGCACTGGGGCGCGTTCACACTCGAGACCCAGCACTACCCGGATTCGCCGAACCAGCCAGACTTCCCGAGCACGCGGCTTGATCCGGGGCAGACTTACGCCCACAGCGTGATCCTGAAGTTCTCCACCAAGTAACCTGCCATGCTCCCCCTGTGGCGAGGGGATTCATCCCCGTTGGGATGCGAAGCAGCCCCAAAAACCTGCAATAGAACGCTGTCTGATACAGCGCGAGTTGCAGGATCGGGGCTGCTTCGCAGCCCAGCGGGGATAAATCCCCTCGCCACGATTGACCGGTTTCATCCTTGACTCCTCCTTCCTTCCGGGAACCCTTGCTCTATCCTGCTGCCCACTAAAGATATCGACTCTTTAAGGCAGAAGGTTTGGATGCGTACTCTTGAATTGGCCGGCGTACAGGTTCCCGTGATTGGTCAGGGCACCTGGCGCATGGGCGAGGATCGTTCGGCGCACAGCCGTGAAGTGGCGGCGCTGCGCACGGGCATCGAGCTCGGCATGACCCTGATCGACACCGCCGAGATGTACGCCGAGGGCGGTGCCGAAACGGTGGTCGGCGAAGCCATCGCCGGTCTGCGCGATCAAGTCTTTCTGGTCAGCAAGGTCTACCCGCACAACGCCAGCCGCGAGGGCATCCCGCAAGCCTGCGAGCGCAGTTTGCGTCGGCTCGGCACCGACTACATCGATCTGTATCTGCTGCACTGGCGCGGTCAGTATCCGCTGGAGGAAACCGTCGAAGCCTTCGAACGCCTGCGCCAGGACGGCAAGATCGGCCGTTGGGGTGTGTCGAATTTCGATGTCGACGACCTCGAAGAACTGTCCAGCTCGGCCTGCGCCACCAATCAGGTGCTGTACAACCTCGAAGAGCGCGGTATCGAATTCGATTTGCTGCCGTGGTGCCAGCATCAGCGCCTGCCGCTGATGGCGTACTGCCCGATCGGCCAGGGCGGCGCGATGCTCGCCGAGCCGGTTCTGCAGGACATTGCCAGTCGTTACAACGCCACCCCGGCGCAGATTTCACTGGCGTGGCTCCTGCGCCAGGACGGCGTGATTGCGATTCCCAAGGCTGTGCGCCCGGAGCATGTGCAACTCAATGCCGAGGCGGCGCAGTTGCAACTGGACGCCGGGGATCTGGCGGCGCTGGACAAGGTGTTTCCGGCGCCACAACGCAAGCAGCGACTGGCCATGGTCTGAGCTGCCGACTGCGAGGGCTTCGCCATGAGAAGCACAGATCTGCACGACCCGTACAACCTGCAACGTTTTGTCCAGGCTCAGGACCCGGTGTTCGAACGGGTCCAGCGTGAACTCGAGACGGGCCGCAAGCGCAGCCACTGGATGTGGTTCGTCTTCCCGCAGTTCGCCGGGTTGGGCGGCAGCGAGATGGCACGGCGCTTTGCCATTGGTTCAGCCGAGGAAGCCCAGGCCTATCTGGCCCACGAGCTGCTCGGGGCGCGGCTGCGCACTTGCACGCAACTGGTGCTGAATGTGCCGCAGCGCTCGATTGCAGACATTTTCGGCCATCCCGATGACCTGAAATTTCATTCTTCGATGACTTTGTTCGCCCAGTTCAGCGCCGAGGACAGCCTGTTCCATCAGGCACTGGAGCGCTACTTCCACGGCATTCTCGATGAATGGACGCTGCAATTGCTCGACTCAAAACAGGCCCAGTTGCCCACCGATCAGGGTTGAGAAGTCGTCGTCGACAAACGGCAGAATCGCATCCGCCACCGGTTGCAATTGGCGGGTGATGTAGTGGTCGTAGTCGATGGCGGCGCGGCGTACCTCCAGCGGCTCCGGGCCGGCCAGGGTGATGACGTAGCTGATCCAGCCGCCGTTCTGATACTGCCGGGGCCGCCCGTGCTCGGCGTTGTATTCGTCGGCCAGCCGCGCCGCGCGGACGTGCGGCGGCACATTGCGTTCGTAGTCGTCGAGGGTGCGGCGCAGGCGCTTGCGGTAGATCAGCCGATCGTCGAACTCGCCAGCGAGCGTCTTGCGCACGTAGTCGCGCACGTAATCCTGATACGGCTTGCGCTGGAAAATCCGCTCATAGAGTTCCTGCTGAAATTGCCGCGCCAGCAGCGACCAGTCGGTGCGCACGGTTTCCAGGCCCTTGTAGACCATTTCCTCGCTGCCATCGGCGCGGGTGACCAGACCGGCGTAGCGCTTCTTGCTGCCCTCCTCGGCGCCGCGAATGGTCGGCATCAGGAAGCGCTTGTAGTGAATCTCGAACTGCAATTCCAGCGCGCTTTCCAGCCCGTATTCCTCACGCACATGCGCGCGCCACCAATCATTGACGTGCTTGACCAGCGCGTGGCCGATCTGCGCTGCTTCTTCCTGACCGTGCAGACTGCGCAGCCAGACGAAGGTTGAATCGGTGTCGCCGTAAATGACCGCGTGGCCCTGTTCTTCGATCAACTGGCGGGTGCGCAGCATGATTTCGTGGCCGCGCAAAGTGATCGACGAGGCCAGCCGGGTATCGAAAAAACGGCAACCGCTGGAGCCGAGCACGCCGTAGAAGGCGTTCATGATGATCTTTAACGCTTGGGACAGCGGCGCGTTGTGCTCGCGTTTGGCGGTCTCGCGCCCTTCGGCCACTCGCGCCACGATGGACGGCAGACAATGGCGGGTGCGCGAGAAGCGTGCGCCACGAAAACCCGGCACCGAGTCGGCGTCATCCGGGTGTTGCAGGCCCTCGATCAAGCCCACCGGGTCGATCAGAAAGGTGCGGATGATCGACGGGTAAAGGCTTTTGTAATCGAGGACCAACACCGATTCGTACAGCCCCGGGCGTGAATCCATGACAAACCCGCCGGGGCTGGCCTGGGGTGGATTGGTGCCCAGATTGGGTGCAACGAAGCCCTGGCGGTGCATCAACGGCATGTACAAATGGGTGAACGCGGCGACCGAACCGCCGCTGCGGTCGGCCGGCAAACCGGTGACGCTGGCGCGTTCAAGCAAAAACGTCAGCAGTTCGGTCTTGGCGAAGATCCGCGTGACCAGCTCGCAGTCCTTGAGGTTGTATTTGGCCAGAGCAGGCTTGTCCTCGGCGAACATGCGGTTGATCTCGTCCATGCGCTGGTATGGGTTGTTGATCGCCTTGCCTTCGCCGAGCAGGGTCTGCGCGACGTTTTCCAGGCTGAACGAAGGAAAACTCCAGGTCGCCGAACGCAACGACTCGATGCCATCGATGATCAGCCGCCCCGCTGCCGAGGCGAAGTAGTGATTGCGGCTGCCGTGCTCGCGCCACTGCATTTCTTCGCCGCCACGACCGATCTTCAGCGGCACGCCAAGACGCCGCGCGTGTTCATGGAGGATGCGCAAATCGAACTGCACGACGTTCCAGCCAATGATCGCGTCAGGGTCGTGGCGGGCGAACCAGTCGTTGAGCTTCTTCAGAATGAGCGTGCGCGAATCGCAGTATTCGAGGTCGAAATCGACAATGCTGGCATCGCCATTCGGCGCGCCGAGCATGTACACCTGGCGCTCGCCACAGCCTTCCAGCGCGATGGAATACAGCTCGCCGTTTTCGGTGGTCTCGATGTCGAGTGAGACCAAGCGCAGTTTCGGCCGGTAAATGGGGTCGGGTTTCAGTTGGGCGTTGATCAGCACGCCGTCAGCATCAGGCGTGCCGCCGAACAGCACCGGCGCGGTGATGAAGCGCTCCATCAGATAGCGTTCCGGGGGGCGCACGTCGGCTTCAAAGACGTCGACGCCGGCGCGGTTGAGCGCGGTTTCGAGGCGCATCAACTGGCCGTGCTGCTGGCAATACAGACCGAGCACCGGACGATGCTGAAAATCCAGCAGCGCCAACGGTCGCAGTTCCACATTCTTTTCATCGTGCAGCAGACGCTCGGCCGCTTCCCGCTGGGCGGCGGGAATAAACGCCACCGATGGCTGAGGCGCCAGACGCACGCGGCGCGGCCCGGCGTCCGTTGCCAGCCAGAACTCGACTTCGGTGCCGGCCGGCGTATCGCGCCAATGCCGGGTCAGGACGAAGCCCTGCTGTAAATCCACCACTGCGACCTCAACGTTTCAATCAGAACGCCATTCTACGCAGCATTTGTGGCGAGGGGATTTATCCCCGCTGGCCGCGAAGCGACCCCGCTTTTAATGAAAGGGCCTGCTGCGCAGGCCAGCGGGGATAAATCCCCTCGCCACAGATAAATCCCATCACCACAGATAAATCCCATCACCACAGATAAATCTTATTGCCACAGATAAATCCTCTGCCACAGATAATCCCCCTTGTTACAGATAAATCCCCTAGCCACAGATGCTTCATTCACCGATACAAAGATGTTTTTTCCGGCAAATGGCGTTTTTTGCACGCTAACTGCCGCTTTGCCACCTTGCTCTGCGCAGCTGCGTCTACGATGCTTGATGAACAACGACAACACCTGAGTAACCGCCATGAAGACCGTCGCCCAACTGCTCAAGCTCAAAGATCAGAAAAATCAGGAAGTGCACCAGATCAAACCCGATCACATGGTGCTCGAAGCGCTGATGAAGATGGCCGAGAAAAACGTCGGCGCCTTGCTGGTGGTCGAAGACGACAAAGTGGTCGGCATCATCAGCGAGCGCGACTATGCACGCAAACTGGTGCTGCACGGGCGCTCTTCGGTCGGTACGCCAGTGCGCGACATCATGGTCAAGGACGTGATTACCGTGGATACCCGACAAACCGTCGACACCTGCCTGGGCATCATGTCGGACAAACGCCTGCGCCACCTGCCGGTGGTCGAGGACGGGCAACTGATTGGTTTGCTGTCGATCGGCGACCTGGTGAAAGAGGCAATTGCCGAACAGGCCGAGCTGATCAAACAGCTGGAGCAGTACATTCGCGGCGACTGAGCCCACCACCGTGATCCCCTTGTGGGAGCGAGCCTGCTCGCGAATGCGCCAGGTCAGTGATGATCGTTCCCACGCTCTGCGTGGGAATGCAGCCTGGGACGCTCCGCGTCCCTCTAAAGCCGAACGCGGAGCGTCCGTTGAGGCATTCCCACGCAGAGCGTGGGAACGATCGCGCCTGTCAGGCCGGCCAATGCCGCTCGAACACCGGTGCCAGCACCGGGTGCCGGTCGATCCTTTGCAGCCACGCATAAAAGCCCGGGCGGGTCTGGCGCAGATGTTCGCGGCTGCCGGCCCAGCGGCTCACCACGGCCGCCAGCACATCCAGTGCACCGGGCGTTTCATCATCCAGATACAACTCCCCGGAAAACTGATCGGCAAACACCTCCCAACTGAAGTGCAGGCGCTGGCGGGTGCCGGCGATCAGGTTTTGCCGTGCGCTCTCGTCGGGCGCGCTCAGCCAGCGCTCGGGGTAATCGATGATGCCGACCGCTGCGTAGCAATTGCTGACGATATAGGCGAGGCCGCGAATTGCCTGATCACGATCGGCAGCCTTGCTCGGCAGCAGGCCGGACTTGGGAAACGTCAGGCCCAAGTGAATAAGGATCGCCGCACTTTCGGTCATGGCGCTGCCGTCCGGCAGTTGCAGGGTCGGTATCTGTTTCAGCGGATTGAGTTTGCCCAGCGCCTCGTCGGCCTCGGCGCTGGCTTCGGTATCAATGAAACGATAGGCGATCTGGCACAACTCCAGTGCCGCCTCGATGGCAGCCGCGCCGGAATTCTTGTGCCCGTAGAGCTGGTACATGTCCGTTCCCCCGATAAGGCCTTTGCACAGGGTAGATGGCTGGCTGGCCTGACGTAGAAAATTCTGCAAATGTGTCGTGATTGGCACGTTTTTCCCATGCACTGCCGACTTGCGAAATCAACCTTCGCCAATCAGCGCTGGCGGTGCCCATCCCGCACCAAGAGCATTCATCGAACGCTATCCGCGTTCTTGTAAGGTGCGACAGCGAACCAAAAGTTCGCCTGTCCGAGCTGGCAATAAGGAGTTCCTCCGTGAATCTTCAAATGCTCCGCCGTACGACATACCCGACTCACTCGCAAATCCAGCCCAAAGTTCAGCCGAACCTATTCAGCCTGGCGCGTTTCTCCTTTATTACCTGAAACCCAATGCACACTTTGCGTGCCTGGCGATCGAGCGATCGTCGGGCGCCGAGTGTTATTTATTTTTTAAATACGGCAATTAATAAAAGGCACAACAACAAGATTGTCGAACAATGACTTTCCGTCATTGAAGTTGCACCAAAAGCGCACGCCCGAATGTGATGCAGTTAACCAATACTCCAGAATCAAAATAAGGAACCTGTCCTGTGAACCGCTGAATGACTGACCTGCACCAAATCGATTCGCTACGCACCGATAGGTGCTAAGCCTGATCACCGAGGAGCCGCTCTATCCCGCCGATTGGCGTGATACAGCGTTCCCTCTGACTCGCTCTGGAAAAAGCCCTTCTGCGAGGACTTGAGGACCGCTTCGCGCCGAATAAACAGTGGGCGAAACTGAAACTTATATAAATGCGACATCAGTAACACCGAAGATATGCGTTCAACCCGTTTCAGCAACATCTGGCACACCTGTTGCAAACTGTAACAAACCTGAGACAGCTCACGTCTCCGCACAACAACAAGCCACGGAATGGATAATGAACAATCGATATAGATGCTACTAAGCCATTAAGTTTGTTCGAGGCCGTTTAAACAGATAGTCCAACTATCGGCTCGCGTACACCTTGAAGAAAGTTGCACCCACTCACTCGAACATCAGCCATATGTTCGGACGGCACCTTATTGCCCTTCATCTGACCCGAGGGAGCTTTAATGAACGATGCGGTAAAGCACAAAACCCTGCCGGGGCCGTTGCGGCAAGCGCCGGTCCCGCCGCCCCCGGCCAGTCCGGCGTTTACAGCCAATACGTCACGACCCGGCGGGTTGAACAAACCACAGTTGCTCTTGCTGATCGCCGTGTCGGCGCTGATACACGGCGGCGCGTGGTGGTTCTTCCATCAGGCGCGGCCGGAGCCACTGCCGACGCCGCCGGAAATTCCGGAAATGACCGTCGAGCTGACCAGCCCGACGCCTCCGGCCCCACCGACACCGGAACCACCACCGCCGCCCCCGCCGCCGGAACCCGAGCAGCCGGTGGAGGACGAGGACGCGGTCAAGCCGCCGCCCAAACCGGTGGAGAAGCCCAAGCCAATCGAAAAACCAAAACCGGTCGAGAAACTCAAACCGGTGAAGAAAGTCGAGCCACCGAAAGCGCCGCCGGCCCCGGCGCAACCTGCCGCACCTGCGGCGCCGACGACACCGAGCGCACCACCGGCACCCCCTGCTGCGCCCGCTCCTGTCAAGGAGTCGGCAGCGATTTCCGGCCTGGCCAGCCTTGGCAACCCGCCGCCGGAATACCCGTCGCTGGCGCTGCGCCGCAATTGGGAAGGCAGCTTGGTGCTGCGCATTCAGGTGCTGGCCAACGGCCGTGCCGGTGCGGTGACGGTGACCAAGTCCAGCGGCAAGCCGCAACTGGATGAGGCGGCCGTCGCGGCGGTGAAGAACTGGAAGTTCATTCCGGCCAAGCGCGGTGACACGCCGATCGACGGCTTCGCCACCCAGACCATCGATTTCAAATTGCCGCAATGACGGCACAACCGACTCATTACTGATTAACGCAAGCGAGGTGTAGCCATGAACGATTCACTGTCTTCGATGATTGTCCCCGGTGTGCTCTGGGGTCTGGTGCTGTTTTCCGTGGTCAGTTGGGCGATCCTGCTGGTCAAGTCGGCCCAGTACCTGCGCCAGAAAGCGCAGAACAAACAGTTCGCCAAAGCCTTCTGGAGCGCGCCGGACCTGCTCACCGCCGCCGAACACGCCAGCCAGTATCCGGGCTCGCTGGCGCGCATCGCCAGCAGCGGTTTCGAAGCCCTGCTGGTGGAAGATTCGCCGCGCACCACGCAGCAACTGGCGCACACCATCAACCGTTCCGACCGCCTGGAACGCAACCTGCGCCAGCAGATCCAGAAGGAACGTCGCTCGCTGGAAAACGGCCAGGCGATCCTCGCCAGTATCGGCAGCACCGCGCCGTTCATTGGTTTGTTCGGCACCGTGTGGGGAATCATGGAAGCCCTGCAAAGCATCGGCGAAACCGGCTCGGCCAGCCTTGAGGCGGTCGCCGGGCCTATCGGCCACGCGCTGATCGCCACTGGCGTGGGCATCGCCGTCGCGGTGCCGGCGGTGCTGATCTACAACTTCTTCCTGCGTCGGCTGAAACTGGCCTCAGCGGACATGGACGACTTCGCCCACGACTTCGACGCCCTCGCCTCGCGCAGTGCCTTTTCCATCAGCCGCCAGGCCATTGCCAGCAAAAGCACCACCGCCGTGCGGGAGGCCAGCTGATGTCGTTTTCCACTCAAGACAGCGATGAAGTGCTCAGCGAAATGAACGTCACGCCGCTGGTCGACGTGATGCTCGTACTGCTGGTGGTGTTCATTGTCACCGCGCCGCTGATGACCAACGCGATCAAGGTCAACCTGCCGAAAACCGACGCCGTCGCCCCTGCCGAAAAGAAAGACCCGGTGGTGGTCAGCGTCGATCAGGACGGCAAGTTCTATCTGGCCAAGACCGAACTGGCCCCGGAATCCCTCGAGGCCAGTCTCAAGGAGGTCAAGGCCAAGGACGCCGACGTGCGCGTGCAGTTGCAGGCCGACGCCGCCGTCAATTACGGCCAGGTGGCCAAGGCCATGGCATCGATCGAGCGCTCCGGCATCAGCAAGATTTCGGTGATGACCACCCACTGAGTGCGGTGCCGGATGGGTGTTGAAACACCCGCCCGGCGCCGCTGAAAAAAAGAAATCCCGTCGCACCCGGCCGACCGAAAAAACGCCACGCGTCTTCGGAGGGGATCGGCTTGCTTGAAGAAAGTGGTTTTCCGCGCGCGGTATCACCGGAAGCGGAGCAATGAGCGGCTCACAAGGCCAATTCGATAACGTCTGAAAATCGGAAACAACCATGCTGATGAACACTCCACGCTTCACGCTCAAACCTTTGGTGGCAACGATGTCTCGCCACCGTTTCGTTCCGCTGTATCTGGTGGCCATGGGGATGGGCGCCGGGACCGTGCAAGCGGCCGAGGACGACAACAGCGCCACGCCAGCAGCCGCTGTCGTGGCGGCGCCGACCACGCAACTGCAACGGGTCGAAGTGACCGGTTCGGCGATTCGCCGGGTCGATGCGGAAACGGCGGTGCCGATCACCATCCTCAAGGCTGACGAGCTGCGCAAACAGGGCGTGACCACCACCGCCGAACTGGTGCAGCGCATCACCGGCAGCCAGTCGATCAACAACAGCGCCGGCTCCGTCGGCGCGGCAACGGGCGGTGCGTCGTTTGCCGACATGCGCGGCATCGGCGCGAACAAAACCCTGGTGCTGCTCAACGGTCGACGCCTGGCCAACAATGCCTTGTCCGGCACCAACTCCGCCGGCGGCGCGGTGGATCTGAACATGATCCCGTTTGCCGCCATCGAACGCGTGGAAGTGCTGCGCGACGGCGCCTCGGCCCTGTACGGCACCGACGCCATCGGCGGTGTGATCAACTTCATCACCAAAAAATCTCTCACCGATGGCGCCCTGACCCTGGGCGGCGAAACGCCGACCCACAGCGGTGGCGGCGCGACCAAAGACATGAGCGCCAGTTGGGGCTACGGCGATCTGGAAGAAGACCGCTTCAACGTCCTCGGCGTGTTCAACTACAACAAGCAGCAGAACCTCGACGCCAACGACCGCTCCTTCGCCACCGACTACGCGCCCGGTCGCGGTCTCGATCAGACCTCCGGCACCGCGTTCCCCGGCAACTACAGCCAGAACGGCAACGCCACCAACCCGTTGGCCAACAGCAATTGCAACGGCCCCAACCTGATCGCCCGCGACGGCTTGTGCCGCTTCAGCACCCGTGAATACATCGATCTGGTGCCGCAGACCGAGAAGACCTCGTTCTTCGGCAAGACCACTGCCAAGCTCGGCGATGATCACAACGCCAACCTTGAATATTTCTGGTCGCGCAACAACAACGCCGTCGCCGTCGGCCCGGCGCCACTGACTGGTCTGAGCCTGGATTCCTCGTCGCCCTACTACCCCGGCAATGGCATCACCCCGGCGCCCACCGATTTCGCCCTCGACCCGACGCAGCCGGTGGACGTCAACTGGCGCGAGACTGCCGCCGGCCCGCGTGAATCGAAAGACCAGAACACCAGCCAGCGCTTTCTGCTGAGCTTCGATGGTCTGGTTGGCGGCTGGGATTACAACGTCGGCGCCTCGTACAACCAGAACAAAATCGTCTCCAGCGTCACCAGTGGCTATGTCAGCGATCAGGCGATGATTGACGGCCTGGCCAGCGGTTTGCTCAACCCGTTCGGCCCGCAGACCGCTGCCGGCCAGCAGTACATCGATGCCGCCGCCTACCACGGCGCCTACTCCACAGCCGTGGGCCGCGTTGCCGGTTTCGATGGCCGCGTGAGCCGTGAAATCGGCGACTGGTTCGGCGCAGGTCCGTCCGGTCTGGCGCTGGGCGGCGAGTACCGCAAGGAGAAATTCCATCAGGACTTCGAGTCGTTCGCCGGCGACATCCAGAGCCTCGGCATCGACCCGGCCGGTAGCGTCGAAGGTGATCGCAGCGTCAAGGCCGCCTATGCCGAACTCAACGTGCCGGTGCTCGACAGCCTTGAATTGTCCGCCGCTGTGCGCCACGACAAATACAGCGACTTCGGCAGCACCACCAACCCGAAATATTCGTTCCGTTATCAGCCGATCAAAGAGCTGGTGGTGCGTGGTGCCTACAGCGAAGGTTTCCGCGCGCCATCGCTGTACGAGCTGTATTCGCCGCGCAGCATCACCTTCACCCAGGGTTTCTACAACGATCCCGTGCTGTGTACCGGCGGCGTGGTGCAACCAGGCGGTAACGGCGGGCGTGATTGCGGTCAGCAATTCCTCAACCAGATTGGCGGCAACGAGGATCTGGCCCCGGAGAAGGCGCGCAACGTGACGTTGGGCTTCGTCTACCAGCCGATCAGCAATCTGTCGGTGGGTCTGGATTTCTGGTGGATTCACATCTCCAACCAGATCCAGCCGTTCCCGGAATCCACCGTGTTCGATCAGGCCGGATCCTACCCGGACCGCTTCGTGCGCAACGCCGACGGCACGCTCAACTACATCGTTACCGGCAACGCCAACCTCGGCATCGTCGAAACCAATGGTGTCGACGTGTCGCTCGACTATCGCTTCCCGAACACGCCGTACGGTCAGTTTGGTCTCGGCCTGCAAGGCACCTATGTCGACGAGTACGACTTCCAGAGCACTATCAAAGGCCCGTTCACCGACAAGGTCGGCGACTTTCAGGGTGACGGCGTGATCGCGCGCTGGAAGCACAACCTCACCGGCAGCTGGAGCCTGGGTGCGGCGCGAGCAGCGCTGACCAACCGCTTCACCACCGGTTACAACGATTACGACCGCGAGACGCACGCGCGGGTGGCGTCGTATTCGGTGTGGGACCTGTCGGCCGGCTACACCTTCAACAAAGTGCTCGACGTTGATGCCGGGATGAAGAACGTGTTCGACCGCAACCCGCCGTTCTCCAACCAGGCTTACAACTTCCAGAGCGGCTATGACCCGCGCTACACCGACCCGCTGGGCCGGACATTGTTTGCGCGCATGACTTACCACTTCTAACCCCAAATAAAACGCATCCCTCTGTGGGAGCGAGCCTTTGTGGTGAGGGGATTTATCTCTGATGGGGTGCGAAGCGCCCCCAAGACCTGCCGACGCGGAGAATCAGAAGTACCGCATGCATTGATCTTGCGACTGCTGCGCAGCCGATCGGGGATAAATCCCCTCGCCACAAAAGCTCGCCTCACATCGGGTCCGGGTTCCTTCAGGGATTTCAAGGTGACTTCATGAGTTTTTTGCGCAACATGGCTGGCCTGCTGCTCGGCAGTGCGCTGCTGTGCTTCGGGGCGTCGGCGTTGGCCGGCGGCAGTTATGCGCTGACGGTGTACGGCGAGGCGCCGAAGTATCCGGCCGGCTTCAAGCATTTCGATTTTGTTAACCCTGACGCGCCCAAGGGCGGTTCGCTCAGCCGTGCGTCGATGGAGATCGGTCAGTACAACTACATCACGCCGTATGCCGATCAGGGCATTTCGGTGGTGCAGGTCAATGATTGGGTCTACGCGCCGCTGGCGTTCCGTTCGCTGGATGAGCCCTACACGGTTTACGCTCTGGTTGCGCAGCAGATCGAGCGCGATCCGGAGGGCTTGTGGGTGCGCTTCACCCTCAACCCCAAGGCACGTTTCGCCGATGGCACGCCGATCACCGCCGAAGACGTGCGCTACACCTTCAACCTGCTGATGACCAAGGGCAGCCTGAGTTACCGCCAGCAATACGCCGACGTGCAGGACGTGCTGGTCGAAGGTCCACGGCAGGTCCGTTTCACCTTCAAGAACAACCTCAATCGCACCCTCGCGCTGGATCTGGCGACGCTGCGCGTGCTGCCCGAGCACTGGTGGAAAACCCGCGACTTCGCCAACGGCGGCGGCTTCGAGCCACCGCTGGGCAGCGGCCCGTACCGGGTGAGCAAAGTCGACGCCGGGCGCAGCATCAGTTTCCAGCGTGACCCGGACTGGTGGGGCAAGGACCTGCCGGTCAGTCGCGGCATGTACAACTTCGACAGCCTGACGGTGAATTTCTACGGCGACACCGACGTCGCCCGCCAGCTGTTGCAGGCCGGCGCGTTCGACTACAACCGCGAGTTCTCCTCGTCCGGTTATGTGGTCGGCTATGACAGCCCGGCATTGCGCGACGGTCGTTTGCAACAGTCGATCCTCGCCCCGGACAAACCCACCGCCGCTCAGGGCTTCGTGTTCAACCTGCAGAACCCGTTCTTCAAGGATCGCCGCGTGCGTCAGGCGATCAGCCTGCTCTGGGATTTCGAGTGGACCAACAAACAGATGATGCGCGGCTTCTACGTGCGTCAGAACAGCTTCTGGCCCAAGAGTGAAATGGCCGCCAGCGCCCTGCCCGATGCCGAGGAATTGAAGATCCTCGAACCGCTGCGCGGCAAGGTCCCTGACGAGGTGTTCACCACGGTCTATGAAGCGCCGAAAACCGATGGCAGCGGCTACATCCGCGACAAGCAACTGCAAGCGCTGAAGCTGCTCGCCGAAGCCGGTTGGACGGCGAAAAACAATCGTCTGGCCAACGCCGCCGGCGAGCCGCTGGAATTCACCTTTCTCGATGGCCAGGGCGGCTTCGATCGCATGCTGCTGCCGTTCAAACGCACCCTCGCTCAGATCGGCATCACGCTCAATCTGCGCCGCATCGATTCGGCGCAATACATCAACCGTCTCAACGCCCGCGATTACGACATGATCGTCTGCGCGTTCCCGCGCAGTGGCGATCCGATCGTCTCCCCGGGCCGCGAGTTGTACAGCCTGTACGGCTCGCAAAGTGCCACGCAAGTCGGCAGCTCGAACGCGATGGTGCTGGCCGATCCGGCAATCGATCAACTGATTGACGGGCTGGTCCAGGCCAACAGCCGCGAAGCCATGGTGCATTACGCCCGCGCCCTCGACCGGGTGCTGCAATGGGGTTACTACATGATTCCCAACTACTACTCCAAAGGCACGCCGACGGTGTATCAGAACCGCTTCGGCATGCCCGCCGTGCAACCTTCGTATGACGAAGGTCTCAACACCTGGTGGGAAGTCTCGGCCAGGCCGCTGACGACTCAGCAGATGAGCGCTCAGCTTGCGGGAGGCCAGTGACATGCTGCGTTATCTGAGTCGCCGATTGCTGCTGATCATCCCCACGCTGTTGTGCATTCTGGTGGTGAATTTTCTTATCGTGCAGGCCGCGCCCGGCGGCCCGGTGGAACAAGCCATCGCCCGCCTGCAAGGCTTTGGCGGGCACAGCATGGGCGGCGGTGGCGAAGTCGCGGCGGTCGGCGGTGCCGGGCGCAGCAGCCGTGGGCTGGACCCGGCGCTGATCGAGGAAATCAAACACCATTACGGCTTCGACAAACCGCTGCACGAACGCCTGTGGCTGCTGCTGAAAAACTACGCACAACTGGATCTGGGCAACAGCTTCTTTCGCGGCGCCAAGGTCACCGACCTGATCGTGCAGAAGCTGCCGGTGTCGTTGTCGCTGGGCTTGTGGGCGACGCTGATCACCTACCTGATTTCGATTCCGCTGGGCATTCGCAAGGCGATCAGGAACGGCAGCGCCTTCGATGTCTGGAGCAGCACCGCGATCATCGTTGGCTATGCCATGCCAGCGTTTCTCTTCGCCATTCTGTTGATCGTGGTGTTCGCCGGGGGCAGCTACGTCAACTGGTTTCCGGTGCAGGGATTGGTGTCGGACAACTTCGACAGCCTCAGCACATTGGGCAAGGTCGGCGACTACCTCTGGCACCTCGTACTGCCGGTCACGGCGCTGGTGATCGGCGGCTTCGCCACGCTGACGATCCTGACCAAGAACAGCTTTCTCAACGAGATCAGCCGGCAGTACGTGATCACCGCACGAGCCAAGGGCCTGACCGAGCGGCGCGTGCTGTACGGCCACGTGTTTCGCAACGCCATGCTGCTGGTGGTGGCCGGCGTGCCGTCGGCGCTGATCGAAGTGTTTTTCGCCGGCTCCCTGCTGATCGAAACCATCTTCAACCTCGACGGCCTCGGGCGCATGAGCTACGAAGCGGCGGTGTCGCGTGACTATCCGGTGGTGTTCGGCGCGCTGTTTCTGTTCACCCTGTTCGGCCTGCTGATCAAGCTGATCGGCGACCTCTGCTACACCCTGCTCGACCCGCGCATCGATTTCTCGGCGAGGACTGCCTGATGTTCACACTGTCGCCTCTGGGCCAGCGCCGCGTCGCGCAATTCAAGGCCAACCGCCGTGGGCGCTGGTCACTGTGGCTGTTTATCGGCCTGTGCCTGATCTGCCTCGGTGGCGAGCTGATCGCCAATGACAAGCCGCTGGTGATCCGCTACCACGACGCCTTCTACTTTCCGATCCTCAGCGATTATCTGGAAACCGATTTCGGCGGCGAGCTGCCGTTTCAGCCGGATTACGCCAGCAGTTACGTGCACAAGCTGATCGAGGATCAGGGCGGCTGGATGCTGTTTCCGCCGATCCCGTTCAGTTACGACACGGTCAACTACGACCTCACCGAACCGGCGCCCAGCCCGCCGTCATCGAGCAATTGGCTGGGCACCGACGATCAGGCTCGCGATGTTCTGGCGCGGGTTATTTTCGGCACGCGGATCTCGATTCTGTTCGCGCTGATCCTCACCGCCATCAGCGCGTTGATCGGCATTCTCGCCGGGGCTTTACAGGGTTATTACGGCGGCTGGGTCGACTTGCTCGGGCAGCGCGTTCTGGAAATCTGGTCGGGGCTGCCGGTGCTGTATCTGCTGATCATTCTGTCCGGCTTCGTCTCGCCGAGTTTCTGGTGGCTGCTGGGGATCATGGCGCTGTTTTCCTGGCTGGCGCTGGTCGACGTGGTGCGCGCCGAGTTCCTGCGGGGGCGCAATCTCGAATACGTGAAAGCCGCGCGCGCGCTGGGCCTGACCGACAGCGAACTGATGCGTCGGCACATTCTGCCCAACGCCATGACCTCCACCCTCACCTACCTGCCGTTCATTCTCACCGGCGCCATCGCCACCCTGACCGCGCTGGATTTCCTCGGCTTCGGCATGCCCGCCGGTACCGCGTCGCTGGGCGAGTTGATCGGCCAGGCCAAACGCAATCTGCAGGCACCGTGGCTGGGGCTGACGGCGTTTTTTGCCCTGGCGCTGATCCTGTCTTTGTTGGTTTTCATCGGTGAAGCGTGCCGAGATGCCTTTGATCCGAGGAGCTGACATGCAAGACCATTTAATCGAGATCCGCGACCTGCGCGTCGCCTTCGCAGGGCAAGAAGTGGTGCACGGTGTGAACCTCGATATTCGCCGTGGCGAGTGTCTGGCGCTGGTCGGCGAGTCCGGCTCGGGCAAGTCGGTGACGGCGCATTCGATTCTGCGTTTGTTGCCGGGCAAGAACGTCAGCAGCAGCGGCGCGATTCGCTACAACGGCGTGGATTTGCTGCACGCCAGCGAACAGCAGATGCGTGGTTTGCGCGGCAATCGCATTGCGATGATTTTCCAGGAGCCGATGACCTCGCTGAACCCGTTGCACACGGTGGAAAAACAGATCAGCGAAGTGTTGGAAATCCACAAGGGCCTCAAAGGCCGCGCCGCCCGCGCGCGGACGCTGGAGCTGCTCGAGCTGGTGGGTATCCGCCAGCCGTTGCAGCGACTCAAAGCCTATCCGCATCAGCTTTCCGGTGGTCAGCGCCAACGGGTAATGATCGCCATGGCGCTGGCCAACGAGCCGGAACTGTTGATTGCCGATGAACCGACCACGGCGCTGGACGTGACCGTACAGCAGAAGATTCTTGAGCTGCTGATCGAGTTGCAGCAGCGCCTCGGCATGTCGCTGTTGCTGATCAGCCACGACCTCAATCTGGTACGCCGGATCGCTCAGCGCGTGTGCGTAATGCGTCAGGGCGAGATCGTTGAACAGGCCGATTGCGAGACGCTGTTCCAAGCGCCGCAACACCCCTATAGCCGGTTGTTGATCGAAGCGGAACCGAGCGGCGCGCCAGTGCCCAGTGAGTACGAGCACAACCTGCTGGAAGTCGATGATTTGAAGGTGTGGTTTGCCCTGCCGAAAAAACTCTTCAGCCGCCAGCAGGATTACATCAAAGCGGTGGACGGCGTCAGTTTCACCCTGCAACGCGGCAAGACCCTGGGGATTGTCGGCGAATCGGGGTCGGGCAAGTCGACGCTGGGCCAGGCGATCCTGCGCCTGGTCGAATCAGAGGGCAATATCCGTTTCGGCAACAAGCAGTTGAGCCTGCTCAATCAGCGTCTGATGCGCCCGTTGCGCCGGCAGATTCAGGTGGTGTTTCAGGACCCGTTCGGCAGCCTCAGCCCACGCATGTCGGTGCAGCAGATCATTGCCGAAGGCTTGCTGACCCACGGCATCGGCAGCGAGGCCGAGCGCGAGGCAGCGGTGATTCGCGTGCTGGAGGAAGTCGGCCTCGATCCGCAAAGCCGCCATCGTTATCCCCACGAATTTTCCGGCGGCCAGCGCCAGCGCATCTCCATCGCCCGCGCACTGGTGCTGGAACCGGCGCTGATTCTGCTCGACGAACCGACGTCGGCGCTGGATCGCACGGTGCAGAAGCAAGTGGTGGAGTTGTTGCGCCAGTTGCAGATCAGGCATGGGCTGACGTACCTGTTCATCAGCCATGATCTGGCGGTGGTGCATGCACTGGCGCATGACTTGATGGTGATCAAGGACGGCAAGGTGGTTGAACAAGGCTCGTCGCGGGAGATTTTCGCTGCGCCGCAACATCCGTATACCCAAGAGTTACTGAAAGCCTCGGGCCTCAAGCCGTACAGAGAACCCTGTGGGAGCGAGCCTGCTCGCGAATGCGGTGCATCAGTCACATAAGTGCTGGCTGACCCGACGCTTTCGCGAGCAGGCTCGCTCCCACAGGTTTGATCGGTGGTGTTTGAAATTTATTTTTCCGGCACTGCATCCAATCGCCTCCGTCACGGGTAGTCCCTGTAACAGCCCACTCTGGTGCTGTAAGCGCCCTACCCTTTTCGGAGAATCATCGGATGAAAATCACCCAGCTGATTGGCTTCACCGGTTTGCTCGCCTTCACCGCGACCACCTTCGCCCAGAGCAGTTATCCCGACGCGATCAAGGTGCCGGACGGGCACAAGATTGCCCTGGAAACCACCGGGGTTGGCGAGATCACCTACGAATGCCGCGACAAGCCCAATATGGCCGGGCAGACCGAATGGACCTTTGTCGGCCCGAAAGCGGTGCTCAATGATCGCAGCGGCAAACAGGTCGGCACCTATTTCGGCCCGCCAGCGACCTGGCAAGCCAAGGACGGTTCGAAAGTCACCGGCACACAACTCGCCGTGGCACCGTCGAGCCCGGGCAACCTGCCCTATCAACTGGTCAAGGCCAATCCCGCCGAGGGCAAAGGCGCAATGACCGGGGTCAGCTATATCCAGCGTGTCGCGCTCAAGGGCGGCGTGGCGCCGGGCAGTGAGTGCACGATGGCGAACAAGGGCAAGCAGGAAGTGGTGAAGTACCAGGCGGATTATATTTTCTGGGCGGCGAACTGATATCCGGAAGCAGTGCACAATCCTGTGGGAGCGAGCCTGCTCGCGAAGACGGAGTGTCAGTCGCCTTATTACTTTCTGACCCACCGCATTCGCGAGCAAGCTCGCTCCCACAGGGAACCATGCCTCTGGATGTTTGGGAAATGTGAGCTAGATTGCACCCCATGCCTTTACCCGAATCCGTTTTCGATTACGAAGCCCGCCTCGCCGCCTGTGCCCGGGGCGAGCGCGCGGCTTTGCGCGATTTGTATGTGCAGGAAGGCCCGCGCCTGCTCGGTGTGGCCAAGCGGCTGGTGCGCGATACGGCGCTGGCGGAGGACATTGTGCATGAGGCATTCATCAAGATCTGGCACGGCGCGGCCGGGTTCGACCCGGCGCGCGGCTCGGCGCGGGGCTGGATGTTCAGCGTGACCCGGCACCTTGCCTTGAATCAGTTGCGCAAGCAAAGTCGGGAAACGCCGTTCAGCGAAGAACATGAGGCAGCGGCGCCTGATGAGCTGGCCGATATTCACTCGGCGCGCATTCATCGCTGCCTCGAACAACTGGAACCGCAGCGGCGCAGCTGCATCCTCCATGCCTACGTCGACGGTTATAGCCACGCGCAGATTTCCGCGCGCCTCGACACGCCGCTGGGCACGGTCAAAGCGTGGATCAAGCGCAGCCTCAATGCTTTGCGGGAGTGCATGGGATGACCGGCGAATCAGCGCAGGAACGGGATGAACTGGCCGGCGAATACGTGCTCGGCACCTTGTCGTTCGAGCAGCGCATCGAGGTGCAACGGCGCCTGCCGAACGATCCCGAACTGCGTGCAGCGGTGGATGCCTGGGAGCGGCGTCTGCTGGAGCTGACCGATCTGGCCGAACCTCAGCAACCCTCGGCGCAGCTGTGGCCACGCATCGAGCGCAGTCTCGAACGGCTTACGGTGAAGAAGCCGCTGACCTCGTGGTGGAATCTGCTGCCACTGTGGCGTGGCCTGAGTGCGGCGGGCCTGGCTGCGACGCTGATTCTGGGCGCGATGCTACTGACCCAGACTGCGCCGAAACCGAGTTATCTGGTCGTGCTGGTGGCGCCGCAGGACAAGGCGCCGGGTTGGGTGATTCAGGCGAGCAATGCGCGGGAGATCCAGTTGATTCCGCTAGGGGTGGTCGAGGTGCCGGCGGACAAGGCGCTGGAGTTCTGGACCAAGGCTGACGGCTGGTCGGGACCGGTGTCATTGGGACTGGTCAAACCGGGGCAAGCGTTGTCGGTGCCGCTGGACAAGTTGCCGCCGCTGCAACCGAACCAGCTGTTTGAGCTGACCCTGGAAGGCGCCAATGGCTCACCGATCGGCAAACCGACCGGGCCGATTCAGGCGATCGGGCGTGCGGTGAAGGTGCTCTGAGGCTCTGCTACGCGGTTGTCCGCAACCATCATCGACGTCGATGTTCACCATCACGGCAATGAAGTTCTCATAAAAAATTCCGGGCGTAACATCAGCTCCATACCAACCAACAACACCCCGGAGCACACCATCATGAAACGCCAGACTCTTCTCAGCATCGCTTTCTCGGTTTTCGCAGTTAACGCTTTCGCCGCCACCCCGGCGCACACCATGATCGCCGAAGGCGGCTCGGACAAACTGATCGAAAGCCGTCTGGCTGAAGGCGGTTCGGATCGTCTGATCGAACGCCGCGTTGCCGAAGGTGGTTCGGATCGTCTGATTGAACGCCGCGTTGCCGAAGGTGGTTCCGATCGTCTGATCGAACGCCGCGTTGCCGAAGGTGGCTCTGATCGTCTGATCGAGCGCCGCGTTGCCGAAGGTGGTTCGGATCGTCTGATCGAACGCCGCGTTGCCGAAGGTGGTTCGGATCGTCTGATCGAACGCCGCGTTGCCGAAGGTGGCTCTGATCGTCTGATCGAGCGCCGCGTTGCCGAAGGTGGTTCGGATCGTCTGATCGAACGCCGCGTTGCTGAAGGTGGCTCGGATCGTCTGATCGAACGCCGTGTTGCCTGATGCATCACTGCAAGCGCAACACCGCAGAGAAACCCGGCTCCCGCAGCCGGGTTTTTTATGTCTGCGTGTTTTATCCGGCCTTCGCCATGCAGCGCTTGTAACGCTCGTCCACGCGCTTGGCGAACCAGGCAGTGGTGAGTTTGCGGGTGATCTTCGGACTCTGCAGCACAATCCCCGGCAATACCGCGCGCGGTAACGCCTTGCCTTCGGCCCGCTCCGCCAGTTCGAACACGCGTTGATAGAGTCTGGTCTCTTCGAATTCCAGGGTTTTGCCCTTCTCCAGTTGATCGCGAATCGTCGGGTTGCGCATGCCCAGCGACTTGCCGAGGGTGCGCACCGCCAGTTCGGTACTGCCGGGCATGATCGAGTCGTAGCGAATCAGGTCGCCGTCCAGAGTCAGGGGGATGCCGGACGCGCGGCTGACCGCATTCTGAAACGCGGCATTGCGACTGGCGTACCAGCCGGCGTTGAAATCGGCGAAGCGATACAACGGCTCGCGGTAATTCACCGGGTAACCGAGCAAATGGGCGATGCCGAAATACATGCCGCCGCGCCGGCTGAACACTTCACGGCGGATCGTGCCGTCCACCGTGTACGGATAATCCTTGGCGTGCTCCTCGGCGAATTCGATGCTGACCTGCATCGGCCCGCCGGTGTGCACCGGGTTGAAGCCGCCGAACAGCGTACGGCCCATCGGCACCATGCCGATGAAGTCGTCGAAAATCGCGCTCAGTTCCTTTTCACTGCGCGCCGCATTCAGACGCTCGCTGTAGCTCTTGCCGTTGGGCGAGCGCACTTGTAAAGCGCCGCTGACCAGCAGGCTGGGGATGTGCACCTTGGCGGCGCGGCGGTCGATTTCGTCGCGGGCAATCTTGCCCAGCCCGGGCACCGTCGGGTCGGCTTGGAAAGTCGATTCCTGCTCGGCCACGGCCAGTACCGAACACAGATTTTGCGTGGTGGTGCTGATGCCTTGTGCGGCAAACGCAGCGTAGATGTCCGTGGCCCAGCCCTGACGGTCGGCGGTTTTTGCCGGCAACAGCCGAACGATTTCCGCCTTCACTTCAGCCGGCGGACGCGGCGCCGGTTCGTTGCTGCGCTGGCTGGCGCAACCGGCGAGCAGTAGCACGGCGCCGAGAGTAATGAGTAATCGCATGTTGCTCCATCCAATCAAATTCGCCACAACACCATACACAACCCCCGTAGGAGCTGCCGCAGGCTGCGATCTTTTGATCTTGCTTTTTGCAGATCAGATCAAGATCAAGATCAAAAGATCGCAGCCTGCGGCAGCTCCTACACGCTGATGACAAACTGATTGCAAAACGTTACTGCGAAACCCTATCATTCGCGCCTGGAGTCGCATTAGCGCAAGGAGTTCCGCGCCGCCCTTATTTTTCTTTGGCCGCTCGCCTCCAGGATCCGACATGCCCGCTTCAGCTCGACTCGGCGCTCCATTTCGCCCGACTTTGCTTGCCCTGCTGTGCTCCCTGACCGTTACCGCCCACGCCGCTGAACAAAACAGCAAAGAGCTGGTGCTCGACGACGTCAACGTCAATGCCCAAGCCCCGACACCCAACGCCCTGCCCCCGGTCTACGCTGGCGGTCAGGTTGCGCGCGGCGGCCAGTTGGGCGTGCTCGGCAATCAGGACATGATGGACGTGCCCTTCAGCGCCGCGTCCTACACCGAGCAATTGATCCAGGATCAGCAGGCGGAAAACGTCGCCGATGTACTGCTCAACGATTCTTCCGTGCGCCAGGCCTCGGGCTTCTCCAACCAGGCGCAGGTCTTCATGATTCGCGGCCTGCCGCTCAATGGCGACGACATTTCCTATAACGGCCTGTACGGCGTGTTGCCCCGGCAGATCATTTCCACCGATGCGCTGGAGCGCGTGGAAGTGTTCAAAGGCCCCAACGCTTTCATCAACGGCGTGACCCCGACCGGTTCCGGCATCGGCGGCGGCGTCAACCTGCAACCCAAGCGGGCCGGCGACGTGCCGCTGCGTCGTTACACCACCGACATCAACAGCGAAGGCCGCATCGGTCATCACTTCGACATCGGCCAGCGTTTCGGTGAAGACAACCGCTTCGGCGCGCGGGTCAACCTGTCGCAGCGCGAAGGCGACACCGGTATCGATCACGAGAACCAGCGCTCGAAACTGTTCGCCATCGGTCTGGATTATCGCGGCGATGCGCTACGGGTTTCCGGTGACTTTGCCTATCAGAAGGAACGCGTTAACGGTGGCCGCAGCTCGGTCAACCTCGGCACCGCCACGCACATCCCGGACGCGCCATCGGCGGACACCAACTACGCGCCGAAATGGGGCTACACCGACATCGAAGACACCTTCGGCATGCTCCGCGCCGAGTACGACCTCAACGACAGCTGGACCGCCTACGCCGCCGGTGGCGCCAAGCACACCCGTGAAGTCGGGCGCTATAACTCGACCACGCTGGTCGGCAACAACGGCGCCTCGTTCACCACCGGCTCGTTCGTCCCGCATGACGAGGACAACACCAGCGTCATGGCCGGCCTCAACGGCAAATTCAACACCGGCCCGGTCAGCCACAAGCTGAATTTCGGCCTGACCGGGATCTGGGCCGAGCAGCGCAGTGCCTATGACTTCGACCTGACCCGCTACTCCAACAACATCTATCACCCGATCACTACCCCAGCGCCGGTAGGCAACTTCTCTGGCGGCGATCTCAACGATCCGGGCATCGTCGGCAAGACCTTCAACCGCAGCGTGGCGATTTCCGACACCCTCGGGTTCTTCGACGATCGCCTGCTGGTCACCGCCGGTCTGCGTCGTCAGCAACTGGTGGTGCAGGGTTACAGCTACGCCAGCTACGGCAGCGGCCCGCGTTCGTCGAGCTACGACGAATCGATCACCACTCCGGTGTACGGCATCGTGTTCAAGCCGTGGGAGCATGTGTCGTTCTACGCCAACCATATCGAAGGCCTGGCCCAAGGGCCGACTTCGCCGACCAGCTCCGGCGGTTTCCGCGTCACCAACGGCAACGAGGTCTACGCACCGAAACGCTCCAAGCAGACCGAACTGGGCGTGAAAGTCGACATGGGCACCTACGGTGCGAGCCTCGGTGTTTACCGCATCGAACAGCCAAGCGATGGCTACTGCGAAATCAACAGTCCGACCACTTGCACCTACGTCCGTGAAGGCGAACAGATCAACAAAGGCGTGGAGATGAACGTGTTCGGCGAGCCGATCGACGGCCTGCGCCTGATCAGTGGCCTGACCCTGATGGACACCGAACTGAAAAACACCCTCAATGGCGCCAACGACGGTAACCACGCCATCGGCGTACCGACCTTCCAGTTCAACGCTGGCGTGGACTGGGACGTGCCAGGCCTGCAAGGCGTTGCGCTGAACGCGCGGATGCTGCGCACCGGCGGACAATACGCCGACGCAGCAAACAACCTCAGCCTGCCGACGTGGAACCGCTTCGATGCCGGCGCGCGTTATGCGTTCAAGGTGTCGGAGAAGGATGTGACCGTGCGGTTCGGTGTTGAGAACCTGGCGAACAAGAAGTACTGGGAATCGGCTCAGGGCGGCTACCTGACCCAGGGCGAACCGCGAGTGGCGAAGTTGTCCGGGACTATCGACTTCTAAGCGTGATTGCGTCGTAAAAAAGGCCCTGCAGTTTCATGGTTGCGGGGCCTTTGTGCTTTTGTGGTGCTTGACCGGACGCTTCGCGAGCAGGCTCGCTCCCACAAGGGTACGAAGTGCGGCTTAGATCCCGGCCAACGCCAGATCCATCGCAAAGTAAGTGAAGATCAGATCCGCCCCGGCACGCTTGATCGCGCCAAGGCTTTCGCGGACCACGCGATCCTCATCGATCGCGCCGGCCTGGGCGCCGAACTTGATCATCGCGTATTCGCCGCTGACCTGATACGCCGCCAGTGGCAGGTTCGAGGCCTGGCGGATGTCGCGGATGATGTCGAGGTAGGCGCCGGCCGGTTTGACCATCAGCGCATCGGCACCTTCCTGCTCATCGAGCAGCGATTCGCGCAGGGCTTCGCGGCGGTTCATCGGGTTCATCTGATAGCTTTTGCGATCGCCCTTGAGCGCGCTGCCGCCAGCCTCGCGGAACGGGCCGTATAGTGCCGAAGCGAATTTGGTCGAGTAGGCCATGATCGGAATCTGCGTGAAGCCGGCGGCGTCGAGCGCCTGGCGAATCGCGCGCACCTGGCCGTCCATTGCTGCCGACGGTGCGATCACGTCAGCCCCGGCGCGGGCGGCCGCTACGGCTTGTTTGCCAAGGTTGATCAGAGTCTGGTCGTTGTCGACTTCGTGGTTGTGCATCACGCCGCAATGGCCGTGATCGGTGTATTCGCAGAAGCAGGTGTCGGACATCACGATCATTTCCGGCACGGCGTCCTTGGCAATGCGCGACATGCGCGACACCAGACCGTCTTCGCGCCAGGTGTCGCTGCCGTTGGCATCGAGATGATGGGACACGCCAAAAGTCATCACCGACTTGATGCCGGCACGGGCATAGCGCTCGATTTCGCTGGCCAGTTTGCGCTCGGGAATGCGCTGCACGCCGGGCATGCTGGTGATCGGCACGAAGTCGTCGATGTCTTCCTCGACGAAGATCGGCAGGACCAGATCGTTCAGGCTGAACTCGGTTTCCTGGAACAGACTGCGCAGGCTCGCATTGCGGCGCAGACGGCGGGGACGTGCTTCGGGGAACTGACTGGACATGGGGCCTTTCCTGAAAACAGCGGATGAGACGAAAGTCGTAGGGGGCGAAGCTTATGCCTTGCGGCGGGTGCGGGACAAACCTGGATCAATCAAGAGAGCGTTACCGGGCTTGTAATAATCTTGCATGTACATTTCAAATTCCTGTGGGAGCTGGCTTGCCAGCGATGGCGGCAGGTCAGTCACCAATGATGTTGACTGTGCTGGCTTCATCGCTGGCAAGCCAGCTCCCACAGGGGGCATGTGTACAACTGAAAGTCAGGATGGGATGGTCAGGCCACGAATGACCGCCGGGCGAGCAAGAAACCGCTCCAGCACCCGTGTGACATTGGGGAAATTCTCAATCCCGACCAGATCCCCCGCCTCATAAAACCCGAGCAGATTGCGCACCCACGGGAACGTGGCGATGTCAGCGATGGTGTAACGCTCGCCCATGATCCAGTCGCGGCCTTCGAGGCGGGTGTTGAGCACGTTCAGCAGGCGTTTGCTCTCCTCGACATACCGATCGCGTGGACGCTTGTCCTCGTAATCCTTGCCGGCAAATTTGTTGAAGAAACCGAGCTGGCCGAACATCGGGCCAATGCCGCCCATCTGCCACATCAGCCATTGGATGGTCTCGTAGCGCAGCGCGCCTTCTTGAGCGAGCAACTGACCGCTCTTGTCGGCCAGATAAATCAGGATCGCGCCGGATTCGAACAGCGGCAGCGGTTTATCTTCAGGGCCATGCGGGTCGAGGATCGCCGGGATCTTGTTGTTCGGGTTCAGCGAGAGAAATTCCGCCGAGGTCTGGTCGTTGGTGTCGAAACCGACGCGGTGCGGCTCATACGGCAGGCCAATCTCTTCGAGCATGATCGACACTTTGACGCCGTTGGGGGTCGGCAGGGAGTAGAGCTGAATCCAGTCCGGGTACTGCGCCGGCCATTTCTGAGTAATCGGGAATGCAGACAGATCGGTCATTGGAAGCATCCAGTCACAAATTGAAAACCGATCATAAAGTAGGCCTGCCGCTGCGCCTACACGAACCGTAACATCCTGTCGCTAACCTGCCTGCATGCCCGCAAAGGTTGCCGCTAGAGTGCTGCGCACTGGCCTGGAACGAACCAAACGGCGTTACAGGACTCTGAGTTATGCCTTTCTCGCAGAGGAAGCTGTTTATGACAGGGAAACACCCGGTGCTGGGAGCCCGCGGTGCCAAGGTTTGTCAGCCTTAACCGATTTTGCTGAAGAACCCTCGAATTGATGACGAACCTGATGAGTTTCGCCAAACGTTTCAAACATCGCGCGTACGTGGCCCTGCCCTCCCTGCTGGCAGTCAGCGCGCTTTTTCTGTCCCTCGAATCCAGCGAAAGCCGCGCCCAACCGGCGGACGGCACACAGACGCTGGTGTTCCTGCGCCACGCGGAAAAGCCCGAAGGCGGCCTCGGCCAGCTCAACTGCCAGGGCCTGAACCGCGCCATCGACCTGTCGACGCTGCTGCCGGAAAAATTCGGCAAGGCCGATTACGTGTTCGCCGCCAACCCGACGCGCAATGTCGAGGAAGGCGAGCTGGATAATTCCTACAGCTACATTCGTCCGCTGATGACCATCAGCCCGGCCGCGATCAAGCTCGGCCTGCCGGTGAACATCGAATTCTCTGCCAACGACACCAGCGATCTGGCCCGCGAGCTGCTGGACGAGAAGTACCACAACTCGACGATCTACACCGCCTGGTCCCACGGTTATCTGCCGGATCTGATCAACAAGGTCGCCGGCAACGCAGTGGGCGAGCGACAGAAGATCACCGATGACTGGGCCGGCGATGACTTCGATTCGCTGTATGTGCTGACCCTGAAGTGGCACAACGGCAAGGCCAGTTTGCAGAGCCATGTCTACAAACAGGGGCTGGATAACGGCAAGGACACTTGCCCGACCTGAGTTTTGTATCGCCCGATCTTGCGTCTTCGCGAGCAGGCTCGCTCCCACAGGGGAACGCATTTCAACTGTGGGAGCGAGCCTGCTCGCGAAGAGGCCAGTTGCTTGCACCTCAAGCCTTCTGGCTGACCCGCTCGCGCAAATACTCGATCACCGCCTGACGCTCCCCGGCAAACTCGATCCGCCCGCCCTTCTTCTCGCGCTGGAATACATACATCGGGTCGTAGTACTCGCGCAGCAACACGCTTGTCCAATCGCGAAACAACTCGACCGAACCGCTAAGGGCCTGTTCGGCCAGTGCAGCCTCCATCTGACCGTACAGTCGTTGATAGCGCTCGCCACCCAGGCGACGCTGAATATTGTTCAGGCTGGCAATCAATCGCTCGGCATATAGGGCGAAACCCACCTGCTCGCCATGCAAGGCGACGAACTCGGCGTGCAGGTCAATCACGTAATCCTGCAGGATTCGCTCTACCCGATTCTCGAGGCTGTCTTCAAGCCAGACCAGCGGTGCCGCTTGCATGCCCCGGTACAGCGGCAACGGCAAGGCACAGCTGCCGACCACCCGACTCTCGTCTTCCAGGACAAATTGCCCGATCCCGCGGGCGCGCTTTTTCAGCACATCGACAGCCAGGCGATTTTCGAAATCAATGTTGCCCGGCTGCCCGGTGGCGCGCTTGCCGAAACTCGAACCGCGGTGATTGGCATGGCCTTCAAGATCCAGACCATTGCTCAACTGCACCAGCACTTCGGTCTTGCCAGTACCGGTCATGCCACCGAGCAGAACCAGATCGCATTCGGCCACAGCCTGATCGACGGTTTCCAGGAGGAACGTGCGCATGGCCTTGTAGCCACCGCCCACACGCGGGTAATCGATGCCACCCTCGTCCTTGATCCATTGCTGGACGATCTGTGAACGCAGGCCACCGCGGAAACAATAGAGATAGCCGTCGGGGTGGTTACGGGCGAATTCGACCCAGCCCTGAATGCGTGCCTCCCGAACCTCGGCCGACACCAGCCGCTCACCCAGTGCAATCGCGGCTTGCTGCCCGTGCTGTTTGTAACAGGTGCCGACCTGTTCGCGCTCACGGTCGTTCATCAGCGGCAGATTGATCACACCCGGGAACGCGCCGTGGGAAAATTCAACCGGCGCGCGGACATCCATCATTGGCCGGTCGTTGAGGAAAATATCGCGGTAGTCGGTGCAGTCGCGGAGCATCAAATCACCTCGACCGCGTTCGTCTGTCGCTCAACCAGTTCGCCGATCGGCGCAAGGCTCAGGCCCAGTTCGGCGGCGACGCCAAGGAACTCGTCATTACCTGCAGGCGTGACCGCAATCAGCAGACCACCGCTGGTCTGCGGATCGCACAGCACGCGTTTGTGCAACTCCTGCACGCGGCCAACCTTGCTCGAATAGCTGTCAAAGTTGCGCAGCGTACCGCCCGGCACGCAGCCCTGATCGAGGTAGTACTCGACGCTGTCCAGACGCGGCACGCGGTCATAGGCGATGCGCGCGGTCAACTGGCTGCCGTCGGCCATTTCCACCAGATGCCCGAGCAGGCCGAAACCGGTGACGTCAGTCATCGCCGTAACGCCGGCGAGTTTGCCGAAACGGCTGCCAGGCTTGTTCAGGGTGCACATCCAGTCGCGGGCGACACCGACGTCGACGGCGCGCAACTTGCCCTTCTTTTCGGCGGTGGTGAGGATGCCGATGCCCAACGGTTTGGTCAGGTACAACAGGCAACCGGCGGTGGCGGTGTCGTTGCGTTTCATGTGGCGCTTTTCCACAAGCCCGGTGACGGCGAGGCCGAAGATCGGCTCCGGCGCATCGATCGAATGCCCGCCCGCCAGTGGAATACCCGCCGCGTCGCACACCGAGCGACCGCCACGAATCACTTCCCGCGCCACTTCCGGCGCCAGCACATTCACCGGCCAGCCGAGGATCGCGATCGCCATCAACGGATCGCCACCCATCGCGTAGATGTCGCTGATTGCGTTGGTTGCGGCGATGCGGCCGAAGTCGAACGGGTCATCGACAATCGGCATGAAAAAATCGGTGGTCGACACCACACCACGCTCGGCATCGATCGCATACACCGCCGCGTCATCGCGCGAGGCGTTGCCGACCCAGAGTTTTGGATCAAGGTTCTGTGCGCCGCTGCCGGCGAGGATCACTTCCAGCACCTGCGGGGAAATCTTGCAGCCACAACCGGCGCCATGGCTGTATTGGGTCAGACGAATCGGCTCGCTCATGGGAGAGTCTCTGGCAATGAATGGGGCGGATTCTAGCAGAGCGCGAGCGCGCAGATTTTTGTGCTGACCGAGCGGCCCCTTCGCGAGCAGGCTCGCTCCCACATTTGTACGGTGGTCTCCTGTGGGAGCGAGCCCGCTCGCGAAAGCAATCGAACCTGCCTGCACCGTCCAGTCAGCCCCGCCTGCAAACCTCAGCGAAAATCTGCGTAATCGGCCGATGCGGCTGGCGCTTGTGCATACGCCGCACTTGTTCGCTCAGCCGCAGCAACTCTTCACTGGGCTTGGCCCATTGCTCTTTCGGCAGCGGCTCAGACCATTCGCGCATGACTTCCGGCAACGCCTGCTTGCCGATTCTTTCCAGCCGACGCACTTCCCATTCGACCAGACGATTGGGAATCGTCCATAAAGTCATGACGTGATACAGGTACCAAAAAAATCCCGACAGCCGCGAGCGGTGGCCTTCACGGATCTGCTGATGCATCCGCGCGCGGGCATTGCGGAAAGTGTGCAGGCCTTCGTGGGGCGGGTCGTCCGGGCCTTGCAGATCCTGCAAATCCTGAATTGATTTGAGGTCGTTGACTTCGTACTCCATGTAACCGCGAATCGCTTCCCAATGGCTGATCGCGAGCTCCAGGCCGGCGCATTGGAATTCAAGGCTGGTGAGGGTATCGCCGTGATGAAAACCGATGCCCATGCCATATTGACGATGGATGCCGAATTGGGTGGTGCCTTTGGCTTCGATGATCCAGGCGCTGAGCGATTCCCATGGAACGAAAACTGGTTCGGTGGCGCCTTCGGGCATGAAACAGACTTCGCGGCGTTGGCGGTTGAAGCGGGTTGGGATGAGGGAGAGACGTTTTTTGTGGACGTGGTGCCAGACGCCTAGGCCAATAAGTAGGATCGAGGGGCCGCAGATTAATTGGTTCTTGTAAGCCTCTTCGAATACACCAATCATTGATTCCCAAATTGCCCCGTTTCCATAGCCAAAAATAATGCCTAGTAACCCTGTAACTAAAGGAAATAAAACGATGATCATAAAGGCGCCTGCGGTTGGCGCGCCGAGAATTACCTGCCACGAAAATACCTCTGGCAGTCCAAGCCCAAAGTCCATGTATCCGTCATTGAACGCTCCGATATGAGGTCCGTAAGGCGGCATTGATGTAGGTAATGGCAACGGTGCGAGGTAGGTAATTTTCCCGCTTGGGAACGGCTCAATATCGCCCGCTTTTTTAACCCCCTCATATTCCGAACTGGAAAGAGGATTACTGCGATTATTCAGCATGGTCGGCCCATTCGAGGTATTGAGTTTCTACCAGCAGAACCATCGGGTTTTCCTTGACCGACCCGGTAGCAACAACTGAGAAATGGCCGCCACCCCGAGGGTCTCCCACCTCGGCCAAGATCAACAGAAACATCCGCATCCAGCGCGGTCCCCTGTGGGAGCGAGCCTGCTCGCGAAGGCGCTCAAACAGGCAAAAAACCTCCCCTCCTCTGGTCACAAAACTGCTCTGCATCAGTCCACAGCCCGCCTGCAAACCTCAGCAAAAATCTGTGTAATCGGCCGATGCGGCTGGCGCTTGTGCATCCGCCGCACTTGTTCACCCAGTCGCAACAACTCTTCACTGGGCTTGGCCCATTGCTCTTTCGGCAGCGGCTCGGACCAGGCGCGCATGACTTCCGGCAGCGCCTGCTTGCCGATTCTTTCGAGTCGGCGCACTTCCCATTCGACCAAACGGTTTGGAATCGTCCATAAAGTCATGACGTGATACAGGTACCAAAAGAACCCCGACAGCCGCGAGCGGCGGCCTTCACGAATCTGCTGGTGCATCCGCGCGCGGGCGTTACGGAAAGTGTGCAGGCCTTCGTAGGGCGGGTCGTCCGGGCCTTGCAGATCCTGCAAATCCTGAATTGATTTGAGGTCGTTGACTTCGTACTCCATGTAACCGCGAATCGCCTCCCAATGGCTGATCGCGAGCTCCAGGCCGGCGCATTGGAATTCCTGGCTTATGAGGGTTTCACCTTGGTAGAAACCGATGCCCATGCCGTATTGGCGGTGGATGCCGAACTGGGTGGCGCCTTTGGCTTCGATGATCCAGGCAGACAGCGATTCCCATGGGACGAAGACTGGCTCGATGGCGCCTTCGGGCATGAAGCAGACTTCGCGGCGTTGGCGGTTGAAGCGGGTTGGGATGAGGGAGAGGCGCTTTTTGTGGACGTGGTGCCAGACGCCGAGGCCGATGAACAGGGTCAAGGGGCCGCAAATTAACTCATTTTCCAATGCCACTTCGAATACACCTACCATTGATTCCCAAATTGCCTCGTTCCCATAGCCAAAAAGAATTCCTAGCAAGCCCGTGAACAAAGGAAATAAAACGAGCACCATAAAAGTGCCTGCGGTCGTTCCGCCGAAAATTAGCTGCCATGGGAATACCTCCAGTGAGCCGAGACCAAAATCCATGTATCCGTCATTGAACGCTCCGATATGAGGTCCGTAAGGCGGCATTGATGTAGGTAATGGCAACGGTGCGAGATAGGTAATCTTCCCGCTAGGAAACGGCTCAATATCGCCCGCTTTTTTAACCCCCTCATATTCCGAACTGGAAAGAGGATTACTGCGATTATTCAGCATGGTCAGCCCATTCGAGGTATTGAGTTTCTACCAGCAAAACCGGAGGATTGTCTTTAACCGAGCCAGGAGTTACTACAGCAAAATGACCGCTATCCAGAGGGTCAATATGAATCACGCGCGTTCTTGACTCCGCCCCACCTTTGCCATTGACGGTCTGGATACATATGGCAAGTTCGAGCGTTTCCTTTGCAGGCGTATAGTCAGAATCGTGACGGATGGGGTACTGAAGACAAAGCACCAAACCATCTGTCGATGACTTCACGATTCGCAGACTGCTCAATATCTCCTCACTAATGACTTCCTTGCGTACTTGCGGCACACCGCGACCATGCAGCGGTGCAACAAGTCTATGGCCACCGATTCCCAAGCGTTGACTCGGTTTACCGTTTAACGGTGGCAGAAGATCATTTAGTGCCAGCCTCGGCAGAACCAAATGGATATCACTGGGTTTGGCGCCAAATAATAAAGTCTTCAGCCAGGTGTCACTGGGATCAGGTCCTGATTGGGCGTAAGGAGCGTGTATCAAAAACGCCAGATAATTTTGATAGTCATCCAGAGAGTGGTCTCCGCGCATCTCGTCATCACGGCTCCAAGGCGTAATTTTCAGCCACTTCTCATGGGCAGAAAGGTTGTAACGATTGAACAGCCAAGTACCGACGAACTCCAGCACGGTGAACAACGCACCGGCCAAATTGAAGCGAAAGAACACTAAAGAAAGACGTGTACCAGCTGCAGCCCAAGCGGCCGTGCGTGCCGAGCTATTAGGTGCAGTGAACACTTTGAAAGAAGCGTAGACAGTGTTACTCGCTCCATATCCGTTAGCTGCAACCATACCTGCGGCGCCCAACGTTGCCAGCGCAGCCGCCCTTTGCTCAGATGGAGTGCCACTGCGGATCGCGTCTTGCCATTTTCGATCCTGGTTTCCGAGGCTGGTAATAGAAGTTCTTAAACCAAAAAAATAAGTAAAAAAGCCCAAACCAACATGCAACTTACCCATTTGCACACGAACCTGTTGCAACGCTTCAAGCTGCAAACTCCCAACTAGACTCGTGCTGCGAGCCTTCAAAGCTGTATCAGCAAGCCCCTGTGCAGCGGTAAAACCCGCCGCGCCTGTCGCGGCAAGGGCCGCGGAAAACTCCGCCCGTTTCTTCCTGTCCCTCGTCTGCTTCATCACCTCCCGATACGCCCCCACCAAATTCACCACCTGCACCAACACCACCAACAACCCCATCCCCTCCGTCCGCACCAGACTCGCCTTCGAAACCCCCGCCACCCCCGCGCGAATGTTTTCCAGCAACCCGCGCAATTCCCCGTGCTGCGCCGGCGGAAACACCACCGTCACGCCCGCTTTCGCCGGGGTGGCGCCATACAGCCGTGCCGAGCGATCCGGCAGTTCATCAATCGGGCTCAACGCCGCCGCGAGGCGGCCTTCGAACAGCGCCAATTGCGTGCGCACGCGGACGATTTCCTGCTGCAATTCCACCGCCCGGGCGGTTTTGTGGCCTTGGCGGTTTTTATTGTGGGTGAGCTGGTTGCGTTCGCGGTTGAGGGTTTTCAGGTAGTCGCGTTCGCGCAGCACTTCCTTGATCGTGGCTTGCAGCGCCGCTTGCTCCGCCGGGGTGGACACGGTGAAGGTCACGCCGCTGGTTCGCGCGGCGTCGAACACGCGCAGGCGCAGGGCTTTGGGCAGGCGCTGGAACAGTTCGTCGAGGTCGGGAATTTTCTCGCCGGCGAGATCAAAGCCTTCCAGCGCCCGGCTCAGGCCGAGGTTCAGCGCCGGGCTGTAGGTGTCCTGCACGGCATCGGCGAGGACGCGGCTGTGTGCCGGCAGATCATCCAGCGCGGGCAGCTGCGGCTGCTCGATGCTCTGCAATTTGGCCAGCCAGTCCGGCAGGTTGTTGAACATCGCCATGCCGGCGTTGAACAGCGTTGAATATTGCCCGGCCTGTTCGGTCTGCAAACGCAGCGACAAGGTGTAGAACAACGGGCGGGTCAGTTGCGGGTGTTGTTCGAGGTAATCGAGCATTTGTTCGTTGGCCGCGTCGCTGCGGCCGATGTCCTTGAGGCAGGCGTATTCGCTGGCGAGCGCCTGATCGATCTGCACTTGACCGTCGAAATACCACGCCGAGCGATGGAAACGCCCGGCGCACAGCAGTTGCGCGCGGTCGGCGGTGATGCGTTCGAGCAGGCGATTCCAGCGTCCGAGGTTGTCGCGATGACTGTTGAGCACCTCGTCCATGGCCGGGCGGTCGATCAGGTCGTTGATGCCGCGCTTGCCGCTGAGCAGCGGGCCGTCGAGAACGTCCTTCATGCGCCGGCTCTGATCCTTGCCGAGCTCGACCAGTGTGCTGAGGTGGCGCTCGACGAAATCGGCCGGGGCGACTTCAGCAAAATATTCACGGGTGTAAAAGCGTCGGTCCGCCTCGGCGGTGACGCGAGCGTGCGCGGTGAAATCCGGGGCAACGCCGTCGAAGCGGTTCAGCGCCAATGACTCGTCCAAAGCCTTTTCGCGCTGTTGCTGCAGTTCAGGTCGAGCCTGGGTATCGGTCGGGACAACCTCACCACCCTTGTTCAAATAGTCGAGCAGCGCCTGCCGGGTATTTTCCCGATCCGGCTCGGGCAATTGCTCCAGTTCAGCAAACAATGCCTGGGCGCGCGGATCGTCGCTGGCCTTGGCCAAGGAGTCGAAATCCTGAGCGCCGAGCTGGCTCAGCGACTCGATGTAACTGGCCAGCAGATAGTCGCGCTCGTTGTTGTCGGTGTTGCTCCACTGCTCGATCCAGCCGACCACCAGGTCCTGATAATCAGCCAGATCGCGCATCACGCCGAGGTCGTCGTTGACCAGCAGAAACAGCGTGTCGTCCTGATATGGCCCGCGCACCCGCCCGAGAAATTCGCCGATATGCGCCTCGCGAAAACGTCGCGGGTTTTCCCACAGATAGGGTTCGCGTTCGTGCTCCGGCGCATCGCTGACCTGCACCGTCGGCATCCGCGTGGCGTCCGCCTCGGCCAGCGGTTTCGCTGTGCAGGCCACTTCCGCCAGCCACTGTTTGGCCTGGGCCACGGTGAGCAGATGCTCGCCGCCGATCAGACAATGCACCGGGCCGAGATCGACCGCCTGCATGAAGTGCTCGCGTTCCTCCGCGCTGTCCAGCACCTGTCGGCACTTCGCCGCGCTCAACTGCACATCGGCGAAGGTCACGTAGAGCGTGCTTTTGCGCGAGAAGATCAACGCCGGACGTTCTTCGATGGCGCTGCGCTGATCCTCGCTGACGCTTTTGCCGCGATGCAGCAATGCGCTGATGACGCCTTCCAGCACGCGGTATTCGTAGAGCTCACCGCTGAGGCTGTCGACGATGTACAGCCAACCGTCGCGCAGGCGGCGGATGCCCATGGGGCGCGCGGTCAGGGTGTACGGCAGCGTGAATTCGGTGCTGGGGTCGAAGGGTTTTTCCACCACGCCGTACGCGAGGGGCAGCAGTTGCACGTGGGTGTTGCGCAAGGGGCAGGCGGCGGGACCGATGATCGGGGCTTTGGACGCGGCGGCTGCCGCAAGGTCGGCGGGATGGTTCATGGTCGGACTCTTTCAGACGCCCATTGGCGGGCCATTGAAACGGCCAGCGTCAAGCGCTCACCGATCGGTTGCAGGGAGGGCTCGTGTAGCAAGTGCTGGATCTGCGGATGCTGATCCGGATCAGCACCATTGAGAGACGCGACAAGGTTGGCGAAGTAAAGCCATTCCGATTGGCTGCTCAGGCCGAGCGCGCTGGCTTTTGCCTCGATTTGTTCCAGAAGCATCCAACGTTCAGCGATGGTTTCCCCGGTATGAAACCGGGGAAAATATTCAAGCAAATACGCATCGACTTGTAGCAACACCCGCCGCCGATCCACCCGATCCAGCGCGGCATCCTGCTCCGCACTCAACCGATACGGCGCCACCAGCGCCACACCCTGCCCGTGCCGAGGTCGCTGAAAGTGCCAGACTCCCCGCGCGCCATCCGCCGTGACCACGCAACCCAGCGGCCCGAACAGACTCGCATCGCCGCTGGCAAACAGCGCCTGCGCCACCGCGGCATCCGCCAGGCGCAACAACACCGGCGAGCCGACCGGCAACTCGACGATCAGCAACTGACGCAAGTGCGCGACTATTTCATGCGCCGGCGCGGTGCTGAACAACAGCACGCCCCATTCCTGTTGGGCGTGCTGGCGATAAAACCGCGCTACCGGATCGTCAGCGTCAGCGAGCGCCACCAGCAGCGGCGAGACGTCACGCAGGGCCGAAAACGGTGGCTGGTCGTACAGCGCGAAAGCGTTGGCGGCGGGGTCGAGCCTTCGCAGTTGCGCCGGCAAATCCGCGATCGTCGCACCGTCGAGCAGCACAAACGCCTGCTGCTCAGCCCACGGCACACCTTCAGGCCAATCCGTCAAAAGGCTCATGCCTGGGCCGCCTCGCAAATCAGGCAACGCGAGGTCCGCGTGGTCAGCAGCGCATGCCGTTGCTGCACGGCATCGAACGTCGCCTTGAGCAACGGCGCAGCCCCCGGTAGCAACGGTTCCGCTGGCAGACACACCGTCGGCGCCCCGCCCTGCACCACCGGCACACTGCTGAAAATGCCGGCCGCGCCGACCGTCAGCCAATGCCCGCCAGCAGCCAGGGTGATCTGCAGGCCGCTGTTGAAAACCACCTGCTCGCCCGCGCCGAAATGCAGCTGCTGCGCGGCACTGACGCGCTGGCTGGCGACCCGCACATGCTGCTCGCCCTGCACCCACAGATGATCGTCCTGCTTGAGTTCAGTCAGGCGATTGCCATGGGTCAGATGATGTTCTTCGTCGCGCAACTCAAGGCTGGAGACGCCGCCAATCACTTGGCTGTGCAGGTTGTCGATCTGCACACGCAAGTCATTGAGCACGTGCTGCACCAAGTCGCGCTGCGCCCTGATGGAGATTTCTTCCGCGCCTTGCCGGTCCTCGATGCGCAGTTCGTTGTAACCACCGCCACCGGGACTGCTCTGGCTGCGCCAGATGCTACGCGTCTGTTGCGCCGGCAGGTCCAGTGGCACCGGGGTTTCGGCGTTGGGCAGGCAGGCGAGCACATGCGGTTTGTCCGGATCGCCATCGGTGAACCCCACTAGCACTTCCATACCGACGCGAGGAATCTGCACGCTGCCGTAGCGGTCATGTGCCCAGGCAGTGGCCACGCGCAGCCAGCAACTTGACTGTTCATCACGCTGGCCGTCGCGATCCCAGAGCATTTGCACTTTCACGCGGCCGTAGGCATCGCTGTAGATTTCTTCGCCGGGCGGGCCGGTCACCACCGCCAGCTGACTGCCGCTGACGCGCGGTTTGACATGCCTGAGCTGCGGGCGAAACACCACGTCCCACGGTGTCGCGACGAAATGGTTGCGATAGCCCTGACTGAAACCATCAGCGTCGACCTGCTCGGTGAACGCTTCTTCGAGCACTTGCGGCTGTTTGCCGATGTGCTCGACCTCGGTCAGCAACCATAAATCGTTGCAGTCGGCGCGCGAGTAATCCGCCATGGTCATGAAACTGCCGCCGCGCATCAGCGCCTGATTGCTGCGCCCGTTAGCCAGACGATAGTCGGCACCATGGCGCTCCAGCGCACGCTGGCTGAGGTGTTTGCCGCGCTCGCGATGGGTGAACTGCCCGGGAAACTCATAATCTTCCAGCAGCGGAACTTGCGCTGCACTGACCTTGGCGTCCAACTGCACTGCGGGCTTTTCGAAGTGATAATCGCGGCGCTCGACGATGTTGGAGCGTGGCTCCAGGCGCACAGTGAACTGGTCGATAACCGGCGCATCGGCAACCAGGCCGTTGCCCTGCACATAGCGCGTCGTCACGTCGTGTTTGAGGAACGCCGTTTGATCGTCGCCGAACACCAACAGGTGCGCCTCACGGCGGTGGCGGAAGTGAAAGTGCAGGCCCTCCTCTTCGCACAGCCTCTGGATGAAGTGCAGATCTGATTCCTGGTATTGCACGCAATACACCCGCGCCGGGTACTCGGCGCTGAGCTGAAAATGCCAGGCATCGGCCTGCATGCCGTGATCGCTCAACACATTGGCGATGATCTGCGGCACGCTCAGGTTCTGGAAAATCCGCTGATTGCGCCGATGCGCGAGGTAGGCAAGATGTGGCGCCAGGGTGATCTGGTAACGGCTCAGCCGAACACCGCAATCACCCTGGCCGACCCGATAGACCAGCCCGTGCATGCCGCTACCGTCGGCACCGAAACAGAGAAAGGCCGGCCGATGCAGCAAGCCTTCCAGATCCACATCGGGCCGCTCGCTGACCAGCTCGAGATCCAGTTCATAGGTCTGGTTGAGCACTTCCCGGGTGCGAAAACCGAACACTTGAAGATCGTGGGCAACGCCTTCTATCTCGAGAGTGAAAACAACGGGCCTGCCAGCGATGCGCATCCACCTGTCCCTGTGTCTGATTGAAAGACGGGACTGTGCAACGGTGCACTGCAATGGGTGAAGTCAGAGGTTTCCCTGTTTTGCCGGTCTGCGAGCGAAAAGGACGTGGCCCACAGAGAAACGCTCGGGATCCTACGGAAATGATCCCGAATCCTATGCCTTTCCCCTGTGAGAGCGAGCCTGCTCGCGAAAGCGGTGTGTCAGTCGCCGACCGTTTAACTGATCTACCGTCATCGCGAGCAGGCTCGCTCCCACAGGGATTTGCGTGAATCAGGGCAGCAAGATGATCTTGTCGCCACCACCTTGATTGACCTCAGCATAGCGCGCCGGCCCTTCAGACAGCCGCACCTCCACCAAGCCCTGCGGCAGCGGCAAGCGGTCCTCATCGAAGAAGCGCCCGAACTGCTCGAGCATCGCCGCGCACGCCTCAACGCCGTACAACAACGAATTGATCCCGACCACCGAGCCGCCCTTGCGATACAGCGCCAGCGCCGGCAATTGCACATGGCCGTCGACCGGTGCGGCGATGATGGCGATGCGGCCGAAGGTCGCCAGTGCGGCGACCGAGGCCGGCAGCCAGAAACCGGTGGTGTCGAAGATCACATCGGCGCCGCCGCGATACACCGCATTGACCTGGGCACCGAGGTCTTCTGGCTTATCCAGTTGAATCGTCTGATAGCCCTGCTGCTGCAGATCCGCGACCTGCTCGGGCCGGCGCGCCGCCGCCAGCAATTGCGCGCCGCGCACTTTTGCCAGGGCCAAAGCCGCAGTTGCCACTGCCCCGCCGCCGATCACCAGCAAACGTGTATCGGCGCTGACCAGGCTGCGTCCCAACGCATCCCACGCCGTGGTGTACGGCACGCCCAAGCTGGCCGCTTGGGCGAAACTCAGATGCACCGGTTTGTGCGCCACGCCGCTCGCCGGAAGTTTGACGAATTGCGCATGGGCGCCGTCGGCGAAGAAGCCCAGCTCGCGGCCGGTACCCCAGACTTCCTGACCGATCAACGCTTGCGGCCCCTCGACCACCACCCCGGCAAAATCCCGCCCCGGAACCCGTGGCAGTGTGGTGTAAGGGAAACGCCCAAGGACGTTTTTCACATCGCTGGGATTGAGCCCGGCAGCCTTGATCTGCACCAGCACTTCATCGGCGCCGGACACCGGGGTCGGAACGTCGACGAAACGCAGGGAAGACAGGTCGCCGGTCTGATCGAATTGCAACGCTTTCATGGGCACATCCACCGAAAAGAAAAAGGGAAATTCAGGACAACCAGCCAGCGACCAGTTGCCGGCCCAGCGGCCACAACTGCTCACCGGCCAACATGCCAAGCAGACCGACCAGCGCGATGGCCGGTGGGGCGGGAGAACGGAAATCGAGCGCGCCGTAGAGCAGGCCGACGCCCAGGCCGATGGCCAGAGAAATGAGGTAGTTCATGAAAGGAACTCCGCCGCGATAAGTGATGGGCAGAGTCTAGGGAATGAGCCGGAGCGGTATCGGCCAAGGACTTCTGAATTTCGGACAAACCTTCTGCAGCCGCCATAGAACCGTGTGGGAGCGAGCCTGCTCGCGAATGCGGTCTTCCAGTCAGCACTTCATTGCCTGGTGCAAAGCTTTCGCGAGCAGGCTCGCTCCCACATGGATCTGTTCAAGTTGCCGAGAATTGCGAAGGCGCTACGCCAAGTTCCCGGCGAAACATGTCGCTGAAACTGCTCGGTGAATAACCCAGTTCGCGAGCAATGACGCTCACCGCCACGCCCTGAATCAATGCTGCCACCGCCGTCGCCAACTGCACCTGCCGTCGCCATTCGGCGAAGCCCATGCCGAGGCTGTCCTTGAACAACCGCGCCAGCGTGCGCACGCTGGCCCCGGCGTTTTCTGCATGCTGCTCGAACGGGATCTCCAGCGACGGCGCGGCCATCACCGCCTGACACAGATTCATCAAACGCCGGTCGGACTCATCTGGCAGGGGAATCTTCAGTTGCGAACGCCTTGCCCGGCGCAATTCCAGCAACGCCAGCCCGACCAGCGCATCGTAATACTCAGCCTCGCCGTCATCGTCCTGCGCCACCAGTCCGACGATCAACTCGCGCAGCAAACCACCGACTTCGATCACCTGCACCGTCGCATCCAGCGTCGCCGCCAGCGCCGGGCGCAGGTAGATATTGCGCATCTGCAAATCCGACACCACACGAATCCCGTGCGGCACCCCCGGCGGCAACCACACCGCCCGCTGCGGCGGCACCACCAGCGCTTCGTGCGGGGTTTCGACCCACATCACCCCGCTCATCGCATACAGCAACTGCCCCCAGACATGCTCGTGCGGCTCGATGAACAAACCACGCGGATACGTCCGCGCCAGCGGTTGCACGGGCACATCGGTGTCGGTCAGATCAGGGGGCGCGGCGAGGGCCATGGCGAGCGTTCACAGGGGGTTGGCGAAGCCGCCATGGTAACCAGCACGCCGCGCCCTCGCCAACGATAGATACCGTCGGACAATCCGAATGAATTTTCCCGGCACAGCGCGATCCGTTTAATACCACAGGGAGGAATTCGGGCTTTATGAACAACGCAAAACTTTACGTCATCGACTACACACTGCATGGCACCCCCAAGTCGTTCATTATCCGCTCGGACAAAATGGACAACGCCGAAGCCTGGCATTGGGCAAGCTGCGACGCGGGCGTGGGTCGCATCCCGCGCTTCGGCCGCGAGAAAGTGCAAAAGACCAGCAAACCGATGGCAGAAAAATTCGGCCTGGAAAACGTCACCTGGCGCCAGACCAACTGACCCCACCGCCTCCACCGCAGGCTTGGCAATCGACAGGGGGAATCGACCGATGACCGACACTTATCACACGGCCCGACTGGACTACGGCCTGACCACCTTCTTCGGCCAGATCACCAAAACGGTGAATTGCGCAGTCGCACTGGAAACGGTCGCGGATGACCCTTACCGCTTCACCTTGTGCGTCCAGGCACCGGTACCGGAAGACCTCCACCAAGCCAAGGTTGTGGTGGTCAAGGTCGAAGGGCGAACACTGCAAGGCACGGTGAGGCACTTTGAACGACAGGAAGACGACAGTCTGAAAATGGAAGTGGAGCCTGATTAGGCTCCACTTTTTTTTGCCCCGCTTATTTCGGATGAGCGCAACCGCAGCCCTTCATCGCACATTCTTCACCGTGTTTGTGGTGATGAGCGCAAGCCTCGCAGCAATAGTGTTTACCGTGTACAGCGTAGGAATGTTCGCCTTCTTTGATCGTGCAGTTGCAGCCCGGGCAGTCGCATTTTTTATCGGACATGGGACAGACTCCTTGCGTAGTGGTTGTCTGAGGCTTGAGTGGTAAGCCGTAAGGGACAGTGTAGAAGGTGGTGTTGCAGGCTGACCAACTGTTGAGAGATTGGGCGACGCAGAGATGGCTTTCGCGAGCAGGCTCGCTCCCACCAGAACGACATCGCGCTGCACAGACCTGCACATGACATCAAAAGCCCCTCACCCTAGCCCTCTCCCTGTATGTACCGAATCCATAATCGATAAGGTCTTTCAGTTCGCTGTATAACGCGAAACAACTCGGTCGGCTCCCTCTCCCTCGGGAGAGGGCTGGGGTGAGGGGCGAATCCCGGCACAAAACCAAAGCCAGACACCACCCGCTCCTGACCACTCAACACAATGAGCGCAAGCTCGAGTACCGCCCTTGATCTTGCCGTGCCGGCCCCATCGGCAGGCTGAGTGGAGGGATCGATCCGGGCGTGGGAGCGCAGCGACCGTTTGGCGCAGCCAAACACAGCGAGTGTAGGTGCAGCGAAGCAAACCGGAGCCGCTGCGCCAGGATCGATCCCGCAGCGAAGGAACCCCGAGCCCCAGCGAGCGGGCCGAACGCCGGGGCCAAGCCTTTTGGTTACTTTTTGGCGTCTGAAAAAGTGACCCGCTGTAAGAGCGGAACCGTAATCAGCAACAACCGCAGCAACGGATATGTACTCAAATCCAATCACTCAGAACGCAAACTGCTCCGATACATAAACACCAAAGCCACCGCCAGACACACCATCGCCAACATCCGACTCGGAGACAAGCCGATCGCCGGATTCCCCAACCAGCCAAAATTGTCGATCAACATCCCCATCCCCAACTGCCCGACAATCACCGCCACCGTCGCCACAGCCGTCCCGACCACCGGCACCGCGCCAACCATCACCATCATGTACACCACACCAAACAGCGCCCCGGTCAACTGCCACTTCGGCACCTCAAGCAGACTCACCGCCTGCGCCGGCTCGAAAAACAGAATCAACAACCCGGTCACCACTGCGCCCACCGCAAAGGTCAGCAGACTGCTACGCAGCACCCCCACCGTTTCACCCAGACGCCCATTGATCGCGGCCTGCACACTCAACACCGCACCGGCCAATACCACCACCGCCAACAAAATCACCAGACCCATCATTCACCCCCGCGCAATCAGAACCAAAGCCACCACAATCAAGCCCAACGCCAGCCAGCGCTCGCCGTTGACCTTCTTGCGCGTCGCGCCGAACCAGCCGAAATGGTCGATCAGCACACTCTTGCCGACCTGACCGGACAAAATCGCAATCATCGTCATGGCAATGCCGATGTGCGGCGTCGCCAGCGTCAGCACCACCACGTAGATCGGCCCGAGAAAACCGCCGATCAACTGCCAGCGCGGCAACTGGGTCAGCGCCGGACCTTTCTGTGGGCCGGCGAACAGCAAGAGCAAAAACAGAATTGCCGAACCCACGCCGAAGATGCTCAACGTCGCCCACAAATGCCCGACCTGCTCACCCAGCGGCCCGAGCAATCCGGCTTCTACCGACAAGCCCATGCCAGCGAGAATCACCAGCGGCAGCAACAGCAGACGCAACACCGAGCTTTTCACCGGTGCAGCAACCACCCCTTCAGCCAACGACTGCATACATAACCTTCCACGCTCAAAAACAATGGCGCGGATTATCGGCTGGCGCCGCTGTGCGATAAATGGGAGCATCCGGACAACACTTTTGCGCAACACGCACAGCGAGACACGGCATGCACGGGCTCAACGAACTCGGATTCAAAGCGTTAAGGCTGTTTGTGGCGGTCCTCGACCACGGCAGTTTTTCCGAAGTCGCCCGCCGCGAAGGGGTCGCGCCCTCCTCGATTTCGCGGCAGATCCAGTTGATGGAACAGGCGCTGAACCAGCAATTGCTCTACCGCCACACCCGCGCCGTCACGCCGACTGAAGCCGGGCGCACGCTCGGCCACCATGCGCGGTTACTGCTGGTGCAATTGGAAGAAGCCGAGCAGGCGTTGCAGGAACAGCAAAGCGAGCCCACCGGACTGGTGCGCATCAACGCCCCGGTGGTGTTCGGCCAGCGCCATCTGACGCCCTGGCTGGGCGAGCTCTGCGCGCGCTATCCGAAGCTGCAACTGGATATCCAGCAAACCGACCATTACGTCGACCCGCTACAGGAAGGCGCCGACCTGCTGTTTCGCATCGGCGCGCTGCACGATTCGAGCATGCAGGCACGCATTGTGGCGCCGCACCGTTTTCAGGTCGCCGCCAGCCCGGCCTACCTCAAACGCCACGGCACGCCGCAGCACCCGGACGAACTCGCGCAACATCAGTGCCTGGCCTATAAAGGCGCGGCCGGTCAGCAGCGTTGGTTTTTCCGCCGCGACGGCGAGGACTGGACGCCATACACGGTCAGAGGCCCGATCACCGGCAACCACGCCGACACCCTGACCCAGGCCGCTCAGCAAGGCCTCGGGCTGGTGATGTTTCCGTCGTGGCTGATTGGCGAAGCGGTGCGCGAAGGCACACTGGTGCCGGTGCTGGGGGAATATCAGGTCTCGAACAGCCTGGAACCGCAGCAGATCGCCGTGCTGTGGCCGGGGAGCCGACGGCTGTCGGTGAAGGTGAGGACGGTAATTGATTTTTTTGTCGAGTGCTTTGGCGAGATTCCCTATTGGGACAGAGCCTGAAGATCAAGAGCCCCCTCACCCTGGCCCTCTCCCTGAGGGAGAGGGAACCGACCGAGGTGTCCCACCTACTGCATCGACCTGAAAAACCGCGTCGATTATGGATTCAAAGCAGGACTTTCAGGTCGGCGTAATCCCGCAATATTCCCCAATCGGTTCCCTCTCCCTCTGGGAGAGGGCTAGGGTGAGGGGCTTTTCAGGCCATCAGATACGGAACTGCCCCACCAGCTTGCCCAACCGCTGCCCCAGCTCCGCCAGACTGCGCGACGTTTGCGCGCCCAGTTGCGTTTCATCGGCGACGCTGTCCACCGCCACGGCAATCTGATGCACGCTGCGGTTGATCTCTTCGGCCACCGCCGTCTGCTCTTCCGCTGCGCTGGCGATCTGCGCGTTCATCGAGTTGATCGTCGCGATCAACTGCGCCATGGCGTCCAGCGATGCGCCAGCCTGATTGGCTTGCTGCGAAGTGCCGTCGCCGGCCTCGCTGGAACGGCGCATCGCTTCGACCGCCTGCTGCGTGCCGGCCTGCAAGCGGTCGATCATGCCCTGGATTTCCTGGGTGCTGATCTGCGTGCGGCTGGCCAGTGCGCGTACTTCGTCCGCAACCACCGCAAACCCGCGCCCGGCCTCACCGGCGCGCGCCGCTTCGATCGCGGCGTTGAGCGCGAGCAGGTTGGTCTGCTCGGCAATCGAACGAATCACCCCAAGCACGCCGACAATCGAACTGACGTCCTGCTGCAGGCTGTCCAGCGACACGCCGCTGTTGCGGATGTCGTCGACCAGTGCATGAATCTGTTTGATGCTGCCCGCGACCACGCGCTTGGCGCTCTGGCCTTCTTCGTCGGTCTGCTGAGCGGCGACGGCGGCGTTCTGTGCGCTCTTGGCGACTTCCTGGGCGGCGGCGGACATTTCGTTGATCGCCGTGGCGACCTGATCGGTTTCGTGGCGTTGACGCTCCATGGCCTGATCGGAACGCTGCGCCTGTTCCGAGACCTGGGTGACCAGACCGGTCAGTTGCGTGGTCATCTCGGTGATCTGCCGCACCAGGCCGTGGATCTTGTCGACGAAACGATTGAACGAGCCGGCCAGTTCGCCTAGTTCGTCCTGACTGGTGATGTTCAGGCGCCGGGTCAGGTCGCCCTCGCCCGCCGCGATGTCGTCGAGGTTGGCTTTCATCAGGGTCAGCGGGCGCAGAATGGTGTTGGCCAGCAGCATGCCCGCCGCCGCGATCACCAACAGCACCAGCACCGCAACGCCGACAATGCTCAGCACCACGCCTTGCACGCGCTCCTGCACTTGCGCCTCGACCTGCGCCACTTGCGCTTCGATGCCGTCGAGGTTGACCGAAGTACCGACCGCCATGTCCCACTTCGGCAGGTATTCGGTGTAGCCGAGTTTCGGCACCAGCACCTTGGCGTTACCCGGCAGCGGTGAGCTGTATTGCAGATAGTGGGTGCCGTCCTTGGCCACTTTGACCAGGCCGAGGTTGACGTAGACGCCGTTCGGATCGCGGTTGTCCTTGAAGCTTTTGCCCACGCCGTCGGGGTCGTTGGCCTTGAACAGGCGCACGGTTTCGGAGTCGTAGCCGAAGAAGTAGCCATCCTTGCCGTAGCGGATGCCCGAGAGCAATTTGATCGCCTGCGCCCGCGCCGCGTCGTCGCCCGGTGCGGCGGCGTCGTACAGCGGTTTGATCGTGGTCATGGCCACGGCGACGTAACTTTGCAGGGTGGCCTTGGCGTCGCTGAGCAGCCGCTCGCGGGTCTGTTCGACCTCCTTGCGCGCCTGTTCCTGGAGGATGAACAGCGTGGTCACGCTGATGACCAGCGCAAAGAGCAGCACCGGCAGAACGGCAAGGGACAGGACTTTAGCCTTGAGACTCAGGCGCATCGGGGGACTCACTCTTTTGATTTTGTTGGCGTGGTTAAAGGCTTTAACGGCACGCCGGGGCAAAAGTTGAGTCTTGAAACATCGCCGCCCCCCCTGTGGGAGCGAGCCTGCTCGCGAAAGCGTTGGCTCAGCAACCTGTGTGTCGACTGACACGACGCCTTCGCGAGCAGGCTCGCTCCCACATGGGGCAATTGTGGATTTTTTAGAGAACCATCGCCGCAACCCAGCCAAACACCAGCAGCGGCAGGTTGTAGTGCAGGAAGGTCGGCACGACGGTGTCCCAGATGTGGTGATGCTGGCCGTCGATGTTCAGGCCCGAGGTCGGGCCGAGGGTCGAGTCCGAGGCCGGCGAACCGGCATCGCCCAGCGCACCGGCAGTGCCAACGATGCAGACGATGGCGATCGGGCTGAAGCCCAGTTGCACGCACAACGGCACGAAAATCGCCGCCAGAATCGGCACGGTGGAGAACGACGAACCGATGCCCATGGTCACCAGCAAGCCCACCAGCAGCATCAACAAAGCCCCGACGCCTTTGCTGTGATTGATCCAGGCCGCCGACGATTCGACCAGCGTCTGCACCTGCCCGGTGGCCTTCATCACTTCGGCAAAACCTGAGGCGGCGATCATGATGAAGCCGATCATCGCCATCATTTTCATGCCTTCGGTGAACAGGTCATCGGTCTCGCGCCATTTGACGATGCCCGACACCGAGAAAATCAGGAACCCGACCAGAGCGCCGATAATCATCGAGTCCAACAGCAACTGCACGACAAACGCCGAAGCGATGGCCACACCGGCGATCATCAGGCTCAGCGGGTTGTAGTGCACCGCCGTCTGCTCGACCTGTTCGATTTTGGCCAGGTCATAAACGCGCTTCTTGCGGTAGCTGATGAACGCGATCGCCAGTCCGAAAACCATGCCCAGCGCCGGAATGCCCATGGCGTGGGTGACATTGATGCCGCTGATGTCGACGCCGCTGCGGGCGACGTTGGCCAGCAGGATTTCGTTGAGGAAGATGTTGCCGAAACCCACCGGCAGAAACATGTACGGGGTGATCAGGCCAAAGGTCATGACGCAGGCGATCAGACGGCGATCGAGTTGCAGCTTGGTCAGTACATATAGAAGTGGTGGCACCAGCAGCGGAATGAAGGCGATGTGGATCGGCAGGATGTTCTGCGAGGCAATCGCCACCACCCACAGCAGGCCGATCAGCAGCCATTTGACGTTACCGCCGCCGGTTGCGTGCTGCCGATCCACCATCGCCAAAGCCTTGTCGGCCAGCGCATGGGCCAGGCCGGATTTGGCAATCGCCACGGCGAACGCGCCGAGCAAGGCGTACGACAACGCCACGGTCGCGCCACCGCCCAGGCCGCTGTTGAACGCCTTGAGTGTTGCGTCGATGCCCAGACCGCCGGTCAGGCCACCGACCAGCGCCCCGACGATCAGCGCGATCACCACATGCACGCGCGACAGGCTGAGGATCAGCATGACGCCGACGGCTGCTATGACTGCATTCATTTCACTACCTCAAAAAACACTGCGGGTGAAAACACACCGCCAGACAGGATGAGTCCGCCCGGGGTTGGCCGGCGGAGGTGTACAGAGGGTCTTATTAGAGGGCGCGCACTGTGCCGCAGAGTGGCGGCGCTGTCAAAGCTCTATGGTGAGGGGATTGATCGTTCCCACGCTCTGCGTGGGAATGCAGCCCGGGACGCTCCGCGTCCCTTCCAGAGCCGAACGCGGAGCGTCCGTTGAGGCATTCCCACGCAGAGCGTGGAAACGATCATCACCCTATACGCAAATGTCACGACTGCTTCGCAGCCGAACGGGGATAAATCCCCTCGCCACAGGACCACAGGATCACAGGATCACAGGATCACAGGACCACAGGCCCCGCATGCGGCAATCGGTCATATTGCGCTCACGGCATAAAGAAAGCCGAAACGCGGCCGCTACAGTGCAAAGTCTCAGATATTTATCGGATAAGGATGTTTTCCATGTCGCTCAGACAACTTTCCATCCAGTGGAAAATCACCCTGCTCGCCGGCCTCTGCCTGGCCGGTATCGTGACCCTGTTGGTCGGTCTTTCGCTGTATCGCATGGAACACAGCTCGGCGCTGGTCAAGGCCTCGAGCATGGAGATGCTCACCGAGTCGGCGCAGGCGCGGATCGAATCGCAAGGTGAAGTGCAGGCCGCCGGCATTCGTCAGCAATTCATGGACGCCTATCAGTACGGCCACGGTTTCTCGCGGCAGGTACTGTTTTTGCGTGAGCAGGCCGAGAAGCGCTTTCTCGATGCCTTCGACCTGCGCGAGGACATGACCCGTCAGGTCAAATCCGCGCTGCAAGCCAACCCGGACCTGCTCGGCCTGTCGCTGGTGTTCGAAGCCAATGCGCTGGACGGCAAGGACGAACTGTTCGCCGATCAGGCTGAACTGGGCAGCAACGACAAGGGCCGTTTTGCCCTGTACTGGTCGCAGCCGACCCCGGGCAAAGTCACCTCGATGGCGCTGCCGGAAAGCGACATGAGCGACACCAGCACCGGCCCCAGCGGTCAGGCCGCCAACGCCTGGTTCACCTGCCCGCGCACCACGCTCAAACCCTGCGTGATCGAGCCGTACTTCTATGTCATCGATGGCCAGAAAGTGCTGATGACCAGCATCGTCTTCCCGCTGCAGGTCAATGGCAAAGTCATCGCCTCGCTGTCGGTCGACATCAACCTCAACAGCCTGCAAGCGATCAGCCAGAACGCCAGCCGCAAGCTTTACGACGGTCAGACCGCCGTCAGTATTGTCAGCCCCGCCGGCCTGCTCGCCGGTTACAGCCCGGATGCCGGCAAACTCAGCCAGCGCCTGGATGCGGTAGATCAGGCCAGCGGCAGCGAGTTGCTGCGCCTGCTCGCCTCGAGCACTGGCGTGAGCAGCCTGCACAGCAACGGCCAGTTGAAAGTGCTGTCGCCGTTCCAGCCGATTCCCGACGGACCGGCGTGGGGCGTGTTGCTCGATGTGCCGGAGCAAGTCCTGGTCAGCCGCGCCGAAGCGCTCAAGCAGCAACTGGATGCGAGCAATACCTCAGGCACGCTGATCGAACTGAGCCTCGGCCTGTTCGCCGCCCTCATCGGTCTGCTGCTGGTGTGGCTGATGGCGCGCAGCGTGACCAAACCGATTCTCGGTGTGGCGCACATGCTTGAAGACATCGCCAGCGGCGAAGGCGACCTGACCCGGCGCCTGGCCTACGACAAGCAGGACGAGCTCGGCCAGTTGGCCGGTTGGTTCAACAAGTTCCTCGACAAGTTGCAGCCGATCATCGCCGAGGTGAAGCGCTCGGTGCAGGACGCGCGCAACACTGCCGACCAGTCCTCAGCCATCGCCACCCAGACCAGCGCCGGCATGGAGCAGCAATACCGTCAGGTCGATCAGGTCGCCACCGCTTCCCACGAAATGAGCGCCACCGCCCAGGACGTCGCGCGCAGTGCCGCCCAGGCCGCCGAAGCCGCCAAGGACGCCGACCGCGCCACCCGCCAGGGTCTGACCGTGATCGACCACACCACCGCGAGCATCGACACCCTCGCCGCCGACATGAGCGCAGCGATGGTTCAGGTCGAGGGCCTGGCCGCCAACAGCGAGAAAATCGGCACGGTGCTGGAAACCATCCGCGCCATCGCCGAGCAGACCAACCTGCTCGCACTCAACGCCGCCATCGAAGCCGCCCGCGCCGGTGAAGCCGGACGCGGTTTTGCTGTGGTCGCCGATGAAGTGCGCAACCTCGCGCGCCGCACTCAGGAGTCGGTGGAGGAAACCCGCCAGGTCATCGAGCAATTGCAGAACGGCACGCAGGAAGTGGTCGGTGCGATGGGCAACAGCCATCGTCAGGCCCAGGGCAGCGTTGAGCAGGTGGGTCAGGCTGTCACGGCGTTGCGGCAGATCGGCGATGCGGTGACGGTGATCAGCGACATGAACCTGCAAATCGCCAGTGCTGCCGAAGAGCAGAGCGCAGTGGCTGAAGAGATCAATAACAACGTGGCAACGATTCGCGATGTGACCGAGTCGCTGTCCGGGCAGGCCAATGAATCGGCGCGCGTGAGCCAGTCGCTCAACAGCCTGGCGAATCAGCAGCAGCGGTTGATGGATCAGTTTCGCGTTTGATGCACAAGTGCGGGGTGTCAGTTCCAATCCCCCCTCACCCCAGCCCTCTCCCCCCAAGGGGCGAGGGGGAAAGGGAGCCGATCTTCATGCCATTCAAGTCCTGAGTTCGACTCGGATTTCAAGTGGGTGCATCTCTCAAGAACAACACAATCAGTCCCCTCTCCCTCTGGGAGAGGGTTAGGGTGAGGGGCTTTTCAAGGGCTCACCGCCGAGGCAGTTCAATCACCACTTTCAACCCGCCCCACTCGCTTTCGCCCAACACCAGCAAGCCACCCCACGTTTCGACAATATCCCGCACGATCCCAAGGCCGAGCCCATGCCCGTGGGTCTGCTCATCCAGCCGCGTGCCACGGCTGAACACCTGAGACCGCTGCTCCTCGGGAATCCCCGGGCCGTCATCTTCCACGCTCAGGGCAAAGCCGTCAGACCGTTCGATTACACTCAAGCGCACCTCGGCATCGGCCCATTTGCAGGCGTTGTCGAGCAGGTTACCGAGCAGTTCGAGCAAATCCTCGCGGTCCCACGGCAGCTGCAAACCCGGCGGTGCGACGTAGCTCAGGGCCAGATGCTCGCCGTGAATCATGTTCAGCGTCGCCAGCAACCCCGGCAACTCGGCATCGCAATCAAACAACGCGCCGGGCAGCGCATCCCCCGCCAACCGCGCGCGATTGAGTTCGCGATTGAGGCGCTGCTGCACCTGCTCCAGTTGTTCCTTGAGGATCCTGCGCAGCTCGGGATGGTCATCGAGCTTGTCGCTGGAGGCCAGGCTGAGCAGCACCGCCAACGGGGTTTTCAGCGCGTGGCCAAGGTTGCCCAAGGCATTGCGCGAGCGCTTGAGGCTGTCTTCGGTGTGGGCGAGCAAATGGTTGATCTGCGCCACCAGCGGTTCCAGCTCCACCGGCACCTGATCGTCGAGTTGCGAGCGCTGGCCCTGCTGCAACTGAGCGATCTGCTCGCGCGCGCGTTCCAGCGGTTTCAGCGCGCGGCGCACGGTCAGGCGTTGCAGGAACAGGATCAACAGCAACGCCGCCAGCCCCAGACCGAGGCCGATCTGGCGCATGCGCTGGAAGCTGTCGCTGACCGGCGTGTAATCCTGGGCGACGCTGATCGAGATCGACTGACCCAGGCGTCGATAGTCCGAGCGCAGTATCAACAAGCGTTGCCCGTCCGGGCCAAGTTGCAGATTGCTGTGCAGCCCCGGGTGTTGCAGCAGCGGCAGTTCCTGATCCCACAGCGAGCGCGAACGCCAGTGGCTGTCGGAGAAATCGATGCGAAAGTAGTGCCCGGAAAACGGCCGCTGATAGGCCGGCGACAGATGCCGCTCATCCAGCTGCAAACCTTGCGGGCCGCGCACCAGCGCTACCAGCAGGCTTTCGCTGTCGTTGCGCAGGCCGGCTTCGAGGTAGCGCTGCAAACCGACTTCGAACAACCACAGGCTGGTTTGCGCCAGCACCAGACCGACCACCACCATCACGCTGATCAGACCCAGGCTCAAACGGCGCTGGATTGATCTCATGAAGCTTGTCCGCCGAACAGGTATCCCTGACCGCGACGGGTTTCGATCACGCTTTTGCCGAGCTTGCGCCGCAGGTGATTGACGTGGACTTCGAGGACGTTGGAGTCACGCTCGGTCTCACCGTCGTAGAGGTGTTCGGCGAGGTGGATTTTCGAGAGGATCTGCTCGGGGTGCAGCATGAAATAGCGCAGCAGGCGGAATTCAGCGGCGGTCAGCTGGATGTCGGCGCCGTCGCGAACCACGCACTGGCGGCCTTCGTCCAGATGCAGGCCGGCGGCTTGCAGGGTCGGCTGGTTAGACTGGCCCTTGGAGCGACGCAGCAGCGATTGAATGCGCAGGTACAGTTCTTCCGGGTGGAACGGTTTGGTCAGGTAATCGTCAGCGCCGGCCTTCAGCCCTTCGATGCGCTCGGCCCAGGAGTCGCGCGCGGTAAGGATCAGCACCGGAATCGCCAGACCGGCCGCGCGCCACTGCGCCAGCACGTCCAGCCCCGGTACGCCGGGCAGGCCGAGATCGAGGATGATCAGGTCATAGGGCTCGCTGCTGCCCTGATACACCGCGTCACGACCATCGGCCAGCCAATCCACCGCGTAGCCTTGGCGCTGCAGGCCAGCGAGCAATTCGTCGGCCAGCGGTACGTGGTCTTCCACCAGAAGCAAACGCATCGATCAATCTTCCTTGTCTTTGACTAACTCGCCGGTATCGGCCTTCAGGTGCAGCTCGCGCGCCACGCCTTCGACCGTCAGCAATTCGACTTCGTAAATGTACACGTCGTGTTTTTCTTCCAGCTCGACTTCCAGCAGTTTGGCGCCGGGGTAGCGATCCATGGCCTGCTGCAGCACTTGCTCCAGCGGCAGGATCACGCCATCGCGACGCAGGGCCAGCGCCTCGTCCTGATCGAGGTCGCGAGCCATGGCCGTACTGCACAACAACACCAGCGCCAGCGCCGTCAGGCGGGTGGCGCGACTATTCAGCTTCATTACGTATCCTGATGATCCCTGAGCACTTCACCATCGACCGCGTTCAACTCCAGGTCCCACTTCAGCCCTTTCGGGTCGCGCAGTTCGATCTGGTAAATGAACTTGCCGTACTCTTCCTCCAGCTCGGTCTCGGTGATTTCCGAACCGGGGTGTTTTTCCAGCGCGATGGCGTTGAGCTTCTCGAAGGAGACGATAGTACCAGCGTCGCGCAAACGAAGCGCTTCGTCAGGTCCGAGATCGCGCGCGTATGCGGTGCTGGCGGTGAGGCAGATGATCGAGGCAGTGGTCAGGGCAGTCAGGGTTTTCATGGTGTCTCCGAATTCTTATATGTTGCTTACGGTGGGCACCATAGCGAGGTCAACTTAACTGAAACTGAATGGCCATCATTGTGCCCCATTGCTGGCAAGCTCCCCTGTGGGAGCGAGCCTGCTCGCGAAGGCGCAGTGTCAGCTGCAACGATGTTTCTGACCCACCGCTTTCGCGAGCAGGCTTGCTCCCACACTGGTTTGCGTCTGCCCCCCTTGTGGGGCAGGCTCACTCCGACATGGGCCTGCAACATGTGCTTATAATCGCCAGCTTGCTAACGATCGAGACCGGTATGACCGCCATCCACATCAAGTTTCCTGCTCTCACCATAAAGGCCGGCCCACGGGCCATGGCGCGGATTCGTGCGCAGGGTTTGCACGCCGCGGACGTCGGCACCCTGCCCGGTGCGGCCGGTGGGCCGAAGGCGTTGGGGATTCAGGGGCTCGATCTAGCGTTGTTCGGCGAGTGGCTGCCGAGTGCGCCGCGTGAGCGTTCGCTGATCGGCGCCTCAGTGGGTTCTTGGCGCTTCGCCAGCGCCTGCCTACCGGACGCCGCCGAAGGCATTCGCCGCCTCGGTGAGCTATACGCCGAGCAGCATTTCAACAAAGGCGTGACCATGGCCGAGATCAGCCAGAGCTCGCAGCGCATGCTCAATGACCTGCTCGACGGCCGCGATGCGAGCATCCTTGAAAACGCCGATTACCGCTTGAACATCATGGTGGTGAAAAGCCAGGGCCGCCTCGCCGAAGACCATCGCGGGCGCCTCGGTCTGGCGCTGGGCTCGGTGATCGCCGACAACCTGCGCGGTCGTGCGCGGCTGTCGCGACACTTTGAGCGGCTGATCATCCACGACCCGCGCCTGGCGCCGCCGCTTGATGCCTTGACCGATTTCCCCTCGCGCTTCGTTGCCCTCAACACCGGCAACCTGCGCCAGGCCCTGCTCGCTTCCGGATCGATCCCGATGGTCATGGAAGGCGTGCGCGACCTGCCCGGCGCTGGCGCGGGTACGTTCCGTGACGGCGGTTTGCTCGACTACCACCTCGACCTGCCCTACAGCGGCGACGGTATCGTGCTCTATCCGCACTTCACCGATCGAGTGATTCCCGGCTGGTTCGACAAGACCCTGCCATGGCGCCGCGCTTCGGTGCAGCGTCTGCAGGATGTGCTGCTGGTCGCGCCATCGAAGGAATATCTGGCGCGCCTGCCCTACGGCAAACTGCCCGATCGAAATGACTTCAAACGCTTTATGGGCGATGCGCCGAGCCGGCAGAAATACTGGCACGCGGCGATGGACGAGAGCCGGCGGCTGGGCGACGAATTTCTCGAACTGACGGCCAACGGTCGCCTCGCCGAGCGCTTGCTGACCCTTTAGTCAGCACGGCCAAAGACAAGCTGATAAACTCGCCGCCTGCCCGAATCGCTGCGGCGAACGCCATCTGAACAGAGCCGAAAATACTGTGGAAATCTTCAAGGAATTTACTTTCGAATCCGCCCACCGCCTGCCGCACGTCCCGGACGGCCACAAGTGCGGCCGCCTGCACGGCCACTCATTCAAGGTCGCGCTGCACCTGAGCGGCGACCTCGATCCGCACACTGGCTGGATTCGCGATTTCTCCGAGATCAAAGCGATTTTCAAGCCGCTGTATGAGCGCCTCGACCACAACTACCTGAACGACATTCCTGGCCTGGAAAACCCGACCAGCGAAGTGCTGGCCAAATTCATCTGGAATGAGATGAAGCCATTGCTGCCGGAACTCAGCGCGATCCGCATTCATGAGACGTGCACCAGCGGCTGCATCTATCGCGGCGAATAAGCACCACACATCTCCCCCGCCCCTGTGGGAGCGAGCCTGCTCGCGAAAGCGCCGTTCCAGTCAATTTATTCGGTGACTGACACTCCGTATTCGCGAGCAGGCTCGCTCCCACAAGAGTCCGGCGCCAGGTTTGAATCATCTGCCATGCACATAACAGGCTCGCTCCCACATTGGGCTCCTGGTGCATTCAGTGCACTGCTTTCGCGCTGAAAACCCCATTCGCGTCTACACATTCGGTCACTTGCGCCGCTTGGCACGACCGCTGCAACCCTTCTGCGTCTTCCCCTTCCTGCAAGGACTGCCCCATGACGCAGAACGCCCCCGGCAACGATTACCCGCTCAGTGAAGTCCCCATGCACGCGCGCAAAGGCCTGGCCTCGACGGCGATGGTGTTACTGGGCTTCACGTTTTTCACTGCGACCATGTTTGCCGGCGGCAAGCTCGGGGTCGCGTTCGGTTTCGCCGAGATGATGGCGGTGATCATTGTCGGCAACCTGTTGCTGGGCCTGTACGCGGCAGGGCTGGGTTACATCGCCTTCAAGAGCGGCCTCAATTCTGTGCTGATGGGGCGTTTCTGTTTTGGCGAGGTCGGCAGCAAGCTCAGCGATCTGATTCTCGGCTTCACCCAGATTGGCTGGTACGCGTGGGGCACGGCGACGGCGGCGGTGGTGATCGGCAAGTATTTCAATCTCGATGAAAGCACCGTGCTGGTCCTGATGGTGCTGTTCGGCCTCGGCTTCTGCGCCACGGCGTACATCGGTTATCGCGGACTGGAAATTCTCTCGTACATCGCGGTGCCGGCGATGATGTTGCTGCTGATGCTGTCGATGTGGGCAGCGACCGTGAAAGTCGGTGGCTTCGAAGGCTTGCTCAGCGTGGTGCCGAGCGGTTCTCTGGACTGGTCGACAGCGATCACCCTGGTGTTCGGCACCTTCGTCAGCGGCGCAACGCAAGCCACCAACTGGACGCGATTTTCCCGCTCGGCAAAGGTGGCAGTGCTGGCCAGCCTGATCGGTTTTTTCATCGGCAACGGCCTGATGGTGCTGATCGGCGCGTACGGCGCGATCGTCTATCGACAGCCGGATGTGGTTGAAGTGCTGCTGTTGCAGGGCTTCGCCATGGCCGCGATGGCCATGCTGTTGCTGAACATCTGGAGCACTCAGGACAACACCATCTACAACTTCGCCGTTGCCGGCTGCAACCTGCTGCGCACCGGGCGGCGCAAGACCGTGACCCTCGGTGGCGCGGTGATCGGCACTCTGCTCGCCCTGCTGGGCATGTACGACATGCTGGTGCCGTATCTCATCCTGCTCGGCACGGTGATTCCGCCGATTGGCGGGGTGATCATGGCTGACTTCTTCTACCGCTGGCGCGGGCACTATCCGCGTCTGGCCGACGCACGGTTGCCAGCGTTCAACTGGCCGGGCCTCGGGGCCTACGGGGTCGGAACCGTCGCTGCGTTCAGCTCGCCCTGGGTCGCGCCGCTGGTAGGGATCGCCGCTGCCGCGCTAACGTATGTCATCGTCACCGGTGTGCTGGGCGCCCGTCGCGTCAGCGCACCACTACAAGACCTATAAAAAGGATTTGCCTGATGCACATCATCAACGCCCGCCTGCGCAACCAGGAAGGCCTGCACGAATTGCACCTTGAAGACGGCCTGATCCACAGCATCGCCCGTCAGACCGAAGCGCCGACCCTCGGCCCGGATGACCTCGATGCTGGCGGCAATCTGGTGGTGCCGCCCTTCGTCGAGCCGCACATCCACCTCGACGCCACCCTCACCGCCGGCGAGCCGCGCTGGAACATGAGCGGCACGCTGTTCGAAGGCATTGAATGCTGGGGCGAGCGCAAAGTCACCATCACCGAAGAAGACACCAAGACCCGCGCCAAGAAGACCATTCAGGCCCTGGCCGCCCACGGCATTCAGCACGTGCGCACCCACGTCGACGTCACCGACCCGCAACTCACCGCGCTCAAAGCCATGCTCGAAGTGCGTGAGGAAAGCCGTCACCTGATTGACCTGCAGATCGTCGCGTTCCCGCAGGAAGGCATCGAGTCGTTCCGCAACGGGCGCGAGCTGATGGAAGAGGCGATCCGCATGGGCGCTGACGTGGTCGGCGGCATTCCGCATTTCGAGTACACCCGCGATCAGGGCGTCAGCTCGGTGAAGTTCCTCATGGACCTGGCCGAGCGTACCGGCTGCCTGGTCGACGTGCACTGCGACGAGACTGACGATCCGCATTCACGTTTCCTTGAAGTGCTTGCCGAAGAAGCGCGCAGCCGCGACATGGGCGCCCGCGTCACCGCCAGCCACACCACGGCGATGGGCTCTTATGACAACGCCTACTGCGCCAAACTGTTCCGCCTGCTCGGCCATTCCGGCATCAGCTTTGTTTCCTGCCCGACCGAAAGCATTCACCTGCAAGGGCGCTTCGACAACTTCCCGAAGCGCCGGGGCGTGACCCGCGTCAACGAACTGCTCGAAGCCGGCATGAACGTGTGTTTCGGTCAGGATTCGATCGTCGACCCGTGGTATCCGCTGGGTAACGGCAACATCCTGCGCGTGCTTGAAGCGGGTTTGCACATCTGCCACATGCTCGGTTATCGCAACCTGCAAAGCGCGCTGGATCTGGTCACCGACAACAGCGCCAAAGCCATGCACCTGGGCGAGCGTTACGGACTCGAACAGGGCCGCCCGGCGAACCTGCTGATTCTCTCGGCGGACAGCGACTACGAAGTGATCCGCAGCCAAGGCCTGCCGCTGTATTCGATTCGCGGCGGCAAGGTGTTGATGAAGCGGCAGATGCCGGTGGTGGAGTTCAACTGAGAAGTACGCTGAACCTGATGGGCCGAGAGCAAAACCTGTGGGAGCGAGCCTGCTCGCGAAAGCGCCATGCCAGGCGCCTCGATGTTGGATGTGCCGACCTCTTCGCGAGCAGGCTCGCTCCCACAGTAGATCCAGTTGGTGGCGAGGAATGTGTTCAGCGCAAAACCCTGTGGGAGCCTGGCTTGCCAGCGATGGCGTCGGCCGAATCAACCCGCCAACCGCGCCGTGCCAAACAATCTGACGCGCAGCAATTCCCCTTGCGAAACCTCAAGCAAAACCGGTGCGGTGCCACCCGGCATGACCACCCGCACTTTTCCCGCCTCGACCCAACCCACCCGCCACGCGGCACACGCGACCGCACTGGCGCTGGTGCCGGATGACGCGGTCGGTCCCTCACCACGTTCGAATACCCGGGCGAGGATTTGCTGCGGCGACGCCAGCGCGGCCCATTGCAGATTGACGCCCGCCGGGCAGGGATTGCCGGCACCGGTGGGCATGGCATAGGCAATTGCCGTCAGCCTTTCGTTCAGCGGTGATTCAAGCATCTGCTCGTTACTCGGCAACATGGCCGGATCGCTTAGCAGCGTCACGCAATGCGGATTGCCGATGCGTACGAACTGGCTGCGCTCCCAGTCAGGATCGAGTTGTGCCAGGGGCTGGACATGGCTGACGTCGCGATTGTTGAACTGAACGCTTTCAACCGTATGCGCACCCACAACCTCCGGGCCAAATTTGGGCTGACCGAGGTCGAGCCAGAAACCGCGCACGCCTTCGACTTCGGCGGGTCTCACTGAGGTTTCCAGCGCCGCGCCCTTGTCATGATGAACGCGCAACACTGCACCCTGCTCCGGCAGCAAGCCTTGCTCGGTCAATGCCTGAGAAAAAATCGTCAGACCGTTACCGCTGCGCTCGGCGAGACTGCCGTCGGTGTTGACGATCAGCACATCGAACGGCGCAGATGCCTGAAACGGGCCGATCAGCAGGCCGTCGCTGCGGTGGGGTTTGCTGTTGACCGGACGCTGGCCGGCGGGCCAATCGCAGCACAGGGCGATGGCGGCTTCGCTCCATTGCTGCCTGGATACGGCGCACTCTGCGGCCCTCGCTGGCAAAGCGATTCCGGCCTCGCGCAAGGCTTGGGGTGAGACCACGGCGTAGATATTGCCGCGTGCGTCGTAGAAGCTCGTCATGCCTTGTTCCCATATTCCATGCTGGCGAAAATCCGACTGTAAACCGCAAACCAGTGTGGGAGCGAGCCTGCTCGCGAAGGCGGTGCCTCAGTCGACAATTCCATATTTGACCCACCGCTTTCGCGAGCAGGCTCGCTCCCACAGGGTAGGATGTTCACCGTTATGCCCCGAAAGGCCTGAGATCGAACCTCAACGCCGTCAGAATGTCACTCGGGATGCAGTTGTTTTTTTGCCAAGGATCGATATGACCAGCCTCAACCCCCAAGACACGTTCGTCCCCGGACGTCTGCAACAGATGTCCACCCGCGTCGCTTTTTTCATCGCTGGCCTAGGCATCGCCGCTTGGGCGCCGCTGGTGCCGTACGCCAAGGCGCGAGCCGGGCTGGATGAGGGCACGCTAGGGTTATTGCTGTTGTGCCTGGGCGTCGGCTCGATTCTGGCGATGCCGCTAGCGGGGATTCTCGCCACGCGTTTTGGCTGCCGACGTGTGGCCACCGCCGGCACCTTGCTGATCTGCGCCGCGCTGCCGTTGCTGGCGACGGTGTCGTCGATCCCGGCGCTGATCGCCACGCTATTCATGTTCGGCGCCGGTCTCGGCACGGTGGATTCGACGGTGAACCTGCAAGCAGTGATCGTTGAACGCGCCAGCGGCAAGCACATGATGTCGGGTTTCCACGGCTTGTTCAGCCTCGGCGGCATCGTCGGTGCGGCGGGTGTCAGCGCCCTGCTCGGCCTCGGGCTGACACCGCTGGCAGCGATGCTGGTCGTCGTCGTGTTGCTGATCGGCGCCCTGCTCAAGTGCGTGCCGCACATGTTGCCCTACGGCAGCGAAAGCTCCGGCCCGGCGTTCGCCATTCCCCATGGCATCGTGCTGTTTATCGGCGGCATGTGCTTCATCGTTTTCCTTACCGAAGGCGCGGCGCTGGACTGGAGCGCAGTGTTCCTCGCTCAGGAACGGGGGATCGACACGGCTTATGCGGGAATGGGTTACGCAGCGTTTGCCCTGACCATGACCGTCGGCCGTCTGCTGGGTGATCGCATAGTGCGCAAGTTGGGGGCTACGCGGATCATTCTGTTCGGCGGCCTGTTGGCGGCGGCGGGACTGTTTCTCGCCACCTTCGCACCGAGCTGGCAAGCGGCACTGCTCGGTTATGCGCTGGTCGGCGCCGGTTGCTCGAACATCGTGCCGGTGCTGTACACGGCGGTGGGCAAGCAGACGGTGATGCCGGAGAGCATCGCGGTGCCGGCGATTACCACGCTGGGTTATGCAGGGATTCTCGCCGGGCCGGCAGTGATCGGTTTTGTCGCCCATGCCAGCAGCCTGAGTTTTGCCTTTGGACTGATGGCGGTATTGCTGGTGGCTGTGGCGATCGGCGGCAAAGTCCTCAAGGTCTGAAAGCTTCGCGAGCAGGCTCGCTCCCACAGGGTTTCAGTGGTCCATGTGGGAGCGAGCCTGCTCGCGAAGGAGGCACCGCGCTCTATCAGAAGCCGACGCTGGCCTGCACGAAGAACGTGCGCGGTGCGCCGACATACATCCCCGAGTTGTTGTCGCTGGAGCGGGTGAAGTATTGCTTGTCGAAGACGTTCTTCACCCCGGCACCAAGCTTGAGGTTCGACACCTGCGGACCAAAGTCATAGCCGCCGCGCACGTTCCAGGTCACGTACCCTGGAATGTCACCGTACTGCCCGTCCGCCGTGCCTTCGGTGATGTAGTTGCCGTTGAAGCTGCCATCCGCATTCACACCGGTGCCAGGCGAGCGCTGTTTCGATTGGGCGAAGCCATCGATGTTCCAGGTCCAGCGATTGATGTCGTAACGCAAACCGACTGTCGCTACCTGCCGCGAATAGAACGGCAGATCGCGGCCCTTGAAGCCGGGGATCTCGCCTTCATAAGTGGCGCGGGTGTAGGTGAGCCCGGCGTTGGCGGTCAGGCCATCGAGGCGCGGGTCGAGTGCGGCCATGTCGTAATGCACCGAGGCTTCAATGCCTTGGTGCTTGGTCGCGCCGAGGTTGGTCCAGCCGACATCGTTGCTGATGTATTGCAGTTCGTCATCGAAGTCGATGTAGAACAGCGTCACCTCGCCGCCCCAGACATCATCGTTGTAACGCGTGCCGATCTCGTAGGTCTTGGCCTTTTCCGGCTCCAGACCGTTGGCGGTGCTGTCACCCGAACCGCCCTGGCCGAGCTGGAAATACTGCAGGCTGCCGAACGAGGTTTCGTAATTAGCGAACAGCTTCCAGGCATCGGACAGGTGATACATCACGCTCAGCGCCGGCAGCGGCTCATTGCTTTCGATGCTGCGGTTTTTCTCCGGTACCGGGCGGCCAGCGGTGTCGAGCACGGCGCGGTCGTGCCAATCGGTGCTGATGTGTTCGAAGCGAATGCCTGGGGTGATGGTCCAGTTGCCGACGTCGATCTTGTTGTCGACATACACCGAATTGGCCTCGGTGCCGCCAGTGCGATCCTGGAACACATGGCCGTCGGAGGTCGGCGTGACCACCGGCTGGTTGTTGACCAGCGCCAGACGACTCGATTCTTCGTGCATGGCCTCTTTCAGATAGCGATAACCGACGCTGACTTCCTGAGTGGTCGGGCCGACATCGAACACCCGCGACACGCGCGGCTCGATGCCCAGGGTGTAATAGGAACGCGGGTACGAGCTGAGGGTGCGCTGATCGCGCGCGGCGATGGTACTGCCGCGAAAGCTGTCGGTGTAATAGGTGAGAATTTCTGCCTGGGTGCGCTCGTCGATCTGGCGGATCCACTTGAACGACACGTCTTTGCGCCGGCCTGTGAACTGGTCGTAGTCACGCACCGACTCGTACGGTTTGTCATCGTACTGACGCTGAGTCAGGCCACCCGGCATGTCGGCACTGGCGTCGTAGTAGTGGAAGTTGAGGCTGAAATCGTCCTTATCGGTCGGCGCCCAATGCGTCTTGAGCAGCACGTCGTCGATGTCATTGCCGTTGTTGCGCTCGCGATAACCGTGACCGTTGACGCCGGAGTACAGCAGCGCGACGCCCATGCCGTTGTCGGCGGTGCCACCGACGAACGCGGTGTCGATGTGTTTCCAGCCGCCGTACTGCGTGGTTTCCAGGGTGGTGCCGATTTCGCCGGTGGTTTTCTCCGGAATCGCGCGGGTCACGAAGTTGATCACGCCGCCGACGTTCTGCGGCCCGTAGCGCACGGAACCGGCGCCGCGCACGACGTCGATGCTGTCGAGATTGCCCGAGGAAATCGGCGCCATCGACAGTTGCGGCTGGCCGTAAGGCGCGAACGCCGCTGGCACGCCATCGATCAAAACAGTCGAGCGTGGCGACAGGCGCGAAGTCAGACCGCGCACGCCGACGTTGAGGGAAATATCACTGCCGCCGGTGCCATTGGAGTCCTGCACCTGCACGCCAGGCACGCGCTTGAGCACGTCGCTGACGTTCATCGCGCCCTGCTCGACCATCGCTTCGCGGCGAATCACCGTGCGTGCGCCGGGGTGGTTCTGCACCACCGCAGCGTCCGCGTCACCGAGCCAGTCGCCGACCACTTTGATGTCGGTCACACCCAGTTCCAGCGGGCCGTTGCTGGCTGCGGAAGTGGCGGCCGGGGCGAGCGTCACCGAGCCTTCATTGATCTGATAATCGAGGCCGCTGCCCTGCAGCAACTGCCGCAGCGCCTGCTCTGGCGCGAGGTCGCCGTCCACCGCCGGAGCTTGTTTGCCGGCCACCAGCTCAGGGCTGAAAAACACCTGCAGCGAGGTTTGCTGGCCCAGTTCGCTCAAGGCTTGGCCTAGCGGTTGCGCGCGGATATGAATGGCTTCAGCGGCAAACGCCAACGGCATCGCGGCGCTGACTGCCAGCGCGAGAGCCAGTGGCAACCAAGGGGATTTTTTATTGTGGGTTGTGGTGATGTTCACGTCGTACGGAGTCCTGTGGATCGCAAGAGTGTGCGGCTGTTAATGCAAACCAGTTGCAGTTGAACAGGAAGACGATGAACGGGGAAAAAACCTGAATGCTATCTGGAAATTATTTCCTGACTGCCATCGGCAAGGGTGCGCACCGTCACCGGCAGGATGCTCGGCAAGGCTTTGAGCAAGGCGTCGGTGTCGTCGGATTTGAACACGCTGGTCAGGCGCAGGCTGGCCACGTTCGGCTGGGATACGGTCAGCGGTTTGTCGCGATAGCGCGATACTTCCGCCGCTACTTCGCCGAGGCTGGCGTTGTTGAACACCAGTTTGCCGTTACGCCATGCGGTCAGTCCCGCCGGGTTGACCGCGTAGGCCGGCAGGACTTTGCCTTGGCCATCGACCGCCGTGCCGAGGCCTGCGGTGAGGTTGATGAATTGGTTGTCCGGGGCAGCACTTCCCTGCACCTTCACCGTGCCCTGCTCCACCGCCACGCGGGTTTGCGTGGCATCGCGGCGCACATCGAAACGCGTACCGGTGACCGTGACCCTGCCGCTGCCCGCTTCGACAATAAACGGACGCGAGGCGTCGTGTTCAACGCTGAACATCGCCTCGCCCGCGCTCAATTCGATAACCCGTCGATCCTGCTCATAACGCACCTGCAAGCGGCTGCGACTGTTCAGATCGATTACAGAACCGTCCGGCAACGCCACATGCTTGCGCTCGCCCGGCGCCGTGGCGAATTCAGCGCGGTAACCGCCCGGATGATTCAGCCCGCTGAACAGGCCAAGCCCCAGCGCCACGGCCAGAACACTCGCGGCGACGGCATAACGCAGCATCGGCCGACGTTGGCGGCGAGCTGGCGGAGTTTCAACCAGCGCTTGAAGACGTGAGGTCGGCAGCAAATCAGCCGCCGCCCACAAGCCCTGTAGCAACTGGAATTCTTCGCGGTGCTGCGAATGCTCGTTCAGCCAGGCCTCGAAGCGCTGCTGTTGCTCGACGCTGACATTCGGTTCCTGCAAACGCACGAACCATGCCGCCGCCTCGTCACGCACCGCCGCTTGCCCACAGGCGCAATCTCTCGTCTCCATCATGGAATATTCTGTCCGGCTGAGGTTGAGACCAGGCACGCCCCCCTGTAGGAGCTGCCGAAGGCTGCGATCTTTTCGACGTCACTCGTCATCATGACTGCAAGCCATCCAGCCGCTCACGCAGATGGCGCAGGGTGCGGATCATATACTTTTCGACCATGTTCTTGGACAGCCCCAGGCGTTCGGCGATTTCTGCCTGCGTCAGGCCTTCGATCTTCTGCCATACAAAGATCTTGCGGCAGTTGAGCGGCAGCTCGGTGAGCGCGCGTTCGATGGAATCGGCCAACTGGATCGCGTGCATGTAATGCTCCGGATCGCCCGCCGACGATGCACTGTCATCGACCGCCTCCGACTCCATGACGCCCCGCCGGTCCTCACGCCGATAACCATCAACGGCGATATTGCGCGCGGTCTGATGCAAATACGCACGCGGCTGCTGCACCGCCGCCGAATCCGCCTCAAGCACCCGCACAAAGGTGTCGTGCGCCAGATCCTCGGCCTGCGCGCGATTGCGCAGGCGACGAGTCCAGGTGCCGATCAACTCTTCGTAATGCTCGAAAAAGCCGGATCTGCGGGAGCGCATGGGGGATGGGCGGCGTGGTGAGAAAGGGGCGTGAATAGTAATGCTTCGTATTAATACAAAGCAATGCACGCTGTGATGGTGTTCTTGATGCGCAAGGTACAAGCACCGACGACGCCGAGCTCCGATGGGCATTGAATAGGACCCTGTGGGAGCGAGCCTGCTCGCGAATGCGGTATGTCAGCAACGATGATGATGACTGACACGTCGCCTTCGCGAGCAGGCTCGCTCCCACAAGGTAAAAGCGTGAATGTCTCAGGCCTGCGGCAGTTTGCGGAAGCCCACTGCCAGGCGATTCCAGCCGTTGATGGTGTTGATCGCCACCGTCAGGTCAACCAGTTCCTTCGGCGAAAACTGCGCAGCGACGACTTCATAGTCTTCGTCCGGCGCGTGGGTCAGGCTCAGTTGTGTCAGCGACTCGGTCCACAGCAGTGCGGCACGTTCACGCTCGCTGAAGAACGGCGCTTCCCGCCATGCTGTCACGGCGAACAGGCGGCGTGGGGTTTCGCCGTCCTTGATCGCGTCGGCGGTGTGCATGTCGATGCAGAATGCGCAGCCGTTGATCTGTGAAGAGCGCAGCTTGACCAGTTCGAGCAGGCTCTTTTCCAGCGACAGTTTCGAGACGGCATTTTCCAGCGCCATCATCGCTTTCATGGCATCAGGGGACGCGGTGTAGAAATCGGCACGAGGTTGCATGGTGGGCTCCGGGGTAGCGATTGAATGTGTGGCTACGTTAGTCCCCGGGGGTGGTTCGGCAAATAGCCAATATTGCAGAAGAACGGTAGGCCACTTGGCGCGGCGACTGACCGCTCGTCACTCGACGGGCACCAAGGTTTCAGTGCGCCTGACCAATATCAGGTAATCCCCTTTATCAGGAGACGTACCATGATGACGCGCAAATTCACTTCGTTATTGTTGGCCGGCCTGCTCGCCACGGCATCCGCCGCCAGCTTCGCTGCCAATGACAGCACCGATGCGACGGGCACCAAGTCCGGCGGCGCCAGCAGCTCGACCATGCCGCCAGACAGCACGCCGGGCTCGCCTTCCGTTGACAGCAATTCTGGTGGAACCAATAACGGAACTGGCACAGGAACCGGGACAGGGACAGGGACAGGGACAGGAACTGGTTCGGGCATGGGCACTGGAACGGGCACCAATGGCGGCGCCAGCGGTTCGGGTTCCGGCGCGGGTGGCGGGACCGGTTCGGCCGGCGGCGGCACGGGTGGTGCGGGCGGTGGCACGGGCAGCTGAACGAACAAGAGCCATCCCAGATAGCCCTGCTTACATCAGGACCCAATGTGGGAGCGAGCCTGCTCGCGAAAGCGGTCTGTCAGCCAACCTTGATGCAAGCTGACACACCGATTCGCGCGCAGGCTCGCTCCCACTTCTGATGTCTGTTGATTGAAAGAATCAGCGATCCGAACGCATCAGCTCGGCAAAACCCTCTTCAGCTGTAAACACCGCCGCGCGATTGCGCCCGGCATTTTTCGCCTCATACAACGCCGCATCCGCGCGCTGGATAAACACTTGCGGGCTGTCGTTGCCGTTCGGAATAAATGAATAACAGCCCAGACTCACCGTGAGATAACCGGTCGGCGACCCACTGTGGATGATGTGCTTGTCGATCACGCTGCGGCGAATCTGCCCGGCTATCGCCAGCGCACCGTTGATGTCCGTATCCGGCAACAGCACAGCGAACTCTTCACCACCGTAACGCACCGCCAGATCCGACTTGCGCTGGCAGCAGGCCTTCACCACTTGCGCCACCTGCGCCAGGCATTGATCGCCGGCGACATGGCCGTAAGCGTCGTTGTAGCGCTTGAAGAAATCGATATCGAGCATGATCAGGCTGACCGGGCTGACCTGGCGCGCGCCCCGGGCAAATTCGATGTCCAGCGAGCGCTCGAACAAGCGCCGATTGGCAAGTCCCGTGAGGCTGTCGTGGGTGGCGATCTGCTCCAGCGCCAGTTGCGCCTTGCGCAGGTTTTTCTCGATACGCTCGCCGTCGCGCACTTGATGAATGAACACCCAGCCGAACAGGCCAACCCCGAGGATCACCAGCGCGACAATTACGCTGGACTGGAAGGCGCGGTCATACCAGCCCTGCAGAATCGTGTCTTGAGACGTCGCAGCAGAGACCACCAGCGGATACGAGGCGAGCTGTCGATAGCCATACAAGCGGGTCACGCCGTCGACCACGGAGTTGAGCATCGCGGTGCCAGCGTTAGCGTTCGGCAGCAGGGTTTGATAGATCTCGCCGTGGGCCACCGAGGTGTTGATCAACGACTCATCAAAGGGCCGTCGCGCCAGCAAGGTGCCGTCGGTCAGCGCCAGAAACATGATGCCGCTGTCATCGAGGCTGAAGCTTTTGAAGAACTGATCGAAGTAGGACATGCGGATGCCCGCCATCAGCACGCCCTGAAAGTTGCCGAGCTGGTCGTTGACGCGTCTGGAAATCGGAATGATCCACTCGCCGTTTTCGCGGCTGCGAATCGCCGGACCGATGTGCGCAACGGTCGACGCATTCTGCTGATGGAACTTGAAATATTCGCGATCGGCCACGCCATTGCCACGAGGCAGATCGGCGAACGAAGTAATGACCCACTGCCCTTCGCGATCGAAGAGAAAGATGCCATGCAACTGATCCAGTTGCTGCGCGCGGCGGGCAAAGATCCGCTGCAACCGAGGGCGCTGCACCGCCCCGTAACCATCGTCCTGAATCCAGTCGACCAGGCTGGTCATCACCAGATCCGCCGCCCGCACAGTGTCCTCGGCCTGCTGCGCCATGGCCCTGGTCAGGTTGCCCGAAGCCATTTTCGCCACCGCCAGATCCTGACGCCGCGACTGCTCCAGTTGCAGGTACAGCAGACCGCAGAGGCATAGGCTCACCGCAACGATAAACAGCACCGCCGCTTTGCGAAGCGGCAACCGTTTGAGCGTGCCGGGGGCCTGATGCGGATCGTTATTGGGGATTGGCAAAAGCATGTCCTGGGCAGGTACGACAGGGGCGCGAGCCCGAAACCCTTGTATGTGTGAGCGTAGCCCACCGGGATGTACCGGGCAAACGCCCGCCTCCCGCCCAGTTATCGGCGCGTCGCGAGTTTGGATGATCGCTTTTCGTCGATTTATTTACGATTGCTTCTTTACGGTTAATCAGTTGTGCAGGGCCAGCCGCCGCATCGCGCTGGTCAGGTGCGCGCGGGCACTTTGCGCATCGCCTTCACGCATTTGTTCATAGGCGCGCTGCGCAATCGCATGAGGCACCGGTTTCAATTCACGTTGGGTTGCCATCGCCAGCAGTTGCACCTGCGCGGCGCGCTCCAGGTAATACAGATCGTCCCAGGCTTCGGCAATGCTCGGCGCAGCGACAATCACACCGTGGTTTTTCAGAAAGAGAATGTCGGCATCGCCCATAACGCTGGCGATGCGGTCGCCTTCAGATGCGTCCAGCGCGAGGCCGTTGTAATCCTCGTCCACCGCTGTGCGCCCGTAAAACTTCAGCGCAGTCTGCCCCAGCCACAGCAGCGGCGGGCCTTGCAATAGGCACAACGCGGTGGCGTGCGGCATGTGCGTGTGGAACGCGACTTTTACTCGTGGCAGTTGTTTATGCAGGCGCGCGTGGATGTAGAACGCCGTCGCCTCGGGCTCGCCTTCGCCATCGACCACGTTGCCAGCGAAGTCGCAGACCAGCAGATTCTGCGCGGTCACTTCCGAAAAAGCGTAGCCGTATGGATTGACCAGAAACAGATCATCATGCCCCGGCAGCATCGCCGAAAAGTGATTGCAGATGCCCTCCTCCAGACCATGCAATGCGGCCAGTTGAAAGCACGCAGCGAGTTCGTTGCGGGCGGTGATGATCGCCTCGGTGTCCAGGTTCAACGTTGCGCTTGGTCTGGCTTTGCCAGTGCCGCTCAAGATATGAGCCATGGCAATTCTCCTTAGGTCCAGCCGAGGGATTTGAACAGCGGCAGCACTTGATCGAGGCTGGAGAGGATCGCGTCGGGGCGATAGTCCGGCAACAACTGACGACCCGTGCCGCGATCGATCCACACGCAACGAAAACCCATGTCCCGCGCCGCCGTGTGATCGAGCATGGGGCTGGCGCAGATGTGCACCACTTCATCCCGGGTCACGCCCAATTGCTCATGAGCGTAGTCGAACAGGCGCGGCGCCGGTTTGTAGGCACCGGCCTGTTGCGCGGTGATCACCCGGTCGATATGGCCGCCGAGCTGCGCAACGTTGCCTGCAATGATCGCGTCGTCGGTGTTGGAGACGATGCACAGCTTGAAGCCCAAGGCTTTGAGCTGCGCGAGGGTGTCGACCACTTCGGCAAATGGCGGCATGTTCGGGATGGCTGTCGCCAGGCGTTGACTGTCCTCGGGCTGGCTCGGCAAGCCCAGTTCTGCCAGCGCCAGTTGCAGGCCGAGGATGCTGAGTTCGCGAAAGGAACGGTGCGGCGGCGTTTGTTCCAGACGATGCTCGTGACGGTCGTAGACTTCGATCAACTTAGTGGCGTCGACGGCGTGCTCGCCCTTGTCGCTGAGCATTTTTTCGACCACGGCTTTCAGGCCTTCATCCCACTGAATCAGCGTGCCGTAGCAATCGAAGGTCAGCCAGTGCGGGCGCGGCGTGTTGTTTAAGGTCATCGGTCGATTCCTCCACAGTGAGGACTTCAGCTTATGAGCGTGCGGTGATAGTGTGAAATTAAATAAACACTCAACCCTCATTCGCAAAACAACTATCAGGAATACCGCCATGCTGGATCTGGAATTGCTGAAAACCTTTGTCTGCGTGGTCGATGAAGGCAGCTTCACCCGTGCTGCCGAGCGTGTGCACCGCACCCAATCGACGGTCAGCCAGCAGGTGCGCAAACTCGAAGATCTGGTCGGCCACCCGCTACTCCTGCGCGACCGCACCGGAGTGAACGTCGCGGTCACCGAACACGGCGAACTGCTGATCCACTACGCGCGCCGATTGCTGGCGCTGTCCGCCGAAGCCACGCAAGCGCTGGCCAGTGACGTCGACCTGGAAGTGCTGCGCATCGGCATGCCGGAAGACTTCGACGCCCGGCGCATGGCACTGATCCTCGCCGGTTTTACCCGCAACCATCCGCAGGCCCGCCTGGAAACCATCAGTGGCATGAGCCTCGACCTGCGCCAACGCCTCGACGCCGGCGACATCGACATTGCCCTGATCAAACGCGAACCCGACAGCGGCCCGGCATGGGTTACCTGGCCGGAACGACTGGTATGGGTCAAAGGCACCGAGTTCGACACCTCCAGCGGTGTGCTGCCGCTGGCGCTGTTTCCGCAAGGCTGCCTGTATCGACAACGGGCGATTCGCCTGCTCGATGTGGCGCAGCGACCGTGGCGAGTGGCGTTCGGCAGCCACAGCCTGACCGGAATTCAAGCCGCAGTGGCGTCCGGGTTGGGGGTTTCGGTGCTGCCGGTTTCGGCGGTATTGCCAGAGCACGAGGTGTGTAGGGATCTGCCGGAGTTGGCGCCGACAGAACTGGCGCTGGTCAGCCGCGAGGGAGTGTTGAGCGGCTTGCAGCGGGGGCTGGTGGAGTTTTTGCGTGGAGAATTGGGGGTGGATGCGGGGGGATTTGCCTGACCCCCCGGGGATCTTTATTCGGGTTTGTTGATTTCGCGGAGCAGGTCGGCGGTGGGGATGTTCATGGTGTTTGAGTAGTAGGTTTTGTAGCCGTAGGCGGTGATGACGACTTTGCAGGGTATGCTTTTTTTGCGGGATAGCAGATCGTTGAGTTCCGGTACTGAAAGATTGTCCTGCGTGCTGCCGTTATCTTGGGTCTGGCTTAAAAAAGCACTTGTTACATAGTTGAATCTGCCCCGTGCTTTGTTCGACGCATCTTCGTCGATTAAACCGTATGCGGAATACCTGAACCGGTTAGTAATCGAAAAATCCTCGTCTTCACCCAGTGCGCACTTCAGCATTGTCGAAGCGGCACCTACCCTTTTGCCCCTGTTGAATAAATCCAACAGATCTACGTCAGAGCCATAATAAAAAGCGTAAAGGGAGCTATTGCCCTCCCTTTCTAAGGTATGAAAGTTCAGGTTTGCGTGAGGAACACTCTGATCCTTGGCGCAAGAGGTACAGAAAATGAGCATGAGCCCAACCGACAACTTCTTCATTCAACAGGTTTCCTTGTTGATTGCATCGTACATAAGGTCACTCACTGGCCGTCCTTGGGCGATGGGCGACAAGAACATCGCTGAAGCATTAGCGTGGTTCGTATTCATATTCACATTTCCAAATCCTCAGACCAAAAAAACAGGCGCTCACGGGAGCGCCTGTTTTTCCTGGCTCATTACGGATGGCTTACCGTACCGGCGGCACCCGAATATCCCCCGCCCGACACTGCGTCTTCACCCCTTTGCCACACGCGCCGAACTGCAAATCCTTGTCCATGCACACCCGCACTTCCGACAGCTGCGGGCCGCTGCAAATCACCGCAATTCCATCCTCGGGAATACCCGGATTGGCCTTGCGAAACAGATCGACAATCTCTTGCGCTTCGAAGTAGTACGACGTCGAGCCGAACGGCTGTAACGCCTGCGGAATCTTCACCGCGCCGAGGGCCTGATCTGACTTGTCCAGATAGCCCACCGCGCCCAGACCACTGCAAGTGCCGTGCTTGGACCATTCGTGATCGAGGAGTTTTTTCGTCGGGTACATCGTCAGGCCCTTGCTGGTTTCTGCCGCCGATAGCCTGGTCAGCGGCGGGCAGGATTGCGGCCAACCGCCCTTGGCGTATTGCGGCCACAAACCGTGCAGGACAAAACCATAACCCTTGCCGGTGCACTGCGCATCGTCCTTGTGCGTCAGACAAAAAGTCGGTGACCAGGACAGCGCCAGCAGGTAGTAGTCGAACACCCCCGCCACCGATTCGGCCTGCGCTTTCATCGATGCCGGCTGACGCGCCGAACTCGTGCCGATGCTACCGGCCGTCAGCGCGATCAGCGCCAGAATTGTAAACAGCTTTTTCATTAACCCGTTCCTTGGGACGCCTGCGTCCGTGGTTTTCGTTGTTGGCCAGACCTGGCCAGTGCTGATTTCGACACGCTTGTATTGCAAGCGCATGACGCAAGGCAAGGCCCTGCGCCGTGCAAAGGTCTACGCTGAACAGGCAGACATCCAACAAGGGAACCGACATGAGTAAAGCAGACGAACTCGCCGCCAGACTCAAGCAGACACGGCACACCCAGGCTGATGCGGCGCTGGAAATCGATTGCTGGCCTGCTCAGGTGTACGACTTGTACCACCGCATTGAGGGCTGGCTGCAACCAGTCACCGAAGTAGGACTGAAGATTCGGCGAAATCCTACGCACGTTTGCGAAAGTTCGCCGGATGGCGAAAGTCATGATTACGCTATTGATCAACTGGTGATCGAAGCCAACCATCACAGTTTGATGTTCGATCCGATTGCGCGGTTTACCGAGGACGGTTGCGGACGTGTCGAGATCAAGGTGCCGGGGCGCGATCAGTCGCTGCTGCGCACGGTTGACGAGCATGGCGAGAGTCACTGGTGGTTGCAGACTATCGAGACCGGCCAGGAGCTGGATGCGATTGCGCTGACGGAAAACAATCTGCTGCAAGTGGTGCAGCAAGGGCTGGGGCTTTAAGCCGCCCGGGTTAACTGACAAAACTGTAATGTTTGCCTCAGCCAACTGAAAGCCGGGGCTGGCTAGTCTCTCTGTCATGAGCCAGACGGGGATTTCCAGCGCATGCCTTCCATTCTCACAAGACGCACTTTTGTCAAAGGCCTGGCCGCCGGTAGCTTGCTCGGCGGCCTCGGGCTCTGGCGTACACCGGTCTGGGCGCTGAACGGCGCCACGCCCGTCAACGAACTGAGCGGCAACGAATTCGAGTTGTTCATCGGCGAAACTCCGGTCAATTTCACGGGTTCCGCACGCACAGCGATGACCATCAACGGCAGCCTGCCCGGCCCGCTGTTGCGCTGGCGCGAAGGCGATACCGTGACGCTGCGCGTGCGTAACCGGCTCGCGGCCGACACCTCGATTCACTGGCACGGCATTCTGCTGCCGGCGAACATGGACGGCGTGCCGGGTCTGAGTTTCCACGGCATCGAACCGGGCGGCATGTACGTCTACCAATTCAAAGTTCGGCAACACGGCACGTATTGGTATCACAGCCATTCCGGGTTACAGGAGCAGGCCGGCGTCTACGGGCCCCTGGTGATCGAAGCCAAGGAGCCAGAGCCCTTCCAGTACGATCGCGACTACATGGTGATGCTCAGCGACTGGACTGACGAAGACCCTGCCAGCCTGATGAAGACCCTGAAAAAGCAGTCCGACTACTACAACTTCCACAAACGCACCGTCGGCGACTTTATCAACGATGTCGGTGAGAAAGGCTGGGGCGCCACGGTTGCCAATCGCAAGATGTGGGCGCAAATGAACATGAACCCTACCGACATCGCCGACGTCAGTGGCGCCACGTATACCTTTTTGCTCAACGGCCAAGCCCCCGATGACAACTTCACCTGGCTGTTCCGTCCCGGCGAAAAACTGCGCCTGCGCCTGATCAACGGCTCGGCCATGACGTATTTCGATGTGCGCATTCCGGGACTGAAAATGACGGTGGTGGCTGCCGATGGCCTGCACGTCAAACCGGTCAGCGTCGATGAACTGCGCATTGCCGTGGCCGAGACCTATGACGTGATCGTCGAACCTGACGCCGAGGCCTATACCCTTTTCGCCCAGGCAATGGATCGCAGCGGTTACGCCCGTGGCACTCTTGCCACACGCGCCGGCATGTCGGCAGCAGTGCCGGCGCTGGATCCGCGTCCATTGGTGAGCATGGACGACATGGGCATGGGCGGTATGGATCACGGCAGCATGGACATGAGCGCCATGGATCACTCCACCATGGGCCCGATGCAAGCCCATCCCGACAGTGAAAACAACAATCCGCTGGTGGACATGCAGGCCATGATCACCGCGCCAAAGCTCGACGACCCAGGCCTCGGCCTGCGCAACAACGGCCGCCGAGTGCTGACCTACGCCGACCTGCGCAGCACCTTCGAAGACCCGGACGGCCGCGATCCGAGCCGCACGATAGAGCTGCACCTGACCGGCCACATGGAGAAATTCGCCTGGTCGTTCAACGGCATCAAATTCTCCGATGCCGAGCCTTTACGGCTGAAATACGGCGAGCGCATCCGCCTCGTGCTGGTCAACGACACCATGATGACCCACCCGATTCACCTTCACGGGATGTGGAGCGATCTGGAAGACGAAAACGGCAACTTTCAGGTGCGCAAACATACCATCGACATGCCGCCCGGCAGCCGCCGCAGCTATCGCGTCACCGCCGACGCCCTCGGCCGCTGGGCCTATCACTGTCATCTGCTTTATCACATGGAAACGGGCATGTTCCGCGAAGTGCGGGTGGAAGAATGAAGAGGCCGATCATGACTCGACTCAGCGTGTTTTCGCTGCTGCTCGCCGGCACCTCTGCCATGGCCGCCGACGATATGCAGGGCATGGACCACAGCCAGATGCCCGGGATGGATCATTCGGCGATGCAGAGCATGGACGACGGCATGATGCAGCCCGCCGCGCCGAGCGAAAGCCGCACGCCGATTCCGCCCGTGACCGACGCCGACCGCGCTGCGGTGTTCACCAGCCCCGGCGGTCATCAGGTGCATGACAGCGTTATAAACAGTTACTTTCTTGCCGACAAACTCGAATGGCAGAACGCCGATGACGGCAGCGCTTTGACCTGGGATCTGTCCGGCTGGATCGGTGGGGATACCGATCGGCTGTGGCTGCGCTCTGAAGGCGAGCGCAACAACGGCAAGACTGAAGACGCGGAAATTCAAGCGCTATGGGGCCACGCGATTTCACCATGGTGGGACGTGGTCAGCGGCGTGCGTCAGGACTTCAAACCCGGCGCACCGCAAACCTGGGCCGCGTTCGGTCTGCAAGGCATGGCGCTGTACAACTTCGAGGCCGAAGCCACGGCTTTCCTTGGCGAGGGCGGCCAGAGCGCGGTACGTCTGGAGGGCGACTACGACATCCTGCTGACCAATCGACTGATCCTGCAGCCGACCGCTGAACTGAATATCTACGGTAAGAACGATCCGCAGCGAGGCATCGGCTCAGGGTTGTCCAATACCGAGGCGGGCCTGCGGTTGCGCTATGAAATCCGCCGCGAATTCGCGCCTTATATCGGCGTGACGTGGAATCGCACTTACGGCAACACCGCCGACTATGCCCGCGAAGAAGACGAGGATCGCAGTGAGGCGCGCCTCGTCCTAGGCGTCAGGCTGTGGTTCTGAATTCTTCTACAAAAACAAACCGGAGACCTTGCATGCGCACATTGACCCTGCCCCTGATATTCGCCAGCGGATTGCTCCTGAGCGCCCTCGCCCAGGCCCATCCGAAACTGCTCTCGTCGACGCCAGCCGAAGGCGCGGAAGGTCCCGCGCCGAACAGGATCGAGCTGCACTTTTCCGAGAACCTGGTCACGCAATTCTCCGGGGCCAAACTGGTAATGACCGAAATGGGTGGCATGGCTCACTCGCCGATGCCGATGAAAGCCAAAGTCAGCGCCAGCAGCGATCCGAAAACCATGCTGATCACCCCGCTCGCCCCGCTGCCTGCCGGCACCTATCAGGTGCAGTGGCGCGCGGTGTCCGCCGACACGCACCCGATCACCGGTAACGTCACGTTCAAAGTGAAGTGAACAATGGCGGACCTGCTCAACATCATCCTGCGGTTCGCCTTGTATGTGGATTTGCTGCTGTTGTTCGGGCTGGCGTTGTTTGGCTTGTACAGCTTCAACACGTTGCTGCAGTTCCGTCGGTTATTGCGTGGCATGGCAGTGACAGGGGCATTGCTGTCAGTGGCCGGGCTGGTGCTGATGACCCGCGTCATGAGTGGCGAAACCCAGCTCGCGGCATTGTGGCCGCACCTGCAGATGATGCTGCTGGAAACAGACGTCGGCCTGGCGTGGGCGCTGCGGATGACAGCGCTGGCCATCGTGGTGATCTGGCCGGGTCTGTGGCCAGCGTCGTTGGCAGGCGCCATTGCTCTCGCTTCGCTGGCGTGGAGCGGGCATGGCGCGATGGACGAAGGATGGCTGCGGTTCTGGCACTTTCTCAGCGACATCTTGCACTTGCTTGCGGCGGGAGCGTGGTTGGGTGCCTTGCTGGCGCTGGTGTTGATGGTGAGCGGGCGGATCGGTGACACACGCCTTCGCCTGCTCGCCGATGCAGTGAAACGCTTCGAATGGGCGGGCGCGCTGATCGTGCTGACGGTGTTGGTCACCGGCGTGATGAATTATCTTTTCATCGTCGGCCCAAGGCTCGACGGAGTGCTGTTCGGCACTTACGGGCTGCTGCTGGCGATCAAGGTGCTGGCGTTTGCCGTGATGCTGGTGCTGGCTGCGTTGAACCGCTTTCATCTTGGACCGTCACTGCAACGATCGCTGCGCGACGGCCAGCACCTCATCGCCGCGAAAGCGCTGCGGCGCAGTGTGGTGATGGAGCTGGCCCTTGCCCTGTTGATCGTGGCGCTGGTGGCGTGGCTGGGCACATTGAGTCCGGACCCGGGATGACACCCGTGGAAGGCTTTCACTACACTGGGCCACCTTCCCTTTCAGAAGCCCGATCTCAATGACAACACTAAAAAGCACGATGATCCTCGGCGGCCTGCTGACCCTGGCGACTGGCGCTCACGCCGACCCGGCCTCGTCTCACCTCGACAGCATTCAGCAACAAGGCCAGTTGCGCGTCTGCACCACCGGCGATTACAAGCCCTACACCTTCAAGCGCAGCGACGGCGACTTTGAAGGCATCGACATCAGCATGGCCCGCTCCCTGGCCGACAGCCTCGGCGTCAAGGTGCAATGGGTGCAGACCACCTGGAAAACCCTGATGCCCGACATGCAGGCCGGCAAATGCGACATCGGCATGGGCGGCATCTCGGTCACCCTCGAACGGCAGAAAAAAGCCTACTTCAGCAACACCCTCGACACCGACGGCAAGATCCCGCTGGTGCGCTGCGCCGACCAGTCCAAATACCAGACCATCGACCAGATCAACCAGCCCAACGTGCGCTTGGTGGAACCTGCCGGCGGCACCAACGAAGCCTTCGTCCACGCCTTCCTGCCCAAGGCGCAACTGGCCCTGCACGACAACGTGACGATCTTCCAGCAACTGCTCGACAACAAGGCCGACGTGATGATCACCGACGCCTCGGAAGCGCTGTATCAGCAGAAACTCAAACCCGGTTTGTGCGCGGTGAATCCGCATCAATACATGCAATACGGCGAGAAGGCTTATCTGCTGCCGCGCGATGACATCAGTTGGAAACTGTATGTCGATCAGTGGCTGCATTTGAGCAAGGTCACTGGCAAGTATCAGCAGACGTTGAGTGAGTGGATTGCGGTGCCGCAGTAAGCCAAGGAACCCGGCCGACGCGCGCATTGAGGGAACGGTTCGCTCAATGCACGCGTTGGAAAAAAATGGCAGCCGTTATTCAAACAGCACACGGTTGCTACACTGAAATCACAGCGACACGTGCGCATCTGCCGCGATGCATACCGCACATCCACCGCTACTGCGCTTGAGGCGTCCCATGAATGTCGACTGGCTCAATTTCACGCCTTGGTCTTCCCTCGCCGGCGGCGCGCTGATCGGCCTGGCCGCGAGTCTGTTCGTGGTCGGCAATGGGCGTATTGCCGGCATCAGCGGCCTGATCGGCAGCCTGCTGCAAAGCAACCGTGAAGGCGCCAGTGAGAAGGCGCTGTTCATCCTTGGCCTGTTGGTCGCGCCACTGCTGTGGGGATTGTTCAAGGCGTTACCGCCGATCGAGTTCCAGAGCGGCTGGTCAGGGCTGATTCTCGCAGGGTTATTCGTAGGGCTTGGCACACGCTACGGCTCAGGTTGCACCAGCGGCCATGGCGTTTGCGGCATATCGCGCCTTTCGCCACGTTCGATGCTCGCCACTGCCTGCTTTATGCTCAGTGGGTTCCTCACCGTGTTTGTCCTGCGCCATCTGACGGGAGTTTGAACGTGCTCAAACTGAATGCATTCCTGGCCGGCCTGCTGTTCGGCGTCGGGTTACTTCTGGCGGGCATGGCCAATCCAACAAAAGTCCTGGCGTTCCTCGACGTGGCCGGGGCCTGGGATCCCTCGCTGGCATTGGTCATGGTGGGCGCCATTGCCATCGCTATCGGCCCGCTGACCTGGGCACGCCGGCAACGCAAATCGGTACTGGGCAACCCCATGCAACTACCCGCCCGAAAAGAGCTGGACCGACGTCTGGTTGGTGGCAGCCTGCTGTTCGGGGTCGGTTGGGGGATAGCCGGCATCTGCCCTGGCCCGGCAGTGACCATCCTGTTGACAGGCCACTGGCAAGCAATCGTTTTCGTATTGGCGATGCTCGCAGGCATGGGGCTATTTACGCTGCTGGAAACCCGACGCAACCCGTGACCGCAGAACAACCGACATTAAGGCGCAGGGCACCCACGGCAGCCAGTGTTGGTGGTGATCAATGTTTTGCACAAGATCGCGGATTGGATGATCTCCCCTGCCACGCACTCGTCGAGATCTGCGCCAATGATTTAAAGGCCGGCCTGGCGAACCAGTAGCCCTGCATCAGGTAAATGCCGCAATCGGCGAGAAAGTCTCTTTCCTCGGCATCTTCTATGCCCTCGGCGATCACTTCCACGCCCAACTCTCTACACATGTTCACCACGTTGCGCACGATGGTCTGGCGTACGCGGTCACGGTGAATATTGCGGATCAGCGCCATATCCAGCTTGATCAGGTCTGGCTGAAAATCCGCCAACAAGTTAAGGCCGGAATAGCCTGCGCCAAAGTCGTCGATCGCCGTCTTGAAACCAAACTCACGATACTCACGCAAGATATTCATCAAATGCTTGTTGCTTTCAACGTGCTCGCCTTCCACGGCCTCAAAGATCAGCCGCTCCAGCGGAAAGCCGTATGTGCGCGCCGCTTCCAGCGTGCTGCGAATACACATCTCCGGCCGGTAAACGGCATTCGGCAGAAAGTTGATCGACAGGTACTGCGTCATGCCCAAGTCAGCCGCCGTGGAAATCGCCCGCACACGACACAGTTGATCGAATCGATAACGGTTCTGATCGTCCACCTGCTCCAGGACAGACAAGGCGCCTTCACCGTTTACGCCGCGAACCAACGCTTCATGGGCAAACGTCGTTTGATCGCGCAGATCCACAATGGGCTGGAAAGCGAAGGCGAAATCCATCTCTGGCACACCTTTGTTCCTACAGCCCTGGCAGCCACCGGGAGACGCGAATGATTTTGGAAAGTCGGTCATGAACCACCTGATGACGGCGTGCAACCTTCCATGGCGATAAATAAAACAGCTGCTGGCCTTAGTTATCTGCAAACAAGGCAATAACTGTAGCCCTGCGGCGCCTGAATAGTTGAAGGCACCGCGTGCGCCAAGTTGAAAAGATCAGGTGCGGAAATGCGCGGTCATTCGCTGCAGGTCCTGCCCCAGGGACGCCAATTCGATCGTCGCCGCCGCACTTTCTTCGCTGGCGACAGCCGACTGGTCAGCCACATCACGCACACTGACAATGCTGCGGTTGATTTCGTCGGCCACGGCACTTTGCTGCTCGGCGGCGGCCGAGATCTGCAGACTCATCTCCTGGATCGTACCGATGGACTGATTGATCTCGGTAATCGCCAATTCGGCCTTCTGCGCCAGTACCACCGTATCGAGGGTGCGTTCGCGGCTTGAGGTCATCAGCGTCGCGGCCGCTTGCGTGCCTTGTTGCAGGGTAACGATCAGCGCTTCGATTTCCTTGGTCGAGTCCTGCGTGCGCTGCGCCAGCGAGCGCACTTCGTCTGCCACCACAGCAAAACCACGACCCTGCTCTCCCGCCCGCGCGGCTTCGATAGCGGCGTTCAACGCGAGCAGATTGGTCTGCTCGGCGACGGCTTTGATAACATCGATGACTTTGCCGATCTGCTCGCTGTCCTGAGTCAGCACGTTCATCGCACCGCCCAACTCCTCAATGGCCATGGCAAGTTCGCTGATCTGCACCGTCGCCTGCTTGACCACCGTGCTGCCATGGCGCGCCTGCTGATCGGCGAGGGTCGCGGCAGCGGAGGCATCGGTGGTGTTACGCGCAACTTCCTGCACCGTCGAAGCCATTTCGTGCATCGCTGTGGCAACTTGATCCACTTCACTTTTTTGCTGACGTACACCTGCGCTGGTCTGCTCGCTCATGGCCGAGAGCTTTTCCGCAGAGGTGGAAATCTGCGTGACGCCATTGCCGATACCTTGCACCAGCGTGTTCAGGTTCTGCGCCATCTCCTGCATCGCATTTTGCAGATCGCCCAACTCATCTTTGCGCGCAGACCTGGCCTGTACCGTCAGGTCGCCTTTGGCAATCCGTCGTGCCAGATCAACCGTCAGCGCTAGCGGCGCAGTGATCTGGCGCGAGATGACCACCGAAGCCAACAGCCCGATCACCAGCGCCAACGCAGTCAATACCGCCATCTGAATAAAAGCCGAATGCTGATCCTCATGTGCAAGGCGCTGCTGGGTGTCCATCAGGCCACTCATGATCTTGTCCATCGCCTTGCTTTCCTGGTCGACCTGCTCGCGCATGTTCTGCTTCTGCTCAAACAGCCCGGCCACTTCCACCAATACTTCGCGATAACGCCGCATGCCGGAGTGGGCTTCTTCCAGTTGGCTCGACAGCGCCGTCGGCAGGCTGGTGCGCGCCTTGCTGATATCACTCAAGAAGCTATCGATGGTTTCCATCAGCAGTTTTTTGTTCACGTCGTTGGGCACCGCGATGTAACGACGCAACATCAGGCGAAACGTGGTCATGCCATTGCGCAAATCGGCCACCGTGCGCAGCTCCCGAACGCGTTCACCATCGGCAGACGCCAAGGCACTGGTCGTGGTGCCTTCAAGCATGCCGGCAAAAGTTTGCGCGTACTTGTCCGACAGCGCCGTCAGCGGTTTCAGCGCATCGGTGGTCGACTGATCGGCCGCGATCAGCCGTTTGACCTTCTGGTCGTAGGCAACAATCGTGGTTTGCAAAGCCTTCAGGGCTTGCTGGTTCTCAGCACGGGTCAAGGTGTCCAGCGCCTTGCCCACAAGGCCCTGCAAGACATTCAACTGCGCGTTATAGGACTCGGCGAAGGCTGCGTCAGCGGCGGCTTCGTACTGTTTCTCGGACAGACGCATATTTTGCGTAGCGTCATTCAACGTGCCGATCAGACGCGTCGTACTCAAGCGATCAACCAGCACGCTGTTGCTGTTATAGCCAATGAAGGCAACCGCCAAAACGGCCAGCAGAAGAATGCCGAAGCCGGTTCCCAGCTTGCGGGAAACTTTGATGTCACCGAGGAAATTCGATGCTACTGCCATATTCAGCCTCAAACGTCCTGACGCGAAACGCCAGGCACAAAAAATTGATCTCCGGTAACCACAGTCACCGTCCAGACATTCGGGGGTCGTCATCCAGGGCGTAATACGGGACGCTCCAGCTGTCCCGGAAATGCAAATGCCGATGCTGTTGAAGCGTCGAAAAAGACCCGACGCGAGCACCGGCAGACAAACCCAGCACGTCGCAACAGAGCATTTTCAGGCTGGATTTATCGTTTCAGCAAAGGTGTCTGAAGGGATGCTATTAATTTTGCGAAAACTTGTACAACTTTATATTTTTGTATAAACGTTGAACTTTTTGACTGGCGTGATGACGCATTGCCATCATGATTTGTGGCACATCGCTATCGGCGTGAAACGGGGGCTGAAAATGCGCATTCAAACGCTTGGCGACTCAATCCTTTACCAGGTGGGAATGGCAATACGCCTACCGGTCGTGGCCTCGCGCAAGCACGGGACTCAATAGAGGCAATCCCCATCTGACGCCGGAGCACCTGCTCGATGAAGTTGCTGGAGCTATCAAGATCCTCTGCCAGCAATCCAGATCGCGTAGTCCGTTTCCGGGGCGAAAATGTGGCTGTCTTGGTAGACTTGCACTCCATTCCGCCGGATGCGGTGTAGCGCATGCTGCCATCCGCCAGTTTTCATGTCCTGACAGCTGCCATAAACGAAAGTGGTACGCATTGGCTTCGAATTGGTACATCGTACCAACCAGATGCTGAACACCCTTGAAAACGCCCAAAAGCACGCCGAAAACACGTTGAGTAAAATGGTCCAGAATCAGAGCTTCAGCCCAGTAAAATCCATGCCTGAGCCGTCTCGCCGCTTCAGTGTGGCGCCCATGATGGATTGGACGGACCGCCACTGCCGGTACTTCCTACGCCTCCTGTCGAAGAACGCCCTGCTCTACACCGAAATGGTCACCACCGGCGCGCTGCTCAACGGCGATCACGAGCGTTTCCTCCGCCACAACGAAGCCGAGCACCCGCTGGCGTTGCAGCTCGGTGGTAGTGTTCCGCTCGATCTCGCTGCCTGCGCGCGCATGGCGCAGGAACATGGCTACGACGAGGTGAACCTCAACGTCGGCTGCCCAAGCGACCGTGTGCAGAACAACATGATCGGCGCGTGCCTGATGGGGCATCCGCAGTTGGTGGCCGATTGTGTGAAGGCGATGCGTGATGCGGTGTCGATTCCGGTGACGGTGAAGCACCGCATCGGCATCAATGGGCGTGACAGTTATGCCGAGCTGTGTGATTTCGTCGGTACAGTGCGGGATGCCGGGTGTACGAGTTTTACCGTGCATGCGCGGATTGCGATTCTGGAGGGGTTGTCGCCAAAGGAGAATCGCGACATTCCGCCGTTGCGTTATGACGTCGCGGCGCAGTTGAAGGCGGATTTTCCGGAGCTGGAGATTGTGCTGAATGGCGGGATCAAGACGATGGAGGCCTGCCATGAGCATCTGCAGACGTTCGATGGCGTGATGTTGGGGCGTGAGGCTTATCACAATCCGTATTTGCTGGCGGAGGTGGATCAGCAGTTGTTCGGCAGTTCGGCGCCGGTGATCAGTCGGGCTGAGGCGCTGGCGCAATTGCGGCCTTATATCGCCGAGCATTTGCTGGCCGGTGGTGCGATGCATCACATCACGCGGCATGTGCTGGGCCTGGGCACGGGGTTCCCGGGAGCGCGGAAATTCCGTCAGTTGTTGTCGGTGGATATTCACAAGGCCAAGGATCCGCTGGCCTTGCTGGATCAGGCGGCTGAGTTGCTTGAAGGTCGTTGATTGATGGTTTGAGTATGCGGGCGACGCATGAGCGTTGCCCGCTGTTTTGATGTACTGACAGGATGTCTTTTGTTTATGCCCGCGTTTAGTTTTTCTGCTTTCAAGCGTTTCACCCTCCTCGCCTTATTCAGCTTCACTTCCGACGTTTATGCGCACTGCGATGGCTTTTGCATGGGCCGTACCGATACGCCGTGGGAGGTGACGCAGCTTTCCGGCTTCACTTTGGTGTCTTTAATCCTCGCACCTATTTCGTCTAGCCAGGAAACGACCGACAGTCACAAGCGTGTTTACTCCGCCGAGGAGCAAGAAGACGCGCGACTCTATCTGGCCAGCGACGGCATGCTGCAGGCCGCATATTTCACCTCGGCCTTGCAGCGCTTTCGTCAGGAGTCGTCGGATTCGACGTTAAACGATCTCGCCGTGGCGGCGTTGATCAGCGCGCAGTGATCAGGCGGCCGCAGCGGCGGTCCAGTTCACCCAGCCGAACAGCCACGTCGCCAGAATCAACAAACCAAACGCGATCCGATACCAGGCGAACGCGGCATAGCTGTGGTTGGCGATAAATTTGAGCAGGCCACGCACGGCGATCATGGCGAAGATGAAGGCTGTGACGAAACCGAGGGCGAAGACTGGCAGGTCGTTGGGTTGGAACAGGTCGCGGTATTTGTAGCCGGAGTACACGGCGGCGCCAACCATGGTCGGCATGGCGAGGAAGAACGAGAACTCGGTGGCGGCTTTGCGCGAGAGGCCGAAGAGCAGACCGCCGATGATGGTCGAGCCGGAGCGTGAGGTGCCGGGAATCATCGCCAGGCACTGTACGAAACCGACCTTCAACGCGTGAGACCAGCGCATGTCGTCGACATGTTCGACGCTGACCACATGGCTGCGCTGCTCGGCCCACAACATGACGATGCCGCCGACAACCAGGGCGACGGCAACGGTGATCGGGTTGAACAGGTATTCATGAATCGCGTCGGCGAATAACACGCCGAGGATAACGGCCGGGAAAAACGCGATCAGCAGATTAAGGGTGAAACGTTGCGCGTTGCGCTCGGTGGGCAGGCCTTTGACGATATCGAAGATCTTCGGACGAAACTCCCAGACCACAGCAAGAATGGCCCCCAGTTGAATAATGATGTTGAACGCCATCGCGCGTTCGCCGCCAAACTCGAGCAGGTCGGCGACAATAATCTGGTGGCCGGTACTCGAGATGGGCAAAAACTCGGTCAGGCCTTCAACCGCGCCTAATATCAATACCTGGAAAAGGGTCCAGAAATCCATTAATCCTCCGTCAGTGCACTCAGGGTGAGCGACCAGTCAATAACACTCAGGGGTTGAGTATCCGAGTTACACAATTGGCGCATATGAAGATCTAAAGAGATCGCAGCCTTCGACAGCTCCTACATGTGGAATGCATTTCCATGTAGAAGCTGCCGAAGGCCGCGATCCTTTGATTTCGAAGAATAGATTTAACGGACTGCCACACTCAAGTCATGTTAGTAATCGTCGGCCGACGAACTAAACTGAAAAAATTTACATCTATTACTAAAAATATTTCAGTTCAGATATGAAGTGTGATCAACTTCACACATTGTTGGCATGGCCAATCAATGGCAAAAGGACATAGACAAAGCCATCGCCATAAGCTCAAAATAGTGGCACCATTGCATATAGCCATCACTTATCCATTAGTTCACAAGCCCGAGAAAATCAACTAAAAGCCTGAAAAGCTTAGTTATTGTTAGAAAACTCGGGAGACACGTCTAAAATCCGCGTAAATGTTACCAATTGTCAGTCACAGATGAGAACCGGTGCTTTAACATCCCGATGTCAGCACCTAATTCGAGTCAACGCATGATGCTCTCAGGGAACTTGGCGACTAGAAGTCCGCGCCCGACAAATGATGAATCCGGTGTTCTTGCTCTGGGTCGTACACTGGGTGTGGCTGATCATTTGAGATCGCTGATCGCAAAGCACGTGCAGCCCGATATGATCCTGGAAACAGGTGCTTTCACTAGTTCGTATAAGCAGCACGGTTACATCGGTTCCTACCGCGCCATCTTCGTCATCATCGATAATCCACAAGCTATCGAAGAAAATCTGGCCCTGGTGCAGAACCTGCGCGATGACAACTTGAAGCCGCTTATTTGCGCAATTGTCACCGGCCGCGGCGCCGTCAACAAGATCAAATATTTCCTCGCCGGGGCGGATGCCTGTATCAAGCTCAACACATTGAGCGATGACAGCGAAGACTTGTTGGCGGAGTTCTTCAACAGCGAAGACTGGCAACGAGATATCAATCTGACGCTTGATCCGACGCGGATCTGCCTGATGGACAGTCGGCGCAAACTCGATATTTCTTTCGCCGAAATGAAGATCCTCGAAGCCTTTGCGCACACCGGCAATCACATTCTGAGTCATGATGAAATCGCCAGCATCATGGGCCTCAACAGCAATTTCTACGACCCTCGAGCACTGGAAAAATCAATCAGTCGCTTGCGTGGAAAAATCAAGGACATGTATGGTACAAACGCGATTCAGAGTATCCGCGGCTACGGCTATCGCCTGATGCGGGGCCTGATATCGACTGCCTGAGTCTCGGGCAGTCTTCCCTTTTGCATACGTACGAAGGATCGTCTGATGCAGCCATATCGTTCCAATTGCGCCTCATACTTATTAAAACTCAAGCACTTGAATGAGCACGGCATCACGCCACATAACAATAAAACTCCATAACATAGCAGCAGATCGAGTGGAATTTATCGATGGCCATTTTCGGCCAGAACCCTGCCTACGATTACTTCCGAGGAAGTCATTGCTCGCCTGCCGATTTATCTTTTAGCCAATTTTGGTGTGTATTTAGGAGAGAGACATGGAAACGAGTACAACCCTCCCCAGAAAATATTTTGTTGTTGTGACGCACAGCACAACGTCGCAACGTGAACTGGAAAGCATCTTGTCCAGTGAGCGTTTCAATTCGTTTGGCACGTCGCAGGCACAAATGTTTGTTGAAGGTGTTGCTTCGCCCTCTTCCGCCCCGATGGTCATGGAATTCAGTTACCCGAGCCTAAGTCGAAAGAACGTTGCGCGCAGTATCGAACATGATACTCAACGCATACTGGCCACTCTTGAAAATGAATGGCGAGCCGCGCAAACAGACAATCCGTTTCAAAGCTTCCCGACCCGCAGTGCAGAACGCGCTCATATCTCCAATGTCTGCGAGAGCACTGAGCCTTGCAGCGACACCTGGCATCTTGACGATGAACAAGGCGTGCTGCTCAAGGACAATGTTGCGATCAGCCTGACTGGCCTGGAAACCGCTCTGGTCAGGAAAATGCTGAGCCATGAAGAGCGCGTGGTCAGTCGTGATGACCTGATCATGAGTATTGGCCGGGAACCGGAACAATACCGTGGCCTGGAAATGTGCCTGAGCCGGTTGCAGGACAAGTTCAAGAGTGCGAGTAATGGCGAGCGATTGTTCCGTGCCGTAAGAAATCGCGGATATTGCCTGATCCAGGAAGTCGTAGCGTAATCACCGGCGCCACTAAAACCGAGACAAACAGATATAAAGTGCGACTACAACAACAAGAAGAGCACTCTGTCTGGTTTTCCCTCCCTGATTCAATAAAAGCTTCCCTGCCTCCACCCTGCAACAGTAACAAATACCCCCTCGGCTTTTCATCCCCCGCTCTACGACCTTTTCTAACAGCCATCTATTTAATTATTAAAAAGTTGGCACTGTGCCATCTTGTTAGAACTCGTCAGACACCATTCCCGGCAATAACTTAGTCTATTGGCTGACGACAGTTCGGCTCTCGATGTTGTTACCTCAAGACACTCGCTAAAACAAAAACAATAAGTCTGCATAACAACTCGGCTTTCAACTGTTGAAACCTGAATGGACGTCTTTTGGGGATATCGTATGGATCTTTCTCTCAGTATTAATCGAAGCACGGGCCTCAAGGGACTGACCTTTTGGGGCCAATGGGCGCTGGCACAGGCTTTCGTTGTGACGCTGCTGTTCATTCTCGCTGAACAGCACACCGGCACCGTCGCGTTCTACTACCGAATGTGCGCCACCCTCGCCGTCCTGGCTTCGGTGCCGGCTTACACATTCAGCGGCGTTTATCGCAAACGCGACAACTACCTGACCGGCCTCGGCCGCTTGTTCATGGGCTGGTCGATGACCATGGCCGCGCTGGCGTGCATCGCGTTTGTCTGCCAGGCCGATGAGCTGTTTTCCCGTCAGGTGATTCTGAGCTGGGCGGTGTACGGCTTCCTCGGTCAGGCGTTCCTCTACGCGCCGCTGCATGCGTTTTCCAAGTTCTACCAGCGTTCGCGTAAAAGCGAACACCGGACGCTGATTGTCGGCACCGGCGAACTGGCGTTGGGCCTGGCGAAAAAACTCAGCCAACTGGAAAACCTGCCGCTGATCGGGCTGGTCAGCAACGGAGACAAGCCCGCTCTCGGCTCCGATGCACCGCGTATCGTTGGTGCTCAGGACGAGTTGCTTGAGCTGATCGAGGCCCACGACATCCGTCGTTTGTACATCACCCTGCCCCTGTGCGAAGCCGCGAAAATCGAAGCGATGTATGTCGATTTGCTCGGCGCCAACGTCGATGTGGTGTGGGTGCCGGACTTGAACAGCCTGACCCTGCTCAACCACTCGGTGAAAGTCGTGGACGGCCTGCCGGCGATTTACCTGAACGAAAGCCCGCTGACCAGCCGCCCGACCGCTGCTCTGAGCAAGAGTCTGGTTGAGAAAACCGTGGCGTTCCTGGCGATCATTGCGCTCAGTCCGCTGCTGTTGATCATCGCTCTGGCGGTGAAAATCAACTCGCCCGGCCCGGTGTTTTTCAAGCAGGACCGCCATGGCTGGAACGGCAAGGTGATCAAGGTCTGGAAATTCCGCTCGATGCGTGTCCACGATGACCGCGAAGTGAAACAGGCCAGCCGCAATGACTCGCGCATTACCGCAGTAGGTCGTTTTATCCGCCGTACTTCGCTGGATGAGTTGCCGCAGTTGTTCAACGTGTTGCAGGGGCACATGGCGCTGGTGGGGCCACGGCCGCATGCGGTGGCGCACAACAATTACTACTCGGGCAAGATCCTCGCTTACATGGCGCGTCACCGAATCAAACCGGGCATCACTGGCCTGGCACAGATCAGCGGCTGCCGGGGTGAGACCGACACCATCGACAAGATGCAGAAGCGTGTCGAGATCGACCTGCAGTACATCAACAGCTGGTCGTTGTGGCTGGATCTGAAGATCCTCGTGAAGACGCCGTTTACGTTGTTGTCGAAGGATATTTACTGAGGCTCAGCGCTGCAGATCACAAGGGGACGAAAGTCCCCTTTTTTGTGGGCGGGATTTTGGTAACCGGTATCGACTACCGGCACAAACCTTGTAGGAGTGAGCCTGCTCGCGATGGCGGTGGGTCAGTCAATGACGATGTCGGCTGACACGAAGCTATCGCGAGCAGGCTCGCTCCCACAGGGATTCGGGTGATGACCTGGATGTGTGGCGTGACGCCGATCAACTGTGGGAGCGAGCCTGCTCGCGAAAGCGGTGTGTCAGGCACTGGAGATATTGGATGTGCCGGACCATTCGCGAGCAGGCTCGCTCCCACAGACCAGCGCCTACTCGGTAATCTTCTCGAAGTTGCGATAGAACATGTCCCCTTCCCGGCTATCCGTCATCGAGTGCAGTTGATAGCTGCGGCTCAGTCTGGCGCCGCCATCTCGAGTCAGTGGCGCCCAGACCAGGTTGGCGCGGCGCATGGTCGACATGCTCATCATTTCGTCGAACGGGATCGACAGGTACAGGCCCTTGTCGAAACTACCTTCGCCATATTCGGCGCTGCTGGCCGTGGTGATGGTTGCCCAGGCACCGACCCGCACACCATTGAAGAACTCACGCGAGATGTCCACGGTGGTGCCCCAGTCTCCGGCCAGATAGCGACCGACACTGACCGCCGCCAGCGTGTCGAACGGCAGGTCGGTATAGCCGGTGATATGCCCGGTCACTACCGAGTAATCGCGCAAGGCAAAGCCCTGATCGAAATCACGCTGGCGCACCCAGTTCAGATCCGCGCCCAGCGACCAGCGCTCGCCGGTCGGGCGGAACAACACTTCCGCGCCGACGCCGGCAAACATCGATTCCAGATAGCCGCCGTACACCATGCCGTACAGATCCTTGTCCAACTGCTCGGCATGGCTGAGCTGGAACAACGGCATGGTCGTGTTTGACGTGGTCAGGTACTGGCGCAAATCCGTGCGCACGCGGGGCAAACCGCTCGGTGCGTCGTAGACGAATTTGTCGAAGTTGTTGACCAGGTTGGCGCTGAGCAAACCGCTCCACCAAGTGTTGCGGTTGAAACGATATTCCGCGTCCGCATCGGCACTGAATTGATAGAGCAAACCATCCGGGCCGCCGACGTTCTGCTTGAAGCCCAGACCCACGCCATAGCTGAAATGCTGCGGCGCTTCGGTGTAGAGGGTCTTCTCGTTGCGCGGCATCGCCGGGTTGATTTCGGTGGTGCGGTGCAGCGACTCCAACGGTTCTTCATTGTTGATCACTTCGCGGAAGGTCTGGCGCGGCAGGCTGGTTTCTTCCAGCGGCAGGTCGTAGCGCTTGTTGACCACGGTAAACCAGTCGATGTCGTCGTTGACGCTGTTGTCGAGAATCCGGCTCGCGCGGCCAACGGCTTTGGACGAATGGAAATACCGCTGCTGCTCGCCGTAGACGATCAGTTCGGAATCGCGCTGACTGATGCGCTCGACCTTGTACCCGGCGTTCTGCTGCAAACGCCGCGACACATCGGCCCAGTTGACCTGTTCCATCGAGGTCGTCGGCGCCTTCGCCGGCAGCGGTTCGGGGGTCGGATCGTAGGTCTTGGCCGGCGCCTTGCGGCTGACGAAATTGGTGTGAAAGGTCACGCCGAACATCGCCGTATTGCCCCGTTCCCAGGCAGCGCTCAGATCGATCGAATCGGTCACCTTGAACACCGCGCCAAGGTTGATCGGCGAGTCCTGTTTGATCTCGTTGTCCTTCGGCTCGTTCTTGTAGTCGTTGCCTTCGAATTCCAGCTTCAGGCTCAGCCGATCCCACGGCGTCTGGTAGCTCACGCCACCGAACAGTGAAGGCTTGCCGCGAAAGTACGAGCCGGAGTTGACGTCGCCGGTGCCTTCCAGCGCCGGGCGCGTATCGAAGCGATTGCTGACGTAGCCCAGCGGGTTGTCGAAGTCGCCGCGATTACCGATGTAGCCCCAGGCAATGCCGGCGCTGAAGTCGAAATTGTCGAAGCGCTTGTTGGCGACGAAGAATTCGCTGGAGAACAAACCGGTACCACCGATATCTCGGAAGCCCAGCGCCACTTCCGGCGCCCAGTGGCTTTCCTGCCAAAGGCGCACTTTGGCGTCGACCGCCTTGTCCTTGTAGCTTTGACTGCCGCTGAGGGCCTCCGAGCCGTACGGCCGGTTGGTGATCGCGGTGTAGCGGAACGAACCTTCGAGCCAGTCCAGCGGCTGCAACGACACGCTGTAGCGGCTGTACGGGTCGGTGCGGTTGGCATTGACGCTCAACTCCCCCGCCGGGGCCATGCGCGCCGTCGGCGTCTGCAACAGACCGGTGCCTCCGAAGTCATTCTGGGTGATGCGCGGCTCGGCGTGAGCCAGACCGCAGGGCAATAACAACACAGCTGCAAAACGTAACTTCAACGAACCACCTCGGCCAGCTGCGTGGCAATGAATTCGGCCAACTGCTGATTCAATTCAGGAAGAGGCGGATCAAGATCATCATTTTTTATCGGCACCAGAATCCTGCTGCCGGCCACCGGAAACTGCCCGGACTCGCGATTCCAGTGCGCGATGCCGACGCGCCGCGACACGCCGTTGGGCTGGATCAACCACAGGTAATCGGCCTCGGCATCGTCGAGAATCGAGCAGCCTTCGAGATATTCGCGGGCCTCCTGCAATGGCTGGTACGGCAGGTGGCACGGCTCGGTGACCGCGCCCAACACCTGCACTTCATCAACCCGTTTCGGATAGATCAGCCGATCGCCGTCATCCAGGCGAATGTTGCGTGCGAAGCCGACTTCCACCGCCACCGGATCGAGGTCAGCGATCTGCCGTCCGGTCACTGGCATTTGCCGGACTTCTTCAGCAATGCGCTGTGCCAATGCCGCGCGGCTTGGCCGATCAAACAGCGTCGCCATGCGCTGCAGCACCTCGAGATCGAACAGCACACCAACCTTGAGCCGTGTCTGTTCCTCGACCAGCGACTGGCGCAACAAGCCGCCCGCCAGCCAATAGCCTTCGGCATTGGGCACGGCTTCGCTGATCACATCGAACAGGCGTCCACCCGGCGGCAATGCAATCGGCCCGGGATTGGCGACGTCGCCGGACACGATGACGGCGGCCTGACTCGCCCCTGCGATCAGCAAAAGACCCGCCGCGATTAGGCTTAAGCGCTTCACGGCAGATGCCTGCGGTCAGGAGTCAATTGCACCAGCTTCACGCGCAGTTGCGAGGTCAGTTGTTGTTCGCTTTGCAGAATGAAACCGTCGCGCGGGTCGACCCAGTAACGGTTGGTCGCGCTGAGGCCGATGGCTGGGGCGTCGATCTGTTCATCGACGCGCAGCACCGAGTAAGCCTTGTCGAGAATCTCCAGGGTCTCGGTGGAACGGCGCGAAAAGCGGCTGTTGACGATCACGCCGACTTCCTGGCCCTTGTACAGATCGATCCAGCGCCGTGTGGTGAAACCGTCGGCGACGTGATGCAGGCCGTGCTTGAACGGCGAATCATCGGCCAGCCGTGTGCCATCCAGATCACCTTGCAGACCGAGGCCGATGCTGCGCACGGCGAGGCCATCGCGCAGCAGCAACACCTGCTTGCCGGAGGCGACCCAGAATTGCAGGTCTTCGCGCTCGCGCACCAGCGCCAGCACGCCTGAGCCGGACGGTGTGGTCAGTTTCAGTTGCGGGTAGTTGACCCCGGCGACCTCAACTGCTGTCACATCAACCTCGTCGGGGCCGACGACGGCGGCCTTGAGGTTGTTCAGCGACGCGCTCATCAGAGGATTGCAGCCGCACAGCAACGAGGCCGCCATCAGGCAGACGCCCACTTTCAATAGGTTCACAGTCGGGCGGCCTTATTTGCTGTTGTTGCTGTATTCGCTCCAGTTCTTCGCTGCCGAAGCCCCGGTGCCGACAATCGACGCCGACGGCACCAACTGGCTGATGAAACGGTTCCAGCGAGTGACGTTGGCCGGGCCGACGTAGACCACATCCTGTGGCCGCACCTGGAAGTGCGAAGCCAGCGCCATGGCGGTCGGTGATTCGGCTTCGAGCTGATAGATCTTCGCCGGCTCGACGTCGAGATTTTCCACGCCGCGAATCACGTACACCGCGTTGCCATTGGAACTGGTCTGACTCAGGCCACCGACCGAACCGAGCACGTCGGACAGGTTCATGGTTGCGGTCTTGAAGCTCAGCGCGCGCGGCTGGTTGACCTCGCCCATGACGTAGATGCGCTTGTTGTCGTTGTACGGCAGATACAGCTGATCGCCGCCCTTGAGGTAGACGTTCTGCAGTTCGGAATCCTGCTGATTGAGCGTGTCGAGATTGAGTGGATAGACCCGCCCGTTGCGCGTCAGCAGCAGGCCCGACAAGTCGGCGTTATTGGTGTCGATGCCAGCGGAACCGAGGGCTTCGACCACGCTCAACGGATTGGTCGAAATCGCTTGCGGGCCGGCCTTCGTCACGGCGCCGGTGACCACGACTTTCTGACTGGCGAAGCGCAACACCGCGACGTCGACCTGCGGCTCGGCGATGAATGCCGACAGGCGTTGTTCGATGTCCGCACGCAGTTGCTGGATGGTCCGGCCGGCGGCCTGGACTTCCTTGATGAACGGGTAATACAGCGTGCCATCGGAGCGCACCAGTCGGCCGTTGGCATCGATCTGTTGTTGCGCGCCGGAGGGGGCGGTGAGCTCCGGGTGATCCCAGACGGTGATGTACAAGACGTCGTTGTTGCCGATGCGATATTCCGCCGGCGTTACCAGCAGCTCCGCCGGCAGTGACTCACGCTTTTGCGTGGCGCGGTTCATGGCGATCAGCTTCGGGGTGATCGGGATCAGCTCGACCCGACTGCTTTCGCTGGCACCCTGGCGGGTGATATCGCTGGTGCTCAGGTACTGGCCGGGGGAAAACATGCAACCTTGCAAAGCGAGACTTGCCAACATTAAAAGATAAACACTACGAGTCATAATGGCACTACGCTATTCAAGGGCGAATCCAAAAAACAAAGTCACCCGACTTGCGTCGGGCGACTCTGTACTGCACTAACAAATGTTCCTGTTAGTTATGCGTGCCGGTTGTACCGGTGGTACCCGTCGTACCGGTGGTACCGCCGTTGGCACTGCCACCGCTGTTGGACGCCGCTACAGCACTGGCAACCATTGCAGTACTGGCCGCGGGCGCTTGCGAAGCCGCCACACTGCCACCTACATTGGTTACCGCTGTCAACGGCGCTTCAGCGGCGGCAGCCCAGTTGCTCAACATCGTCAACAGGGCAACTGCCATCACTTTTTTCATAACAACTCCTTTCTAACATTCGAACTGTTAAAAAACAGATCTGTGTCAGAGCTGGTAGCTTTCAAGTCCGCAAAGAGCGCGAACAAGATCCGCTGTTCTTTCACAGTCCTGTGCAACTGCTAAAGTCGAACGGCAGGTTTATATCTACGGACTTGCAAAAGGCATTGCCAGTGTAATTTCCCGACGTTATCTAACAACCTGACTGAAACTAACATCGGACTAAATGGCCATCATCGCGAATAACCATTGGGATGATTCGATTGCCAGCGCCAAGTGTCGGCAACCATGTCCTGCAAGTTGCGCGTGGCTTTCCAGCCGAGTTCTTTCGCCGCTTTCGAAGCATCGGCAAAACTCTCGGCGATATCACCGGCGCGGCGCGGCATCATCCGGTACGGCACCGGCCGCCCGCAGGCCTGTTCGAAGGCATGCAGCACTTGCAGCACGCTGTAGCCATCGCCGGTGCCGAGGTTCCAGGTGTGAATGCCGGTGCGCTCGCTGATCGACTGCAACGCTTTCAAATGCCCATCCGCCAGATCGACGACATGAATGTAATCGCGCACGCCGGTGCCATCGGCGGTCGGGTAATCGTTACCGAAGATCGACAGCTCGCGCAGGCTGCCGACCGCGACCTGGCTGATATACGGCACCAGATTGTTCGGGATGCCGTTGGGATCTTCGCCCATGTGCCCGCTGGCGTGGGCGCCGATCGGGTTGAAGTAGCGCAGCAGTGCGATGCTCCAGCGCGGCTCCGCGAGGCTCAGGTCGCGCAGCACGTTCTCGACGATCAGCTTGGACTGGCCGTAGGGATTGGTCGGATTGCCCGTCGGAAAATCCTCGCGAATCGGCATCTCTTCGGGCTCGCCGTACACCGTTGCCGAGGAACTGAACACCAGCCGGAACACCCCCGCCGCCGCCATCGCCTGGCACAGGGTGATGCTGCCGCCGACGTTGGTTTCGTAGTATTCGAGTGGTTTGCGCACACTCTCGCCCACGGCTTTCAGCCCGGCGAAATGCAGCACGGCGTCGATCTGATGTTCGCGGAAAATCCGGTCGAGCAGCGGCCGATCGCAGACATCGCCGCGAATCATCCATGCACTTTTGCCGCAAATGGCTTCAACGGCGTGAAGTGCTGCGTCGCTGCTGTTACAAAGATTATCCAGAACGACAACTTCATAACCTGCTTCAAGCAATGCAAGTGTGGTATGCGAGCCGATATAGCCGGCACCACCCGTTACCAGAATCTTCATAGCGTGGTCCGTCATTGAATAAATACCCGGTAGCGTGTCAAGCCATGCCTGGTGGATATGCGGAGCAATTCACACAAACAGGGCGACAACAACCTCAAACAAATTTAGTTCAACCACTGGCAATAATTATTTTTGCCGGTCAAACTGTTTGACGGGTACTTATTAGCACTCCCTGGATACTTATCACTATCGACAGATACCGACTAAAAATAACTTACAACCAAGTAGTCGACATCTCATAACATTAGCGCTTTTTAACAGCACAACTAATTGCCAGCAACAACCTGACTCGGGTATTAAAGTAAGCCTTCAATAATCATTGAAACTTGCCGCCACTTTGTGGCGCGCAACCGTCGCCTGTGTTCCATGACTGTCCAGGATACTTTTATGATTCGTAAATGTTTGTTCCCCGCTGCCGGCTACGGCACGCGTTTCTTGCCGGCGACCAAAGCCATGCCGAAAGAGATGCTGCCGATCGTCAACAAGCCGTTGATCGAATACGCCGTTGAAGAAGCACGGGACGCTGGCCTGCAACACATGGCCATCGTCACCGGCCGGGGCAAGCGCGCGCTGGAAGACCACTTCGACATCAGCTACGAACTCGAGCACCAGATTCGCGGCACCGAGAAAGAGAAATTCCTCGCCGGCACCCGCGAGCTGATCGACACCTGCACCTTCTCCTACACGCGTCAGGTGGAAATGAAAGGCCTGGGCCACGCCATTCTCAGCGGTCGCCCATTGATCGGCGACGAGCCGTTTGCCGTGGTGCTGGCCGACGACCTGTGCCTGAACCTCGAAGGCGACGGCGTGCTGTCGCAGATGATCCAGCTGTACAAGAAATTTCGCTGCTCGATCGTCGCCATTCAGGAAGTCCCGGCCGACCAGACTCACAAGTACGGCGTGATTGCCGGTGAGCTGATTTCCGAGGGCATCTACCGGGTCAACAACATGGTGGAAAAACCGGCGCCGCAGGACGCGCCGTCGAACCTGGCGATCATCGGGCGCTACATCCTCACCCCGGACATCTTCGACCTGATTGCCGACACCCAACCGGGCAAGGGCGGCGAAATCCAGATCACTGACGCACTGATGAAACAGGCGCAAAACGGCTGCGTGCTGGCCTACAAATTCAAAGGCCTGCGCTTCGATTGCGGCGATGCCGAGGGTTACTTGCAGGCGACCAATTTCTGCTACGACAACGTGTACCTCAAAGGCCGCTGAGACGGCTTTTCTCTCCCCACAGGCAGGCAACCATGAACATTGCACAACATTCGACAGAGATTGAACGTGAGGTGGGCAACCTCGGGGTGATGAGCTGGTTGTCGCGCCATCAACCGCTGCCCAGCGCCAACGAAACCTGGCTGGGCACGATTCTGCTGGTGGAGCGGATCGGTGTGTTTCCTGCGTCCGGCGATATTCGCCGGCCGCTGCGTGATCCCTATCCGCTGCTCGCGCACCTGAAGGCGTTGTATGGCGAACAGGCGCTGGAAATGGATGACCGCGATGGCCTGAAAGTGATCTTCAGCGACTGGCGCTTTCGCGTGCGCATCTGCTGCAACGACCCGGCGATCATCATTAATGTTGAAACCCGTTGTGATGCGCGGTTGATGCCGCGCAAGCTTGACGAACTGCTGGGGCTCATCGACGCCTTCAAGCACGACGCCTGATCACCCGGGCTTCACGCCGATCCATTGTGGGAGCGAGCCTGCTCGCGAAAGCGGCGGCACAGTCAGCATTGATCGTTCCCACGCTCCGCGTGGGAACGATCATGGTGGCGAGTCGTCGCAACCGGTACTCGTACCAGTTATCCAGCCATAAAAATAATCGGCAATCACCTTCCCGCCCGTGGCCGGCAACGGATGAATCTTGTCCGGGCCGATCATCGCGCTGGCGTAGCGTTTGACGTCGGGGCCGAACGCGCATTGCAGGTTGGCAAAACCGAGCTGCTGCTCACGCGCCCACGGTTCGAGCACCTGCGCGTAGGCCGACATCGGATAAGCGCTGGAGCGCGTAGTGTCCTGACGCATGATCAGGTTGATGCTCGCCGCTGGCTGAATCTCGCGCAGCATGCTCACCAAGCCCTGAACGTTTTGCAGATACTGCGCAGGTTTGACGCCGAAGCCCTGATCGTTGCCGCCGAGCATGATCAGGTAAACGTCGGCCGGGATCTTCGACACCACGGCTTTCCATTGCGTCTGCCACTGTGGATCGGCGTGATAGAAATCCGCCGATGCCGCGCCGGAGGCCGCCAGTTTCGACACCCGCACGCCCTGCTGAGCGTTGCCCAGCCACAGGCCGAACAGCGTGGGCGCGCCCTTCACCACTTCCAGTCTGAATGACCAGTCTGCGGCTGATGGAGCGCCCGCTAGCGCGACTTCCTGAACACCTGAGCCTGCGAGTTTCAACGGTTGCCAGTCTTGGGCGGGCGACCAGCGATAGCGCAACTCATCGGACTCGCCATTGCCCAGATACAACAGTTTCGCCTGAGTGACCGTGGTGCCGATGCGCGGCGAAGGGCTGGCATCGACTTGCACCCAGGCACCCGGCTTGCCGCTGATCGTGCGACTGTCCGGGCTGGCCTGGCCCAGGTCGGAAACCTTCCAGCCGCCGCCGAAGTATTTGTCGTTGCTGCGGGTGTATTTGAAGTGCGTGCCGCCCAGCGCCGCGCCGTGGTTGAAACCGACGTAACCGGGGCCGGCAAAACCCACCTCGGCGGCCACTCGCTGCACCAGTTTGTTCAGGTAGAAATCCTGCCCGGCGGTGTAGCTGTCGCCGATCACCGAAACCGCCAGCACCTTGCCGGTCTTGCCGTCGCGCCACTGCGCAAAGCGCTGGCGGGCATCGTCTACCGTGATGGCCGAGGTGGCGACTGGTTGAGGGGCGTCTACTGGCATCATTGAATATTTCCTTTGTCCGGGATGGCCCCTTCGCGAGCAGGCTCGCTCCCACAAAAGACGCAATCCACACAACCTCTGTGGGAGCGAGCCTGCTCGCGAAGCTTTCAGCTGTTCTGCGTCTGCACCACCGGAGCGACAATCACCGGTGCTTTCCTCTTCGCCGCACGCTCGCCAAGGAACAGCACCGAAGTGAAATTGAACCGGCTGAACACCATCGCCAACAGCACCGGCCCGAGCAATCCACAACTCAGACCACCGAGCACCAGCAAACTCTCATCCTTTACGCCCAGGCGCCCGAGGACAAACCGCGAGGTCGCCGCGAACAAAACATGAAAGAGGAAAATCGCATAGGAGTATCCGCCCAGCCAGGTCAGCGCTCTCGAACGCATGTCACTCGACAGCAACGCAATGCAAGACACGCAACCCACCGTCAAACCGATCAGGCTGCGGCGATCGACAATCAGCTCTCGATCAATCGCCGCGACGTACAGCAACGTCAGCGAGATCAGCACAAACAGCAGCGGCCCGATCACTTTGAAACGCTGTTTCAAAACATCGACATTTTCCTGACCGATCATCCCCGCAACAAAAAACGGCAGCAGGTAAATCGCACCGTTGATACCGAACGCATCCAGCGGCAACGGCGGCAGCAGGAACAACACCGCCGCAAACGCAAACAAGCCATACAGCCGCGTCGCCGAACGCAGCAGGCCGCGCCACTCCAGCAGGCCGACGAAGATGAAAATGCTGAACACCGCCTGCAGAAACCAGAAGTGGTTGATCGGCACCCAGAACGACAACAACGCATCGATCACGCCGACGTCCTTGTTCACCCCCGGCCCTACCGCTTGCAGCACCGAGAACGGCACGCCGACGCAGAACAGCGGCACGATCAGCCGCCGCACCTTGCCGGCGAAGAACGCGGAAAAGTCATTGCCGCGAATCTTGTAGATCGAATAGATGTAGCCGGAGATAAACGTGAACAGCGGCATGCGCACGTACACCATCGAGTCGGCGATGACCCGGAACGGCGAGCCGATGTCGATCTTCAAGCCGCCGCCCAGCGGGCCGATGACGTGATAGAGCACCAGCAGCAGGCACGCCAGGCCGCGCAGGGTTTCGATCTCCAGGGATTTTTTCTTGCTCGACATAGAGCACCTGCCTTAAGTGAGAATTCTTGATTCGACCTGCACCGGTTTGTTCGCGCGCAGCATCAAGCCCAGGCCGACGAACAACACCGGCACCACCATCGAGAAGTGTCGGGCGAAGGAGCCGAAGTCCGGCTCGAACAAGCCTTGCACCAACAGAAACGCCAGCGGAATCGCGATCAGTTCCTTGGGTTTGGTCTGGATCGGCGCGCCCTTGTAGTCGGTCGAAGTGATGACCTTGAACAGCAGCAGCGCGGTCATGATCATCAGCGCAACGAAGATCACCTGCCCCGGCCCGGACAGCAGAATCAGCTCAACCGGGAACGACAGGCGGAAGAAAATGATCATCGAATCCAGTGCCTGGGAGACGAAGTCACTGCCGCTAAGCCACGAGACGATCAGTGACTTCGAGCCCTCCTCGCCCGCCGTGCGCAGCTCGTTGTTGCTCGCCCGGATCGACGACACCGGAAAGCCCAGCGCCAGCTGAATGGCCATGGCCACCGCCAGATAAAACAGGAACAGCATCAGAAAGAAGGTGAAGCGCGAGACGTACTTTTTCATCACGCAGACGCCGACCCACGACAGCGAAAACAGAATCCAGTACGGCCGGATCAGCACACCGTAAATCACCGCCGAGAGAAAAAAACCGCCGCGATATTTGCGCGTCAATGCGCTGAGCAGAATGCTCAACACCGCCACCGACACGATGATTTCCTTGGTCAGGTTCTCGAGGAAAAACGAGCGCACGATGCCCCACAGGCACAGGGTGCCGAAGATGGTCAACGGCATGCGCCGGAACACCACTACCGGAATTGCGGTGAGGAAGAAATTGCAGAACATGCCGTAGGCCCAGGCATTGGTCAGGTTGATCCCGGTAGGCCGCAGCAGGAACGCCGAACACTCGTAGGACGAGCGATCCGGTGAGAACGGATTCCAGAAATTGCAGTTGTCGGCACGCGCATATGACGACCACAACGTCATCGCGTCCGGCCCCGGATCGCGTGGCACCAGCAACGGCATCGCCACCGACAGAAATAGTCCGGTGAACAGAATCAGGAAGGAAATCGACGAATCGAATGTGCGCCCACGAAACTCGATGCGCGGCAGCTTCAAGCCCATGACAGCGCAGCCTTTTTCGCTCCGGTGACACGGGTCAACACTGCAATCACACCAAGTTGCACGACAATGGCGAAGACGTTGCCCCACGCCGCGCCATAGATCGAGTAATGCTTGATCAGCACATAGCTGACCGGCACTGAAATCAGCAGGCAGAGCGCCGCGCTGGCCAGCGACACCCGGCTGTTTTTCGAAGCAATCAAACCGCCCCAGACGATGTCGCCGATCGCCCGCAAAGCGAAGGAAAAAATCAGCACCGCGAGGAGCGCGTTATCCGGGCGCGGCACGCTGCTGGCGACGTAATCGAGCAGCACATTGAAAAACACATAGATCGCCACGGCCACAACGGCGGAGACCACTAGCGAGCGCATCACCCATTTGTTGACGAACAGTTGCCTGACCGTGAACGCCTGCTGATCGGCCTGAAACCGTTTGGCCAGCACCGGAATGCCGACCACCGCCACCACCGCATAAGACAATGCCTGCAAGGTATTGGCCGCCGACCACGCGTACACATATTTACCGAGGCTGGCGTAGGGCTCCAGGTCGATGATCAGAAAGCGCTCGGCGTACTGACTCAGGGCGATCAGACCGGTGCCGAGATAGAACGGCAACCCGGCCTTCCACACCGTCGCGGTATCCAGCACCGTCGCCTCGCGGCCCTTGTGCACGTTCACCACGATCAAATAACCGGCGATGATTACCATCACGTTGGCGGCGACCCACAGCCACAACACACTGGCGATGCCCGCGACCCAGCCGAGCACCATGCCGCCCACCGCCAATACCGCCCACAGGCCGGTCTTGATGAAGAACAGCAAGGCGCCGGCGGTGGCTTTCTGCGCAGAAAACACGAAGGAATTGATTTCGAACGACAGGTGCTCGGTGAGCAACACCAGCGTCACGCACAGGATCAGCGTGGCGGTCGCTTCCACCGACTGGAACAGCGAATAGACCAGCACCGTCAGTACCGACAACAACAGCCCCACCGCCAGATACAGCAGCAGAACCTTGTCGACCACCCGCCGCGAGCTGCCGCCGACGCTGATCAAACGGTTGATTTCGGAACTGAAGCCGACGCTGTAGAACTTCGAAGCGATCAGCGAAGCCGCGACCACCACACCGTAAAAACCCAGCGCCTCGTAACCGAGGTAATGGGTGATGGCCAACACCAGCAAGAACTTCGCGCCCAAGGCTCCGCCGCGAAGCAACAGCCGAAATATCATCGAACGACACCCTTGATAATTTCGTCCATGGCCACGGTTTTCGCTTCGATTTCGCGGCAGGTGTCAGTCAGGCGCTTGCCGAAATCCGCCAAGGCATTGGGCGCGTAAACGGTGTTGATGATGGTGTCGACGTCGATGTCGCCGCCATTGATCACCCAGTCCTCGACGCCCATGTCCTGATAGGCGCCAAAGCCTTTGCGCTCGTAGCTGATGTGATACGCCGGCACGCCGGAGAGCAGCGATTCGATGGCGCCGTGCAGACGCACCGAGATCACCAGATCGGGTTGGTATTTGGCGATGGTTGCCTTCAGCGACAGCAGGTCTTCGTTGATGCCCAGCTCGCGGTAGAACGCGCCGTCATCGTTGCCACGCACCGCGCTCTGTACCGCGCAGACCACTTTGCTTTTGTTCTTCAGGCGCTGCAGCAGCAGTTTCAGATTGGCCACATAAGCGACCTTCTTCTCTTTGCTCCACTCCGGTGGCTTGCGCAGCACCACGCAGACGGTCGCCGGCGACGCGGCGCAGCGGGTGAATTTCGGTTGCTGAAGAATCTTGCTCGCCAGCGACTGCACGGCCAGATCCGGCGCGCGGTAGACGTTTTCGCAAGCGTCAAAAATCGCCGAGGAACGGTTGTCACGCACGAACACCGCATCGGCGCTGGCGTAGTATTCGACGATCTTGCTGCTCTCGCCGTGGAACGGGCCGATGCTCTGCGGCAGGTACACCGAAGGCACCTTGCTGAGGATCGCGGTTTCCAATTGCTTGGCATGGCCGAGCTTCAGCTTGATGTGCTCGAAGGCGCTTTTCGAACGCATGTAACCGCCGCCGACACCGACGATCAGATCGGTCTTCTTCAGCAGATCAGCGAGCCCGGCGTAGGACTGATTGAGAAACACCGCTTGCTTGACCCGCCCCAGACCCTTGGCCGCCATCACCGGCGCATCGAAACGCGGGTGCGGCAAGTAGTTGAACGACTCGGGGTCGGACGCCACGACACTGATCGCGGTGTCCTCACCGAAGTTACGCTGCACCAGAGCAATGGCCAGATCGACGAGCAGACCGTCACCGGAGTTGGACGCACTGTAGCCATGCAAAATCGTTACGTTCATAAGCTTGAGTTCTACTTAATAAGTGGGAGCGTGATACAGGTCGTAGGTCTGGCGGATCATCAACGCGGCGCTGAAACGTTCGCGGACAATGCTCCGGCCTTCGTTGCCGAGGTCGAGCAGGCGCGGCTTCTGGATGATCGTCAAAACGTCGGCCAGCGCCTGGTGATCGCCGGAGGGGAAGACGTAGCCGGACACTTCATTGGTGACCAGTTCCGGCAGTGAAGTGCAGTTGCTGGCGATCACCGGCAGCCCCATGGCCATGCCTTCCAGCGGCACCATGGCAAAGCCTTCCCAGCGACTCGGCACGATCAGCGCATCGGCTTTCTGATACAGCGCCTGCACTTCACTCGGGGTCACCCATGGCAGGTACTCGACCGAATCCATCGGCGGGCACTCGACCGAATCTTCGTTGACCGCACTGCCGACCACGGTGAGTTTCAGGTCGTTGCGGTTGACCTTGGCGTAGGCCTTGAGCAGCACGTCGAAGCCTTTCTGGTAATCCAGGCGCCCGACGAACAGCAGATGAATCGGCTCGGCGCCAGCGGTTTTTGGCGCGTCATCCTTGTGATGAATGCCGTTGTAGATCAGCTTCATGCGCTTGCGCTCGATACCGAAACGCGCGGCTTTATCCAGCTCGTACTGGCTGACGCAGATGATCACGTCGGTGACTTTCTGCAGCACGCGCTCGATCCACGCGTAGACCTTCTGCTTGGTCGGCGAGCTTTCCATCAGGAACGAAAACGCATGCGGGCAGTAGACGATTTTCGGCTTGCGCCATGGTCGCAACAGCACACACACCACACGGCCGATCACCCCGGAAAAGGTGCTGTGCAAATGCACGACGTCGGGTTTTTCCTTGAGCAGCACCTGGCTCAGACGCCAGGCGAAACGCAGCAGCGACGGCACGTTGCGGCCACTACGTGGAAAGGTGCGCACCTGCTGCGGGGCGATGCCGTGCAGCTCCTTGGCCTGATCCTCGGGCACCAGATAGACCAGTTGATAATTCGCTGCGTCGTCTTCTGGGGATGTCGAGATCGTGCGGATCACCGTCGCCACGCCACCTTTGATCGTCTCTGCCACGTGCAGTATTTTTTTCACAACTCACCCACTTCAAACAGGAAAGAACAATCGGCAACCATCAGGATTTGTCGGACGCGTATTCGTAGTTGTAATAGCCGGTGCCGCCGTAATAGCTGGCCGCACGTTTCTCGACGCCGTTGAACACCGCGCCTTTCAACTCGATGCCGTTCTGGGCGAAGCGGCGAATGGTCAGTTCGATCTCTTTGGCCGGGTTCACCCCGAAGCGGGTGACGATCAGGCTGATGCCGGCCTCGCGACCGACGATGGCGGCATCGGTCACCGCCAGCAGCGGCGGCGTATCGATGATCACCAGGTCGTAGCGCTCGCTGAGTTGCGCCAGCAGCTCACGGAAGTTGGCGTGCATCAGCAATTCGGAAGGATTGGGCGGCACTTGCCCCCGGCTGATGAAATGCAGGTTGTCGACTTCGACTTTGTTGATCGCCTGCTCAAGGGTGCAGCGCTTGACCAGCAGGTCGGACAAACCATTGCTGATCGGCGTGTTGAGGGTTTTGTGCAGGTGCCCTTTGCGCATGTCGGCATCGATCAGCACCACGCGCTGGCCGCTCAGGGCCATGACCGCCGCAAGGTTGGACGAGACGAAGGTCTTGCCGACCTGCGGGCTCGGCCCGGAAATCATGATGCGGTTGTTGGTCGAATCGAGCCCGGCAAAGTGCAGGCAGGTGCGCAGGCTGCGGATCGATTCGATCGACAGATCGGTCGGGTTGCGCAGCGCCAGCAGATACGCCGGCTTGTCGACGCCATCGCGGGCGCGGCCCTTTTTGTTGTCCTCTTCCTCCTGCAAGGCGCTGTAGGGAATCGACGCGTAAACCGGCAGGCCCAACTGCTCGATGCCTTCCGGGCCTTCAAGGCCACGGCTGAGGGATTTGCGCAGCAGCACCAGCGCCACGCCGACAAACGCGCCGAGCAATGTCGCGATCAGCACGATCAGTGGTTTCTTCGGTTTGATCGGATTGGTCAGGTCGACATCGGCGGTGTCGATCAGGCGCACGTTGCCGACGGCCCCGGCGCGGACGATGTCCAGTTCTTGGGATTTGTTCAGCAACTGCGTGTAGATCTGCGAAGCCACCTCGACGTCGCGGGTCAGGTTGAGCAATTCCTGCTGGGTGGCCGGCAGGTCCTGAACCTTGACTTCGAGGGATTTCTGCTGCTGGGTCAATTCGCCGATCTGCGTCATCAAGGCGCGATAGGCCGGGTGCTGTTTGGTGAACTTGCGATCGAGCTCGGCCTGCTGCATTTTCAGCTCGGAGATGCGCGTTTCCAGCGCCACCGACTGGCCCAGCACCGACTGGGTTTCCAGCGAAATGTTCACGGTCTTGCCGTGGGTCTGGTAGGCATTCAAGGCGTCGCTGGCCTTGGCCAGATCACGCTTGACCTGAGGCAACTGGCTTTGCAGAAACGCGAGGCTCTGCGCGGCTTCCGCCGAGGTGCGGCGTACGTTCTGTTCGACGTAGAGCGAGGCGATCTTGTTGAGAATCTTCACCGCCTCGGCCGCGTCGGAGCTGGCCAGCGCCAGACGAATGATCCCCGACTCCTTGCCTTGTTCGGAGATATCCAGCGCGTCCTGATAGCCCTGAATGGTCACAATCCGAGGATTGCGCACCACCTGAAAGCGCGTGCCGGGGTTGGCCGACAAGTGCGCGATCTGCCCTTCTACACCGTCATTGGCAAACGCTTCGCCGGCCACGCCTTCGGCGAGCAGATTGTCGTTTTCATCGAACAGTTGAAAACGCTGCTGCTCGCCGGCGATCAGGGTGAGTTTCTTGCCGAGCAGGTCTTTCGGCAATTGCAGCCGGTTGAACTCCAGACGCTCGCCACCCCAGGCGTAACTGTTCAGGCCGAAACGCGGCGGCGCGACGCTGGTCTCGCTGTCACCGCGATAGCGCCGTGAGAGAAAGCCGCCGATCAACGGGAACGTGTTGGGGGTGACGTCGATATCCAGGCGCAGGTCGTCAACGGTTTTGCCGATCACCGCGCGGGATTTGATGATGCCGATTTCGGTCACCGACGGCGATTGGCCGCCGAGCATGCTGTTGAGGTCGGAGAAACCGAGCATGTCGTTCTTTTTCGGTTCGACCTGCACCAGCGCGTTCGCCAGGTACACGGGCGTCGCCAGAACCGCATAGGCGACGCCGGTGACCATGAAGGCACCGGTCAGCGCGCCGATCAGCCACTTCTGGTCGATCAGGCTGCCGAAGATGCCGAGCAGATCAATACTGTCTTGATCATTGTCGCGGGTGCCGATTACGGACGGTAACTGCATAAGTCTGTTCTTACCATTTACTGTTCTGAAGAAGATTCATCAATGCCCGAGACGCTTTGCCCATGAACTAACAGCATCTTCAATCAATGCGTGGGCATGAATAAACGCGGCTTTGCCTTGACGATACGGATCATGTATTTCGCGCTCGCTCTGCCACTTGCCGAGCAGAAACACTTTGCCTCGGGCGTGCGAGGCAATCTTCAGCACTTGATTGACGTGGGCTTTTTCCATGACCAGGATCAGGTCCGAGTCATTGACGATGTCCGAAGTCAGTTGCCGCGCCTTGAAGGCCTCGGCGCAATGCCCGTGCTCTTCGAGAACCTGCCGCGCCGAGGCCTCCACGCCCTCGCCCACGCGGGCGGACAGCCCGGCAGAGGACACGGTGATGGCGGACTGGCCCAGCGCGTTGCGCAGCAGCAGTTCAGCCGTCGGACTTCGGCATATATTGCCCACGCAGACAACGAGGATCTTTTTGAACAAGTCTTGCTTTCCTGTGTAATATCAAACAGCCAACATGCCGTGAAAGTTAATGAACCCTCTCGACTTTCCTGCACTCAGAAATAGCTTCGCCCTGTTAGTACAGGAACATTAAGTACCACAGCGTTTTAAGCCGCCCCAACCACAATTAGCGGACTAAAAATAACTGTGATTTTCAGTTGCTGTTTTCCTGACAAAAAATAACATTCGCGCACTTAGTGCCATCACTGTTATCGGAAATTGAGTAACGGGATAAATATTCGTAGTTGTCATTCTCTTCAGGAGAGCAGACATGAAAACAGCACAGCGCAATAAACTCGCCGCCCTCGCCCTGATGGCGCTCGGTGCCACCAGCCAGGTTCACGCCAGTGAGCTGTTCCCCAACCTTCCAGCAAAAACCATCGGCGTGCAGGTGAAAATCCAGAGTTTCACCGCCGCCGATGCCGCGCAGATCAAGGCAGCAGGCTTCAGCTTTGTACGCTTCGGTGTGTGGAGCGACAGCCTCACCGCCAAGACTTATCAGAAACAGGTCAGCGACGCCTTCGCCGCCGCCGCTTCCGCCGGCCTGCCGGTGCTGCTGACGGTGCGCGCGATCAAGGCACTGCCGGCCACGTCGCCGGAGGAGCTGAACGCCGCCGGCGGTAAGTTCGCCAACACCGTGACCGGGCTGGAAAAATCCTGGAGCTCGCAATTGGTGGCGATCGAAATCTGGAACGAGCCGGACCTGGAAACCTATTGGCCGACGCGCAATTTCGATACAACGTTCGTGCCGTTCATGGCCGGCATGTGCAAGGCCTTCGAAGCTCAGCCACAGACGACACCACGGGTCGGTTTCGGCTTCGCCCGGCCGCCAAGCGCGGGCTCGGCGTCGACGGTGGCGCTGAAAAGTATCGTCAGCGAGTACCCCAAATGCCTCAACGCAGTGTCCTATCACCCTTACGGCATGACCGCCACGCAGATCAGCAACGCGCAGACCTTCATCCAGCAGAGCTTCAATCTGCCGGGGGTCATCAGTGAATGGGGGGTTTCGGCCCTCGCCTCCAACGGCGGTCCTGAGGGGCAAGCGACCAAGATCAACGCGTTTATTACCGACGTGAAACGCCTCAATATTCCCCTGACCTCTATCTATGAATGGCGGAACAGTGATTCCGGCAGCAACGATCGCGAGAAGAACTTCGGCTTTCTCACCTCTGACGGCCAGCCAAAACCGGCGCGGTTATCCGTGGAAGGTGTGTTGAACGCTGAGTAGAGCTCGAGCAACCGGCCTGTTCACAGGTCGGTTGCTTTGAACCTGTGGGCTGTTTTGGCATCGTATTCAGCGACACCGCGCCCCGCCTTTCAAACAATCGTTTTCTGGTTGTTGCCGCAGGGGCCATCGATCCACGAATGCACCCTTGAGTGCCCGTCAGCGCTCGGGTAATGTCTTCAGACCCATAGGATAGAGCACGCCCATGACTTCCAAGCTGGAACAACTCAAACAGTTCACCACCGTAGTTGCCGACACTGGCGACTTCGAAGCGATCGCCCGAGTCAAACCGACCGATGCCACCACCAACCCTTCCCTGCTGCTCAAGGCTTCGGCCATTCACGGTTACGCCGAACTGCTGAACGATTGCGTTCGCGACTGCAAGGGCGATGTCGGCCTGGCCAGCGACCGTTTCGGCGTCGCAGTGGGCAAGGAAATTCTCAACGTGGTTCCAGGCCGCATCTCCACCGAAGTGGATGCGCGCCTGTCCTTCGACCAGGATGCGATCCTCAAGCGTGCGCATCGCCTGATCGAGCTGTACGACAAGGCCGGCGTCGGCCGCGACCGCGTGCTGATCAAGATCGCCTCGACCTGGGAAGGCATCCGCGCCGCCGAGATCCTCGAGAAGGAAGGCATCCAGACCAACCTGACGCTGCTGTTCTCCTTCGCCCAGGCCGCCGCCTGCGCCGACGCCGGGGTGTTCCTGATTTCGCCGTTCGTGGGCCGTATCTACGACTGGTACAAGAAGGCCAACGGCAACGACTACACCGGCGCTGATGATCCGGGCGTGCAGTCGGTGACGCGCATCTACAACTACTACAAGGCCAACGACTACAAGACCGTGGTCATGGGCGCGAGCTTCCGTAACATCAACCAGATCGAGCAACTGGCTGGCTGCGATCGCCTGACCATCAGCCCGGAACTGCTGGAGAAACTGGCCGCCGATACCGGCAAGCTGGAACGCAAACTGGCACCGGGCAATGCCGGTGAAGCGCGTCTGAGCCTCAACGAAGCGCAATTCCGCTGGTTGTCCAACGAAGACGCGATGGCCACCGAGAAACTGGCTGAAGGCATCCGTCAGTTCGCCCGCGACCAGGAGAAGCTGGAAGCGTTGCTGCAGGCCAAGCTGTGATTTGAGTCTGTAGAACGCAAAAAGGGCGAACCTGTGAGGGATCGCCCTTTTTCATTTGCCTGCACTGATAAATGTATCGACCGACCCGACGCCATCGCGGGCAAGCCCGCTCCCACAGGGTATGTGGAGAACCTAAGTTTGAGGTTTCACGCGATCATTGTGGGAGCGGGCTTGCCCGCGATGAGGCCAGCCCAGACACCATCAATTCATGAGGTCAGTGTCTTTCCAGGGCATTGACCAGATCATGAAACGCTTCACGATTGGAATCGTTCAGGCCCATGAGAATCTTGTGCGCTTCCAGCACCTTGATTCGCACCACTTCTTCGGACTGGTCCTGATCCGGCAGGTCGTCCAGGCACTCCGGGCACGGCACCGGGTGGTTGACGATGTTGAACACCTGCTCGAAGCCCATCGACTGCAAAAGCCGAGTGATGTCTTCGTGGGTGGTGACAACCGTCGGCAACAGGCCGACCTTCTGCCGCGACAGGATCGACAGTTTGGCCAGCAGGCCCAGGGTGGTGCTGTCGATGCTGCGGGTTTCGGTCAAATCGATCACGATCGCGTTGAAATTCAGCGCGGTGAAGATTTTCTCAATAGTCGCATCCAACGCCGAACACAGGGTCAGGCGAACTTCACCGACGAACTTCAGGACGAAGGTGCCGTCCTGCTCGGCGAACTGGATTCTACCGGTACTCATTAAAGATTCCTGCTCAACACCAACAGGGCGATATCATCCGGCATCTCCCCTAGCGTGGCCAAACCAAACACTTGCCGCAGACCATCCAGGCTGCCGCCCGCCGACTTCACCCGTTCGGGCAAAGCAGCCTCTTTTTCTTTGAGCGTTGCTTCCGGCAAAAGGTCCAGAATGCCATCAGACATCAGCGTCAGGCTGAACGTCGGCGGCAGCTCAAGCACGTGGTCTTCGTAGGTGGCTTCGTTGAAAAGCCCCACCGGCAGACCACGGCCTTCGAGATAACGAACACTGTCAGGCGTGTACAACACAGGCAAAGGCAGATGGCCGCCGATGCTATAGGTCAACAAACCGGTCTCCTCGTCGATGACTCCACCGACCATTGTGACGTGTTTACCCAGCTTACAACTGATCAGCCCCCGGTTGATATGACCGAGCACTTCCGAAGGTTTGAACTCCGGCAAGGTACCGCTGCGTTTTGACTCGAAGAGCAAACGCGTGGTCATGAACTTCAACAGCACGGTGACGAAGGCTGATGACGCACCATGCCCGGAAACATCCGCCAGATAAAACGCGACCCGGCGCTCGTCAACGCGGAAATAGTCGACAAAATCACCCGACAGGTACAGCGACGGGATGATCTGGTGGGCAAAGTTGAATTCGTCGATGCTCCACGGGCTTTCCGGCAGCATGTTCATCTGCACCTGGCGACCGGCGTTCTGGTCTTCCTGGAGCAGGTTCAGGCTGGCTTCGAGCTCGCGGTTGGCCTTTTCCAGCTTCTCGCTGTAGCGCTGGTTTTCCAGCAGCAGCCGCGCACGATCCAGGGCCCGGCGCACGGAGTGCTCGAGCACAGCCAGATCTTCGAGAGGCTTGATCAGGTAGTCCGCCGCACCCAGGCGCAGGGCCTCGACTGCGTCGTTCATCACCCCGGCACCAGAGACCACGATCACCGGCGTATCGGGTGAGCGCTCGGTGACCTGACGGATCAGTTCGAGACCGCCCATCTGCGGCATGCGCAGATCGCAGATGACCAGATCGGGCTCGTCTTGCTCGAATACCTGAAGACCCTGTTGACCGTTGCCGGCCTGCAGGACGCTGAAACCACTGTCTTCCAGATAGGCCGCGAGGCTCGCGCGCACTACCTCGTCATCATCGATTATCAGCAGCGTGGCACTGGTTTTTGGCATGTGGGCAAACGGCGCCAGAATTAGGTTGGCGTAGTGAGCGGGGCAACGGCCCTGCGCAGACTACTGGATTCGCTTTCTAGCCTCTCTGTTGCAGCGCTTTCAAGCATTCGCCTGGCGCGCGGTTTTAAACAGAGGTGCCCTTCTAAGGCGCAGACGGTACTCCCATCCGCAGAGCGTTTCAAGCATGCGCCGATTGTCGCTTGACGACTTTGTTTGTCAAATCACCGGGAGTTATAAGAACCGCTCCAACGGTAACCCGATGGAAGGTAGTGGCAGTCGCAGGCAACGCTCTGGCGCGGACAAAAAAGGCGACCCGAGGGTCGCCTTTCTGTCGCCGGTCGAAATCAGAAATCGTCTTCGACCTGACCGTCCTTCACCTTGAACTCGCGGTTCTGCAGGTAAGCGTTGCGGATGAAGGTGTATTTGTCGCCGCTGATCAGCTTCTCGCTCGACAGCAGGCTGGCGCGGGTGTCGACGATGTTCAGGCCGAAGATCGAGTTACGCGTCGGCACGTGGTCGATGTAGCGGTACGCGCCGGTGAAGCTGTCGACATATTTCGACGGTGCGTCACGCAGGGTGCTCGGCCCCATCAGCGGCAGCATAACGTACGGGCCGCTGCCCACGCCCCAGTAACCGAGGGTCTGACCGAAGTCTTCGTCGCTGCGGTTCAAGCCCATCTTGGTGCCGACATCAAAGAAGCCGAGCAGACCGAAGGTGGTGTTGAAGATCAGTCGGGCGGTATCAACGCCCGCCGCAGCCGGTTTGGCCTGGAGAATGTTGTTCGCCAGGTTGGTCACGTCACCGACGTTGCGGAACATATTGTGAATGCCGTCTTCAACGAACTGCGGGGTGATGAACTCATAACCCTGGGCCAGTGGCTTCAGCGCGTAGGTGTCAACGAAGTCGTTGAACTGGAAAATCGGCCGGTTGACGCTTTCCCAAGGGTCTTCTTCGGTGGCCGCCTGGGTGGCGAACGGCGCCAGCAACAGGCTGGCACATACACTTAGCTGAGTGAGCGAAGGGCTCCAGCGCATAGAAAAACTCCTTGGATTCGATACTGGCGCGGTCCTCTCGGCCCGGGCATTAAGGCCGCTAGTATAAGCGTAAACGGCGATTTGGGCAGTGCGCCGCTGCAAGGATATGCAGGAAGTTTCCTACGCAGGCTTTCACCCGCCTGTCATGCAACTGTCACCCCAGCGCCTTAGTCTTGAGCGTTATTTCAGGGACGTTGCCATGACTCACGCCGAAACCTTGCCCGTCGCCGCGCCCGGCCTGACTGCCGTGCTGTTCGGCCTGAGCGGTTGCCTGGTGGATTTCGGTGCCCGCGCCGCGCGAGAGCTCAACGCCCAGCCGGAACATGCCAAAACTACACCGGGCGCACTCGATAGCCTGAAAAGTTTGCAGCGCCAGGGAATTCCCTGCGCGTGGCTCGACGAATTGCCCCCTGCCCTCGCTCAGCCACTGGCCGCGTCGCTGCCGGACTGGATCAAACCGACGCAACATTCAGCAACAATGAATCCATGGCCAGCGCCCAACGCGTGCTGGCAGGCGTTGATGAGTTTGAACATCGACCGCCTCGACGGTTGCGTGCTGGTCAGTGGTGAGCCGCGCCTGTTACAGGCCGGTCTGAATGCCGGGTTATGGACGATTGGCCTGGCGTCCTGTGGCTCGCTATGCGGCCTGAGCCCGAGCGAGTGGCAGGCGCTCTCGCAAAAGGAACGCGAAAAGTTGCGCGGCAAGGCAACCGTGCAGTTGTTCGGCCTGGGCGTGCATTCGGTAATCGATCATCTCGGCGAACTGGACGCCTGCCTCGCCGACATCAGCTTGCGCCGCGCCAAAGGCGAAAAGCCCTGACCGGCGTCATGCAGGTTTACCGAGAGTGGATTAATCTAAAGGTCAGCCATAGACCTTTGGCGCGCGGCTGCGGTCAATGCCAGTGCCTATTGATAAAAGGAAACCACCATGCCCGCCCAAGAACTGCAAAAACAGCTCGATACCCTGCGCGAGCAGCTGGAACACAATCCACCGCTGTCGGAAGCCGAGCGTGATGATCTGCATGCGCTGATGGCGCAGATCGAATCGGAGATCCAGCTGGAAACTGCCACCCAGGACGCGAGCATCGCCGATGGTGTGAACCTGGCAGTGGATCGCTTCGAGCTTGAACATCCGGCTATCGCCAGCACCCTGCGCAACATCGTCAACGCGCTGGGCAGCATGGGCATCTGACGCCCCGCCGCACAAAAAAGCCCTGCCAGCGATGGCAGGGCTTTTTCATTTGCAAAATGTGCATGCAAGCCCTTGTGGGAGCGAGCCTGCTCGCGAAGGCGTCGTGTCAGTCGACATCATCGTTTAATGACACACCGCATTCGCGAGCAGGCTCGCTTCCACATTGGATGTCGCACATTCAGGATCTTTATTGACGTACGAGCCGATGATTTGGCAACTGCACCTCTTCAGTGCTGCGATACGGATTGATATCCAGCCCACCCCGGCGTACATAGCGCGCAAATACCGTCAGTTTCTCCGGCTTCAACAACCGCTGCAGATCAAGAAAAATCCGCTCAACGCATTGCTCATGGAAGTCCGAATGCTGGCGGAAGCTGACGATGTACTCCAGCAGGCTGGCGTGATCCAGCGCCGCGCCGCGATATTCCACCACGACGCTGCCCCAGTCCGGCTGGCTGGTCACCGGGCAGTTGGATTTGAGCAGGTGGCTGTGCACGCTCTCCTCGACCACGCGCGAATTGTCGCAACGCAGCAGCTCCGGACGCGGGTGTTCATAATTGCTCACGCTGATATCCAGATCGTCGATGCACACGCCCGGCAACCCCACCACGCCTTCAGCTTCGACGTCCTTCAGACTGCGAACCCGAACGCCCACCGGTTTACCGGCAGCGGCGGACAGATCCTTGACCAGCGTCGCTTGCAATGTGGCAACGTCGGCGAACGGCGTCTGATTCAGCGAGTTGAGGTAAAGCTTGAACGACTTCGATTCGATGATGTTCGGCGAGTCCGCCGGGATGCTGAATTCAGCGATCGCCACCACCGGTTTGCCCGAGGGCAGCAGCCACGACAGCTCGAAGCAGTTCCAGAAATCCACGCCTTTATACGGCAGGGTTTCGGCGGTCAGGCCCAGCTCGGCCCATTTCGCGGTGCGCGGAATCGGGAACAGCAGGGACGGCGTGTAGGTGGCGATGTATTCGCTGGATTTGCCCAGCGGCGAATGTTCGGCTGCGGGATGCATGGCGGAAACCTGACTGAAGAATCAGCGGATTCTACCAGCCTTTGCCCGCGCCTTTGAGTGCTTACTGACTGACTGTCAGTTTGCCGACCATGCCCGCCTGATAATGCCCGGGGATATTGCAGGCAAACTCGAGCGCCGTGGCCTTGCTGAAGGTCCAGGTCAACTCGGCGGTTTTACCGGGCTCGACCAGCACGCTGTTGGGGTCGTCATGCTGCATGCCGTGGCCCATCGCCGCGTGATTCATGCCCGCCATGTCGTGGGACATTTTTTTCATGCCGGTAGGCGTAAGCATGCCGCTTTGCTGCATCTGCAACATTTCCTGCTGGTGACTGGCATGCATCGCCGCATCACCGAGGTTGAATTCATGCAGCAACTGGCCTTTATTCACCAGTACAAAGCGAACCGTCTCACCGGCCTTGACCTGTATGGCTTTCGGGTCGAAGTTCATGTCGCCCATGACGATTTCGATACTGCGCGTAGCCTGGCTCGCCGCTGCCGGCTGGCCGAAGGCGAAGGTGTGCGCGGGTGCCGCCCAGGCTGGCGAACTCAATGCCAGCAGACAGGTGGCTATTTTCAGCGAGGTGCGCAAAAACATGGTCGTACTCCAACAAGACAAGGTTCAGCCTGTGGGAAACTCTAACCACCCAGTGCTGGCATCGACCTGACAGGCAGATTACAACTTTGTCAGCTTGGCGCTTATCGCCGGATCTCACGGTATAACGCCCTCGCCCTTCCAAATACCAACCCCGCCCGAGTCGCCCATGAAACTGTTGATCGTCGAAGACCAAGCGAAAACCGGCCAATACCTGCGTCAGGGCCTGACCGAGGCCGGGTTCAATACCGAACTGGTGGCCGATGGCATCAGCGGCCAGCAACTGGCCTTGAGCGGTGACTACGCGCTGTTGATCCTCGATGTGATGCTGCCCGGGCGCAGTGGCTGGCAGATTCTGCAAGCGGTACGCAGCGCTGGCCTCGAAACGCCGGTACTTTTTCTCACCGCCAAAGACGCCGTGGAGGACAGGGTTCACGGCCTCGAACTGGGCGCCGACGATTATCTGGTCAAGCCATTCGCCTTCTCCGAATTGCTCGCCCGGGTGCGCAGCCTGTTGCGACGCGGCAGCGCAATCGCCCAGGAAACCAGCCTGCAACTGGCCGATCTGCGCCTGGATCTGATCCGCCGCCGGGTCGAACGCAGCGGCCAGCGCATCGACCTGACCGCCAAGGAATTCGCCCTGCTGGAAATGCTCCTGCGCCGTCAGGGTGAAGTCCTGCCCAAATCGCTGATCGCCTCGCAGGTTTGGGACATGAATTTCGACAGCGACACCAACGTCATCGAAGTGGCGATCCGCCGCTTGCGCCTGAAGATCGACGATGACTTCCCCGACAAGTTGATCCACACCGTGCGCGGCATGGGTTACGTGCTCGAAGAGCGTTCGCTGTGATGCGTCGTTGGTCCTTGAGCACGCGCCTGGCCCTGTTGTTTGCCGCCTGCACTGCGGTGGTCTCGCTGTTCGCCGGGGTGCTGTTCGACCGCGCCAGCGAGGCGCACTTCATCGAACTCGATCAGCAACAACTGGAGACGAAACTGATCGGCCTGCGCCGCGCCTTGCAGGATCTCCAACCTGCCCAGCGCGAGGCGCGGCTGGCTGATGAACTCAGCCGTCAGGCCGATCTGTCGTTGCGCATTACCAGTGGCGACGGTCAGCACTGGTATGACAGCTCGGTGCAGATTCCGAAGAATCTGCCGCTGCAAACAGGCCTGTCGACCATCAGCCATGACGGCACCGATTACCGCGTGCTGCGCGCCCCGCTCTACCCAGACACAGCGGATTCGCCGCAACTGACGCTGCTGCTGGACATCACCCATCACCAGCATTTTCTTACGCGCATGCAGCATCTGATCTGGCTGACCGTCGGCCTGTCGGCGCTGGCTACTGCCGTGCTCGGGGCCTGGGCCGCGCGCAGCGGTCTGCGCCCGTTGCGGCGGATGAGCGCGGTGGCCCGTGGGATTTCTGCGCAATCGCTGAATGCCCGACTGCCTGAAGAGAAGATGCCACCAGAGCTTGCAGAAATGGCCTACAGCTTCAACGCCATGCTCGCACGCCTCGACGACTCGTTTCAGCGCCTCTCGGCGTTCTCCGCCGACATCGCCCATGAGCTGCGCACGCCACTGTCGAATCTGCTGACCCACACCCAGGTCACCCTCACCCGCCCTCGGGCACTGGAGGATTACCGCGAAGCGCTGCACAGCAACCTCGAAGAACTGCAACGGATGGCGCAACTGGTCAACGACATGCTCTACCTGGCCAAGGCTGACCACGGCTTGCTGATGCCCAAGCGCGAACCACTGGAACTGGCGGATGAGGCCGACATGCTGCTGGAGTTTTTTGCACCATTGGCGGAAGACGCTGGCGTGAGCTTGAGCCGTGAAGGTGAGGCGCAAATCGAAGGTGATCGCGGCATGTTGCGCCGAGCCTTGTCGAACCTGCTGGATAACGCACTGCGGTTTACCCCGGCCGAGGGTTATGTGCGCTTGAGCATCGTCGACGAGGGGGAGATCGTGCGCGTCTGCGTCGAGAACAGTGGCGAGGGGGTCTCAGCGCAATTACTGCCACGTCTGTTCGACCGCTTCTATCGAGCGGATCCGGCGCGGCAGGAAGGCAGCAGTGAGCATGCGGGGTTGGGCTTGGCAATTACCCAGTCGATCGTGCGTGCCCATGGCGGGCAGATTCATTGCGAATCTGAAACGGGTTGGACGCGGTTTGTAATCGAGTTGCCTCGGACCTGATCGTTCCCACGCTCTGCGTGGGAATGCAGCCCGGGACGCTCCGCGTCCCTTCAAGAGCCGAACGCAGAGCGTCCGTTGAGGCATTCCCACGCAGAGCGTGGGAACGAGCATGGAGTCGCTTACGAATATCTCAGCGCATGCGCCGGCTCAATCTTCGCCGCCCGCCACGCCGGATACACCGTCGCCAGGAAGCTCAGGATGAAACCCGCCGAGCAGATCAACAGCACATCCCCACCCTGCAATTCCGAGGGCAGGTTGCTGACGAAATACACGTCCGAACTGAAGATATGCTGGCCGGTCACACGCTCGATCCAGCCGACCAGTTCGCTGACATTGAGCGCCGCAATCACGCCCAGCACGCCGCCAATGATGGTGCCGACAATACCGATCACCGTGCCCTGCACCATGAAGATCGCCATGATCTGCCGTGGTGTGGCGCCGATGGTGCGCAGGATCGCGATGTCGGCGCCCTTGTCGTTCACCACCATGATCAGCGTCGCGATGATGTTGAACGCCGCCACCGCGACGATCATCAGCAACAGCAGGCCGATCATGGTTTTTTCCATCTTCATCGCGCTGAACAGGCTGCCCTGGGTGTGAGTCCAGTCGTCAGCCTTGAAGTCAGCACCGAGGCCACCGGCAATGTCCGCAGACACCTTCGGCGCGGCGTACAGATCCTTGACCGCCAGACGCACGCTCTGCACCTGATTCGGTTGCCAGTGCTGCATGGTCGCGGCGTCGGCGACGTGAATCAGGCCCATCGAGCCGTCCAGCTCGGCGCCGACCTTGAACACGCCAACCACATTCAGGCGCTGCATGCGCGGGGTGATACCGCCCGGCGCGGTGCTGACTTCCGGGACGATCAGAGTGATCTTGTCGCCGACATTGAGGCGGAAACGCCGCGCGGTGATTTCACCGATCACCACACCGAATTCACCCGGCTTCAAGGCATCCAGACGACCCTGGACGATGTGCTGGGCAACGATCGACACCTTGCCTTCCTGGGCCGGATCAACGCCGCTGATCTGAATCGGCTGCATCGAACCCTTGTAGGACAGCATGCCTTCCATTTCGGTGAACGGCACGGCGGCCGTCACTTCGGGATTTTTCATCGCAGCGGCGGCCACTGGCTGCCAGTCATCGATCGGCTTGACGCCAACGATGGTCGCATGGGGCACCATGCCGAGGATGCGCGAGCTCATTTCGCGCTGAAAGCCGTTCATCACCGACAGCACGACGATCATCGCCAGCACGCCGAGGGCGAGGCCGATCATCGAGGTCATCGAAATGAACGAAACAAAGCGATTGCGGCGCTTGGCGCGGGTATAGCGCGTGCCGATAAAGATCGATAACGGTCTGAACATTCGCTGGGGCACCGTATAGAAATAAAAGACCCGGCACCGTTACGGGCGCCGGGTTTCAGCCAGTCAGATGGGGGTCAGGCAACCTTCCTGCAACTGCAGGACGCGGTCCATCTGGCGAGCCAGGTTCATGTCGTGCGTCACCACCAGGAACGCTGTGCGCATCGAAGTGCTCAGCTCCAGCATCAGATCCTGAATGCCTTCGGCGGTATGCAGGTCAAGGTTGCCGGTTGGCTCATCGAGCATCACCAGCCCCGGGTTGTTCACCAGTGCACGGGCAATGGCCACGCGCTGACGTTCGCCGCCGGAGAGTTCCGCCGGTTTGTGTTCCAGACGATGGCCCAGACCGACGCGCTCCAGCAATGCCGTGGCACGCTGGCGCGCCTCCGGGATGGCGGTCTTGCCGATCAACAGCGGCATGCAGACGTTTTCCAGCGCGGTGAATTCCGGCAGCAGGTGGTGAAACTGGTAAACGAAACCAAGCGCGCGATTGCGCAGCAGGCCCCGCTTCTTCTCGCTCAACGCCGACAGTTCTTCACCGTCGAGCCAGACGCTGCCCTTGCTCGGCGTATCGAGGCCGCCGAGCAGGTTGAGCAAGGTACTTTTGCCGGAACCGGATTTACCCACGATCGCCACACGCTCGCCCGGGTGCAACTCCAGTTGCAGGCCGGCCAGCACTTGTACCGACTCAGGCCCCTCCTCGTAGGACTTGCCCAGGTTACGGCAGCTCAGAATTGCTTGTTCACTCATGCCCGACTCACTCATAACGTAACGCCTCCGCCGGCTGGGTGCGCGCGGCACGCCAGGCGGGATACAGGGTGGCGAGGAAACTCAGGACCAACGCAGCGGCGCAGACCATGACGACGTCCTGGCTCTGTACCTGCGAAGGAAGATAATCAATGAAATACACGTCAGCATTAAGGAACTTGTGGCCGATCAGCCCTTCAAGCGCCGAAATGGCCGCACTGACATTCAGCGCCGCGAGGATCCCGACCACCGCGCCGATGGCCGTACCGACCACGCCGATCACTGTGCCCTGGACCATGAACGTGCGCATGATCGTGCCCGGAGTGGCGCCGAGGGTACGCAGAATGGCGATGTCACCCTTCTTGTCGTTCACCACCATCACCAGCGTGGAAATGATGTTGAACGCGGCGACGGCGACGATGAGCAGCAACAGCAGCCCGATCATGGCTTTTTCCATGCGGATCGCCTGATACAGGTTGCCGTGGGTGCGGGTCCAGTCGCGGGCGTAGTAACGATCTTCGCCGAGCTGCTGGGCAATGTTCCACGCCTCGCGCGGGGCCTGGAACAGGTCGTCGAACTTCAGCCGCAGGCCCTGCACCTGATCGGCTTTCCAGCGGTGCATTTTCGCCAGATCCTGCAGATTGGTCACGCCGAGGTAGCCGTCGAGCTCACCGGCGCCGACATGGAAAATCCCGACCACGGTGAAGCGCTTCATGCGCGGGAACATCCCGGCCGGGGTCACGCTGACCTCAGGTGCAACGAAAGTGACCTTGTCGCCGATGCCAACGCCAAGCTTGGTCGCGGCCTTGTCGCCGATGACGATGCCGAAGCTGCCCGGTGTCAGGTCGTCGAGTTTGCCCTGCTTCATGAAGTTGTCGATGATCGACACATTGCGCTCGAGCGCAGGATCAATGGCATTGAGCAACACCTTGGAAACCTGACCGTTATTGGTCAGCAGGCCCTGCATCTGGGTGAACGGCGCCACCGCCGTCACCTGCCGGTTCTGCTTGACCTTGTCGGCCAGGCTCTGCCAGTCATTGATCGGCTCGCCGGTCTCGAGAGTGGCGTGGGGCACCATGCCCAGCACGCGGGTGCGCATCTCATGGTCGAAGCCGTTCATCACCGACAGCACGACGATCATCACGACCACGCCAAGGGCGAGCCCGATCATCGAAGTCAGGGAAATGAATGACACAAAATGATTGCGACGCTTTGCACGGGTATAACGCGTGCCGATAAATACGAAGAGAGGTCTGAACATGTCGGGGCTTGTTCGGAGGGAAAAGGAACGTCCTTGTGGCGGGGGTCGAAAACCAGCTTTACACTCAGACCACCGCCGCTACCATGGGTTCGCCATGTCGACATTAGATGAAGAAGATCGCCGCGAATACTACCGTATCGAGGACACGATCGCACTGGAAATTCGGCCCCTGTCCGCTCCCGAAGCCGCAGGCCAGGAAGTGTTGCAGGATGCTTCCCCACTGTTCAACCTGCTCAGCGAACTGCACCTGAGCGAATTCGAGTCGCAGCACCTGTTGCGACAGATCAGCGAGCGCGACCGCGCCATCGCGGCGTTCCTCAAATCGCAGAACAAACGCATCGACCTGCTCAGCCAGGTAATCGCCCTGACGGTGCTCGGACACATCGGCGAGCCGCAGCCGGTGATCATCTCCGAGGGCGGGATCGACTTTCAGTACCCGACCCCGATTGCCACCGGCGCGCACCTGTCGGTGAAACTGGTACTGATGCCGCAGGCACTCGGCCTGCTGCTGCGCGCCCGGGTCACCCATTGCGATCCCAAGGGCGATGGCTATGACGTCGGCACCGAGTTCGAGCGCCCGACCGATGCCCAGCGCCAATTGCTCGCGCGCTACATCTTGCAGAAGCAGGCTCAGGAACGCCGTCTGGCCCGCGAACAGAACGAATCTGGCATTTAACTTAAGGAAGCACCGTGACCCTCATCTACGGCCACCGCGGCGCCAAGGGCGAAGCACCGGAAAACACCCTGAGCAGCTTTCAGGAGTGCCTCAAGCACGGCGTGCGCCGCTGCGAACTGGATCTGCACCTGTCCAAGGACGGCGAGCTGATGGTCATCCATGACCCGACGCTCAAACGCACCACCGACCGTCGCGGCAAAGTCGTCGAGCACACCGCCGCCGAACTGGTGACCTACGACGCGCGCAAGGGTGGCCCGGGCTGGATCCAGCCGTGCCCGATTCCGACGCTGGAAGAGTTGTTCGAGAAATGTGATTTCGAGCACTGGCAGCTGGAAGTCAAAAGCGCTTCACGCACCCGCGCGGCGACTACCGTGCTGGCGATTCGGGAAATGGCTCAACGGCATGGCCTGCTCGACAAGGTGACGATCACCTCGAGTTCACGGGAAGTCTTGAAGGCAGCGCTGGACCTGGTACCGGACGTATCCCGTGGCCTGGTGGCCGAATACGCCTGGCTCGATCCGTTGAAGGTGGCGGCCAGCTACGGTTGCGAAATTCTCGCGTTGAACTGGACGCTGTGTACGCCGGAACGCCTGCAGAAGGCGCAGCGTCAGGGCCTGCATGTGTCGGTGTGGACCGTCAACGAGCCTGCACTGATGCGCAGACTCGCCGACTTCGGCGTTGACAGCCTGATTACAGACTTTCCCGGTTTGGCCACTGCCACCCTTGAGAATTGCTGAAATCGGTCTCCCCGGCCGGCTCAGGCCACCGGCCGGAGCCCGTCAAAAAAGCCGGTTGAGGCCGTCGTACGCTGCGACCCGATAGGCTTCGGCCATGGTCGGGTAGTTGAACGTGGTGTTGACGAAATACTTCAGGGTGTTCAGCTCGCCCGGCTGATTCATGATCGCCTGACCGATGTGCACGATCTCCGACGCCTGATAACCGAAGCAATGCACGCCGAGCACTTCCAGCGTCTCGCGGTGGAACAGGATCTTCAGCATGCCCTGCGGCTCACCGGCAATCTGCGCCCGCGCCATGCTCTTGAAGAAGGCCTTGCCGACTTCGTACGGCACTTTGGCCTGGGTCAGCTCCTGCTCGTTCTTGCCGATCGAGCTGATCTCCGGAATGGTGTAGATGCCGGTCGGCACGTCATTGACGAAGCGCCAGCTGCCATTGTCGACGATGCTGCCAGCGGCCGAACGACCCTGGTCGTGGGCGGCACTGGCCAGGCTTGGCCAGCCGATCACGTCACCGGCGCCGTAGATGTTCTCTATGCAGGTGCGGTAGTTCTGGTCGACTTCGATCTGGCCACGGCTGTTGACCTTGACCCCGATGTTTTCCAGACCCAGCGTGTCGGTATTGCCGGTACGGCCGTTGCACCAGAGCAAGGCGTCCGCCTTGATCTTCTTGCCGGATTTCAGGTGCAGGATCACGCCGTTGTCCACGCCTTCGACGCGGTCGTACTCTTCGTTGTGACGCACGGTGATGTTGTTGTTGCTGAAGTGGTAGCTCAGCGCCTGGGAAATTTCCGAGTCAAGGAAGCTCAGCAACTGGCCACGGTTGTCGACCAGTTCGACCAGCACACCCAGACCACTGAAGATCGATGCGTATTCGCAACCGATTACACCAGCGCCGTAAACGATCAGTTTGCGCGGGGTGTGACCGAGGCTGAGGATGGTGTCGCTATCGTAGATGCGCGGGTGGTGGAAATCGATGTCCGCCGGGCGATACGGGCGCGAACCGGTGGCGATGATGATGTGCTTGGCCACCAGCTTCTCGACCACGCCGTTGCCGCAGACCACTTCGATGGTTTGCTCGTCGGCGAAGCTGCCGGTGCCGAAGAACACGTCGACGCGGTTACGGGCGTAGTAGCCGGTGCGCGAGGCGACTTGTTTGGAAATGACTTTTTCGGCGCTTTTCAACACGTCCGGGAAGGAAAACCAGCGTGGCTCGCCGATCGCGCGGAACATCGGGTTGGTGTTGAACTGCATGATCTGCCGCACCGAGTGACGCAGTGCCTTGGACGGGATGGTGCCGAGGTGGGTGCAGTTGCCGCCGACCTGACGACGGCTGTCGACCATCGCGACCTTGCGCCCCGCTTTGGCGGCGTTCATTGCCGCGCCTTCTCCCGCCGGGCCGGAACCCAGTACCACCACGTCGTAGTTGTAGACAGCCATGCGTACTCCTCAGAACAGGCCGCGGTGCCAGCAGCACCGGCGGCTAAATCACGCCGAACGGCGGCGCGAAGGAACAATTGGGGGCCAGTGAAGAACCCGGACACAGTCTATAGAAGCGTCAACGCCGCGCACATTAACCCTTGGTCGCGTCGTAGGCTACTTTTGCCTGCACTACAACGCCAGCTTTCGTCTTGTCTCCGGTCAGTTTTTTTCACCGACAAGCTGCGTAAATGCCTGACTGCTGCGGGTGACGAAACCTGTATCGGCACGCAAGACAAAGAATGCAGCAATGTCATGCTTTTGGGCATAGTCCCGTGCCCTTTCCGGCCCGAGAATCAGCAACAGCGTCGATAGTCCATCGGCCATCAACGCTGAAGGATGAATCACCGTGACTGACGCCAGATCATGTAGGACCGGCCTTCCGCTGCGCGCATCGAAGGTGTGGGAATAACGCCGACCGTCCTGCAGAAAATAATGGCGGTAGTCACCGGAGGTGGACACGCCGTAGCCATCGACATCGATAATCCGCTCGGCCACTTGCTGGTCATCGCGAGGCTCTTCGAGAGCGATGCGCCACGCTGAACCATCCGGCTTCTTGCCCCGGGCCTTGAGTTCGCCCGTGGCTTCGACCAGGTAATTGTCGATGCCCATGCCCTGCAATCTGGCGGCGATGGTATCCACGGCGTAACCGGCGGCAATGCTGTTGAAGTCGACTTCGACGGCGGCGTCCTTGCACAACCGCTCGCCATCGATGCGCAGATGCTGATGGCCGACCCGCTGCATGACCTCGGCCACAGCGGCCGCATCAGGGATCTTTTCTTCGCGTCCTTGCGGGCCGAATCCCCAGAGGTCCAGCAGCGGTTCCACGGTCAGGTCGTAGGAGCCTTCGCTTTGGATTGAAAGCTGTTCGCCGATGCGGACCAATTCGAGCACCGCTGTCGGCATGCCTTGGCAGCTATCGGCGGGCAAGGCGTTGAAACGCTCGATGACGGAGTCACTGCGGTAAGTCGACAGCTGTTGATCGACTTCACCGAGGATGGCCTGCACTTTGCTGCGCACCTGCGCAGGATCGGCGACCCCGGGGTGGCGCACGTACTTGACCGACCAGGTACTGCCCATGGTCGAGCCACCGACCTGTTCCAGGGAATCGCCGTTGCCGCAGCCGCCGATTGCCACCGCCAACACCACAAGCCCCAACCAGCGTCCAGTTAACAATTCTTCATCTCCCCGCAAAACCACGGCGGCCATTATGAACTACAAGCGCCCGCTCGCTTCCCCATGGCTGCAACGCCTTTATACAAAATTGAACAGTGAGTACCTCCCATGTCCTCCACCACGGGCAAAGGCAAAGCGATCTTTCGCGTTGTCAGCGGCAACTTCCTCGAAATGTTCGACTTCATGGTCTACGGCTTCTATGCCACGGCCATCGCCAAAACCTTCTTCCCCACCGACAGCGCGTTCGCTTCGCTGATGCTGTCGCTGGCGACCTTCGGCGCCGGCTTCCTGATGCGTCCGCTGGGGGCGATTTTCCTCGGTGCCTATATCGACCGTCACGGACGGCGCAAAGGGCTGATCATCACTTTGGCGATGATGGCCGCCGGTACAGTGCTGATTGCCTGCGTACCCGGCTACGCGACGCTCGGTGTCGCCGCGCCGCTGCTGGTGTTGTTCGGCCGTTTGCTGCAAGGCTTCTCGGCGGGCGTGGAACTGGGCGGCGTGTCGGTGTATCTGGCGGAAATTTCGACGCCGGGGCGTAAAGGCTTTTTCGTCAGTTGGCAGTCCGCCAGCCAACAGGCAGCCGTGGTGTTCGCCGGTCTGCTCGGCGTTGGCCTCAACCACTGGCTGAGCCCTGAGCAGATGGGCGAATGGGGCTGGCGCGTACCGTTTCTGATTGGCTGCATGATCGTGCCGGTGATTTTTTTCATCCGTCGCTCGCTGGAAGAAACCCCGGAGTTCCAGGCGCGCACCCACCGCCCTACCCTCGGCGAAATCGTCCGCTCGATCGGGCAGAACTTCGGCATCGTCATTGCCGGCATGGCGCTGGTGGTGATGACCACGGTGTCGTTCTACCTGATCACCGCTTACACCCCGACGTTCGGCAAGGCCGAACTGCACCTGTCTGATCTCGATGCGCTGTTGGTGACGGTGTGCATCGGCTTGTCGAACTTCTTCTGGCTACCGGTGATGGGCGCGGTATCCGACAAGATCGGCCGAAAACCCCTACTGCTGGCGGCGACGATTCTGGCGATCCTCACTGCGTATCCGGCGCTGTCGTGGCTGGTGGCGAACCCGAGCTTCAGCCATTTGCTGATTGTCGAATTGTGGCTGTCGTTCCTGTACGGCTCGTACAACGGCGCGATGGTGGTGGCGCTGACCGAGATCATGCCGGTGGAAGTGCGCACGACCGGGTTTTCCCTGGCCTACAGTTTGGCAACGGCGACGTTCGGCGGATTTACTCCGGCAGCGTGCACCTATCTGATTCATGTGCTGGACAACAAGGCAGCACCGGGCATCTGGCTCAGTGGCGCGGCGGTGTTGGGGTTGATTGCGACGTTGGTGTTGTTCCGTGGCAACCGGCATGAGTTGCGCACGGCGCAGGCCTCGGTAGCCAGCGGCGCCTGACAGAATGCTTTCGCGAGCAGGCTCGCTCCCACAGAAGATTGTGAACGACACTGATCCAGTGTGGGAGCGAGCCTGCTCGCGAAGAGGCCGGCAAGGACGCCGAAGATCCAACAGGCCCACAAACAAAAACGCCCCGACAAAATGCCGGGGCGTTTTCATTCAAGCCTGAAGCTTAGCGCGGGAACGCTGGCGGATTCACATCAGCCATGTCTTCCATCACACGAACCACCTGGCAGCTGTAGCCGAACTCGTTGTCGTACCAGACGTACAGAACGACACGGTTGTCCTGCACGATGGTCGCTTCAGCGTCGACTACACCGGCGTGACGCGAGCCAACGAAGTCAGTCGACACCACTTCCTGCGAATTGACGAAGTCGATCTGCTTGTGCAGCTCGGAGTGCAGCGCCATGTAGCGCAGGTACTCGTTCATCTCTTCGCGGGTGGCGGCTTTCTCAAGGTTGAGGTTGAGAATGGCCATCGACACGTTTGGCGTCGGAACACGAATCGCGTTACCGGTCAGCTTGCCGGCCAGCTCAGGCAGAGCCTTGGCAGCAGCGGTAGCGGCGCCGGTCTCGGTGATCACCATGTTCAGCGCGGCGCTGCGGCCACGGCGATCGCCCTTGTGGAAGTTGTCGATCAGGTTCTGGTCGTTGGTGTACGAATGAACGGTTTCGACGTGACCGTTGATGATGCCGAACTTGTCGTTGACCGCTTTGAGCACCGGCACGATGGCGTTGGTGGTGCAGGAAGCAGCCGAGACGATCTTGTCGTCAGCGGTGATTTCACCGTGGTTGATGCCGTGAACGATGTTCTTCAGCTTGCCCTTGCCAGGCGCGGTCAGAACAACGCGATCGATACCCGGGCAGGCCAGGTGCTGACCCAGGCCATCGGCGTCACGCCATACACCGGTGTTGTCCACCAGCAGCGCGTCTTTGATGCCGTACTGGGTGTAATCCACCTCGGTCGGGTTCTTCGCGTAGATCACCTGGATCAGGTTACCGTTGGCGGTGATGGTGTTGTTTTCTTCGTCGATGGTAATGGTGCCGTTGAACGAACCGTGTACCGAATCGCGACGCAGCAGGCTGGCGCGTTTGGTCAGGTCGTTTTCGGCGCCTTTGCGCACGACGATGGCGCGCAGACGCAGGCCGTCGCCACCACCGGTTTTCTCGATCAGGATGCGCGCCAGCAGACGGCCGATACGACCGAAGCCGTACAGAACAACGTCGGTGCCTTTGCGGGCCGAGGCGTTCTGCTGGCCAACCACGTCAGCCATCTCTTCACGCACGAACTGCTCGGCGCTGCGACCGTTGCCTTCGTTACGGAATTTGAACGCCAGCTTGCCCAGATCCACCGACGCCGCGCCAAGCTTGAGCTCGCTCATGGCCTTGAGCAGTGGGAATGTTTCGTGGACGGAGAGTTCGCTGTCGTCGGAAGAACGGTGGCGAGCAAAGCGGTGAGCTTTGAGAATCGCGATGACAGACTGGTTGATCAGGCTGCGGCCATAGATCGAGCTAACCACGTTGTTATTGCGGTAGAGCTGACCGATAAGCGGAATCATCGCTTCTGCGAGTGCTTCACGGTCGATCCATTCACCAAGACACTGGTCGGGCTTCTGAGTCACGGTAACCTTCCACATGTAGGGGCAGAAAAAAGGGGCTACATTATGCCGCCGACAAGCCCTTTCAGCAATGCGCGCTTGTCGCGCAATCGGTAACAAAATCCCGTTCAAAAAATTTACGCCTTTCTCCAGCCCAGTAAAACCGGGGCTTTCAGCGCAGTCAATTTTTCGACGACTGTTAGACGATGTCTGTAACCCTCCGTAACACCACCCGGTTTCGGCACTACATCACCATGAAAAAAGTGCTCGTTTTTATGGTTACCACTACATTTCGTCCAAACCGTGAAGATAGACGCAGTCTGCAACTGACAGGCGGCACCGGAGGCCGCTACAATTACCGACTTTGTCGCAACGCCTGGAGCTCAACCTTCCGTGCCTGTTCTGCGTCTACCGTTACTCCCTGCCGAAGCAGGTAAACAGCACTGGGGCAATCTGCCCGGTGCCGCCCTCAGCCTGGCGATTGCCGAGGCTGCCAGCGCTGCCAAGCGCTTTACCCTGCTGCTGACCGCCGACAGCCAAAGCGCCGAACGGCTGGAACAGGAGCTGAGTTTCTTCGCCCCGGATTTGCCCGTACTGCATTTCCCCGACTGGGAAACCCTGCCCTACGACCTGTTCTCGCCGCACCAGGACATCATCTCCCAGCGCATCGCCAGCCTGTATCGCCTGCCGGAACTGGCCCACGGCGTGCTGGTGGTACCGATCACCACCGCCCTGCATCGCTTGGCGCCGACCAAGTTCCTGCTCGGCAGCAGCCTGGTGCTGGATATCGGCCAGAAGCTCGACGTCGAACAGATGCGCGCGCGGCTCGAAGCCAGCGGCTATCGCTATGTCGACACGGTGTACGAGCACGGCGAGTTCACCGTACGCGGCGCGCTGATCGACCTGTTCCCGATGGGCAGCAAACTGCCGTATCGCATCGACCTGTTCGACGACGAAATCGAAACCCTGCGCACCTTCGATCCGGAAACCCAGCGTTCAATCGACAAGGTCGAGTCGGTCAAGCTGCTGCCGGCCCGCGAATTCCCGTTGCAGAAAGACGCAGTCACCCGCTTCAAGGCGCGCTTTCGCGAGCGCTTCGACGTCGACTTCCGCCGCTGCCCGATCTTTCAGGACCTGAGCAGCGGTATCACCCCGGCCGGTATCGAGTACTACCTGCCGCTGTTCTTCGACGAAACTTCGACGCTGTTCGATTACCTGCCTCAGGACACACAAGTGTTCTCGCTGCCGGGCATTGAGCAGGCGGCGGAAAACTTCTGGAACGACGTGCGCAATCGTTACGAAGAACGCCGCGTCGATCCATCGCGTCCTTTATTGCCACCGGCCGAACTGTTCCTGCCAGTGGAAGACTGCTTCGCGCGCCTGAAGAACTGGCCACGGGTCGTTGCCAGTCAACAGGACGTTGAAAGCGGCGTCGGCCGTGAGCGCTTCCCGGCCCATGCGCTGCCCGATCTGGCCATCGAAGCCAAGGCCACGCAACCGCTGGCGGCGCTGGCCGGGTTCCTCGAAGAATTCCCCGGGCGCGTGCTGTTCACCGCTGAATCGGCGGGTCGTCGCGAAGTCCTGCTGGAACTGTTGGAACGCCTGAAGTTGCGGCCGAAAACCGTCGACAGCTGGCCAGACTTCGTTGCCAGCAAGGATCGTCTGGCGATCACCATCGCCCCGCTCGACGAAGGTCTGCTGCTCGACGACCCGGCGCTGGCGCTGGTGGCGGAAAGTCCGCTGTTCGGCCAACGGGTCATGCAACGTCGTCGCCGCGAGAAGCGCAGCGACGTCAGCAACGATGCGGTAATCAAGAACCTCACCGAACTGCGCGAAGGCGCGCCGGTGGTGCATATCGATCACGGCGTCGGGCGCTACCTGGGCCTGACGATTCTGGAAATCGACAATCAGGCCGCCGAATTCCTCACCCTCGAATACGCCGAGAACGCCAAGCTCTACGTGCCGGTGGCCAACCTGCACCTGATCGCGCGCTACACCGGCAGCGACGATTCGCTCGCGCCGCTGCACCGCCTCGGCTCGGAAACCTGGCAGAAAGCCAAGCGCAAGGCCGCCGAGCAGGTGCGTGACGTCGCCGCCGAATTGCTCGACATTTACGCCCGTCGTGCCGCCCGTGAAGGTTACGCCTTCGCCGACCCGAAGGCCGATTACGCCACCTTCAGCGCCGGCTTCCCGTTCGAAGAAACACCCGATCAGCAAGCCACCATCGAGGCCGTGCGCGAAGACATGCTCGCGCCGAAACCGATGGATCGTCTGGTCTGCGGCGACGTTGGCTTCGGCAAGACCGAAGTGGCCATGCGCGCGGCGTTCATCGCCGTGCACGGCGGGCGTCAGGTGGCGATTCTGGTACCGACTACCCTGCTCGCCCAGCAGCACTACAACAGTTTCCGCGACCGCTTCGCCGACTGGCCGGTGACCGTGGAAGTGATGAGTCGCTTCAAATCGGCCAAGGAAGTCAACGCGGCGATCGCCGATCTGGCGGAAGGCAAGATCGACATCGTCATCGGCACGCACAAACTGCTGTCCGATGATGTGAAGATCAAAAACCTCGGGCTGGTGATCATCGACGAAGAGCACCGCTTTGGCGTACGCCAGAAAGAACAGCTCAAGGCCTTGCGCAGCGAAGTCGATATCCTGACCCTGACCGCGACGCCGATTCCGCGCACGCTGAACATGGCGGTGTCGGGCATGCGCGATCTGTCGATCATCGCCACGCCGCCGGCGCGGCGCCTGTCGGTGCGCACTTTTGTCATGGAGCAGAACAAGAGCACGGTCAAGGAAGCCCTGCTGCGTGAACTGCTGCGTGGCGGTCAGGTTTACTACCTGCACAACGATGTGAAGACCATCGAGAAATGCGCCGCCGACCTCGCCGAACTGGTGCCGGAAGCGCGCATCGGTATCGGCCACGGGCAGATGCGCGAACGTGAACTCGAACAGGTGATGAGCGACTTCTACCACAAGCGCTTCAACGTGCTGATCGCCTCGACCATCATCGAGACCGGCATCGACGTGCCGAGCGCCAACACCATCATCATCGAACGCGCCGACAAGTTCGGTCTGGCCCAGCTGCACCAGTTGCGTGGTCGTGTCGGTCGCAGTCACCACCAGGCTTACGCCTACCTGCTGACACCGCCACGCCAGCAAATCACCTCGGACGCGGAAAAACGTCTGGAAGCGATCGCCAATACCCAGGACCTCGGCGCCGGTTTCGTCCTGGCCACCAACGACCTGGAAATCCGTGGCGCCGGCGAACTGCTCGGCGACGGTCAGAGCGGGCAGATTCAGGCCGTCGGTTTCACCCTGTACATGGAAATGCTCGAACGCGCGGTGAAGTCGATCCGCAAGGGCGAGCAGCCGAACCTCGATCAACCGCTTGGCGGCGGCCCGGAAGTCAATCTGCGGGTGCCGGCGCTGATTCCGGAAGATTATCTGCCGGATGTGCATGCGCGGTTGATTCTGTATAAACGCATCGCCTCGGCCACCGACGAGGAAGGCCTCAAGGATCTGCAGGTGGAGATGATCGACCGCTTCGGCCTGTTGCCGGAGCCGACCAAGAACCTGGTGCGGATCACCGCGCTGAAATTGCAGGCGGAAAAGCTCGGCATCAAGAAAGTCGACGGCGGGCCGCAAGGCGGACGCATCGAGTTCGAAGCGCAGACGCCGGTTGACCCGATGACCCTGATCAAGCTGATCCAGACGCAGCCCAAGCGCTACAAGTTCGAAGGCGCGACGATGTTTAAATTCCAGGTGCCGATGGAGCGCCCGGAAGAACGTTTCAATACTGTCGAGGCGCTGTTTGAGCGTCTCATCCCGAAATCCGCTTGAAGGACGCCCGATGCGCCTGTTCCGCTCTCTGACTTTGTTGCTTGCACTTGCAGCACCGACGGCGTTTGCCGATGACACGTATCAGGTCGAAATGATCCTGGTGCGCCAGAATGCCGTCCCGGCCATCGTCAGCCGCGCCGCCCCGGAAGACTGGGCCGCAGGCGCCCAGCGTCTGGGCAGCGACAGCCAGCGCACCCCAGCGCTGAATGATGTAGTGAACAAACTCACCGCCAGCGGCGAGTACACCGTGTTGATGCACAAAGCCTGGCAGCAGAGCCTCGGCGAAGCACCGGCGAAAGTCGCAGTGAGCGAAGGTCAGGAACAATTCGGCCAGTTCCCCATCGAGGGCACGCTGGAAATGAAACTCGGCCGCTTCACCGACGTGACCGCCGATTTCTGGGTCAATCAGATCGACGCCAATGGCCTGGTCACCGCCAGTGAGCGCCTGCGTCAGGACAGCCACACCAAGAACGGCCAGCTCAATTACCTCGACAACGGTCATCTGGCCCTGCTGATCAAGATCACTTCCCTGACCGCGCCAGCGCCTCGCGAAGCGCCTGAAGTCGTGCCGGACTGATCGACGTCCTTATGCCGCCGCCCCTGAGCAAACCGCTGGCCCCGTCGTGGGTCAGCCGATTCAAAGAACAGAGTCTGGAGCGCGGCCGCCGCTACGCTTTGGAGAATCGAGTGCGCATCGCCCAGGTCGGCGATGCGACCATCACCGCCAGTTGCGAAGGTTCTGGCGGCAGTGTCTACCGGCAGACCATCCATCTGCGCGAGTCAGCCAAAGCGACGCTGTTGCTGGTCGACGCCACCTGCACCTGTCCGGTGCGCAGCAACTGCAAACACTGCGCGGCGGTGCTGCTGAAAATCCAGGAAACCCTCGATTACCCCGCCGCCGCTAAAGATGCCGAGCTGCTGGAGAAGCTCCAGGCCGTGCTGGAAAACCGCAGCCCGAAAGCGCCACCGCAAGTGCTGGTGGACAACGTGCAGCCGGTGCCGCGCCTGTGGCTGGCGAGCGTCGAGTTCAGCGCCTTCGAGCCGCGCAACGGCAAGATGCAGCGCTACATTCAGCACCGCGCGGCGCTGTCGTTCAGCTATCTGGACGAATACGTCAGCGGGCAAAAACACAGCGATATCCTGATCCGTCAGGAAGCCCAGACCCTGCGAATAAAACGTCACCCGGACGTCGAACAGTCCTACCGCGAACAGTTACGCATCCTCGGTTTCCGCATCGCCACAAGGCAGAGCAAAGCACTGCCGGAAAGCGCCGGCGAACTCTACGAGATGGTCAACGACAGCGCCTGGCTGACCTTCACCCTCAATGACTTGCCGAAGCTGCGCAGCCAGGGCTGGGAGTTGCAGATCGATGAGGAATTCGGTTTCGACCTGACCGCCGTCGACGACTGGTACGCCACCGTCGAACAGGCGCCGGAGCGCGACTGGTTCGATCTGGAACTGGGTATCATCGTCAACGGCGAGCGCCTGAGCCTGCTGCCGATTCTGCTGAACCTGATGCGCTCGCACACCGAAATCCTCAACCCGGAACGCCTCGCCCGCCGTCGCGATGACGAGCTGATTCTTGTCAACATTCCGCAACGCACCAGCGAGCATGGACCGTTGCAAGTGGCGCTGCCGCTCGGTCGCTTGAAGCCGGTATTGATGACGCTGGGCGAGTTCTATTTGCAGGAGCCGGGCGAAACCACCCTGCGCCTGAGCAAGGCTGACGCCACCCGGCTCAATTCGCTGGAAGGCCTGCCGCTGTTATGGGAAGGCGGCGAGCAGATGCGCACCTTCGCCCAGCGCCTGCGCGACATCCGCGATTTCACTGCCGAAGCGCCGCAAGGTCTGAATGCAACGCTGCGCCCGTATCAGCTCGAAGGTTTGAGCTGGATGCAATCGCTGCGACAACTCGAAGTCGGCGGCATTCTCGCGGACGACATGGGCCTGGGCAAAACCCTACAGACCTTGGCGCATATTCTCAGCGAGAAGAACGCCGGACGCCTCGATCGTCCGTGCATGGTAGTGATGCCGACCAGCCTGATTCCGAATTGGCTCGACGAGGCGGCGCACTTCACCCCGCAACTGAAAGTCCTCGCACTGTATGGTGCCACGCGCAAGAAACACTTCGACAATCTGGCCGACTTCGACCTGATCCTCACCACTTACGCCCTGTTGCCCAAGGACCTCGAGCGCCTGGCCAAACAGCCGCTGCACGTGCTGGTGCTGGACGAAGCGCAATACATCAAGAACTCCAACAGCAAAGCCGCCCAGGCCGCCCGCGAGCTGAACGCGCGCCAGCGCCTGTGCCTCAGCGGCACGCCGCTGGAAAACCACTTGGGCGAGCTCTGGTCGCTGTTCCACTTCCTGCTGCCGGGCTGGCTTGGCGATGTGAAAAGCTTCAATGCCGATTACCGTGTGCCGATCGAAAAGCGCGGCAGTGAAGTCAGACTGCAGCACCTCAACGGTCGGATAAAACCGTTTCTGCTGCGCCGCACCAAAGAGCAGGTCGCCACCGAGCTGCCGCCGAAAACCGAAATCATCCATTGGGTCGAACTCAACGAAGCGCAGCGCGACGTGTACGAGACCATGCGCCTGGCGATGGACAAGAAAGTCCGTGACGAGATCACTCGCAAAGGCGTGGCACGCAGCCAGATCATCATTCTCGAAGCCCTGCTCAAGCTGCGTCAGGTCTGCTGCGATCTGCGCCTGGTCAACGACGCCACCCTGCCCCCGCGCGGCAGCACCTCGGGCAAGCTCGACAGCCTGATGGAAATGCTTGAGGAACTGTTCGAAGAAGGCCGGCGGATTCTGCTGTTTTCGCAGTTCACTTCGATGCTGACATTGATCGAAGAGGAGTTGAAAAAACGCAAGATCGCTTACGCCCTCCTCACTGGCCAGACCCGTGACCGGCGCACACCGGTGAAGGAATTCCAGAGCGGCACGCGGCAGATCTTCCTGATCAGCCTGAAGGCCGGTGGTGTCGGTTTGAACCTCACCGAAGCCGATACGGTGATTCACTACGACCCGTGGTGGAACCCGGCAACCGAGAATCAGGCGACTGACCGCGCGTATCGAATCGGCCAGGAGAAACCGGTGTTCGTCTACAAGATGATTGCCCGGGGCACGGTGGAAGAGAAGATTCAGCACCTGCAGAAGGAAAAGTCTGACCTGGCAGCGGGCGTGCTCGATGGGCGCAAGGCCGGAGACTGGAAGTTGCAGAGCGATGATATTGAAGCGCTGTTTGCGCCGTTGCCGGACAAGATCGACAAGCGTTGAAAGCGGCGTCGCTGGTTAGATAGCTATCGCTGGCAAGCCAGCTCCCACAGGGTTATGAGCTGTACCGAAGATTGTGATTCAACTCGATATCTGTGGGAGCTGGCTTGCCAGCGATGGGGTCATCCAATATTGCGCAATCACTCAGGGCTCAACCCTTGGAAACCGGCAACGGCGCAAACAACGCCTCGATATCACTCTGTTCCAGTTTGAATCCCCCCGTCGTGCCGCCCTCAAGCACCGCCCCGGCCAGCGCCGCTTTCTCCTGCTGCAACGCCTGGATCTTTTCCTCCACGGTGCCTTTGGCAATCAACTTGTAGACGAACACCGGATTGTTCTGCCCGATCCGGTACGCCCGATCAGTCGCCTGATTCTCCACCGCCGGGTTCCACCACGGGTCGAAGTGAATCACCGTGTCCGCCGCTGTCAGGTTCAGACCGGTACCGCCGGCCTTGAGGCTGATCAGGAACAACGGCACCTTGCCGCCCTGGAAATCCCTCACCGGCGTGCGCCGATCGGTGGTGTCGCCGGTCAGCAACGAGTAGGCAAGCCCGCGTTGCTGCAATTCCTGCTCGATCAGCGCCAGCATCGAGGTGAATTGGGAAAACAGCAGAATGCGCCGACCTTCGCCGAGCAATTCTTCAAGCATCTCCATCAGGCTGATCAGCTTGCCGCTGCCCGAGCGCAACGCCTTCGCCGTGAGCGGCATATTGACCAGGCGCAGATCGCAGCAGACCTGACGCAGCTTGAGCAGCGCATCGAGGATGATGATCTGACTGCGCGCCACGCCGCTGCGGGCGATTTCGTCGCGGACCTTTTTGTCCATCGCCACGCGCACCGTCTCATAGACGTCGCGCTGACCATCACTGAGTTCGACCCAGTGGATGATCTCGGTTTTCGGCGGCAACTCGGTGGCGACCTGATCCTTCTTGCGCCGCAGCAAAAACGGCTTGATGCGTGCGGTCAGGTGCTGCATGCGCTGCACATTGCCGTGCTTCTCGATCGGCGTGCGGTAATCGCGGTTGAAGGATTTGCTGTCGCCGAGCCAGCCGGGCATGAGGAAATGGAACTGCGACCACAGCTCGCCGAGGTGGTTTTCCAGTGGCGTACCGCTCAGACACAGGCGCTGACGGGCCTGCAAGTCACGCGCGGCCTGGGCGGCTTTGCTCAGCGGGTTCTTGATGTTCTGCGCTTCGTCGAGAATCAGCACGCTCCACGACTGCGGCTGCAAGATTTCCAGGTCCCTGGGCAGCAATGCGTAAGTGGTCAGCACCAAGTCGTATTCGGCGAGATTGGCGAAGTCTTTTTGCCGCCCGGTGCCGTGCAGCGCCAGGACTTTCAACTGCGGCGTGAAGCGCTCGGCCTCGTCGAGCCAGTTGGGAATCAGGCTGGTCGGCATCACCGCCAGTGCCGGACAGTCCAGGCGCCCGGCGTGTTTTTCGGTGAGCAGATGCGCCAGTGTCTGCAGGGTTTTGCCCAGGCCCATGTCATCGCCCAAAATGCCGCCGACCTCCAGCTCGCGCAGGGTCTGCATCCAGTTCAGGCCTTCGAGCTGATACGGGCGCAGTTGCGCATTGAGGCCGGCCGGCGCAGCAACCTGGGCGTGACTGGAATTCTGCAGACGCTTGGCAAAAGTGCGCAGGCGTTCGCCGCCCTGCCAGTCCAGCGGTACGCCATCGAGCATACTCAGGCGTGCGGCGTCTGGAGCGGTCAAGCGCAGCGCATCGCCCTGGTGTCCGCCCAGATACAGCTCGCCCAGCGTCGCCATCAGCGGTTTCACCCGACTCAGCGGCAATGCGACTTTGGCGCCCGCCGGGTCGCCAAAACCGCTGGGCTTGAGCTCGATCAGGAGTTTTTCATCATCGCTGCGCTGCGCCAGATTGACCGGATCGAGCAAGCGCGGCTGGGTCCGCAACAGGTGCAGAAGGATCGGCAGCAAGCTGTAGCGCTCGCCGTTGACGACGATACCCAACTGCAAATCAAACCACTGATGGCCGGCCTCTTCTTCAACCTCGGCGTACCACTGCTCAACCGGTTGTACATCGAAATGGAAACCGGGACTGATCTCGATTTTCCAATCTGAGGCGCGCAGCGTGGCCAGCCCTTCGTGCATGAACCCGAGCCAGGCGGAATCATCCGGCAAGGTAAACATCTCGCCGGGACGGTCCATTGCACTCTTGCGCGTGGCTTTCTTGAAGCCATGTTTTTGCAGGTTCTGGCGCAGCTTCTTTTCCAGCGCAGGTTGACGCTGAATGCGCTGGGTTTCGCTGCCGTTGAGGATCATCACTTCCGGGTTGCGATCCACCGCCGGATGACCGTTGTAGGTAAACAGCAGAGCGGCGCGGTGCTCCAGCACATATTCCCAGCGCGAGCGTTCTCGGCCGCTGACCAGGGTCAGTTGCGGCTGCGGCAGCACGTCATCGATGACTCGCTCGGTGAGCTTGTGCGGTGGCGCAATTTGGGTCGCCGCGCTCATGCGATGGCTGAACTGCATGGCCTGACGCGCCGGAACGTCTGGCGCCAGGGTCAAATGGCAGGCGAGCTTTTCTTCCAGCTCAGTGAACAGCGGGCCAACCTGGCGCTGCTCGCGATCAAGATAATAAAGCGGCTCCAGCGCCAGCACGGTTTCCTGCGCGGCTTCGGCACTGCTCCATTGCGCGCGGAATCCGCCATCGGCCTGCTCAGCCCAAGAGAACTGACCCACGCGTTTCGCCCCCGGTGTCAGCGCTCGCAGGTCTTCGAAATCGAGGAACAGCCGCGAGGTGCGCAGGAGCATTTCCAGCAGTTCGGCGCCACTGCTGCCTTCCAGCGGATAGCCGCTGTAGTAGGCGTGATGGGAATGCATGGCGACCAACAGCCGGGCGATGCGCAGATCCAGCTCGGACAGGTAGCCGGGCTGGCGCATGAGCATTTCCGCGAGCGAGTACATCGGTTTGACCTCGCGTAACTCGCCGCTCTTGAGCTGGTAGACCTTGAAGATATCGAGCAGCCACTTGCCGTTCGCAGACGTCGATTTGAGCTTGTAAAACAGACGCGTGCCTGCGGTTTGCGCACTTTCGTCAGCAGGCTTGGCCGGCACGGGAATTGTCGAAAGCCAATGCTCGAGCGCTCGCCCCAACGGGATCTGTGCATCATTGTCAGACGCATCCTCACCCGTGCCCAGCAGGTGATAGATCACTGCCGCGCTGTGCTTGCAGTCCAGTGCAACCGGACAGCTGCACAGGCATCGCAAGCTAACCGATCCCAACCGATCTTCTGACAGGTAAATGGTTTGCTCATACGCCTGAAGTTGCGATCCGACGCAGAACGCCTCAATCTTCCTGTCATCGATTTCGAGGATCTCGACCCGGTCATCGGCGGCATAAGCGCGGGCCTTGGCCAACGCCTTGCTACTGAATGCGTGGGTCCATGTCAGCCCTTTAAGCCGCTCGATGAAAATGCTCATGGACAGTCCTTAGCTGGCCAGCACTCGCGCCAACGTTGATTTCACCTTGCCCATGCCATCGTGCAGGGCCTGTTCGATTTCGGCCATGGTGATGACTTCGGTGGTCTTGCCGGCTGCAGGATTCACCACCAGCGCCAGACAGGCGTAATCCAGATCCAGCTCACGCGCCAGCGCCGCTTCCGGCATGCCGGTCATGCCGACGATGTCGCAGCCGTCACGCTCCAGTCGCACGATCTCGGCGACCGTTTCCAGACGCGGACCCTGGGTGCAGGCATACACGCCTTGATCGCTGTATTCGCAGCCTTCGGCGGCGATCGCGGCAATCAGTTGCTGACGCAACGGCTCGCTGTAGGGAAAGCTGAAATCGATGTGGGTGACGTGCTCCAGATCATCGGCGAAATAGGTGTGCTCGCGCCCACTGGTGTAGTCGACGATCTGGTGCGGCACGCAGAAATGCCCGGTGCCCATGGCCGGATGAATACCGCCCACCGCGTTAACGGCGATGATCGCTTCGGCACCCGCCTGCTTCAACGCCCACAGGTTGGCGCGGTAGTTGACCTTGTGCGGCGGGAAACGATGCGGGTGACCGTGACGGGCGAGAAACAACACTTCCTTGCCGGCGTATTCACCAATCTGCACCTCGGCCGAAGGCGCGCCGTACGGGGTGTCGACTGCCAGCGACTGGCGAATGATCAGGCCTTCGAGCTGAGTCAGGCCAGTGCCACCGATGATTGCGTAAACGGTCATAACGAAAAAATCCTTAATCGATCAGTTGAGCGTCTTTGAGCGCGCCGAGGGCGGTGAGCCAACGCGGGTCCTGACGATAATCGGTGCTGGCGAAGGCCTGCCCGCGCATCTTCGCGATGCGCGTGGAAGGCTTGACCTTCATACGCTGGGCGGCACTCAACGCCAGCTCGGCTGCCGCGCGGTCGTTGCACACCAGCCCCATGTCGCAACCGGCACTCAGCGCGGCTTCGATGCGGCTGGCAGCGTCGCCGACCACGTGGGCGCCGGCCATCGACAGATCATCGCTGAAGATCACGCCATCGAACTGCAACTCGCCGCGCAGAATCTCCTGCAGCCAGCGTCGGGAGAAACCGGCGGGCTGCGAGTCGACTTGCGGATAGATGACGTGGGCCGGCATGACGGCGGCCAGCTGCTTGCTCAAACGGGCGAAGGGCACCAGATCATTGGCGCGGATTTCGTCGAGACTGCGCTCGTCGTTCGGAATCGCCACATGGGAGTCGGCTTCGGCCCAGCCGTGTCCCGGGAAATGTTTGCCGGTGGCGGCCATGCCGGCGCTGTTCATGCCGCGAATGAATGCACCGGCGAGCAAGGCGGCGCGCTCGGGATCGCCTTCGAAAGAACGGGTGCCCACCACGGCGCTGCGCTGATAGTCCAGATCCAGCACCGGGGCGAAACTCAGGTCGAGCCCGACCGCCAACACTTCGGTGGCCATGATCCAGCCGCATTGCTCGGCGAGATACTCTGCATTCGGGTTATCGGCGATGGCGCGCATCGCTGGCAGACGGACGAAACCCTGACGCAAACGCTGCACACGCCCGCCTTCCTGATCAACCGCCAGCAGCAGATCCGGGCGAATCGCGCGGATCGCGGCGCTCAGTTCGCGCACCTGGCGTGGATGCTCGATATTGCGGGCGAAAATGATCAGGCCGCCCACTTCGGGCTGACGCAACAATTGGCGATCTTCGGCCGTCAGCCAGGTACCGGCGACGTCCACCATCAACGAGCCTTGCAGGCCAGCAGTCATAGAGATTCCTTGAAAACGAAAAACCCGATCTGCTTGCATTCGCTACCGTGGGCAATGCCCGGACGGTCAGCAGAATTCATGCAGATCGGGTTCAGTACGAGAGTCGGCATGGCCGGCTAGCTTAGCGGATACCAGCTGCCGCGCCCACCCGTGCGCGGTCAAACCTTGGCGGCGACCGGTATGGATTTGCTGCGCGGACGCAATTGCGCGCTGGCCATGGCTGTATCGGTGACGCCGGTTTCGGCGCGCATGCCGGCAGCGAGGAACGGCACCATCAGGCGCATCACTTGTTCGATGGAGGTATTCACGCCGAAATCGGTCTCGGCAATCGCGCGCAAGGCCTTGATCCCGGACATGCTGAACGCTGCGGCGCCGAGCATGAAGTGCACGCGCCAGAACAGCTCGATCGGTGGAATGCGTGGCGCCGCTTCATTGACCAGCAGCATGTAGCGGCGGAACACTTTGCCATACATGTCTTCCAGATAACGTCGCAAGTGGCCCTGGCTCTGGCTGAACGCGAGGCCGAGCAAACGCATGAAGATCGACAGATCGTTACCGCTGCGAGGCTGCACGACGAGCGCTTGCTCGACGAGGATTTCCAGCAGCTCTTCGAGGGTCGGCTTGTTCTCAGGCTTGGCCTGACGGCGCTCCAGCTCTTTATCGAGGCTGACGCAGAACGGACCGAGGAAGCGCGAGAACACCGCCTGGATCAGCGCCTTTTTCGAGCCGAAGTGATAATTCACCGCAGCCAGATTGACGCCAGCCTTGCTGGTGATCAAACGCAATGAGGTTTCAGCGAATCCTTTCTCCGCGAACAACTGCTCGGCAGCATCAAGAATGCGTTCAACGGTTTCCGACTGGGCCATGGCTACTCCGCCTGACAAACACTTGTTTGAAACATACGTTTCAGCCTAAGCCTTGTCAAGCCTGCCGGTTCGTTTTGGGAATGGTCGGTCAGCTATTTAACCACACAAGGCGCCAGCATTAATAAGCGCCCTTCGCGACCGCTCGGCGGGCGGCAAAAAAACGCCCATTGCCAAGACCGCTTCACTGTATATAATCCCAGTCACTGTATAAAAAGACAGAGCGATCAATATGCTAAAGCTGACGCCACGCCAAGCCGAGATTCTGGCCTTCATCAAACGTTGCCTCGAAGACAACGGCTATCCGCCCACCCGTGCGGAAATCGCTCAGGAATTGGGTTTCAAATCGCCAAATGCGGCGGAAGAACATCTCAAGGCCCTGGCCCGCAAAGGCGCGATCGAGATGACCCCGGGCGCTTCCCGCGGCATCCGTATTCCCGGATTCGAAGCCAAGGCCGATGACTCCACCCTGCCGATCATTGGCCGAGTGGCTGCCGGCGCGCCGATCCTCGCCCAGCAGCACATCGAAGAATCCTGCAACATCAACCCGACCTTCTTCCATCCTCGCGCCGACTACCTGTTGCGTGTGCACGGCATGAGCATGAAGGATATCGGCATCTTCGACGGCGACCTGCTGGCAGTGCATACCACCCGCGAAGCGCGTAACGGCCAGGTTGTGGTTGCGCGTATCGGCGACGAAGTGACGGTCAAACGCTTCAAGCGTGAAGGCAGCAAAGTCTGGCTGATTGCCGAGAACCCCGAGTTTGCCCCTATCGAAGTCGACCTGAAAGATCAGGAACTGGTGATCGAAGGCTTGAGTGTCGGCGTCATTCGCCGCTAAAGGAGGCTCCATGCAGTTCCCACACACACCTCAGCAAACACAACTGCCTTTATTTGAAGCGTTTCTGGCGCAACCGATTGCGCCGATCCTCAAAGACGTGGTCGAGCGTGACTGGAATGCCAAACCTGACGCCTTCAGTGAGCTATCACTGCGTGGTGCGGCCGGGAACTGCCTGAACCTGCTAGCGCCGATCCTGCGTGAATTGAGCGAGGATCAGGATGCGCGCTGGCTGACGCTGATCGCCCCACCCGCCAGCCTGACGCAAACCTGGCTGCGCGATGCCGGCCTGAACCGCGAACGCATCCTACTGCTGCAACCGCGTGGCACGCAGAGTGCTCAGCAACTGGCGTGCGAAGCGTTGCGACTGGGTCGCAGCCACACCGTGGTGACCTGGCTAAACCCGTTGAATGCCAATTCACGGCAACAACTGATCAGCGCCGCGCGCACGGGCGAAGCTCAGAGCCTGAACATTCGTTTGGGTTGATTGTTGAGTAATGCGCGCTGTGTGAAGCGCAGGGCTTCTCCAGGGACAGAGAAGCCGATCTGAAGCGCAAGCGACCGAGAAAAGGCCAAAGCGTGGATCAATGAAGAACCCGCGGCCCCTCTTCCTTATCAAACTCGCCTTCAACCATACGACCTGCCATCTGCACGCCGACGCTCAACATCGCTTTGGCAATTTCAACGTGCTGGCCTTGCAGGAACGCCTTGGCATCCTCGGAGAAATCCAGCGTCACCAGAGAACCTTCGTCCTCGGCCCTGCGCAGTTCGATTCGGCCGTCTGGTAACTCGACAATTTCTAGAAAGGACGTTGGCATATAAGTCTGTTCTCCACGAAAGGCAGCGATTATATAGACATCATTCGAGCTTCGCTCGGGATCTTGACCAGCAGCATGTTTCAGATTGCCACTGCGCCAAATCCAATCAGCACTCATTCAAACCTTCACGGAAACGCAGGGCCAGACCTTTAAGGTTCTGCCGCCAGCTCTCCAGCTCGTCTCGACTGAGCTCTTCTGGCGCCTCTTCTTCATCAAGATTAATCGCTTGGATCAGCGGCTGCGTCACGTCGCCTTTCGGCTTGCGTGGCGCCCTCGGTGGCTGAAACAGTGCTGCGTGCGCCGCCAGCAGTTTCGCCAGCCAGGTTTCCGGATTACCGGCTAGCTCGACCATTTCGGCCAACTCCGGAATGGCGATCGACTCCAGCACTTCGCGCGTCAACAACTCCTCTGCCCTCGGCGAATTGGCCTGCGGCAGACGATAAAAGCCGGCGATCTCATGACACAAGCCCAGCAGTGCGCCGTAGAGGTGGAACAACGCCGACTCACGCCCGGCCTGGATCAGCGCCAGAGAATTCATCGCCCGCCCTTCTTCAGCACGAGCCAGAGCTTCGAGTGACAGGCCGGCGAAATAGATCTTCTGGTTGGTGCGGGTATAGAGTTCGTGGGCCATGACGGCAGCCTCCACAACGAAATAATTGCTTCACACAGGCCCGGCAGTGTCATGGATCAGCCGATGCCAGCGCAAGCACAAAACAAAAAGGCCGCATGAAAACCCGAAGGGTTCATGCGGCCTTTTTGCTGTTCAGACTAGCGCTTACTCAGCCTTGGCCTTTGCGCTGCGCTTGTCTTCAACAGTCCACTTGCCACCGTCGTAATACGCTTTCCAGCCTGTCGGCTTGCCGTCGACTTCGGTCTGTACGTATTGCTCCTTGGTCTTGCGGCTGTAGCGGATGACCGCTGGCAGACCGTCAGGATCCTTTTGCGGAGCCTCGCACAGGAAGTGGTACTTCGGATCAATCTCGTCCTTATGCGGCAGAATCTCGATCACCAACGGAGCGCGGGTCTCGCGGTTTTTCGGGAACTGACTGGCGGCCAGGAACAGACCGGACGCACCGTCGCGCAGGATGTAGGTGTCGTTGACCTTTTCGCATTTCAGCTCAGGCATCTTCACCGGGTCCATCTTCGGCGGTGCCGCGTCACCGCTCTTCAGCAGCTTGCGGGTGTTCTTGCACTCCGGGTTGGTGCAACCGAAGAACTTGCCGAAACGGCCGGTCTTGAGCTGCATTTCGCTGCCGCACTTATCGCATTCCAGGCTCGGACCTTCATAGCCCTTGATGCGATAGCTGCCTTCTTCAATTTCGTAACCGGCGCAATCCGGGTTGTTGCCGCAGATATGCAACTTGCGCTTCTCGTCCAGCAGGTAGGCGTCCATCGCCGTGCTGCAGATCGGGCAGCGATGCTTGCCACGCAGTACCAGCGATTCCGATTCGCCCTCGTCGTCCGCTGCGATTTCATCGCCCGGCACCAGGTTGACGGTGGCCTTGCAGCGCTCTTTCGGCGGCAGGCTGTAGCCCGAACAGCCGAGGAACACGCCAGTCGATGCGGTACGAATCTGCATCGGACGACCGCAAGTGGTGCACGGAATGTCAGTCATGACCGGCTGGTTGGCGCGCATGCCGCTGTCCGGGTTTTCCGCTACTTCGAGTTTCTTCTTGAAGTCGCCATAGAACTCGTCCAGCACGTTTTTCCAGTCGCGCTCGCCCTGCGCCACGTCATCGAGGTTCTCTTCCATGCCGGCGGTGAAGCCGTAGTCCATGAGATTGGAGAAGCTCTCGGACAGACGTTCGGTGACGATGTCACCCATCTTTTCCGAGTAGAAACGACGGTTGTGCAGGGTCACATAACCGCGATCCTGAATGGTCGAAATGATCGCAGCGTAAGTCGAAGGACGACCGATGCCGCGTTTTTCCATCTCCTTGACCAGACTGGCTTCGGAATAACGCGCCGGTGGCTTGGTGAAATGCTGCGACGGGTCAAGCTTGATCAGCTTCATCACATCGCCCTGGGCCATGTCGGGCAGCACGTCATCATCGCCAGGCTTGGCAATTTGCGGCATCACCCGGGTGTAACCGTCGAACTTGAGGATACGGCCCTTGGCACGCAGCTCGAAGTCGCCAGCGCCGACGCTGACGGTGGTCGACAGGTATTGAGCCGGCAGCATCTGGCAGGCTAGGAACTGGCGCCAGATCAGCTCGTACAGACGCTCGGCATCGCGCTCCATACCCGCCAGCTTGCTCGGCGTGGTGTTGGCGTCGGACGGACGAATCGCTTCGTGAGCCTCTTGCGCGCCTTCCTTGCTGCTGTAGACGTTCGGCGTTTCCGGCAGGTACTTCTTGCCGAACTCGTCTTCGATGTAAGTGCGCGCCATCGCCACGGCGTCGGCCGAGAGATTGGTCGAGTCGGTACGCATGTAAGTGATGTAGCCGGCTTCGTACAGACGCTGGGCCATCATCATGGTTTTCTTCACGCCGAAACCGAGGCGGTTGCTCGCAGCCTGCTGCAAGGTCGACGTGATGAACGGCGCCGACGGCTTGCTGCTGGTCGGTTTGTCTTCGCGCTTGACGATGCTGTAGCTGGAGGACTTGAGCTTCTCCAGCGCAGCCATGGCCTGGGCTTCGTTCAGCGGCTTGAAGGCTTCGCCTTTTTCGCGAGCCACTTCGAAACGCACGGTCGAGCCTTTGGTGGTGCCGAGATCAGCGTGCACTTCCCAGTATTCTTCGGGATTGAACGCACGGATTTCACGCTCACGCTCGACTACCAGCTTCACCGCAACCGATTGCACGCGACCGGCGGACAGACCACGGGCGATCTTGGCCCACAGCAGCGGCGAGACCATGTAGCCGACGACGCGGTCGAGGAAGCGACGCGCCTGCTGGGCGTTGACACGATCAATGTCCAGCTCGCCCGGCTCGGAGAAGGCTTCCTGGATCGCCTTCTTGGTGATTTCGTTGAACACCACGCGCTTGTAACGGCTGTCGTCACCACCGATGGCTTCGCGCAGGTGCCAGGCAATGGCTTCCCCCTCGCGATCCAAGTCGGTTGCGAGATAGATGGTGTCAGCATCCTTGGCGAGCCGGCGCAGCTCTTCGATGACCTTTTCTTTGCCCGGGAGGATCTCGTACTGGGCTTTCCAGCCGTGTTCGGGATCGACGCCCATGCGCGAGACCAGCTGCTTGCGCGCTTTCTCTTTCGGCGAGAGCACCGGACCTTCGCCCGCAGCAGCCTTGCCGCGCTTGGCGGCTGGCTCTTTGCTGGCGCTAGCCGAACCGCTGGTGGGCAGGTCTCGGATATGGCCGATACTCGACTTCACCACGTATTGGTTACCCAGATACTTGTTGATGGTCTTGGCCTTAGCCGGGGATTCCACAATGACCAGCGATTTGCCCATGGATCAGAAAATTCCTGAATTCTAGAAGTGAAAGGCGGTTGGCGCCTGACGCGGCACCGCTATATATAGTTGATACAAGGTGAGGTCAAGCGCAGGGTTGTCTGCGCAGTCGCCTCATGCCTTGTCAAAGACGCTCGGTTCGGCCTGCACCAAAGCAAAGCGCGGCACCTGCTCGCCGTCAACCTCGACCGACTCGACGAACATGCTCAGCGGGCGCACCCAAAAGCCGTAATCGCCATACAGGGCTTGGTAAAAGACCACTTCTTCTTCGGTTTCGGAATGCCGCGCAACACTGAATACACGGTATTGCGGACCTTTGTAATGTTGGTAGAGCCCAGGTTGTATCGGCATGCTTCGGCCCTCACTGAAATCTTTTCAAAAATAAATAAAAAACCCAAAAACAAAAACCGGGGCACTGGGCCCCGGCTTCCATCGACGAGACGCTTAAACGCGTTCGAAGACGGTGGAGATGCCTTGGCCGAGACCAATGCACATAGTGGCCACCCCGAAGGTGCCGCTATTCTGCTTCATCACGTTCAACAGGGTGCCGGAAATACGTGCACCGGAGCAACCGAACGGGTGACCCAGGGCGATCGCGCCGCCGTGCAGGTTAACCTTCTCGTTCATCTTGTCGAGCACTTTCAGATCTTTCAGCACTGGCAGAGCCTGTGCGGCGAAAGCTTCGTTGAGCTCGAAGAAGTCGATATCGTTGATGCCAAGGCCTGCGCGCTTCAGGGCTTTTTGTGTTGCCGGCACTGGACCATAGCCCATGATTGCCGGATCCACACCTGCCACTGCCATCGAACGGATCACCGCCATAGGCTGGATACCCAGGTCCTGGGCACGCTGCGCCGACATCACGATCATGCACGAAGCACCGTCAGTGATCTGCGACGAAGTACCGGCAGTCACGGTGCCGCCCTTTGGATTGAATGCCGGCTTCAGCGCCGCCAGACTTTCCAGGGTGGTTTCCGGACGAATGGTTTCGTCGTAGTCGTACAGTTTCAGGAAACCGTTCTCGTCGTAACCCTGCATCGGGATGATTTCGTCCTTGAACTTGCCTTCCACGGTTGCCTTGTGGGCCAACTGGTGGGAACGCACGCCAAAGGCATCCTGCTGCTCACGGGTGATGCCGTGCATCTTGCCGAGCATTTCAGCGGTCAGGCCCATCATGCCCGAGGCTTTTGCCGCGTACAGCGACATGTGCGGGTTCGGATCGACACCGTGCATCATGCTCACGTGGCCCATGTGCTCGACGCCGCCGACCACGAACACGTCACCGTTGCCGGTCATGATCGCTTGCGCAGCAGTGTGCAGCGCGCTCATCGACGAACCGCACAGACGGCTGACGGTCTGGCCGGCCGAAGTGTGCGGAATCTGGGTCATCAGCGACGCCATGCGCGCGATGTTCCAGCCCTGCTCCAGGGTCTGGTTGACGCAGCCCCAGATCACGTCCTCGACTTCCGCCGGGTCGACCTTGCTGTTGCGTTCCAGCAGTTTGCTGATCAGGTGCGCCGACATGTCTTCAGCGCGGGTGTTGCGGTGCATGCCGCCCTTGGAGCGGCCCATCGGAGTACGACCGAAGTCGACAATCACGACGTCTCTAGGATTCAAGCTCATAAGTTCACTCTCACTCTAGTTGGGGGCGCTTAACCGAAGAAGCTCTGGCCGTTTTTGGCCATTTCGCGCAGCTTCGCGGTCGGGTGGTACAGCGCGCCCAAATCAGCGTACTGGTCAGCCAGGGCAACGAGCTCGGCAACACCGATCGAATCGATGTAGCGCAGCGCACCGCCACGGAATGGAGGGAAACCGATACCGTAGACCAGACCCATGTCGGCTTCGGCGGCGGTTTCAACGATGCCGTCTTCCAGGCAGCGCACGGTTTCCAGGCACAGCGGGATCATCATCCAGTTGATGATGTCTTCGTCAGTGACTTCGCGCTGCTCGTAAACGATCGGCTTGAGCACTTCGAGTACCGACGGATCGGCGACTTTCTTCTGCTTGCCTTTCTTGTCGGCCTCGTAGGCGTAGAAGCCCTTGCCGTTCTTCTGGCCCAGGCGTTTGGCTTCGTACAGCACGTCGATGGCCGAACGACGGTCATCCTTCATGCGATCCGGGAAACCTTCAGCCATGACGTCGCGACCGTGGTGACCGGTGTCAATGCCGACCACGTCCATCAGGTACGCAGGGCCCATCGGCCAGCCGAATTTTTCCATGACCTTGTCGATACGCACAAAGTCGACACCGGCGCTGACCAGCTTGGCAAAACCGCCGAAGTACGGGAACAGCACGCGGTTGACCAAAAAGCCCGGGCAGTCATTGACGACGATCGGGTTCTTGCCCATTTTCTTCGCGTAGGCAACTGTGGTGGCGATGGCCAGTTCGCTGGACTTCTCGCCACGGATCACTTCCACCAGCGGCATCATGTGCACCGGGTTGAAGAAGTGCATGCCGACGAAGTTTTCCGGACGCTTGAGGGCCTTGGCCAGCAGGCTGATGGAAATGGTCGAGGTGTTGGACGCGAGGATGGTGTCCTCTTTGACCTTGTCTTCGACTTCAGCCAGTACCGCTTGCTTGACCTTCGGGTTTTCGACCACAGCTTCAACGACCAGATCGACGTGACCGAAGTCGCCGTAGGACAGGGTCGGACGAATGCCGTTAAGCACTTCAGCCATCTTCGCAGCGGTCATGCGACCCTTGTCAACGCGGCCGACCAGCAGCTTGGCGGCTTCGGCCAGACCCTGCTCGATACCGTGCTCGTTGATGTCCTTCATCAGGATCGGCGTGCCTTTGGAGGCCGACTGATAAGCGATACCGCCACCCATGATGCCGGCGCCGAGTACGGCAGCCTGCTTCACGTCTTTGGCGATTTCGTCGTAGGCCTTGGCCTTTTTCTTCAGCTCCTGATCGTTCAGGAACAGGCCGATCAGGCTCTGTGCGGCAGAGGTCTTGGCCAGTTTGACGAAGCCTGCAGCTTCCACTTCCAGCGCTTTGTCGCGACCGAAGTTCGCGGCTTTCTGGATGGTCTTGATCGCTTCAACCGGCGCCGGGTAGTTCGGGCCGGCCTGGCCAGCCACGAAACCTTTGGCGGTTTCGAAAGCCATCATTTGCTCAATGGCGTTCAACTTGAGTTTTTCAAGTTTCGGCTGACGCTTGGCCTTGTAATCGAACTCGCCGGAGATGGCGCGCTTGATCAGTTCAAGGGCAGCTTCCTGCAGCTTCTCTGGAGCAACCACGGCGTCGACGGCGCTGACTTTCAGGGCGTCTTCAGGACGGTTTTCCTTGCCGGCGGCAATCCACTCGATGGCGTTGTCGACACCGATCAGGCGTGGCAGACGCACAGTACCGCCGAAGCCTGGGTAGATGCCCAGTTTGACTTCCGGCAGACCGATCTTGGCCTTGGTGGACATGACGCGATAGTCAGCCGCCAGGCACATTTCCAGACCGCCACCGAGGGCGATGCCGTTGATGGCCGCGACGGTCGGCACGTTGAGGTCTTCGAAATCGCTGAAAATCTTGTTGGCTTCGAGATTGCCTGCAACCAGCTCGGCATCCGGCAGCTTGAAGTTGTCGACAAATTCGGTGATGTCGGCGCCGACGATGAACACGTCCTTGCCGCTGCTGACGATCACGCCCTTGATCGAAGCATCTGCCTTGATGGTGTCTACGGCCTGACGCAGTTCGTTCAGGGTTAGACGGTTGAACTTGTTGACGGACTCACCCTTGAGGTCGAATTTCAATTCGACGATGCCACTTTCAAGAGCTTTAACCGTGATGGCTTTACCTTCGTAAATCATCAACTGATCTCCACGATATGGAAGCTGAACAGTACACGTCGGACGCAGGCATATGGCTCAGAAGGACGCTTTGTTCGTCGATGCTGACACCTGTCCGCCTGGCACACCCGCCAACGCGATAGTCGGGATTCTGTAGGAGCAGTCTGTAAGACAAACGCTCAATTCATACGCCCGTTTGATTCGGGTACGTCACCTTCACGGAATTTCAGACAATTGTCAATCGCCCTAAATTCGGGCTGAAATGCGACTTTGCGGTCATTTCTGCACCATGATGAGCAGCAACACCCGTCTCGATGTTCAGCCATTCATAGAATCAATAGTTAGAAAAGTCGCCCTAATTTCCGCCGAGCCCTGTTCAGAAGGCTACGCTGGGTGGACTGCGAGGAAATTTGCCGAGGCGATCAAAGCGCCTGCCGCAAAAAAAGATTACCGGCCTGCCTGGCCAATCCGCCCGACGAATCATGTCGGGCTTTTTATTGCGCGTCTGCCGGACGTTTCACACCGTTGCAGTGAGAAAAGTCCGCGCATCACGCCAGTGCTTTCAGGGTCGCGTCGATATCCTGCAGAACCGTCGCCTCGCCCTTCTCGCCCCAGTACAAGGCGATCATCTGCTTGTCCGCTTCGATCTTGAAAACATTGCCCGGCAATTTTTCGAAATAATCGAGCAGGATCCGGTCATCGCAGACTTCTTGCCATTGATTGACCCACACGCCCGGGGTTTTCTGCCAATAGGTCCAGCACGCCGGTTGGCTGCCACGCCGCGGCCGATGGTACTGGGCGCAGGGATTCGGCGGCTCCGGCAGCAGCCAGTGCGGCCACTCCTGCGGCGCCAGCTGCATGGCCAGGCCGATGCGTCGCGCCTCCATGCGCAGGGCCATGCGCCCGCTCTGCGTTCGCGATGGGCGCAACCATGCCAGTGGACTTAAAACTACCAGCAGGATTGACACCACCAGCCAGACCGTCATATCTGTACTCCCGATTTTTGATGAGCCCATTGTGTCACTTGCGAACCAATGCGCTTGAAACCAGCCATACTTACCAATATCGAACCCTCAGGAGGAGCACCTCATGCCCTACCACCACATACTGGTCGCCGTAGATCTGACCGAAGAGTGCGACCCTGTGATCCACCGCGCCCGCGAGCTGTCGGTGAGCAACGCTGCCAAGTTGTCGCTGGTGCATATCGTTGAACCGATGGCCATGGCCTTCGGTGGCGACGTGCCAATGGACCTGTCACAACTGCAACAACAGCAGTTCGATCAGGCCAAGGAGCGTCTTGAAAAACTCAAATCGAAATACCCCGAGCTCGAAGGCGCCAATTGCCATCTGACCTACGGCCAGCCACGCCAGGAAATCCATCATTTCGCCAAGGAACAAGCGTGCGATCTGATCGTGGTCGGAAGCCATGGCCGTCATGGCTTGGCACTGCTGCTCGGCTCGACCGCGAATGACGTGCTGCACGGTGCGCCATGCGATGTGCTGGCGGTACACCTGGTCAAACGCTGATCTGTCTTGCTCTTTGTGGGAGCGAGCCTGCTCGCGAATACGTCGGCACATTCAATATGAGTGCCGCCTGACACACGGCTTTCGCGAGCAGGCTCGTTCCCACAGTTGACCTGCTCCAGCCTGTAGATCGCGTTACATATGAAAAGCCCGGCGCTCATCACTGAGCGCCGGGCTTTTTCACATCAGGAGCAATCAGGCATCCAGCTCGGCCCAACGCTCCACCAACGCATCCAGCTCGGCCTGCAATTGCTCCAGCGAAGCAATCACCTTGGCCGTTTCCGCCGGCGGACGCTGATAGAAACCGGCTTCAGCCATTTCCGCTTCAACCGCGGCGATTTGCTGCTCCTTGGCGTCGATGTCGCCCGGCAAGGCTTCCAGCTCACGCTGCAGCTTGTAGCTGAGTTTCTTCTTGGCAACCGGAGCGGCAGCCGCAGGCGCAGCCACCGGAGCCGGCTCAGCGCTAACCACCGCCGAGTTCAGGTCAGCCTTGCCCGACTTGCTTTCAGTCACGCCCAACAGACGCGGCGAACCGCCCTGACGGATCCAGTCCTGATAGCCGCCGACGTATTCACGAACCTTGCCTTCACCTTCGAAGACCAGGGTGCTGGTCACCACGTTATCGAGGAATGCCCGGTCGTGGCTGACCATCAGCACGGTGCCGTTGAAAGTCAGCAGCACTTCTTCGAGCAGCTCGAGAGTTTCCACATCGAGGTCGTTGGTCGGTTCGTCGAGCACCAGCAGGTTCGCCGGTTTGCTGAACAGCTTCGCCAGCAACAGACGCGCACGTTCACCACCCGACAACGCCTTGACCGGCGTGCGTGCACGCTGCGGGCTGAACAGGAAGTCGCCGAGATAGCTCAGCACGTGACGGCTCTGCCCGTCGATGTCGATGAAGTCGCGACCTTCGGCGACGTTGTCGATCACCGTTTTTTCCAGATCCAGCTGATGGCGCAACTGGTCGAAATACGCCACGTCGATGCGCGTGCCCTCTTCCACTTTACCGCTGGTCGGTTGCAGACCGCTGAGCATCAGTTTCAACAGGGTGGTCTTGCCGGTACCGTTGGCGCCGAGCAGACCGATACGGTCGCCGCGCTGCAGGACCATGGAGAAATCCTTGATCAGGAACGGCCCGCCCGGATGCGCGAAGCTCACGTTCTCGAGGACCATCACCTGCTTGCCGGATTTGTCGGCGGTTTCCAGCTGGATGTTGGCCTTGCCGGTACGCTCGCGACGCTCACTGCGCTCAACGCGCAGGGCTTTCAGGGCGCGCACGCGACCTTCGTTACGAGTGCGGCGGGCCTTGATGCCCTGACGGATCCAGACTTCTTCCTGAGCCAGACGCTTGTCGAACAGCGCGTTGGCGGTTTCTTCAGCGGCCAGCGCAGCTTCTTTGTGCACGAGGAAACTGGCGTAGTCGCCGTTCCAGTCAATCAGCCCGCCGCGATCCAGTTCGAGAATGCGCGTGGCGAGGTTTTGCAGGAAGGAACGGTCGTGGGTGATGAACAGCACGGCGCCCTGGAAATCTTTCAGCGCCTCTTCGAGCCAGGCAATCGCACCGATGTCCAGGTGGTTGGTCGGTTCGTCGAGCAGCAGCAGATCCGGTTCGGACACCAGCGCCTGCGCCAGCAGCACGCGACGACGCCAGCCGCCGGAGAGTTCGGCGAGAGTCTTGTCGGCCGGCAGTTGCAGACGGCTCAGGGTGCTGTCGACCAGCGTTTGAAGGCGCCAGCCATCACGGGCTTCGAGGTCGTGCTGAACGTGCATCAGCTTGTCCAGATCGGCGTCGGTGACGATGTTCTGGCTCAGGTGATGATATTCGGCGAGCAAGGCGCCAACACCATCGAGGCCTTCAGCCACCACGTCGAATACCGTCCGGTCGTCGGCAACTGGCAATTCTTGCGGCAATTCGCCGATTTTCAGACCGGGGGCACGCCACACCGAGCCGTCATCGGGCTTCTGGTCGCCCTTGACCAGTTTCATCATGCTGGACTTGCCAGTGCCGTTGCGGCCGATGATGCACACCCGCTCACCACGGGCGATCTGCCAGGACACCTTGTCCAACAACGGCATAGCGCCGAACGCAAGGGACACATCGCTGAATTTGAGCAGGGTCATGAGCTTCTCCAAAAACCGGGCGCGCATTCTACCTGACTTGAGGCTTCAGCAGGCCGGCAATTTGTCTGTCGAAGCACTCTGCACAACATTTGTTGCGAACTTGTGCAGCGAGGCTCGCAAAGCTTTCGCCGCTTGCTGGCAAAAGGCTAAGCTACAGTCAATTCAGTGCGGATTCCGATCGGCACTTGTCATGATTTCTCTGCCCGGATGTCTCATGCGCAGTCGCCTTTTCAGTGTTTTGTCCTGCTTGTTTCTTACCGCCGCTGCCGCTCAATCCGTCCAGGCGGTGGACTTGTCCACCCAACGTCAGTATTACGATGAAGCCAAGCGCGCCTTGGCCAAGGGTGATACCGGCCCGTATTTCCGTTACAGCCAGGCGCTGGCCGATTATCCGCTGGAACCGTATCTGGCCTACGACGAACTGACCGCGCGTCTGAAGACCGCGAGCAACGCAGAAATCGAGAAATTCCTCGCCGAACACGGTGACCTGCCGCAAGCCAACTGGATGAAGCTGCGCTGGTTGCGCTGGCTCGCCGACCGTGGCGACTGGGCGACCTTCGTCAAGTATTACGATCCGAAGCTGAATTTCACTGAGCTCGACTGCCTCAACGCGCAATACCAAATCAGCCACGACAAGAAGGCTGAAGGCTATGCCAACGCAGAAAAACTCTGGCTGACCGGCAAATCGCAACCCGCCGCCTGTGACGCGCTGTTCGGCATCTGGGCTGCCGACGGCCAGCTTACCGAGCAGAAACGCTGGGAGCGCACCAAGCTTGCCGCACAGGCCCGCAACTATCCGCTGGCCAACAGTCTGATCAACGGCCTGACCACCCTCGCCCCGCGCGGTCGTTTGCTGGTCGACGTGGCGCAGAAACCCGAATTGCTCAATCAGCCGTCGCGCTTCAGCCCGGCCGACGAGCCGATGTCAGACGTCGTCAGCCTCGGCTTGCGCCGCCTCGCCCGGCAGGATCCGGACAAGGCCATGGCTTTGCTCGACGGTTACGCCAGCAGCATGCATTTCTCTCGCGATGAGAAAGTCGCGATCGCTCGCGAGATCGGCCTGACCCTCGCGCGCCGCTTCGACAGCCGCGCGCTGGACGTGATGACCAAATACGATCCGGAGCTGCGCGACAACACCGTCTCGGAATGGCGCCTGCGCCTGCTGCTGCGTCTGGCACGCTGGAACGATGCCTACGAATTGACCAAACGTCTGCCGCAAGACCTGGCCACCACCAACCGTTGGCGCTATTGGCAGGCGCGCAGTCTGGAACTGGCCGAGCCACAAAACCCGCAAGCGCTGACCCTGTACAAGAATCTGGCGCGGGAACGAGACTTCTACGGCTTCCTCGCCGCAGACCGTTCACAGTCGCCTTACTCGCTGAACAACAAGCCGCTGGTGCTCAGCCAGGCGTTGATCAACAAGGTTCGTAACACCCCCGGCGTGCGGCGCGCGCTGGAGTTTCATGCACGCGGGCAGATCGTCGACGGGCGTCGCGAGTGGTATCACGTCAGCCGTCATTTCAACCGCGATGAAATGGTCGCCCAGGCCAAACTGGCCTACGACCTGAAATGGTACTTCCCGGCGATTCGCACCATCAGTCAGGCGCAGTACTGGGACGATCTGGACATCCGCTTCCCGATGGCTCACCGCGATACCCTCGTGCGTGAAGCCAAGGTTCGCGGCCTGCATTCGAGCTGGGTGTTCGCCATCACCCGGCAGGAAAGCGCCTTCATGGACGACGCGCGCTCCGGCGTCGGCGCCAGCGGTCTGATGCAACTGATGCCAGCCACCGCCAAGGAAACCGCACGCAAATTCAGCATCCCCCTGGCTTCGCCGCAGCAGGTGCTCAATCCAGACAAGAACATTCAGCTCGGCGCCGCTTACCTCAGCCAGGTGCACAGCCAGTTCAACGGCAACCGCGTGCTCGCCTCCGCCGCTTATAACGCCGGGCCAGGCCGCGTGCGTCAGTGGCTGCGCGGCGCTGATCACCTGAGTTTCGACGTCTGGGTGGAAAGCATCCCGTTCGACGAAACCCGTCAATACGTGCAGAACGTGTTGTCCTACTCGGTGATCTACGGGCAAAAGCTCAACTCGCCGCAACCGCTGGTGGATTGGCATGAGCGGTATTTTGACGATCAGTAATCACCAGGCTGACGCCGGATCATGAAAAATGCCCGTATCGTGAGATGCGGGCATTTTTTTGGTCGGTTACTTGGTCGATTGCTCAGTCTGCTGTGACAGATCGACCATCATTGAACTGCAACGCCGCCAGCCGTGCGTACAGCGGATTGCTGGCGATCAACTCCTGATGTGTCCCCACCGCTACCAGCTTGCCTTGATCCATCACCGCAATCCGGTCAGCGTTCTTCACCGTGGCCAGCCTGTGAGCGATCACTAGCGTGGTGCGGTTTTCCATCAGCGTTGGCAGGGCCTGCTGGATCAGATGTTCGCTCTGTGCGTCGAGGGCGCTGGTGGCTTCGTCAAGGAGCAGGATCGGCGCGTCCACTAGCAAGGCGCGGGCAATGGCCAGACGTTGGCGCTGACCGCCGGACAACCCGAGGCCGCCATCTCCCAGATGAGTCTGATAGCCGTCCGGCATTTGTTCGATGAAGTCGTGGGCGTGGGCAATTCGCGCAGCTTCCTTGACCTGCTCAAGCGTGGCCGTCGGGCAGCCGTAGCAAATGTTGTCCTCCACGCTGCCGAAAAACAACGCGGGGGTTTGCGAGACCAGGGCGAAACAGCGGCGCAGATCCAGCGGGTCAAGGCTGGTCAGCGGCACGCCATCGAGGAAAATCTGCCCCTCGCGTGGATCGTAGAAGCGCAGCAACAAATCGTAGACCGTAGACTTGCCCGCACCCGACGGCCCCACTAATGCCAAGGTCTCGCCCGCCCTCACCGTCAGATTCAAGCCATCGACGGCGTAGCTTTCCGGACGCGAGGGGTAGGAAAAGCGCACGTCGCGCAGCTCAAGTTCACCTTTGACTCGCGCTGGCAGAGTGACCAGTCCGGTCAACGGGGGCTGGATGATGTTTTCCGAACGCAGCAATTCTGCGATCCGCTCCGCTGCGCCAGCAGCGCGCTGCAGCTCGCCGATCACTTCGCTCAGCGTGCCGAACGCACTGCCGACAATCAGGCTGTAGAAAACGAACGCCGCCAGTTCCCCAGCCGAAATCCGCCCCGCCATCACATCCATGCCGCCGACCCACAACATCACCGCCACCGCGCCAAGCACCAGCACGATCACTAGCGTGATCAACCACGCCCTCTGGAAGATCCTCTTACGCGCGGTTTCAAACGCCTGCTCGACGGTAGAAGCGAAACGCTGCTCGTCCTGCACTTGATGGTTGTAGGCCTGCACGGTTTTGATCTGACCAAGGGTTTCCGACACATAGCTGCCAATGTCGGCGATACGGTCCTGGCTCTGGCGCGACAGATTGCGCACACGGCGGCCGAAAATCAGGATCGGCGCGATCACCAGCGGCAGTGCAATCACGACAATGCTGGTCAACTTCGGATTGGTGATGAACAGCAACACCACACCACCGATGACCATCAGCAGATTGCGCAGGAACAGCGAGAGCGACGAGCCGATCACCGATTGCAGCAGCGTGGTATCAGCGGTCAGGCGCGACTGGATTTCCGAGCTGCGGTTATCCTCATAAAAGCCCGGATGCAGATACACCAAGTGATTGAACACTTGGCGGCGAATGTCGGCGACCACGCGCTCGCCTATCCACGACACCAGATAGAAACGGGCAAAGGTGCCCAGCGCCAGTCCGAGCACCAGCAACATGAAAATCCCGATCGACTGATTGAGCAGATGCGGCGAACGGGTCATGAAACCCTGGTCTACCAACAACTTGATGCCCTGCCCCATCGACAAGGTGATGCCGGCGGTGACGATCAGCGCGAGCAGTGCGCCGAAGGCATGCCAGCGGTACGGCAGGAGAAAATGACTGGTCAGGCGCAGGGCACGCCGGTGTCGGGAAGAAAACATGGAGATCATGGAGTTCACGTCTGCGCAGATGGATCGGGCCAGCCTACAGACTCAGATGGGGTGGAACTCTGTAAATCACAATGAGTCAGGTTAAATATGCCCGGGATGTCCGGATGCTAGAAACGATTGGTCTAAGGTTGCGGTTGAGACGAGCGGTCATTTCTGTTTGAGTAGAGATGCCGCCCGCCGACAGACCGCAGGGAGTTGTCACAGCCTGGTCACGTGGCGGTTTTAACTTAGGCACACAACCTGATGAGGAGACAGGCCATGTCCTTGCAACACAGCAGCGAAGACAAGATTGAAGTGATCCGCACCAAACCCGACCAGTCTCTGGGTTGCTCGATTATCGATGAGCAGGGCCGCGAAGTACCGATCACTGAAGACATGATCCAGGACGCGTGCCGCGAACTGGAGAAGCGATTGGTCAAGCCTGCCGAACAAGAGTGATGTAGCCACCGTCTTCCTGACCCGGCCCTGATTGGCCGGGTTTTTTATATCTGCAATTCGGGATTGGTGGTGTGGCTTTCGCGAGCAAGCTCGCTCCCACCTTTAACTTTGCTGCACTGTAGATCCCCTGTGGGAGCGAGCCTGCTCGCGAAAAGGCCAGCGCTGATTCAGACAGCCACCGCCCCCAGCGCCTCAACAATCTGCCGCAACCCCGGCGCATCACCTTCAATTCGCACCTTCAGCCCTTCAATCTCGCGGCGCACCGGATATTGCTTGCGCAACGCGTCAAACGCCGAGCGCTGCTCAGCGACATTTCCCACCAGGCTGCGGCGGAAATCCGCATCATCGCGGCGCGGGTCATACACGCCCCGGCACAACATCGCCAGCGCCCACGCCGGATCGCTGTCACCGTGCAGGGAAACTTCCGACAACCAGGTTGCTGGCAGCAGATCGCTGAGCTGGATAGCTGCAGGTTGGCCGCTGAAAGCGCAGTAGGCCTGATAAATCTGCGCGGTCCCGCGTTGCTTGCCATCGAGGCTGTAACCGGCAATATGTGGCGTGGCCAATACGCAGAGTTCGGCCAGCGCAGGGTCGACTTCCGGCTCTTTTTCCCAGACGTCGAGCACCGCTTGCAGGTCCTCGCGCTCCAGCAGCACCTCACGCAGCGCTGCATTGTCCACTACAGGGCCGCGCGCCGCGTTGATCAACCATGCACCTTGCTTGAGTTGTTGCAGACGCTGTTGATCGAACAGATGCCAGGTCGCGTTGTTGCCGCTACGGGTCAATGGCGTATGCAGACTGATCACGTCGCACTGCTCGATGATCTGCTCGAGGCTGACATGATCGCCGCCCTCGGCAGCCTGACGTGGCGGATCGCAAACCTTGACGTTCCAGCCCAAGCCCTTGAGAACCTTGATCAAGCGCCCCCCCACTTCACCGGCGCCGACGACGCCGTAAGTACGCTGAGTCAGATCCGCGCCTTCGATTTCGGCCAGTGTCATCAGACTGCCCAGTACGTAGTCGACTACACCACGGGCATTGCAACCCGGCGCGCTCGACCAGCAGATCCCGGCCTCGTTGAAGTAATCGAGATCCAGATGATCGGTGCCGATGGTGCAGGTGCCGACAAAGCGCACCTTGCTGCCTTCGAGCAGCGCGCGATTGACGTTAGTCACCGAGCGCACCAGCAACACATCGGCCTGCTCAACCGTCGCGCGGTCAATGGAGCGGCCCGGCACTCGGCGGATGTCGCCGAAACCGGCAAAAAAAGCATCGAGCAGCGGGATATTTTCGTCGGCAACAATCAGCATGGCGGGCTCCTTGGGCGGATCGGCAGTTTAGGTGCTGACGCGTCGATCAGCCAGCAGGGTTTGCGCTTACAAATACGCAACAGAGGATATTTCCTGACCGAGGCGTCAGCGGCGTAGAATGCGCCGCTCTGCGCATCAATACTTTCTGGACGCTTTGCCTGTGAACCCTGTAACTGACCAACCTGTCGCCGTCTCGCTGAGCCGCCCTGCGCGGATTCGCCTGGAGTTGAAAAACCTGCTCGCCCTGGCCCTGCCGATCATCATCGCGCAACTGGCGACCACGGCCATGGGCTTCGTCGATGCGGTGATGGCCGGGCGCGTCGGCCCCAAGGACCTGGCGGCGGTGGCGCTGGGCAACTCGATCTGGGTTCCGGTGTTTCTATTGATGACCGGCACCCTGCTGGCCACCACACCAAAAGTCGCGCAGCGTTTCGGCGCCGGCAAGCACAGCGAAATCGGCCCGATCGTGCGTCAGGCGTTGTGGCTGGCATTGGTAGTCGGATTGATCGCCACCTCGATGCTGGTCGCCGCCGAACCGGTGCTGCATCTGATGAAAGTCGATCCCGAGCTGATCGGCCCGTGCATGCAATATCTGCACGGCATCGCCAGCGGCTTGCCGGCGGTGGCCTTCTATCACGTGCTGCGCTGCACCAGCGACGGCATCGGCCGCACCCGCCCGGCCATGGTGCTGGGCCTCTGTGGTCTGGCATTGAACATCCCGCTGAACTATATCTTCATTTATGGCCACTTCGGCGTGCCGGCCATGGGCGGCGTCGGCTGCGGCTGGGCCACGGCGATCGTGATGTGGGTGATGGCGCTGGGCCTGGCCGGGTATGAACGCTGGGCACCGGCCTATCGCTCTAGCGAATTGTTCAGCCGCTTCGACTGGCCGCAGTGGGCGGTGATCAAACGTCTGCTGTCGATTGGTTTGCCGATCGGCATCGCGGTGTTTGCCGAGTCGAGCATTTTTGCCGTGATCGCCCTGCTGATCGGCAGCCTCGGCGCGACGGTGGTGGCCGGGCATCAGATCGCGCTGAACGTCAGCTCGCTGGTGTTCATGATTCCCTATTCGCTGGGCATGGCGGTCACCGTGCGTGTAGGCCAGGCGCTGGGCCGCGAGGAACCGCGAGAGGCACGTTTTGCCGCTGGAGTCGGCATGGGCACGGCGCTGGCCTACGCCTGCCTGTCGGCGAGCCTGATGCTGGCGCTGCGCGAGCCGATTGCGGCGATCTATACCGCTGATCCAACAGTGATTCACATTGCGGCGATGCTGATTGTCTACTCGGCGCTGTTCCAGTTTTCCGACGCAATCCAGGTGACTGCCGCCGGCGCGCTGCGTGGCTATCAGGATACTAGGGTGACGATGATCCTGACTCTGTTCGCCTACTGGGGGATTGGTTTGCCGGTCGGTTATGCGCTGGGCCTGACCGATTGGCTCGGTGAGCCACGTGGGCCGAGCGGCTTGTGGCAGGGTTTGATCGTCGGCCTGAGCTGCGCGGCGCTGATGCTGTCGATCCGGCTGACACGCAGCGCGCGCAAGCGGATTCGAATCAGTCGTTCGGCGGGTTGATCACCCATAAAAAAGACCTGCATTTGCAGGTCTTTTTTTGCCCAGAATCAGGACTTCTTACGAATCCAGTACAGATAGCTGCCGGCCTCTTCGTGCTGGCTGACCAGCTCGTGGTCAAGAAACACGCAGAACTTGGGGATATCGCGCTTGGTCGAGGGATCGGTGGCGATCACCTTGAGCAGGCCGCCGGGCACCAGATCGCGGATGTGCTGGTGCAACATCATCACCGGTTCCGGGCAATTGAGGCCGGTGGCGTCGAGGGTGCCGTCGACCGGGGTATCGATCATTTCACTCATGGTTCACTCCAGAAACTGGCCGGCATTGTCGCGCATTGCTTGGGATATCGTCCAACCCATGTGGGAGCGAGCCTGCTCGCGAAGGCAATCCGTCAGCCCCACCGCTTTCGCGAGCAGGCTCGCTCCCACAGGTTCAGTGTTGTGTCAGCGCGATTTGGGTTTTCTGGTGTCGTGCCGGCGCAGATGACAAGTCACTTCCTCGCGGTCGTGATACAACTGCTTGCAGCCGATATCAACCTTGATCCCACGTGCCTTGAATCCATCGGCAATGCGCTCAAGCAGACGTTTCACTTCGGCATAACGCTGCTTCATCGGCAGCTTCAGGTTGACTACTGCTTCGCGGCAATGTCCTTCGCCGATCCACTCTTCCAGCATTGCCGCGTTGCGCGCAGGTTTCTCGACAATGTCGCAAACCATCCAGTCCACCGGCTGCTTCGGCTTGAAGGTAAAACCGTCCGCCATCAGATGCTGGACCAGTCCGGTTTCCATCAGGCTTTCAGCCATCGGGCCGTTGTCGATCGCCGTCACCAGCATGCCCCGGTTGACCAGTTGCCAGGTCCAGCCGCCCGGCGCGGCGCCAAGGTCAACGCCGGTCATGTCGCTGTGCAGGCGATCTTCCCACTGATCACGTGGAATGAAGTGGTGCCACGCCTCCTCCAGCTTCAAGGTCGAACGGCTGGGCGCCTCGCGAGGAAACTTCAGGCGTGGAATTCCCATCGGCCACATCGCCGAGTTGCCGGCATCGGCCATGCCAAGAAACACCTCGCGTCCGCTTTTGAAGGTCAGCAACAAACGCGGCTTGCTGGCGTCGTCTATCAGTTTGCCAGCGGCGGTCAGCGCCTTGCGCAGCGGTCCTTCGAACTTTTTGCAGAAATTCGACAGTTCCTTGCCGTCATTGGTATCGACCACTTCCAGCCACAGACTGCCAAACACCGGAAAATCGGCCATGTGCGCGAGAATCACACTGATCCGGTCGTTTTCCGGCAGATCGATGAAAAAGCCGCGCGCCCACTGCCGCGGGAAGATCAATTCGGCGAAACGTTGACCGCGCATCAGGCGTTCAGCGCCGTCCGCTTCAGTGCAGACAAACTCGGCGCAGGCCGTGGCGGTTTTGGCTTTGGCGTAACCGGCGACATTGAGACGGGCGGCGAGATCGGAAATCTCCGAACAGACTTCGCCTTCGAAGCCGGGCCGGCAATGCATGAATAGGGTGTTCATTCTTACTCCTGGGCAGCGGTCGATCATTCGGCCGCTGCGCGATGCTCAAGCCTTGCGTTGCCGCAATGCCTGTCACGAAAACCGGCGCATGATAGCTGAAGTCGGAACCTTGGTTGCGCCGATAGAGTCCAGTTATTAGCCAGCTACTCAAAACAGGGCTAGGTTTAATGCTCTGCCCGTCCCCTCAGTCCGTAGCCGTGCGGACTCAAAGGAGTGATCGTAATGCCGTCCCTCGATAGTCTGAAGTCACTGAAAACCCTACAAATCGACGCCACGACCTACCACTATTTCAGCCTGCCGGAAGCCGCCAAAAGCCTGGGCGATCTCGACAAGCTGCCGATGTCATTGAAGGTCCTGCTGGAAAATCTGCTGCGCTGGGAAGACGAAAAAACTGTCACCGGCGCTGACCTCAAGGCCATCGCCGCCTGGCTTAAGGAGCGCCGCTCCGATCGCGAAATCCAGTACCGCCCTGCCCGCGTATTGATGCAGGATTTTACCGGTGTGCCCGCCGTGGTCGACCTCGCCGCCATGCGTGCGGCGATGGCCAAGGCCGGCGGTGATCCGCAGCGGATCAATCCGTTGTCGCCGGTGGATCTGGTGATCGACCACTCGGTGATGGTCGACAAGTTTGCCAGCGCCAGTGCGTTTGAACAGAACGTCGACATCGAAATGCAACGCAACGGCGAGCGCTATGCCTTCCTGCGCTGGGGCCAGAGTGCGTTCGATAACTTCAGCGTGGTCCCGCCGGGCACCGGCATCTGCCACCAGGTCAACCTTGAATATCTCGGCCGCACCGTTTGGACCAAAGACGAGGATGGCCGCACCTACGCCTTCCCCGACACCTTGGTCGGCACCGACTCCCACACCACCATGATCAACGGTCTCGGCGTACTCGGCTGGGGCGTTGGCGGGATCGAAGCGGAAGCGGCGATGCTCGGGCAACCGGTGTCGATGCTGATCCCGGAAGTGATCGGCTTCAAACTCACCGGCAAGCTCAAGGAAGGCATCACCGCGACCGATCTGGTGCTGACCGTGACGCAGATGCTGCGCAAGAAAGGCGTGGTTGGCAAATTCGTCGAATTCTATGGCGACGGTCTCGCCGACCTGCCACTGGCCGACCGCGCGACCATCGCCAATATGGCCCCGGAATACGGCGCGACATGCGGCTTCTTCCCGGTCGACGATGTCACGCTGGAATACCTGCGCTTGTCCGGCCGGCCGCCGGAAGTGGTGAAGCTGGTCGAGGCCTACACCAAGGCTCAAGGCCTGTGGCGTTTGCCGGGCCAGGAGCCGGTGTTCACCGACAGCCTGGCCTTGGACATGGGCAGCGTCGAGGCAAGCCTGGCCGGACCGAAACGTCCGCAGGATCGCGTCTCGCTGCCGAACGTCGCGCAGGCCTTCAGTGATTTCATCGACCTGCAATTCAAACCGACCAGCAAGGAAGAAGGACGCCTGGAAAGCGAGGGCGGTGGCGGCGTGGCGGTGGGCAACGCCGATCTGGTCGGCGAAGCGGACTACGAATACGAGGGCAAGACCTATCGCCTGAAAAACGGTGCCGTGGTCATCGCCGCGATCACTTCCTGCACCAACACTTCCAACCCGAGCGTGATGATGGCGGCCGGGTTGCTGGCGAAGAAAGCTGTAGAGAAAGGCCTGACGCGCAAACCTTGGGTGAAGAGTTCATTGGCGCCGGGTTCGAAAGTCGTCACCGATTATTACAAGGCTGCCGGACTGACACATTACCTTGATCAGCTCGGGTTTTCGTTGGTCGGCTACGGTTGCACCACCTGCATCGGCAACTCCGGGCCACTGCCGGAGCCGATCGAGAAAGCCATTCAGAAAGCCGATCTGACCGTCGCATCAGTCCTGTCCGGCAACCGCAATTTCGAAGGCCGTGTGCACCCACTGGTGAAAACCAACTGGCTGGCCTCGCCTCCTCTGGTCGTCGCGTACGCTTTGGCTGGCAGTGTGCGCACCGATATCAGCAGCGAACCGCTGGGCGAGGATCAGCAGGGCAATCCGGTGTACCTGCGAGATATCTGGCCGAGCAGTCGGGAAATCGCTGAAGCGGTGAATCAGGTCAATACGGCGATGTTCCACAAGGAATACGCCGAAGTGTTTGCCGGTGATGAGCAATGGCAGGCCATCGAGGTGCCGCAAGCGGCGACTTACGTGTGGCAGGACGATTCGACCTACATTCAGCATCCACCTTTCTTCGACGACATTTCCGGCCCTCTGCCGGAAGTCAAAGACGTCAAAGGCGCGCGGGTCTTGGCCTTGCTCGGCGATTCAGTGACCACCGACCACATCTCCCCCGCCGGCAACATCAAGATCGACAGCCCGGCCGGGCGTTATCTGCAGGAAAAAGGCGTCGAACCGCGCGACTTCAACTCCTACGGTTCCCGTCGCGGCAATCATGAAGTGATGATGCGCGGCACGTTTGCCAACATCCGCATTCGCAACGAGATGCTTGGGGGCGAGGAAGGCGGGAACACCATTTACATTCCCACCGGGGAAAAAATGGCGATCTATGACGCAGCGATGAAATATCAGGCTTCGGGGACGCCGTTGGTGGTGATTGCCGGTCAGGAGTACGGCACCGGGTCGAGCCGTGACTGGGCGGCGAAAGGCACCAATCTGCTGGGCGTCAAAGCGGTGATTGCGGAGAGCTTCGAACGCATTCACCGCTCGAATCTGGTCGGCATGGGTGTGCTGCCGTTGCAGTTCAAGCTTGATCAGAATCGCAAGAGTCTCAATCTGACCGGCAAAGAGACGTTCGAGATTCTGGGATTGACCGGCGTCGAGCTGAGGCCGCGGATGAACCTGCCGCTGGTTATCACTCGGGAGGATGGGCGTCAGGAGAGAATCGAAGTCTTGTGCCGCATTGATACGCTGAATGAGGTCGAGTACTTCAAATCCGGGGGGATCCTGCATTATGTGTTGCGGCAGTTGATTGCTTCGTGACGGGATGACATTCGCGCAGGCTGTGATCTTTTTGACCTGGCTTTTAAAAGCAGGATCAAAAGATCGCAGCCTTCGGCGGCTCCTACATTCAGGCGAAAAAAAACCCGCCGAAGCGGGTTTTTCCCAAGACCATTATCGACTCCCTGTCGGCAGCGATCCTTGCGATGGTCGATCGTCCATGATCCTGAAACACTCCCTGTGTCTCAGTTGATGTGTGTAGATTACCCAGTGGATCCAATCAGCAATAGTCGTAAAAGCTACCAATGCGTGTAAGACATTCGCCATACAAACACTGCCGAAAACCCTTAGACCTGTCAGGCACCGCCGCTTTCACGAGCCCTGGCGCTTTCGGCGAGAAACTGTTCAAGCCTGCTCAACTGCTCCTCCCAGCCGCGACTGTCCATGTAATACGCCTCTTTCTGACGGATATCAGGGATGTGCGCGAAGCCGGACTCCGAGACCTTGAGTAGAGTGCCGTCCTCGAAGTCCTGCAATTCGAACTTGACCAGCGTGGTCGGCTCTTGCGAGTAGTCGATCTTCGGGTTGACCGCATACGGGTGCCAGCGGAAAGAAAACAACTGCTGCGGCTCGACCCGCTCGATCAGCACATTCCACAATACGTGTTCATAACCGGGGTACGTGACCTGGCCCTGCGTCCACTCACCGGCAATGAAGCGCCGGCCCTCAAGTGCCACGCCAAACCACTGACCGAACGCCTCTGCATCGACCAATGCGCGCCAGACATGGGAACGCGACGCCTTGAGCGTGATCTTGCGTTCGAAACTGTTAGGTACTGGTTTCATACGTCACCTCCTGTTCTGAACACTAGGCTTGTATGACCACATGTCCAATGCGAAGTTGTATCCAGGCGCTGCAGGCATCGATCCGAGCAGACACATCCTGCGGTAGTTTCCGCTCTGTGATCGGCGCCGCTTGACCTGTTATCTTTCCAGCGAATCCGCAGAAACAAGGACGAATCATGCAGCCCTCTCTTGCCGATCGGTATCGCGGCGCCCTCCTCGGCCTGGCTTGCGGCGATGCGGTCGGCACAACAGTTGAGTTCCAGCCGCGAGGATCATTCCAGCCGCTGAGCGACATGGTCGGCGGTGGCCCGTTCCAGCTCAAGCCAGGGCAATGGACCGATGACACCTCAATGGCACTCTGCCTGGCCGAGAGCCTGCTGCGCAAAAACGGTTTCGACGCGGCTGATCAGATGGGCCGCTATCTCAATTGGTGGAAATGGGGATATCTGAGCTCCACCGGTGAATGTTTCGACATCGGCATGACCGTGAGCCAGGCGCTGCAACAGTATCAGCGAAGCGGAGAGCCTTTTGCCGGCTCGACTGACCCGTTGACAGCTGGCAACGGGTCGCTGATGCGGTTGGCGCCCATCGTGCTGTTCTATTTCCCCGATAATCGCCAAATACAGGCCTTTGCTGCCGACAGTTCGCGCACAACCCATGCGGCGCCGGAGGCAATCGAGTGCTGCCAATTGCTGGCTGATCTGATTGCACGAGCGCTTGAGGGTGCGGAGAAAACACAGCTTCGCCGGGCGCCACTGCTCAAGCTTTCCCAGCCCAAGGTGGTTGCGATTGCTCAGGGTGAGTACCTTCACAAAGCGGAAACTGAAATAAAAGGCAGTGGTTATAGCGTCCAATCGCTGGAAGCCGCTTTGTGGTGCTTTCACCATACGCAGACATTCGCCGAAGCGGTGTTGAAAGCAGCCAATCTCGGTGATGATGCGGATACAACGGCTGCTATCGTGGGTCAGTTGGCAGGTGCTTACTACAGCGCTCGGGCGATCCCCGAGCACTGGCTGGAGCGGCTGCATGAAGGCGAAGAAATCACCGCCACTGCGGATCGCTTGCTTGAGGCCTCCCGGCTACGTACATAACACTCGATACACTCTTTCCACTCGATACAGCGAGAACCTTATGTCAGTGCGTCTGCTTCTGGCCTCTGCGCCCTTTTTGTTTGCCCCTTTCGCCCATGCCGCCGTTGATTGTGCCAACGCCAGCGATCAGGCGACGATGAATCAATGCGCGGGGCAAGCCTTCAAAGCGGCAGACAAGGAACTGAATACGCTCTATCAGCAGATCACCGGACGCCTGAAGGACAACCCGGACGGAAAGAAGCTGCTGGTCAATGCGCAGCGGGCGTGGGTCAGCTTTCGGGATGCCGAGTGCAAGTTTTCGGCTTCTGGGGTGGCAGGCGGGAGTGTTTATCCATTGGTTTACAGTAGTTGTCTTACAGCCGTAACCAAGGCCAGAGTAGAAACCCTCAAGCAGTATTTGAAATGTGAGGAAGGTGATATGAGCTGCCCGGTACCGGGTGCGTAATCACAGGCTCCGCTTACGGAGCCTGTGCTGTGAACCGTTACGCCTCAGACGTGAGGATCGCCCGGCGCTTTGCTCGGCGCAGCGTATTGAGGTTTAAGGTGACCATCCTGATCGAGTAACCAGGCGTCCATGATCTGCCGCACTACTGGACCGGCAACACGACCACCCGCCTCGCCGTTCTCGATCATTACCGAGATGGCGATCTTCGGATGCTCGGCCGGTGCGAATCCTACAAACAGGGCGTTATCACGGTGGCGCTCCAGGGTTTTCTCGCGGTTGTAGCGCTCCCCTTGCTTGATCGCTACCACTTGCGCCGTGCCACTCTTGCCGGCGATGCGGTATTGCGCACCCGCAGCGGCCGCACGGGCAATACCTCGAGCATCGTGCATGACCATCTGCATACCGTGATTGACCTGCTCCCAATCGCGCGGGTCCTTGAGCAGGATATTGGGCATTGGATGTTCGTCGACCGGCGCTACACCGTCGACCGACTTGGCCAAGTGCGGCCTATTCCATATCCCCTTATTGGCGATCAGGGCAGTGGCCTGGGCCAATTGCAGCGGTGTGACCTGCATGTATCCCTGGCCGATGCCGAGAATAACCGTCTCGCCGGGATACCAGGCCTGTCGCCGTGTAGCGCGTTTCCACGCCTGCGACGGCATCAGACCGGGGGACTCTTCAAACATGTCCAGCGAGACTTTTTCACCAAGGCCGAACATCGCCATGTAGTCGTGCAGACGATCGATGCCAAGCTTGTGCGCCAAGTCGTAGAAGTAGGTGTCGTTGGAACGCATGATCGCCGCGTCCATGTCCACCCAACCATCACCGCTGTGGTTCCAGTTGCGATACTTGTGATCGAAGTCCGGTAGTTGGTAATAGCCGGGATCGAATACGCGGGTCTGCGGAGTTACGACGCCTGCGTCCAGCCCTGCGATGGCGACTTCCGGTTTGATCGTCGAGCCTGGGGCGTACAGGCCACGCAATACGCGGTTGAACAATGGCCGATCGATGGAATCCCGCAGCGCTGAATATTCCTTCGAACTGATCCCGGTGACGAACAGATTCGGATCGAAGCTCGGATTGCTGACCATCGCCAGCACTTCTCCGGTGGACGGGTCGAGAGCTACCACTGAACCACGACGGTCTCCCAAAGCAGCTTCGGCGGCTTCCTGCAGTTTGACGTCAAGACTAAGGCCGATGTTTTTACCTGGAACCGGATCCGTGTGCTTGAGCACCCGCAGCACGCGGCCTTGAGCATTGGTCTCGACTTCTTCGTAACCGACATGGCCGTGCAACTGCGCCTCATAAAAACGCTCGATACCGGTTTTACCAATGGACTGCGTACCTCGGTATTCCACGGAGTCGAGGGTTTTAGCTTCCTTTTCATTGATCCGACCGACATAACCGATTGAATGAGCGAAATGTGCGCCGAGAGGATAGTGCCGGACAAACTGCGGTTCGACATCAATGCCCGGCAAGCGAAATTCGTTCACCGCCAGGACGGCGATCTGCTCTTCCGTCAGCTCATAAAACAGTGTGACCGGTGTAAATGGATGCCGGGATTGCTTCATCGCCTTGTCGAATACCGTGCGGTCTTCAGCAGGCAAGTGCAGCAAGTTGATGACTTCGTCCAATTCTTGATTGACGTCGGTTGCACGCTCACGGGTGATGGTCAGGTTGTAGCTGGGACGGTTGTCGGCGAGTAATACGCCGTTGCGGTCGTAGATCAATCCCCGCGTCGGCGGTATCGGCAGGACATGGACACGGTTGTTTTCGGAGATGGTCGAGTGGTAATCGAATTCCACGACCTGGAGAATGTACAGCCGCACCACCAAAGCGCAGCTGATGGCGAACACGAACAGAGCACAGGCAATCAAGCGTTTGTTGACCAGCCTCGTCTCTTTTTCATGGTCCTTGATCGGGATTGGTTCAGGCATTTCTACAGCAACTCTTAGACGTAAATGAGTGCCGATCCGTGGGCAGGACATCAGTCCGTTAAAAAACGAGCTGCACCATACCAAAACTCGCCATCCACTTCAGGATGAATTTCCCCGGTGGCAGGCTAAAAACTTTCTCGCAGGCAAAACAAAACCCCAACTGCTTTCGCAATTGGGGTTTCGGAATTTAATCTTGACGATGACCTACTCTCACATGGGGAAACCCCACACTACCATCGGCGATGCATCGTTTCACTGCTGAGTTCGGGATGGGATCAGGTGGTTCCAACGCTCTATGGTCGTCAAGAAATTCGTGGACTGACTCGTGACCAGACGGCCTCGCTTCAGCAAATTGGGTATGTGACAGCTGGTGTTTGTGAACTTCGAACTTTCGGTTCGTTTCGTCTTCACACACCGCAATCTGGTGCCTTTTCAGGTCAGCAAATTGCTTGGGTGTTATATGGTCAAGCCTCACGG